>JBBSQX010000008.1:0-113230 GCA_038243605.1 Actinomycetales bacterium
GACAAACTTAACGATCGACCACGCAAACGCCTCGACGCGGCCACCCCACGAGAAGCCCTAAACCAGCTACTCTCAAACCAACAAAACGGCAGTGTTGCAACGACCACTTGAATCCACCGCTGCCTCGCCGGCATCGTTCATCCGAATGGGGCACATTCGCACGGCCGACATAGGCTGGGAACATGTCAGACACAATCGAGCAAACGCGCATTGAGGTGCGCAACAGCCTCGATGTGCCGTGGGTGACACTGGTTCTGAATGACCCCGTCAACCTGATGTCCTATGTGTCGTACGTGTTCAGAAGCTACTTTGGGCACCCGCCGGCAGAGGCCGAACGGTTGATGCTCCAAGTGCACCTGACTGGTCGCGCCGTGGTAGCGACCGGTCCGCGCGAAGAGATGGAACGCCACGTCGAAGCAATGCACGACTTTGGGCTGTGGGCGACCATGGGAAAGGCGGACGAGTGAGAGCCTTCACCACGCAACCAGATGGCACCATTCAGGCTGACGTGAGTCGCGACGAAGCGCTCCTTCTGCAGAACCTTGCATCACAGGTATCGGACCTTCTGCGCGAAGGGAACGGCGAGGACCCCGCGATTGTGCGGCTGCTCCCCGACGCCTACCCTGACGACTCGGACGCCTCTGCCGAGTTTCGCCGATTCACATCCTCTGGGCTCATCGACCGCAAAATGATGAACGCCGACATCGTGCTGGCAACGCTAACCCGCGCCATCGAATCGGGTGGGTTGAGGCTCGACCAGAATGAAGCGCAGGCATGGCTTCGGAGCCTCACCGACATTCGACTCACCATTGCGAGCCGGTTGGGTATCGAATCTGACGACTACGAGCCACACGGCGACACCGTGTTGCAAGACCTTTATGATTGGCTCGGTTTTATTCAGAATTCCCTCGTTGATGCCGTCGATCATGAGCCTCCCGGCAAAGTTACGACCTGTGGCGGTATGGGTGGCGGCTGAACTGAACTTCGATGCAGAAGAGTTCGAGAAGCTTGTCGTAGAGCAGCTCGACCTGCTTCCAGACGACATGGTGGACGGGCTCGACAACGTGGTGTTCGTTGTAGAAGACCGTGCAGAAGATGGCTCGCTCGACATCCTTGGGCTTTACGATGGGGTGAATCTCACGGAGCGAGGGCAGTACGGCTTCGGTGAGTTGCCCGACCGTATTGTTCTCTACCGAGAACCACTTCTGGATGTCAGCGCTAACCTTGATGAGCTTAAAGACCAGATTCACATCACGCTTGTGCACGAGATAGCGCACTTCTTCGGGCTCGACGACGCACAACTGCACGAGCTTGGTTGGGCTTAGAAAACTTCGTTTCCGTTGATCACCGTGCTGGCAAGTTCACGCGGGTTCTCTCTGGCAATGAACGCGTCTTCTTGGGCAGCCCAGTCATCCCACTTGTCAGCCCATGAGCCGCCATCCCGATCGCGGACGCGTTGCCTGCGAGTTGGCTCGTCGAGTTCCACCCACACGGCGTAGGCGGCAAGCGCCCGGTTCGCCCGGCTGAGAGCCCCGCATCCTTCGATCAGGATCGGGCGGCTCTGATCGAGAACGCGCCACTCGGCCGGCGTATTGTCGGCCCAGTCCCAACGCTGCCAACGCCGCACGGTTGCGGCGATCACAAAGTCGTGCACGTGCTGGCTGCCAGCCTCTAGCCCGCTCCAGCCCGGGTAGAGGTCGTCCATGCGCACAAGTTGCAGTTCTGGCTTCTGCGCCACCATCGCGCGGGCGAGCTCGGTTTTACCAGAGCCGCTGCGCCCATCGACGAGCACAATGTCGGGTCGAGTTGGCCGCCTTGTCGGCGTGGTCGGAAACGCCACGTGGTGTGGATCCGCTGGGTTTGTCGACAACGAAGCGTTATCCGACAATGAAGTTCCAATGCCCTGTGGCCACCGCTGCACCTATTGCAATCATGCCCACCATCAAACCAGCAATCAGCACAACCCACTCGCGCCAGCCGAAAAGAGACTCTCGCGCCCACGTGCGCTGCACATCGCCACCGAACCCACGCGACTCCATGGCGATGGCAAGTTTGCTGCCGCGACGAATGGCCAGCACGAGCAAAGCAAACACCTGCCCGGGTATGCGCCGAAGGCGACCGGTATCCCCCACTCCTCTGGCTCGGCGCGCAAGTTCCAAGAACTTCCAGTCCTCGAGGAACAACCCCACAAGCCTGAACCCGGCTAGCGCGCCGAGTACAAATCGCGCAGGAAGATGCCACACCTGCGAGAAACCATCCGCGAGGTCAGTCGCGTCGATCGTGATGAAGAGCACCACTGCGGGCAGACCGATCGCGAGAACGCGCAGTGCCGTCGCGAAGGCGAGATCAAGAGACCCGTCGCTGATGCGAATGGCGAGCCACTCCCAGTAGATGGTGCCAGAAGTCTTTCCGTACAACAGGATCGTGAGGCCGGTCAGTGGTGCAGCAAACCATACCGGCAAGGTGCGAAACCAGAAAATACGTGCGGGAATACCCAGAAACAGAAACGCCACAAGCTCGATCACAATCGCAGTACCTGCCGAGACCCAATCGACGGTAAGGATCAGGCACCCGGCAAGCACAAGCGCCGCCCCAAGCTTCGCAACCGGATTAATTTGGGTAAACGGGTGGATCACAAGCGCACCTCGTGATTCGCCAGCGCATCGACGAAAAGCTGGTCGTGCGTCATAGCGATGATCGACCGTCCTTCGCCAGTAAGTTCAGCAAGGAGTGCGATAAGTTCCTTCCACGTGCGGGAATCTTGCCCAAAGGTCGGCTCGTCCAACACCATTACGCGTGGCCGAGTGGCCAGAACCGTGGCAACGCTCAGTCGGCGCTTCTCGCCACCAGAAAGGGTAAACGGGTTAGCCGCCGCAAGCTTCTCGAGTCGCAAGCGCTGCAGAAGCTCGTCAACGCGTCGCGCGACCTCGCGCTCAGAAAGCTTCAACGCTCGTGGCCCCACTGCCAACTCATCGCGCACCGTGGCCTTCAGAAACTGGTGTTCCGGCTCCTGGAACACAGTTCCGATGCGCGTCAAAAGTTCGCGGGACTTCCACCGGATCGGGTGTTCATTCGCGCCCTCACGCAGCACGCTGCTCGCGGTCAGCTCGCCAGCGAGTGGGGGAATCAGCCCCGCAAGGGTGAGCCCCAGCGTCGTCTTTCCGGAGCCGTTCGCGCCGGTGATCGCGGTGGTCGTTCCCTCGCTGATGACAACATTGAGCCCGTCACGCACGAAATCTACATCACCATCACCGCCGTCGCGCTTCTTGCGCACCGTCAAGACTGGCTTCCGACCAACACTGAGCTCCTGCGCGGTAAGAAGCGTTCCCCCTGCCGCGTGCGAGCGCGCGGGATACTCAGGCGGATGACCTGGCACCCACACTCCAGTGGAAGCAAGTTCACTCCCGCGCTCGCGAAGCACCGCATCAGGGGCTCCGTCGGCTTCGACTCCCCCGCCCGCAGATAACACGATGACACGGTTCACGAGCGGCAGCCACACGTCTACTCTGTGCTCCACAACGACAAAGGTTGCTCCCGTTGACTCGAGCACGCGGGCAACAGCGTCCCGCACCTCCACGACGCCTTCTGGGTCAAGGTTTGCCGTTGGCTCATCGAGCAGAAGTACATTCGGGCGCATGGCGAGCACCCCGGCAAGAGCAAGCCGTTGTTTCTGTCCACCCGAAAGTTTCGACGTGGAACGATCGAGCGCAACATCCAGTCTGACGTCATCAAGAGCACGCCGCACCCGCGGCCAGATCTGATCGCGAGGAACACCGATGTTCTCGCACCCGAAGGCAACGTCGTCACCAACCCGGGCCAAAATTACTTGACTATCCGGGTCTTGCAGTACGAGGCCGGCGTGACCACGCGACTCGGCTGGCGACCGATCGTTCACCAGCAGAGTGCCCTCTGAATCACCTTCATCCGACCCCCCGAGCACACCGGCAATAGCCTGAAGGAGCGTAGATTTTCCCGCCCCAGATGCTCCGAGGAGCAGAACGCGTTCGCCAGGTTCGATGACGAAATTTAGGCCACGCAAAGCCCAACGGTTGCGGGATGCGTGGCGCCAGCCCCAGCCTTCCGCACGAATACCTGCAGGCTGCACCCGTGCGGAGGATGGCGACGAATCGCGCGTCATAGTTAGACGCGCGCGGCGTTCTCGCGGCCGGATTCAAATCTGTCGAGAGCCCCAGTCTTTGCGAGCCCTCGCACCGTCAGCCACGAAAGCAGGCCGGCGATCAGCGCGCCGCTGATGATAGACGCGACCACGTACACCGTCGAGAAGAGAGTGTCTGAACCTGGGTACCACACGATGAGCTCAAGTACTGCCTTCGCGATTCCCGCCCCGATCCCGGCAAGAATGGCAACCCACACGCGCCAGCTGGAGTAAAGGAACAAAAGGAACACAATTTCGGCACCGACACCCTGGATAAGGCCACTGAAAATTACTGTTGCACCATACTGGCCACCGAGTAGCGCTGACACCACTGCCGCGACAAACTCACCGAAAAGGGCTGCTCCCGGCTTGCGCACAACGAGAGCAACAAGAACTCCCGCGAACAGCCACATTCCCCCATCTAGGGCCTGCAGCCCAGGAAGCAACGCCTTCAACGGCGCGGTAACACCATCGTGTGCGATATTCCAGGCGAAAAACACCACCGCACTGGCGACGGCAATAATGCTGGCAACGACGATGTCGACGACGCGCCAGCGCATAGACCTGCGTGGTGTTCGCGTCGTCGTCACACTGGAAGTCGGCTTGATTGTACTGGTCACTTTTCGTGCCCTTTCACTCGAGGAAATGGCACGGGATGTTGAGAATTGTCCTCCCTGCGCTGGCATGATCCAGATCAGGTTCGACGGTCGAAGCTTTGATCAGCTTCCTCTCAGCCCGGCTCACCGGACTCCCGTGTTCGCCTCCGAGTATACGCGGGAGTGCTGCCTACTCAGCCAATTGGGTCAAGGATCACAACAGGGATGTCACGCTCAGTCTTCTCCTGGTAGTTCGCGTAGTCCGGCCAAATGCTGACCATCTCGTTCCACAGCTTTGGCTTCTCTTCCGGTGTCGCCGTGCGCGCCACCGAGCGAAACTTACGGTCCTTCACCTGCACATGCACCTCGGCGTTTTCAGAGAGATTCACATACCATCCGGGCGGTTTTGGAGCTCCACCTTTCGACGCAACGATCAGAAAATGACCTGCATCCTCGCCATAGATCAACGCTGTGCGTCGCCAAAGCCCAGATTTTGCGCCTTTGGTTGTCAACAACAGGAGGGGCGCCCCGCCCTGAGCGGGCCAGTCAGAACCCGTTGGCTCGTCAAAGCCTTTTATGTGCGCTGCAACCCATTCAGTGGAGTTGTCGATGGGATTTTCTGGGCTCGAACCCTGTTCGTCTGTCATGTTTTCCACGCTACCCCTGCCCGCTGCTAAAGGTGCGGACGACGCTTAGATGGGCCAAGCTCCGTGGCGGGCTTCAACAGCGAGGCCGGATGCACGAAGTTTCCACCAAACCGCTGCCCCACGCTATCAATCACGCGTTCGGCTCCACGCCAGTCTTCATCGTCATCCCACAGACCGCCAGGGGCCGTTCCCGCTTCGGTGAGTTGCTCCATGCGCACGCCAATGAGCCTCACCGGCGGGTGCGCGCCCACCGCGTCATAAAGACTCTGGACTTCATCTGCGATTCGCCGGCCGACATCGGTGGGTTCGCCCAGCGTTCGCGAACGAGTAATGGTGGTGAAATCGGCATACCGAAGTTTCAACACCACGGTGCGTCCGACGATGCCAGAGGACCGCAATCGTTGGGCAACCTTCGTGGATTGGCGCAGAAGCTCCCGCCGCAGCACAGCGCTGTCGCCCACATCGATCTCAAAGGTGACCTCATGGCCGACACTCTTCTCCAGCGTTTCTGAGGTCACGCTGCGGGGGTCGATGCCGTTCGAAAGGTTGTGAAGCTTGATACTCCCTGCGTCGCCCACGACCCGGCGCAACACTGACATCGGCGCCACAGCGATGTCACCAATCGTGTTCAGGCCACGTGCTAGCAAGGACTTCTCTGTGACCGCACCAACACCCCACAACGCGCCCACCGGAAGCGGATGCAAAAACGCGAGGGTCTCTGCTTTCGGAATCACCAGCAGACCATCTGGTTTCGCGCGACCTGATGCCAGTTTGGCGACGAACTTAGTTGATGCGGCACCGACCGAGCATGCAAGCCCCGTCTCAGCCCGAACACGGCGGCGGATAAGGGCACCGACCTCGGCAGGAGAACCGATCACGCCGCGCGCACCAACCACATCCAGAAATGCTTCATCGATCCCTAGCCGTTCAACAATGGGAGTCATATCGTCAAAGATCGCCATCACCTGCCGTGAATAGTGGCGATATTTTTCAAAATGCGGCTCAAGCACAATGGCACTTGGGCACAGTTGGCGTGCACGCGCCAGCGGAATCGCGGAGCGCACGCCAAACTTTCGTGCCGGGTAGTTGGCTGCAGTAACAACAGAGCGAGCCGAGTCGTGTGCGACAACCACAGGTTTATCAACGAGCTCTGGATGATCAAGCAACTCTACGGAGGCAAAAAACGCGTCAAGATCGACGTGAAGGATGGTGGCGGTCGAACTATCGACGGATGCTCCACTCACCTGCCGCGTGCTGCCGTCTTGTCTGCCCACAAGCTCAGGTTACCGTTCGGCACTGACAGTGATCAGGCCCGGACTCCAGGTGGGCTCAAGCGGCGCGGGCGAGCCGGTGATGCTGAATCGAGCGAATGGTCTTGCCGAGAGGGTACAGCGCGAAGACTAAAAGCATGGGTGCGCGAAGTGCAGGGTTCATCAAACCGTGGCGGGCGTACGTGCGCTCGAAGCGGCGCGCATAGTAAGCGAATGCGCGAGGGGTGTCTTCTAGGCGGCGCGCGGACATCCCACTCACCATCGAGGGCACATAGGCGACCGTCAAATGGTGTTGAGAGAGGTGCACAGAAAGATCAATATCTTCGTGCATTTCATCAAGTTCGTCGCGGCAAACGTGGTCGCGGATGGCGAGCCATGCTGTTCGACGAATGGCCATATTGGTGCCGAAGAGAAAATGGTTATCGCGTGACAACGTCAGAATAATTTGTCGCAGACGATTGTCGACTTTCAAGCCAAACTGTTGCATCGGCATGTCGTAGTAGTGCACTGGACCAGTCGCCGCAGCAATGCTTTCGTCGGTGAAGGCTCGCTGGACTTCGTGCACCCAGTTGGGTTCAATCACCGAATCTGCGTCGATCCTGCCAATGACACTCCCCTGCGCTCGATCCAACCCGAAGTTGCGCGTCGGCACGAGGCCTTGCTCGTCATTCTGCTGAAAGTAGATGAGCGGGGCATCCGGATATTCGGCCTGAATGGCGTGGACTATGTCGCCGGTGGTATCCGTTGACCGGTTGTCGACGACGATGATTTCAGCGGCTGGCACCGTCTGCCGTATCGCCGCGAGCACGCACGCCCTAATGGTCGCCTCCTCGTTAAATGCGGGGATGACGATCGAGACGGTGGGAACGGTGATTGGCATCACTGCTCAATGTAGTGCTTCTGTGTGGAGAACAGAACGGTTAACCGATCTCTGCGTACAACCAATCGGTCGGGCTGACTGGCGAATCGTCGACCCTGATCTCAAAATGCAGGTGAGGGCCGGTGCTTGCGCCTGTTGAGCCGACGAGCCCGATCACCTGCCCGACCTTCACTGGGTCGCCGACGCTCAGCGACGTGACGCCATATTGCATGTGGCCGTACACGGTGGTGACAACGTGGCCATCAATCGAATGCTGGATCATGAGGTGGTTTCCGAGCGAGGAATACATGGGGTCGTTTACTTCGACGACGACTCCGGCCGCCATTGCGTGAACCTCTGCACCCCACCCAGCGATGAAATCCACCCCGGCGTGAAAACTAGAACAACCGTCGCACGGTGGCACTCGTGATCCAAACCCGTCAGAGATCTGTGTGTGCTGCACTGTTGGCCACTGCACGGGCGGTGGCGCGGTCACGCTGTAGCCATCTCGTTCCACTGCGGTGATCACTGCGGTGGGCGACACGGAGAGCACCTGTGGTGGCGGAGGAGGCGGAGGGGCAGCGGCAGCCTGCGCGTACGCCGGAACGGTTACGCTCGCCGCTATGAGAAACGCAATGACGGCGATGGATGTAACGAAAGCTCGGCGCAACGTGCGCACGGCATGGATGTCGCTGAGATGGCGAACGGAGCGACCGTTCAGCCCAGGCAAACGCGGAGGCGTCGCGAGCGGTGTGACGCGTGAAGACGGCACAGATGTAATTCGTGGCACGGTATTGGATCTTCCGATTCGTTGCAAAGTCACGGATTTACTCCGCGCTAGGCAGCTCGACAATCGCGCCTCGATGCGCTGGGACGTGGCACCCCGCTCCGCCAATATGGGGGCTAGGGTAACGGAAACGGCTGCATTGTTCATCGCGGAATTTTCACATCGATGTGAACGCACTACCGTCTCGGTGAGTTCAAGTGTGAGCGACGTTCCTCCGCGTTACCTGTGCACGAGTAGTCGAAAGGGTTTCAACAACTGCAACTCTTCGCGTTCGCACAGGTTGCCGACGACGCGTTTAGCTCAAGGGTCTGGTGAGCAGGGCAACTGTCGCGTACCCAGTGGATTGCCGATCGACTTCGCTAAATCCAAGGCGGGAATGGAACGCGAGCGAACTCGGGTTTGGCGGCTCGACGTTTACTTCACACGTGACCTCCGCGCGCCCTTGGTCCACAGCAAGGTCGACAACGCGGTGGTAAAGGGTTTGGCCTACGCGCATGCCCCTCGCCGCTTCTGCGACAACAATTCGGTCAATGTAAAGGTGGTCGATACCCCGATTTTCGAAGTAGCGGTAGTTGAGGCTTTCATACTCGATTCCAGGTTCGAACCCCATCACGAATCCCAGAAACTCATCGCCAGAGACCGCGGCGAAACCGAAGGAACTCTTGCGGAGTAACTCTGCAAGATCTGCCTCTGTGCTCATCGGAACGGCTGGCACGGCAGCATTGTTGAGGGCGAGCATGATCGGAACATCAACAGAGGTCAGTTCGCGGAGTTGCATGCAACCATTCTTGCGCGAAACATAGAGCTCACTTTTCCTCATTCGGAATCAATGAGTACGGTGTCACGCGCGACACAAGAAGCAACTCAACGCCACCCACGTGAAGCAGTGGCACCAGTTGTTGGTCCCCACTCTCAATCACGTCGCGAGCGTGTTTGAGAAAAATCTGCGCCATCTCCACGCTGCAGCTAAATTGCCGACCGCCGTACTGAATAAACACACGACTGGGCGTTTCTGCATTCGTAGCGGCCACACGAGGCTGAGCAGAAGTGCTGACCTCTAATGCGTGAATTCTCATCGTCATCAACTCCCAACGGGGTGCGCTGTGTCAGGTATTTGTGATGATACGCCTGCTATAGATGCTTGCCCAGAGTTCTCACGAAGTTCACGGAGTCGGGGCGCTTTTCCTCTGAATGGATCAGTTGCCGTGCGAGTGTTCGCTCAACTCACCGAGCGAAATCGCTGAGTGCGCGTACGCTCCACCCGCCCGCATTTCTGCGGCAACCCAGATCGCCTCCATAATTTCCTGCGGAGTCGCTCCCTTACGTTCGGCAACCTTTGTGTGGCCTTTGATGCAATACGGGCACTGCGTAACGTGGGCCACAGCAACCGCGATCAGTTGTTTTGTCTTCTCATCCAGAGCGCCAGCAGCAAAAACCGATTTGCTGAACTGGTCCCAGGCAGCATGGGTCTCTGGCGCAAGTTCCCGCCGCAGGTGGGCGATCTCTGGGGTCATCGGGTGGTACATGGAATCCGTCATTGTGTGCTCCTTCATTGCCTTCAACCGTACGCTCCACACCTTTGGTTAGTCGGCCAGGAGTTCGCGCGCTTGGGGCGCGGCTTCGGGATGAGAAGGCAAACGACTTCGAGCATGCCCGCGAATTACGCCGAATAGTGGGTCACCGCGTGCATCACCATCGATGTGACGCAACTCGCGGCGCGGGAGTAGCGCGGCGCGTGGGTAGCGTGCCGAGCGCGGCGATGAGGGCGCACAACAACATAAACTTGTGAGGATGAAGGCAACACTGCTGCACGACGCCCACGACATCCGACTTGAAGAGGTACCAGACCCGACGCTGCGGGCAGAAACGGACGCGATCGTTCGCGTCGTTGCCGCCTGCGTGTGTGGCTCAGACCTTTGGCCTTACCGCGGCATAACACCCATCGCAGAGCCACGACGCATCGGTCACGAGTTCGTCGGGATCGTCGAAGAGGTTGGCTCGGCGGTCGCAAATGTTCACGTCGGCGACTTCGTCATCGCGCCCTTCTACTACTGCGACAACACGTGCATCAACTGCCGCAATGGTGTGAGCACCTCCTGCCTGAAAGGCGGATTCTGGGGAGCGGATGACCGCGACGGTGAATTCGTCGACGCTGCGCAGGGCGAACGCGTGCGTGTGCCGCTCGCGGACGGCACACTCGTGGCGACGCCAGGAACCCCGGATGCCTCGCTCATTCCCCACCTGCTCACGCTCTCTGACGTCATGGGCACCGGCCATCACGCCGCGGTCTCTGCTGGTGTCACCAAGGGCAGCACTGTTGTCGTTGTCGGAGACGGGGCCGTTGGTCTGTGTGCGGTGCTCGCTGCCCATCGACTTGGTGCCTCACGCATCGTTTCTATGTCGCGTCATACTGAACGCCAGGCCATCGCGCGCGAGTTCAGTGCGACCGACATTGTCGAAGAGCGCGGCGACGAGGGAGTCGCCCGCATCAAAGAGCTCTTCGATGGCATTGGTGCGGACTGCGTTCTTGAATGCGTTGGCACAAAGGAATCGATGGATCAGGCCATCCGCTCGACCCGCCCTGGCGGAATGGTTGGATATGTTGGCGTACCCGCTGGCGGTGCCGAACTGCCCATCGGGACGCTTTTCAGAAGCAACATTGGTGTTCGCGGTGGCGTAGCGCCTGTGCGTGGTTACGTCGAAGAATTGCTTCCCGAGGTGCTGTCGGGTGCGCTCAAGCCTGGGCGGGTATTCGATCTCGAGCTGCCGCTTGCCGATGTCGCTGATGCCTATACCGCCATGGATGAGCGTCGCGCTACAAAAGTGCTCCTGCGCCCCTGAGCCCCGAAAGTCACGATCGCCAGCTGCGTCACGATCAAGCAAAGCCGCGTCACAATCGTGTTGACCCGCGTTATGTCGAGTGCAATCACGGCTCGTCTGGCGTAAGGTCAAAACTAATCGAAGCCGATCGTGCTTCCGAGGGAGGGAGTGCCAAATGGCAGACAAATCGCCCAAGAAGAACAGCACCAAGACTGTGGCAGCTAAGTCTCTGAAGGAGAAGCGCGCCGACAAGAAGGCGAAGTCATCCACCAAGAGCAATAGCGCGTAGCTAGTACTACGGCGCCGCGACTTGTGTCGCGTATTCGGGGAGCCGGGCATTGCGCCCGGCTCCTTTCGCGTTTCGTCAGCGCTTAACGACAGTGACAGAAACCGGCGTCGGGTTCGTGAAGAGGTCAAAAACGGGGCAGTGCGCATCCACTACGGACTGCAGTTCCTGGTAGCGTTCAGCCGTCCCTGGGCCCGTGATGGTGACCGCGAGCCGCACCGCGCTGAAGCCGGCGCGCACGTTCTCGTCGATGCCAATGCCGATGTCGAACAAGCGCCGCGCATCCAGATCGCCGTCGGCGACAACAGAGATCTCATCGGACGGGATGCCGAGCGCGTTGGCGTAGAGCCGGTACACAACGACCTGGCACGAAATGAGGGCTGCGAGCGCGACTTCGACTGGGCTGGCGGCATCGTCGTCGTCGTCGGCGAGAGCAGCTGGTTCGTCGACAAGGAACCCGTGCCGCCCAGCGGTAATGCGGGTGGCAACGGCGCCTAGCCCAACGCCGCGAAGACGACGAAACTGAACGGAACGACAACAATCCTTACCTGTCAGATTTCTATGGCCACCATGATCGGTATGTGACTACCCTCACAAAGCCACCCGCACAAATTAGTACCTTGCGTCGAGATACTCACGGAAAGTTGTGTGTCCGAAAGGCTTACCGGGCACCAGGTTGTGGCCACCGCTGAACCCGGCAACGGTCTTTCCTGGCAGGTGCAGATTCCAGATCGCGCGTCGCGAACCGGATCGAGATTTCCATTCGCGAGCAAGTTCTCGCGCGGTGAGCTGCTCAGGGCCACCAATATCACTGACCCGGCCGGCGGGTGACGCCCCGGCCAGCTCAACGAGCCGTTGTGCTACCTCGTCAACAGCTATCGGCTGGAACGAAAACCGAGGAGCAAGAATCAACGGTGAAAACTTTTGCGCCAGAAAAATGGTCTCCACAAACTGATGAAACTGCGTCGCCCTGAGGGTGGTGAATGGCACGCCCGAGGCCACAAGATACTCCTCGATCTGCACTTTGCCCTTGTAGTAGCCAAGCGGAATTCTTTCAATACCGACGATGGAAATCAGCACGAAATGCTTGACTCCAGCCTGCTTTGCTTCATCGATCGCAGTTTTTGCTTGATCGACGTCGCGCCTGCCCGTTGACAGGTGAACGACGACGTCGGCACCCGCCATTGCGCCAGAAATTCCTGAACCCGTGAGCAGGTCTCCCGCAGTCATCCCTGAGCCGGGTTTTCGACTGAGCGCACGCACGTCGTGTCCCGCCTCGGTGAGTTGCGCTGTGGTGGGTTTACCAAGAGTGCCGGTTGACCCGGTCACGAGAACGGTCGTCATGTCGACAAGTCTATTGCCCTTACAGGGTGATGAATTGATGCGTCAGATATGACTAATGGCGCACACCGCGAAGCGGGCTTTTGCGACAACATTGGAGCCGCCAGCCCGAACACCCCACCCGAAGGAGTGCGCAGGCCGGCAGCAGCTCACGAGAACTCTCTAAGCTTGTGCATCAATCTGGAACCGAACGGCTCCCGCGTCGTCCATGTGAGCATCCAATACCTTGTCATCAAGGGCAACTGCAGCGCTTTCTTCAAGGAAGACGCGCGCGCCCGCGCTTTCTACAACCTTGTCGCTCGGTTGTGGCTCTGGTGTCAGGTCGACACTGAGTTGGGCCGCATCGGGCCCAGTGCTAATGCGAAGACCCGCGTTATCTGCAACGGCAGTTTGTTCTGCAAGAGTCTTAATCAGGGTGCTGGCGTTTTCGGTGAGGGTGAGCATGGGCTTTCCTTCCGGTTGCGATGTACCCTCCACCCTTCTCGCTCTCGACGGCAGTCACAACCTCATTTCCGGACTCTGATGAAGTTCACACGGGGCACACGGGCGCTACGGAGGCGACGTTTCAAGCGCATTTTGGGGGCAAACTTGACTCAGGTGTTTGCCCCGCGGGCCGCCACAGCCCACTTGTCAATGATCACGCCGTCGCTCACGACGAACACCTCGTCCGCAAGATTCACGGTGTTACACACGTGGTTTGGGATGAGGCGAACAGTGCCGCCTAGTGCGGGAACATCCATGCCCTCCGGGAATCGAATGGTGGCATGATGCTCAGATATCGCGTGGATTCGAGCATCCGGGACCTCAAGTAGCCGACCAAAACCTGTGGCCCATGCGGCGCGGTCTGCTCCCAACACCTTGCTTCCCGCATCCACCACCACGTCCTGCCCATGACGGCTCACGACGGTGGAAACGACGGTCAACGCGATATCCGCGAATCCGCAGGTCTCGAGCTCAACCTGTTGCGCGTCGTTGAACACATAAACACCGGGGCGCCCCTCCGTGAGGGCGGAGCCGTTCGCCGAGTGCCAACTTGGGGTCGACCCTCCGCTTCGAATTGCCGCGGCAATACCTTCCCGCGCGAGCGACTCGATCGCAGCGCCAATGGCCGCCACCTCATCGCGGGCAGCCTGCTCCCCGCCCCCTGGCGCGTAACTATGGCCCGGAAAAGTGAACACCCCGCCCACGCGCAAGCCCGCGCGCTCCGCTGCCGCCGCGACCGATCCTGCATCGTCAGGGTTCACACCACTGCGGTGGTGACCGCTATCCACTTCAATCACAACCTCCACGCGCTCGCCACGCAACGCTGCGCCGAGCGCCTGCGCCGCCTCGATCGAATCCACCCCAATGCGCAACGTGATACGCGCGGCAAGACTGCGGATGCGGGCAGCGCGCGCTGGCGAGGGCCACACCGGGTACGCGATGAAAATGTCATCGATGCCCGCGTCCGCAAAGACTTCTGCCTCACTCACGGTTGCCAAGGTGAGCCCGATGGCACCGTGTGCGAGCTGGCGACGTGCAATCTCCGGCATCTTGTGGGTCTTGCCGTGGGGCCGCAACGCGATTCCTTTGCCTGCGGCATCCTCTGCGGCACGCGTAAGGTTTCGTTCCATGATCTCGAGGTCGACGGCGAGGTACGGGGTTTCGGGGTCAAACTCGCTCGTGCTTTTCTGTTGCTGGCGCTGTTGCTCTTGCTGTTGCTGTGACATAAGTTGACGTTATCGCAGAGGCCACCGTTGCCCTACCGCCGTTGATCGACAAGACTGGCGAGAGCCCCTCCCCGACCAACGGAGAACATTCAATGCCAGATACAACCGAAGGTCGCGTCGCCGTCTACATCGACTTTGACAACATCGTCATCTCGCGATACCAGCAAGTACATGGTCGTTCAAGCTTTCAACGCGACAGCGCACGAGAACTTGGAGCCGTCGCCGACGAGACCCCCACCGAGCATGCCGCCCGCCTTGCCTTTGCCCGCGTGGATCTCGGTGCCGTGCTCGACTATGCTTCCTCGTTCGGCACCGTGGCCATCAGCAGGGCCTACGCCGATTGGTCTGTTCCCGTCAACGCAAGTTATAAGGATCAGCTCGTCGGCCGCGCCGTTGATCTTGTGCAGATGTTTCCCACCGTGCAGTCAATGAAGAATGGCGCCGATATCCGGATGTCTGTCGACGTTGTGGAAGACCTCTTTCGTCTTCCCGAAATCACTCATGTTGTCATCGTTTCTGGCGACTCAGACTTCATCGCCCTCGCGCAGCGCTGCCGCCGCCTCGGCAGGTACATTGTGGGAATCGGCGTAGCGGGTGGCACCAGCAGAGCACTCAGCGCAGCGTGCAACGAGTACAAGGACTACGACGGATTGCCCGGCCTCAGTAGCGATGATGATGCCGATGACGACATGGCGGCGCCCGAACCCGAGGTGGCAATACGGCCCGTACTACTAAAATCTGCGCCTAAAGTCGCCGCAAAGGCGAGCGCGAAAGCGCACACGAAGACTAAAACACCGACGGTTGCCGTCAAGGTCACCACAGCGGCAACGGCAAGCGGCAAGGGAACGGACGACACAACAGCATCTGCGGAGCGCGCCACGGTAAAGCCCTCCGATCAAAGGGCCGCCACTAAGCTCCTTCGCCGAGCATTGGAGCTTGGCCAGTCGAAAGATGCGGAGTGGATTGCAAGTTCCGTCGTCAAAAATCAGATGCTGCGGATGGACCCCACATTCCAGGAATCAGTCGTAGGTCACAAGTCATTCACCGATTTCATCAGGTCTCGACACAATGTTGTCGACGTTCGTGAAGAGGGCCAACTGCGCTGGCTGCGACTTCGAAGCGACCAGGGCGAGCAACCGACAGAAGGCTAACGAACTGTGCCGAGCACCCGCCATCATCGCGGTGCAGCGCTCGCTGCTGTGCACGCGTAGGCTCAGGGCATGCCCCGCATTTCCTCATCAATGAGCGCGCGTAAAAGCACGCCCGGCATCTTCAGCCGTGAATACTTGTGGGTCACCCTCGGCTCCTGCTCGCTCGTCTTTCTTGGTGCCTTCGAATCTCTCGCGGTGACCACCATCATGCCGGTGGTGAGCGCGGACCTGAATGGTGCAAGCCTGTACGCTCTCGCCTTCGCTGGGCCACTAGCTACCGGTGTTATCGGAATGGTCATCGCCGGCAACTGGGCAGATCGGCACGGCCCGGTGCGCCCGCTTTATACGGCTGCCCTCATCTTCACGATTGGTCTCATCATCGCGGGAACGGCAACATCGATGGTGGTTTTTGTCGCCGGTCGACTGTTTCAGGGTCTCGGCACTGGCGCGGTCGTCGTTGCCCTTTACGTCGTGCTCGCCCGGGTTTTTCCGTCACACCTCCATCCATCAATTTTTGCTGGATTCGCGGCCGCCTGGGTTGTGCCTTCCCTCATCGGTCCTTTTCTTGCGGGCGCGATTGCAGAACAGTTTTCGTGGCACTGGGTGTTTCTCGGCGTCGTCGGACTCGTGGTGCTTGCCGTGCTCATGGTCAAGCCGACGCTCGACAAACTGGCGAAACAAGAAGCAGATACTTCGGTGCCATGGGTTTTGAGCCGCATCGCGTGGGCGGTTGTCGCTGCATTCTCTGTCGTGGCGATCAGCCTTCTCTCAGAGCTTCCCACGATCGGAGGAGTGCTGGCGGGTATCGCCGCCCTTGTCGCCATCATCGCGGCACGCCCACTGCTTCCCGCCGGCACGCTACTTGCGCGTAAGGGACTCCCGAGCGTCATTTTGCTGCGAGGGCTCACGGCGGCAGCCTTCTTCGGTGCTGAAATCTATCTGCCCTACGTGCTCATCGCGAAATACGATTACTCGCCCACCCTCGCAGGGTTGGCTCTCACGCTGGGCGCGGTGTCGTGGGCTCTCGCGTCCTGGCTTCAAGGGGCGCTGAGCGAGCGACTAACGAACGCTGGCAGCACCACGATAGGTACGGCTCTCGTTCTCTTTGCCATCCTTGCGGTCTTCATCACGGTGCTCTTCATGCTCCCGTCGGCAATCGCCATCGCCGCGTGGGTATTCGGTGGTGCAGGGATGGGGCTCATGTACCCGAGAATCAGCACCATGACCCTCGCCATGTCCACTCCGGCCAATCAGGGGTTCAACAGTGCGGCGCTCTCAATCTCTGATTCGATGGGCGGCGCTCTCTCACTCGCCACCACCGGAATCGTGTTTGCCGTGCTCGCCAGCGCAGGGTTCTCCTTTGCTGGGGTGTACGCCTTCACTGTGGTGATTGCCGTCATTGCGCTGATCATTGCACCACGGATCGCCGAAATTGACACGCTAGAGACGGCCACAAGCTTGGCCCACGGCGACACCGTCGCAGCTGACGTCGCTTCCTAACCGAACAACGGCAACTCGATCGACATCGTTTTCGCAACGTTGAGGCGGCACTCCCGCTGCAGCCGAGGCGGCGTGATGTCCCTAGCTTTCGGTTGAGGCGGCACGCTCGAGCACGAGCTCGCGCACCCGCGCAGCATCCGCTTGCCCGTGCATGGCCTTCATGACCGCACCAATAACGGCGCCAGCAGCCTGCACTTTGCCGTCACGAATCTTCGCCAGAACATCAGGCTGGGCCGCGAGAGCTGAGTCGATTGCGGCGATCAGAGCGCCGTCATCCGACACCACCTTCAATCCACGCTTCTCCACGACCTGCGCTGGCGAGCCTTCACCGGCGATGACGCCCTCCAGCACCTGACGCGCGAGCCTGTCGGTGAGTTCACCCGACTCAATGAGAGCCACAAGCGCTGCCACATCTGCGGCAGAAACGAGAGACGAAGGATCAACCGAGTCGACGTTGGCTAGGCGAGCAATCTCGCCCGTCCACCACTTGCGAGCCTGTGCGGGCGCAGCGCCTGCCGCAACAGTGCTCTCCACCTCGACTAGCAAGCCGGAGTTCACCACATCTTGGAATTCAAGATCGGTGAAACCCCACGCCTCTTTGAGTCGGTTGCGACGCACCGCAGGAGGCTCAGGGAGCGCTGCACGCAACTCTTCGATGAGTTCGAGGGAAGGCTCCACCGGCAATAGATCGGGCTCCGGAAAGTACCGGTAGTCATCAGCGTCGCTCTTGGGGCGACCAGACACGGTGACACCGGTGTCTTCGTGCCAGTGTCGAGTCTCCTGAGTGATCGTTCCACCCTTCGCGAGAATCGCTGCCTGACGCTGGATCTCGTAACGGATGGCCCGCTCAACACTGCGCAGGCTGTTGACGTTCTTCGTCTCTGTGCGCGTACCAAGCTTGCCGGAGCCGCGCGGCGACAGCGAGATGTTCGCGTCACAGCGAAGATTTCCGCGCTCCATGCGAGCCTCGCTAATCCCAAGACCAATCACGATGTCGCGGATCGTCGACACGTACGCCTTCGCAAGTTCAGGAGCATCATGCTCTGCGCCGTTGATCATCTGTGTCACGATTTCTACGAGCGGAACACCAGCGCGGTTGTAGTCAACCAGCGAGTAGTCGGCGCCTTGAATGCGGCCGGTCGAACCACCGATGTGGGTGAGCTTGCCGGCGTCTTCTTCCATGTGCGCGCGTTCGATGTCGATGGTGAATTTTCGACCGCTGGCAAGTTCGACCTCGACCTTGCCATCATGCGCTATTGGCTCATCGAACTGGCTGATCTGGTAGTTCTTGGCGAGGTCTGGGTAGAAGTAGTTCTTGCGGGCAAAACGACTCGATGGCGCGATCTCGCAGCCGAGCGCAAGCCCGAGGCTGATCGAGTAACGGATGGCCTGCTCGTTGACCACGGGCAACGAACCAGGAAGCCCGAGGCACACCGGGGTAATCATGGTGTTTGGCTCGCCAGCTTCCGCGCCCACGGCTGCCGGGTTTGGTGCTGAAGAAAACATCTTCGTGCGGGTGTTCAGTTCGACGTGAACCTCAAAGCCGAGCACCGGCTCGAAGAGCTCAAGGGCCTTATCGAAATCCATCAGTTCTGCGGCAGCCATCAGAGGGTTCCCCCGTCTCGTGTCGATGTAAAGCCAAGTTTTGAGTTGCCATCCAACGCCGGCGCCTGGCTCATGAGGGTGTGCCCCCACGAATGCTCAAGGAGCGCTTCAAGCGTTGCACCGACCTCGTAGATGCGAGCATCCTGATGCGCAGGAGCCATGATCTGAATACCAGTGGGGAGACCATCTTCTGCCGCGAGCCCCATCGGAAGCCCCATGCCAGGAACACCAGCGAGGTTCGCCGGAATCGTGGTCACATCGTTCAAGTACATGGCCAGCGGATCTTCTAGCTTCTCGCCCAGCTTGAACGCCGTCGTGGGCGCCGCAGGCGAAACGAGCACGTCAGCCTTCGTGAACATGGCATCAAAGTCACGCTGGATAAGCGTGCGAACTTTCTGGGCGCTGCCGTAATACGCGTCGTAGTAACCAGCACTCAAAGCGTAGGTACCGAGAATGATGCGTCGCTTCACCTCGGGGCCGAACCCGGCCTCACGCGTTGCCGCCATGACATCTTCCACCGTTCCGCCACCCTCTGGGTTGACGCGAAGACCGAACCGCACCGAATCGAACTTGGCGAGGTTGCTCGAAGCTTCCGCAGGAAGAATCAGATAATACGCGGAGATCGCATAGGTGAATGAGGGGGCGGAAACCTCAACGATCTCTGCACCCGCAGCCGCCATCACCTCCAGCGCTTCGGCGAATCGGGCACTCACGCCAGCTTGAAAACCTTCGCCACCAAGCTCCTTCACGACGCCAACCCGCACGCCCTTGAGTGAACCGGAGTCCGCACCCAAACGCGCCGCCTCAGCGAACGAAGGCCACTCATCCGTCAGCGAAGTCGAATCATGGGGGTCGTGGCCGCCGATCACGTCGTGCAGCATTGCCGCATCGAGAACCGTGCGCGTGACAGGACCAACCTGATCGAGCGAGGAGGCCAGCGCAATAGCGCCGTAGCGAGAAACCCCACCATAGGTCGGCTTCATACCTACCGTTCCGGTGACAGCACCAGGCTGGCGAATCGAGCCACCGGTGTCGCTGCCGAGCGCGAGTGGCGCTTCGAATGCTGCGACTGCGGCGGCAGAACCACCCCCTGATCCACCGGGAATGCGCTCCAGATCCCACGGGTTGTGCGTCGGACCGAACGCCGAATGCTCGGTCGATGAACCCATCGCGAACTCGTCCATGTTGGTCTTACCCAACGGCACGAGGCGCGCCTTGCGCAACTTACTGACGACCGTCGCGTCATAGGGCGGAACCCAACCCTCGAGCATGCGGGACCCCGCAGTGGTCGGCATGTCCTGCGTGCACAGGATGTCTTTGATCGCGATAGGAACGCCAGCGAGCGGGCTCAGCTTTGCGCCCATCTTGCGTGCGCCATCGACTTCAGCAGCAGTCTTGAGCGCCTCTGACGAGATGTGAAGGAAGGCGTGAACATCGCCATCCACGTCTGCGATGCGGTCAAGGTGCGCCTGCGTGGCCTCGACCGACGAGATCTCGCCGGACTGGAGCTTCTCGGCGAGAGCCGCCGCCGAAAGGGCGATAAGGCTGTTGTTGCTCACTGCGCCGCTCACTGCTCTTCTCCAAGGATTGCCGAAACTTTGAACCGGTCGCCGTCGCGTTCGGGGGCACCCGCGAGCGCCTGCTCCGGAGTGAGTGTCTCGCCAGGAACATCTGGTCGAAAGACGTTTGTCAACGGGATGGGGTGCGATGTCGCTGGCACATCGGCCGTTGCGACTTCGGAGACCTTAGCGATCGAGTCGATGATGACACCGAGTTCGCCGGTGAGTTTGTCGATCTCGTCGGGGGTGAGGGCGATACGCGCGAGGGAAGCCAAATGAGCGACCTGTGCGGCATCGAGGGACGGCGGCGTTGATTCAGACACCACCCCATTCTATTCGAGCAGGATGCCGGGGTTTTCGCGCACGGTGATGAGGTTGCTAGCTGTGGCTACCGGTGGCTACCGCCCGAGACCAGCGGGGCCCTCCTTGACGAGGATGGCAAACTCGGCCGCGTTGAGAATGGAAAGGCCAAGCTCTTCTGCTTTCGTCAGCTTCGATCCTGCCCCTGGGCCGGCAGCGACAAAGTCGGTTTTCGCGGAGACACTCGACGCCGCTTTGCCGCCCGCCGAGATGATGGCTTCCTTTGCTTCTTCGCGTGAAAAGCCTTCCAGGTTGCCGGTCGCCACGACGGTCAGACCAGCAAGTGGGCCACCTGCTGCAGCAGCCGCACCGGGGCCTTCGTGCCCAGGGGTGGTGAATTGCACACCCGCGCCAGACCATTGCGCGACGATGTCGAGGTGCCAGTCAACCTGGAACCACTCGAGTACAGCATCGGCGATAACTGGCCCAACACCGTCGACGGCGGCAAGCTCGTCCCGAGTGGCTGACTGAATGGCGTCGATGGAACCAAACCAGTCCGCGAGCGCACGCGCGGCAACCGGGCCGACATGACGGATGTTGAGGGCAACGAGAATGCGCCACAGCGGCTTAGTTTTCGCTATCTCCAGCTGCTCAAGAAGTTTAATTGCGGCGCTCGAGGGCACAAAATCTTTGTCACCGGTGAACTCTGTTGCCCTAGCATCAGCCTCAACAGTGGTGCTGGCCTCAGTATCGAACTCTGGGTCGGCATCTTTGCCTGACCTTCGGCGCTTGCGTTTGAACGGTGTCTCGGCGTGCGGAACACCGTCGTCATCGAGCTTTACATGGCCGTCTTCGGCATCACGCACGGTCACTTCGATCGGAAAGATATCGGGAAGGGTGAGGGAGAACAGCCCCGCCTCCGTGACGAGAGGCGGTTCTACAGGAAAGTCGGGTTGGGTGAGCGCTGCCGCGCTGACCTCGCCGAGGCCCTCGACATCTAATGCGCCGCGGCTTCCCGCATGCTCGATACGACCTCGCACTTGTGCAGGGCAGCTGCGCGCGTTGGGGCACCGCACATCGATGTCGCCCTCTTTAGCGGGGGCGAGTGCTGTGTCGCACTCCGGGCAGCGTGAAGGCATCACGAATTCTCGCTCGCTGCCGTCGCGTAACTCCACGACGGGGCCAAGCACTTCTGGAATTACGTCGCCTGCTTTGCGCAGCACGACGATGTCACCGATAAGAACACCCTTTGCTTTAACAACGTCTTGATTGTGAAGCGTGGCTTGGCGCACCGTCGAACCAGCTACCCGCACAGGCTCCATCACCGCAAACGGAGTCACTCGTCCCGTGCGCCCCACGCTGACGACAATGTCGAGAAGCCGTGTATTGACCTGCTCTGGCGGGTACTTGTAGGCGATTGCCCACCGTGGCGCCCGACTTGTTGCGCCAAGCTCGTCGTGCAGTGCAAGCTCGTCAACCTTGATCACGATGCCATCGATTTCGTGCTCAACGCTGTCGCGGTGCTCACCGAAATACGTGATAAACCCCGCGGCACCATCGGCAGAATGTTTCACGCGATAGTGCGTACTCGTGGGCAAACTCCAATCGGCAAGCAACCTGTAGACCTCAGACTGGGTGGCAACGGGAGGGTTGGGCCATGCCCCAATGCCGTGCACCAGCATTCGCAACCGACCGAGCCGATCCCGCATGAGTCCGAGCTGGGCGACAGATTTAGTCTCTTCTTTCTGGCGGAGGCTTCCGGATGCCGCATTACGCGGGTTCGCAAATACCCTCTCTCCCGCTGTCGCCTGATTCGCGTTCAGTTCGCGGAATGACTCGACCGGAAAGAACACCTCCCCGCGCACTTCGACGATCGGTGGATGCCCGGTGCCAGAAAGTTTTTCGGGTATGCCCGTCAGGTAACGAACGTTCTGCGTCACATCTTCGCCAACGACCCCGTCTCCACGCGTGGCCGCGCTCGTGAGCCGCCCGTTTTCGTATCTCAGGTTAATGGCGAGGCCGTCGATCTTGAGTTCGCACAGATAGTTGATGCTGCGCCCGGCGGCTTTCTCCACGCGGGCTGCCCACACCTGGAACTCGTCGAGCGAGAAGACATTGTCGAGGCTCAGCATGCGTTCAGCGTGCTGAACGGGAGCAAACAAGGTGGTCTGAGCGCGACCTCCCACCGTTTGAGTGGGACTATCTTGGCCCTGCAGCTCGGGGAACGAGTGTTCGAGCTCTTCGAGTCGCCGCATCATGTGGTCGTACTCGGCATCATCGACGAGCACTTCGTCGCGCTCGTAGTATGCGTCTCGCAGTTCAAGAATGCGCGCAATGAGCGCGTCGGACTCGGCCTTGGCCTGCTCAAGACTCACGTCGAGCGGGGCGAGATTTTCTGCGTCCACCACGGGTCAAGTTTAGGCGGGGCCGCCGACAGTGACGGCGAGTTGGCGACGCCCACTGGCATCCATTGGTTTATCCCCAACAAAAGCAGAAGGGATGACCCGCTGGGTCTGCATAGACTTCAAAACCGCGTGCGGCATCGAGGTCGTTCGCCGGCTTCAGCATAATCGCACCCCGATCGAGCGCCTCCGTCTGTGCTGCACGAATGTCATCCACATGAAGGTCGAGGTGTATTTGCTGACGCTCGCCATGCGGCCAGTGCGGCCGCACGTGGTCGGGAGCAAGTTGAATCGCGAGGCGATGCTCGCCGTCAACTTTGATGGCGTGCCAGTCATCGTCGGCTTCGACTGTTCCACCGAGAAGACCAGCCCAGAATGTGCTTTCCGTTTCGAGGTCCGCCGCATCGAAAACAACAACATTTCGTAAAATTTTCATGGCGAGATACTGTCATATTGCACTGACAATCGACAGGCCAGGCAAGCACTGCAACTGGCTCCGTGACGAGCTCCGTGACGAGCTCCGTGACGAGCGAAATTACATCCGTTCTGGTGCTGAGACCCCAACCAGCCCAAGACCATTGCGCAATACAACTCCGGCGGCATCATTCAGCCACAAGCGCGTACGGTGAACGTCAGTCACCGCTTCTTCACCGAGCGGTGTGACTCTGCAGTTGTCGTACCAGCGGTGGTAGGCGGCGGCGAGCTCTTCGACGTAGCGGGCGACTCTGTGCGGCTCTCTCAACTGCGCTGCCTGCGCGACGATGCGGGGGAATTCTGCCAGCAAGCCGAGCAGGTTGTTCTCGGTGTCGTGGGTGAGCAGCCCAGGCTCGAACACGCTGTGATCCACTCCGGATGCTGCCGCATTTCTCGCCACTTGATGCGTGCGCGCGTGCGCGTATTGAACGTAGAAAACAGGGTTGTCGTTCGTTCGCTTGGTGAGGAGCTCAGGATCAAGCGTGAGCGGCGAATCGGCGGGGTACCGCGCCAGCGAATACCGCAATGCATCCGTTCCTAGCCATTCGCGCAGATCATCGAGTTCGATGATGTTGCCTGCGCGCTTAGACAGTTTGGCTCCATTGATGCTCACAAGCTGCCCGATCAGGACCTCAATATCGGTGTCGGGGTTATCACCAGCGGCACCGGCGAGCGCCTTCAGTCGGTGCACGTAACCGTGATGGTCTGCGCCGAGAAGGTAGATTTTGCGTGCAAAACCACGATCACCCTTGTTGAGGTAGTAGGCGGCATCCGACGCGAAGTAGGTATATACCCCATTGCTACGGCGAATAACGCGGTCTTTGTCGTCACCAAACTCGGTGGTGCGCACCCACACTGCACCGTCGTCGTCGAAGACATGGCCTTGAGCCCTGAGGCGCTCAAGTGCCTTCTCGACCAGGCTTGTTCCCGAGGCATCGTTCGCGTGAAGCGTGCGTTCGCTGAACCACACGCCGAAGTGCACGTTGAACTTTTCGAGCGACTCTCGGATGTCGGCGAGCTGCAAGGCATAGCCTTCTTCGCGCGCGATATCCAGCGCCTCTTCGGGGTCACGCTGCAGCAGGTCGGGGAATTTTTCGACCACTCGAGCCGCAAGTTCGCTCACGTATTCGCCCGGGTACCCATTCTCTGGCGTGGGTTCGCCTTTCGCGGCAGCATAGATCGAGGCCCCGAAGTTGTCCATCTGGTTGCCGGAGTCATTGATATAAAACTCGCTCACCATGTGCGCGCCGGATGCCGTCAGCACCCGTGCAATGGAGTCGCCAAGTGCTGCCCACCGCGTGTGCCCAATGTGAAGCGGCCCGGTCGGGTTCGCGGAAACAAACTCTAGGTTGATGGTCTGACCGGTGAGCGACTCGTTGCGTCCGAACGCCTCACCCTGCTCGACGATGGTCTTCGCGAGGGCACCAGCGGCATCCGCATCGAGGCGAATATTGATAAACCCTGGGCCTGCGATGTCGACTGAGGAGACACCCTTGATCTGGCCGATGCGCTCAACGAGAGCGGTCGCAAACTCGCGAGGACTCACACCAAGTGGTTTGGCAAGCTTCATCGCGATGTTGAGGGCCCAGTCACCATGGTCCCTATTTTTGGGGCGCTCGAGAACGACATCTGTTGGCGGCACAGAAAGGTCACCACCACGTCGGGCAATTTCGTCGACAACGATGGCGTGGATGGCGGCGGAGAGTTCGGCAGGCGTCACAGTCACCAATTCTATCGGGCGGCGATCGCGCTCTTCGCGGCGTTGCAAAGCGAACGCCGCGCACACGTCAACGACAATGGTTCCATGATGATTCGCACCGTCGCCGCACGTAGTGCACTCGTTGCACTTGGTCTGCTTGTGACCGTCTCGCTGAGCGGATGCCTGTCGCCCGGTGGCGACATTGTGCCGACACTTTCGCCGCCCACGACGTCACCCACACACTCAAACACTCCGACTCCGACATCCTCGACGACACCGTCGCCGAGCGATTCGGCGGCTCCAGGCGAAAAATCCACCCCGGTCTCTATCGCGTGTAGCTCTGTCGTCGATGCGCAGACGGTGTACGACTTCAATCCAAATTACGGGCTGCTTGCCACGTTCTCGCCCACTGCGGGCACTCTTGCCGCACGGGCCGCCTCTGATGGAGGGACCGTGTGCCGTTGGATTAATCAGACGAGTGACGTCACCATCGACGTGTCGATTTCGCAGCCAGGCGCGAAGGCTCTCGCTGCAGCGATGTCTGCTGCTAACTCGGGTACGTCGGTGAACGGGCTAGGCGATGCCGCATTCTTCTCATCCTCCGGCGGGACTGGCGTAATACAAGTCTTTGATGGGAAGCGCTGGATCACCGCAACATCCCTATCTTTCTCTTCTGCGCGTGACGCAGACAGCATCATCGCCGCCGCGGTCGCCGCAGCGCGCTGAGCCTCTGCGCAATCAAGGTTTTGACGCCTCACACGCCACCTGAAAGTAGTACCGCGATCACCAGCAGGGCGACGTAGCCCACCACAAGAATGGCGCGGATAGTTGCTGCTAATGCTGCGTTGCGCTGCACGAGGGATTCGCTCACTGACCCGGCAGCAAGCGCCGTGCGCATCACGCGCATGCGGCGGGCCTGAACGATACCGAATCCGGTGGCTACCAGAAGCGTGATCGCCAACAATGCGGCCGTTGTCGCAAGCGACTGGGCTCGAGTGAGCGCGAGAGTCACGGCCGGCGCGACAACAAAGACAGCGGTGATGCCAAAGAACACGGCAAACCTGCGACCGAATGCGCGGAATAGCAGCACGCGTTCTGCCCCCATCGTTCGGCTGCTGACGACGACGAGGGTCACCGTGACCAGGCCACCCACCCACGCCCCCGCGCCTATTGCGAGAACTGTTGCGAGCATCCGTGCGTATTCAAAGGCCACGTGACCATTTTATTGCCGGGCGGAGCTCGTGGCTGCGGGGCCAAAGTGCGCTGCGCGCACTGGTAGCCTTGACTCGCACTCCTGGCCCCCATAGCTCAGGGGATAGAGCGTCTGCCTCCGGAGCAGAAGGCCGCAGGTTCAAATCCTGCTGGGGGCACTTTCTGCCACATGTCGCGCTGGATCGGGTTTGTGCCACCTGATTCAGGAAAAGACGACTGCCGTTGGGTCGAAGTTGTCACATGTTGCCTCCACAAGGCGACGTCACCGCCATCAATTTTTGTGTGGCCTCCCCAACATATTCCTCCCTTGAATGTCGGTAAAACGTGATCGGCATATTGTTTAAGGGAAGATATCTTCCTATACTTTCAATTATGACACGTAGACGACCAGACACGCTCATTCCCCTTGAGGTCGACATCTTGGAGAGCGGGCTCGCGCTCCAAGCGAGCGAAGGAAATTTCTACGGATTCGCCTTGGCGAAGCATCTCTCAGAACACAATGGATCCCGACTCACGGCACACGGCACGCTGTACAAAGCACTGTCTCGCATGACGGAATCCGGCATGCTCGAAGCGAACTGGGAAGACCCTACCGTCGCGGAGGTGGAACGGCGGCCCCGTCGCCGGCTTTACACGGTGACGGCGGATGGCTCACTCGCCCTCGCGAAGTCGCAGACAGAAACGGACCGCACCGAGGCAAGAGTGCCTCGCATTGCGACGGCCGGAGGGTCTTTCGCGTGAGCGTCTTAGCCTCCAAGCCTTACCATCGCGCAGTTCACCACGTCTCTCGATGGAGCTCTTGGTACACACGCACCATTGATACTGAGGTCGCCACCGCGAGGCGAGATGAACTGGCCTCTGACCTTTATGAGCAAGCAATATCGGCCGACGAGTCGGGAACCTCACCTCGCAAGGTGGCTCGCACTATCCTTAGCCGTGCGGCGAGAGGCGCCGGGGCAGACCTGACGTGGCGCTACGCTCAGCGAAGGCACGCCGCCCTCGCTAATCCAGCCAGCTTTCGCCTGCGACGAGTTGAGGGCACCGTCTCAGCGCTCGTTCTGGTCGCCGCTTCTTCCGTGGCAGGAGCGGGCATCTTCGTGATCATCAGAATTGCGCTTAGCACGATCGGAGGCGAAATCCGGCCAGCCTCCGAAACTGCACTGACAATCGTCGCGTTTACCGCTCTCGCTATCGGCGCGCTGGCACTGCTTTTGCGCCACCGCACCCGCGTCTCCGGTGCGATCCTCATGGTGCTTGCGAGTATCGGGGTCGTGCATTTCGGCCTGTTCCAGTTGTACTCCCTCAGTGCAACGGTGGGGGCTATGACCTTCACGATGCCGGGATGGGATCTCGCCAGCACCACCTTCATCGCCGGACTGGCGCTTTTCTTTACCTCCGCCGCAGTCTGGTGGTGGCCAGAAAATGGAACCGACATTGTCGAGGCAAAAAGCCCACTCACAACTACGGAAGAGATGGCACCATGAAGAAGAAATTTGCTCTCGGGATCGCTGTGGTCGGAGCCGCTCTACTCACCCTCTCCTTGATGGCCTTCGGGATAGGTGCGGCGACGAACTTGAACCCTGCCTCCGCCTTTGATGCAGCGGCGACAACCACACTCCCTGTTGTGAATCCCGTCCGCACCACGCCCCCCTCGCCGTCCGCCCCTTATGCCGCGCCTGCAGGAACGGTGACGGGATTCACTGAGTCTGCTGATCCTACGGACCCCATGGAATCTGATGCGTTCAAGGCGATGACCCCTGACGAACAAGCCGACGCGATTGAGTGGCTAAAAACGCAACACATCACCGCGGCGTGCATGAAAGACAAGGGCTTCGACTACACCTTCGTTGCATGGTGGAAAATTGACAGGTCTGAGCGTCCGATGTGGTGGGTCAACACTCTTCCCGAATCCGAATGGGCGGCCGGCGCGCTCGCACTCGAAGGTGACACCGGAAGCGGCGCCGACTACCACTGGGACGACGCCGGATGTGTCGGGTATGCCGTTCACACGATGGGCAACGATAACGAAAACTGAGTTCGAGATATCGCCGTGGCCACTTCTCAAGAAGCTTCCGGCGACCACCGCTGTGATCAGCTGATGCGCTCGACCTCCGTCATGTGCTGTGCAGCGAGCCCCGCTTGCCTAGCGAACCGAGCCGTCGGGACAAGACAACAGCGACAAAGAATCCGGCCATCATCAAAAAAAGTTGGAGCATGGCAACGAGAAACAAGGGGCCGAGGGGAAGCCGTTCCGTGGAATCTGTCCAGTCGAGCTGTAACAGAACAGCGACAAAAGTGGCAATCGCGGTTGACGGTCCGGTCATGACGACTACCCACCGCTGCCAACATTGATCGCCACGGAGACCAGTAGGAGAATGCTGCCGCCACAACGACAATCGCGAATCCGATAGCCAACATCCACCACGACAGATTTTCGTACACCTCTGTGGGCAGCCTCAGCGAGGAACCCCTGGCTCTCCCTATTAGGAAAAGCTCAACCAATTCTGGCAATCTCGGCACCAGCGACATGAGCGTGTAGAACCACAACCCCATAACGGCTGCCATGCAGAGAGCCGCCAGAACTACCGCGGCCCGCATCGTGGCAACGCTCTCACGGCCCTTTATGAGCTCGTATTTGCCCACCCAGGACATGATGTCGGCTATGCGTGCCATGGTGTTCGCCTGCTCTCAGAAGGGTAAAGCGCTGCTGGATCACCCAGTGTGATGCAGAAACAGCAATTCGCCCGAATCGCGCACCAGCCCGCCACCTGAATTATCGCTCTTACCGCCCATGAGGCGTCAGCGTTGCACGCGCATCGGGCGGAGGCTCTTTTGGTAAGGCGATTCGCACTCTTGTGCCCTCCCCCGGCAACGACATGATTTCGGCCTGCCCGTAGTGGCGGGCAACGACAGACCTCACCAGCGCAAGCCCAAGCCCGGAGCCGACCGTGCCTCGCGCATTGCTGCCGCGAGCGAGTTCCTCCCAGACAGTAGCGACGTCTTCTTCGGGGATACCCATGCCGGTGTCCGAGACTTCGAGCACCACAGTGGCACGTTCCTCCGTGGCGCGAACGACGATGTGCGCTGCGTCCGGAGAGTACTTGGCGGCATTTGAGATCAGGTTGTACACCGCGAGAAAAAGCAGGTCAACGTCGCCAAGAATGGGTGGCAGGGGCCACGGAACCCTCGGAAAGTCGAGGGCGAACTGTCGGCCCTCAGAGCCAGGAAGCGCTGCGAGCTCAGCGTTCACGGCGTCGACAGCATCCTTGGCCACCTCCTCGAGGTTGACCTGCTCCCATTCGAGAGGTTCTTGTTCGAGCTCAGCAAGCTTGCGCAGATCGCCGACCAAACGAGTCAGTCGATTGGCTTGCGACTCAATATTGCTCAGCTGCGGGTCATCGAGAGCACACTCCGAAGACGACAGTGCAGCCTTGATCGCCGTGATCGGATTCTTTAGCTCGTGGTCGAGCCTGGCCAAGAACTGTCGATGCGTCTGGCGCTGAGAAGCTTGCCCTTCTCGTGCACCCTGCTCACGTGCTTTCTGCACCGTGACGCGCCACACAATCGCGAGAAGCAGAATCCCTGTAATGATGCCACCAGCAGCGAACACGAGGACAGAAAGCGGTGTGACGGATTCGAGGGCCAGAGAATTCTCTGAGGCAACGAGCACCATGGCCACAATGACGGCGGCCAGTAGCGGCGCCAGCGCCCCGATGAACAACCGCCTGCGACGCATCCGCGTCATCCTCTCGTCACAGTGCCACAGAAGCGGTACCCCATGCCAGAGACCGTTTCGATGAACTGCGGCGACGCAGCATCATCGTCGAGCACGCGTCGAATCTCCGCGATTCGATGGTCGACCGCGCGGGTGTTCACCGCAAAGTCGTAACCCCACAGTGCCCGCAATAAGTGGTCGCGAGAATGCAACTCGTGCGGGTGGCTCATGAGGTAGTCCAACAGGAGCGATGCACGGGCCGTGAGCTCAACTTCGTCGCCATCGAGCCACACCCGACGCGCGCTTCGATCGATACGAAGATGCCCGCTGCTCAGAGTGCTCGCCGCGCTGAGCGGTGGTTTGCCCGCGACAGAACGACGCAGAACTGCTCGCAACCGAGAAAGCAACTCCTGCGGATCAAACGGTTTGTTGAGGTAATCATCTGCGCCCTCATCCAGTGCTGCTGATCGCTCGAACGATTCGCCGACATTCGTGAGCAAAATCACCGGCGTCCAGTTTCCGCTTGCGCGGATCTGGCGCACCACCTCACGGCCGTCGATAAACGGCATGATCACGTCACAGACAACAGCGTCGGGTTTCCACAAGGCAAAATCATCTAACGCTTGCTGCCCGTCGGAGGCTATACGCACCTCAAAGCCGGAACGCTCGAGGAACGGTGCAAGGCCGGCGGTGATGGCCTCCTCGTCATCGACGAGAAGCACCCGCGAGCGCTCCGGCGAGGATGAACTCACTCGAAAAGGCCCGCGAACACTGCGAACCCGACGCCGCTCACCGTCAGCACAATTGCCATCACAATTACCACCACCTGAATGTACCCGAGGACTAGCCCGATCACCGCAAACGCAGTGCCGCCGTCACCCGATCTCTTAATCTGAGCGACCGCAACGTGGCCCAAGGCTACCGGAATGATGGCGAAGCCAAGCAGCGCAAACACAAACGACGCTATTGCGAGACCGTTCGTTCGCCGCGCTGCTGCAGGCGCATACACCGGAGCGACGGCGGGCGCGGAGCCGGTCACGATCGTTCCTTTGTCAGAACGTTGCTCACTCCGCTGTCGTCAATGGTGGGCGCATCTTCGCCCCAGAGCACGACGTTTGCGTCCCCTGTGACACCCAACAGAGTGACGGAGTTAACCAAGACAGTGTTGCCGACGCCCGTAATCGTGAGGGAGTCGACAGTATCAGCGAGCACGACCGCCCCGCTGCTCGAAATCGTGACGTCTCCGCAGTCTCCGGTGAGCTCGACAACAACGCCGATTGCACTCACGTCGAGCGGCTCGGATGTGCAGCTCAGTGTCTGGCTAACTTGGTCGGTGAAATCGCTGCGCGACGGCATTGTTGTCGGGTCTGTGGACTCAGGAGGATCGGATGCGGGATCCGTCGGTGTCGTGGGTGCCTTCGATGGGGCTTCGCTTGACGGCGGTTGACTGGAGGTTGTGTCGACGACGCGCAGTCCACACCCAGACAGTGCGGTAATGGATACCACGACGGCGAGAGCGGCGAGAGCGCGTGCTCTTGCTGTGCCGCGGCTCGTGACGGAACGGTTTGCATGGGTTATACGGGGGTTTGTCATGGTTCAAAGATATTGGCTGGATGTCGCAGGCTTTTCGCACGGTTGTCGCAATTCTGCGACAGTCGTGAAATGTTGCCGGCGCTCTTTGCCGGTGAGTGATTACTCTCATTTATTGATTCCAATGCCGCCAAGAAGATAGATTACGAGCCCGACCGACACCGCGCACGCCACGGTAAGGAACCACATTGTGAAAACACCACAGTTCGAAACACATCATTCCCACCCCTTGGCGGCACGCGCCATCATGACAGCGCTCGTGGCGTGCAGCGTCGCGCTGAGTGGGTGCACAGCGACTGAGGCAACACCGTCACCGCTCGAAACAATTGCGCATCCGGCCACTGGCTCCCCCACATCTGACGCTGACCTTGCCTCGCCAGAAAAAAAAGGAGATCGCGATGCAACTCGTCTCGAGCGCAGAGAACTCGTCGCTCGACTGGCAGGCGCAGTACGCCTACATTGAAGATATCGCCGACGGTCGCGGATATACCGCCGGCATTATCGGGTTCTGTACTGGTACGGGTGACGTACTCGAACTGGTGCAGGCATACACGGCCACCAGGCCAGACAACCCTCTCGCTGCGTACGTTTCTGCTCTGGAATCTGTGAACGGCACCGACTCCCACGATGGCCTCGATCCAGGTTTCACTGCTGCGTGGAAAGAAGCATCAGCAGACCCCGCGTTCCAGTCCGCCCAAGAAGACGAGCGCGACCGGATCTACTTCAATCCAGCAATAAATTTCTCGACGAACGCGTGCGAGTTATGCGCCTCGACGAAGCCCACGAAGATACCTCGCGTGTCGATGACGCCCAGCGACGCTTTGTGGAAGCCGGCAACCTGAGTCTCGAAACGCCACTCGAGTAGATGGCCTATGGCGAAAAATACTTCGTTCCGTGAAGGCGGGGCCTCTCAAGCTGAGCATGAACGACTCGCGTCGATTCCCCCGGCAGCGCCGATAAAACCCGAATGATCAAAGGCGTTGACCAGATTGTGTGTCCGCGAAAACTGCAGAGATACCTATTCTGAGCACAAGCCCCCATCTCGCGCAATGCCTTGACGAATCATCGACCGCGGTCAACGATTGAATGATGAAAGAAATGCGGCACGCGGGTGGCACTGTCGTTCTCGATGACGACGTCGCGGATGCTTTAGAGCAGCTCGCGGAGGCGCTGTCCCATGCCGGAATGGCGGCGAAAGTGAATATTCAGCCCGACAGCACGACGAAAGCGATCGATATCGAAATGGGACGCGACCGAGCGAGCGGTCACGATCACGTTTTGCACGCCAAACCGGCGAAGAACCAAGGCAGCCAGTTGGGGCACGAAGAACTGTAAAGGGCACCACGTGGGATACCTTATGTACGGCCGACCCGCTGAAGAGATCGAAATCGAGGATCGAATCCTCGCGCATGCGAAAATCGTGATCCTCACCAAACTTCGTCGCGGGCAGGCCTTCGCGTTTTCGTTCGAGCACAGCATCGACGGCGATGAAGGACGCTCAACAGTGTGGATACACCCCTCTATCCCTCTGCATTTCAAGTTTGATGAGTCACGGCAGCCAGAGATCAACCGAAACTGGCTGGAACACCTCATGGTCTCCGCCAACAGCGGCGACGGGCTGCGCCTGATACCCGAGCCGAGTGACGACACGTCATCGTCTCATCACTCCCGTGAAGCGGCCTTCTAAGACACCCTCTGCACTTCGGTCGACGCGCGCCACTGGTGCATTGAACTATTGACAGTCACAATGGTCACATGGGCACGCTCACGTACGATTCCACCCTTGCCGCGGACTTCGAAGACCGCACTCTCGCGCACATACAATTTGTGATCGGCGCGAAGCTACGCAGAGATGAGCCATTCTTTTTCACCTGGAAAGATGATGCCGCTAGCGGAGACGGTCGAAGCACGATTTGGGTGCACCCAACTGTTCCTTTGGCTTTCAAGTTTGTCGGAAGCCGCGTTCCCACTATCAATCGTGAATGGATTGATATTTTGATGCTGTCAGCCAACTCTTCGGCGGGTCTCCATCTTCTGCCAGAACCGGTTCACACCGGTTCAGGCCGCGTCGTGAGCCATGACGAAGGACACGGCGCGTAACAAGTGAAGCGCACGACAATTTTGTACTCGGTCCAGCGTTTACATCTGCCCCAGAGTGGTACTTAAGCTGAGCGTGATCGTTGCGGCCGCCGACGCGAGAATGCACCCGAACACGCCTGCCCCTGACGCCAAAAGGTGCCCTGAACTCATCCCAATTTTTGTCAACACGACTCCGCCCACCGTGACGAGCACAAGAAACACGAAATACAGCATTGATGCCGTCAACATGCTGCACTCGTTTGAATAGCGTCATGCTCAAGTGGGCCATGCTCTGGTGCGCCGTGCTCGACATCATCAAAGAAGTCCATCGCTTCTTTGAACGTTTCAAAGTACTGGCAGAGCTCTGGGCGCTCATACACTCCCACCTCGTATGTTCCGCCGAGTTCCTCAATGAAGCCAACAATTCGGATGCCGCCCGAGTTTTTCCCTCCTCCGGCCACAACTTGCCATTCATGCTCGGTCAGCGGCCGGGCGATCAACGAAGGGTAGTTCTCTTTTAGCATCACAAGTCCCCCTCACTTACCGTGTGGAGCAATCACGCAAAAAGGTTGAAGCAAAAGCCTGAAGAGTAACTCAGGCCCTGCGGCGGCCCGTGATATAGCTGAAAAGCCAGCCAATCACCGAAACGATGAGAAGGACGAGCCCAATCCACAGCAGAATCTTGACGGCTTCAACAAAGCCACCGACGAAAAGCAAGATGATGGCGATAACAGCCAGAATAATAAAAAGATTGCTCATGATCTCGATCCGATCTGTAGTTCACGCATGTCGCAGGCCGCAAAACCAACCTGTGTCATCATTCACCCACAGTCACGAACCCGCGAACAAGGGCTTGTTTCTTTAGTCAAGTTCTGCTAAAAGAACACGTACCTGACAGCTCAAATGCCGAGCACGGCCCTCGCAATGAGGAAGTAAATCACGAGCCCAGTTGCATCCACAAACGTGCTGATGAACGGCGCTGAGACAATGGCCGGGTCGACACGAGCGGCCCCAGCGCCAAGGGGAATAGCGCCGCCGACCGCCGCTGCGAGCGTGCCGATTGCGGTGACCGTCAGCAACAAAACGAGAGCGATGTCTGGACCAACGAGCAACATCGCCGGCACAAAACCGATGACTCCGAGAGTGCCCCCGAGCATGAGCCCAACCCGCAGCTCTCGAAACAGCACGCGCATGATGTCGCGTGGCCGCACTTCGTCTGTAGCAAGTGATCGCGTAATCGTCGTCGCCGCCTGGGCACCGATATTTCCACCCGCACCAATCAACATCGGAATGAACAGTGCAAGGGAAAGAGATTGCTCAAGGGTCGCCTCGAACGCACCCTGCACAGCGACCGTGAGAGTGGATGCGCCCACGAGAACAAACAACCACACCACTCTGCTGCGCACCACCGCCAGGAGCCTCGCCGAAAGGTAAGGCTGGCGCAACGGCTCAGAACCACCAGTACGAGCGGCGTCTTCTGCTTCAGCCGCCGAGAGTATCGCCGCGGCGTCATCAAAGGTGAAAAGCCCAACGAGTCGGTTTTCGGAGTCCACAACAGCGGTGGCAATGACGTTTGCCTCGACCACCCTGCGAGCAGCAGATTCCTCTGGATCACTGACGGTGATCAACATCGGATCGTGCATGAGATCTTCAACGAGAGCATCAGGTTCGGCCAACATGAGATCGCGAAGCTCAATCGCGCCCACGACAACACGGTTTCTTCCGGCGACCGGCAAAAAATAGATTGTTTCTGCCACCGCGCCCGTTTTGCGCACGTGAGCGAGAGCTTGCTTAGCCGTCATCGTCGCCAACACTTTGATGAACTCCGGTGTCATACGTCGGCCAACGCTACCGAGCGGATAGCCCATCAGTGTGGCCGTGAGATCATGCTCCTCTGGAGAAAGCCCGAGAAGAAGTTTCTTCGCCACGTTCGCGGGAAGCTCATCGAGCAAAGTGACGCGGTCATCCGGGTCAAGGTCCTCAATCAACTGACCCACTCGCTCGTCGCGCAACCCACCGAGCACATCGCGGGCGAGCCCAGGCTCAAGTGCTTCAAAGACCGCGAGCGCGCGGTCTTTGGGCAGCAGGCGAAACAACACAGCGCGGCGACGGGAATCGCTGCGCCCAAGAAGCGCAACAATCTCGTGAACACGAAGTTCGAGAAGCGCGTCGCGAAGAGCGGAGAGGTTGCCCGTGGGAATATCCTCCATGGCATCGAGCGTGTCTTGCTCCGCCATTGCGGTCTCCCCTCTTCTGTTCTGCTTCGCCGTTCAGCGTACTCGGCGCCCCGTACGCCTCCGAATCGCTCGGTAACGGCATCGTCATCTAGGTACCAGAGTGCGCTTCAAGAAAGTCGTAGAGCTCGGTGTCATCTACCCCAGGAAAAGTGCCAGAAGGCAGCGGCGAGAGAATGTGCGCGTGCAGCTTCGCGCTGGCCCACGCCTTGCGGGACCAACGCGAGGTGAGATCCTCTGATGGGTTACGGCAGCAACTCGCATCCGGACACGTCGACGATTGTCGGTTCACCGTGTCGCGACCACGGAACCATTTTGCATCATTGAATGGCACGCCGAAGGTGATAGAAAACTCCTCAGCATGAGACGTGCCAATTTGAGTTGAACACCAGTAGGTACCCGTCTGCGTGTCCGTGTATTGGTAAAACTCTGTCGTTCGGTTTGTACGCTCGAACGCCAAACGGCCGCCCCAGTGGCGGCACACCATCTGGCCCTCAGTGGAGCCCGTGATATCGGTGGGTAGCCGAAGACCATCGTTCTCGTACCCCTTGTACAACGCGCCATCCTCGCCGACGCGCAAGAAGTGCACGGTCATGTCGAGCTGGCTGGTGGCCAAGTTCGTGAACCGCAGGGCCGCCGCTTCGTGGGTCACACCAAACGCATCACGAAAGTCTTCGATCGCGAGGTTTCGCTCAGCCTTCGCGCCCGTTAAGAAATCCACCGATTGCCGCAATGGCATGAGGCAGGCGGCCGCAAAATAGTTGATCTCAAGGCGTTGACGCAAAAACTCGGCATAGCTGTCGGGCTGATGGTGGCCGAGCAACCGATGTGCAAGCGCTTGCAACGCCATCGAGCGCAACCCGTGACCACCAGGGATCGACGCCGGGGGAAGATAAATTCGTCCATTCTGAAGATCGGTGACTGACCTTGTTGAGTGCGGAAGGTCTGCCACGAAGAAGAGATCAAATCCGAGGTTCTTGGCCATGAGGCTCACGGAGCGGTGAGTGAGCGCCCCCGTTGAGTGCCCAACTTGACGCAATTGCTCTTGAGCGAGCTCTTCAATCTCTGGCATGAAATTATCTTGGGTGCGCATGAATTGGCGCAGCTCAGTGTTAGCGCGACGCGCCTCTTCTGGCGTGGCGATCGCTTCCTTCGCGCGGCGAGAAAGTTCACGGTGAAGGCCAACCAACGCTTCAAGGTTGTCCTCCGGCATCGTTCGGGAAGGCCGGATGCTCGGGAGCCCGAGGCCCGCATAAACGGCGCTGCGCTGCATCCGCTCCAACTCAATCTCCATCGCCGCTCTCGCCGTTGGCGGGCGCGAATCGAGAAGGTCTGCGGTGTCGATGCCGAGAGTCGACGCAATCGACTGCAAGAGCGACAGCCGAGGCTCACGTCGGCCGTTCTCCATCAGCGAGAGCTGACTACCGGCAATTCCCACCTCAGAACCAAGTTGGTCGAGAGTGAGCCCCGCACCGGCTCTGAAGTATCTGATGCGCTGGCCCAGTGTCACAAGATCGGTCATAATTTCCACCTTAGTGAAACTTTTGGCGTTCTTTCTGCCACTTTCACCGCAAAAGCTCCGGTTTATGACGCAATATGGAAGGAGAAGCGATTTCTTGAGGAGATTCACCATGACGCTCACCGCCCCAGAACGTACCGACGGATCAGCTATTACTGGATCGCATGGAAGCGGCACGATGCCAGAGAATGCGCCAGAGTCCGTCATTGAGTGGGTGAACTCGATTGCCGAGCTCACGAAACCTACTGCAATCCACTGGTGCGACGGTTCTTCGCAGGAGTACGACCGGCTCACACGCGAGATGATCGAAACGGGAACACTCACCCGCCTCAACTCTGAACACCGCCCCTACAGTTTTCTTGCGCGCAGCGACCCAAAAGATGTCGCACGCGTTGAATCACGCACGTTCATATGCTCCGAGGAAGAGATAGACGCCGGCCCCACAAACAACTGGGTCGCCCCGGCCGAGATGCGCGAAACGCTCAATGGCCTTTTTGAGGGTTGCATGAGCGGGCGCACAATGTACGTCATCCCGTTCTCGATGGGTCCGCTTGGAAGCCAATTGTCAAAGCTCGGCGTGCAACTCACCGATTCGCCCTACGTGGTGGCGAGCATGACCCATATGACTCGCATGGGGGCGAAAGCGCTCGCGCTGATTAGTCCGAATACCGAGTGGGTTCCGGCCGTTCACAGTGTTGGTGCGCCGTTGAGCGAAGGCGAAACGGATATCCCGTGGCCGTCGAATAAGACGAAGTACATCACTCACTTTCCAGAGACCCGCGAAATTTGGTCTTTCGGCTCGGCGTATGGCGGCAACGCGTTGCTGGCGAAGAAGTCGTTCGCGCTGCGCATCGCCTCGGTGATCGCCCGCGACGAAGGCTGGCTCGCCGAGCACATGCTCATTATCAAGCTGACGAACCCGCGTGGTCGCGTCTTCCACCTCGCTGCGGCGTTCCCCTCCGCGTGTGGCAAGACCAACCTTGCGATGCTTCGCCCCACTATCCCCGGCTGGAAGGTTGAGACCCTCGGCGACGATATCGCGTGGCTTCGCCCCGGCCCCGATGGCCGACTCCGCGCCATTAATCCTGAAGCCGGTTTCTTCGGTGTCGCACCAGGAACCAGCACGGAGACCAACGCGACCGCCATGGAGACGATCTGGGGCAACACGATCTTCACCAACGTGGCCTTAACCGATGACGGCGATGTGTGGTGGGAAGGCATGACCGACACTCCCCCCGATCACCTTATCGATTGGCAGGGCAACGACTGGACTCCTGAATCCGGAGTTAAGGCCGCGCACCCGAACTCACGCTTCTGCGTTGCAGCAGACCAGGCACCGTCCATTGCCGACAGCTGGGATGACCCGAACGGTGTGGTCTTGGATGCCATCATCTTCGGTGGTCGCCGCGCCACCAATGTTCCGCTCGTCGTTGAGGCCCGCGACTGGGAGCATGGCGTGTACATGGGTGCAACGATTTCGTCAGAACGCACCGCGGCAGCTGAAGGAAAAGTTGGCGAGCTTCGCCGCGACCCCTTCGCGATGATGCCCTTCTGTGGCTACAACATGGCAGACCATTGGTCACACTGGCTCGATATGGGCGAAACGTTGCGCAAGAACGCGACCGTGCCTCGCATCTTCCAAGTGAACTGGTTCCGCAAGGGCGAAGACGGACGCTTCCTGTGGCCCGGATTCGCGGAAAACGCCCGCGTTCTCGCCTGGATTCTCGACCGCGTTGATGCCCAGACTGGGGCGAAAGATACTCCGCTGGGTCTCGTTCCTCGTGACGGCGGAATTGATATCGCCGGACTCGGCATGGCAGAGAACGACTGGAACGAGCTGTTCTCCATCGACTCCGCCGCGTGGCTTGACGAGCTAGACGGTACTGAGAAGTTCTTGTCGACCTTCGGGGAGCGCCTCCCCGCGGCACTCCCCCGTCAGCTCGCAGACATCCGCGCCAGGCTCGAGAAGAACTAGCGCGCAACCCCAACGTTTTCGACGCCATGCGCGTCTTAGTAGGTATGACAACCTTTTTGCCTGCTCTGCGGCAATCCTCGGTGCGCCCGCGCGCACTGACCGCAAGAATGGGGTCTGCGCGCGAAAGGGCGACTGTTCCTACTATGCCTGTGCCGACGAATTCGGCTCAGGAGAACGCGGCAAAGGAGAACGCGGTGGCGATGACCCCTGCTCCCGGGTGGGAGAAGGTGGTGACCGAGTTGGTTGCCGAGCGTGGTGCTGCCCTCGAACGGTACGCATTTCTTCTCTGTGGCAACACGGATGACGCCGCCGACCTTGTGCAGGATGCTCTGGTGAAGACGTTCGGTCGGCTCCGTAACGGTTTCACAGTCTCGAGCGCTGAAGCGTACGTGCGCAAAGCAGTTCTCAATACGTACCTCGACCGCGGGCGAAGGCGTTCGCTCTGGCGGCGCGTCGCCCACCTCGAGGTCATTCCAGAAGCACTCGATTCAGAGTCACCATTGAGCGATCTTCGTCTCGATATCGACAATCGTTTACGGGATTTGTCTCCGCGCGAGCGCGCCTGTGTTGTGCTCCGATATTACGAGGATCTGAAAGTCGATGACATCGCGGGGCAACTTGATATAAGTTCTGGAGCCGTTAAGCGCTACCTAAGCGATGCGCTGGCAAAACTCGCCGTCTCGCTTAGCGACGGCGACAGCCCCGATATCGGCGAGAAGAAAGGTGGGAACCCCAGTGCCTTCTGAGTCTGAACTTCGCGACGCCATGCGTTCGTCGGCGAACATCACCACCACCGGAATCGACGCAGACGCGGTGATGCGAAAGGTACGCGCTCGGCGACGGCCGAAACAACTTGCCCTCTCGTCGCTGTCGGCGCTTGCGGTGGTCGGTGCCGTGGTGCTCGGCATCACCACACTCCCACCAATGCTGCCAGGACAGAATGCCGCGTCTGACGCCGGGTTGATGGCTACGGCACCCGAGTCCGTTCAGGATGGCGCAGCTGGCGGATCCGAATCGAAGCTCTTTCGTGCAGAGGCGGCCAACTCGAACCTCTGCGGTATGCCAACGTTCAACGCAGAGCCAGACCCCTCAGGGCTCGCACTCTCAGTGAATTTTCCAGACTCTTCACCCGCTGACGGTGTCGAGGTCATGGGAACAGTGGCGCTCACCAATTCCGGCGCAACTCGGGTGAACGGCACAACAGCGATCGCCCCGACAATGGTCGTGTCACGCGGCGGTATCACTGTCTGGCACAGCAACGGCGCGATGGTGATGATGGTGGCAGAGGTCACCCTCGACCCTGGCCAGTCCTACTCGTATGACGCGTACTTCACCCCAGTGGAGTGCGGGCCAGACGATGACGTTGACGGACAGTTCCGCGACAAGCTTCCGCCGCTGGCCGCAGGCACCTATGAGATCAGTGCAGCACTCACCTTCATGCCGGATGACGCAGACGCAGACGCAGACGCAGACGCAGACGCAGACGAGAGCATCCTCGTGGGTAGCGCAGTGAAAACGATCGAACTGCGCTAGCGAAACCTCTCGGTTAACCGCATCGATCGCTGCCACATCGTTGGGGCAGCGATCGCGCGTTATCTAGGGAATGACCTACTTCTTATTGAGGAGGTAGAGCAGTCCCGTCAGAGCCACCACGATAGCGAAAATGATGAGGATCACCGAATTGGTCAGCGCAACGACTGCGCCAACAAGCCCAATGAAGTACAGCAGCGCCAGCAGAAAGACAAGGAACATCGCCCACTTCGCGAGGCCGCGCGCGACACCTTTTTGCATGATCACGATCGCGGCGATCAGCGTACCGACCACAACCAGGATGGCGACAATCAGACTCAACCCGCTGACTGGCGTACCAAATAATGGGGTCAAGGCCCACAGAAGGGTGCCGAGCGCTGCCGCCCATAGCCCCACTTTTCCGAGCACGTTGCCGCCCACTGCACCATTGGATCCGGTCTCACCCCAGGCAACGAGAAAGAATCCGATTGCCACAATGACGAGTCCAATAAGTGTCAACCACATCGCAGCGTCGCTGCTGCTCCCAGCAACAATCAGCGCGAGCAGCCACAGAATTCCACCGACCAGCAGCCCTCCACCTCCGAAGAGTCGCCAGTTGGCTGTATTTTTGTCAACATTTGACATTGTCGCTACCTTCCCTTTCGGAAAATGCGCCACAGCCGCGATGACCGTAACGCGCTCATTGTGGCAGCGACAAAGCATCCGTGTAAATGGGCTTAATCAAAATGCTCTAACGCACTCAGGCGATGCTCCACTACCTTTGGAGGAAGCTCTTGAGCCTTGATGGAAGGAATACAGAATGGTAAAGCAGTCAATTTTCGGCAGGATTGCTCAGTTGGCCAAAGCCAATATCAATGCGCTGTTGGATGCAGCAGAAGACCCCGCGATGATGCTCGATCAGATGGTGCGCGACTACTCGAGCAGCATTGCTGAGGCAGAAAGCGCCATTGCGCAGACCATCGGTAATCTGCGTCTTATTGAGCAGGACTACGCAGAAGATGTTGCGAATGCGCAGGATTGGGGCGGCAAAGCTCTCGCAGCAAGTCGCAAGGCCGACGAACTGCGCACGTCAGGTAACACAGCAGATGCCGACAAGTTCGACAATCTCGCAAAGGTTGCTCTTGGTCGCCAGCTGGCAGCAGAGAAAGAGGCCAAGGATGCCTCGCCGACCATTGCAAGCCAAACCGAGGTCGTCGACAAGCTCAAGAAGGGCCTCGACGGCATGCGCGGAAAGCTCAACGAGCTTTCGTCGAAGCGCGATGAGCTGATCGCACGCGCGAAAACCGCGAATGCGCAGAAGCAGGTTATGGATGCGATGAAGAGCATCGACATGCTTGACCCAACGAGCGAGATCGGTCGATTCGAAGAGAAGATTCGCCGTGAGGAGGCGAAAGTTCTTGGCCAGCAGGAGCTCGCCGCATCAAGCCTGGATGCCCAGTTCGAACAGCTCGCTGACACCGACAAAGAGATTGAGGTGGATGCGCGTCTCGCCGCGCTGAAGGCAGGCGGCGACCCACAAAAGGCCGTCACCTCAGGGGAATAGTTTCACAGCGATGAGCCTGCACTTTCTTGTTGCAGCGCAGTGGCAGGGCTCTGGGTCAACCAGAGCCCTGCACCTTTGCGACGGTGCAACCGCAATCCTCGGTGATCTTCCGGTGTCAGAAACCACTGTCGTCGACATCCCTCTCGGGGCGGGCGAGAGTCTCGGCAGTGGTGTTCGCCGACTGAGCTCGATTCAGAGCGTGCGCGACCGCATAGCGGCTGCGCTTGCTGCGCGTACGGATACTGTCGTGACGATGGGCGGGGATTGCGGCATCGAGCTTGCGCCGGTGGCACACGCCCATTCAGCCCATCCGGACGATCTTGCACTCGTGTGGTTCGATGCGCACCCCGACGTCAATACCCCCGAGAGTTCGCCCTCTGGTGCGTTTCACGGAATGGTGTTGCGCTCCATCCTTGGGCAAGGGCCCGCATCACTCGCGCTCGAAAACCCCCTGCCAACCTCGAAGGTAGTTCTCGCTGGCACTCGTTCTCTTGATGACCCTGAGGCCCAATGGGTCGAAGACCAGGGCATGCGAATACTGTCGCCCTCCGAACTCAATGCCGACTCTCTCGTTGAGGCGATTCGCGCGACGGGAGCAACGTCGGTGTATCTGCACATTGATTTGGATGTGCTCGATCCGGCAGAGTTTGCCTCCCTCGACTTTCCGGAGCCATTTGGCGTGAGCCTCACAACTCTCCTTGAGTCCATTCGGGCGGTGATGGCACAATTCACTCTTGCCGGTGCCGGTATTTGTGAGTTCGCTCCCTCCACGCCGCAGACCGCCGCTGATGACCTTCCATCGATTCTGCGTATCGTCGGAGCATTGTCGACGCGCTGACGCGCTGACGCGTTGAGGCACTGCGTCACTGCGGCACTGCGGCACTGCGGCACTGCGGCACTGCGCAGTGTGCCTCGTCACTCGCCCGCTCAGCGAGCTCCGGCATAGGCTGGCACCATGACTGACACCGCCGACTCTGGCCAGCGCATCACCGTCGAGCGCGACGGGCACGTCTTACTCATCGGGTTCAATAGGCCCGAGAAGCGCAATGCTGCAGACCTGCGACTACTGCAGGAGCTGTCGATCGCCTACGGGGAACTCGACAGAGACCCAGACCTGCGTGCGGGTTTCGTGTTTGCGCACGGTGACCATTTTACGGGCGGTCTTGATCTCGCCGATGTGGGCCCGCGCATTGGGCTTGGGGGGCTCAATATGGTGCCGGAGGCCGGAATCAACCCGTGGGCCGTTGACGGCGCAGCAGTTCGCAAACCCGTCGTGATGGCCGTTCAGGGCACGTGTCTGACTCTTGGTATCGAGCTCATTCTTGCCAGTGATATCGCCGTCGCCGCCGATTCGTCAATGTTTGGTCAGATTGAGGTGAGTCGCGGAATTCTGCCATTCGGTGGTGCGACTATTCGCCTTCCTCGCGCCGTTGGCTGGGGCAACGCCATGCGCTGGCTGCTCACCGGTGACAGTTTTGACGCAGCGGAGGCGCTCCGAATCGGCCTCGTGCAAGAAGTCGTTGCGCATGGTGAACAGTACGCACGCGGCCTTGAGCTTGCTCATCGCATTGCGGCCCAGGCTCCTCTCGCAGTTCAAGCGACGCTCGCCAACGCGCGTGCCGCCATTCGAGACGGCGATGCTGCAGCCGAAGCCGCCCTCCAGCCGGAGCTTGTGCGCTTAGCGACAACCGAGGATTCCCGCATCGGCATGGAATCGTTCTTCACCCGCCAGCCCGCAAAGTTTGTCGGGCGTTAAGAGCGACCATTCCGCTCTCGAGGCCAAGTGCTGCTACGAGACACTTCGCGTTCACAGTGACGGCGCGTAGCCTCTGGGTATGGACGAGTACGACCTCATTGTGATCGGCGCCGGGGCAACCGGCGAGAATGTTGCCGAACGTGCGAAAGCGGGTGGCCTTCGCGTCGCCATCATTGAGAGTGAACTTGTGGGTGGTGAGTGCTCCTACTGGGCGTGCATGCCGTCTAAGGCACTCTTGCGAAGTGGCGCCGCGTTACGGGCAGCACAACGCGTTAACGGGGCACGCCAAGCTGTGACCGGCTCGGTGGATGTCGCGGCCACACTCGCGCGCCGCGACAAAGCCTCAAACAACTGGAGCGATCAGAATCAAGTTGACTGGCTTGCCGCCGCAGGGGTGGAGCTTATCCGTGGTTCTGGTCGCATCACGGCCGAGCGCGAAGTTACTGTTACCCACAGCGATGGCTCCACATTCGTACTGACGGCGCGTCACGCGGTGGCGGTGTGCACTGGCACCTCAGCGCTCGTGCCCGATGTTCCGGGGCTCCGTGAATCCGCACCATGGACGAGCAGAGAAGTCACGAGTGCGAAAGAGATTCCCGCCACGCTCGCGATCATGGGTGGCGGAGTCGTCGGAGTCGAGATGGCGACAGCGTACGCCTCGTTCGGCACCAGCGTCATCCTGTTTTCGCGCAGCACGCTGCTGGGCGGCAATGAGCCGTTTGCCGGAGAAATGGTGAAGAGCAGCCTCGAAGAACTTGGCGTCGATGTGCGCTTGGGCGTCGAACCAACCTCGGTGAACCGCCGCGACAATCAGGTCAGCATTGAGCTGGATGACGGCTCCACAATAACGGCCGATGAGCTGCTCGTATCGACAGGCAGAGCCCCCCGCACCGACGAGTTGGGGCTCGATACTGTCGGGCTCACGGACGGCGATTGGATGCACGTTGATGACACCCTGCGCGTTCCTGGCATCGATTGGTTGTATGCCGTAGGCGATGTGAACCATCGTGCGCTTCTCACCCATCAAGGTAAATATCAGGCGCGAGTCGCCGGTAACGTGATCGCTGCCCGGGCGAAAGGCGAGCGAGTAGATCAGGAACCGTGGAGTCATTTTGTTGCCACCGCCGATCACGGAGCGGTTCCTAAAGTCACCTTCAGCGAACCAGAAGTCGCCTCCGTCGGCCACACAGTGGCGTCGGCGAAGGAGGCGGGCTTCGACATCCGGGTCATCGACCGCGATCTGGGTCGTGTGGCTGGCGCGAGTCTTCACGCGGGCGGCTATAGGGGCCAGGTCAGGATGATCGTCGATGAGAAGCGAAAAATAATTATCGGCATGACCTTTGTGGGTCAGGATGTTGGCGAGATGTTGCATTCCGCGACGATCGCCATCGTGGGCGAAGTGCCCATCGACCGACTGTGGCACGCGGTTCCCGCCTACCCCACCATGAGCGAAGTATGGTTGCGGCTGCTGGAGGAATACGAGAGCTAGGCACGTGCGCGACGCTTCGCGCCCGTGGGTGTGCAACCGAAGAACACCCGCGCTCGAACGCGGCTAAAGGCTGCCGTACACACCGAGCAGTGCTGTCGCCGAGGCCGCCCAGGTGTAACCGAGGGCATGGTGGCGAGCGGATCTCGACAGCGTACTCAGCAAATCGACATCATTGAGAAGGCGCGTGATCGTTTCGGCCCACACTCCGGGATCCCGAGAATCGACGAGCACCCCCGATTCTCCCTCGGAGATCGATTCCATCATTCCACTGCCACGAAATCCGACAACGGGCGTACCGCTAGCCGCAGATTCGAGCGCGACGAGCCCAAAAGTTTCGCTGCGCGAGGTCACGAGAGTGAGCGTGGCTGCGGCAAACAGCTCGGCGAGCGCCTCCCGCGTGAGCGCTCCAGCGAAGCGCACATCATGCTCCACACCAAGCTCTACGGCGAGCGCCCGAAGTGCAGACAGGTAGCCCTCATCGCCAGGGGTCGTCTCACCCGCAACGATGAGAACGGGTGCGCTGCCGCGAATCGAGTGGAGTGCCGCGAGGGCGCGGATTGCCAGCTCCTGATCCTTGAGCGGTTGCACACGACCGGCAACCACAAGAATGGGCCGCGCAGGGCCGATCGCCCACTCGTGTCTCACTCTCGTTTCAGCATTCGCTCGGTTGGGCCGGAACAGGTCAATATCAGCGCCGGGAGGGATCACCCACACGCGGTCGGCCGGGGCGCGCACCGAGTCGATCAGAAACGTCGCCTCCGCAGCGGAGCCGGCAATTATTGCCGACGCTTGGGCTGCGAGGAACGCCTCCGAGTGCACTCGGCGATCGGACTCCGTTTGTGCAGTCGAGCCCGCCAGCGCATTCTTCATGGCACCGAGCGTGTGGAAACTCTGCACAAATGGCAATCCAAGTTCCAACGCGACGGGCAGGGTCGCGATGCCGCTCAACCAATAGTGGGCGTGAACGAGATCAAAGTGTGCCCCGGGTCGCCGCGCAAGAGCAGCCACCGCCTCTCCAAACTCGTCGGAGACGGCAGCAAGATCATCCTTGGGAATAGTTCCACGAGGTCCAGCTTCGAGTTCGTGCAGAATTACACCGGGTTCGAGCTCACGCTCGGATGGTGCACTTTGTGCCCTCGTGAGGAGATCAACCTGCACTCCGTGGCCCGCTAGCTCGCTCGCCAAGGACCGCAACGCGACGTTCATGCCGCCAGCATCCGCATTTCCCGGCTGCGCGGCGGGAGACGTGTGCATGGATACGAACGCCACGCGTGCAGGGATTCCATCCATACCAACACTGTATTGCCCTCGCCTCTGGCAAGCCCGAGAAGCACCTGACATGCCGAATACTCTCGACGCGTGCTAGAACAGTGATTATGCCCATTGCCGGTTCGCGTTTCGAGCGCGGAACTCAGTCTCTTGTGCGTCGAGCATCCCGCACGAGGTGGTTGCGAGTTCTCGTTTTACATCCGGTGATCGCACGCCCCGGTTACTGGTTCGCGACTCTCTGCGGGCTCATATGGGGCACAGTTCTGAGCCTCGGGCGCATCAGACCAGAGGGTGGCGTAATTGTTGCGCGCAAGTGCCCACGCTGGGCGTTTGGCCGTGGTGGCACCACCATCGGCGCTGTGTTCCTCACGCACAGCGCGCTCTCGCCCGGAATATTGGAACACGAGGCCGTGCACCGCGCCCAATGGAAACGCTACGGCCTTGCCCTCATTCCGCTCTACATTGCGGCGGGTCAAACAGGCACCAGGAACCGTTTCGAGATTGAGGCGGGCCTGAAGCGCGGCGGATACACCCACGGTGCGCCCACTACCACTGGGGCGGATGCCGCTCCTGCCAACGTAGACGCCGCTCGAGCTGCGCACCGAGCGCGAACAGCACGTGCTCACCGCCGGGGCGGCCGATGAGCTGCACTCCCATGGGAATGCCGCTCTCTGTAACGGCTACCGGAAGCGTGATCGCGGGCAGCCCAGAGACGTTGACGAACGAGGTGAATGGTGTGTACTGCACCTGCTGCGCAAAATTTCGTTCGGCATCCTCTGCGTCGTACCAACCGATGGGGCGAGGTGTCATGGCAAGCGCCGGTGTGATGACAGCGTCGAACCCCGCGAACTGTCTGATCACCGACCGCTCACTTTGGCTGAGTACCGTAAGCGCTTCGGAGAGCTGATGCGCAGTGAGTTCACGACCGCGCTCGACGAGCCACTGTGTGAGTGGTTCCAATAGTTCTCGCGCTTTCCCTTCGGCGGGGATGCTCGCGGCACCGGCTTGCCACACCGTGCGGAATGCCGGCGAGTAGCCCTCATCTGGTTCGAGTGTGAGTGGTTCGAGCCCGTGGCCAAGCGCATCGAGTTCACGGATGGCAAGATCGAGGGCGGCGTGTGCCTCCGGTGCGATCTGGATGTCGTAGGCGCCATCCCACGGCGATGTGGTCAGCACTCCGAGCTGGTATTGCCCTTCACCGCGCACGGCAGCGTTCAGGAGGGCGCCGCCCTCCCAGCGGGGTGCCCGCAGAGTGAAGGGGTACTCACCACCATCGACCATAGCGTCGAGGAGCATAGCGGCATCCGTCACGGTGCGGGCGATGGGGCCCGGCACGACGAGGCCTGCCAGCTTATCGATGCCCGTACCTGCAGGAATGAGCCCCCTGGATGGCTTGACCCCTACGAGACCGCATGCGGCGGCAGGGATGCGGATGGACCCGCCGCCATCAGAACCTGGCGCAAATGGCAGCAGCCCAGCCGCGACGGCCACGGCAGCGCCGCCACTTGAGCCGCCTGCACCAAGGATTGTGTCGTAGGGGTTTCGGGCGGGCGATCCGAGAAGGTTTTCGGTGTAGCTGGGCAGTCCAAACTCGGGCGTGTTTGTTTTGCCGAGGCTCACGCCTCCTGCGGCATCGAGTACTGTCACGAGGTCATCCGAGATGTCGGGCACGTAGTCGGCGAGTAGTCGTGAACCGTAGGTGGTGCGCACCCCTTTGCGCGCCACGAGATCTTTGTCGGCGAACGGAAGCCCCCAGAGTGCAGCTGAGCGTGATGAGGCTGATTCGAGCTCGCCTGCACGAGCGAGCGCAGCATCCGCGGTGACGGTCAGGAACGCTCCGAGCGCACCGTCGAGGCGGGCGATTCTCTCGAGGTAGTGGACCGTCAACTCTGTCGGTGAGATATCTCTGCGCTGCAGTGACGCCCATTGGTCTTGAGCGGTGAGGTGGTGTAGTTCTGACACGGGTCCAGCCTACGCAGGGCTTGACAAACACTGGTTCGAATGGTTGGTTAGTCAAGTAACTAACCAACGAACATAACTAGCAGCAATGGACTGGGGGTGCGCGTGGACGATTCACGGCCGATATTCGTTCAAATCGCGGAGCAGATTGAGAACGACATCCTCAGCGGGGCGCTACCCGAGAACTCACAAGTTCCCTCAACCAATGAATATGCCGCATTCCACCGCATCAACCCCGCCACGGCCGGCAAAGGCGTCAATGTACTCGTCGACGCCGGAATTCTCTTCAAGAAGCGCGGCATAGGAATGTTCGTTGCCAAAGGTGCTCGCGAACGAATCGTCGCCGAACGCCGCAGCACGTTTCTCACCGAATACGTTCAACCCCTCCTCGGTGAAGCGCTCAACCTCGACATCAGCGTGGAGCAGCTGGCCGCCATGATCATGAAAGAAGGAAGTCAATGACTGCAGCGATCGAAGTCAACAGCCTCACCCGGCGATTCGGGGCACTGCGAGCAGTCGATGACATCAGTTTCACGATCGACGAAGGCACCATCTGTGGCCTCCTTGGGCGAAATGGTGCCGGCAAGACCACCCTTATGCAGCTTCTCACCGGCCAAGATTTCGCGAGCGCCGGCACCATCCGCGTGTTTGGCCACTCCCCCGTCGAGAACGCACGGGTTCTACAAAACGTGTGCTTCATCAAGGAGAGCCAGAAGTACCCTGAAGACTTTCGAGTGAAGCACGTGATGACGAGCGCACCCTGGTTTTTTTCGAACTGGGATGCCGAATTTGCAGAGCAGTTGACCGAGGAGTTTCGTCTCCCGCTTGGTCGCAAAATCAAAAAGCTCTCACGAGGACAGCTTTCCTCTGTTGGCGTGATCATCGGCCTCGCCTCGCGCGCTCCTCTCACATTCTTTGATGAGCCTTACCTCGGTCTTGACGCGCTCGCGCGCCAACTCTTTTACGACCGTCTCCTTGAGGACTACGCGAAACATCCGCGCACAGTGGTGCTCTCCACCCACCTCATCGACGAAGTGAGCAACCTGCTCGAGCACGTGCTCGTGATCGATGACGGTCGCATCATCATCGACGATTCCGCCGATAACCTTCGAGGGTCCGCAACCACTGTTGTCGGAACCAGCGAAGCCGTCGAGAGGTTCGCACAAAGTCGAAACGTTCTACACCTCGACCGCATTGGCGGAATTTGCTCCGCGACACTTGACGCGCTGAGCCCCGACGACAAACATGCGGCGGTCGCCGCTGGACTCGAATTGTCGTCGGTGTCGCTTCAGCAACTCATCATCCACAAAACCAGCTCACTCACATCAGAAACGGAGCTAAGCGCATGACGTCAACAACGCTCTCCCCTGTCACCCTTCACTCACCGAATGCCGCACGGCGCGTGCTCAACGTCGCGCGTCTCCACCTCGTCAACCGGGTCCAAATCATTGTGCAGCCATGGCTCATCATGAGCTTCATCTTCGCAATATCCCTGCTGATCGGATGGATAGTGCGAGTCTCCCTATCGCCTGCCGACTTCGCAGAAGCCAACCTCCAATTTGGCGGCGCCTTCGGATTCTTTCTGATCTACATGCTCGTTCTCGCGGTGATGGCAATCAACCAAACCTTCCCTTTCGCGCAGAGCTACAGCGTCACCCGGAGAGACTTCTACGTTGGCACCGTACTAACGTTTCTTGGGCTCTCCGTCGCATACTCCATCCTGATCACGTTTCTGGGATGGATTGAAGATCTGACGAACGGGTGGGGTGCGCGCGTCGCGCTGTTCAGTCCCGACTACTTCAGCTCCAATCTCGCGGAGCGATTGTTTGTCACCGTCGTACTCTTCGTCTTCTTTTTAATGACCGGGATGGCCATTGCTAGCGTATATATGCGATGGCGGGTCAATGGAATGCTGATCTTCTTTGGCGTGCTCACCCTCATCCTTGTGGGGCTGGCCGCCCTTGCGACCTTCACCGAGCAGTGGCCGACTGTCGGCACTTGGTTCGCTGCGATGGGGCTTACCGGGGTTGTGGCGTGGACCCTGGTTCCCAGCGCACTGTGCACCGTCGCCGGGTACTTGTTGCTGAGAAAAGCAACACCCCGAAACTAGCGCGTGAGCGGCCCATTTCGTGTGCGCGGGAAGGCGGCATGGGCAGCACGAATGCGCCACAATGGGCATCAGGGCAGTTCTCAGGCTTGGTTACTCTAAAATCAGGTGGTGACTGAACTTCGCCCCCGTGGCTCCCTCCGGATTGCCGAGCCAACGCTCGCCAGACACGGGCGCCTGCGGCGGAGAGGTGTTGTAGCGACTGTTCTCAAGTTCGTCTCTGCCGCCGTTGCCGTTGTTCTCGTGAGTGGGGCTGCCGTCGTTGGCTACGCGGCGTGGGACATTAGTAATTCTGTGGCACCCGGTGTTGCACTCATTGGCGAAACCGAAGGACCACCGCCTGATATTGGCGCAATCGAGGGCGGCGTCAATATGCTCCTCGTCGGAAGCGACAGCGGTGAAGGGGACCCGGCGTTTGGTGATCGTGGCGAGCACCTCAATGACGTCACCATTTTGCTTCACATCTCTGCTGACCACACGAATGCCACGGTGGTCAGTTTTCCACGTGACCTTTTCGTCAACATCCCTTCGTGTCCGCGCGAGGACGGCGACGGCAGCTGGGGCTCACAATCTTCCGCGAAGATCAACGTTGCACTCACCTACGGCGGTTTGGCTTGCGTAGTGCAAACCGTCAGCGAGCTGACAGGCGTGAACATCCCGTTCGCCGCGAAGATTGAGTTCAACGGCGTGATTGAAATGACGAATGCGATCGGCGGGGTCACGGTGTGCGTTGCGACTCCGATTGATGACGGGCAAATCGGATTGAAGCTCGATGCAGGGCCGAATACTCTCATGGGTGCAGATGCGCTCATGTTCTTGCGAAGCAGGTACGGTATCGATGGCGGAACAGACATCGCCAGGATCAGCAACCAGCAGGTCTACATGTCTGCGCTCGTACGCGAAGCCAAGAGCAGTGAAACCCTCTCAGATCCGATCAAGGTGTATGGGCTCGCTAAGGCTGCCGTCGACAACATGCAAGTATCGAACAGCCTGCGAAACCCCCTCACCGTTGCATCGATCGCCCTCGCGCTGAAGAACATCGCGCCCGAGAACATCCAACTTGTGCAGTATCCGAGCTACTTCGGCAACAACAGTAGCGGAACCGGTGGAGTGCTTCCCTACACCCAAGACGCAGCTCAACTTTTCGCTGCGATTAACAACGATCAGCCGGTAAGACTCACCGGGCCAACGGGGCCGGGTTCCGAGGTCGACGCGAATGCGACGCCCACCGCCCCAGGCGATCCTTCGAATGCGCCCGCACCGGATGCTGTTGAGTTGCCGAGTTCAATTACCGGTCAGAACTCGTCACAAGAAACCTGCTCAAGGGGCCAAAGCTACTAGCGCTTATTCAAGTTCAGCGCGCAACGATGTGACGAGTCGGTCGAAATCCGCTGGCGCAGATCTGATGAGCCGCCGACCAGCTAGCCGACCAAGTCGAGAACCCGATGCGGCGACGTTGATAAGCGCATGCTCGAGCCGAGAGCCGTTGTCATCGGGAACGATGCGGTACTCGGCTCGGTACCACCACCCTCCCTGTACAATGACCAGCCATGCGGCTGGGTCTGCCGTGAACAAACTCTGGGCGCCCTCGCCAGGGTCAAATCGTGTGGCGATCGCCGTGAATACCGCTTTGGGCCTCGCCCGAATGTGGCTGTGGAGGTCATGAAGCACGACGGCGTGCGCAGGCCTCCCGCGAGGCGCTTCAGGCACGATCCGAACCGAGCGCGGTCGCGACCAGCCCAAGCTCCGCTTCGCTAGCAAGCCCCGCATGCCGAGGGGTTACGCGCACCGTGTAACCGAAACTCCCCGCGTGAGACAGCGTGACGGTTCCCGCGAACTGAACGAGACCGGCCCCTGCAGGGTCGACGGCGCCGGTGCTATCCGGCGTCAACTCGAGGCGTTCTGGGTCTGCAAGCTCATCGTTCGCGTGGGTGCTCCCGTAAAACACTTCTACCCTCACATCGTCTGCGTGCAGCCCATCGAGCTCGATCTTCGCCCGCACGTGAAGCTCGTCGCCCACTTCTGGCACAGCATCCACACCGCCCGATTCAACGTGACCTACCGATACCTTTGGCCACGCGGCCACAATCCGCGCCTTCCAGGTTGCGAGTTCGTGCGCGCCTGATGCGTCATTTTGGGTCAACGAGATCGCGGATGCTGCCGCAGGCAAATACAGTCTCTCGACATACTCGCGCACCATCCGGTCTGCACTCAGCTCTGGGGACAGCGTGGCGAGCGTGTGCCGAATGGACTCCACCCACCTGACCGGAACACCGTGCGCGTTGCGGTCATAGAACCGCGGGGCAACCTGGTGCTCGATGAGATCGTAGAGTGAAGTTGCCTCAAGCGCATCGCGCTCGGCGGCATCCCCTGCGGCGTCGGCACTGGGAATAGCCCAACCGTTTTCGCCGTCGAAAAACTCAGCCCACCACCCGTCGAGAATCGACAAGTTGAGAGAGCCGTTCATGGCCGCCTTCATGCCGCTCGTTCCACACGCCTCCAGCGGGCGCAGCGGGTTGTTCAGCCACACATCGGTACCGGGGTAAAGAACCTTTGCCATGCCAATGTCGTAGTTCGGCAGAAAGACCAGTCGGCCACGGATGTCGGGCTCGTTGGCGAAGCGCACCAGCTGTTGAATGAGGCGCTTGCCTTCGTCATCGGCGGGGTGGGACTTGCCTGCCACCACGATCTGCACTGGTCTTTCGGGGTTGCACAGTATCGATCGCAGACGTTCTTGGTCGTGCAGCATGAGGGTTAGGCGCTTGTAGGTGGGTACTCGCCGCGCGAAACCGATCGTCAGCGCGTGGGGGTCGAGAAGGGTTTGATACCAGACTGGCGCGGCCACATCCGGGTTCTGGGCATCCCACGCTTCGGTCATTCTGCGCCGGGCATCGTGCACGAAGTTCTCACGGAGCTCGCCGCGGACGCGCCACAGTTCCGCGTCTGTCACGGCATCGGAGAGCCAGTCGCACGATGTCGTGTCGGTGTTGCCTGTTGCCGTTTCTGCGAGCTGCACGACGGCGCGGTCGGTCCAGGTTGGGGCGTGCACGCCATTGGTGACGGAGGTGATCGGCACTTCCGCGCTGTCGAACCCAGGCCAGAGTGCGCCGAACATCTTTCGGCTCACTTCACCGTGCAGCCGTGAGACCCCGTTCGCTCGTTGCGCGAGGCGCAACCCCATGACCGCCATATTGAAGGTGTCTGCCGTGCCACCCTCGAAGTTTTCTGCGCCGAGCGCGAGCACCTCATCGACATCCACTCCGGGAAGCAGGTCGGTAGAAAAATATCGCTCAATGAGCCCCGCGTCAAAGCGATCGATTCCCGCTGGCACTGGCGTATGGGTGGTGAACACCGTGCCTGCCCGCACCACTTCTCGTGCTTCGGCAAAAGTGAGGCCGCCGCCAATGAGGTCGCTGATGCGTTCGAGCCCGAGGAATCCGGCGTGGCCCTCGTTCGTGTGGAACACGCTGGGCGTCGGTGAATCGGTCAAGTCAGAATGCAGGGCGATGGCACGCACTCCGCCGATGCCGAGCAAAAGTTCTTGCAGCAGTCTGTGCTCTCCCCCGCCCCCATAGAGGCGGTCAGTGACGGAGCGGTGCTCTTCATCGTTGTCAGGCACATCGGTGTCGAGAAGCAGCAGTGTCACCCTACCTACGGCGACCTTCCAGACGCGCGCGTGAAGTGCACCGCCCGCCGGCAGTGCAAGTGTGACTTGCGCCGCCGTACCGTCTGGCAGTCGCAGCACCGTCAGCGGCAGACCGTCTGGATCGTGGATGGGGTAGGCCTCTTTTTGCCAGCCATCCGCAGAGATCGATTGGGCGAAGTATCCCGCATGGTAGAACAGCCCAGCCGCAATGATGGGAACGCCAAGGTCTGATGCACTCTTGAGGTGATCGCCGGCAAGGATGCCCAGCCCGCCCGAATATTGCGGCAGCGCTGCGGCAATACCGAACTCTGGAGAGAAGTAGGCGATGGACTGCGGCGCGTCTTGCCCCAGCGTTTGGTACCACCGTGGTTCGGTGAGGTACACGTTGAGGTCATCTCTCAGCGCATTCGCGCGGGCGAGAAAAGCCGAGTCTCCCGCAAGTGCGGCGATCCGGTCGGCGTCAAGAGTGCCAAGGAGCGCGATCGGGTCATGCCCCGTTGCCGCCCACGCCTCAGGAGACACCTCGTTGAAGAGATCTTGGGTGGGCGGGTGCCACGACCAACGCAGGTTCGTTGCAAGCTCGTCGAGCACACTGAGTTGCTCCGGGAGCACCGGCTGAACGGTGAATCTTCTAATGGCTTTCACGGATACCCAGCCTAGGCGAGGTAACGCATGCGCGGTTCTAGCGAGTTAGTGGCGTGAGGCGGAGCGGCGGCCGCGTTCGCGCTTTACGGGCGCCGCCTCAACGTTGGAAACCGCAGCTTTGTTTGCGGCTGAGTCCGAGACTGCGCGGGCTCCTGATCTACCGTCGCCAACATCGTCATCATCGGCATCGGCATCGGCATCGGCATCGGCATCGGCATCTTTGCGCGATTTTCGGAGCTTCGAAACAATGCCACTGGCGGCAAGGTAACCCACATAAAGAAACAGCCCAATAGCGATGAGAGGGATAAGCCAGCCGCGTGCCTCGCCATTGAGAGTGGAGTTGACATAACCGAGGAGCGGGATGCTATACCAAACTTTGCCACGGATCTGATCAGGTAACACTGCCTTCTGGTCCGCCGTATTATTGGCGTCGCCTTGAGTGGTAAACGAAACACTGCCATCCGTCGATGATGTGATCGCAATAACACGGTGTGTAACGACAACTGATTTACCAGACTCAAGTTGGTATGTCACGGCGTCACCGATTCGAACGTCCTGAGCATCGATGGGCTTCACAACGATAAGCGCACCAGGAGGATATGCCGGCGTCATCGAGCCCGTCAGCACCGTATACGGTGACGAGCCTGTCGCCGCTGGCAGAACAATCGCCAAAACACCGACCAGCACGACGAAGGCGAGGAGCCCAGCGCTCAAGCCCATCCCCAAGTAGTAGAGAACTCCGTGAGGTTTATCCTCCGAACGCTTAGCCATAGCTTTGCCCCTTCTGGTGCCATACTGCCTCCGAAAGGAATGAGCGCACCTCGAGGATCATCGCTGACACAACAACGAGCATAATGGGCCGTTCGCTGCCGGTATACGGTAACGCGCCGGTGTCCGTGGCGCACGCGGCAATGCGGTAACGGGACGAAGGGAAAATTTGCTCAGAAAGAATTTTCAAGGCCGAATTGGAGTTGTCTGCTCGTTATCGTTCGCTCGCTTGCGGCGCCGGGCTGCCACGACAAGGAAGAGGCCTGCTCCCGTGATGAATGCCGTGACGATTATGGGAAAAATCTGCACGTCATTGCCGGTGTACGACAACACATCAGCTTTGGGAACTGTTCCAGAGATCGATGTCACAGATCCTCCGCAATCTGTCGAAGCCAGCGCCACTGCGGTGTCAGTGAGATTTATTCCGATATCGAAGTTTGCGGTCGAGTTCTGCGTGGGGTTGCCCGACTCGGCGTCAAACTTCAATCCGGCCGTGATTGCCACAGTGCTCCCGGCGGCAAGAAAAATTCCCTCGTTCAGCACCCAGCAGGGAGTGGCTTTCGACAAAGTTACTGCGGATCCCGCGTGGGCTGGCACGCCCGCGGACACCGTCAGTCCATCCGCGAGAAGGGCATCCCCAGAAAAATCGCGCAAGGTGAGCCTCAGGTAACCGTCATCCGGCCCGTCGTTGCGCACATAAAAGACTTCGGTTTGAGAATCACCTGGCACGATCTTTGCGATTCCGGCGAAGAGCACGCCCGAGTAGGTGGGGCCGAATGTGACGCCGTCGCTACTCACCCTGATAGTTCCCGCGGCATGCGCAGTCATCGGCGCAGCCACTGCCAACACGACGGCGACCGCGAGCGCTGCCACTACCCCAAAGCGGGAGCGAAGGTAATCTGTTCGATCCCGAGCCGGATGTGCACCTAAGAAACTTTCGACTCGTGAAGTCAGCCGCATGCTAAGTAATCCGAACCCCACCAAGGAGGACTAGTAATACTAAAGGTGCCGCTGGAAAGCTCTGCGTTTGTCGAAGCATTGAGAATCCTATACGAATGTGTGGTACCGCGCGCCCAGCCAGAAAACTCGTTCAGGTTGAAGCTGAACCCTGTGCTGAAAGCCGCCGCTGCGCCATAGGGGCCCCACGCCGTGCCGGTAGTTCCCTTTCGACGTTGAATTATGACATCCTGATCCACAAACGGATTCCACGACAGCCTGATACCAGTATTTCCTTGATCGGCACACGTAGGTGCCACGTAAATGGGCGCCCATGGCATAATCGAGAACTGCTCAACACTCGCGCCGGTGCAGGCCACTTGTTTGAAAACTGATGTTGCGAGCGCGGCATCAGGCGCAATACATAGCCCACTGCGTCGATTCACTATTTGGAAATACCCGGTTCCCTTATCCTGCAACTGCCACTCTTGACTGGGGTTGCTCGTGCTCGTGCTCGCAGCTTGGTTCTCAATGAGTGCGCCGACTGCCGTGGAATTGCCTACCACACCGATCCGTGACGACGGTTCAAGTCGAACAGCGATCGTCACATAACCCGTGTTGGTCGCGGCGAAGGAGAACTGCTGATTAACATCGGGCGCACCATGGCAAGCCCACGCGATCATGTCGGTGTTGTCACCATTAGAGACTTTGCCCGAGCCTCGAATATCACCGCACTCCTTGCCAACGATCGTCGTCTTGAGGCGGTACCACGCGCCAGCTGTAGGAACCGTCGCCGGAAAGATCAGATTCGTCTTCTGCTCGGTATCGCTCTTCACGGTTGACGTCTTTGTCCACTGCGTTCCCGTCGTTAGTGTCGCGGATACAGTCGGCGTGAGCGTCACTATTCCCGTGGTCGAGGCGAGCTTGCTGCGCTCATCGACGTCAGTGCGAATGCACCAAAGTTCCGAAGTGCCCCTAACGAGAGAACCTGACACCACGGGCGGCGCTCCCCACGTGCCGATATATGACGGCGACCCAACTGAGGTGCAGTTACCGGACTTTTTCCACACAGTCAGTTTGAGGTTCGTCGCTAATGGGCCCGGAGCTGAACCGGTGTAAGCGAGCGCCACCGTATAGGGCATCGGGGCGGTTTTGGTGGTCGAGGTTGTATTAGAGACGGTGAACTCACCGGTCGTCGCAAGGTTGGTATTAGTGAAGGTAGTGGCCAACGAGGTGGACCAAGACGTGGTCACCACGAGAGTACCCGTTGACGCACCAGTGGTTAGCGACGTTGACGCCCCCCAGAATGCGTAAGCTCCTGTGCCCCCAAGCACCAGAAACGCGATGATCGCGATGGTGACGCCAACGCGGGATATCCGAAGTCGCTTCCATACTGAACCGAACTCAGCGTTAACTCGTCTGGTCACGATCACAGCTGCTTTGCGGTGACGGTCATTCCGATGGAAGGGGTGGTGAAAGTCTGCGTTGAGTTTGGTGCGTCATTACGCAAAGTTACCTGCACACACATTGCCGAGGTCTCCGCGGGACCCCACGTTCCAAAACTCAACTCAGACGTCGAAAGCGGTGTGCCAGCGAGAGCGGCACCGGGGCATGCACCCTTTTGAACCCTCAGCTCGAATCCGGTGGGAACTGCATCTGTCGTCGTGATCACGAGAGCGGAAGAAATACGGGAAGGATTGTTATTGACCTTGACGCTCACCTGCTGCCGCACAGACTCACCCGGCAAAAGACTGGACCACGCCGTGGAGGGGATCGTGTACGAAGCTGACTCCGACCCGGCGACACCAACCGCGAGCGCCATATCACCCGAGCCGACGACAGGTGCACCGACGTTTGAGGAACCATCCCAGAACGCATAGGTTCCGCCCACACTGGTCAAGCCGAGGAATGCTCCCGAGCCGATGATGGCGGTCGAGGTAAGGATGCCGCTGAGAGTGACAAATCGACCGCGCTTACTGGTCCCCGCACGGTGTGCTGGCTGCCGGCGCGTTCGCGTTGAGAATGGGCTCAGTGACATTAGTTCACCTCCTATCGGGAATCAAGGTGGATGGTGGGTTGCAGTTGTGCATAACGCTTTAGCAGTGATGCTGGGTGCGGGAGTTGAAACCCGCACCCATCACGTCACTGATAAACGCGACTGCAGATTACGGAGTGGTCTGCTTCACGTTGAACTTGATGTCCGTGAGGGCAACAGTCTTGGTCATGGTGGTGTTGTCGATGACTGCTCCATACGGGAACTGCACCTTCACCGTCACCGGAAGTACAAACGTGCCTGCGCCGGTGATCTTGTATACGCCAGGGCTGACGAGTGTGACACCGGCGGGGAGCGTACCAGTGACGGTCAGCGTGATGTCGAGAGCCTGCGCCAGCTCGTTGCCAGTCGTGAGGCTTGACTTGTCAACGGTGAAATCACCCTTGAAGTTGTCTCCGGCTGCTGTGACAGTGACCGAACCGGTGTAGGTCGACGAGTCTCCTGGAACCCACTTCGTGTAGGTGTTGTTCCACACGCCTGCGGTGGAGGTCATGGCGAGGCTGCCCGAGTTAATCGAGGTGGAGCCAACGTTGGAACTGACGTTCCAGTATGCGAGTGAGCCAGCGCCGCCGAGAAGAAGCGCAATTCCGGCCGCACCGGCGATTGCTGCCTTGGTGAGCTTGTTCATTTTGTGTCTGTCCTATTCAGATGAGGACCCAGACACACAGCACACAAGAATTTTTAGACCGTTCTCGGCCAAAAAATTCTTGAAGCTCGCGTTCGGGTCGCGGCTTTTCTATATTGCGGAAAACACATAAGCGTTCTCCACAGGAAATTACTCCAGTGATCCACAACGAAGAACTTGGATCCGGTATATCCCCTCAGGAACACTACATGTCGGTATTAGGGAGGACAAGGCTTGTACCCCACCCAGAACAGGGGCCACCTCTCTGCGTGGAGAAAAAAGTCTTTGCCACTGCCCCAATAGCTCAATTCTCACGCAATTCTCGAGTCCATTCGCTACGGTCAAAGAGTGAGCTCTGTATACGAACCCGTCTGTGGTCGGATTCCGATCCACATCGTCTCCCCACGCCAACCGGGAGCACACTTTGCCCCCACCGCATGGGCGGGCGAAGTGGTTCCCTTCCGAGCAACCATCTTTAAAGAAAGCCACGAAACGCTCCGCGCCGAGGTCGTGCTTACCGATCCATCAGGCATCACCGTTCGTCACCAAATGGCACCAGGTGCCCCCGGAACAGACTTATGGGAATCGAAAGCTCGGCTCACTTCTCTTGGTGAATGGAGTTTCACTTTTCGCGCTTGGACAGACGACTGGGCATCATGGCGCGAGATGGCACTCGTCAAGATTCCCGCTGGTATCGATATCGACCTCACGCTCGACACGGGCGCAGTGTTGTTGCATCGCGCCGTCGTGGAGCAGCCAGGCAACGCGACCATCACGGCCGCATTCTCCACGCTTTCTGACACCACAGCGGATGCCACCACTCGATTCGCCGCCGCAATGGCAGAAGAGCTCGCTGGCGAGCTCGAAAAGAACCCACTTCGTTCCACCATGACGACAACCGAGAGCTTTCCCCTGCAGGTTGAGCGCGCGCGGGCTGGCGTCGGCAGCTGGTACGAGTTCTTTCCCCGCTCAGAAGGCGCGAAGCAACACAAAAATGGCACCTGGACCAGCGGAACATTCGCCACAGCAGCTCGTCGTCTTCCGGCCATTGCCGCCATGGGATTCGACGTGGTCTACCTGCCACCCATCCATCCCATCGGAACAAGCTTTCGTAAGGGCCCAAACAACTCGCTCGACGCCGGGCCGAACGACCCCGGCTCCCCCTGGGCTATTGGGTCAGCAGACGGTGGTCATGACGCCATCCACCCCGACCTCGGCACTGCCAAAGATTTCACCGCGTTCCTCTCTGCTGCAAAAAAGAACGGAATCGAGGTGGCGATCGACCTCGCGCTGCAGTGCTCCCCCGACCACCCGTGGGTCACCGAACACCCGGAATGGTTTCATCATCGCGTCGACGGCAGCATCGCGTACGCCGAGAATCCACCGAAGAAATACCAAGACATCTACCCCATCAATTTCGACAACGACGAGAAGGGGTTGCGCAAAGAAGTACTGCGCATCGTCAAGCACTGGATCAAGCTTGGCGTGAAAATCTTTCGCGTCGACAACCCGCACACAAAGCCGCTTCAGTTCTGGGAGTGGCTGCTCCACGAAGTCGCGACCAAGCATCCGGATGTCGTGTTCCTCGCCGAAGCGTTCACTCGCCCCGCCCCCATGCGCGCGCTCGCACAAGTGGGGTTCCAGCAGTCGTACACCTACTTCACGTGGCGCAACACGAAAGAGGAACTCGAGAGTTACCTCACCGAGCTCTCGCACGAGTCGAGCGACTACCTGCGCCCCAACCTGTTTGTAAACACCCCCGACATCCTCACCGAATACCTGCAGTTCGGTGGTGTGCCAGCGTACAAAATTCGCGCCGCTGTCGCCGCCACCGGTAGCCCAACATGGGGAGTGTATTCGGGGTTCGAGTTGTTCGAGAATGTTGCCCGGCCCGGGTCGGAAGAAAACATCGACAACGAGAAATATGAGTACCGGCCCCGCGACTGGGCGAAGGCCGAAAAACACGGGCTTTCGCTCGCCCCGTATATAACCAAACTCAACCGTATTCGCGCCGAACATCCGGCGCTGCAGCAGCTGAGAAATCTCGCCGTGCATTGGAGCGATGACGAGGCGATCCTCGTCTTCAGCAAATTCCTTGCCGGTGAGTACACCACCACCGGCGCGGATGACGCGATCATTGTGGTCGCCAACGTCGACCCGCACACGGTACGAGAAACGACTGTTCATCTCGACCTCACACTTCTCGGGCTCGACGCCGATGCCGAGTTTGCGGTCACCGACCTTCTCACCGGGCAGAGGTTCGAGTGGGGGCGCGACAATTATGTACGACTGGACGCATTCACCGAACCCGTACACATCCTCGCCGTGCAGCCCGTCGCATCAGTCCCCACCGCCGCGCCAGCAGCTCCCGCCATCGCCATTACGTCCGTCACGACGAGCCAGAAAGGATCTAATTCCTCATGGTGACAACTCACGTTCTGCCCACCATCTCCGCCGATGAGCTCGCGGCCATCGCTGAGGGGCGGCATTCGCGACCCCATTCTGTGCTTGGTCAACACGAACTCGACGGAAGTGGGTGGGTTATTCGCGTGTTGCGCCCGCTCGCCCGCACCGTTACCGCGGTTCGCGCCAATGGCACGCGGATTGCACTCAAGCACGTTGAGCATGGAGTCTGGCAGGGGCGAGCCTCCGGCCGGGTACAGGCGTACGAAGTTGACACGACCTACGAATCCGGTCCCAACTGGCTCGCCGAAGATCCGTACCGTTTTGCTTCCACCGTCGGCGAGATTGACCTCTACCTTTTCGGTGAGGGCCGCCACGAAAACCTCTGGAACATGCTCGGCGCGCACCATCGGCAACACGACGGAGTGAACGGCACCTCGTTTGCCGTATGGGCACCGCATGCCAGCGCCGTACGCGTCGTGGGCGATTTCAACGGATGGCACGGCATCGCCGCTGCCATGCGCCGACTCGACGACAACGGGGTGTGGGAGATATTTCTTCCCGGCGTCTCCCCCGGCTCCGCCTACAAATTTGAAATCCTGACCGCGGCAGGTAACTGGGTTCTTCGCGCAGACCCGATGGCCCGCTACTCAGAAGTGCCACCGGCAACGGCCTCCAAAGTGAGCGACTCACACTACGTCTGGGGTGACAACGACTGGATGACGGTTCGCTCCGCAGCCAACCCGCTCGACCAGCCCATGAGCGTGTTCGAAGTGCATGCCGGGTCGTGGCGCCCAGGTCTCAGCTACCGGCAGCTTGCCACAGAGCTCGTGGACTACGTTGTCGAACTCGGTTACACGCACGTGGAGTTTCTCCCCCTTGCGGAGCACCCGTTTGGCGGATCGTGGGGTTACCAAGTCACCGGATATTACGCACCGACGAGTCGCTTTGGACACCCGGATGACCTGCGCTTTTTGATCGACTCGCTTCACAAAGCCGGCATCGGCGTCATCATGGATTGGGTTCCAGCACACTTTCCCAAAGACGAGTGGGCTCTCGCGCTATTCGATGGGGAGCCGCTCTACGAGCACGGTGACCCACGTCGCGGTGAACAGCCCGACTGGGGCACCCTCGTGTTTGACTTTGGGCAATCTCAGGTGCGCAATTTTCTGGTGGCCAACGCGCTGTACTGGTTTGAGGAATTCCACATCGATGGTCTGCGCGTCGACGCCGTCGCCTCCATGCTCTACCTCGACTACTCGCGCGAATCCGGCGAATGGGAACCCAACCGTTTTGGCGGGCGCGAAAACCTTGAAGCAATGGACCTTCTTAAAGAGGTCAATGCCACCGCCTACAAACTCCACCCCGGTATCGTCATGATCGCCGAAGAATCCACCGCCTTCCCCGGCGTCACCGCCCCAACGGATGCAGGCGGTCTCGGGTTCGCCATCAAATGGAACATGGGCTGGATGCACGACACTCTTCAGTACATGGCGGTCGACCCGCTCTACCGCAGCCACCACCACGGAGAACTCACGTTCGGCATGGCCTACGCCTACAGCGAGAACTTCATGCTGCCCATCAGCCACGACGAAGTCGTGCACGGCAAAGGTTCCCTGCTCGCGAAGATGCCGGGTGATCAGTGGCAGAAACTTGCCAACGTGCGTGCCTACCTGGCGTTCCAGTGGGCCCACCCTGGCAAGCAACTACTGTTTATGGGACAAGAGTTTGGGCAGCCCTCTGAGTGGAGCGAAGAACGCGGCCTCGATTGGTGGATTCTCGACCAGCCAGTACACAGAGGGCTGCTCTCACTCGTCACCCAGTTGAATCACGTTTATCGAAGTGAGCCTGCGCTATGGCAGTTGGACCACGAGCCGAGCGGATTCGAATGGCTTGTTGGCGACGACACCCAGAACAACACGATCGCGTTCCTACGCTGGCCACGCGACGGTAAGCCTGTCGCCGTGCTCATCAACTTCTCTGGCCAAACGGTAGGGCCGTATCGCATCGGTCTTCCTACCGCCGGCGAATGGGTGGAACTTCTCAATACGGATGCTGCCGAATTTGGCGGCTCCGGAGTCGGAAATCTCGGGGCCATCACCGCACGCGCCGAACCACACAACGGCCAGCCAGCCTCAGCCGAGGTGACGCTTCCGCCGCTCGCCGCGCTGTGGCTGACGCCGCGCAGCAGCTAGCCCGGCGCTGCACCCCGCTGCAGCAGGCAGGTATGCGCGCAGCTAGTACAACAGCGTCGTAAGACGTTTGCGCGCGGTCGCCACGCGGGGGTCCTCTGAGCCGGCAATCTCAAAGTAGGAGAGCAGCCGCTCGCGCACGGAATTCTTACCCGGTTGATCGAGAGTGACAAAAAGGTCAAGGAGCCGAGAGAACGCATCGTCGAGATGCCCACCCGCGACATCAAGATCTGTCACCGCCATCTGTGCATCAACGTCACCGGGCTGTGATGCTGCCACCGTGCGGAGCTCCTCTGCAGTAGCCCCACTCAGCCGATCAAGCAACGACACCTGGGCGAGCCCCGCCAACGCCAACTGGTCGCGAGGGTTCTCGGCAATGGCGGCAAGGTATTCCGCAATCGCCGTGGTGTAGTCACCGCTGTCGATCGCATCAAACGCCGCCTGGTGGTGCGGCGGAAGAGGTTCTTCCACCGGTTCGACCTGGTCCGATTCAGCACCTTCTGATGACAAGGCTGTTGTCGCCGAGCCTGTCACACCACTCTGCACAGCAATCGTGAGCACCTGATCAAATACCGACTTTGCTTCGGCTTCGGCGAGCTCGCCTTCGTAGAGCGGAACGGGCTTTCCTCCGATGACTGCCGCCACTGTGGGCGCCGCCACCGCTTGAAATGCCTGAGTCAACTGGGGGTTCAACCTCGCGTCGACCCTGGCAAGAATGAACTTTCCGCCATAACTGAGGATGACGCGTTCAAGAGTCGGGGAAGGTTCTGCCGCATACAGCTCAACAACCACGACGACGGTTTTCGAAAGTTCAAGAATCTGACCGAAATTCGCGTCGCTCCCGTCAACCACAAGCGAGGCCACCGTGACATCCGCAGCCGCCTCAGCAGAACCATTCTCTGTCGGCGCCTTCCGGAGAAGAGAGGAAAGATCTACGGCACCGCGCAGCTGGGTGGGAGGGAGCTCTGTCACGACAATTCCTTTGCTGAGATCAACGAGGAGGCCCATCCGATCAGAACAATCTTCTGCTTGCTACCCATCGGTGGAACATAAAACAAAAGCTGATCGCCGTAGGTGGCGATCGTTCCCAGCGTCGTGGAAGACACCCCAGACAGCGATTTCACCGCGCCCTCAGCGTTAATGAGCGCACCAGCTTCCGACGGCGTCACCTGTTCTGTCTCTTTGAGATAAGTGGCAACAATCGCGCCACTGTCATTCGTCACCAAAGGGATCACGTCGGCGTCGCCCGCAACATTGCCCAATGCCATCGATGCAATATCAGGGATGGAGGCAATCCTCGCCTGTTTCGCGTCGTAGCCTATCGAGGCGATCAGAGAGCTGCCTTCGAGGTCGAAGAACTTGCTGTACTCGCTGGCATCGCCATTGACTAGAAGATCGCCGAAGGCAGAAGCGAGATTCTCTGGGGGCATAATGAAAAGCTTGGCATCAGGCTGAAGCCTCTGCGTTCCCACATTTGCCGCGGCCAGCTCGGGAAGAACAATGCCAGCTTCCAGTTGCACCGCGTAAACAACTTTGAAGTTATCGCGGGGAGTCTCTTGCACAAGCATGAGCGCCATCGGCGCCACTGCCGACTCCTTTGGGTCGTGGATGACAGTGAAAACTGTGCGAGGCCACTTATCGTTTTGCTGCGGCAGCGTCACCTCAACTGGCCCAGAGGGAATTGCCGGAAGTGCAGCAAAATTGGTGTCAGCAGAACGAATGGCGTAGTTCGCTGTACGAAGTTCCAGTGCGGGTCCTGTGAACCGTTCAGCGAGAACAGTGGCGTCACGATCAGCATCCGCGCGCTGCGCCACCAACGCAATCTTGGAGACGATCGACTCCAACTGTGTGGTGTTGACAACGGGAGGCTTGTCGGTGCTCACGGGTGGCGCAGTATCTGCAGGGGTCGGTGTCGGCGCAGCGGCGTTGCCACCCAGAAAATCTGGCCAGGACTCCGCAGTACACCCGCTCAGCAGGAGCATGCCAACGACGACGGTGCTGATAGCCATCGTCGAACGATGCGTAGTTGATCCCCCCAACGAGCGTCGGCCGCGATTCGCCAAAATTCCCTTCGGCTTCATCGGCTTGTATTTGAGACTCTTGGGGGCCTTTGGCATCTTGGGTGGGCGGCGGCGAGGTCCGCGGGCTTTTCGCAGGTGAGAGAGCGCCCAGAGGTACAAGGCCAAACCCGCAAGCAGCAGCAGAACGCCACCGACAATGAGCGGACCAGACCATGGAGTGCGGTTATCGACCGGCCACGTCACTGACACGTTCCCTGGGGCAGGAGCTTTGCCATCCGACATCAAAATAACGGAGATGTCGCTGGGAACATTGACAACAAACGTCACATGATCTGAGCGAGGAAACTCGCCCAACCAAAGATCAGACCCTTGCGGGTCGGGCACAGTGGAATCTTTGCCCACAACTCGTGAGTTTTTGAGAGTGGAATTTTCTGAATTCAGTTCAACTTCGTTGTAACTGGAATCCCCAATCCAGGCGAGCACATCACTCGTACGACCGTATGCAGCGAAAATATCGGGTGCGCCGGAGACGGTGATCTTTTGACGGCCAGGATTGGCGTTCAAAACTTTGCCGTCAATGACGGTGATGGGGGCATTCGTGATGAGCTCTGTGGAGGCCGCAACGTGATCAGGTTCCGCAAAAACTGTTCGCTGTGCGATCCCGTAACTGATCATGAAAAAAGCCACGATGAAGCTCACAATCGCAACAATGAACCTCACGTTGAACTCCTTTCGTGCCGCTGTCGTCTTCACCGCGGTGCCGAACTGCGCCAAGGCAATAATGACCGGGTGCGAAAACGCCACGCGCGGCCGACCGAAACGACGCAGCTAGCGGGCGAAGACATTACAGAATAGCGCACCGAGTCTGAAAGCTCCCCGCGCAGTGCCTGCAAGTTCACGGCATTAACACGAGCACCCACATCCAGAGCACACCGCTAAGCTCGAAGACGCCCGGTCAATCCCCCACATGATGGCCGTCCGTCCACACAGCAGGGAGAAAACGTGGCAACCTCCGACGAAGCTTTCACTACCGCAATGCGCGGCTACAACCGCGATGAAGTCGATACCGCCATTCAGGATTTGCGTCGCGAACTGATTAAGGCAAACACCGACAAGTCAGATGGCTCTAAAGAGCTGAAGCGGTTGAACGCGATGGTCGCCGACATGCAGGCTGAACTCGACGAGATCGGAAGCCCAACGTATGCGGGGCTCGGCACGAAACTTGAGAACGTTCTGCGCGTTGCCGAGGAGCAGTCAACACGACTGATTAGCCAGGCAGATATCGATGCTGAGAAGCTTCGCAGCAGTGTGGAGGGCGAAGTCGGTTCCCTCAAGGTAGAGGCAATTGAAGTTGCCGAAAGCATCGTCGCCGAGGCGAATGAGAAGGCCGCCAGTATTCTTCACGTGGCGCAAACACAGTCTGACGAACTCATTGCGAGAAGTGCAACGCACACCGAGGCGACCAAGAAGGCTGCGCTCACCGAAGCCGCCTCTGTTCGCGGCGCCGCAGCGACTAACGCTGCAGAGGTTCACGCCACCGCCACGCGAGAGGCAGCATCGCTTCGCGCTGAAGCAGAGCGTGCGGCATCAGAACTTAACGCTGTCGCCGTGGCAGAAACAACCCAGGCACGAGAATCTGCCGCCGCTATCGCCAGAGACACCGAAAAGAATCGCAAAGAGTTCACGGCCGAAACCGAGAAGCAGTGGGGCGATCTGGCACGCGATGTCGAACAACAGCGCACCGACGCGGAGCGTGAAGTACAGGCCACGCGAGCGCAACTAGCGACAGAGGCGGAGCAGGCGAGGGCCGCACTTGAAACCGAACTGGCGACCGGCCGCGAAAAGTTTGACGAAGAAATGGATGCTGCCCGCGCGAAACTCAAGAATGACGCCGCGACTGCTCACTCCAAACTCGCCCTCGAAACCAAATCCGCGAAGGCAGAACTGGCGAGGGCGCTTGACGAGATCAGAACGACAGCCGAGGCAGAGATCGCTGAAGCCCGCGCGGTGCTTGTCCACGACTCAGAACAGCAGACAACTGACCTTCAGCGTGAGCTTGAGCAGACACGCGCAGATTCTGTCAACGAGATAGAGCACATTCGGGCTGAAGTCGAGGCCGCCATTGCTGCCTCGCGCAGCCAGCTCGCCAAAGAGGCCGACGAAGCGCGAGCAGCCCTCGCCGTCGATCTGGCATCAAGGAGAGATACGGCAGAGAAGGAATACCTTACGAAGCATCAGGAGGCTGTGGCGCAAAACCAGCAGTACCTCGATGAGGCGCACAGTCAACTGTCGGAAGCAACCGCACGCGCAGAAGAGCAGCGATCCGAAGCCGACAGCATCATTTCCAACGCAACCAAAGATGCTGCCGCTCTCCGAGAGACCGCGAAGAGCGACGCCGCCAGCGTTCTCTCCAACGCTCAGGCACGCGCAAAGGCCATGGTGGTCGATGCGGAGAAGCGCACCAACACGCTCGTGTCCGAGGCTGAGGAACGCCTCGCGAAGATTAGAATCGAGCGCGAGTCGGTCGCCGGATATTTTGCAGCGCTGCGCTCAGTGATCGGCGATGCGGAGCACGCCACCGCCGACGAGTAAGAACAACAAGGGGATACCGTGAAGATTCAGAACGCCTTTCGGCTCGGACTCTTTGGCGGACTCGGCGTGCTCGTTGCGATGGGGATTGGCACCGCGGTAGGCACACTCGCCACCATCATTACCTACATCGGTGCTGCCCTCTTTCTCGCTCTGGGCCTTGACCCGGCCGTCTCGTGGCTCGAGAAACACCGCTTTCCTCGCGGTCTCGCAATTCTTACCGTTCTGACCGGGGTGCTTGCCGTTTTCGCCGGCCTCGTATTCTCTGTGATTCCGGTAATCGTCAGCCAGACTTCCAACCTGATCAACGGGCTCACCCCGCTCATTGCCACTCTCAGCGACCAAGACAACAACTGGATCGCCACCGTACAAGAAGGATTACCCAAGTACATTAACCTCCAAGAGGTCATTGGTGGAGCACTTGAGTTTGTGAAGAACAACATCACCTCCATTGGTGGCGGAGTGCTGCAAGTCGGCCTCGGAATCGCCAGCAGTGCTCTCGGCCTGATCATCGTGCTCATTCTCACGCTGTACTTCGTGGCGTCACTCAACAACATGAAACGTGGCCTCTACCAGCTGATTCCCGCATCGAAGCGTGCACGATTCGCCGACATTGCGGAGCAGGTGAGCCAGTCCGTCGGTCGCTACGTGGTCGGGCAAGCGACCCTCGCACTCGTCAATGGAGTCTTGAGTTTCGTTTTCTTGACAATTATCGGAGCAGAGTATCCGGCCCTGTTCGCCTTTCTGGCCTTCATGTTCTCACTTGTGCCACTCGTGGGAACACTCTCTGGCAGCATCCTGATCACACTGAGTTGCCTCGTCTTCGATGGTGTTCCCACCGCCATTGCCGCCGGGATCTACTACCTGATCTACATGCAGATCGAAGCGTATGTACTCAACCCCAACATCATGAGCCGCGCCGTCAAGGTGCCAGGCGTGATCATTATGATCGCCGCGCTTTCAGGTGGAACCCTTCTCGGTGTCCTCGGGGCGCTCATCGCCATCCCGGTAGCTGCTTCGGTACTACTTATCGTCAATCAAGTCGTCGTGCCACGACAAAACGAACTCTAAGTACAAACGAGTTAGTCTGGCCATTCTGTCCGTAGCGGCAACGCCGCTGGGTTCACTGCGCGCACGATCTCAGTAAGAACCCGGCGCGTCTGCGCCTCCCCCACCCACAGGTGCTTGCCTTCCTCAACCATGACAAGCTCTGCCTCCGGCACGACCGCGAATCTCTCGCGCGCCTCATCGGGGCGAAGGTAGTCGTCGAACTCCGGAATCACGGCGACAACGCGCTTGCCGCTGCCAGACCATGCAGCCAGTCGCTCCTGTGGTACCCGTTTAAGTGGTGGCGACAGCAGGATCGCCCCCACGATGGGATGCGTCAGTCCGTATGCCAGCGCGATCTCCGTACCAAACGACCAGCCAACCAGCCATGGAGAAGGAAGCCCCCGCTCGGCGACCAGCGCCATCGCGGCGTCAAGGTCTTTACGCTCATCAATCCCCTCACCAAATGCGCCCTCAGACCGGCCACGAGGTGACGTCACGCCGCGAAAGTTGAACCGCAGCACAGCGATGCCTGCGATCGCGGGGAGCCGCGCAGCCGCCTTGCGGATGATGTGCGAATCCATGAACCCGCCCGCAGTGGGAAGCGGATGCAGGCACACCAGGGTTGCGACTGGAGGCGCGCTCTCTGGTACCGCCAGCTCACCCACGAGGGTGAGGCCATCGGCAGTGTGAAGCTCAATGTTTTCGCGGCGCGCGGGAAGCTCGACACCTGAACGGATTTCCACGACTAGCTCACCTTCCAGCAATGATCGTGCCAATGACGTCTCGCAGCGAGATCCGCCGCATCCCCCATCAGCCCGTCGGTGCGCCACGCCACAGTGTGCGACTGGCCCTCAGGCACCTCGAGGCCGCAGCCAGGACACACGTAGGTCTTTGCCGCTGAGGCCGCTGAGACACGCTGAACATTCCAGACGCCGCCCCGCCTGGACTCGGTGCGGGGCACACCGTAAAGCGAGCGCTGAAGGCCAACCTCTGGCTCGTCGTTAGCCACTGCGCGACCGCGGCGTGGTCGATTCGATCGTGGCATACGTGCAAGCCTATGCCGAACTAATACCAGTTGTGGCTTCCGAAGAACTCCCACGCGCCGCACGGTGTCGCGTATCGGCCAGCGATATAGCCAAGCCCCCACGTGATCTGCGTGGCGGGGTTCGTCTGCCAGTCAGCGCCTGCCGAGGCCATCTTGCTGCCAGGAAGTGCCTGCGGAATACCGTATGCCCCGCTGGAGGGGTTGTTGGCAGAGGCATTCCAGTGCGACTCGCGCTCCCACAGCGCCACCAAGCAGCTGTACTCGTCGTCACCCCAGCCTCTGGCCTGGAGAAGCCCATAGGCGATCGCCTTTGCGGTGCCGGGGTCGGGCGCCGCTGCGCTCGGCGCTGGGGGCGCCTTGGGGGCAGAGGTCGCACCATAGTTGTCTCTCACGATCGACGCCATTTCGCCTCCGGAGTGCTGTACTTGCTGCACCTGGATGACAGCCAGCGCCCGTTCTCCTTGCGGCCCGGAGGCGAGGGCTGGGGTGTCAGGCGCGATCACGGTGACCAGAACCATGGCGACAGAAATGACAAAAGAGAAGGCCGGGAGCGTGAAGCGGTAACCGGCAGGGCGCGCAGAAATAACCGTCCCGGCCCCCGTGGTCCGTGACAGGCTCATGAAAGAATCCGAATGCCTACCCACAGTGTCAGGATTTTAGCTCAGATTTGCTCAACATGTGCCGAAAATCAGCGCACCGCCAGCATGACGGAAATGACGCTGTCGAGAAAAAGGTCGACCTGAGCCTCAGTGTATCCACCCTTTTGAGGGCGGAAGGCAATCAAACGCACCTCATCGACGCTCATGGGTGTCGCTGTGAGAAAGTACGCGGAAAGCCGATCCGCGAACTCATCAACCTGTTTGTGGCTGTAGCCCTCACGCAAAATACCTGCCCGACGAAAGCGTTTTCCCTTTGGACGACCGAGACGATCGATGATCTCCTTAGCGTTCGTGCGGGCCATGGCGAACCAAGCCTGATCACCCATCGTGCCCCGTGCACCTTCTCGTTCACGATTGGCGAACGCATCTTCAAGGCGTTCGAGCGCAGCATCCACGTGCGTCGCCGAGTATCCGCCCTTCTGCAGAGCAAAAGATGTGTGCCGAATGGTGTCAGAGGTCAAACCACCTGGGCTACCGGGCTCAGCGTTGTAGGCGTGTCGGGCTTCTTCTAGGAACTCATCGACTTGCTCGAGGGCGTAGCCAGGTCGAGACTTTCGAGTACGGGGGAATGTAGAACTCACCCGTCTATTGTGCCCTACCCGCGAGCACGCTCACGCGAAGATCAGGAAGAGCACATATGCGGCAGCGGCACTCGGGAGAATCGAATCCATGCGGTCAAGAAAACCGCCGTGTCCTGGAAGCCATGTGCTGATGTCTTTGATGCCCAGATCCCGCTTGATGAGGGATTCTGTGAGGTCGCCTATTGTTGCCGTCGTCACGATGACGCCGCCGAAGATGAACCCGAACCACCACGGTTCATCAATCATGAAGATGGAGAGAAGAATTCCGGCGATAAACGCCGCTGCCACAGAACCAGCGAAACCTTCCCACGTCTTCTTGGGGCTGATGCGAGGGGCCATCGGATGCTTGCCGAAGGTCAGCCCTGTCGCGTACGCACCGGTGTCGATCGAGACGACAATGATGATGAACGCGAGAGTCCACCACTGCCCGCCCTCTTGTGCCGCAAGCAGCACGGCAAAGCTCGCAAGGAAAGCAATATAGATCTGGATGAACGCCCCAGAAGCGAGATCGTGCCACACGGCACGCGCGCTTCCGCGCAGGCGTGGATTCATCAGCTCCGCAACCCGCCACAACACGACGAAGGCAACGCTTGCGAGGGTGACAAACCACACTCCCTCCGCCCCGAGGTAGAACGCTGCAGGTACCAACGCGAGGCCAGCGATGACGGCAGGCCAGCGAGGAACTCGGCGACCAGAAGCCCGCAGTGCGCTCGCCAATTCGAAGACGGTGAACCCGATCAGGAACGCGGCCACGACCATGAAAAACTCTTTGACCACGATCAGGCTGAAAAGCATCGCGAGACCCAGTGCTAAACCGATAATGATCGCAAGAGGAAGGTTGCGGCCCGTTCGCTCCTCGATGACCTCATTGGCATGGTCGATTTGTGCTCGCGTCGCCTTCATCTGTGCACGAAGCTCTGTACTCGTCGCGTTCACTTGCGCAAGGATCTCGTCTCGAGTCGCTTCCGCGCGCGCTTCAATATCCGCGCGACGAAACCAGCCACGCTTTTTCGCCGGGGTCGGCGGCCCTTCCGCGTCATGCGACATTCAGACCTCGAGTAGCTCAGTTTCTTTCTTACGAAGCGCGTCGTCGATCACATCGACCTGAGCTTTAGTCATAGCCTCAAGCTCCTTTTCCGCGCGTGCCACCTCGTCATCGCCCACCTCTGACTTGAGTGCGTCGAGGTCATCTTTAGTCTTGCGACGGATATTGCGAAGCGCAACCTTGGCGTCTTCACCCTTGGCGCGCACAATCTTCACAAAATCTTTGCGGCGCTCTTCAGTGAGCTCTGGAAGCGCGGCACGCACTACAAGACCATCGTTACCAACGTTCGCTCCGAGGTTCGGCGCAGCAACGATCGCCCTCTCAATGTCTTTAAGCGCCGACTTGTCGTACGGGGTGACCACGATGGTTCGCGCGTCAGCATTGTGAAGACCAGCCAACTGCTCGAGAGGTGTCGGGGTGCCGTAGTAGTCAACGAGAATTTTCTGAAAAAGGGCGGGATTCGCTCGCCCCGTTCGCACAGTGCTGAAATCCTCTTTGGCCACGTCGATGGCTTTATGCATTTTGTCACTGGCCTCGGCCAAAACCTCGCTGATCACATGCTCTCCTTCGCGTCGCAGCAAGTTTACCGGCTAACCGAGTGCGAGCAGTGCGATCCCCGCAAGGACGACAGTTGCGCCAGCAAGCCGCTGAGCCGGACGTGGCTCTCGGAACACCAACCATCCGGCAAGACTTACCAGCACCACACTCACCTCACGCGCCGGTGCTACTAGCGAGACCTGGGACATTTGCACAGCCAGAAGAATCAAAATGTAGCCGAGCGGCGAGAGCACACCAACCATGAGAACAGCAACCCAGTGGCGGCGGCCTGTCGTAAGCAAACGGCGCGGGTGGCGTGCGCCCAAAGGGGAAAGAAAAATGCTTTGAAAAACCATGCTCCCCCAAAACATACCCACTGCTGGCATGGCACCAACCGTCACCGCCGCGCTGTCCCACACGGTGTAAGCAGCGATCATCACACCAATTGCGAGCCCAAAAAGAACACCAGATCGAGTGTCTCCATGAGAGTTTCGCCTCGTCATGCCCGTGATCATCACCCCAACGACGATGAGAGCCGCACCGGCGAGAGCTACCGGTTCTGGCCGTTCACCCAAAAGAAGGATTGCCAAAATCACGGAGAAAAGCGGGCCAGTACCCCGCGACAACGGGTAAACCACCGAAATGTCACCCTTGCGATACCCGGTTTGCAGGAGAAAGAAATATGCCGTGTGGATCACAGCACTGACGCTCGCGAGCAGCAACCAGTGCAGCATGTTGAGGCCGGAGTGAAGAATCGACCACAAGCCAAAGGGAAGAAAAAGTACGGCGCCAACAACAAAGGTCAGCCAAATAAACTCAGCGCCACTCGTGCCAGCACGCTTGACCGCGATGTTCCATGTGGCGTGTGCCACCGCCGCAATCGCGACGAGACCGAGAACGAGCGGCGTCATCCCCGTCAGTTACTGACGAGAGTACCGATGCGGTCGCCGCGAATTGCCTTCGTAATGTTGCCGGAGGGCTCCATGCCGAACACCACCATCGGCATACTGTTGTCCATGCACAGACTGAAAGCGGTGGAATCGACGACCTTGAGACCCCGCACGAGAGCCTCCTGGTAGGTGACCCGTTCGAGCTTGGAAGCGCTGGAATTTTTGCGCGGATCACCGTCGTACACACCGTCGACACCGTTCTTGGCAACGAGCACAACATCCGCGCTGATCTCCAACGCGCGCTGCGCTGCGACCGTATCGGTCGAAAAGTAGGGAAGGCCAGCCCCAGCACCAAAGATGACGACGCGGCCCTTCTCAAGGTGGCGGTCAGCCTTGCGAGGAATGTACGGCTCCGCAACCTGCGTCATCGAAATTGCTGACTGCACACGAGTTTCTGTGCCAGCCTGCTCGAGGAAGTCCTGCAGTGCAAGAGCGTTCATGACGGTACCGAGCATGCCCATGTAGTCGGCACGTTCGCGATCCATGCCCCGCTGCGAGAGCTCAGCGCCGCGAAAAAAGTTGCCGCCGCCAACGACAATCGCAATCTCGGTCTCGAGCGCAGCCAGAGCGATCTCTTTCGCCAACTCGCTCACGATATCTGGATTCACGCCAAGCGCTCCACCGCCGAAAGACTCTCCCGAAAGTTTGAGGAGAACCCGTCGCTTCTTTTTCTCCGTCACAATTTCTCCCTCACTCGGCTGCTCACTACAGGCTATTGGTTTGGATACAAGAATGGGGCCGGAGACTAAGCCTCCGACCCCCCTTCCTGCGTGAACTAGGCGCCGACCTTGAAGCGCGCGAAGCCCGTTACCGTGACCCCCGCATTCTTCAATACCTGATCGATGCTGAGCTTGTTGTCTTTCGCGTAATCCTGGTCGAGCAAAGCGACCTGCTTGAAGAAGGCGCCAATGCGGCCCTCCACAATCTTCGCAAGTGCCGCCTCAGGCTTGCCCTCATTGCGGGAGATCTCAGTAACGATCTCGCGCTCCTTCTCGACGACATCTGCAGGAACCTCGTCGCGCGTGAGGTACTGCGGGTCGGCGAACGCGATGTGCTGAGCAACGCTGCGCGCGATCTCTGCGTCGCTGCCGGAGTAACCGACAATGACTCCCACCTGGGGTGGCAGATCTTTGCTCGTGCGGTGCAGGTAGATTTCGAAGGCATCGGCGTTGATGGATACCACGCGACGCAGTTCTACTTTCTCGCCCAGAATCGCCGAATCTTGTTCGATGAGCTCGCCCACAGTGTGGTTGCCTGCCTGCGCCGCGAGTGCCTCGTCGACAGAACTAGCCTTAGCCGCTGCCGCTGCCGTCAGCACTGCATCGGCGAGGTTCACGAACTTATCGGCCTTGGCGACGAAGTCGGTCTCGCACGCGAGCTCGATCATGGTGGCGATTCCGCCGCTTTCTACAGCGGCGATGAGCCCCTCGCTCGTGGAACGGTCGGCGCGCTTGGCATTGTTCTTTGCGCCCTTAAGACGCAGAAGCTCAACAGCCTTCTCCATATCGCCATCCGCCTCAACGAGCGCGTTCTTGCTATCCATCATTCCGGTGCCAAGGCGATCACGGAGCGCCTTGACATCTGCGGCAGTGAAGTTTGCCATGTCTCTCAAATTCTTTCTGTTTTGTGTTACTTGGATTCCGCGGCAGCCTCGGCCTTGGGGGCGGGCTTCTTCGCGGCGGGCTTGGCAGCAGGCTTCTCGGCCTTAGCATCTGCCTCTTCTGCCTTGGGCTCTGCAGCTGCCTTCTCGGCCTTCTCGGCCTTGGGCTCAGCGGCCGGCTTCTCAGCCTTCGCTTCAGCGGCGGGCTTCTCAGCCTTGGGCTCTGCAGCTGGCTTCTGCGCCTTCTCGGCCTTGGGCTCAGCGGCCGGCTTCTCAGCTTCTGCGTCGGCTTTCGGCTCAGCGGCCGGTTTCTCGGCTTTCGCGTCGGCTTTCGGCTCAGCGGCGGACTTCTCGGCTTTCGCGTCGGCTTTCTCCGCCTTCGGCTCTGCCTCCTCAGTCTTCGCAGCGGGGGCTTCGTCAGCCTTTGCCGCTGGGGCCTCGTCGCTCTTGCTTTCGGTGGCCGGCGCGCCAGTCTGCAGCAACTCCGCCTCCCACTCGGCCATCGGTTCAGTCGGCTGGCCATCGCCCTCAGACTTCTGGTGACGCTCAATGAGGCCCTGGGCTGCGGCATCCGCCACAATGCGTGTCAGAAGCGCAACGGAACGAATCGCGTCATCGTTGCCTGGGATCGGGAACTGAACTTCATCAGGGTCACAGTTGGTGTCAAGGATTCCGATGACGGGGATGCCAAGCTTGCGCGCCTCATCAATCGCGAGGTGCTCCTTCTTGGTGTCGACAACCCACATTGCCGAGGGGGTCTTCGTCAGGTTGCGGATTCCGCCAAGGCTCTTGTGCAGCTTGGTGAGTTCACGCTTCTTGAGCAGGAGCTCTTTCTTGGTGAAGCCCTTTGTGGTGTCGTCGAAGTCGAGCTCTTCGAGCTCCTTCATACGGGTAAGACGCTTGGACACCGTCTGGAAGTTTGTGAGCAAGCCACCGAGCCAACGCTGGTTCACGAACGGCTGGCCGACGCGCAGCGCCTGCTCCTCGATCGCACCCTGCGCCTGCTTCTTCGTGCCGACGAACAAAATCGTGCCGCCACGTGCGACCGTCTCGCGCACGTAGTCATACGTGGCGTCGATGTAGGCGAGCGACTGCTGCAGGTCAATGATGTGGCTGCCGCTGCGCTCGGTAAGAATGAAACGCTTCATCTTCGGGTTCCAACGGCGGGTCTGGTGCCCGAAGTGAACGCCGCTATCGAGAAGCTCGCGAATGGTAACAACGGCCATGGCCGTCTCCTTTTCTGGCACACGTCACCCAAATCGGATGGTGCACCGCTCAGTTATTTTTCACGCCGGAAAGCGCGAAACCTGGTGCCCGCGCACATCCGCCTGGCTTTCGCCGGACTGAGTGGATGTGGTGTGTGTGCTTGGAAGCACGTGCGAGCACGCGTAGTCATCCCGAGTTCGGGATGCGAAGACCAATAATAGCAGTGTTTCTGCTCCTCCCCCGGCGCAGATCCTGAGCCTTGTCGACCGATACTCTCCCCATACCCCGAGACAACGATGAGCCGGGCCACGCTCGCATGATGCAAGCCACACTTTTGCCACTTCATACCCAGCGGATGGGCATCATCGTTTTACTGTTGATCGCCACCGTCGGCGGCAACATTTCTGCCGCGAGCGCGGCCTCCAGTGCAGGAACGTACGCGGAGTGGGCGTGGCCGGTCGCGTCACCCCACCCCGTCATCCGCCCCTATATTGCACCGGCGACGAAGTATTCAGCCGGTCACAGAGGTATTGATATTCGTTCGCCCATTGGTTCCATCGTGAGGTCGCCTGCAGACGGTGTCATCCACTTTTCTGGGTTCGTCGTTAACCGCAGTATCGTCTCGATTGACCACGGCGCGGGAACGCTCTCAAGTTTCGAACCCGTGCTCTCTGACCTCATAGAGGGCACGCTTGTGCACCGCGGCGACCCCATCGGCACGCTGCAGCCCGGGCATTGCACGGCAACCTGTCTTCACCTCGGTGCGCGGGTGCACGGTCACTACGTTTCACCCATGAACTTTTTGGGCGACATCCCGCGCTCGGTACTCCTGCCGACGAGGGCGATTCCTTAGGTCATACCGGGCGCGGTCACCAGGCAAGTGCGTGCGAACGTTTACAACATTCGATGGATGTCGTTTCTTGAGCCTGAAGTTAAACTGACGTGTGTGAGCGAACGTGAAGAACCTGCGATAGCGCCGCTGCGGCCGGTGTTCCTTGGGCTGCGAATCTCGCTGCACTTGTTGGTCACAGCCCTCGTGGGCTTCGTCATCCTGCGTCAGATTCTTGAACCGACGCCGCACGCCTCGTGGATCATCGCACTCGCCATCATCCTGTTCGCCAGTTATATTGGGGGCGCGTTTCTCACCCGGTCGCACGCAAGCGCTGCGGCGCGAACCCTGTGGTTGTCGCTTGTTTCTCTTGAAGGACTGGCGCTCGTCTTTCTGACCTCCGATGGCGCATTTCTCGTCTTTCCACTGTTCTTTTTGCAGCTGCACCTGCTGCGAGCGCGGTGGGCGGTCCCTGCCATCGCGGTATCAACTGCGGTGACGGTCGCCGCGCTCGCCCTGCACACGGGGTGGAGTGTTGGCGGCGTGATCGGGCCCATCATCGGCGCTACCGTTGCCGTAGTGATCGGTCTCGGCTATCGCGCGCTCTACCGCGAAACTCGGCAACGGCAGCAACTGATCGACGAACTGATGGCGACGCGTGCGCAGCTCGCCGCGCGTGAGCACGAGGCAGGAGTGCTCGACGAGCGATCGCGCCTTGCCCGAGAGATTCACGACACCGTCGCGCAAGGGCTCTCGAGCATTCAACTCTTATTACACGCGGCAGAGCGCGGAGGCATTACCGGCGACGCGCTCGATCAGGTGCAACTCGCCAGACAGACCGCTGCCGCCAACCTCGATGACACGCGGCGTTTCATCCGGGAGCTCACCCCGCACGCATTGGACGGTCACACTCTCGTCGATGCAGTAACTCGACTCGCCGCCGCCGCGTCTCGCGACGGGCTTTCGGTGAACCTGCACCTGAGCGGTAACTCTCGCACTCTCGCCATGCCGCTGGAGACAACGCTGCTGCGCATCGCGCAGGCATCACTTTCTAACGTGGCGCAACACGCATCCGCGACGCACGCTGAGCTCACTCTCACCTACCTCGACGACTGGGTGAGCCTTGACATTGTTGACGACGGCCGAGGGTTCAATCCGGCTGTCATCGATCGACCTGGGTCGTTTGGTCTCATCTCGTTGCGTGAGCGCGTTGAGAGACTCGGGGGAACACTCTCCGTCGAGTCGAGGCAGGGCGTCGGAACAGCGATCGCCGCCGCGTTCGACGCTCCCAACGAAGGAGATCATGAGACCGAGGATGCTGACGCTGGTGCTGACAAAGACAGCGTGGTGACAGAGGCATGATCCGGGTACTGATCGTTGATGACCATCCCGTTGTGCGGGCGGGCCTGCGGGCGTTGCTGGCGAGTGAGCCAGGCTTCGACGTTGTGGGTGACGTTGCTACTGGTGAAAAGTCGATCGAACGGTGCCAGCGAGAAAGCATCGACCTCGTACTGATGGACCTGCAGTTGGGTGGCGGGATGCAGGGGGCTGACGCCACCAGGGTATTGCGCGGCCTCGATTGCGCACCGAACGTTCTCATCCTTACCAACTACGACACCGACGCCGACATCCTCAATGCCGTGGAGGCGGGCGCGAGTGGGTACCTCCTGAAGGATGCGCCACCAGCAGAGCTGATCGCTGCGGCACAGGCGGCCGCCAGCGGTGCGAGCGCTCTCTCCCCTGCCGTTGCCGACCGGCTTGGTAGCCGTCGCAATTCGACAGGTGGCGCGTTGAGCGCACGAGAGATTGAGGTGCTCGGGCTTGTCGCCATCGGCAAATCGAACCGCGACATCGGGCGCGAACTGTTCCTCAGCGAAGCGACCGTGAAATCCCATCTGGCGCACATTTTCACCAAACTGGATGTGAGTTCACGAACAAAAGCCGTCGCCGCAGCGCGCGACGCCGGCACCATCCGATAACTGTTCTGGCAGTTCTGATCTGGCATCCCGCTATCGGCGAGCAAAATAGAGATTCAACATTTCGGACGATTCGGGATCGCGCGCGCCACGCGAGAGTTGAAGCATGAGAAAACTTTTTATTGCCTCCACTATCTACCTTGTTCTGGGCCTCAGTTCCGGACTGTTCTATCGCGAATTCACCAAAGCTCAAGGGTTCACCGCTGCAGACGGATTCACTCAACTCTCCGTTGCCCACACCCACTTACTCACACTCGGCGTGATCGTGCTGCTGATTGTGTTGGCGCTGGAGAAAGTGTTCGAACTCTCTCGATCCCGAGTCTTCACGTGGTTCTTCTGGGTCTACAACCTCGGGCTGGTGGTGACCGCCGGCAGCCTGCTCGTCAACGGCAGCTTCACTGTGTTGGAGATCGCCCCCAGCAAGGCCTTAGAAGGCATATCGGGGAGCGGACACATTCTTCTCACCGCTGGTTTCGTGCTGCTTTTTGTGGCGATTGGCACGCGAATCAAGGTCAGCCCTGTGACACTTACGCCCTCGGATGCGCTGACCGATAGCTCTCTTTGAGCCTTTCTGCCGAAACATGAGTGTAGATCTGGGTCGTGCCGAGACTGGCATGACCCAGTAGCTCCTGGACTGCCCGAAGATCGGCACCGCCGTCCAGCAGATGAGTGGCGGCGGTGTGACGGAGCGCGTGTGGTCCTGACGGGCCCGTTCCAGGAATGTCCACCAACAGGCCGGCAACCAATTGATACACGGTACGCGTGCTAATCCGGTTGCCGCGGGCTCCCAAAAAAGCGGCGGGCGTTGGCTCAGTGATGAGACGGGCTCGACCGTTCTCGAGATAGCGCGACATCGCCTTACCCGCTGGTACCCCGAACGGCACGACACGCTCCTTCGACCCTTTACCGGTGACGCGCACGGTGTGACGGTCGAGATCAATACCTGTGACGTCAAGGCCTGCTAGCTCGCTCACGCGAAGCGCGGACGCATATAGGAGCTCCACCATTGCTACGTTTCGCTGAGCAACCGGATCGCCTGTCGCGGCAAATGCCGCAAGAGCGTCGAGGATGCCTTCCACCTGAGTTCGGGTGAGCACGCGTGGCAGGTGCGCGTCGGCTCTCGGTGCACGCAACCGGGTTGCCGCATCCGTCGTCGTGATCCCAGCGTGAAGCGCCCAGTCGGTGAAGCTGCGCACCGCCGCTGTGCGCCTCGCAAGCGAAGACTTTGCCAAACCTTGCTGAGAGGCTTGCCACAGCCAGTCCCGAAGAAGTTCAAGGTCAACGTCGCATACCTGATGAACTCCGCGCATTTCGGCGAAGGTGACTAACGCCGTGAGATCGGTGCGGTACGACCGCGTGGTGTTTGGGCTGAGGCCACGCTCGACGTGAAGTTGGGTGACAAAGTCGCCCACCGCGCGCTCAAGCTCCATGGCTCCATCGTCGCGCACGAACACCGGATGGTGGCGCATGCGCGCCGCGTCAGTCGGAGCTTGCCGCTTCGCCGGAGTTGAACGGCGACAGCTTATTGGAGAACACTTCTCGGCGCTGCTCTGGCGTCATCGCTTCGATCTGCGCCCAGCCATCGGAGGAAAAACCGGTGACCTCCACGGTATCGCCGACCGGCACGATGGAGTGCACAATCTGTTCGTCGTAGACGTGAACGAGGTTGAAGGCTTGCCCAAAGTCGACGCCGGAGAGAATGCGATCCTGTGCGGTGAGGTTGAGTGTGTAGCAGGTGGCTGCCGCCACGGACACAGGGATTCCGGCGAACGTGCTGTGGGTCGAATAGTGCAGGTGTCCAGCAAGAATGGCCCGAACATCCGTGCCTCGGATAACATCAGCGAGCCGCGACTGGTCCTGCAGCTCGAGCATGCCCATGGCCTCGAGAAGCGGGGTCGGGATCGGCGGGTGGTGAACGGCAAGGAGAGTTCCGTGTGGCGCGGGGGCGGCCAGCAGTTCACGAAGCCAGTCGAGTTGTTCTTGCCTGAGATCACCGTGGTGGTAGCCGGGCACGGTGGTATCGAGGGAGATGATGCGCAGGCCACCGATGTCGTAGTCGCGGTCTTGCGGCTGCCCGCTTGATTCGGTGTCAAAGAGCTGTTTCGAGTATTCGGGGCGTTCATCGTGGTTGCCCATGACCCAGATAATTTGGGCGCCGAGGCGTTCGGCGAAAGGCTCGACGAGCGCGCGAAGGCGCGAGTAGGCATCCGGCTCGCCAAGATCGGTGAGGTCACCGGTAAACACGATGGCTTCTGGCTTCGCACCGGATGCTTCGATTTGGGCAAGCGCTTGGGTCAAGTGTGCATCAGTGGAAACGCTGCCATAGAGGGGCCTTCCTCCGCCCAGAAAATGGGTGTCGCTGATGTGCGCGATGACGTGGCCCGCCGCTGGATATTGACCGAGTTGAATCATCGTTCAAGCTTAGGGCGAGGCGCGGCCGGTGACATCGGATCCAGTAACTGTGGACCCTATTGCAGAGTCGGAGTTTGCCGGGTCGGTGTTGGCAGCGTCAGCAGCGTCAGTAGCGTCAGTAGCGTCAGCGTTTGTCAGCTTTTCGGCGATGAGTGCGGCGAGGTCTTCGTCGATGAAGGCGCGCAACCGGTCGTCGCGGTTGCGTTCGTACTCTTCGTCGATGGCAAAGTATTCAACATCGAGGTTGTGTTCGATGTTTGCCGCGATCTCCCGCCAGGCGTCACGCCGTGCGCGCTCGACGACCTCCGTGAGATAGGTTTCGTCGGTGCTTTGTTCTCGCAGTCGTTGCGATACTTCGAGTGAAACTACTCGACGATGTTCCATGTTTGCTACGTCGCTGAAGCTGTAGCCCTGGCGGTCTTTCTTGCTGTCGGGGTTTTGGCGAAACTTCTGAATGAGCGTGTCAAGGTTCTCTGCGTCGGTGTCGGATTCGCTGGCCAACAGTTCGAGTGCGGCACGTGCATCGTCTCGTGACTGCTCGATGAACCACGGCTGCTTGTCGGCAAGGATCTTCTTGATGAACCGGTTCTTGACCGCCATCCGACTCGCATATTCGGTGAGCATGAGGCCGTCTTCGGTTGCTTCGGCAACAGTTACGAACGATTTGGGTGGGAGCAAGGCTTCATCGAAGGCCTTGGATTCACGGCCACGTTTGCGGCGTCGACTGGCACGACGAAACAACATTTTTGTCTACAATTCCCTTCTCTACGACGGTCTCAGCGCGACCTCTCTAAGGTTAGTTCGTTGGCTGCGAGGAAACACCCGCTGCCGTTACCTTCATCCGTCCGAGTCCATGCTCGTCAGCCGCATGATCCTCGCTTACCTGCGCTAATACCGCCCTGACGAGGAGAAAACCGAGACGAGCTTTACTGGGCGAGCATGCGCGGTACGTCGCCAGACATCACGCTGCTGCTGCAATCCACCGAGGACAATCTCGTGGCCAGACACCACTAATTGGAGCCCCCGTGCTCACGGTTGAGTTCTTGCAGGTCAGCCGAGCAATCGACGTATCGCTGGTCCCCTGTGCGTTCGAGAACCACGACCCCGTTCACTTCAACGGCGCAACTGATCAATTGAGGGCCGAGGTTGTTTTGTGCTATTCCGGCGTGGAACTGAAACGCATTAAGGTTCGTGGTGAAAGACGTCGTGAACTCGTCGGTAGCCTCGACGGTGGCTACCGTCGCTTTGGATGCGCCGGCGCGGACGGGTTCGGTGTACGACACAGTGAAGTCACCGTCTGCGTGCACACGCAGTTCGATCTGCAGGTCAGCTCGCGGAGGAGCCACGTCGGACTGAGCCATTCCTCCGGCGATCGTCGTCAAGGCGATCACCGCTGGCATCACCATCGCGATCACGCTGAGCAGCACACGCGCATCGGTGTATAGCGGACTTTTGCCTGCCCGCCGTGCAGCGATGATACCCATGGCGAAGGCGGCAATTCCGAGCACAAGGCCGGGGACCCAGAGGCGCAGCCAGAACACGCCAACGATCGACAGAACCAAGGAGGCTCCCAAGAGAATCCATGCGATCGATGATGGGGTCCGGCTCGGCTTTCGCCCCTGTTGGGGACTAGGCACGTTGCCTTGATCGCTCATCGTTACCTTCCACTAAAATCACGCATTGCACGCGTCGCATATATTCGCACGATATCAGCGGTAGTGGAGAGATGATTCTGAACGCTGGGCTTCGTCTGTGGCGACGAACACGAAACCAAACCCTTCGCGGACTATCGCCATGAACGACTGCGTCATGAACTTCGTGGTGGAAACGAAAGTTATCGACACTCGATCGGGGGACTGCGATCCCCCGTCGGGAGCCACGACCGCTGAGCTGACGCGCAACGACTGCGTGAACTCTTCGGGCGTCAAGTCGCCGACGGGATCGAGGGCGCTGAGCGTGCCGTAAATCTGGCCGGGAATAGAGTGTGGATCAGACACTTCCAGGAGAATCGTGGCACGCACCCGCTCGTCGAGCTGATCGAAGTAATCTAGCGCCGCATCTGCTTGGTCAAGTTGCTCCTGCCGAAGATGCGGAGGGTCAGCGATGAGCAAGCTCACGTCTAATGCGCGGTTTTCCTTGGTGTTGATCGTTGCGGTCGTGGCGGCGTCGCCCAAAGCGCTCGGATCGATGATCCCAAAGTATCGACTTGTGAGAGTCATGAACCCAACCCCATCGTTTCCAGCTCACGAAGTAAAGCTTCTGCTACCGCCTTTGCCCCATCTTCACTCGCGAACAGGTCATTTGCTGTCGCCTCAAGAAGTGCACGTCCACGCTCGTACTCATTGTGTGTTGACTTAAGGCAGCGCGAGATTACGTCGTGGAGTTCAATGATCTGCGAATATGGACCAGTTCTGCCTAAACCCACTTCACTGTCACGACGCAAAAAGTCGTCACTCGGCTGCCTGCTCAGTGCGGTGCTCGCTGAAGCCATCACCGCGAGCAATCGATTCATGTTGAGAAGCACGGTATCTGCTTCACTTTGCTCAATGGCTATGGTGTCGTCTGACGAAAAATCTCGCAACGAATACGCATCGAGATTGAAGGCCTCGAAGTTGAAGGAAATGAGCGCGCTCGTCGACGACACCATTGCTCGAATAGAGTGCTCCTGTTCGGTGATGACATAGTTGAGAGCGCTGGATGCCGACTCAAGCGACGCCATGATTGACTCGTAGCTATCGGTTGAAATATCGATAGTTTTGTTTAAACTCTCGACAGCGCTCGCCGCGGTTTTTGCAAAGCCGATCATGGTGACGATGGGAGCCGCCGTCCCGGCGCTGGCGACGATAGTCACAACCCCAGCCACCGCCGCCACCACACCCAATGCGATGTCACGGACCTGATCGGAACTCTGTTTCGCCTTGGTGCGGAACGCATTTCGCACGCTCTCACATATGTCAACCGCGTCCTGCTGTGCCGCCGGCCAGATGGCTTCCTCGGCGGCGTATGCAGTCTGCAGAATCGCCGCCGCAGCGCCGGTGCCCCCGATTACCTTCGCAAACTGTGCATCGTATTTGTCGAGAAAAGGTGCCTTGAACGATCCACGAAAATTGCTTACAACCGTGTTGCTAATTGTGTCGATTGACTTAGCGACCTCACCGTCGGCGATCGCGGCACCGCCCGACGCGGCGGCTCCGAACTGTACTGCAACCGAACCTACTGAAGTGCGAACACTCGATGCGCCTGCCCCCGAAGGAAGCCCAACCCACTTATCGGTCGCCGCCGAGATCCTCGCTCGAATGTTATCGAAGGTGGGAGCCATGGAATCATTGCCAACGGCAATCCGCTCGCCACCGCCGACACCATCCTCGGTCGGGCGTCTGTACCAACTCGGAATCACACCCCACAGCGCATAGCGATCGTCATATTCGTAATCGGGAATCCAGCCTTGCTGTCCCATGAAAGCGTCAATCGCTGCGCGTTTCATATGGCCGATGTATGGTTCAATTTTGCTGTAGTTCGCCAAAAGCCAGCCTCCGGAAGTGTCGATTTCAAGATACATGGGGTTCACTCGGAGAACAACACTCCCGCACGCGTGAGAATGGGCAGCGCGGCACGCGATTGGTCTGCACTAGGCTTCGCTTCGCTTCGCTTCGACTATCAAAAGCCTTTCACTCCTCGCGCGAGGTGGTCGCTTTTGGAGAAGCAGAAATAGCGGCCACCTTCACCCAGCCGGACGGGCGCTCTGCCACCGCGCCATCGAGTTGCATAGCTCCGAGCAATCCCTGAACGGAGGCGACCGAGAGTCCAGACCTCGCCGCAATATCGTCGACAGTGCGGGCGGATCGCGTGCTCAGCGCATCGGCAATTCGGACGTTTCGCGAACTCGGCCCCACCGCTCCGCTTCCACCCGCTGCGCCAGCCGCCCCAACTTCAGGGTCGATACCATGACGTGATTCATTCGCGGTTCCACGCGGTGCCAACTCGGCCATCTCGTCGGCGTTGGTCACACACACCGCATCGAATTCACGGATGAGACGATGACATCCTGCGGAGGCCGCACTCGTCACTGGCCCAGGAACGGCACCGAGTGGTCGCCCCAATGCTGCGACATGTCCGGCGGTGTTGAGCGAACCAGAGCGCCACCCCGCTTCTAACACCACCGTGGCCTGGCTCATGGCAGCAATGAGTCTGTTTCTTTGCAAAAATCGCCATTTTGTTGGCGCTGCGCCGCAGGGAAGCTCCGAGACCACTGCGCCTTCCTCCACGATGCGGTTAAGGAGTGCCTCATGCCCGCTCGGATAAAAACGATCAACACCACCAGCCAATACGGCGATCGTTTGGCCGGAGCTCGCGAGCGCTGCACGGTGAGCCATTCCGTCGATTCCGTATGCGGCCCCAGACACGATCGTGTATCCACGATCAACAAGCCCAGCGGATGCCTCCATTGCAACATGTTCCCCGTACCCGGTGGCGGCTCGCGCCCCCACCAGCGCAATCGAATCGCCGGTGGATGCGAGCGTTGACTCGTTGCCTCGCAACCACAGTGCGAGCGGAGCGTGCGGCCCAAGATCATCCAGACCTGCAGGCCACATCGGATCGCCTGGAATCAGCAGCCGCACCGAGTATCGTGCCGCCTGCGTAAGGGCAAGCAAAGCGACGCGTGATTGGAGTCTGGGTAGCCAGCGCTCAACCGCCTGCTGCACCTCATCATGGGACGCATCGCCACCAAGTCGTTGCGCAATGGTCTCGCTGCTCGCACGCGTCACAATGGCATCCAAAGCATCAGCGGCGCCGAAAGCCGCCACCAAAATACCGGCGACCCGATCGCCCGGCTCCGCAATGCCGGTCCATGCCGCACGAGCGAATCGTTGGCGCAGCCCATCTCCCTCAAGGCTTTCGCCGGCGATTGCTCGCACGAGGGGCGCAACTTCCGCCTCCTTCAATCCAAGAATGTTCATGACGATAAAGCCTTTCTGAGGTACAGGGCGCGGCCGATGTGGTCGGCGGAGGGTGAGTCGGCGGCATCCAAATCGGCAAGTGTCCAACCAACTTTCAGTACCCGGTCGTAGCCGCGCATCGTGATACCGCCGCGTTCAAGAGCGCGGTCGATGGTGGCGGTCACCACCCCGCTGAGCCGAGCGTGGGGGCCGCGTAGCCAGTAGCCGGGAACCTGCGAATTCACACTCCACGGTGTTCCCGCAAGCCGTTCAGCGGCACGAGTTCGTGCTGAGACAACTCTCTTACGCGCTGTGGCGGTCGTGACTCGCACACCGTCATTGGCTAGTTTTAGCTGTGCGCTCGTGATTCTTTGCACGCGCAGCTGGATGTCGATTCGGTCGAGGAGCGGCCCAGAGAGCCTGCCGAGGTAGCGCCGTCTGGCACTCGGCGTGCACGTGCATTCTGAGTCTCGTGCGCCGTATTGGCCGCACGGGCAGGGGTTTGCCGCCAGGATGAGCTGGAACCGGCCGGGAAAATGGGCCACAGCATTTGCCCTGTGGATACTGATCACGCCCGACTCGAGCGGCTGGCGAAGTGCATCCAACACCGAGCTGTTGAACTCTGGTGCCTCATCAAGAAACAGAACTCCACCACTAGCCCTCGCCGCCGCCCCTGGTCGGATCTGCTTGCTGCCGCCTCCGATAAGCGCCGCTGCCGTCGCCGTATGGTGCGGGGCCTCAAGCGGTGGACGCGTCATCAGTGCAAGCCCAACCGGCAGCCCGCACAACGAACGAATTGAGCTCACCTCGAGCGCTGCCGCCGCATCCAAGTCGGGAAGGATGCCAGGAAGCCGGGCAGCGAGCATCGTCTTTCCGGAGCCGGGCGGGCCAAGAAGAAAGGCGTGGTGCCCACCGGCTGCCGCGACAACCATCGCCTCAACGGCATCTGCGTTACCAATGACATCGGCGAGATCGAGTTGCTCTTCTTCTGGTTCCACCGGGTGTGCAAGCAGAATCGGTTCGACATCGATGGCGTCAAGGTTTGCGCAATGCCAGATCGCGGCATCCCGCAACGACGCGATTGCCACCACGCGAATACCGGGCACGAGTGAGGCCTCTGCCGCATTACCTGTCGGCACCATGATGGTGTCGAACCCGGCAGCTACCGCAGTGGACACGGCGGGCAAAATTCCGGTGATAGGTCTCAGGCGTCCGTCGAGGCCGAGCTCACCAAGATGCACCACTCGCGCAATCGATTCTGACTCGACGACACCGGCAGCAGCGAGCGTGGCGAGCGCGATGCCAAGATCAAAGCCGGAACCTTGTTTTGGCAAGGCGGCGGGCGACAGGTTCACGGTGAGTCGCCTGCTGGGTAGGTCGCATCCGGAGTTTGCTGCTGCCGCAATTACGCGATCGCGCGCCTCGCCGAGCGCGGCATCAGGCAAGCCAATGAGCACAAACTTGGGAAGCTGCGACGAGTAATCCGCCTCAATCTCGACGATGGCACCCTGCAGCCCGAGCAGCGCAACAGCCTGCGTGCGGCCCACGGTCATCAGAACACCCGCCGAAGGTGCTCGATGATGGGTGCGGCACCTGGGGCGGCGATGACCGAGATTGCGTCGATGCGGATGACACCGCGAGTGCCGCTCTTGCCGCCCACTCCACGACGCAACAGCACACTGTGATTCGACCCGCTGCGATCCAACTCATGGCGCTGCGGATGCGACTCACACCACGCGGTCGCCAGTCGCCGCAGGCGCGCAAGCTTCTGAGAGGTGATCGCTTCGAAGGGGTGCCCGAACGCTGTGCTCGATCGCGTCTTGACCTCGATGAAGACCGTGTCATGGCCATCGCGAGCTACCAGGTCGATCTCGCCGCGAGCGCACCGCCAGTTGCGATCTATCACGGTGTAGCCGGCATCCACAAGAAATTTTGCCGCGAGGTCTTCCCCGAGCCTGCCCAAGTCATCTTTTGCCGCCATGGGTAGAGAATGCCGTGGCGGCGACGCGCGCCGTGCACTTCGCGCCTCAGGAGTGCAACTGAATCTTTCGCAGCTCGTTGTGGACGAGTGGAGAGCGCCGAGCAATGCGCTCTATGACTTAGGCGATGTACACCTTGCGCAGCGTCTCGGTGACCGTCCACACGGTGCGCTGGCCTTCGCGCAGGCGACCCACCGATCCGGGGCCCAGTTCAATCACCGTGTCATCATCGAACGCGACAGTGGCCGCGCCGAACAGTACAACGAACATCTCATCAACCTCGACATCAGATGATGCGCCCACCGAGTGCTCCCACACCCCATATTCGCTTTCTCCGAGCGCACCAAGCTCCGCCGCGCCCACGACAGGTGCCCCGTCAACGATCTGGCTGGCCTCTACCGGCGTGTACTCCAACTCAATTGCGGCGGCAGCAACAAAGTCGACACCCGAATAACACGTCGTCATGACGTAACCCCTCTCACGAACCGGCCCCCATCACGCCATACGAAGCACGCCACACGAAACACGAAACCTCACGCGATAACGCCACATACTCGACAGCCCCGCTCACGAGTCAAACCCAAGCCCGAGCGCATCCAGTGAGCGCAGAATCCAGTTTCGCTTGCCCTTGTTGTGGTCGGCCCTGTTCATCGCCCAACGCGAGACCTCGACGCCGATCCACGCAATCGGATCTGGGGGGAACGGGATAGGAAGTGACTTCACCATTTTGAGTTCAGTGCGCTCCGTGGTGAGACCCCACAGCTGATCGAGCATCACGTTCGCGGCGAAGCGGGTGCCGGCGACTCCGAGCCCTGTGAACCCCGCGGCATGGGCCACGCGGCCCCCACGAGCATGCCCGAAGAACGCGGTGAACCGGCTGCAGGTGTCAATCACGCCGGCCCAGCGGTGGGTGAACTTCACTCCCTCAAGCTGCGGAAACGTGGTGAAGAAGTGGCTCGCGAGCAACCGGTGGGATGCAGGTCGATCCTCGTACTGTGGTTTGATCTTGCCGCCGAAGTGGTAGATCGCGTCGTAACCACCGAAGAGGATGCGGTTATCTTTTGACAGTCGATAGTAGTGAAACTGGTTGGCCAGATCACTGACGCCCTGCCGCCCCTTCCACCCGATCGACTTCAGTTGCTTATCTGTGAGCGGCTCTGTCATGAGCACGTAGTCGTACACGGGCACGGTATGCCAGCGGTAGCGCTTCAGCAGCGACGTGAACGCGTTCGTCGCGAGCGCCACCCGCGTGGCCCGAATGTTTCCGGTCACAAGCCTCACCGTCACCGCGCCCCTAAGTTTGCTCGAAAGCTTGCGCACGGGCGAGTTCTCAAAAATGTCGACGCCGGCCTCGTGGCACACGCGCGCGAGCTCCTGGGCAAGCTTGCCTGGGTGCACCATTGCCGTGTCGCGTTCGGACCAGAGCCCGGCGAGATAGGTGGGAGAAGCAATCACTTTCTGCATCTGTTTCTCGTTGAAAAACTTCAGGTCTTCACCGTCTTTGTCAGCCTCGAGCTCCGCAACCTGGTGCGGCTCAATAGCTACCGCGATGGCGCCCGTGCGCTCGAAGTCGCACTCAAGGCCAAGCTCCGTCACCGCCTGCTCAATCTCGTCGAGGTTCTGCAATCCGAGCCGCTCTAACAGCGCAAGTTCGTCAGGAAAACGACGCTCGCCGTTCTTCTCACCGTGCGTGAGAGTGGCCTCGCAGAACCCGCCATTGCGGCCGGATGCTGCCCATCCGATCGACTGCGCCTCCACGAGAGCGACACGGGTAGAGGCATCACGCTGCTTCGCCATGAGCGCGGTCCACAACCCTGCGAATCCACCGCCAACAACAACGAGGTCGTACTCGTGCTCACCACTGAATTGCGGCCACGTGCGCGCCTTCACGTCATCAAGCCAGAACGGCGCGAGCACAGACTCTGCGAGTGACTCCTCGATAACACTTTCTTCGGGAACGGAACGCTCGAAGACGGTGGTGTGCACGGGAGACTTCCTTAGTCTGAGGGTGGGGTCACGCGGGGCCCTGTGCTCACCGCGAGGGGATGGGGTACACGGCTACTCGTCGAGAGCGAGTTCCTTTGGAAGTTCGAGCTCTTTCGCGCTCAACTCCTCAACGTTGACATCTTTGAACGTGAGAACCCGCACTGACTTGACGAACCGGTCTGAGCGGTAAACATCCCACACCCAGACATCGTGCATGGTCAGTTCGAAATAGAAATCATGCTCGGTATCTTTACGTTCGAGCTGAACCTCGTTGGCAAGATAGAACCGCCGCTCCGTCTCTACGACATAGCGAAACTGCGAGACCACATCGCGGTACTCGCGGAATAGCGCAAGCTCGACCTCACGGTCGTAGTCTTCGAAGTCTTCCTCATCCATTGCCTCTCAATCCTAGGCGGTCTCACGGGGTAACGCAGTGGCCTTTAGCCATGTGAGGCGATGGATGCTCGAAGCGCCCAGAAGCTCAATCGCGGTGAAATGCGCGGCGGCGCCGTAACCTTTGTTTCCGCTCCAGCCGTAGCCGGGTTCGCGCTCATCCGCCTCGATCATCAAAGCGTCGCGATGAACTTTCGCGATCACGGATGCCGCCGCCACCGATGCGCAATCGCGGTCACCCTTCACCCGCATCTGAACGGTGAGCTTTGTCGTCAGCGCAGGGTTCAGCCAGTCTTGGTCACCGTCGAGAAGAACAACACTGTCGAGTACTGGCACACCAGCCTCGTGCAGGTGCGCCAGCGCGCGCTTGCCCGCGAGCCCAAGGCACGCGGTGATTCCTAGGCGATCAACCTCGTCGGCGCTCGCCATCCCGACAGCGCTGTGAACTACCCACGCGGCAGCCAGAGGCGCCAGCGCCACACGACGCTTCTCGCTCAGCATTTTTGAATCCCGAAGCCCGACTGGTATCGCGCCAACACTCGAATCGACTGCACACATGCCAACAGCGACGGGCCCGGCGATCGCTCCCCTGCCCACCTCGTCGCAACCGATAACAAAGCGTGCACCGCTGGCGAGGATCTCGTTCTCGACATCCATCGTGGGATCGGCGACAGGCATTACGGAGTTTTGTTCTCCACGCCGTCGAACACGGTCGGGTAATTGTCGAGCCAAGTCCAGCGGTCTGCGGGCCAGCTCACAATGAAGGCGCGACCGACAACGTTGGCAACCGGCACAAAACCCTTACCCGGCTTATCGGTGTTGTATCGCGAATCCAGAGAATCGTAGCGGTTGTCGCCCATGACCCAAAGCGAATCTTTCGGCACCGTGATGTGAAAATCTGTACCGGATACCTTCGTCACACCCGAGGGAAGATCGGCGTACGGCTCGTCCAACGGCACACCGTTCACCGACAGCTGACCGAACGTGTTGCAACACTCAACGGTGTCTCCCGCAACACCGATCACGCGCTTCACGAGGTGGTCATTACTGTCTGGCGCGCTCAAACCAACGACAGCAAGGGTCCAGTCAACACCGGTTATGAACCAATTCTGATCTGGCATCGCTCGTGGCTGAAGCCACCCACCCGGGTCGCGGAAAACGACAACATCGCCGTGATCAACAGGGATGAAGCGAGGGACAAGTTCATTCACGATAATTCGGTCGTTGATCTGCAGAGTGTTCTCCATAGAACCAGACGGAATGTAGAACGAACGAACCAGGAACGCTTTGATTCCTACCGAAATAATGATCGCGGCAAGAAAGATGAGAACAATATCCCGCAAGAACAATTTGATGCCGCGCGACCGAGAACGTCGTTCGGAGCCAACCCGGTCATGCCGAGTCGGCTGTTCTTCTGTCGTCATGTAGCCCCTGAGTTCTCGACAAGTCTAGGGTCAGAAAATCCCCTACCTGCCTAACGGGCTACTGCGCGTCGCGCTTTTCTTTGATCTTCGCCTTCTTGCCGCGCAGAGCGCGCAAGTAGTAGAGCTTGGCACGGCGAACATCGCCACGCGTCACGACCTCGATGTGGTCGATGACCGGGGAGTGCACGGGGAACTTACGCTCCACGCCCACCTGAAAGCTGACCTTGCGGACGGTGAACGTCTCACGGATGCCTTCGCCAGAGCGACCAATAACAACACCCTGAAAGACCTGGATACGCGAGCGCGTACCTTCAACGATGTTGACGTGAACCTTCACGTTGTCGCCCGCGCGGAACTCTGGGATGTCGCTGCGCAGCGATGCCGCGTCAACTGAGTCGAGAATATGCATGATGATTCGCTCTCTGCAATCGCCACAGGTCGACCGCGTGCTGGTTACTGCATGGAAGAAGAAGTGTGTCGGATCATCGCGAACCCCCCTGAGGCAGGGTCGTGCGTGGACACAGTGGACTATTCTGCCACACGGAAGAGCTGCCCGCCAACCACAAACGAACTACTGGAACGTTGCGGGGATCGCGCCGTAACTCGCAAACGCAAGAGAAACGCGCTGTCGTGTTTCTGCAATCCATTGCCACACCGCGCTCCAGAACGCGGCAAGCGTCAGAGCAATCGCCAGCACGGCCAGCATTGGGTGCGAGAAGACCGCCGCAATAATCACGGAAATGTACCACGACCCCAAGATGCCCACATCGATCCAAGAAAGCAAGCGAGCGCGACGCACTGCCTTTCTGGCCATCGTGAGTCCCATCACAAGGATGAGTGCGACCGACAGCAGTGGCGCGGCAAACAGCAGCATCATGAGCTCCCATCCGGCACCACTGATCGACAAGCCGGAGGCGATGAGCAGCCACAGCGGCAGCACCGGAATCATCCAGAACTGCGCGTAGTAAAACACTCGACGTAACCACATGAACACAGAATAGGCATGACTTGGTGAAGAATAGCTGGATGATCGAGTTGAGAACCCCCGCCGAAATTGACGAAATGCGACCAGCAGGGAGCTTCGTTGCGAAAGTTCTCAGCACTCTCGCAGAAGCAACCAAGGTTGGAGTCAACCTTCTCGAGCTCGACGAGCTCGCCCACAAGATGATCCGCGATCGCGGCGCAGAGAGTTGCTACATCGACTACCACCCGTCGTTTGGCGCATCACCGTTCGGCAAAGTGCTGTGCACCTCCGTGAACGACGCCGCCCTGCACGGCCTTCCGCATGACTACACGCTGAAGGATGGCGACCTCGTGAGCCTCGACTTTGCGGTATCCGTCAACGGGTGGGTCGCCGACTCCGCACTCTCCATGGTCGTTGGCACGCCGAGGGCCAACGACCTCGAGCTCATCGAAACGACGGAGCGTGCCCTCGCCGCCGGTATCGCCGCCGCGGTTGTCGGCAGCCGCATGGGAGACGTCTCTGCCGCCATCGGTGACGTCGCGCACGACGCAGGACTCAGCGTCAACACAGACTTTGGGGGCCACAGTGTCGGCCGCACCATGCATGGCGACCTCCATGTGCCGAACGACGCACGCCCGCGCCGCGGCTTCCCCCTGAAGCCCGGCCTCGTCTTCGCCATCGAACCGTGGTTCATGCAGACCACCGACCAGATCTTCACCGATCCGGATGGCTGGACTCTGCGCAGCATGGATGGCTCACGCTCCGCCCACGCCGAGCACACCATCGCGGTCACCAAAGATGGCCCCATCATCCTCACCGCCCGCGACTAGTTCGCTCAACGGTTGCGGGTAGCGGCGCGGACGACAGCTATTCGGGCGGCAAAAGGTCTGGGCGAACCTCGCGGGTGCGCTCGAGCTGCTGCTCGTGACGCCACGCGGAAATCGCGCCGTGGTTTCCAGAAGTCAATACGGGAGGCACCTCAAGGCCCCGCCACGAGGCCGGCTTCGTGTAGCTCGGGTATTCGAGTAACCCATCACAGTGCGACTCCTCCACGAGGCTCTGAGGGTTGCCGACCACACCGGGAATGAGCCTGCCGATAGCCTCGATCATCGCCATAGTGGCGACCTCGCCGCCGTTGAGAACATAGTCACCGAGGCTCACAAGTCTCACTCGCCCGAGCGTCGCAGCGTACTCGACGACGCGCTGGTCGATGCCCTCGTAACGCCCACAACCGAACACGATGTGTGGCTCGGCGGAGAGCTCTTGCGCCATTGCCTGAGTGAAGAGATCGCCTGCTGGCGACGGGAAGATTATCGTGGGGTTCCCTTCGAAACGATCGCTGCGCGATCCCTCAGGGAGCGGGGTTGAGAACTGCGATCCCTCAGGGAGCGGGGTTGAAACAATTGCATCCAACGCTTCGCCCCACGGCTCTGGCTTCATCACCATGCCTGCTCCCCCACCATACGGAGTGTCGTCAACGGTGCGGTGACGGTCGTGAGTGAAGTCGCGGAGGTTATGAAGACCCAACTCGATCAGGCCAGACTCGCGCGCTTTGCCGAGCAATGAGACATCCAGCACGGAGAAGAACTCCGGAAAGATCGTGACGATGTCGATGCGCATGGGGACTAGCTTAGGGAGCGGTGTCGGCCTCTGGAGCAGCATCCGTAACAGAAACTGAATCTGCATCCGCCTCTGGCACCGGCTCGAACAACCCAACCGGCGGCGTCACCGTGATGGTGCCGGCAACAATATCGACGGTAGGTACGATCGCCTTCACGAACGGAACCATGACATCGCCAGACTCGGTGGCCACATGCAAAAGGTCCTGTGCAGGCAGGTGGTCGAGCTGGGTAACGGTGCCTACCTTCACACCATCGCGCATGACAGCAAGCCCGATGAGCTGGTGGTCGTACCATGCATCTTCTTCGTTGGATGGCTCCGCCAGGTCATGATCGACCAGCAGAATCCCTTTGGCGAGGCTCTCTGCGGCGGTGCGATCAAGCACATCCTTGAAGAACGCGACAGCATGCGTGTTATACCACTTGAGTTCAAGAAGCTCGAGAGTCTTACCGTGCCACGGCGAACTCTCTGGCACCTGCAGAAAGAACACGGCGCCCGGAACGAAACGTCGATCCGGGTCATCCGTGTACAGCTCAATCTTGATCGCTCCCTTGAGGCCGTGAGCCTTGGTGAGTCGACCCACCCGCAAGCGGGTGCTGCCAGTTTTTGCGTTAGGAGAAATCAGTGTCCACCACGTCGACGCGAACCTTGCGCCCATCGGCAAGAGCGGTCACGAGGGTACGCAGCGCCTTAGCGGTGCGGCCAGCACGACCGATCACACGACCGAGATCTTCGGGGTTCACGCGAACCTCAAGGACCTCGCCGCGCGGTGAACTTTTCGCCACAACCTGCACTTCGTCAGGATGATCTACAATCCCCTTGACGAGGTGCTCAAGAGCGGATGCCAACATGATTACGCCTTGTCGGCGTCGTCAGACTCGGCCTTGGCCGCCTCTGCGGGCGCTTCCTCGGCAGGAGCCTTCGCGGCGTCGTCAGCGGCAGGAGCGTCAGCCTTGTCGGACTTCGCATCAGCAGCAGGCGCGTCAGCCTTATCGGACTTCGCATCAGCAGCAGGCGCGTCAGCCTTGTCGGACTTCTCTGCCTTCTCTGCCTTCGCTGGGGCTTCAACCTTTTCGGTTTTCGGCTTCAGAACCGGCTTCTTCTTCTCGTCAGCCTGGAATTCCGGCTTCGGCTCAGCAAGCTTGACGGTGTTCTTGGCATTCTTATCGCCCTTGAAGATTCCCCAGTCGCCCGTGAGCTTCAACAGTGCGGCAACCTGCTCGGTCGGCTGTGCGCCAACGCCGAGCCAGTACTGTGCGCGGTCAGACTTGACCTCGATGACCGAGGGGTTCTCGGTCGGGTGGTACTTGCCGATCTCTTCGATGACACGACCATCACGCTTGGTGCGTGAGTCGGCAACGACGATGCGGTAGTAGGGTGCGCGGATCTTGCCCATGCGCTTGAGACGAATTTTTACAGCCACGATTCTCCGTAGATTATTTGTAGTGGTCGCGAACGGCCGTGGGCGTAGGGGCACACGCGGCGAAAGCATAATGGATTCCTCGGCGGCCGATAGAGGGTCGGGCCAGCCAGGAGTCAACGGTCTATTGTGACAGATTTTGAGGGTCAGCGGGTACCGCAGTCGCTCCGGGTTCAGACGCCACCACGATTGGCACTGCACGGGCACGCGGGCGGCGCCGAGACAGGGCAACGCCAATCAGAGAAATGACCCCACCGATGATGGCGAGAAATGTCGGAATTTCACCAAAAACAACGAGCCCAAGCACAATAACGATGGCCGGCACAACGTAGGTGATGACCCCCAGCTGCCCCGCCGGCAGCTTCGACAACGCATAACCCCACGTCGAGAACGCGAGGGTTGTCGAAACAGCACCGAGGTACACCACCCCCCAAATTGCATACGAAGGGGCGGCAGCAATCTGAGCAATGAGCCCACCGGCGAATGGCAGGCAGGCAACCGCGCCGAAAGTGCACCCCATCCAGGTCAGCTGGGTTGTGGGGATAGTTCGAAGCAAGTATTTCTGGCACAGAACGCCAATGGTGTAGACAACGGCAGCGAGAAGCCCCCAGATTATGCCTACTCCGCTACCCAGATTTGTGGCTCCAGAGCTGAACCCGATGAGCACCACGCCACCGAAGGACACCCCTGCCCCGATGGCCAACCACTTCGGCACACCTTCACCAAGAAACACACCAGCACCAAGCGCGATGAGGATGGGTCCGATGTTGAGGATCATGGATGCCGTTCCGGCATCCAGTGTTTGCTCCGCAATGTTCAAGGCCACGTTGTAGCCGCCAAACCAAAGCACACCATAGATCGCGATCAGCAACCACTGATGGGCGGTGGGGCGCACCCACTTGCGCCCGATGAGAAGAAGCGACAGTAAAACAGTTCCCACGAGAAGTCGGCCAAGGGCAAGCTCGCCCCCGCCAAAGTGTGAAACGACCCCCCGAATAACAATGAACGCGGTCGACCACGCAAGAACCGTAACGACGAGAGCAACGGTGAGAAGAGCCTTGCCGTTTTTCACGGCACCATCGCTCTCGATAGAAATAGTCACGAACTCACAATAAACCTCGAGATAGCGCGCGAATTACACCGTCACGCACGGTTGTGTTGATCGCGCCAGGCTAGCCAGTCCCGCACAGGTTCGAGGTCATAGTCAGGGCCACTGACCTGAATCGTGAACATGGTGGCGCCCAAAGCTACTTGCTCATCTGCATCATCGTGGGAACGCTGTCGAACCTCGGTCGAAATCTCGATCTCGCTCGTATCGCGGCCGACATCCGCCCCATGCTTCGCAAGAATTTCGAGCTTCGTGCGCAGCATCTCTGCGTCGCTGAAGCTGTGCCAAATGTTGGCGTGCTCGGCCACAATGCGCAGGGTCTTCTTGACTCCCCCACCACCGATCATGATCGGGATGTCGCGGGTTGGTGCCGGATTGAGTTTCGTCCAGCGCTCCCGAATGATGGGCAGGTCGCGCGCAAGGGCTCCGATGCGACTGCCCGGCGTTCCGAATTCGTAGCCGTACTCGTCGTAGTCACGTTCGAACCATCCAGCCCCCGTGCCAAAAATGAAGCGGCCAACGCCGCCATTGGCTTTCGCGCTGATGTGGTCGATGGTGCGCGCCATATCGGCTTGAAGATTCGGATTGCGGTAGCTGTTGCAGTTGACAAGGCAACCTAGCTCCACCCCGGTGGTCTGCTCCGCGATGGCCGCGAGCATGGTCCACGCTTCGAAGTGCAGGCCATCTGGTTCGCCGAAAAGCGGAAAGAAGTGGTCCCAATTGAAGACGATATCGACGCCAAGCTCCTCGCACGCGGCGACGGTGGCCCTGATCTGGTCGTAGCTGGCGTGCTGCGGCGCGATCTGCACGCCAATACGGATGGGTCGAGAAGTCATCCAATCAGCCTACGTGGCGAGGCTGACCAGGCCGAACGCGTGTACCGGCACACACCGCGAACGAGCCACCCACCGGGGTTAGCGACCGAGCTTAACTAGGGAGCTAACGACCGCGGCTAGCGACCGAGCATCTTCTGCAGGGCAGCAAGTTCTTCTTCGCTCGGGCCACCCTTTGGTGCGCCACTGCCAAGTCCGAACCCTGAGCCGGCGGAGGCCGCGGTGCCTGGCCCTGCAGCAATGGCGGCGTCTTCTGCCGCACGCTTCGCAGGGTTGCCCGAGCGCGACCCCTTTTTCTTTTCCTGCTTCTTCTTGCCACCGCCGCCAAATCCGGCACCGGGGATCGGGCCCATTCCTGGCACCTGAGGCACCCCGCCCTTGGCGACAGTTTTCATCATCTTGGCGGCCTGATCAAAGCGATTCACAAGCGAATTGACCTCGGTAACCGACATGCCAGAACCCTTCGCGATGCGAAGCCTGCGCGAACCATTCAGCAGCTTCGGCTGGCGTCGCTCTGACGGCGTCATCGAATAGATAATCGCCTCCGTGCGCGTGATTTCGTTCTCATCGAAGTTTTCGAGTTGCTGGCGCATCCCTTTCGCACCCGGCATCATGCCGAGCATGCTCTTGATCGAGCCCATGTTTTTGAGCTGCTGCATCTGGGCGAGAAAGTCTTCAAGCGTGAAAGTGTCTGTCGCAAACTTCTCGGCAATTGCCTTCGCTTCGTCTTCGTCGAAGTTCTTCTGCGCCTGCTCAATGAGAGTGAGAATGTCACCGAGATCCAGAATGCGGCTCGCCATGCGGTCAGGGTGGAATGGCTCGAAATCTGCCAGGCCCTCCCCCGTGCTCGCAAACATGATGGGGCGGCCGGTCACGGAGGCGACAGACAACGCAGCGCCACCGCGCGCATCACCGTCGAGCTTCGTCAGAACGACGCCGGTGAAGTCCACGGCATCCTGGAACGCCTTCGCTGTGGTGACAGCGTCTTGACCGATCATCGCGTCAATGACGAACAGCACCTCGTCGGGGTTGACTGCCTTGCGGATGTCTGCGGCCTGCTTCATGAGCTCGGCATCAACGCCGAGTCGGCCGGCCGTGTCAACAATGACCACGTCGTGTTGGCGACGGGTGGCCTCCTTGACGCCGTCTTTGGCAACCTTCACCGGGTTGCCAACACCGTTTCCGGGCTCCGGCGCCCACACAGGGACTCCAGCCTGCTCGCCAACGACCTGAAGCTGAGTGACAGCGTTCGGGCGTTGAAGGTCAGCGGCCACGAGCATGGGGGTGTGGCCTTCGCTAGACAGCCACTTTGCGAGCTTGCCCGCGAGGGTGGTTTTACCTGCACCTTGCAGGCCAGCGAGCATGATCACCGTTGGTGGAATTTTCGCAAACTCAAGCCTGCGCTGTTCGCCACCAAGAATGGTGACAAGTTCATCGTTGACGATCTGCACAACCTGTTGCGCAGGGTTCAAAGCCTTGCTGACTTCGTCGCCGAGGGCACGCTCGCGTATGCGACTGGTGAACTGCTTCACCACCTCGATCGCGACGTCGGCTTCGAGAAGCGCGCGCCGGATCTCGCGAACGGTTCCGTCAACATCCGCTGGGGTGAGCTTGCCTTTGCCCCGCAGTTTCTTGAACGCGTCGGTAAGGCGATCCGTAAGATTTCCAAAAGTGGCCATGGTGCCACCCAGTTTAAGGGCAAAACTTCTCGACAGCGGCAACCAGCGAGAGCAATGGCGTTAGTCATCGATCGATAGAGTTGCCGAATGCGACACGGCATTGTCATCCTCCCCCAGCAAAAATGGCCAGAAGCAGCACGTGAGTGGCAGCACGCCGAGCAACTGGGCTTCGATCATGCGTGGACGTACGACCACTTGTCGTGGCAAAGCCTCGCCGGCCAGCCATGGGGTGCGACCATCCCCACCCTGACCGCTGCAGCAATGGTCACCTCGACGATCAAGCTCGGCACCTTCGTTTCGTCACCGAACTTTCGACATCCAGTGCCATTCGCCAAAGACTTGGCAACACTTGACGAGATCTCTGCGGGGCGATTTCTCTTCGGGGTGGGATCTGGCGGCACAGGATTCGACTCTTTCGTGCTCGGCGGGCCGCAGCTCACCGGCCGAGAGCGCCACGAACGCTTTGTGGAGTTTGTGCGAGGGCTCGACGCGCTCCTTCGCTTCGAGGACTCTGACAGCGACGGAGTCGACAACATCGGAATCAGTTTCACCGGAGACTGGTACACCGCCCACGAAGCACGCATGGTCGGAACGCCGGCACAGCAACCGCGAATGCCGTTCATCATTGCCGCTGATGGGCCAAAGGGACTGCAGCTAGTCGCAGAAAGTGCTGATGGCTGGGTGACGCTCGGCAATAGGTCAGACAACCTTGATGACTGGTGGCACTCCGTGGCGACGGTCTCCCGACGACTCGATGATGCGCTCGCAGACCGCGACCGCGACACGGCAACTCTCGACCGTTACATCAACCTCGACTGGCAGACCTATGCCCTCGAGAGCATAGACGCGTGGGAGGATGCCGTTGGCCGCGCCACCGAGCTCGGGTTCACAGATGTCGTGACCCACTGGCCGCGTGTCGACGGGATCTACGCGGGCAATGAAGACACACTCATCGAGGTTGCGAGCCGCTTCTCGCGCTAGCGTTGAGGCATGACAACTCCACTGATTCGCTCCTTCGCCGGCCACACGCCACACGCTGAGGCCTCTGCGTGGATAGCCCCCAACGCGACGCTGATCGGAAACGTGACCCTCGACGCAGAGTCGAGCGTGTTCTACGGCGCAGTGCTGCGCGGCGACACGGATGCCATCAAACTTGGTGCGCGCAGCAACCTTCAAGACAACGTGGTTGTGCACTGCGACACCGGCATCCCGACAACGATTGGTTCCGGTGTGAGCGTTGGCCACGGTGCGGTCGTGCACGGTTGCACAATCGAGAATGACTGCCTCATCGGCATGCACGCAACAATTATGAACGGCGCTGTCATTGGCACGGAGTCGCTGGTGGCGGGCGGCGCTGTGGTGTTGGAGGGTGCGGAGTTCCCTCCGCGCTCGCTCATCGCAGGAGTGCCGGCCAAACTTCGACGTGAGCTCACAGACGATGAGGTTGCCGCAGTGCGCGCCAACGCCGCCCACTACGTGGAGTTGAGTCGGGCACACGCTGCACTCTGACGCTCAGATTTCTTCGCGTGCCCGTTTCAGGGCAGTCGCGTAAACTTGGCCGAACTGTTGTCCACCAAATAGTGAAGAGGCAGCCTGGTGCTTGCACTCCTCGCGGCATTCGCTCTCGTGTCACTGGTCGTTCCCGCGCTCACTCGGGTGCTTGGCGTTCGAGTATTTTTCCTGGTTGCCATAGTTCCCACCGCGGCGTTCATCTACACGCTGGCGCAGACTCCGGCGGTTCTGGCCGGCGAGCCCCCAGCAGAAACACTGCCGTGGATATCGCAGTTGCACCTGGATGTGAGCGTGAGCCTCGATACGCTGTCGTGGCTGCTCGCACTCATTGTCACAGGTGTTGGCACTCTCGTGATTCTCTATTGCGCCAAATATTTCACCAACACTGAAGAAGGTCTCGGTCGGTTCGCGTCAGTATTCCTTGCCTTTACCGGGGGAATGTACGGTCTCGTCATCGCTGACAACGTGTATCTTCTCTTCATCTTCTGGGAAGCAACGACGGTCTTCTCTTACCTGCTCATCGCCCACTACACGGGCCGGCTTGCCAGCCGTGGTGCCGCATTGCAAGCCCTCATTGTGACAACGGCGGGCGGCCTCGCCATGCTGGTCGGGCTCGTCATGCTCGCTGTGGGTTCCGGCACACCAAACCTGTCGGAGCTCATCTACCGTGTGCCCCACAACACGATGGCGACCGTGGCCATCACGTTGATCATCGTCGGCGCGCTCAGCAAATCTGCGATCATCCCGTTCCATTTTTGGCTGCCAGCCGCGATGGCCGCACCGACCCCGGTGAGCGCATATCTGCACGCAGCAGCCATGGTTCAGGCCGGAATTTATCTCATCGCGCGGCTCGCGCCCGGGTTCGCCGACATTCCAGGTTGGCGCCCGCTTCTGCTCGGTCTCGGCCTTTTAACGATGCTGGTCGGCGGATGGCGCGCAGTGAAGCAGTTCGACCTGAAACTGTTGCTCGCCTACGGCACGGTCAGTCAGCTCGGGTTTCTGCTCACCGTCGTGAGCTTCGGAACCCGAACCGCCGCGCTCGCCGGCGTGGCCTTGCTGCTCGCCCATGCGCTGTTCAAGGCGGCATTGTTTCTCGTTGTTGGCATTACCGACCACCGGGCAGGAACCCGTGACCTGCGCAAGCTCAGCGGGCTTGGCCGGGAGGCACCGTTCCTTGCCGGAATCGCCGTGCTCGCGACCGCGTCAATGGCCGGCATCCCGTTCACGGCCGGCTTCGTCGCCAAGGAAGCCGTGCTCAGCGCATTCTTACAGGATGCAGCATCCGGTTCAACACTCGGTTGGATCGCGTTGATCGGTGTCGCCATCGGATCGACACTGACCGTGGCATACAGCGCAAGGTTCCTGTGGGGAGCGTTTGCGCGCAAGAAAGATGTCGAGAAAGTTCGCCCTGTACACGAGAGTGTGAAGTTTCTGTTCTCGCCTGGAGTCTTGGCGCTCAGCGGAATCATCTTGGCGTTCCTGTTCGGTTGGCTTGGCACCGTTTTGACGGGATACTCCACTTTGTTTCCGACCGAGGGGGAGGATTATACTCTCGCGCTCTGGCATGGAGTCGATATCGCTCTTGTCATTTCAACGCTCACTGTGATCGGCGGGCTCGCACTTTTCTTCGCAAGAGCCGCCGTCTTTGCTGGCCAATCGCGGGTTCCGGCGCTCGTCGATTCGGGGCGGTTGTATCAAAAGTCCACCCGCGCACTCGACCGATTAGCGGGGCGCGTCACGGCAACAACTCAGCGTGGATCTTTGCCGTTTTATCTCGCCGTCATCCTGCTTGTCATGGTCGGGGCGGTTGGCACAACCCTCGCGCTGAACCGCACCTGGCCACGTGAAATATTGATCTTTGACGGCCAAGCACAACTCGCGATCGGCGGCATCATGGTCGTCGCGACTCTCGCACTTGCTGGGGCAGGAAAGCGCTTTCCGGCGGCATTGCTGGTCGGAGTGACCGGATACGGGTTGGCGGCGCTGTTCGCGTTCCACGGTGCGCCAGACCTCGCCCTCACTCAGGTTCTCGTGGAAACGGTAACCCTCATCGCGTTCGTTTTGGTGCTTCGGCGCTTGCCTGCACGGCTCGGCAAGGAGCACGAAAAATCACACCGCGCTGTTCGGGCAGTTATTGGCGCGGCCGTGGGTTTACTCATGGCCACCGTGGCCGTTGTGGCGCTCGGAGCCAGATCAGCCTCCCCCATCTCGCGAGCCTTTGAGAACCTCGCCCATGAGTTTGGGCACGGCAGCAACGTGGTCAATGTCGCACTCGTCGACATTCGCGGTTGGGATACGCTCGGCGAACTCTCGGTGATCGTGGCCGCGGCCACCGGCGTCGCCAGTCTCGTGTTTCTGCGAAGCCGAACCGACAACCTCCCGCGAATCCCTGAACACCTTCGCCGCCACTCATTGAGGGCGCGCCTCACGCCCTCGCAAGAGGTTGTCGCTGCCGAATATGTTCCCGGCGTTCAGGACCCTTCCACACGGAACGCCTGGCTGCTTGCCGGGCGAATGCTCGCCCCAGAAAACCGATCCATTTTGCTCGAAGTCGTCATGCGGCTGCTGTTTCACGCCCTCGTTGTGCTCTCTCTCTACCTCCTTTTCGCAGGGCACAACCTACCGGGAGGCGGATTCGCGGGCGGCCTCGTCGTCGGCCTTGCCCTGGCCGGACGCTACCTTGCCGGCGGTCGCTACGAATTGGGCGCTGCCGCCCCGTTTGATGCGGGCAAAGTTTTGGGCATCGGCCTTCTACTGGCGACCGGTACGGCCATCGCCCCACTTTTCTTTGGTTCTGACGCACTCACCTCTGCGTGGTGGGAGGCAACCATTCCGGTGCTCGGACACTTGGAGTTCACCACGTCTACCGTGTTTGATATCGGGGTGTACTTCGTCGTGGTTGGCATGGTTTTGGATGTGCTTCGCAGCCTCGGCGCCGAGATTGATCGCCAGCAAGAGGATGCTTCAGAACGTCTCGAAAGCGGGAGCACAATATGAGCGCCTCCCTCACCCTTGTCGCCGCCATGGCCGTCATGTATGCGGTGGGAGTTTTCATGTTGCTGGAGCGCAGCATGACGCGCGTACTGCTCGGCTTTCTGCTCGTGAGTAACGCAACAAACCTGCTCATCCTGATCGTCTCTGGCCGTGCAGGAGTTGCACCATTCTTCGGCCAAGAAGGGCTGCAAGCCGATCCGCTTCCGCAGGCGTTCGTGCTCACCTCCATCGTCATCACCTTTGGAATATCTGCGTTTCTGATGGCTCTCATTTACCGCTCGTGGCGCTTGGCCAGCGTGGATGTCGTGTATGACGACTCCGAAGACATTGAAGTGGGGCGTCGCAGATCATCGATGACCGCGGAGCGCGAGGTCATTGGCGACGAAACCGAGTTTGGAATTCGGGCCGCCGCCGCTGTCTCAGACGCGCTCGACCTTGCTGAGCTCGAGCGGCTCGAAGACCAAGCAAGCATCGCGGAGCAACTCAAAACCGAAGAGTTGACGATCGCGCGCTCACTGGCAGATCACGCCGCGGCAGAACACGGCGCGGCAGAACAAAAGGACCCAGAACAAGATGACATCGAGCAGGTGGCCGACAGGTGAACATCCTGACCCCTCTCGTTGTTCTACTTCCGCTGTTTGGCGCCGCTGTCGCGTTGACGCAGGCGAAGCATCCGCGCGTTCAAATGCTGATCGCGGTGAGCGCGCTCAGCGCGGTTATGGTGGTCGGCATCGTGCTTTTGGTCGCGGTGGATGCCAATGGGGCCATTGCCGTCGAGCTTGGCGGCTGGCAGGCACCCTTCGGCATCGTGTTGGTCGTTGACCGGTTGGCCGCTCTGCTGCTCGTCGTCTCTGCCGCCGTACTGCTGGCGGTGCTCGTGTTCTCGGTCGGTCAGGGCCTCGCGGACGGCGACCGTGAAACACCGGTGTCGATCTACTACCCGACGTACCTGATTCTCGCCACGGGCGTCTTCAACGCGTTCGTTGCCGGCGACCTCTTCAACCTTTATGTGAGTTTTGAGATCCTGCTGGTCGCGAGCTTCGTGCTCATCACGGTGGGTGGCACAGAGCTGCGCATAAGGGCTGGCGTCGTCTACATCGTGGTGAGCATTGTGTCGTCGGTGATTTTTCTCGCCACCATCGCCATGATTTATGGTGCGACAGGCACCGTGAACATCGCGCAACTCTCTGTGCGCCTCGGTGAACTGCCACCGGATATCCAACTGATTTTGCACGTCATGCTTCTCGTCGCCTTCGGAATCAAGGCGGCGGTGTTTCCGCTCTCGTTTTGGCTGCCGGATTCCTACCCAACGGCACCCGCCCCCGTCACCGCGGTCTTCGCAGGGCTCCTCACCAAAGTGGGCGTGTACGCGATCATGCGCACCGAGATGATCATCTTCCCCGGCGGAAAACTGAACACTGTACTTCTGATCGTCGCCGCCCTCACGATGATCGTTGGCATCCTTGGCGCGGTCGCGCAGTCCGACCTCAAACGACTGTTGTCGTTCACCCTCGTCAGCCATATCGGGTACATGCTGTTCGGCATCGGGCTCGGCACGGCGGCAGGCCTCGCAGCGGCGACCTATTACATCGTTCACCACATCACCGTGCAGACAACTCTCTTTCTCGCCACCGGTCTCGTTGAACGCCAGGGGGGCACCACCGGAATTAACCGACTCGGCGGAATGTTGAAGTCGAGCCCGCTCATCGGGGTGCTGTTCTTCATTCCCATGCTGAGTCTGGCGGGCATTCCACCGTTCTCTGGATTTCTCGGAAAGCTCGCCCTGTTTGAGGCCGGAGCGCAGGTGGGGTCAGTTCTCGCATGGGTGCTCATTGGCGTTGGCGCACTCGTGGCTTTGCTCACCCTCTATGCGCTCGCCCGCGCGTGGAGCATGACATTTTGGCGCCAAACGGAGGAGATAGCCGGCTACGAAAGCCCGCTCCCCGCTCACCAGACGATGGGGGTCTCCACCGAGGTCAAAAAAGCTCGCAGCACGCCGCGCATCATGATGGGTGCGACCGCGGCGATGGTGATGTTAACGGTGGCCCTTACGGTGTTTGCTGCACCGCTCTTCGAGCTCAGCGCCCGAGCGGGTGCCAACATCACTGGCCCTGGTTACTACATCTCGACAGTGTTTCCGGGAGGCACCGAATGACGCGCGCTGAGCATACCGAAACCAGTATCGGCGGCACGGGTCGCGGTGTTGGCAAAGGCCGCCTTGTTGGGAGAGGAAGCGGTGTTGGCAAAGGCCACGATGGCGGCCAACGCCGCGGCATTGGCAAACGCAGGCCGACAGCGCGTGAGGTTCGGTGGAACCTGTGGCGGCAGCTGCCGCTTCTGCTCGGTCTGGTGCTGTTGTGGGCCATTCTGTGGGGGCAGGTGACGTGGTTGAGCCTGATCACCGGTCTCATCGTTGCGGTCACCGTCACGCGAGTGTTCTACTTGCCTCCCGCCGAGCTTTCTGGCCGAATCAATTTTTGGTACGCCCTGGTTTTTCTTGTTTACCTCCTTCTCGATGTTGCCGTGGCCTCGTTCACTGTCGCTTACCAAGCGCTCAACCCGCGACCGATTCCACGCTCATCGGTCATCGGTATTCAACTGAGAACACGTTCTGATCTGATCATGACGCTGGATGCCATCGCCATGTCGCTTGTGCCCGGTTCGCTTGTCGTCGAGGCAGACCGGGAACGGTCGGTTCTGTACCTGCACACTTTTGCGACCCACACCATCGAAGATGTCGAGGCCATGCGCAGAAAAGTGCTTGTCGTCGAGGCACGAATTGTGCGCGCCATCGGCTCACGTGCAGACCTCGAGCGTCTTCATGAGAGCGGGGTCATGCGATGAACGAGTGGGTGTTCCTTGTCGTTGGGCTCATGCTCACTGCCGCCGCAGGGATGGCACTATTTCGCATCATGCGAGGCCCCTCGATCCTTGACCGGATGATCGCCTCCGACATGCTGCTCACGACCATCATCTGCGCGTTGGGGGCCGAGATGGTCTACAACTCCCACACGAGGAGCCTGATCGCGATGCTCGTGCTGGCGGCGACGGCGTTTCTGGCCTCCGTCGTCGTTGCACGGTACGTGTCGAGAAATGGGCGATCATGAGCTTTGACGCCATCGCCACCACTCTCTCGAGTGTCTTCCTTCTGCTCGGGGCGTTCCTGTCGCTCGCGGCTGGTGTTGGCATCCTCCGTTTTCCGGATGCCATCGCGCGCATGCACGCGAGCACGAAGCCGCAGATTATGGGCCTGATCTTCATCCTTCTGGCGATTGCCTTGCACGAGCGCAGGCTGTCGACGATTCTGTTGCTTGCGACACTGCTCGTGTTTCAGATGATGACGGCGCCAATTTCTGCCCACATGATTGGGAGGGCCGGGTACCGCACCGGCGTCATTGCCCCGGGTTCTTTGCTTGTTGATGAACTTGACGACGCAATCGAGCAGGCCAACGCGGATCAGACACAAGATGATCACGTGCAGAACGATCAAAGCGCTCATGCTCAAGCTTCTGATGATCAAAGGGCTGAAGGCCAGTCGCATGACGCGACAGGCCAGCGCCCACCCGTTGATACTGGATGAGGTGGGTTTCACCCAGTCCACCATCCCGCTGCCGTGAAACAGAAGGAACAATCAATGCCAGATACCGCCGTTGACGCGCTGAAGAAGGTTCTGCCCTATGTCACTGACTGGGTCGCCTACCGGGCCTGGAAGTCAGAAATTCCTGGGCTCCAACTGGCCGTCTACTTTGACGGCACAGTGCAATTGAACACGGCGTTCGGCTTCGCGGATGTCGAAAACGGCGTCGAGCTCACCACCGACCACCTTTTTCGCATCGCGTCACACTCCAAAACTTTCACCTCAGTGGCGATGTTCCAGCTTGTGGAACAAGGAAAGGTTCGGTTAGACGACACCATCGGAACCTACGTTCCCGAGTTCGTGAACGCGAATTCACCACTGGCAGATGCGACCGTTGGCGAGTTGCTGAGCCACGGCGCTGGCATCATCCGCGACGGAATCGACGCCGACTTCTGGCAGTACGGCCGCCCCTACCCTGACGAGGCCGAGTTGTTGCGCATGCTTCTTGACGGTGGCGTCGTTCTCGAGTCCCGCACAGCGTTCAAGTACTCGAACGTTGGGTACTCACTCGCGGGTCTCATCATCGCTCGCATTTCTGGCATGCCGTACAACGAGTTCGTGACCCGCAACATCGTGGACCGGCTGAAGCTTGAGAACACCGGGCCAGACTGGGATGAGGCGCGAGCGAGCGAGTACACGATCGGGTACACGGGCAATCACGTGACGCGCGAACGCAAGCCTGTTTCGCCTCTGGACACGCGCGCGTTCTCGCCGTCGACGGGATTTTATGGCACCGCAGAGAACCTCGTTCGCTATTTCGCCGCATACTTTCCCGGCGACGAAACCCTGCTCAGCGACCGCTCAAAACGCATCCAACGCGGTGCGGTCTGGAACACCGACCTGACAACTCACACGGACCGGTATTACGGTTACGGGCTCGTAGCAGAGAAGTTCGACGATCACCAAGTTTTCGGCCACAGCGGTGGATTCCCTGGCCACATTACCTACAGCGTGTTTGACCCGCAGCAGGGTCTCGCCGTCTCGGTGCTGACGAATGCGAGCGATAAAGCAGCCGGCGAGGTGTGTGCTGGCGTTGTGCGACTTCTTGGTGCGGCGTTGAAGCGCAATGCTGACCTCACGCTGGTGAACCGGCTCGTCGCTGCGGAGAACAAGCCCCGCGTCGACATTCCCACGAGCAGGTTCGAAGGCCGTTACGCGTACGCCGAAGGCGTCATCGATATCGTGGCGCTAGGCGATCGCCTCGTCGAGTTGCCACTCAACTCCTCGAACCCGACAGCGGCGTTGACGGATCTCACTATCGTGGACGAGTCAACGTTGACGTTCTCTGCCGGCAGCGGGTTCGGAAACATCGGCGAGCTGGTGAAATTCACCTTCAACGACGATGACACGGTGAACCGCATCCGTCGAGGTGGGGAATCGATGTGGCCGGTCACCGATCTCGGCGCTGACATCACACCCCACTGGGACAAGGCCTAGCGATTAAGGGGCGCGTCGCAAGCCGGCGTGCAAGGCAGTCGTGAACCACATCACTGGTCAGCCGACGAGGTTTTGTACGAATACGTGCGGGGTGAACCCGGTGAGGTCACCAATGCCTTCGCCCTGACCGACAAGCTTGATCGGGATGCCGGTCTTCTCCTGCACGGCGAGCACGAATCCGCCCTTCGCCGAGCCATCAAGTTTGGTGAGCACGAGACCGGTGACCCCCGCGTGCTGAATGAACGCCTCAGCCTGAGCCAGACCGTTCTGCCCCGTCGTGGCGTCCAGAACGAGCAGCACCTCGGCAATCTCGGCCTGCTTTTCGAGAACGCGACGAATCTTGCCGAGCTCATCCATGAGGCCACTCTTGGTTTGCAGGCGCCCAGCCGTGTCGATCAGCACGATGTCAATGCCATCCTCCTGCGCCTTCTGCACAGTTTGAAACGCCACGGATGCCGGATCTTGCCCCTGGGCCTGCGGTTTCACAATCTGCGCGCCGCCTCGCTCCGCCCAGGTGGCGAGCTGCTCAACCGCTGCCGCGCGAAAGGTGTCGGCTGCGCCCACAACGACGGTGCGCCCGTGGTTCGCCAAAAACTTGGCAAACTTGCCGATCGTGGTGGTCTTGCCGACGCCGTTCACGCCGACGACGAGCACCACAGCGGGGCGAGCAGTGAGGCGAAGTGTTGGATCAAGCTTTGCGAGGCGCTCTTCGAGAGTTTCGCGCAGCATCCGCTTGAGGTCTGCGGGGTCGGTGGTGCGAAAACGGTCAACACTCGCGCGCAGTTCTGACACCACAGAATCGGTAATGTCGGGGCCAAAATCGGCGGAGATCAGCGCGTCTTCTAGGTCGTTCCACGTTTCGTCGTCGATCGTTTTCTTCGCGAAAAGCCCGCGAAGGGAACCGCCCAGGGACCACGTTGGAGTGCGTTCAGCCATGAAAGAGATCTTAGTTGGCGGGCTCGGAAGCGGATTGATCTCTCGCCTCTGGCGAGGCATTCGCAGCTTCCATGGCCTCGAAGTCTTCGCGAGCACCACCACGGCCGAACTGGCGCAACGACCACACGACCACGACAGAGACGAGCAACATACTGGCAACGCCCAGCCCCGAGTACCCGATGAGAGCGAGCACCGGGCCCGCGAGCGCACCAAAGAACGCCGCGGTTGAGTTCATGATCAGGTCTGAGACCCCCTGCAGGCCCGCGCGATCGTCTACCGGTGCAGACTCTGCCACCAAAGTTGACCCAGCAATGGTGGATGCTGACCACCCCACCCCGAGAAGGATGACGCTCACAATGACGAGAGTTTTCGATTCGGAGCCAACCCAGGCCACGATCAGTGAGACAACAAGCACACTCTGGCCGAACAGGATGGTGGGGATGCGGCCAAAGCGGTCCGCAACCCAGCCGAAGAGCGGGGAGAGCGCAAACATGCCGGCGATGTGGAGGCTCAACGCGAAACCAATGATCACCAGCGTGGCGCCATGCTGGTCGAGGTGGATTGGCGTCATGGACATCATCACGACCATGGTTGCGTGACTGAATGCCACGGCAACCACCGCGTATCTGGCGCGGCCATTCACTCGGAGAGTAGCGAACCCGTGACGGGGTGGAGCCGCACCGGCCTCGCGTGCCGGCGCATTCCTCAGCGCGGTGAGTAACGGGTCTGGGCGGAGCCCAAAAAAGTAGACGAGCATCGCGGCAATTTGGGCGACCACGGTGAACACGAACGGGCCCGTAAAGGTCGGAAGGCCGATAACACCACCAATGGATTCGCCAACCTCGATGAGGTTTGGCCCAAGGACTGCCCCAATTGTTGTCGACCACACCACAATGGAGAGCTGTCGAGCGCGATGCAGGGGCAACGCGATGTCCGTGGCGGCGAATCGGGCCTGAAGGTTGGTCGCCGAACCGGCACCGGCAAGTGCAAGACCGACAAGCAGGAGGGGGAAGAAGGGCAGCGCAGCAGCGACGGCAGCGACGACCGCGCCGAGAGCACACACTGCGGAACCAAACGCGAGAGAAACCCGTCTGCCACGCGCTTGTGCTGCGCGGGCAAGCGGCACGGCGATAAGTGCAGCGCCAAGCGTACTCATGACCGTGGCCATTCCCGACCACGCAGGCGATCCGCCCACGTGAGCTGCAAGTAGCGCCCCCACGGAGACGATGGCCCCGATGCCTATCCCGCTGAGAATCTGGGCAGTGACGAGAACTCGAATGGTGCGCTTCTGAATAGTTTCAGTCTCGATCATCGCTGGCTTTCGTCACTGCGTCATTCTATGGTGCAGGGCACCACTCGTGGGAGGGGTGGGGCACTGAGCTAACCGCCGCGCCCCCCCGGGGCCTGTGGTGGCCCCCCAACCCCAGAGGATAAACAAGAGTCTCGGGGGGGGGGGGGGCCGGC
>JBBSQX010000009.1:0-102923 GCA_038243605.1 Actinomycetales bacterium
GTATTGTGCGACGCGGCCCAAGACGCCCTTGTGTGCGCACTTTTCGTCGTGTAGCGGGCCCGGTTGGCGAATAAAAGTGCGCACAAACGGGTCAGGCGGGGTGCGCCGCGGTGCTGCGGTGTGCTACGCGTTGTGGATCAGGCGACAGGGGTGCGGCGCGAGACGGTGCGGCTAGCCGGCGCGGTGTTGCTAGTCGGCGCGGTGCGGCGGGGATGACGCGTGCGGGGCCGTCAGAGCTGCGCGAGGAACTCGGTGAGGCCCGCCAGTAGCCGGTCGATATCGTCGCTGCTCGTATAAGGAGCAAGCCCAACGCGCAGTCCACCCTCGTCGCCGAGGCCGAGGTGGTGGCTCGCTTCGAGCGCATAAAAGTTGCTGGATGGCGCATCCACTTTGCGGGCGGCGAGGAACTCGTAGGCATCCAGCGTGTCTCTGCCCTCAATGGTGAGCAGCAGCGTGGGCGTGCGGTGCGCTGCACGCGAATATACGGTCACGGCGGGCATCGCTGCCAAGCCGGCTTCTAGACGCGCCAGCAGGGCATCCTCGTGGGCCTCAAGGCGTGTGAAGGCATCCTTCAGCCGGTCTCGACGCGATGAGGCACCGTGATCGTCTCCACCCATGGTGGAGAGGTAGTCCACGGCGGCAGCAACGCCGGACAGCATTTCGTAGGGAAGCGTGCCGAACTCGAAACGCTCCGGCACCTCGTTGGTTGAGGGCAGCAGTTTGTCGGGGTGCAGCGTCTCGAGCAGTGCGGGTGAAGCGACGAGCGCACCAAGGTGCGGCCCGAGGAACTTGTACGGCGAGCAGGAGTAGAAGTCAGCGCCAAGCGCCGCCATATCCACGAAGGCGTGCGCGGTGAAGTGAACGCCGTCCACGTAGACGAGAGCGCCAACCTTGTGCGCGGCCGCCGAGATCGCGGCGATATCTGGTTTGGTGCCGATCAGGTTCGAGGCGGCCGTGACGGCGACGAGTTTCGTGCGGTCAGTCAGCACCGAATCGATGTTGTCGAGTTCGCCCGTTTCGGGGTTGAACTCCAACCAGCGCAGGGTGGCACCGGTGCGCTCTGCCGCTTGCACCCACGGACGGATGTTGGAGTCGTGATCGAGGCGCGTCACGACAACCTCATCGCCGGCCTGCCAATTGCGGGAGATCCATCGGGAGAAGTCGTAGCAAAGCTGCGTGGCGCTGCGGCCGAAGACAACGCCGCCCGCCTCACCACCGACGAGGTCTGCGATGGCTGCTCTGGCATCCGCCACAGTCTTCTCCGCGCGGGACTCGCCCGTGGTGATCGTTCCGCGATTAGATAGCGGCCCACTCATCGCCTCGGTGATGGCGTTGATCACGGCGGTGGGGGTTTGGGTGCCTCCTGGGCCGTCGAAGTGGGCGGATCCGTCAGCGAGTGCGGGAAAGTCGGCGCGAACCGAGTCAATGTCGTACGTCATGGCTCGAATCTATCCTCTGTCGCCAGAGATGCATATCCAACGATGCAGATCAAGTGAAATCGATCACGCGAAGGAGGTCAGCCGATGCGAGTCAGCCGACGCAGACTAAACGTGGCAGGTCAGCCGATGCAGGTCAGCCGACGCGAGTCAGCCGATGCGAGTCAGCCGACGCAGATCAGGAACCCGGCCAAACACGCACCGAACCCGACGACCAAGTTCGATCCAATGTTGAGAAGCGCAACCCCCCAGCGCGCGTGCGTCATGAGTTGAATCGTCTCAACGCTGAACGTGCTGAACGTGGTGAGACCTCCGCACACCCCGGTGAGGATGATGAGCTGCAGTTCGTCAGACATCCCTTGGGATTGCGCGAGGCCGAGTGCTACCCCGCCGAGCGCAGACCCGAGCGCATTCACGAGGAGCACTGCCCACGGAAAGCTTTCGGCCCGTGAGACGCGAGAGAGTGCCCGTGAGAGCAGGTATCGCAGCATTGTTGCCACCCCGCCCGCGGCGAGCGTGACAAGAACCAGGGCCGGGTTCATTCGTCGACCCAGTCGATCGGTGTGGAGACTTTGCCCACGCGCAGCCCTATCGCTGCGGCGGTGAACCCAAGAACGAGCGACAGCACAAGGTACACGGCGGCCATCATCCAGAGTCCGGATGTCGTGCTCTCCACGAGCGAGACCATCACGGCTGAGAATGTTGTGAATGAACCGAGAAGGCCAGCACCGAGGCCAGCTTTCAACCATTCGGGAGCACGCGACCACAGTCTGGCGACGATGAGGGCGAGAGTGAAGGCGCCGACGACATTGACGATGAGAGTGCTGAACGGAAATTCGGCTGCCGTGTGGGGGAGCAGTGTGTCAATGGCGAGGCGCAACCCTGTGCCGCACATCCCACCGATGAGGGCGGCCAAAAGTGCCCACAGTGGCGCCTGAGCCTTTGTGGGGCTGGGTGGTGCAGAGCGCTGCTTCACGTCACTAGTGTTTCAGTTCGCGGGGGCACGCTGCCACCAAGGTTCGGTCATTTTGGTTTTTTCGCACCCGTGCGTGCGGGGGGAAGCTGTTTGCGGATGACAGCCTTACGCACAGGCTCGCCGCGGCGTTCCTGGCCAGGCAGGGGGCGGCCGGGGCGCGCGTACAGTGCCTGCGAGGAATCCAGCAGCCATGGCACGAGCGCGATGGCGACGCCGTGGCACAGCATGAGTTTGTGGCGAATGCGTCTGGCTTTGTGGTTGTGCAGCAGGTTCTCCCACCAGTGGCCAACAATGAACTGCGGCATGTACACGGTGGTGACTTCTGCACCATGGTCTTCGCGGCGCTTCTTGATGTATTTGATGAGCGGAAAGCTGATGTCGCGGTAGGGCGACTGAATGATGTTCAGCGGCACCTGAATCTTGCGTTCCTTCCACTGCTTCTTCAGCAAAGCGGTCTGTTCGTCATCGATGGAGCAGTGCACCGCTTCGAGGCTTTCGTGACGTGCAGCAATCGCGTAGTCGAGTGCTTTGAGTGTGGGCTTCTGCAGTTTGCCGACAAGAACGATCGCATGGTCACCGTTGGAGCCAAAGATCGTGGAGTTGTCGACCGCGAGATCCCGCTCCACCTTTTGGTAGTAGCGGTTCACGCCGAGCATCAAAAAGTAAAGAACCGGCCCGATGGCAAAAACAAGCCAGGCGCCGTGCGTGAACTTTGTCACGGTGACAACGATGAGAACGACGCCGGTGAGTAGCGCACCAAAGGAGTTGATCGAAAGGCTCCGGATGATCTGCCCGCGCCCCTTCGTCATGGGCTTACCGTTCGCACCCTCGCGAAGCTCACGCAACCAGTGCTTGACCATCCCAGACTGCCCGAGAGTGAACGAGACGAAAACACCGATGATGTAGAGCTGGATGAGCGCCGTCAGGTTGGCTTGGTAGACGATCAGCAGGATGACGGCGCCGAGTCCGAGCACGAGAACACCGTTGGAGTACACGAGGCGGTCGCCGCGCGTAGAGAGTGATTTGGGCGCGTAACCGTCACGCGCGAGCACGGAGCCGAGCAAGGGGAATCCGTTGAACGCGGTGTTGGCGGCCAACAGCAGAACGGCGGCGGTGACCGCCTGGATCACGTAGAACAGAATCTGATTGTCTCCGCCGAACACGGCGGCGGCGAGTTGAGCCATGACGCTGCGCTGCGGGTCGGTCGCACAGTTGGCGAAACCGACGAGGTCGCACGGGTCCTCTGCGTAGTGAATGCCAGACACGATCGCGAGGGTGGTGACGCCAGCGAACAGGGTGATGGCGATGCCGCCCATGAGCGCAAGCGTTGTCTTCGCGTTCTTCACCTTCGGGGTGCGGAAGGCAGGAACGCCGTTGGCGACCGCTTCTACTCCGGTGAGGGCGCTGCATCCGCTGGCGAAAGAACGCAGAAGAAGCAGCACGATGCCGACCTGGGTGAACTGCTCAGCTTTGACCGCGTACGCAGCGGATTCGGCGACGGGCGCATCACCCAGCATCGTGCGGATGAGGCCAACGCCGATCATGAGCACGACGCTCGCGATGAACAGGTAGGTGGGCAGGGCGAACGCTTTGCTTGATTCGCGCACACCGCGCAGGTTCACGGCGGCCAGAAGAATGATGAAGCCAACGGCCAACTCGACCCGCCACGGGTTCATCACGGGGAAGGCAGAGATGAGGTTGTCGACGCCGCTCGCCACCGACACCGCCACGGTGAGGATGTAGTCGATGAGTAGGGCGCTCGCGACAATAAGCCCAGCCTTCTCGCCGAGGTTTTTGTGCGCGACCTCGAAGTCGCCACCGCCGGAAGGGTACGCCTTGATCAGTTGGCGGTACGAGAGCACCACGGTGAGCAGAACAACGATGACAGCAGCAGCAACCCAGGGCGCGAAGCTCAGAAAACTGAGGCCGCCGATGGTGAGAATCATTAACAGTTCTTGCGGCCCGTACGCCACCGAGGAGAGCGCGTCGCTCGCGAAGATGGGTAGGGCGAGGTGCTTGGGGAGCAGTTGGCCCTCAAGCTTGTCTGACGGTAGCGGATCTCCGATAAGCCAGCGCTTCGGGGACCGAACTTCTGTAGTCACGAGGTGCGACACTACTCCTATTCCGGCCCCGCGAACGTACGAGAAGAAAAAAATACTTTGATCAGCTTTTGCCGGTGAGTTCGGCACGCACCTCGTCAAGCTTCGCCTTGAGTTCGCGGGCTGTCAGATCGGTCAACTCGTTGCGAGTGGCCACGCTGCGGCGAGGTCGGCGCGAAGGCCCTTCATGGCCTGATTCACCTTCAGGCCTCGGCAAGGCGGCGCACCGAGTCGCTGACGTCGCAGGTAGATTCAGGTCATGAACGACATTGCAATGGGGCAGCGCGCGCACGGGCTCGACGCGGTCGAGGTCACACAACAACTCATCCGCATCGATTCTGTGAACCCTGAGCTCGTGCCAGGGGCTGCGGGTGAAGCCGAAATCGCTGAGTGGTGCACTGAATGGCTTGTGGACCGCGGCTTCGAGGTGCAACGGCTTGGCACGCCAGAGCGGCCCACGGTTGTCGGCATTCTGCGCGGCACCGGGGGCGGCAGATCGCTCATGCTAAACGGCCACCTCGACACCGTGGGGGTTGCCGGCTACGACGGTGACCCGTTCGCTGGCGAGGTACGCGACGGCAACGTGTACGGCAGAGGTGCCTTCGACATGAAGGCGGGTGTCGCCGCGATCATGGTTGCCGCCGCCCGTGCTGCGTCAGCAAAACTCACCGGCGATGTGATTGTCACACTTGTTTCTGACGAGGAGTTTGGCAGCAGGGGAACGCAGGATGCGCTCGCCGCCGTCACCGCAGATGCTGCGATCGTCACCGAGCCAAGCGAAATGCACCTCGTGCTCGCCCACCGCGGGTTCGCGTGGTTCGAAATCGAACTCGCCGGCGTGGCCGCTCACGGCTCCATGCCACACCAGGGTGTCGACGCGATTGCGCACGCGGGGCTCGTGATGCGGGCGCTCGATGAACTGCGGTCGCGGTTCGAATCGGCGCTGCCTCATCCACTGCTCGGTTACGGGGCCGTGCGCGTGTCGATGGTCTCGGGCGGAACAGATGCGGCAACAGTGGCCGATTCGTGCATCCTCACGATTGAGCGACGCACCCTTCCGGGCGAAACTCCTGACGCCGTGGAAGCAGAGTTGCGGGCGGTGCTCGACGAGCTCGCCCAGACCACTGATGACTTTCAGTTCGAGTTGCGCAGGCTCGTTGCGCGGGGTGCGTTCGAGGCGGATGCACACGGTGCGATCGTGAGTGCCGTCGCGCAGAGCGCCGAACGTGTGCTCGGCAGGCCAGCGCCCTCCAGGGGAGAGCCGTTCTGGACGGATGCGGGGCTCATCCTCGAGGCAGGCATACCGTGCCTGCTTCTCGGGGTCGACGGCGGGGGTGCGCACGCCGACACGGAGTGGGCCACCGTGGAGTCGATTGAGCAGCTCACCGACATTCTTGAGGGAACCATTCGCGACTTCTGTGTCTAGTTGCACTTTCATCATTCAGGAGTGTGTGTGAACACTGTGACCAACGAGTCAGGAGTCAACCTGTCCAGCCCCATTGGTCTCGGTCGTCACATCACCTCCTGAATAATGGCAGGGCTTGACATTGACGTCGCGTCAACCTTTAACGTGAGATGAGAGCACGGGAGGAGATGGCGATGCGGTGGTCAATTCAGGAGATTGCGCGGCTTTCGGGCACGACGAGTCGGGCGCTGCGGCACTACGACGAGATCGGGTTGCTGGCGCCCAGCAGCATTGGCGCCAACGGCTACCGCTATACGACGAGGATGCGCTTGCCCGATTGCAGCGCATCCTGCTGCTGCGTGAACTCGGGCTCGCCTTGCCGGTCATCGTCGACGTGCTCGCTGGGCATGCGCACCACGCGGAAGCGCTGCTCACTCACCTGCATTGGTTGCAACGCGAGAAGGAGCGACTCGACCGCCAGATCGGTGCTGTCGAGACAACAATCAAAAAATTGGAAAGCAAGGAACCACTCATGGCAGAAGAAATGTTTGACGGATTTGATCACACCCAGCACAAGGCTGAGGTGGAGGAGCGCTGGGGTAAAGACGCGTACGCCGTCACCGACACCTTCTTTCGCTCTCAGTCCACGCAGGAGAAGGGCGACTGGAAGCGGCGCGCTGATGAGCTTGCGGCGGCGTGGATCGAGGGTGCGGCATCCGGGGTCACGCCCGACAGCGATGCGGCGCAGACCACCGCGCAGCGCCACTTTGACTGGTTGCGGGGAATCCCCGGCACGCCGGGCGGCGGCGCGGGTGGGCCAACTAAGGAGTACTTCACCGGCCTCGCGCAGATGTATGTTGCTGACCCGCGATTTGCTGCGAACTATGGTGGCCAGGAGGGTGCGGAGTTCGTGCGCGACGCTATGACGGTGTACGCGGAGCGCAACCTCTGAGGCCGCGCGAGGTTGGCAGCCGCGTGCCAATCGCAGGGAGTCGGACCCCAAAATTGTTCAGCAACCCAAACAATATGTAAATGACACTTTACTTTTAGTGAAGTGTCATTTACATTTAACCCATGAACAAACAGGCCGCAACAATCTCAACACCACAGGAACACCCGTCCGGTTCGCACCGCTCCACGCGCACAACATCCGTTGCTGTCGTGGCCGGTCTTCTGATGCTTCGCACGGCACTACTGCTCATCGGCGATGGCGTCAGTTACGGCATTGCCCGTTCATTCGATCCGGATGCCACGCTCGCCGGGGTGCTGCTCTACAGCAACGTGTTTGTGGTTGCTGTCGACATCATCACCGTGGCAACGCTGGCGTGGGCGCTTCATCGCGAAGGAAAAACTCTACGATCATTGGTCGACCGCTTTCGGTTCACTGACATCAGCTGGGGGCTGCTGCTCTTCGTGATCGCGCTGATCGGGTTATTTGTCGCCACCTACATCGGCAACCTCATCGTGTATCAGGGTGCACCGCCGATGCCGCAAGGCCCCGTGCCGATCATCCCTCTGTGGCTCGGCCTTTGGTCCATCATTGTCTTGCCGATTACCGTCGCCATTGCCGAAGAGCTGCTGTACCGCGGCTACCTGCAGACTCGATTGACCGCACGATTCGGTCTCTGGGTCGGACTCCTTCTACCCGCCTTCTTCTTTGGACTGCAGCATGTGGCCTTCAGCCTCACAACGCCAGAGGCCGCAATATCCCGCGTGATCGCCATGATTCTTGTTGGAGTCATGCTCGGGGCGCTCTACCTCTGGCGCAAGCGTCTCGGCCAGTTGATCATCGCCCACTGGCTCATCGACGTTGTCGGGCTCGGCCTTCCCCTTCTGTTGATCTCCCAGTGACAGAGAACCCAGTGACATAAACCCGAGTGACATAAACCCAATGACCTCAAAACCCAACGACCTCAAAACCCAGTGACATCAAGAAATAGTGAACGGAGTAATGATGAATGAAAAGCAAATGAAACCCAATCACCTCAAGCGATACATGTGGAGGTTCTTTTCTGGAATGGGGGTCTACATGATCCTTCTGTTCACAGCGATATTTTTCGCCGAGCCGATGGAGGAGGGGGTGGGTCATGTGCTGTGGGGCGTGCTGCCCATTCCAGCGATTCTCTTCATCGCGTGGTCGGTGATTCAGTTCAGCCGGGAGGCAGACGAGTTCGCTCGGCGCCAGCTGAATGAGTCGTTGGCCATCGGATTCGCGTTCGGTTCGGCACTCGTCGCAAGCTACGGAGTTCTTGACAGTTTTGGAGCTCCTCAGCTGTCATGGATGCTTGCGTTTGCCACCTACATGCTGTGCTGGGCTATCGGCTCGGCAGTCGTCAGCAGGCGGTACCGGTCATGAAGAACCGTGTGCGCGTGCTGCGCGCTGAACATAATCAGACCCAGGCGGAGCTTGCCGCAACCCTCAACGTCACAAGGCAAACGGTCATCGCGATCGAGAGCGGAAAGTACGACCCCAGTCTGCCGTTGGCCTTTGCGATCGCCCGCACTTTTGAGCAGTCGATTGAGCAGATCTTTACGCCAGAACCGTGACGTTGCTTTCATCATTCAGGAGGTTGTGTGACGTGTGTGGCTGGTGGGGCGGAATGCAGCAGATTCCGCCCCACCAGCCACTTTCATCACCACAACTCCTGAATGATGAAAGTAGCTTCTCGGGCTGCGCAGTTGTGAAACGATGAGCAGGTGCGCCCCATAATTTTCGCCCTCATCGCGGCGATCCTTTATGGCACCACGGGAACCGCGCAAGCGCTCGGCCCGAATGCCGCATCCTCCCTCTCGGTGGGCTCCGCCCGCATCGTGATCGGCGGTGCTGCCCTTGCCCTTGTTGCCTGGTTGCTATCGCTGCGCTCGCGCAGAACGATGCGGCACTTGGAGCCAGGGCATCCGATCACCGACATGCTCACCCTGCACATTCCGAACCTCGGTGGCCCCGAGCCGCAGCTGACGAAGTCGGCATCCGCGCGCTGGCGTGCATGGCCGACGATCACCATTGGTGCGCTCGCGATCATCGCGTACCAGCCCACGTTCTTTCTTGGCATGAGCATCAACGGTGTCGCTATCGGCGCCGTGGTGGCGATCGGTTCGGGCCCGATTTTCACCGGCGTGCTCGAGTGGGCGCTCTCTCGCCGCTTTCCGGGCTACGGATGGCTTGTGGCAACCACGGTGGCGATCATCGGTATCGCGTTGCTGTCGGGGGCCAGCAAATCCGGTGTCACCGACCCCGCTGGCCTGCTGCTCTCCCTCGGGGCGGGTGCCTGTTACGCGTTCTATGCGCTCTCGGCGAAGAAGTTGCTGGTCGACGGCTGGACGCCGATGGGCTCCGTCGCCGTCATCTTCGGCTGGTCTGCCGTGGGTGCGCTGCCAATCCTGCTGCTCTCGGATCCGAGCTGGCTCGCCTCGCTGGATGGCCTGCTCATGGGCCTCTGGCTCGGCATCGCCACCATCACTGTCGCGTGCCTGTTCCTTGGTTACGGGCTCAAAGCTCTCAGCGCCTCCACGGTCGCGACGCTCGGGCTCGGTGAACCGCTCACGGCCACCCTGCTTGGCGTTCTCGTCGTACATGAGAGCCTGAGTGGCCGTGCCCTCATCGGCCTCGGGCTCGTGGTGTCGGGGCTTGTACTTATTGGTCTGTTGACGGCACGGCGGAGTTCTCAGGCTGCTCGGGCATCCCGAGAAGCTCCGGTGTCTCAGGCGTAGAGATCGCGGCAGGCACGAGGAAGAACGGCATTGTCTTGTGCACCATGGGGCCGATGAGTACGGCGAAGGCGAGGGTGCCGAACCCGACATTGCCACCGAGAAAGAAGCCGATGATGAGCACGATCACTTCGATCGAGGTGCGCACGATCCAGATGCGTACGCCAAATTTTCGGTGAATTCCGGTCATGAGGCCGTCGCGGGGGCCGGGGCCAAACCGCGCGCCGATGTACATGCCCGTCGCAATTGCGAGCAGCAGCAGCCCACCGGTGAACATCAGAATTTGTACCCACAGCACGGTTTGTTCGGGGATAAGCGAAAGGCCGACGTCTGCAAATATCCCGACGAAGATGGCATTGAGCACGGTGCCGATGCCGAGCGGCTGTCGGATGGGAATCCAGAGCAGCAGCACGATGCCGCTCACGATGATGGTGACGTAGCCGAACTGGATGCCGGTGTGAATCGAGATGCCCTGCGACAGCACATCCCACGGAGAAATTCCCACCCCAGCGCGAATCATCATGGCCATGGAGATGCCGTACAAGAAAAGGCCAGCCATGAGCTGAACCCAGCGTCTGGTCATGATGAAAGTCGGTGACATAAAAGTATCCAATAACGTAAGTGGCCTTATGGCAAGAGGCCACTTTGAGTATAGTGGCCTTATGGCGTCGATATCGGCACGTTCCCTCGCAACCCTCTTGGGCGATTGGCGCGCCAGCAGCGCTGGGCATGCGTACGCAGAAATTTCTGGTCGCATCCGGCTGCTCATTCTGGACGGCCGAATCAGCTACGGAACGCGGATGCCGGCCGAACGTGAACTCGCCACGCAACTCGGGTTGAGCCGAACGACCATCACCACCGCGTACACCGACCTTCGCGACGGTGGCTACCTTGCGAGTCAGCGTGGATCGGGCAGCACCGCGAGAATCCCGCAAAGTAGCTCGATTCCGACCGAAACCGCCACAGCTGGTTACCTCGATTTCACGAAAGCCACCGTACAAGCCAGTAGCGGCCTGGCCGAGGCCGCTCGGCGGGCCGTCGCCGACTACCCCTCCTACCTTGGCGGCTGCGGGTTCGACCTCCTCGGCGTTCCTCTCTTGAGGTCGGCCATCGCCGAACGCTTTACCCAGCGCGGGCTGCCCACTGATCCTGAACAGATCATGGTGACGGTCGGCGCACAGCACGCCATTGCCTTGCTCGCCCGCACGTTTCTCGGGCGCGGAACGAACGCCGTGGTGGAATCGCCAAGCTACCCGCACGCGTTCGAAGCGCTGCGCATGACCGGCACGCGTCTGCATCCGGTGAGCGTCACCACCGATCGTGGCTGGGATGTTGAGGTGCTTGAGAACGAGTTCGCCCGCACCCAGCCCCAGCTCGCGTACCTCATGCCCGACTTTCACAACCCGACCGGGTGCTCCATGGGCCTCGAACTGCGTGAGCAGGTTGTCGCGCTCGCCGAAAAGTCTGGCTGCGTCATCATCGCGGATGAGACGATCGCCGAACTCTCCATTGATGGCGTTGACCCGCTGCCGCCGTTGGCGAGTTTCGGACCAGCGATCACGGTGGGCTCCCTCGCGAAGACGGTGTGGGGCGGGCTTCGCATCGGCTGGATTCGCGCCGAGCGCGACACCATCCAGCGCCTCGTGCGGGCACGCCCAGCAGGGGATCTTGGCACCCCCGTACTCGACCAGCTTGTCGCCGCGCACATGCTCGCTGACTTCGATAGCGTTCTGGCTCAGCGTCGCGACCAGTTGCGTGCCGGCCGCGATCGCCTGGTTGCCGCACTGCGCGCGCGCTTTCCAGAGTGGCACGTGCCGGATGTCGCTGGCGGGCTCACCCTGTGGGTCAATCTGGGTGCGCCGGTGAGCTCGCAACTCACGCTCGCGGCCCGCAATAATGGGCTTCTCATCGCTGCGGGTCCGCGCTTCGGCGTGGATGGAGCGTTCGAACGCTTCCTTCGCCTGCCGTTCAGCTATTCACTTGAGGAGACTGACCGCGCGGTGGGGTCACTCGCCGCAGCATGGGAGTCGATCGGGCAGGGTGTCGCGGCCGACTATGGATTTCTCGCTGAGGTCGTCTAGTTCGCTCCGCTGAATAGGCTTCACCGAGGCTCGGTGGAATACTTGCATTGGGCGCAAGGTTGTGCCCGTGAGTGCCGAAATCCGTGGCGCCAATCTATGGAGTGACCCCTTGCACTTATTCTCTGTGTTCAGCCTTCGCAACCGCGCGCTCATCGCCTTGGTGACACTGGTGGTCGGCATTTTCGGTGGCCTCGCGTTGACGTCACTGAAGCAGGAACTGATCCCTTCGGTGTCGTTCCCTCAGATGGTCATCGTCACGAGCTACCCCGGTGCTGCTCCTGAGGTTGTCAACGACGATGTGAGCACTCCCATCGAAACCGCCATTCAGGGCGTGCCGGGGCTTGAGAGCTCGACGGCGACATCCACCTCCAACCTCTCGTCAGTTACGGCAAAGTTTCAGTACGGAACTAACCTCGCCACCGCAGAGCAAAAAGTGCAGCAGGCGCTCAACCGCATCAAGAACGTGCTGCCAGAGAATTTGGACCCACGCATCCTCACGGGGAGCATCGATGACTTTCCGGTGATCCAGATCGCGGTGACGAGCGACCTCGCGCAGGATGACCTTGTTGCGCTGTTGCAGGCATCCACGATCGTCGACCTGCAGAAGCTCGACAACGTTCGCGAAGCGAGCCTGCAGGGTGCTGTCGGCAACCGGGTCACGATCACGCCGGATAATGAGAAACTGTTTGCGGCGGGCCTCACCGCGCAGGCGATCCGCGACGCGCTGAAAGCGAATGGCGTTCTTTTGCCCGGTGGCAGCATCAACGAGGGCGACTTGACCCTCACCGTGCAGTCGGGTTCGCGCATACACACGGTGGAGGGCATTGCGACCCTGCCGCTTGTGGGCGCGACCACGCCATCCGCTCCTGGCACTCTTCCTGGCGCTCTGCCTAGCGCACCCGATGCGGTCGCTGTCCCGTTGACGATCGCGGATGTCGCCACCGTCGAGCTGGTCGCGAACCCGGTCACCAGCATCTCCCGTGTGAATGGCGAAGCGGCACTCACGATCGGTGTCACGAAGACCCCGGATGGTAACACTGTCGCCGTGTCGAAAGAGGTTCAGGAGGCGCTTCCCGATCTTGAGACAGCGCTCGGCAGCAACACGCACTTCACGATTGTGTTCGATCAGGCACCGTTCATCCAGCAGTCGATCGATGCGCTGGCCACTGAGGGTCTTCTCGGGCTGCTGTTCGCTGTCATCGTGATTTTGATCTTCTTGATGTCGGTGCGGTCCACTCTCGTCACCGCCATTTCGATCCCCGTCTCGGTGCTCATCACGTTCATCGGCATGCAGGTCACCGGCTATTCGCTCAATATTCTGACTCTTGGTGCGTTGACGATCGCGATTGGTCGCGTCGTGGATGACTCCATCGTGGTCATCGAGAACATCAAGAGGCACCTCACGCTCGGCCAGGAGAAGGCGGAGGCGATTCTCACTGCCGTGAAGGAGGTCGCTGCGGCCATCACCGCCTCGACGATCACCACGGTTGCCGTGTTCCTGCCGATCGCGTTGGTGGGCGACATCACAGGCGAGCTCTTCAGGCCCTTCGCGCTGACGATCACGATGGCACTCGGCGCTTCGCTCTTTGTTGCCCTCACGATCGTTCCGGTGCTGGCCTACTGGTTCCTGGGTATGCCCAAAACGGCGGTTGCCGGAGCGGCCGCGGCCGACGAGCCCGTGCATTCGATAGAAGACGCCGAGGGCCACCTCATCTCGCGACGCGACCTGCGCGAAGGTATCGTCTCGGCGGAAGACGAACTCGACAAGCCCACCCGCTTGCAGCGCGGGTATCTTCCGATCATCCACTGGACGTTGAAACGCCCGGTCATCACAATTCTCGCCGCACTTCTCGTGTTAGTCGGCACGGGCGCCCTTGTTCCCATGCTCACCACCAACTTCATCGGCGACAGCGGTCAGAACACGATCAGTGTGACGCAGACCCTGCCCATGGGAACGAGCCTCGATGCGAAGGATCGCGTCGCCGAGAAAGTGGAGAAAGCACTGCGCGACATTAAGGGTGTCGACACTGTGCAGTTGACGATCGGCGGCGGCAACTCTCTTGCGGCGGCCTTCGGTGGAGGCGGCGGCATCAACTTCTCCGTCACCACCGACGATGGCGCTGATCAGGCGGCTCTCCAAAAGGATGTTCGAAAGAGCCTTGACGGGTTGAAAGATGTTGGCACTGTGTCGCTTGCTTCCGCAGGCTCAGGGTTCTCGTCGTCCAGCATCGACATCAACATCACCGCCCCAACGCAGAGCAACTTGCGGGATGCTGCCGAGAAGGTGCTTACTGCCGTTCAGAAGCTCGATGTCACGGCGGAGGCCACGAGCAACCTTGCCGAAACTCAGCCGTACATCGCGGTGGTCGTTGACCGCGACAAGGCGGCATCCGCTGGTCTCAGCGAACTGGCGATCGGTTCGATCGTGTCGCAGGCCATGCAGCCTTCCCTCGCTGGATCGGCAGTGATTGACGAGAAGACAATCTCGATATATTTGCAGACTGCCGACACTCCCGAATCGATTGAGCAGCTCAGCGATCTCGCCATCCCCACGAAGACTGGCCCACAGAAGCTCTCCGAGCTGGCGTCGATTGAAAAGTCTGACGGCCCAGCCAGCATCACCACCATCAAGGGCTTGCGCGCCGCCACCGTCAGCGTCACGCCGAATCTGGCGGATGTCGGTGCGGCCTCCGTTTCGGTGCAAGAGGCGGTCGACTCGGTCACCATGCCATCTGGTGCCTCTGCCGTGCTTGGCGGTGTCACCTCGCAGCAAGCGGATGCGTTCTCGCAGCTCTACCTCGCGCTCCTCGCTGCCATTCTCATCGTCTACGTGGTGATGGTCGCGACGTTTAAGAGCCTTCGCCAGCCGTTGCTGCTGCTCGTGTCGGTGCCGTTCGCGGCCACCGGTGGCATCATCCTGCAGGTGATTTCGGGCATCCCGCTCGGCGTTGCCTCGCTCATCGGTGTGCTCATGCTGATCGGAATCGTGGTGACGAACGCGATCGTGCTCGTCGACCTGGTGAACCAGTATCGAGAGAGGGGTATGAAAGTCGGGGACGCCCTCGTTCACGGTGCCAGCCGACGCTTGCGGCCTATCCTGATGACCGCGCTGGCCACCATCTTCGCGCTGCTGCCGATGGCCATCGGGCTCACCGGGCACGGCGGATTCATCTCTCAGCCGCTCGCCATTGTTGTGATCGGTGGCCTGGTTTCTTCGACCGCTCTGACGCTCATCGTGCTGCCGGTTCTGTACTACCTCGTGGAGGGCGCCAAGGAGCGCCGCACGGATCGCCGCGAGGCGAAGGCCGCAATAGTCGCTCCCTGAGGTCCTCGAAGGGTGATCCGCCGCCGCCGCTCTCTGAGGAGGCCGAAGGCCGTCTCGAAGGGTGCACTAATCCGAGGCAGAATCCGTGTCGCAGAGAGGGGACCTTTGCGGGCAGTTTCACCGGGCGGGGTAAACGGGCGACTAGGCAACTACGCGAGGGGCGCGCTCGCCCACGCCTGTGTGCGACCGCTCAGCGACCGGCTTGCGGGCGCTCGAACCGAGCTGTTTGGCACTGTACGCGCAACTCGTACTCAGTCGTTTACTTAGGGCCGGACGGCGTCTGGAAATCCGGTCCATTGCAGATCTGTGGGAAGGTGACTCATTTCGTTGAACATGACGATGCCTGGTGGTAGGCCGGGGCGGTACTCGATGACCGTGAGTGCGCTATTCGCGCTGTTGAGGCCGAGCCATCGAGCAGGGCCTGCTGCGAGGGCGTCTCTGACGAGCCAGGCGATCGGGTATGAGTGAGTGATGAGGAGTTCATGGATATCACTGTCGTGTTCGGCAGGATCAGGCGTCGTCGCGAACCGACCAACAAGGCTCTGAGCGATCCTGTGGCCTGCTTCCGCCTCGGCTGCGTCGTAACCATCGAAGAACGGCACCCAAGAGGAGGGCATCTCATCTGGTGTTGGTACATACGGGACATGATCGATGAGCTCTGCCGCTTCGACGACAGGGGTGGAGGGGAAGTATCGTGCGACTTCGTGTGCGCTTCCGGCTGCGCGAGGGAGTGGGGAGTGCCATATGGAGTTGATCGGAATGTGGGCAAGTCGTTCGCCGAGCATGTCTGCTTGCCTGCGGCCTGTGTCAGTGAGTTCGCCGAAGGGGTCGGCGTCACCGTGGCGGGCGATGTAGAGGTATCGGATGGGCATGGGATGTGTGAGACACGGTCTACGAATGACTGTGTCTTGTCTCCTTTCGATGGGCTGGTGGCAGTCGCGAAATGAAGTGTCTTTAACGTCTAGGCGATGGTGACGGCCCCGGTAGTGCCGTCGATGGTGATGTGGCTGCCGTCGCGGAGCCGCGTGGTCGCGTCCGTGAGACCGAGTACTGCGGGAATGTGTAGCTCTCGGGCGACGATCGCGGCGTGGGAGAGCATCCCTCCGGTTTCGGTTACGACGCCTGCGGCGATACGGAGCAGTGGCGTCCAGGCAGGGTCGGTGTGTGGGCAGATCAGAATGTCGTCGGGATTCACGCGGGTGAAGTCGTCGGGCCCCCGAACGATTCGTGCGGTTCCGGTGACGGACCCGCGACTTCCAGGTGTTCCTGTCAGTGTTGCAGTGGAGTCAACCTGCGTGCCAACAGGTGCGATTCCCGCGGGACGGCCGGGGAGGGTTGCCGTGATCGGTCGGGCTTGCAGAAGCCAGATTCGGTCGCCGGTCATGGCCCATTCAATGTCCTGCGATTCGCCAAGTATCGACCCGACCTCTCGCCCCAGATCCGCGAGCCGGGTGACTGTTGTTTCGTCCAGTGTTGCGCGGCTGCGATCAGCGCTCGATACCGTTCGCGTGACTAATCGTGTTCCGTTGCGATCCATTCGAGACCGCTTGTCAGAGATGATTTGGGTCACGGTCCCGCCTCTTGTGATCTGGTAGGCGTCTGGGGTTACGGTACCTCCAACCACACTCGTGCCCAAGCCCCAGGACGCCTCAATCTCAGTGGCGTCGTCTGACTCAGCGGGAGTGAACATCACCCCGGAGACTTCGGCGTCGACCATTGGCTGTACGAGGACGGCCATCGCCGAACGCGCGGGCGACTGGCCCTGATCGAAAGCGGCACGGTAGTCGATTGCGCGGGGTGAGTGCAGCGAAGCCCAACAAGTGCGCACCGCATCAACGACGCCGTCAACACCTCGCACGGCGAGGACACTCTCATGCTGGCCAGCTGCCGACATGTCTGTTGTGTCCTCGCTCGCCGCCGATGAACGCACCGCGACAGAGGGGTTCCCGAGTGCTTCCAGCTCACGCATGATCGCGTCACGAAGGAATTCGGATATCGGAATGATTTCATCGAGCACGCCGCGCGCGACGGTTGACCACCCGAGGTGGAGGTCGTGGGTTGCACTGCGATACGCCTCGAATGGAATAACGAAGCCCTCGGGAACCGATAAGCCGGCGCGAAGCAGTGTTCCGAGCGCGCTTGCCTTGCCGCCGCTCGTGTCCACGACGGCATCTCTCAGCGGAACAATCACTCGGAGCCCTTCAATAGAATGTTGACAACGTTCCGTTGATTGTGCATGATTGTGGCATGGAACGCAAGCACGATATCGCGGATACTGGACGCACAGATCGGGTTGAAGCGCAGCGCCAGCACGAAGCGCGAGATCACATCGTTGCGGTCGGCGCTAGAGAACTCGCTGCGCGGCCCTGGCTCCCTGCGCCGGCCCCACCCTCGGCGGTCGACCTCGTTCAGTATGCGCTCTGGCGCTCCGCTGACCTCGAGCCTGATGCCATCGTCAGCGCCTTGGCCCTCCTCCCGGCTGCGCGTGTTGAGGTCGACGGACTCGAAGACGGTCTTCTCTTTACGGCGCGCAGCGTCGGGCTGACCTGGGCACAGATCGCCGACGCAATGGGATTCAACTCTCCCCAGGCATGTCAGCAGCACTACAACCGGCTCACCTCTCGACATGCCTCCAACTCGTGACCTCAAACTCTCCGCCAAGCCTTTTAGTCCTTCATGCAGTCCGCATCGTCGGGTTCGCCGACAACTCGGTGATTGCCAGCCGCTACGCAATCAACCTGGGCGAAGCTACTGAGATCCTTAGAGATGCAGAGGCCCGCGGCTGGGTGCAGCACGCAGCCTTTGCCGACCTCGAAGGCTGGTTCCTCACAGAGTCGGGGCGTGTGGAGAACGAATGCCAGCTCGCCGGCGAACTCGCACGCATCGGCAAAGCCGATGAGCTCTGTGACATCTATCGGGACTTCCTCCCGCTGAATACCCGACTCCAGCAGGCCTGCACCGACTGGCAACTCCGACCTGCGCCCGGCAACAGGCTTGATGTGAACGATCACTCCGATCCCGAATGGGACCGCGCCATTCTCGAAGAACTAAACAGAATTGACCTCGCCCTCGTCCCACTCGCAGAGCGCCTTAATGGGGTCTTGGCCCGATTCCGTGGGTACGACACACGCTTCAGCACCGCGTTGCGTCGAGCCCACGCGGGGGAACGCAACTGGGTCGACAGCACCCACATCGACTCGTGTCATCGGGTCTGGTTCGAGCTCCACGAGGACCTCATCGCCACTCTTGGCCTCGACCGTCAAACAAAGCCCTGACCGATAGTACAAAGACCGATTCACCCCTCAACATCAGATGGCCGGTGAAGGTTCCCCAGCGGACAGCCCAATAGGCCTCGAGCCCAGGATTGCGCTAGGCGTTCAGACTAGCCATGGGCGGACACGCTGCGAACAATTCGAGCGACATGGGCTGTCACCCATTCTGATTCGAACGGGCGAGTTCGAAGCAACCATCGGTGGAAGATCGGACCGACGAACAGCTCAGCGGTGCCGTCGGGGTCGGGGACGTTCCCTTGGCGTAGACGGTTGGCGATACCGCGGAGCTGCGGGCCGAGAAGCAGCTCACGGAACTGCGTGGCGAGAGCGTCATCGGATTGCATATCGGCTGTAACCGCCCGCAAGAGAGGCTCTTGGGTCGGATCAGTCAACTCGGCAATCGTCGCAGTCGCCAGAGTCTGCAGATCGCTGGCGAGATTACCGGAGTCCGGCACTACGACGGCCCCGTCTTCGTTCGCGCTCCGCGCCAAAAGTGCATCAAAGAGAATCGCCCCGGTCGATGACCAGGTTCGGTAGAGGGTCTGTTTACTGACGCCGGCGCGCGCGGCTATTCCTTCCATCGTGATGTTACCAACTCGTTTCTCGCGAGCGAGGGCCAGCACTGCATCGTGCACTTTGCTGCGGGTCTGCTGACGGGCCATGTCAGAAGGCTACCGGATCAAACGAGACGGTGCGTCCAGTTAGCGCTATGGTGATGAGATGACTTCACCACAGACATGGATGATAACCGGAGGAAATCGAGGCCTGGGTCGGGCGATCACTCTGGCCGCCCTCAACAGTGGCCACACCGTGGTCGCAACGGTACGAGGCGAGCACACTCTCCCAGAACACGAGCGCCTGACCGTGGAGACACTTGACGTTTCTGATCGCCGGGCGGCGCACGAAGCCGTGGGGCTGGCAGCCGCACGTCTCGGACGAATCGACGTCCTCGTGAACAATGCCGGCTACGGCTTGATCGGAGCAGTCGAGGAGACATCCGAAGACGGCGCCCGCGGGATCATCGACACAAATTTGCTCGGTCCGCTCTGGCTGAGCCAAGCCGCAATTCCGGTCATGCGCAATCAGGGAGCGGGTCAGATCGTGCAAATCTCAACAGTGGGAGCAGTGGGCACGATGCCGATGCTTGGCCTCTACAACTCCTCCAAATGGGGGCTCGAAGCATTCAGCGAGGCGATGGCAGCAGAAGTGCAGCAGTTCGGCATCCGTGTATCCCTGATCGAACCCGGGACACTTGACACTGACTGGGCTGGCTGCAGCATGCAGTTCAGCTCACCACTGAGTGTCTATGACCACCTGCGAACGGAGTTGTTCGGCACTGCCGAGGTTCCATGGCCACAGGCGGAGTCGAGCGGCGGGACGACGCCCGAGGCCGCGGCCACTGCGATCCTCGCCCGCGTCGCAGCGGAGAATGACCAACGCCTACGCGTGCTTGTAGGCAACGATGCCCCAGCTCAGGTTCGGGCGGCGCTCGATCTTCGTCACGAGGACTACGCGCGCGACTCCCGTTTCCCACTCCGCTAGCCCGATACCGATCGTTTCCCTTCACCCGTACGCCGATCCCGTGTGGGCGGTATTTCCTTCACCTGGCCCTATTTGAGGCGATTCGTTGTCTCGTAACCTAAGTGTGTCGAAACCCATGGGATGTAAGACGGATCTGACGCCGACCGCGCCACGGAGTTGATCACAAAACACCCCCATTTTGTGATCAACTCCACAGAGTCGGCGTGTCGTCGACGTCGACGACGGTCGGCGGCCCCGGCTCGCAAACGATCGATTGCGGGCCGAGAGGTAGCACCGTACAATCGAAGGGTGCATTTGTTGTTCCTTTGACGGCTGAGTAAGGCCTACCGCGCTCGTTGAATTATCCGAGCCTGCGGCGGCCGCTCATTCTCGACCCCTCATGGGTCGCCGTCATTTGTGCACCCTCGCCGCCCTCGCGGGTTCTTTGGTGCGTCGTCTCGAAGGATTCGAATGCTCACCCCGACAAAACATCTACCAGCGCGCCAGCGCGCCCAACTCATTGCCTCCGGCGTCTCGGTGATGCGCGGAGTCATCCGCGTCCTGAACCACGTCGACCTCACCGTGACACCCGCATCGCGTATTGCACTCGTTGGTGAGAACGGGCGCGGAAAATCCACACTGCTCCATGTGCTCGGCGGCACGTTGGTGCCCGATGCCGGCACGGTGCTGCGCACCGGGACATTCGGTGTCGCGGAACAAGAAATGCCGGCGAGCGACGACCAAACTGTGGGGCAAGCCGTAGCGGAAGCGATAGCCGAACCGCTTGCCGCCCTGGCGTCCCTCGACGAGGCTGCGTGTGCCCTCTCAGCTGGCACGGCCGACGCTGGTGAGCGCTACGCGGCTGCGTTGGGGCACGCCGAATTGCTCGATGCCTGGGATGCACATCGACGGGTACAGATCGCGCTCGAAGCGCTCGACGCGGAAACCGACCCCGCCCGGCTGCTCGGTGACCTCTCTGTGGGACAGCGCTATCGGGTGCGTCTGGCGTGCCTCCTCGGTGCCGACGATGATTTCCTGCTGCTCGATGAGCCTACGAACCACCTCGACCGATCCGGCCTCGAGTTTTTGAGCGCACAGCTCCGGTCACGTGCGGGCGGTGTTGTTGTCGTCACGCACGATCGCGCGCTGCTCTCGGACGTTGCAGAGACCATCGTCGACCTGGACCCGACGCCTGACGATCGGGTGCGGGTGTACGGGAATGGGTACGCCGGGTATCGCGAGGGGCGGCAGGCAGAGCGGGAACGATGGGAACAGGAGTACGACCGGCAACAGGCCGAGCACACCCGCCTGCAAGAAAGTCTCAGTGCGGCGCAGAACCGCCTCGTCTCAGGGTGGCGACCTGAGAAGGGCAGCAATAAGCACGGCCGCGCGACTCGCGCGGGCGGGCTGGTGCAGAGCGTCCATCGTCGGCAAGGACAGCTTGAAGCGCACGCCGTAACTGTGCCGGAGCCACCACTGCAATTCCGGTTCCCCGACCTGCCAACCAGAACCGGCGCGGTGCTGCTGAGTGCGGAGCGCATCACCGTGACGGGTCGTCTGGCGGACTCCGTATCGTTCTCGCTCTCACACCGTGGTCGAGTCGTGGTGACCGGTCCGAACGGTGTCGGCAAGTCGACCCTGCTGGGCGTGCTCGCGGGCGAGCTGCAACCCGATGCCGGTTCGGTTCGGATGCCTCAGGGCGTCCGTCTAGCTTTCCTTCGACAGGAGACGGACCTGCCGTTGCAACGGCGGGCGAGTGAGGTCTACGCCGCGCACGTCGACGCGCTCGTGGCGGCGGGAACGCTGCCCGCATCGGAGGGAGTCGGGCTTTCGCAGCTCGGTCTCCTGCGCGCGCGCGATTCGAGCAAGCGGATCGGGGAGCTGTCGATGGGTCAGCGACGCCGCCTCGATCTGGCGTTGGTGCTCGCGACGAGGCCGCACGTGTTGCTGCTGGATGAGCCCACCAACCATCTGTCTATCGCGCTCGTCGACGAACTCACTGTCGCGCTCGGAGCGACACACGCGGCCGTGGTGCTCTCCACCCACGATCGGCAGCTCCTCCGCGACGTGGACGATTGGCCCTCGCTGCGCCTCGGCGCGATGACAGAGCGTGAGGCGCTGGTATGAGTAAAAAGAACCCCGATGCGCTGGGCGCGCTCAGTCCCCTGGCGACCCGCGATTATCGGCTGCTGTTCGCGGCCGTTGGAATCGAAGTCTTCGGCACCGGCATGTGGACGATCGTCATGGTCTTCCAGGTTCTTGCTCTCAACGACAGCCCCCTGGCGCTCTCCGCTGTCGCAACAGGCATGAGTCTTGGCTTGTTCGCGTTCGCGATCCTCGGTGGGGTCGTCGCCGACCGGTTCTCGAAACGGCGGATCATTATCACGGTGCAGGGATGCACGGCCATAGCGATGGCCGCGGTGGCGGCCCTGTCGCTTACCGGGACGATCGAGCTGTGGCACGTCGGCGTCGCCTCGTTTGCGATGGGAGCCGGCAGCGCCTTCTTTTACCCCGCCTACAGCACCTACCTGCCCCAAGTACTCCCACCCGAACAACTCCTCGCCGCGAACGGTCTCGAAGGCGCGCTCCGTCCCTCGATGGGGCAAGGACTCGGACCAGCGCTCGGCGGGATTATCGTCGGCGCGTTCTTTCCCGCCATCGGCGCAGTGATAGTGGCCGCGTCCTACGCGATCGCGTTCGTCATCGTGCTCTTCCTCAGCCGACGCGAGGAGACGACCGAACCCACACCAGCAGCGGAGAGAACCAACGTGTGGGGTGACCTGCGGGCCGGTGTTCGCTACGTTGCGGGCACCCGCTGGCTGCTTTGGACCCTGATCTTCGGGTCGGCGCTCGCGCTCGTCATCCAGGGGCCGATTGAAGTCCTCTTACCGTTCCTGACGCGCGACCGATTTGAGGATGCGGAAGCGACCTTCGGGATTCTCCTGGCGGCGTTCGGTATCGGTGGAGCGGTCGGCTCGCTTGTCGTTTCATCACTGAAACTGCCACGCCGTTACCTGACGTTCATGATCCTCTGTTGGGGCGGAGGGACGTTGCCCCTCGTCGTGTTGGGTCTGGCAGACAACCTCGTACTGATGCTGGCCGCACTGTTCGTCGTCGGCGCGACGACGGGGGCAGGTGTCGTGATTTGGGGCACCCTATTGCAGAGGCTCGTCCCGCTCGACATGATCGGCCGAGTCGCAAGCCTCGACTTCTTTGTCTCAATCGCGTTCATGCCTGTCTCAATCGCGATAGCTGGCCCGCTGTCACTCATCGTTCCAGTGGAATCGATCTTCATCGTCGCCGGGGTCGTCCCGCCCGTTCTCGCTCTCGTGGCTCTCGCGGCGGGTCGAATGTGCAGTACCGAGCTGCAGCGCCCGCTCGATACATAGAACGCTGCGGATGGGCGGGCGGCGACCGTTCGGCCATCCCGTTGCGGACCAGTTTCACTTCGCAACGGGACCCCGCCGGTTGCCTACTTTGTAGTCATCCCCTCCTGTCGCTGAACAGTCCGATAGATGGTCGAACGCGCGACGTTGAAGAGTTCGGCTAGTTCTGCAGTGGAATGTGTTCCGGCACTATGGACTTCCATCAGATGACGTTGCTGGGCCGTCGATAGTTTGGGTTGCTTGCCGCGCAGGTGCCCTTTCGCCTTGGCGACCAGCATCCCTTCACGTGTTCTCGCACGGATGAGATCGAATTCAAACTCTGCCACCATGGCGAGAACGTTGAATAGCAGGCGTCCAACAGGATCGGTCGGGTCGTGCACGGACCCGCCGATGCTGAGCTTGACGCCTTTGACCGTGAGTTCGTCGATGATGTCTTTCGCGTCCCTGAGAGAGCGTGCAAGCCGGTCAAGTTTTGCGACGACGAGCGTGTCACCGTTTCTGCAGGCAGCGAGAGCCTCTCGCAACCCTGGTCGTGCCCGGTTGGTGCCGGTGAGACCGTGGTCGGTGTAGATCAGATTCGATCTGACGCCAAGGGCTTCCAAGGCGTTTCGTTGGGCGGTGAGGTCTTGCTCGTTTGTGGATACGCGGGCGTACCCGATCAGTAATTCATTCATAACCGGCACAGTGCGCCCGATACCCGGGGTAGTCAACAAGAATCTTGCATAGGGAACGGCTTGCGCGCCGCTCAACCGCATGACACCCGCTCTCAACGCGCCGATCTGTCACGACGATCACACCACCATGCTATATACTCGTCTATATAAAGAAAGGGAGAGTTTCATGGCCATCACATCAATTAACATCAACCCGGACGAACTGCTCACGGCCAAGAAGCTCACCGGCTCGGCCAGCAACCGAGAAACAGTTGATCTGGCTCTCCGCACGCTGATCGCCGTCCGCCGTCAACCTGCCGCAGTGGAGCGGATTATCGGTCGTCGATTCGCCGCCGACCAGATCAACGCGCCCACAATCCGGTCCGGAGCCGATTAGTGGCAACCTATCTGGTCGACAACAGCATCTGGCAGAAAGCGAACAGGAGTGAGAAGATTGCCGCACGCCTCAGAGCACTCTCCCCGCAACACCTCATCGTGACGTGCCCACCGCAGGTTTTGGAGTACTGCCACTCGGCGCGAAACGCTGCGGAGTATGCAGAACTGCGTGAAGACATGGACAATTTGCTCCCCGCGCTGACGCACCCAACTGCGGGACAAGCATTGGATATCCAGCAGACACTCTGGAACCGTGGGTTGATCCGCGCTGCCGGCGCATTCGACTGCCTGATCGCCGCATATGCGCTCGTCAATGACGCCATCATCTTGAACAGTGACCGTGACTTCAGCTACATCGAGGAAGCCACCGGCGGAACCGTCCGCCAGGAGTTCATACCGGAGTGAGCCCCCGTGCGGTAAACCACCCCGCTATTTATTGCCGTATTTTTGTCGCGCGGGACGATCGCTCACCGGACGAGTTCTACGATAGTTTCGCTCACCGCGTCAAGTCCTAGACGAAGGATATATCTATATGCCAGAGTCTTCTCATGACAAAAGAGCACATGGCGCTGGCAGTTTTTCTCGGTGACTGGTCTGCAGAGGGCACGGCATTTGGCGCGGACAGGCAAGGTGGGCCTTGGCGTAGCGTGCACTCCGCTCGCTGGTATTCGGGCGAGTTTTTCATCTTGCAAGATGAGCATGCCAATGGACCGTTTGACACACTGAGCTTCCTCGGCTGGGACCCCGGGCGGGACCTCTATTTTTCGTGGACGATCGACAATGGCGGGTTCGCAAACAATTATGAGGTTGATGTCGACGGTGATACTTGGCGCTTCACCGGGGAACAGGCACGAGCAACCATCACATTCAGCGACGACGGGCGCACTCAAACTCACCACTGGGAGTTCAAACCAGAGGGCGAGTGGGTCACGCTCTGTGACCGTGTAGCCACGCGCGTCGACTAAAGCGCAGCGACGCTCTGCGCACAAGCTGGCTGCCCGCAATCGGGTCGCTTACCGGGCGCCCGCAAGAGCTCGCGTGCACTACACTCGGTAGTTCCGGTAGTCGATCGTTTGGCGGCAGTTCTCGGTACCGGACGGCATTTTACGCTGGCTGATCACTCGTGTCGCGCGTTGCGGCTATTCTGACGGCATGCATACGACCAACTATGTGAATACCCTGATCTCGGTGTCACCGGACACCAAAGCGGTCGCGGCGACAACGCCGCTCACAGGTAGAGCGTCGATCGCTGAGATTCAGTTCGCGATGCTGCACGGCCACGACTACGAACTGACCAGCGGCGACGTCATTTTCACAGTTTTCGCTGACCGCAACGATGTCATCGCGAAGAACCGAACGGCAGCTCGCGATCAGTTTTTCTCCAAAGGACAGCCGTGCTTGCGAACTTCGCCGTTGGCCAAAAGCTACGGCTGGGGTATCCACGCTGACGCTAATGGCCGGGTCGCGCTTGTGGCGATGGAATCGAGTGGGTACGAAAACCTGATGGCCGACGAGGCAACCGTCAAACGGGCGGCCATGAAGGCATCACGATAGGGCGAAGACCAGTGAGCAGGCCATGATGCCACAGGACGATCCTTCAACGGTGGGCTGAACGCCTTTGCTGAAGGGCCCCCAATCGCCACCGGCTCCAGCGCGCATTAGCTGCGACGTCAGCTGTTAGCTTCTAGCTCTATCTCTTCTTTTCGAATGCCCCGGTGGCCCCGCTCGTGATGAAGACGATGCCCAGCACCATGAAGCTGATCCACAACCCGGGGCTATCCATCGTGAAGATGAAGACCACTGCGACGATCAGAAATACGATCCCTACCGCTGCGTACTGTTTTCCGACCTTTGTAATTTTCCTGCCGTTGGCGGGCTCGTTGTCCGTCATGGAGACCTCCTCAATGTGGGCGCAACTCTAGCAAGACTGGCCGATAACGCGCAGCCCGGTACCCGATCGGTTTTGGGGAGGCAACAGCGAGGCTAGTTTTCGTGGAATCATTCTTGTTTCCTTCGAGGCAACAATGTGTTAGTTTCTTTGTAGAAAACTACTGGAGGTCGATCAGCAATGAATAACGATGACGCGCGAAACCAATTGAACCTTGTTCGCCAGACTGAGCTTCGCTCTGCCCGGTGGGGAGCCTTCGGGACTGCTTTCGTTGCCGCCGTGTTTGTCATTGCTACGGGTGTCGTAATTGATCTCGACATGCTCTGGCTCTTGGGACTCGTGGTGCTTGGGTTTGTCGGGCTCTCCGTGGCACGGCCTGTCCGTCTGCGCCTTGATTGGTCGGATCGTGTGGGCGTGAGCCTGCTTGTGGTGGGTGTGATAGCGGTCATCGCGGCATATCTGTTGACACAGTCCTTGGTGCGCTCTTTCGAGTTGAGTGCGCCGAACACGCTGTCGGCATTTGCTGCGGCGCTGGTGATCTTTGGCGTGTGTTTTCCTGTGCTCGTTCGCCTAGCGGCGCGAGGTGTTTCTGCCGGTCAACAGGGACGGCTCGGCAATGTTTGACGCTTCTGACAGCGCACCCGAGGCGGACATAACGGCGTCAAAGCTGAACCCACTGTTCCATGAACCGGTGCGCCTTGCAGTCTTGTCCGCGCTAGCGCCGTCCCGATATGTCGAGTTCTCGATGCTTATGCAACTCACTGGAGCAAGCAAATCAGCGTTGTCCAAGCATCTCTCCGCCCTAGCTGATGCTGGAGTAATCGAGGTCAGCCAAGCTCCAGCCGACAAGCGTGCGCGCCGTGTCGCACTCTCTGTCCAAGGACGCTCAGACTTCGGTTCCTACATTACGAATCTCGAGCGCATCGTGCGCCAGGCGCGGCAGTACACCGACCATCGCTAACCAGCCCGATCAAGGATCGAAAAGCGGACGCCTTATTCCCCAATCTAGGCTGCGGCAGAGGTCGACGTTTCGTTCTAGTGAGCACTTCCCGTCGTGGCTATCGATATCGCTGAGGTGAGGTCAATCTGCTTGTTCGCAATTGATGATTCGATCCGGACTGCGAGAGAGCCGCGGGCGGGTCGCAGCGTCTTGGTGGGGAACCAGATGCGTTCTTGGCGGACCACGATCAGAAGACCATCGTCGTCTCCCAGCGGAGCGAAAGCGTCGCCTGGTTCAAAGAATGGCGATATCGCAAGGTCCTCCGACAGCCTTGTCACGGTTGCCGGCACATCGGGCACCCCAATTCCGATCTCGCTTATCGAGAGAATTCGGGGGCTTTCACCGTTGGCCGACTTCTCCTCAGCGTCGGCGTCGCGGGCGATGAGTTCCAGGATGATGTCTTCTGGCCCTAGAAAGTACAACGATCGAGAGTTCCATCCTGCTGGCCCGTGGATGATCTCTGAACCATTGTCGACAAGTATTGGGGCCCGCGTGGAGAGCCAAGAGTGCGCCAGTTCGAACTCTGACGGCACGATTCCAAATGCCAGATGGTGGACGCCGTCGAATCGTTCCCCCGGGATCAGAATCAATCGACTCGATCCGGCGTGAATCAAGGCCTGCTCCGCGTTCTCGTCGACAGTCATGTTGAGGACGTCGCGGTAGAACCTCACGGACTCGGCGAGATCTTCGACTGTGAGAGTCACGCTGAGGATCTTCATTGCCGCACCTTCCTAAATGTCGTGTACTGGGGTTACGGGATTCCCGCGAAAGAGAACCTAGTCATTCGAACTCCATCATTGGTCGAACTATTCCTGCTCGATTCACACCTAGTGGTCGGGCATCGCTTCGTTAAGTCGTCCGCAAGAGGATCCTCCAACGGGCACATGAAGTCCGTGATTGCGACTTACGGTGCCGCTTAACCTAAGCGCCTCGCCCCCCATTGGTTGCGAAACAATCGGGTTCACGCAACCGTTGAATCCTTTTGGTCGGAGGGAGAATTTACTTAGACGGGCTGCAGTGGATCTCCACAGAAGGTCATCAGCGGAGCAACCTCCCGCCATCCCAAGCTTGCGTAACGCGGGCGCCCCTCAACGGAAGCCAGCAGCAGTCCGGATGACGCACCATGTTCGACGGCCCAATGCTCGAGGCCTGCCATAATTTGGCGGGCGAGCCCGCGGCGCTGAAATGCGGGCTCCGTCCTGACCCGATCAAACACCGCGTCGACCCCGTGAACAGCAACCTGACCGCGCGCTGCGATGACGCTGTCAACCATCGCGACAGCCTTCGCCACCCCATTCGCCGACTCCATGCGGATACCACTGGGAAACAGTTGAGGCGCTAGATCCGCGACCATCATTCGTTCGGCATGGGTTATGGCCACCAGGCCAGCCGGTTGCGAGAGGGGAATGTCACCTAACACTGTCACCCAGGCGTCGGGCCGACCGCCAGCAAGGTGAGCCAAGTGGGCGAGTTCCGCAGTGGTGGGAGAGACGACGAAGTGTTCAACCCTTCGCGTTTCGGTGGCGACCTGCGCCACCCATCCGTAACTAGTGCGTTTGGGTGCGATGCCCCGCGAAAGGCACCAACCACCGACCCAGCGTTCAAGGAGTGTGGGTAGCAACGGTTCAGGCATCGCTGACGACATTACCAGCGCAGCTAAATGAAATGAGAGTTAAAATCACTTCTGCCTGTTCCGCACAGCCGGATTTAGAGCACAACAAGGGCGACGGGCGTTATGTGCCTACGTCTCTTCGAAGTGGGCAAAATAGTCGGGTTCCTTCCCTCGCAATCAGACGGTGGTACATAACCCGAGGCTGGTGGCACGGTTACACCTTTCCTTCCAGCATTAGTCGGACACCTTCGGGGCGAATGCGGCTGTGGCTGGCGATGGATTGCGCATCCAAGCCCGCAGCGTTCAGCTCTCGCACCAGCGGGCGAACAGCCTCCATCACCTGTTCTGGGTTGCTGGAACGTCGACCGAAAGATTGAAGTGTCACCTCAATCTCATCGAGCAGACGTAGCTGCTCAAGGTCGAGCTTCTGCGGTTCGTCTCCCAGAACAAAGGACCAGTCGGGAGTCACTGACATGGAGCTACTCCCTCTGTTTAGAGCTTCGTCTCTCGAAGCGGTTCTCGCTTTCGTCAACTCTCACCAGGGCGAGTGCGGCTTGCACGAGTGCGGCATTGTTCCCGGCGGTGGAGCCGTCGGGGAGGGTGAGTACGTCCTCGAGCCCAATCCGCATTTGCATACCGAGTTTGTGTGCGAGTCGAAGCGCGGGCCAGGCGCTTGCGCCCTCCCCGTGTAGGAGCAGCTCCGGCATCGGAGAATTTCCGATCACGGCGAGCAACGCTGAGACTTCCCGTTCCACTTCATCGCCCGAGAGTGAGTCCGGCAGCTCGAGCAGAACGCGGAAACATTTCTTCTGCAGCGGGGAGTTCACCCATGCGGTCGCCGCATCTGGGTTCCATAGGCCTGCTTCCACACCAACACCACGTTCGAGAAGTGCCACCGCGACATGTTCGGCCCCGTCTTCGTGCCAGTTCACCGATGCGAAGTCGGGCAGACTATGCCAGTTGCGGATCGCGGCAACTCTGGACTCTGGGTCTGCTGCAGCCCACGCACCCGTGGTAACCCCGATCGCGAGCCCTGCGGATACTGGTCGGACCGCACTCAACGCCTCGTCGAGTGCATTCGCCGCAAGGGTGTCTTGCCCCGAGGCATCTTTGACATGCAGATGTACAGCGTGTGCGCCGGCGCTGGCTACTGCTGCGACGTCTTCTGCCAATTCGAGCGCAGTGATCGGTAATGCGGGATGCTCCGATCGCCGCCGCGCGCCGTTGATGCAAGCTTTCAGCATCCTGTCATTATCGCAGCCGCCGAAGCCATAGCGCGGCTAGGAGGACGCGAAACAGTGAGAAGGTGCGGTATCTGTTTGTCTCGCAACCCATGTGTTTCGAGGCACTTAGGTTACGAGACACTCGGGGTCGAGATCGCGGAGGGCGCAGAGTGATAGAAGCAGGAGCATCTTCACTAGCCACGCCTGGCGGTCATGTCTTACGTCTCCGCTACCTTGAAACAAAGGAATCGATCCGAGGAGTCGTTTCATGTCATCAGTTCCTGTTGCAGTGTCCAGGCTTGGCGACGACGACTCGCGCGAATCTCAGAGCACCCGCGCTGTGAAATGGCTTCTGGAGCAGCCTGGTGGTCCGGTCGTTGTTGTTACACCGAGAAGAGACTTCTCTGGCGACTTTCTGAAACGTTTGGTCGCGCAGCCTGGGGTCTCTCACGCTGTGTGGCGAGGGTTCAACGGAGGCTCTTTTGACGGTCGGCGCGTGCTTTATGCCTGGCCGGATCGAAAGCAACTGAACGATATTTGGGTCATCGAAGCGGATGCGATCGCAGTTATTGAATGGAACGAGCGAGAGATCACCGAGTGGATTGAGGACGCAAACCCAATCCAGCTTTTACCTCGGCAAGTCGTGACACCTTCCACTCAGGCAAAGAAGACGCTCGAGCCGCTGCCAAATGGGGTCGACGGGATCCTCGAGTACGTCGCCAGAATGGCTGCTGGGTACACATCAGGTCTGAAGTGGAACGAAGAAGACATGCTCAAGGCGGACATGATGAACCGCCCGGAACGTTGGACCCCAATCACCGTCGAACAAGTGCGAGAAAAGTGCCGACAGCTCGGGATGCGGCCGACAGACATTGACACCGTCGCAGGATTACTGCAGCGCCGGAAAGAAGGCCGTCGGTTTAATCTGCGCTCGTCGTGCCGAGAGTTCCAATTCAACTGACGGCCGCCTCGTTGGAAAAACTTGCCTGTCAGCTGCGACTTTTCCCGGTGTCTTAATCTCGGAGTCGGCATTCATCGGTAACACACTTCCCCCTGTAGGCGAGGGTCAGCGATGCAGCTCGAGAACGAAAGCCCGCAGCCCGCCGCAGATCGCGACGTCTGTCACTGGGGAATCTTGAGCGACACGATCAGCGAAAACGGATCATTTACCGCACTCAATCGCTAGCGCGGCATGAGGCAAGATTGTGGCTATGTTTGAGAACTTCACTTTCGCGGACGTTGCAGTGAAAGACGCGGTGCTCCACGTCCGCCATGGAGGAGAAGGGCCTCCCGTGCTGCTGCTGCACGGGCATCCGCGCACTGGAGCGACATGGCATAAAGTCGCTCCGCTACTGGTTCAAGCGGGCTATACCGTGGTCTGTCCCGATCTTCGGGGATATGGTCGTTCGGTGGGCCCCGCCCCGATGCCGGATCACAGCGCTCATTCGAAACGAGCTGTCGCAGGCGACATGGCCCAGCTCATGACCACGCTCGGTCACGTGCGTTTTCATCTCGTCGGCCACGATCGTGGAAGCTACGTGGCTCTCCGTCTCGCGCTCGATCACGAACACCGCATCGACCACCTGGCACTACTGGACTGCATACCCATAAGTGAGCATCTCGCCCGCGCGGATTCCCTATTTGCGACGGAGTGGTGGCATTGGTTCTTCTTTGCGCAACCTGACATTCCGGAGCGTGTTATCAACGCGGACCCAGATAGTTGGTACGTCGGCGATCCCGATGCGATGGGAGCGGAAAACTATGCGGAGTGGCGCGAAGCGATGCGGAAGCCACAGGTCGTGCGCGCAATGCTGGAGGACTATCGCGCAGGACTCACGCTAGATCGCGCGCACGAAGAGACTGATAAAGCGGCGGGGCGGCGGCTGAAAGTACCTCTGATGGTGCTGTGGTCGCTGAGGGACGATCTCGAACAGCTGCATGGCAACCCTGTTGCGATATGGAAAAGTTGGGCGCTAAACGTTCAAGGACACGGCATCGATTCCGGGCACCATGTTGCTGAGGAAGCACCCGATGTACTGAGCAGCGACCTTGCGGACTTTTTTCGAAACGCCATCACCGAAACTGCCCGGTAGACGGTCCATCACCGAACGCAATTTCCAGGACTCTTGCGAGTGCGGTGGAGACCACATTTCATCCGGAGAAGGGCGCCCGCAGAGGATCCCATACGGGCACCCTGCCCGAGCTGAAATCGGCTCTCAACAGCACTGTTGTGAGGCTTCGAAACTGCGTGCGGTGATGGACCCGCTTATGAATCGAGTTCGTCACCGATTTGCAGGTGACGTACCGTCACGCCCTATCGTTGCGTCTATGAACGGTGTTGTTGTCGGTCTCAAGGTCGGTGAACTGGCCCAGGCTGCTGGGTTGTCGATCCGCGCAGTGCGCTACTACGACCAGATTGGGCTACTCACCCCATCAAGGCGGAGCCCGGCCGGGCACCGCGTGTATGACGACTCCGACGTCCGGCGGCTCTACCGCATTTGCCTTTTGCGCCGCACAGGTCTAACGCTTGCCGAGATCGGCAAAACACTGGATGAACCAGGCTGGAACCTGCGCGATGCCATGCTCTCCCACTTGGAGCTGATCGATCACCAACAGGCGGTCGGTGCGGCGCTGCGCCGACGACTGGCGGCGATGCTCAGAGCCGCGGGGGCCGAGGGCGACCCGAGCACGGAGCGTTTGCTGGAAACGATGGAGGTCATGGCCATGCTTGACGATGCCCTGCAACGGCGAATCTCGATCCTCGTTTACGACGATATCCCGGCGGTGCACGCTTGGTTGGTGCGAGTGTTCGGTCTCGGTGCTGGCCGCCTCGAACTCGACGACCACGGCCGGAGTGTGCACGGCGAGGTCCAGGCTGGCGATGGGATGATCTGGCTGCACCCGGCCTCGCCCCAATTCGGCCTGGCATCACCTAAAACCCTTGGCGCCACGACCAGCACCACGGCGGTTATGGTCGAGGACGTCGATGCCCACCACCGCCACGCCATGGCAGAGGGCGCAAAAATCATCTACCCGCCCACCGACATGCCCTACGGTTTCCGTGAGTACAGCGCACGTGACCCCGAAGGCGGCCTGTGGTCATTCATGAAACCACTGGGCTGAACCAGTGAACATCAACCGCGCCGTTCTCTTCGGAACCAGGTCGACGACGAAGGAGAGGACGCTCGATGGGCCAGATTGACTACCTCGTGGTGGGTGCTGGTACCGCGGGTTGCGTCGTCGCTTCCCGTCTGAGTGAGGACCCTGACCGCCGAGTCCTACTCCTGGAGGCCGGTCCCGATTTTCCTGACGCCGCGTCGATGCCGGAATCAATGCGCCGTGGCTCGCCCCCCGGCGACAGCACTGGGTATGACTGGGCGCTGGAGTCAATCGTCTGCGGGAGCCGGCGCGCCCCACTGGCACGAGGGAGACTCGTTGGCGGGTCTGGCCAGATCAATGGGGCGGGCGCGTGGCGGGCGCTTGCAGCGGACTTCGAGCGCTGGACCGACGTCGGCGTGCGAGGGTGGGGATGGGACGACGTCAAGGGCGCGTACTGTGCCGTGGAACACGACCTCGACTTCGGTGACCTGACCCATCACGGTAGGGGCGGCCCTGTCCCGATCACCCGCTACAACGACCGGCAGCTCCCGGCACCTATGGAGGGATTCCTGCGGGCTGTGACCGACATGGGCCAGCGCGAGGTCGCTGACATGAACGCCCCGGACGCGGTAGGTATCGGGCGGTACCCGCAAAACCGGTCCGGCGACCTTCGAGTCTCGACCAATCTCAGCCACCTCGCCGCTGCTCGAAGCCGGACAAACCTCACCGTCTGTGCGGACGTGACCGTCGACGCCGTCGAAATTCGCAACGGTCGGGCCGTCGGCGTCCGGGTGGGCCAAGATGTCATCGAAGCAAGCATGACCATCCTCGCCGCCGGAACACCCCTGTCGCCGGCCTTACTGCTGCGCTCGGGCGTTGGACCGGCCGCTGACCTGCGCCGCTTGGGCATACCGGTCGTAGCGGACCGGCCAGGAGTTGGATATGGGCTCTACGACCAACCCGGTGCGGTCGTGCCCGCGCGTCCGGTAGTTGGTGTGAGCTCGGCCGGGCCGGGTCCGCGCGTGGTTGGGCGGCTGGCCGACACTGCCGAGCTGCGCCTCGGTGACGCCACCTACCTGTCTCTGTTTATCAACCCGGCGCCGGGCGAGGCTGAGACGATGTGCGCGATCATGGTCGGAGACCTCGACCGCAGGTCCAGGGGCACGATCCGACTCCACGACGCGTCGCCGTTCACCTCACCCGAAGTGGACCTGGCCTTTTACAGTGCCGAGGGCGACCTCGACCGGATGCGGCAGGCTTACCGCTACGCGTGGGAGCTTGCGCACCACCCCGTCTACGAACGCCACATCACCGAGATCCTCGGAATCACTGACGACGTGGTCGGCGACGACGAGCGCCTCGATGGGCACCTACAGGAGATGACCTTCAGCCGGGGCGCGCTGCTCGGCGGGGCAGCGATGGGGCCATCGAACAATGCCATGGCCGTTGTCGACGAAAACTGTTACGTTCACGACGTCAACGACCTCAAAGTGGTGGACCTGTCCATGGTGCCCGTCGCGCTGCGCTCACCAACCGCTCTGGACGCCACTGCCCTCGCCGAGCACGCCGCCCAGTTAATCATAGAGCAGGCCTAGGATCAGCCTCGATGTGGCTTCACGCGACTGAGAATCGCCAACAAGGTACCCAACCGCTGGCGGCGGCAACCGTGCTCCTCGGAAGACGAGCATCCTGCCCGCTAGCCGATCCTCTGCGGGCGCCCGGTCTAGGGTGAAACCTGATCTCAATCGCACCGTAACGAGCTCTAGAAGCGGTGTCCGGTGATCGACCCGGTTGCGGACGGCGAGGATTGAGTCGATAACATACCGTGCTCGTCTGCCGTTCCTCTACAGCGTCACTTTCGACATGTTAAGCAGGTCGGCTTCACTTTACGAGCGAACGGTCGGCAAGAACACCTTAGTCATGCGAAAAATCATCGAGCCAGTCGAGCCTCCGGCCAAAACATTGCCTCGCTGAGAGATCCTTAGATAGCGTTACAGCATGAGCCAGTTGGATAGGAGATCGTCGAGAACGAATGTATCCATTCCCTGGGTCCTGACCACCCTGAGCTGGACGGCCCTCATCGGGGCGACAATGTTTTATTTCCTGCAGTGGTATGGCACTGTAGGGATGCTCCTTATCGTCATCGCCCTCGTCGTTACGGGGTTGGTAACCCGATTCCGCTATCCAATAGCGGTGTGGGCGATCGTGGGCCTGACCACGGGGCATCTCGTGCTCATGTTCCTCAGCCTCCTCGCAATCTCGCGCTCCGACTGAGGCAACACGATTAGAGCCGGCGGTTACTGAACGATCCTCCTGAGGGCACCATGGTGCTACCAGTTCCACCTGCGGACGCGGTGGCGAGCATATCGGGGCAATACCGTTTGGTCTGAGAAAGAGTCGACTATGTCCTCGCGACAGCGAGCTGGCCCCAGCGGACAAGCCGAGTAGCAGCCGCGACGCACCGAACAGGAGATATACAGGAGTAGCGCCACATTGATGTAAACATCACTTACAATGTTTACATGAATACTACGACACCCCTTGGGCGGCCCATCTCAGTGCGGCTTCCCGACGACCTGCGCGAGCGTGTTGAGGCACTCGCCAAAGCGACCAGGCGCAGCCAGGGTGATGTCGTGCGCGAGGTATTGGAGCGCGACCTTTCAGAACTGGAGTGGGAGCAGCGCATCATCGACCGTGCTGCGGATCTTCGCTCAGGTCGGGTAAAGGCCGTCCCGCTTTCCGTGGTCGAGCGCGAACTGGGGCTCAGCGACACCCCAATCGATGCCAGCATCCTGGATGAGATCGAGTGAATTGGGAAATAGAGCTTTCACCGGACGTGGCTAAATGGCTTCGGAAGGCCGACCCTCAGACTGCCGGACGTATCCGTGCCGCACTTCGAGCAATCACCACTCTCGATAGCCCCCGGAACCGGGGCAAAGCCCTTACCGGGGGCCTAGCAGGCCTGTGGCGTTATCGCGTCGGTGACTATCGCGTCGTCTGTGACCTTCAAGACGCGCGCCTGGTCGTTTTGGTGATCGATATTGATCATCGCAGCAGCGTCTATGAATGAGTAGCGGGCCTACCGCCTCACGAGAAATTAATCGGTCACCAAAATTTGAGCACGGATCATCCAACTCCAACACAATCCATCGTGTCTTCAGGTAATGCGATAGGAATGCACCGATAGCGGATCCTCTGCGGGCCCCGGTCCTGGTCGAAATCCGATCGCAACTGAGCCTTAACGAGTCCGTAAAGTCGCGCCCGGTGACCGACCGGCTTGCGGGGCATCCGGATTGGCTTCAAGGAGTCGCAGCGCCGATACTGGTCACGAGTGTCAGTGCTGACTTTGATCTTGGAAGGTGACCAATGGCTGACGGGGCACGAATGTTCGTTCAAGCAGGCGACGAGGTGCAGCTACACGTCGAATTCTTTGGTGACCGTGCTGATCCGGCGCTGTTGTTGATCGGTGGGGCGACGTGGTCGATGGATTGGTGGGACGAGGAGTTGTGCCAGCTGCTGGCTGGCAGGGGTCGTCTGGTGGTGCGTTATGACCAGCGCGATACAGGCCGATCGACCAACTATCCGCCCGGTTCCCCCGGTTACACCGGAACGGACCTCGTATCTGATGCTTTCGCGGTGCTCGATGGGATCGGAATCGACCGCGCACATGTCGTCGGTCTCTCAATGGGTGGCGGCATTGCACAGCGCATGGCCATCGAGAACCCAGACCGCGTTACCACGCTTGCGCTGATCTCGACCACTCCGGTTGACGCAAAAATCCCGAATCTGCCCGGGCCCACCCCCGAGATCCTCGCCACGTTCTCCAGTGATCAGCCTGGGCCTGACTGGAGTGACAGGGAGGCAGCCATCGACTACGTAGTCGAGGGCGAGCGCCCTTTCGCTGGACCCGGAAACTTCGACGAATCCAAGCTGCGGAGACTGGCGGGCCGTGTCTTCGATCGCACGAACGACATGGAGGCGAGCATGACCAACCACTTCATCCTCGACAGCGGAAGTGACGCGGGCTATCGACTCGATCAACTCGCGGGAGTTCCGACATTGGTCCTGCACGGTACTGCGGATCCCATGTTTCCCTTCCCGCACGGGAGAGCGCTTGAGGAGCACATCCCAGGCGCCCGCCTCATCGCACTAGACGGGGTGGGCCATGAGCTCCCTCCGCCGCACACCTGGGATTTGGTAGTCAATGTGCTCATCCAGCACACCACGGACGGCCAATAGGTGGCTACCGAAACCAAGGGCAGCCCAAATAGGTTGAAATCTGGGTTTTGGTTGCCTCTCTTTAACGAGTTGGCCGACCCAGCGCTAGTTGCACACTTGGCCGCCGAAGCTGAGTCCACTGGTTGGCACGGGGTCGTCTGGGACCATCTGCGCTGGGCGCCCCCGGTCCGGCTCGTCGCCGATCCGTGGATCACGTTGACCGCGATCGCCATCGCAACGGAATCGATTTCTTTCGGACCCATGGTCACACCGTTGGCACGGCGTAGACCGGTGAAAGTCGCCAGAGAGACCGTGACCCTTGACCGGCTCGGCGGGGGTCGTTTAGTGCTCGGTGTCGGGCTCGGAGACGATCGCTTCGGCCGCGAGTTCAGTGCCACCGGAGAGGAAACAGATGACCGACGTCGAAGCGAAATGCTGGATGAGTCCCTATCGATCCTCACCGACGCGTGGTCTGGAGAACCCGTAAACCACCACGGCAAGAACTACACCATTGAGGACTTCGAGTTCCATCCACAGCCCTACCGAAACAACGCGATACCGGTGTGGGTGGGCGGACTGGCCGGACGCAGCAAACCGCTGCAACGGGCGGCCCGCTACGACGGATACGTGCCCGTCAACCTGACTCATCCTGACCAACTGGCCGAGGCAGTCACCACCATCCGTGACGTTCGCCGACACATCAATTACGACGCGTTCGACATCGTCGTAGGACTAACCCCAGGAACGGATCCAGAACCCTTTGCGAGGGCTGGGGCTACTTGGTGGCTGACCGAGTTCGATCCCGAAGCGGTGACCGTAGATCAAGTACGAGGGGTCATTCGCGACGGCCCTTCCTCGTCCTAACTCGCCGCCGCATTGAATAAGTTGGCCATGCGTGTCGCGCAAGGATCCCTGAACGATCCATGACTGCGTGCTTGCGCCCACTTCGTCTAGGTCAGCGCGCACTGTATAGTCAGTACATGCTGACCTTTGCTATTCGGGCCGATGTAATGAACCGGTTGGGTCGCGCGATGGCTGATCCCACCCGCTCACGGATCCTTCTCGCGCTACTGGGCGGGCCGGGGTATCCAGGGGTTTTGGCTCGAGACCTGGAGCTAACTCGGTCGAACGTGTCGAATCATCTGTCCTGTTTGCGGGGATGCGGGATCATCGTCTCGGTTCCGGAGGGCCGCTCGACCCGTTATGAGATCGCGGATCCGCACCTGACGAAGGCGTTGACGAACCTGGTCGAGGTCGTTCTCACCGTCGACGACGGGACACAATGCACCGATGAAACCTGTGACGTGCCACTGTGCTGTGGAGTGAGCCAATGACCGCGGTGTCCATGATTACCGGAGCAGCTCGGAAAACTATTCTTCGTCGTCGAATCAGGTGGATCGTGGCGGGAACGATCGCGTATAACGTGATCGAGGCCATTATCGCGATCACGGCCGGGACCACGGCGTCTTCGGCCGCACTGATCGGCTTTGGGCTTGACTCGATCGTGGAGATTCTCTCGGCCGCTTCGGTGGCGTGGCAATTCGCCGGCGCCGACCCGGAGAAACGCGAGAAGACCGCACTGCGGCTGATCGCGTGGTCTTTCTTCGCCCTTGCCGCGTATGTCACCGTCGACGCGACGCTCTCCCTGTTTGGGTTCCGAGAAGCAGAACACAGCACAGTGGGGATTGTGCTTGCGGCGGTGAGCTTGGTTGTGATGCCGTTCCTTAGCCTCGCCGAGAGGCGTGCCGGGAGGGAGCTGGGTTCCAGGACCGCGGTCGCGGACTCGAAGCAGACTCTGATCTGCTCGTACCTCTCCGCCGCGCTCTTGATTGGACTGTTGCTAAACGCCCTGCTCGGGTGGGCGTGGGCTGATTCCATCGCAGCATTGGTGATTGTCATTTTCGCCGCACGGGAAGGGATCGAGGCGTGGCGTGGGGACGTCTGCAAAGTCCCAGTGTCCGCCCTCACCGGTGAGCAAATCATAGAACATGATGACTGCTGCTGATGCGCGCCAACCAACGGCAGGCCGGCGCGCAAGCCGATCCTTCACTGATCGCGCGTGCTCGAATTTGCGAGTACGGCTTCGTCGAGACGTCTAGAACGCTCCCGGTGTTCGATCGAGACCATTACTTGGCTGTCGCGTCGGTCGAATAGCTGCACTTCGATATCGAGATCGCCGATGCCCCACCGCAACGGAGTTTCTTCGTCCGCCCACACCCGATTCCCGATGCCAGATTCTTCCGACATCAATGCACAAAGAGCATCGTAGGTGCGCCGGGTGATCGGGTCGTTGGGTGCAGGCGAGCTGGCCATGAAGAAAATAATGGAGACAAACTCGCCTTGATGAGTGGAGAACGTGAAATTGCTGGCAGCCCCCACGGATCCCGACAGACCGAAAGAGGAGTACCCGTCGTGTTGGTCCTCAGCAGGCCCCGTTGGCGCGAGCCCCAGGCCGGCGAGCAAAGCTTCACCGGAGGTGCGGTCACCAGGCCATGGTGGCGTAGCCACTGATCGCAGAAAGCTGACTGCTTCTGTAATCGACATTCGAACCTCACTGCCTCTTGCCGTTACGCCATCCGGCATGGTCGCACTCAACCTACCTTCTCGATGACCGCAAGGCGGGTCGGTCACAGGGCGGTGTTTCACGCTTCGGAAATAGCGCGATCGCAACCCGCTTTCGTCCAGCCGCACCTTCCCGCATGGGATCGGGCAGCGGGCAGCGGCAGCGAAGGTTCTTGGGTAGGGAAAAGTCGCCGCACAACGCCTACGGGAGAAGTTCGAGTAACTGTGGTCGGGCCTTCATGGCGTGGATGATGAGCTCATTTCCGCTGTCGAAGACAAGCACAACGGTCTCGAGTAATCGGCCTTGCGTGTCGAACCCTAGTCGGAGTTGACGAGCAGGTGAATCGTCGTCGAGATCATCGATCCAGATGGCCCACGTGGCTGCCTGAATCGCATCCTCGGGTGTGATGCCGTGCTTGCGTGCCGCATCGTGCACCTTCACGCGACGTACGACGCCAATGCTTCACGGATAGCCTCCGACCGGGTTTTGCTCTCGCGCGCAGCCCGAGCATCAATGGCAGCAAGTTCATCCGGGGTGAGTCGCAAGGCAACAACCTGTGATGGTTCGGTGCCTCGTCCTGGTCGACCACGTCCGCGCTCTTTCAGCTCGTTGACGTTGAACCCGGCCTCGGCCTCCGCCGCCCACGCGGCGATCTGTGCTTCAGTGATCGGCATACCGTTCAATGTCTCATCTGTACTCATATGTTTAATGTAATACGAAAATGGCCACGCGGCAAGAGGTTGTCGCTCGTGGTTGCGATCTCGCGGCGAATCTTCCAAACGTGTGTCAGTAGCCGATCCTCTATCGGAGCATTCCTGTCGTGCTGATCGAACGATCTTCGGGCCGAACTCTGTGAGTCGCCAAGCTAAGTGGCCGATTTCTCACACCGCGTAGTGGCCGATTAGCAAGGACCCGCGCGCCGCGTCGACGACCTCGGGCGTAACCGAAGGATGCCATCGGAGAACAGTACCTCTCACGTGCCTCGCGGTATATAGGTCTCGGAGACGGGCCGCACAGCGCGACGCGCCGATTTCCCACCCGACCGGCCGTGGTGTCTCGTGGACAGTCGTTCACGGGCACCAGCCGCGACGTCTGCGTTTCATTGAGTTTCGATGCCGGGCCCCTCGCCAGTGGTCGGGGTGAATGGCGAGGGGCATAACTCCGTCTTTCACTTACTGTCGACGTGGCCGATCGGATCCGTGCTGTCGCGAAACGCGTCGCGGGCAGCCGACCAGCTGCTCGCATCGACGTGCAGAGCGGTCCGAAGATAAGCAGTGCTCATCCGCTGGATGACGGCGACCCGCTCGGGGTTTTCGTCGGTGGTCTCAGCGACTTCGTATCCGACGATCCCACCCAGCGCGTGCTCGGCACCGTAGAACGTTAGGAGATCTGTCGCGCCGGGGCTGTGCGTGTAGGCGTCAGTGAACCAGTCAGGTCCTCGGCTGGACATCTTGGACTGGTCGTGGTCACCAGCGACGATGAGGGTCGGCGTGGTCAGCTCGTGGAACGATGGGCGCATGAAGGGGAAATTCGCCTGCGCGAAAGGGTGCAGGTCATCGCCGCCGACACCGGTTGCTGCGAACAAGATGCCCGCGGTAACGCGGCGCTCGGACATGTTGTCGCCGACGTGGCCTGCTTCATCGAAGATCCGTGCGCCGAGGAGCGACTGAGCGGTCTGGCTGCCCCAGGAATGTCCGGTCGCGGCGACACGGCTGCGGTCTACGCGGCCGGCGAGGCCGGGGACGGCGGCCTCAATGGTGTGGAGCTGGTCAAGGATGCGTTTAAGGTCCGTGATCCGCCCGGTCCAGATCGTGGAGAACACCGGGTGATCGAACCCGAACCCGTTCCGGCGCGAGTCCAGGTGTGTGGGCTGAATCACGACGAACCCGTGGGAGGCCCAGAACGCTGTCAGCGGCGCATACCCGTCAAGGTTCCACCCGTTGCCGTGGGAGAACACCACGACGGGGAGGTTCGAACCCGTTGCCGGGGCTGACACTCTCACTTCCAGCGGTACCGGTCGGCCGGGAGCGGACAATTCGACCGGAGCAACGGAGACGACCGCAGTGCCGACGCCAATGATGCCGTTCAGTGTGTCGACGATTGGTGAATTCATCGTGAGTTCCATTCCTAATGGCTGCTGCGCTCTGCAATAATGGCTATCGGAGCGTCGTTCCATAACATTACGGAACAGCGCTCCGTAATGCAAGTACGAGCTGTCAAGTTAGCTAGGAGGGGCGTATGGCCGAGGCTCAGAGCGCGCAGTCTCCCGTTGCGCCGTCCAAGCAGGTGGGGCGTCCGCGTCGGAGCGAGCAGGCGTTGCTAGACGCCGCGGCAGCGGTGTTCGTGGCATCCGGGGTCGATGCTCCGGTGCGGGAGATCGCAGCGAAAGCCGGCGTCGGCATGGGAACCATCTACCGTCACTTCCCGACGCGATCGGAGCTTGTGGTTGCGGTGTACCGACACCAGGTCGAATCGTGCGCGGAGGCTGGCCCACGCCTTCTTGCGGAAAGCACGACGCCCGAGGCGGCCCTGCGGGCGTGGGCGGCCTTGTTCGTGGATTTCCTGGTCACCAAGCATGGGCTCGCTGGTGCGCTTCAGGGCGTGAGTGCGGGGTCCGACACCCTGCATGCCTACTTCATTGACCGCCTCGTCCCCGTATGCGGCACGCTCCTCGAAGCAGCGCGGGAGCCCATTGACGCAACAACTCCGCCGATCGATGCGTACAACGTGCTCAAAGGCATCGGGAACCTCTGCATCGGCGCAGCGGGCGCCGCCCGGTATGAGGCCGCTGCTCTTGTGCAATTACTCATCTCGGGCGTTCTCGCCCAGGGAGCTCGCTGACCGAAGCTCAGAGGAGAGTGAGCAGATCACCGTCGGCAAGTGTGTAGTCGTGGGGAAGCCCATGGAGGGCAGTGTCCTAGACGGACGTGTAGATGAAGTGTCCGAATGGGCCCGTGCCGGGAGGCGGCCTCGACAGCGGTGTGGTCATCGTTGACCTGCTGGATGAGTCCGAAAAAGCTCTCGCGTGCTTCGGTCGCGGTTATTGCCGACATAATCGAATCCTTCAACTAGTACTCGATGGTGTACCACCTAGAGATGTGGAGGAAGACGTGAAATGCAAGTTCGTGGCCGTGACCCGTAAGGCCCTTCGCGCGCTGCAAAGGCACCGGCGGGCGCCCGCCTAACGATCCCCTTTCGGACTTGTGTGGCGTCTCGCAGCACGTTCCGCTTGCGAGCGCGGCGCGCTCACAGCGCCAACCATTCTTTATCCAGAACGGGCCGGGTCTTCTCTCAGGAGGTCAACGATGAGGGCAGTCATATCGAGGGGTTGGGTAGGTGGTAATTCGATTGCGCTTGGGTCAATGTTGGACATGGTCGACTCCTCTGAAACTCGGTTGGATCGCTGGTGACGAGTGTCGCTACGAACTCAGGGCGACAGACGGTGGAGTGCGGGCCGCGCGCACCGCGGGGTACAGCCCGGCGATCGCCCCGATGGCGATCGTTGCGAGTACACCGCCGATCAGGATCCAGACGGGTATGACGGGTATCCAGCCATTACCGGTGGCAATGGCTGCCGTGACCGCCGCGCCGAGTCCCGCCCCCGCCAGTCCGCCCATGGCCGACAAGATCACCGCTTCGGTGAGGAATTGCAGGCGAATGTGGTGTCGGGTGGCACCGATCGCTCGTCGCAGGCCGATCTCGCGGCGGCGTTCCAGCACCGAGATGATCATCGTGTTGGCGACACCAATGCCACCGACGAGCAACGAGATCGACCCGAGCGCGAGCAGTAGCCCTGTGAATACCTCGTCGACGGCGGCCCGCGCGATGAGCGCATCGGAGGGGCGGGAAACGACAGCGTCCCTAGGCGATTGCGGTTGGAGGGATGCCGGCAACAGGTCCCGCACCGTGAGCACCGTGTCGTCGGTCGACCGCTCGTATACCTGGGTCGGGTTCTTGACGTAGCCGTACTCGGCCACGGCAATGGGCATGCCGACGAGCGCACTGATGTTCAACTCTTCCGCAAGTGCAACCGGCTCAAGGATGCCGACCACGGTGGTGTTGCGCCCGTCGAGCCAGACCTGGGTGCCGGGCGCCCGCACGCCAAGTCGGTCTGCGGCGGTAGAACCTAATACCGTGGTCGGAAGGGTCGCAGTGGCGGGGTTCAGCCACTCCCCGGTGCGCAATTTGGCACCAACCACCGAAAGCAAATTGAGCTCACTCGCGACGACGGTCAGCCCGCCGGTGCGCCCGGCGTCGACGAGAGAATTTCGGTATACGTGCACATCCGGCAAGTCTGCGGTGGCACTGGCTGCGGTGACCCCGTGAATTCGTTCCGCCCGCGCAGACGCGTCTGCGGGCAGCGGCAGTGGGGGGGTTGCACCTGACGGATCCGCCACTGACACGGTGAGCAGGTTGGTTCCCAGCTCCGCGAGTTGGGAGTCAAGCCGCTCACGGCTCGAGGAGGAGATCCCGACCACCGCGACCATCGCAGCGATGCCAATCGCGACCCCGAGTGCGGAGAGCACGGCGCGCATCGGACGTGCGCGAAGGCCCGTCGACCCGACATAGGCAAGGTCTCCGGCACGAAGTCGAGAGCGCGGCGGAAGATCGGCTTGGGGAGCCTCAGCCTTCGCCGATTGAGATGGCCTGCGGATCATGCTGTGACCTCCTGTCGAACGGCCGTGTCGGCCACAATTTTTCCGTCAGTGATAGACACACGCCGCGGAAGGCGCTCCGCCAAAGCTCCGTCGTGGGTAATGACAACGACGGTGGTTCCCTCAGCGTTGAGTTCGTGGAGCAGACGAACGATACTTTCTCCCGAGGTCGAATCAAGGTTGCCGGTGGGCTCGTCGGCGAGCAGGAGCGGCGGGTCGCCGACAACCGCACGCGCGATAGCCACACGCTGCCGCTCACCACCGGAGAGCTGGCCGGGTGCATGGTCGAGTCGGTGCCCCAAGCCCACCCGCTCGAGTGCACGCCGCGCGCGGTTGCGGCGCTCCCGTCGCGGGATGCCGGTGTAGAGCAGACCGTCGGCGACGTTATCTACCGCGTCGATGCCGTCACGCAGGTGGAACTGTTGGAAGACGAAACCGATGCGGTGGGCGCGCAGCGCCGACAGGTCGGAGTCAGAGAGGTGTTTCACGTTGGCTCCATCGATGTAGGCATCGCCTGAACTGGGGCGGTCGAGTGTTCCAATGACGTTGAGCAGGGTGGATTTGCCCGAGCCGCTTGGTCCGACGATCGCGGCGATCTCACCGCGTTCGATGGTGAGATTGATGCCGGCCAGAGCGTTTACTGGAGGCGAACCAAAGGTTCGGGTGATATTCTCGAGCCGGATGATGGCGGTCACGATGCGGGCACCACAACGGGCAGTCCTTCGCGGATGCCTTTTCCCGAAATCTGCACGCGACCGGACGCAAAAGCGCCGATCGTGACAGGAATCCTGTGGACTACCCCTTCGCCCCCTTTGGTTGTCGTTTCCACCGCGAAGGTGGTCGCGTCCGTGGCGATGAGTGCTTCAACCGGAACGGTGAGCACTCCCTCTGCTAGCGTGCTCGCGAATTGCACGGTCACGCTTGCCCGGGAGAATGCGGCAACTGCAGCCTGGTCGGTGAGTGTCACTGTCACCGGCACAACGAAAGTTCCGGCCGACGTCGCGCCACCCCCAGCCGCGCCAGTGTTACTTTCGCGTTCGAGCGGTTCTCCGACGGTCGCAATAGTGCCCGTGGTGGAGGTGCCGTCTGGCAGGACGATGCCGACCTCGTTGCCCACAACCGCGAGGTGCTGGTCACCCAGCTTCAGGTCGAGATCAACGAATTTGGTGGTGGCTGATACCCGGTACAGCTCCGTACCCGGGGCGGCTTCGATTCCGACCTCGACGGTGACACTCATGACCCGAAGGTCGTGATCGGCGAACAGAATGGCGGAAGGTTCGACCCTTCCCGTGCGCTCCAGCCCGAGGCTCTCCTGCCACGCGGTGATGGCATCCGCGGTCAATCGGGTAAATGTGGTGTCGACGTCGCCTCGGAATAATCCAAGCGCGGAGAGGTTTTCTTCGAGCTGACGCACATCCTCCCCTGGTGACACACCCCTCTCCAGGGTGCGCCACGCCGGAAGCGACCCGCGAAGCAAAATGACGGGCTGGTTGTTGAGTCGATACAGGGTGGCGCCGGGCACGATTACCTCCTTCGCTGCAGGCAAAGCTGTCACCACGCCGCTCGACGCTGCGACCAACGGGCGTTCCTGGGAGTAGTGCAATGTGGCCTGGGCGTTCGTGACCGAGACCATATTGCCGGTGGTGACCGGAACAGTGGAAAGGGGTGCTGCCGACGCAGCCACTGATGGGGGTGCGGCGATCCCTGGAATGACCGTCACTGCCAGCACAACCACCATGAGAACGGCAACGGCGAGGGCAACGATAACGATGGTACGTCCGCGGCGGCGAGGCGGTTGTGCCTGAGCCACGGCACCCTCGTCGGAAGGTGGGCGAGACACGGCGATGGGCGTGGAGTCGGTCATATCGACGTTTTCCTAACTATCAGTACGAGGGGTGAGGACGGTGGGCTGGTTGTTGCTCTACACGCCGGACTTTTTCGAACAGGTTTCGAAGTCCTTCGGCCCTACTTCAGCTCCGATAAATCCCGGGTCTGTTGAAGTAGGTTCCTTAATGTCGTAGCCCAAGTCGCGCAGGCAGTTGGCCCGGACGAGGAGTTTCGCGAGCATCTCAGAGTCAATCGTCAGTCCTTTATTCGAGGGAGGATCACCGATTTTCGCGGAGCACTCCGGGTATGCCGCCTGGATTTCGGGGTTGTCATCGGTGATGCCTTCACCCGGCTTCGGGTCCGCAACATCCAGTCCCAGGTCGCGGAAGCACTGGGCCAGTTTGAGGTCGTAGGCGTCGCGCGCTGCGGAAAACTCGGCTTCTGTTGTGGGTTGGCCAGCGCCGCCGCTACTGCTACTACTACCAGGAGCCGGCGAGACGGGAGCTGCACCGCTTGAGCTGCATCCGGCGAGAGCGAGCAGCAGAAGGGGTGCTGCGAGCAGCGTGACGCGCCAGTTGTGTCGGCCGCCGGTGCGGTTGGTCTGCTGCGAGTGAGTGAATGTCATCATGTGTGTCTCCATAAGGTTGGTGTTGAGTCCAACTTCATCAGGGCGGGTGTTGCAGCGACGTTGCGGATTGAGCAAATATTTTCGCAACATTGCGCTGTTGTGGCTCTACGCGCCGGACTCTTTCGCACACGTTTCGAGGTCCTTATCGGTGACTTCGGCTGGGATAAACCCAGCGTCTTTCGAGGTGGGTTCCTTGATGTCGTAACCCAAGTCGCGTAGGCAGTTGGCCTGGACGAGGAGTTTCGCAAGCTGCTCGGCATCGATCGTCAGTCCTTTATTCGAGGGGGGGTCACCGATTTCTGTGGAGCACTTCGGGAATGCCGCTTGGATTTCGGGGCTGTATTCGGTGATGCCTTCACCGGGCTTCGGGTCCTTGACATCCAGTCCCATATCGCGGAAGCACTGGGCCAGTTTGAGGTCGTAGGCGTCGCGCGCTGCGGAAAACTCGGCTTGTGTTGTGGGTTGGTCGGCAGCGCCACCAGGAGTCGGTGAGACGGGAGCTGCACCGCTTGAGCTGCATCCGGCGAGAGCAAGCAGCAGTAGGGGTGCTGCGAGCAGTGTCACACGCCAGTGGTGACGGCCGCCGGTGCGGTTGGTCTGCTGCGAGTGAATGAGTGTCAACATGTGTGTCTCCATAAGGTTGGTGTTGAGTCCAACTTCACCAGAGCGGGTGTTGCAGCGATGTTGCGGATTGAGCAAATATTTTCGCAACATTGCGCTGCCTAGACTGGAACACCTCCCCGTCCACGAAGGAAATGACCATGGGTTCACCATTCGAAAAGAACGACGCCGTCAAAGGTAAAGCCGAGCGCCCATGAAAAAGGAGCCGTCTTTTGTGGGGCGCTCAGGTCGCCGCCGTGCTGGGCTGTCCGTCAGGGTTCAGCTGACCCTGAGCTACGCCATCTTCGTCGTCGTGGTCGGCATCGCCTTCTTCGTGGTGGGGTTCCTGGTTCTGCGTTTTATCCCGGGCGGCTACCTCCAGCTGGAAGACGGAGGATACGTCCCGGGCCGGTCGGATCTGCTCAAGGTGTACGTGAAGTACACGGTGTGGGCACTGTCGGCGCTGTCCGTACTGGGGCTCGGGGGCGGATGGATTCTTGCCGGGCGTATGCTCAAGCCCCTCACTCGCATTACCGCGACCGCGCGCTTGGTTCGCGACGGATCACTCGACCATCGCATCCACATGCCGGGTCGCAAGAATGAACTTGCTGATCTTGCGGACCTGTTTGACGAGATGCTCGACCGGCAGCAGGCCGCGTTCGAGGTGCAGGAACGGTTCGCCGCCAACGCCTCCCATGAACTGCGCACCCCGCTGGCCGTGACGGCAACACTATTAGAGGTCGCGTTGCGGAATCCGCACGGGCAGGACTACCCCGCCCTTCTCGAGCGACTCCAGATAACCAACAACAGAGCAGTTGCGCTCACAGAGTCGTTGCTTCGCCTCGCCGACGCGAACGAGGTTGGGGCCGTCGCCCAGCCCGTTGCGTTAGACAGCATTGTGGTCACGGCAATCGAGGAGAACGCCATCGAGGCCGTTGAACACAACGTCGCCATCACGGCGCAGCTCGAGGCCGTGACCGTGATCGCTGACGTGGCACTCCTTCACCAACTCGTCGTCAACCTTGTGCAGAACGCTATCCGGCACAGCGGCAACCCGGGCAGTGCCATCTTCACGACAAGCTCAGACCGCCGGCGACAGGTGGCCACCTTGCGCGTCGAAACCTCTGGCAGCGCCGTCGATGCCGATACCGTCTCCCGACTCGCCGAACCGTTTCTTCGCGGCACGGGGAGGATAGCGACCGGGCAGAAAGGTCATGGTCTTGGCCTAGCGCTGGTTCAGCGCATTGCCGAAGTGCACGGCGGTTCCCTCCACATCGCGCCGCGCGGCGGCGGAGGGGTTATTGTGATGGTCGAGCTACCCGCCGTCAATCACTAAAAACGCCCGGAATTGCGATGTGTCGCTTGCGTGACGTGGAGGGAAAGTGTCATCCGACGGCATTGCTTTTTGGCGTAGGGCAGGTGCCGCCGGGGTCAATTGCGAGCTCGAAATGCCACATTTCGTTGCCATAGGTTTGGCATAGCCCGTAGTCGGTGCCGTGCTGCTGAAGCCAACTGTCGGCGTCGGTGTAGCCGATGTCTACCGCGTGCCCGGTGACGTGGGAGGAAACCTCTGGCGTACTCACCCATTTGAGTGCCTCTTCGAGACTGCCGTACTTCACAACCGCGTCATCGAGGAGTCCCTGCTGGTACGCCACGCTTCTCCACCCGGAGGAGACAACCATCTCCACCCCGTCTTCGCCCGCCGCTTCTGTGGCTGCTTGAACGGCCGCACGCAATTCTGGGTCGAGGTTGGCGACGGCAGGCAGGTGCTCGTCGAAAATAGATACCGACTCACCGTCGGGGATATATCCCTCTTCAGCGGATTCAGTGCTGCTGTTCGATGGGGAGGAAAGATCGTTAATGATGGCGGGCAGGTCGACGCCGCTCTTGGCAGCAGCGCACGCAGCCACGCCGAGGCCAAGCGTGACGACAAGGCCAACAACGGCAAGGGTTCTGCGCAGTCCGTGTGTGCGTGTGCGGCGAGTGTGGTGATCCATGATGTCCTTCCGAGAGCCGCCGGATGAACCGGTGGTAAGGAACAACTTCATCAGTACAGGTGTTGCGGCAACGTTGCGTCGGGACTAAACATTTCTGCAACATGTCGCGACCTAAACTGAGATTCCGCGGACGACCCAGAGGAGACGACCATGCGCGTACTGATCGTCGAAGACGAGGTCTTCCTCGCCGAGGCGTTACAAGCCGGGCTAAGCCAGGTGTCGATCGCCGCGGACATCGCGTTCGACGGAGATGACGCGCTCGAACGCGTCACGGTCAACGATTACGACGTGATCGTGCTCGACAGAGACATCCCTGGAACCCATGGCGACGATGTGTGCGCGATCGTTTCGCGCGACCACCCGACGGTGCGGGTGTTGATGTTGACGGCGGCGGCTCGACTGCAGGATAAGGTCAATGGTTTTGAGCTCGGCGCCGATGACTACCTCACGAAACCGTTTGCGCTCGAAGAACTCATCGTGCGGCTGCATGCCCTCGCTCGGCGACCCGCCGCGGCATCCGCACCCGTTCTCGAATTCGCCGACGTGCGGCTTGACCCCTTCCGCCAGGAGGCCTATCGTGCCGGTCGCTATCTCAAGCTCACCCGCAAACAGTTCGCCGTTCTTCAGCTTCTGATGCAGGCGGGTGGCGGCGTCGTCAGTGCCGAGACGTTGCTGGAGAAGGCGTGGGATGAAAACGCTGACCCTTTCACCAGCGCACCACGGGTAACAATGTCCACCCTTCGCAAAGCACTCGGATCGCCTGACCTTATTACCACCGTCTCTGGGGCCGGATACCGACTGCAGGAGTCGCCCTCGAAACACCAGCCGTCACCGACCCCGTAGTAGGACATGTCCCACTTCACGGACTGCTGGAGTTCGGCAGCGTTGCGGCGGCCAGCGCATCGACCGCTGCGGCGATACCGCGCTGCGGCAGCGGCAGGCTGGCGATGTATGCGAAGACAGGTTTGTCACCGACTGCTGCTTGTGACGTTACTGGGCACTTTGCTGCGCTGACCGATCCCTTTCGGAAAGGTGTGGCGTCTCGCAGCACGTTCCGCTTCCGGGCAGCCGTTCGAGTCAAATAGCGCGACGATCGATCGCCCAAGACGGTATGAAATACCGTCCGCTGATCGCCCCCTTCTGACTCAACATTGACGCGTTCGACTCGTGATAAAACTCGTTCCTGTACTGTCGTTCCGGGCTTCGTGTTCCGGGCTTCGTGTTCCGGGCTTCGTGTTCCGGGCTCGAGCGACTAGTCTTTGAAGTCGTGCGTGAGACGTTTACGGGTTTATTTTCCGAGCTGGGTGGCTTCGTATTGATGGATGCCGTTCGCCTCGCCCAGGTTTTCAGGGGCACGGTGGACCTCGCGACGGCGTTCGCCACTTCCGCTGCCGGTGATGAGGTCGTAGACGCGGGAATCGCTATCCCAATGACAGTTGAGCAGGATGGCAACTACTCAGTGACCATGCAGACCAACGCAGAACACGGTGCCGAAGGACCTAATCGCTGTTGGGCGTTGTACCTGTCCACTGGCGAGGTGACATTAGCCCGCATGGGCGACCTATATCACTGGGACGCTCAATCGGCTAGACATCGTCGCCTGCGGCTACCCGCCGGGTGGTACGTGATGAATGCGACGGTGAGTGGGGTTCCACTTCTTGGAGACACGGATGACGGTGATGACTTCCAGCTGACCATCACACTGACGCCGTCCCAAAGCAGGCCGGACTGTCACGGACCGCTTGACGCGCAGCTTTCGCCCGATCGAACACGACGGACGCCTGGAATGCTGTCAATCTGGACAGCATCAGGAGTTCCCGATGACGAAGTCGCTAATGCTGTCAAGCGGGACTATCCGCCGCACGCTGCAGCCTCGAACCGATTCTCGGTGGAAAGCGGCATCGGCTGGTACGACGAAACGAACACCGACCTGATATTCGCGCCTGACGTACCGAGTCTGATAAAAAAGGCGCCGCACGACATCTCGGTCACTGATGCGTTGGGGACGGTACTGCGTGCCCAACCATGCGTTGGAGCTTTCTACGTGATTTATGACTGCGACGCCGCGGACATGCTGGCAACCTGGAATCTTCACCTTTGCAGGCACCTTCCCGTTCCGCCGCGACCAGGCGTGAGCATCCTGAAAATGGCCAGCAAGATGAATTGACACAAGATGGAGACATGCAACTGGTTCCGCCTCCGGGCACTCGGTAAGAACGCGCCTTCTCGGGAGCCTCAAAAGTTAGCGACCGGCAACGTAATCGTGACGCCTCGCCCAACACGAACCGCTTAGTTATTCTGCCCGGTTCGGTTCGGCGATGGTCAGCCCTCCACGAGAACAGGGCGGACCGGATGCCGAAGCACCCGACCCGCCCTGTTTTCTAAAGAAGGTCAGACCCTACTTCTCCCAACCCATGTTCTCGACGGGCTGCACGCCGAAGAGGTCAAGACCAACGTAGGGCTCGGGCGTAAGGTTTGCGAGCCCTTCCTTGGCGGTCCAGATTTCTGGTCCGTTGTACATCGGGAAGATGCCCCAGGTCTCGGCGAAGATCTCGGCCTCGAGCTTCATCGCCTCGGTGGTCTGAGCCTTGGGGTCAGAGATCGTTTCGAGCTGCTCGTGGATCTTCTTGTCGATCTCAGGGGTTCCCGTTCCCGAGAGGTTCAGCCCACTGTCGGAGCAGTACAGCTGGCAGAACCAAGCCGCACCGAAGGAGTCAGAGGCGGTGAAGCGTAGTGAGAAAATGTCCCAGTTCTTTGTGGTGTAGTCGGTTGAGAAGTCCTGAGGCGAACGCGTGTCGATCGTGACATCAAAACCGGCGGCCTTCAGCTGCTGCTGCATAGCCTTGGCGCTAGCCTCCTGCACGGGGTCGTCGCTGAAGATGGGGTAGGTCACCGCAAGTGTGACGCCATCCTTCGCGCGAATTCCATCTGCGCTCTCAGTCCAACCGGCGTCGTCAAGCAGTGCCTTTGCACCGTCGAGGTCAAACTTATAACCGGCCTCCTTGAGAGAGTCACTGTAGCCGGGCTGGAAGGAGTAAAGCGTGAACGAACCAGCGGGATCCTCTTCATAGTTCAGCCCGTTCCAGACGACCTTCTTCTGCTGCTCCACGTCAATCGCCATGAAGAATGCTTTGCGAACATTGATGTCCTTGAACTGCGGCTTGTCGGCATCAACCTGCAGAAGCGTGTTGGCTGTCTGCTGAGCCCGGTATGTTACGACTCCCTTCATATCCTTAACCTGCTCGAGGCGGTCCTTGGTATTGGTGCTCGCCATGTCGATCTCGCCATTCTTGAAAGCGTTGATCGATGCTGCGCGGTCCAGCTGACGGAAGGTCACCTTGTCGAGCAGTGGTTTCTCGCCCCACCAATTTTCGTTTGGCTCAAACACCACGGTTCCACCATTGATGTCGTAGTTACTGAGCTTGTAGGGCCCCGCGCCCCACTCAGCATGCGGGTTCTCAATGAACCCCTCGTTGAAGATCTCGGGCGTGTTCACGTGGGGGTTGAGCACCGTGGTGAAGAGCATCTGGGGCCACGCGAATTCACCCTTGAATGTGACGACGACCTGCTTATCTGTCTCGCCCTTAGTGACCGACGCGATCTCCTTGTAACCATCGGTAGCGTTGGGACTGTAACCCTCTTCGTAGGAGCGGTTGGCGATCCAAGTCGCCTCGAACGCCGTCCAGTCGATGGGCGCTCCATCGTTCCATACTGCCTTGTCGTTAATTGTGAAGTTTACGAAGGTCTTGCCGTCGGCGGTTCCGAACTCCCAGTTATCGAGGTATGCATCGTTCTTGTAGGGCGTTCCATCCTCTTCCATGAGGAGAATCTGCGGGGTGTACCACGTAGCGAGGCGCGAAGTATCTGCGCTCGCGTCGCCGTTGAGGGGGTTCATCTGCGGGGTGATCTCCGTGATCGGGAAGACCACCTCGCCACCTTGCCGAAGGTTCTCGCGCGGTTGGGGATTGTAGTCGGCGGCCGAGACAGCAATGGCGCCTTCGCCACTACTGCCGGGGTCATTGCCCGCGGTGCAACCGCTGATAACGAGGGTGAGAGCACCGCCGAGTGCGATAATTCCAAGCAGCTTGTTGTGCTGGTTCATTCCGTTCCTTACTTTGTGGGTTTGGATGTGGGAAGACTAACTGTGGAATTGAACCTTGCCCCCCGAGTGGGGGTAATAGTTACTGAGCCGATACGTTCTACCTGAAGTGACATGCGTTGCGATGGGCACCCTCTGGCCCGGCCAAGGGCGGCACTTCGCCGAGACAACGGGCCTGATCCTCGGGCGGCAGAACCTTAAAGAGCTGGCACCTGCTGGCAAAGGAGCAACCATCGACCTGATCGGTGACGCTTGCCAGATCACCGGTGAGCACGATGCGTTCCCGGGTGCGCTCGATGTCCGGATCCGGGATCGGAATCGCAGAGAGCAAAGCCTGCGTGTAGGGATGCTGGGGATTCTTGAATATTTCGTCAACGCTGCCATGCTCAACGAAAGCGCCAAGATACATGACGGCCACTCGATCGGCGATGTGCCGAACGACAGAGAGGTCGTGTGCCACGAAAAGGTAAGACAGGCCAAGCTTCGCCTTGAGCTCATCGAGCAGGTTGATCACGCCAGCCTGGATGGAGACGTCGAGAGCCGAGACCGGTTCATCAAGCACTATAACCTTGGGGTTGGTAGCCAAGGCTCGGGCAATACCGATGCGTTGGCGTTGTCCTCCCGAGAATGCGGACGGAAAACGGTTGCTGTGCGATGGGTCGAGGCCGACCAGGTCCATCAACTCATCGACACGTGTTTCGCTTTCAATTTTCCTGGTCCCGATTGCACGCAACGGCTCGGCGATGATATCGGCCACCGTCATGCGCGGGTCGAGAGCACCCATCGGGTCTTGGAACACGATCTGGATGTCACGCCGCAGCGTCCGCTCGGCGTGAGCGCCACGCACATCGGCGACACTCGTTCCACTAATCAGGATGTCGCCGTCAACCTGTTCGACGAGATCCATGATTTGCAGCAGCGTCGTGGTCTTGCCACAACCCGATTCGCCGACGATGGCTAACGTCTCGCCTTCCCGGATGTCAAACGATATTCCGCGGATCGCATGGACCTCCCCCAACTTGCGCTTGAGGAAAGCCCCCTTCATCAGTGGAAAGGTTTTGGTCAGATTGCGTACTTCGAGGGTCACCGGCCGATTCTCGCGGGGAATACCCGCGAGCGAGCTCTCAGGGATGTCTGGCAGCGGAAACACCGGGTGCCCATTGATGAGACCATCGTCGGTAATTTCGTGTGACCGGATGCAGGCCGCGCGGTGTTCGCCCACCTCTCCATTGCCAACGACCACGAGATCGGGTTCGCGCGTGTGACAGGTGGCGATAGCGATCGGACAGCGTGGTGCGAATGGGCACGCATCCGGAAGGTTGATCAACAGCGGTGGGTTTCCCTTGACCGGCACGAGGGGTTGCTTCCCGGACTTGTCGACCCGGGGGATCGCACCAAGTAGGCCAATGGAGTACGGCATCCGCGTGCGGTGGAAGAGCTCGTGCACGGGAGCCTTCTCGACCGGCTTGCCCGCGTACATCACCAGCACATCGTCCGCCGTCTTAGCGACGACCCCCATGTCGTGAGTGATCATGATGACGGCGGCACCGGTCTCCCTCCGGGCTTTGGCGATCAGGTCGAGAATCTGGGCCTGAATCGTCACATCGAGGGCGGTTGTCGGCTCATCGGCGATGATGAGTTTCGGTTTATTGGCCATCGCAATCGCGATCACTACTCGCTGGCGCATCCCGCCAGAGAACTCGTGGGGAAAAGATTTCATGCGGCGTTCAGGATCAGGAATCCCCACGGTCTCGAGTAGTTCGATCGCACGAGCGCGCGCTGCACGCTTCGAGAGTTTGCGATGGACGGTGAGCGCTTCAATGAGCTGGGCACCAACGCTGAAGACTGGGGTGAGCGACGACAACGGGTCTTGAAAGATCATCACCAAACCGTTGCCACGAATAGCGGAGAGCTGCTTGTCAGACTGGCCGAGTAGCTCCTCGCCATCGAAGATGATCGATCCAGAGACCTTGACGTTCTCGACTAACAGCCCCATGATCGCCAACGACGTGACGGATTTGCCTGAGCCAGACTCGCCGACAATGCCGAGTGTGCGACCAGCCTCGAGGTCGAACGAGACACCGCGCACAGCATGCACGGTGCCCGATTCCGTGGGGAAGCTGACCTTGAGGTCGCGAACGGAGAGTAGTGGGGCGGTCATGCGCGGCCTCCCGCCGCCGAAGTTGGGTCGAGAGCGTCCCGCAGGCCGTCAGCGATCAGGGCCATCGAGACCGTCAATAGCGTGAGCGCGGCAGCAGGAAAATAGAACAACCACGGGGCACTGGTGATCGTGTTCGCACCAGAGCCAATCAGTGAACCGAGCGAGACATCCGGAATTTTGACACCAAAGCCGAGGAACGAAAGGCCCGTCTCGATCATCACCGCGGCAACCACACCGAGTGTGAAGTTGATCACCAGAAGCGAACCGATGTTGGGCAGCATGTGGCGCAGCACGATCTTCATTCCAGGTACACCCATGTAGCGGGCGGCGTGCACATACTCACGTTCACGAATCGAGAGCGCCATCGTCCAGATCACGCGGGCAGGGAAGAACCAACCGATGAGGATCATGATGAGCGAAATAATGCGCCAGTCTCCACCTGAGTCGTTGGAGAACATCGCGAGAAGCAGGAATGTGGGCACGACCATAAGAAAGTGAATGAGCAGCAGTGTGAGCCGCTCGAACGTGCCACTGAAGTATGCGGCCGCCGTGCCAACCACCGCAGAGATCACGGTGGTTCCCACCGAGACTGCGACGGCGATCATGAGGGATCGTTGTAGGCCGATCGCCACCTGGGCAAAGGTGTCGTTGCCCGCGCTAGTGGTACCAAACCAGTGTTCGCCGCTCGGCGGCTCACCGAGGTTGAGAAAGTCGAGCTCGATGTGGTCGTAGCGCGCTATCAGGGGCGCAACGACCGCGAACAGCACGAGTGCGGCGAAGATAACCAAGCCCACGACGGCCGGACGATTGCGCCGAAAACGCTTGGAGTAGAGTTCCCACTTCGACATCCGTTTTCTGGGAAGTCGAAGAGCGGTGGTTTCTGGCCCAACGGCCGGTTGGATTGAAGTTCTGGGCATCTCAGCTCACCCGCACTCTCGGATCGAGGACAACGACGGCGATGTCGGCGAGCAGCGCGCCGATGGCAGTGAGAACCGCTCCAAAAGCGGCAATCGCGACGGTTCCATGAATGTCATTCTTTGCAATGGTGTCGAGAAAATAGCGGCCCATGCCATTCCACCCGAAGATCGACTCGGTGAGAATTGCGCCCATAAAGACGGTGGGGATTGTGAAGGCCACCTGTGTTGCGACCGGAATGAGCGAGGTGCGCAGCGCGTGCTTGCGAATGGCTTGCGCCTTCGTCAGGCCCTTAGCGCGGGCGGTACGCACATAATCGGCGTTGATGTTGTCGAGCAGCAGCGAACGCTGAAGGAAATGGGTGCCTGCGTAACCAATGATCACGAGGGCGATGGTCGGTAAAATTAGATGCTGCAGAGCATCGATGATGATGGGGAAGAACCCCGTAACATCCGGACTCGCTGAGCCGGTGACGAAGAACACCGTCGTTCCGACCATTTTGTTGAAGCCGATCGCCAGCAGCACGATACCGAGAGCCGCGACGACAATATTGATGTTCATCGTGACGATCGAGGTCGCCTGACCAATGCGGTCGGCAAGCTTGTACTGTCTGGACGCGGTATACACGCCGAGGGTCACGCCCAAGATGGTGGCGAGGATCGTGGCACCAAGAACGAGCTCGGCGCTCACCCACATTCGATACGCCACCTGCTCATTCACCGACTGCCCGACCGGGCTCACTCCCCAGTCCCAGCGGAAAATGATGCCCGAAAACCAATTCCACCAACGCTCGAGGAGCGGAATGGTATCGCTGAGGTTTCGTGGTTGGAGCAGCTGAACTATCTGATCCTCCGACAGCGGTGGGCGACGTCCAACGTAGTTGTTACGCGGGTCAAGAAAGCCCCATGCCAAAAAGTAGGTCAAATTTGTCGCAACCACGATCATGAGCATCCAGCCGGCGAAGCGGCGTATCAAATACTTGATCAAGAGGTCATCTTTCTCGTATGAAAGCACGTGTCAGGATCGCCGACACCACGCTGAGTCAGTTGCAGTTTATACAGATGCGCTCGTCACTCGCACAAAACCCGAGCCCTGCGAGGGGCAAATTCCGATGGGTGGCGGACCTATCTCGACATCGTGCAGGTCAGTGGTTTCGGTTCCCGCGGCGCTGAATTCGGGCAGGCAATTCACCTCCTCGGGCGTGTCAGTGGTCGCGTTCATGACCGTCAGTTCAAACATGGATGCTTCGGAAACGTAGCGGAGATTACCAGCTTCCCATTCGTCATGTTGCTCGATCAGGACTGAACCCGCCAGGCGTAACAGCGCTGCCGGGTTGGGGAACACACCAACGATCCGATGATTGCGAAAAACGCGCTTAATGAGCAAGACCTCGGCAAGATCGGCGCGTTCCGCGACTACTGCCGCGATATACCCGGCGTTGAAAAACGCATCCATTTCGTCGATATCACCTTGGCGCACAAGCGGGCCTTCGCCTCCGCTTACATAGAGAGTCACTACCTAGAAATAGGTATCGAACTTCGACGAATTCGTCGACGCAATCCGAGACCTCATCAACGAGGCTGCAAAAACATTAGGACCAGGAACCAGGTAGCCATCGCCGAGGGTTCTATTTCGGGCGTTCAGTTGCCGATCCCTCAGTTGCCGATCCGTCAGTGGGTAATAGTCGTTCGCTGGTAGAGGGCGAGCTTCGGCTCATCACCCATGAGGCGATAAGTGCTGGTCATGAGGGCGATTCCGTTGACCAGAATCATCACCGCGTCGGCCGACATCGTCGCGCCGTAGAAGGTGCCGCCCCGGCTCTCGCACAGTGATCGCCACGCCTCGTGTTCACGGGCTACCAAGCTATCCAGCGTAAGTGCCGACATGACTTGATGGTATCGAGACGCCATGGTCATTCACGTCTGGAGGGGGATCCGTCTCCGCACCTTTGCCGACATGGCGCCAGTCCCGAGGGTTCCTTATAGTAGTGAGAGTCAACTCGAACATGATCGGAGGCGCAGCGTGACTTACACAACATCGGGCGTCTCTGCTAGCCGGGAACAACCTCTCCACTAACGGGCGGTGTCGGCTTGCGGGATGCCCCACATTTGGAGGCTTTACCCTATGTTTCGACCTGCAACTTCTTCTGACCTCGACCTGCTGCTTTCTGCGCGTGCGTCGGATCCCGTCGGCATCATCGAGGCCGAGCGTTACCGTCGTGACCTCGATCTCAATCAGTACCGGCGTGAATGGAGCTGGATCTACGAGGTCGAGGGTCTGCTCCACGCCCGAGCCCTGTGGTGGGGTCAACCGACTTCTGATCATCCACTGACGCTGGACTGCCTGTGGGTTGGTCCATCAATTGCTGACCCAGAAACGCTCGCCGGTGACCTCATTGCCGCTGGGCATCACGCGTTTCATGCCGGCGGAATGGTTCGTCTTCCAGATTTCATCATGGATATCTCGCCGGGCTGGCGGGCGAACCCAGACACGGTGGCAGCGGTGGCGTGGCGGCGCGAGGCAGCCGTCACGGCGGGCCTCAACGAGTCGATAGAGCGACTGAATTTTGCCTGGACGCCCGAGTCGCCGGTGCCGGGGCGAAAGAATCGGTTGGTCTTCGGGCCCGCTGACGACGCGGAATTCCTGGATGCGTTCCGCAGTGTTGCGACGGGCAGTCTCGACGTTCACACGCTGGCAGACATCGCAGACATGGGCCCAGAGGCGCAGGCCATGGATGACCTGGAGTTCTATCTGAGCCTTCCAGGAGACAGAGCTATGTGGAGAATCGCTACTGAACCGAACGGGGCTCGGGTGGGCTTCATCATCCCGTCACGGAGCGCTTATGACGCGAGCGTGAGCTACCTCGGAGTCGCACCGGAACACCGCGGGCGGGGGTTCGTCGATGACCTGCTCGCAGAGATCACGATCATGCACAGCGACAACGGGGCACCGCGCATCACCGGCACAACCGATACAACGAATGCGCCGATGGCGGACGCCTTTGAACGCGCAGGCTATGTCGTTACGGCAACACGCATCGTCATGGAAGCTCGCCCGACGGCATAAAGGCTTGGTTCGCTTTCGACGATCCCGTGATGGTGCCCCCGCCGACCGAAAGCGCCGACCGAAAGCGCTGAGCGAGACCCAAGCGACTACGCCTTCGTCGTCGTGCCGCCGGGATCCGTGTGCGAGGTGGGTCTCTCTTCGCGGGTTGGTGCCAACACCGAAGCGGAGCCCGGCACGTTCTTTGCAAGGTACATGGCGGCGTCGGCATCACCGAGCAATACTGAGGGGTCGGCACTGGCAGAGTCTGTAACGGTAAACCCGACGCTCACATCGACAAGAGTGACCTCGCCCTGAATATCCCAGGGCTCGGTGGTTGCTGCCACGACCCGGGTCGCCAGCTTTTCGGCTTCGCCGATACTGCCGAGGTCCTCGCAGAGAATCACGAATTCATCCCCACCGAATCGCGCCACCGTATCTGTCGGGCGCAACACGCGGGTCACTCTCCGTGCAAGCTCGACAAGGATTTCGTCGCCTATTCCATGCCCGAAGGTGTCGTTGATGGCTTTGAATCCATCGATGTCGACGTACATCACGCAGACCATTCCCCCGTTGCGATCAAGTCGCGCCAACGAACCGGTGAGGCGGTCACCGAACAGGGCACGGTTGGGTAGCCCGGTCAGTGCGTCCATGCGGGCCGACCGGCGCAATGCGAGTACAGACCCGGCCAGTTTGCCTTGATGGCGCAGCACGTCGAGGACGTCAGCGGAGAAGACTCGCGCATGGTCGTCGAAGATTGCCACGCTGCCTAGAACGATGCCGTTATCGACAAGCGGGACCCCGGCGTACGCCCCGATCTGCCCACTGAGCACCATCGGGTTCTGGGAATAGACGGGATGCGCGGCGGCATCGCTGACTGTCACTGCCCGACCCGTGTCTACCACCTCGGCACAAAAGGACAGTGCGTCGGGGATCAAAGTGCAGGGCGCCCCGACCCCAACTTCCGCCGCATAGGTCTGCCGGTCGGCGCTCACGATGTTCACGACGACGACCGGTGACCCGCAGACTAGGCGCAAGGTGGCAACCACCGCGTCCAAATCCGTGTCTCTCAGATGTCCTTTCACTTCCGCGTCAGCGACAGCTTTGAGCCGACGCGGATCACGCACTCCGATGATCAGATCATCGCATCGTTCCGAGCCGTCACGTGATGAGGTCACTGACACACCGCCATGGCAATATGCTCCAGTTCGCCGAGGACGCACTCAGGCACTCGTGGTCGGTCCTGATGCCCGCAATTCTACGACAGCGGGCGAATTCACGGGAAAGTTCGCCAAGGTCGTGTGCTTTCTTGCCAAGAGCCGGTGGGGGTTAGACACCACCACCACCGCCTCCGCCGCCTCCACCCCCCGACGCTGCCCCGCCGCCTGAGCCGCCGGCCGCACTGCTGTACGCGGACGCCGAGCTCACCGACACCGAGCCGATGCTGCTCGCAAAGACTGCCGCGTTGAATATTCCGGGCCCGACATACCACGACGGACTTTCGCCCACCTGTTCGTAATAGCGCCCTAGCTCTTGTGCCCACTCCTTCTCGATGCCGAAGAGAACAGCGTAGGGGAGCAGCCGCTCATTGATTTTGATTACCTGGCGCCGGTCGTCTGTTGCGACAGGCACACGCTCTGCGCCCTGGGGTGACTGCAAGTAGCGAAGGCGGTCTGCCTCCGCAAGCGAGATGTATTCGCGAAGACCGTTCAGATAGTCTCGCAGCTCAATCCCTTTCGCCTCCAACGGTGTATGCGATGCCAGAACGAGAGTGGTGACGAAAGTTAGCATCGACACAATGACGAAAACTACCGACAGTGTCGTGCTGCCGTGCACAGATGACAGCGAAGCTAAGGCAAAGATGGCGCCCACACCCGACGTGATGAAGGACGCGAGTACGAGTACGAAAAGAAGGCCGGCTGGCTTGCGTCGGCGGTAGCCGTTGTTCGTGGCATCCGCTGTTATTCGCTTCATCACGGCAGTGAGTCGCTTGACCGCCTTCTCGTCTCTCTTTTTCAGGTCGCGTTGCTCGCCCTTGGTCAGGGTAGCTCCGAAGACGGCGTGAAGGAATTCCGTCGCGTCGGCATCAGCCCCATCCGCGGTCAGAAACTCAAGGTCATAACTGGGTTTGTGGCTAAATCCGGATGCTTCGACCTCGATGATTCGCAGGTTACCGGCTACCGCGAGTGCGAGAATCTGGGCGGACGTTGATTTTGCTGTTTTTGCCACAATGACCGACGACAGGAGAAGGCTCGCGTCTTTCGGAGGCAAATACTCGGCGACGATGATGCCGCGTCCTGGGGCATCGCGCAGCCGGGTTCGTCGAATGAACAGCGCCCACCCTGCCACCAGTAGTGCGGCAAGCGTGCCGAGAAGTGACAGGCTCGGCCAGGGCGCTGACAAGAACGAATCATCCCTGGGCGCGAACGTGCCGGAGTCGAAGCCAATCGCAAAACTGAGGTTCTCGCGCGGTTTAAGGTCAGTTGCCGACACCGCGAATCCGTCGTCGGTCTTCGTGATCGTCGCCGGCGCGCTCTCTCCCTCCAGACCGGATGCCGCATCCGCATTCCCCGTCAGTTTCACCTGAAGAGTTGGCGACAAGTGAACCTCGGCCGTCACTTTCGCGAACGGCTGCTCCCACCCGGTTCCATTGGTGTCCCAGTAGAACTCGTCGGCTTTCGTATCGGCGAAGTGTCGAGTCACGTTGTGTGTCGTGTAGCTGATGACGTAGGTCTGCGCACCGTGCACGTAGTCGCTGTCGGCGATCGTCAGCGTGAGGAACCCGTCGTCGGAGGACTCCGTGTACGCTCTCGGGGTTCCGAGTTCATCGGTCACCGATGTGACAGTGAGGTCGGTGGGATGCCCGTCGTAACTGTCGACGAGCTCGCGACGGATCCCGTGGTTCTGGTTCGACTCGGGAAAACGTGCGACCAACGTTTCGACTGTCGTCAGGATTGAGCGGCCGTCGGAGTCGTGCGAGAGCGTGTACTTGCCGTCGAAACTATCGAACTCGAAGTCATTGACTTCGGTGTCGGCCGCGGCAGAATCGACGGTAGGAGTCTCAGCGGTCACGGCAGCAGCGGGCTGTGCGGTCCAGTGGGTTGTCGCCCCGAGAGTTCCGAGGGCAACTCCAGCGGTCACTGCCATCACAAGGAGTAGTCGTCTCATTTGCCCCAGCGTATAGCGAGTGCTCATCAAGCGACTGTGCGATTCGAGAGTGCGCAAACTGTTACCGCTTTCTGCGGCTCTCGAAGTGGACTGTTGCCTTGACGCTCCCGACGGTCCCGACGCTCCCGACGCTCTTGAGGGGTGCCCAATCCGAAACGTACCTCGCACCGAATACTCCTGTGACGGCCGACATCCGGTTGCCTAGTTCAACCAATGCGTTAGGAGCACATCATGCGTTTCATCCCCACTAAGGTCCACGGCGTTCTAGATTATGTCGTCGCGATCGCGTTGATTCTTGCACCATGGATTTTCGGCTTCTCTGGCCTCGGCGGCCCGGCCGTGATTATCCCGATCGTGCTCGGTATCGGTCTCTTCCTTTACAGCCTGCTGACCCGCTACGAGCTGGGTGCGGTGAAGCTGATCGCGATGCCAGTACATCTCGTCTTCGACCTCGTTGCGTCGATCTTTCTCATTGCGTCACCGTTCATCTTCGGCTTCATCAATGAGGCCCCCAACGCGTGGTTGCCGCACATTGCGGTCGGCGTTGCCGTGATCGCCGTTGTCGCCTTCTCGCAGCCGACCCCTGGCCGTTCCGTCACCGAGGCTGCTCACTAACTAACAACGTCAGACTCCGACCTTTAGGGGGTTCGGAGTCTGGCTTTGTTGTGCGCCCTTTCGAAACTGAGTGGCAGAACGTGTGCTCGTACCCTCAGGGAACGGGTGAGGCGTCGCTCCCTTGGGTCCGTTCGCTCCCTGAGGCTCTCGAAGGGAATGAGTGGAGTTCACACGACGAGCGGCTGGTTTCTCGGTGGCCGTTTGCGCACGAGGCTCTCGACGGCCAGCAGCGCGAGTGCGACGCCAATGGTGATGTAGGTGGGCAGTTCCTCTGCGGACAGCGGTTCGCTGAGAACGACGGCAGCGGTAATCGCGAGAAGGATTGGTTCCAGGTAGCTGAGCAGCCCGAACACACTCATGGGCAACAGTTGGCTCGCACCGATATAGAGAAGTAGCCCAATGGAGGCGACGATGCCGAAGCCGATCATGCTTGCTGCCGAATCCCAGTGTGCAAGCGTGCGAAGCGTCGGGTCATCCATCAGCAGAAGCAGGATGGCGACAGGCAGCGTGAGCATCATCTCCGCGCTGAGACCCGCGCTCCCGGCGATGCCGGCGAACCTGCGCACCGTGAAGTACACCGGGTATCCGAGGGCCACGACGAGGGTTTCCCACGAGAGGCCGCCGACGAGCACGGTTTGGTAGATTACCGCAGCGGCTGCGACGACAACGGCGGAGATCCGCCACGGCCCAAGCCGCTCTTTGAACACCATGCGGCCAATGATCGCGAGCATGATCGGCATGATGAAGTACCCGAGCGCAACCTGCAGCCCCCGGCCTTGCCCAGGTGCCCAGGTGAAAAGCCACTGCTGCAGCCCGAGCATCCCGGCGGTGAGCAGTAGTGCGGCTCCGATGACGGGCTTATCGAGGATGCGGCGTGCCAGAACTTTGATACCAGTCCACCGCCGTGCGGCGGTAAGAAACACCAGCAACATCACCACGGTGAAGAACGTGCGCCAGCCAAACAGCTCGTTGGCGGTGGCATCAAGGTGGGCAGCAAGAACGAAAACGACGGCAAACACCATGGAGGAGGCGATGGATGCCGTTACCCCGAGCTGGGTTTGGGATTTGCCCCGAATCATGATGCTCCTTCGAGAGCCAAACTACTCTCTCAGGGCCTGAATGCCCGTTACGGCCTCCCGAAGGCCCGATAGGTCCATCCGGCAGCGCGCCATTCTGCGGGCTTCAGGGCGTTGCGTCCATCCACGAGCACACGGCTCGCAACATATGAGCCGAGAATTTCAGGGTCAAGATCGCGATACTCCTGCCACTCCGTGAGCAGGAGCACGATGTCTGCTCCTTTGACGGCCGAAAGCGGGTCGGTCACGTACTCGAGCTCAGGATGAAGGATGCGTGCTCTCTCAGTGGCCTGCGGGTCAGTCGCGACAACTGTTGCTCCTGCGACCTTGAGTTGAGAGGCAACATCAAGTGCAGGTGAGTCGCGAATGTCGTCGGAATTGGGTTTAAAAGCAAGCCCGAGTACGGCAATTCTCTTGCCGACAAGGTTTCCGCCGAGCGCTTCTGTGGCCAATTCCACCATTCGGCTTCGACGCCGCAAGTTGATATCGTCCACTTCCCGCAGGAAGCCGAGTGCGTCTCTGACACCCAACTCGTCCGCTCGCGCCATAAAGGCGCGAATGTCCTTCGGCAAACAACCGCCCCCGAAACCCAGCCCGGCGTTGAGAAAGCGTCGACCAATTCTTGTGTCGTATCCGATGGCGTCCGCGAGCTGCGTAATATCTGCTCCAGTGACATCCGCGATTTCTGCCATCGCGTTGATGAAGGAAATTTTGGTGGCGAGGAATGAGTTTGCCGCAACTTTCACGAGTTCCGCTGTGGCGAAGTCTGTCACTACCTTTGGTGTGCCATCTGCGAGGGCAGACGAATAGACCTCATCGAGCAGTGCCTCCGCCGTAGTATCTCCCGTTTCGATTCCGTAGACGAGGCGGTCAGGGCTCATGGTGTCTTTGACGGCGTAGCCTTCGCGAAGGAATTCTGGATTCCATGCCAGTGAAACCGCGCTGGCATTTTCTCGAAGGGTTTTTGACAACCGGGACGCAGTGCCCACGGGAACCGTCGACTTTCCTACGACAAGGTTTCCAGGGTGCAGCCATGGGGCCAGGGACATGATCGCTGAGTCGACGTAACTCACATCCGCTGCATAACTACCGTCGAGTTGAGGCGTGCCGACCGTGACGAAATGAACTTGGGACCCCGCGACGTCTGCAATGTCCGAGCTGAAACGAAGTCGACCGCTCGCGCCAGCCGTTGAAAGCAGCTCGGGCAACCCGGGCTCGAAGAACGGGGCACGCCCTGATGCGAGCATCGTTACTTTGTCGCTGTCGGTATCTATTCCGACAACATCATGACCCATTTCCGCGAGACAGGCGGCATGAACCGCACCTAGATAGCCGCAGCCAATTACAGAGATCTTCATCTCGCCCCTTCAAAGTCGACCTTTGCACATTATCGGAAATTGACTGTTCCCCTTGAAGGCGACGGCCACTTTAGTGTGACTCGACTTCACCGTGTTGAGATAAAGAAGCGGCTCACGTGGGCACCCCTAGCAATTCCTATCTCAGACCTGTATCGTAGGTCAGTCGGCTCTAGACATCGTGCGTTCGCGCGAATGGGTTTGTAAGTCTGCTGGGCCGGTTCCCCTGGGTGTTTCCATAGACATCCGAAAGTAGTGGGGATAACACGCAAGTGACGGTCCTGGCCAAAGATTGCCCGGGTTCCCGCAGTAATTCAGAACACTGCATTAATGATGCTGTTCTGCGCTGCCATGCATTTGAAATAACCCGGAAAGAATCATGCCTAATTTCAAGAAAACTCCCTCGCGCTCTGCCGCGCCGGCACACAAGCCGGGCAGCAAGAGCCCGAAGCACCGCGGCTTTCGCGCCGACGAGGCGTCTGCCACTCCGGCAAAGAAGCGTTGGAACGCGGATGACCGCGCCCGCCGCTCAGAGACCCCATCGACGGATCGCCGCCCCGACTGGCAGCCGAACGCCGGAGCCTCGCGCCCCGAGCGTGGAGGCTACGCGGGTCGCACTGAGCGCCCAGAGCGTGGCGGTTACGCCGACCGTAATGCTCGTCCAGATCGCAACGCTCGTCCAGAGCGTGGTGGCTACGCCGACCGCAGCGCGCGCCCCGATCGCACTGAGCGCCCAGACCGCAGCGCACGTCCCGACCACAATGCTCGTCCCGAGCGTGGTGGTTACGCGGGCCGCTCCGACCGTCCAGAGCGTGGTGGTTACGCCGACCGCAGCGCTCGCCCCGACCACAACGCACGCCTCGACCGTGGTGGCTACGCTGACCGCGCAGCTCGTCCAGACCGTACCGAGCGCCCCGACCGTGGTGGCTACGCTGGCCGCAGCGACCACAGTGCCCGCCCAGACCAAAACTCCCGTCCAGACCGCGCCGGTTACGCCGATCGCTCGGGCCGCCCGGAACGAAGTGGCTACGCACCCCGCACCGACCGTCCGGCACGCGATGACCGCGCACCCCGTACGGACCGTTTCGACCGCAGCGACCGCCCAGACCGTGGTGGATACGCTGGCCGCACCGAGCGCCCGGCACGCGATGACCGCGCACCCCGCACCGACCGCTTTGACCGCCCAGACCGCCCTGCGCGCGACGACCGCGCCCCGCGCACGGACCGTTTCGACCGCAGCGACCGCCCTGCGCGCTCCGACCACCGCTCGCACGACTCAAGCCCGCAGCGTGAAGAGCGCCCGCGTCGCGACTCCGACTTCTACCCGGCCAAAGATGCTGGCGAGCGTTTCGGTGCGCACGAAGATGTGGTGCTCGAGCGCCTCGAGGCTGACGCGATTCAGGCATCCGATGTCGAAGGTGTGACGTTCGGTGACCTCGGCCTCGGTGGCAACATCGTGCGCGAGCTTGCAAACCTGGGTGCGGCATCCCCGTTCCCGATCCAGGCAGCAACGATTCCGGATGTGCTGAAGGGCATGGATGTTCTCGGTCGCGGCAAGACCGGCTCCGGCAAGACCATCGCGTTCGGCGCCCCGCTTGTGGAGCGTCTCATGGAGAACTTCGGCGCAAAGGGCCGCAAGCCTGGCCGCACCCCTCGTGCGCTCATCCTCGCGCCGACCCGTGAGCTCGCGCTGCAGATCGACCGCACCATTCAGCCGATCGCCCGCAGTGTTGGTCTCTTCACCACTCAGATTTATGGTGGAGTTCCGCAGCACCGCCAGGTGACCGCGCTTCAGCGTGGCGTCGACATTGTGATCGGTACCCCTGGTCGCATCGAAGACCTCATCGACCAGGGTCGACTCGACCTTAGTGACGTCACCATCACGGTGATCGACGAGGCCGACCACATGTGCGACCTCGGCTTCCTTGAGCCGGTGCAGCGCATCCTCAACGAGACGTCAAAGGGTGGGCAGAAGCTGCTCTTCTCTGCCACGCTCGACAAGGGTGTTGCCTCTCTCGTCAGTGAGTTCTTGGTAAACCCGAGCGTGCACGAGGTTGCCGGTGAAGACCAGGCCAGCTCTACGATCGACCACCGCGTGCTTCTCATTGAGCAGCGCGACAAGCGTGCCATCATCGAGCAGCTCGCCTCAGGCGACGGCAAGACGCTGATCTTCGCTCGCACCCGTGCGTTCGCCGAAGAGTTGGCAGAGAATCTGACCGATGCCGGAATCCCGGCAGTGAGCCTGCACGGCGACCTGAACCAGGCCCGACGCACGCGCAATCTTGAGCGTTTGACCAGCGGTCGCGTGAATGTCTTGGTGGCGACGGATGTTGCTGCTCGTGGCATCCACGTCGACGACATTTCTCTGGTGATCCAGGCTGACCCGCCAGATGAGTACAAGAGCTACCTGCACCGCGCGGGCCGTACTGGCCGTGCTGGAAAGGCTGGCACCGTTGTGACGCTCGTGAACAACCGTCGCCGTCGCAAGATGGACGAACTGTTGGGTCGCGCCGAGATCAAGCCCCGTTTCGACGAGGTTCGCCCGGGCGCCGAGTTGATCGGCAAGCTCGCGGCGCTGTAATAGCCGCTCTTGAACAGTGAAGGCGACGGTCGCTACGGAAACGTGGCGGCCGTCGCTTTGTTTTGTCTACCTGCAATTGTGTGCTCGTGGCTGATGGTGAGCAGTCAGACGTTAGCTGTTCGGTATATTGAATATTTCCAAGCCAAAGAGCGTCTGCGCCTCCTCGGGCAACTCCGAGGAACAACTCAATGGTGGCGAATCAAGTAAGGAATTTTGAAAGTTCTCTCATGTCGAACTCTGTGAGCCAAGGGCCGAAGCGCAGTTCTGGTCGCGCCGCTGGCCGGTCGCCTGCTGCAAAAAGACGCATCGTTTCGTTGGTTCGGGGGCGTTACCAGTACTTGATGGATGTTGGCGCTTGGGCGTTGGCGCTGCTTGCGGCAGTTCTCTTCCGATACGACTTTCACGTCGATCGCGTTAATTGGTGGTCGTTCTTCGGGGTTGTCGCCGCTGCGGCAGTGTTGCAGTTGATAGGTGGTGCGTGGCGCGGTTTGTATGCGGGTCGTTTCGTGATGGGGAGTTTTCACGAGGCACGAGAAGTTACTGGTGTTGTGGTGGGTTCCGGCCTGGTGCTGGGCATCGGCGTCTTGTTGGCCAATAACGTCATAGTGCTTCCACGGAGCTCAATATTCATGGCGGTTCCCCTAGCTTTGGTGCTTATGACTGCACTTCGTTATGGGCAGCGATTCTATTTGGAGGGCAACTCCCGCCCGGGCGAATCGGCCGAGCGCACCCTGATCTTTGGGGCTGGGCATTTGGCACGAAATCTTGTACACCGCATGCGCACAGACGTTTTCTCTCCATATGTTCCGGTCGGGCTCGTTGACGATGACGTGTTCAAGTCGAACTTCGAGATCGACGGTGTTCGTGTGCTGGGAACGCGAGAGGGCCTTCCCGAGATTGTTGCGAAGACTTTGGCAACGTCGCTCATCATCAGTATTGGCCGGGCGGATGCTGCGCTCATTCGAGAAGTCACTGATGCTGCCGAAGCTGTTGGCCTGAAAGTTTTGGTGATGCCGCTGCTGCAGAACATACTGCAGGGCAAGTCGCGTTTGAGCGACCTTCGTCAGGTGGCAATCGAAGACATCATTGGGCGCAACCCGATTGACACCCAGGTGGAGCAGGTGGCGGACTACCTGACAGGCAAGCGCGTGCTGGTCACTGGTGCCGGGGGCTCCATCGGCTCCGAATTGTCCCGCCAGATCATGCAGTACAAACCGTCAGAGATCATCCTGCTTGATCATGACGAGACGGGCCTGCAGACTGCTGAGTTCTTAATTTTGGGTCATGGCCTCATGCAGTCGAATGAGACAGTGCTGGCCGACATTCGGGATGCGGATGTTATGAACGAAATTTTTGAGCAGCGTCGACCGGATGTGGTGTTCCACGCGGCAGCCCTCAAACACCTGCCGGTCCTGGAGCGTTACTCGGAGGAGGGCTGGAAGACGAACGTTCTCGGCACCCTCAACGTCTTGAATGCCGCCATGGCCGTTGGTGTGAAAGTTTTTGTGAACGTATCAACAGACAAAGCGGCTGATCCGACAAGTGTGCTGGGTTATTCGAAGCGACTGGCTGAACAATTGACGGCGTGGGCCGCCGAGCAGGGCGCGGGCTCTTACGTGTCGGTTCGTTTTGGAAATGTTTTGGGCAGCCGCGGTTCCCTTTTGCCAATAGTACAGTCGATGATTGAGGCGGGTGGCCCCGTCACCGTGACCCATGCTGACGCGACCCGATACTTCATGACAATTCCGGAGGCTAGTCACTTGGTGATTCAAGCCGGGGGGATTGGCAGCCCTGGCGAGGTGCTCATTCTCGACATGGGCGATCCGGTGCGCATTCTCGACATTGTCGAGCGAATGATCCGCAGCTCTGGTCGTGACGTCGGCATCACGTTCACGGGCCTGCGCGAAGGTGAAAAACTCGATGAGGTGCTCATGGGCCAGGGTGAGTCAGATGAGCGCCCAAAGCATCCCAAGATTTCTCATGCGAGTGTGCCGCCGCTAAACCCCAAAGATCTTGCTGCTGCTCGTTGGGTACAGCCACATCGCTGAGTGCGCCCGTTGAGGAGCGATTTCAAATACCCGTCGCACGGTGTGCGTCGCTGGTGGTGTGAACCAACAGCGCAACTATGTCAGCAATGAACTGCTGCTATTGCGCAACGTGATTGGCCGATATTCTTTGTTCAGCTTCGAGCCGATCGTGTTCGACCAATCGGTCGCGGTGCGCAACCATGAGTCGGAAGGCGACGGCCGCGATGGCACCGAGAAGAAATCCGATCGAGTTGGAGAACAGGTCGCGCACTTCAGGGAATCGATCAGGAAGGAACAACATCTGACCCAACTCGATGACCCCAGAGAACGCGGTGCCGATGAAAATGAGCACCCACCAATGACGCCGAGAGAGCAGCAAAGCGACGAAAACCCCTAGCGGCACGAACATGAGTATGTTGCCCAGAAATTCTAGGACGAGAAAATCTACGAACTCAAAAATTCCCCGCGCGTGGAGCGACTGAAGAAAACGATCTACTACTCGACTTACGAAACCTGAACCGGGCATCCGTGGGCTGAGCGTGATAACCATCACGAAAACAGAGTATGCGGCGAGCATCAGCATCACCATACGTCGGCGGAATCGGGAGGCGCGAGGTCCTTCGTCCACGGTGAACTCCTTGTAGCGTCTCGACACCCCCTTGTGAGGTTTGGGGCGGGCTATCACTGTCGAGCAGGTGAGCACGCATCTTTGGAAAACTCCTGCACGATCTGCGAGACCGAGTGTAATCCAAGGTGTAGCAACAATTTTTCTGACCAATACCTGAATGATTTTTAGCCGTCTCCAGACGACGCCCATCGAAGTCATCCCATTTTGCGGGTTTGATGCCACCGGATATGCCACACTGGAGGGTGTCAAGAACCCTTCGTCTACGGGGTTTAGGGCTGAAGCACGGATTTGGCGCTAGTAGCTTATGGAGTTTGTCTCAAGATCATGAGGGGCCAAATTCCATAACTTGCTGGGTGCTTTGAGGTGATTCTCTAAAGTTCCCCGGATGGTAAGGCTTAGTTAATGTCATTGGATGACACCCACGTGAGACGAATGGCGGGTAGCTTAACGAGCAATTATCTAACCCTCCTGCTAGATGCAATTGCTTGGACTATTGCGATCATTTTTGCTCTCGTTTTGAGATATGACTTTGACGTTCTGAGCGTTTCATGGCGGTCTACTTTCGTACTGTGTCTGGTGGTCGTGGCCTTCCAACTTCTCGCTGGGTGGGTGTCGTTCCTTTATCGCGGGCGCCACCCTGTCGGTAGCTTTGCTGAACTTCAAGCACTTGTGGGAGCGGTTGTGCTGGTCGGAGTAGCGGCGGGCGTTCCTACCGGGCTCTGGGGTAATGAATTTGGGTTACCCCGCAGCACGCTGCTGATTGCCGCTCCCGTCGCGCTCATCCTCATGGGGGCGGTGCGTTACGCAAAACGTCTCATTTCAGAGAAGTCGATGAGGCCGCATCATGAGACCGAGCGCGCTCTAGTTTACGGAGCGGGGTACCTCGGTTCATCGATTGTGCGGCGCATGTTGACGGACCGAAATTCGCCCTACACACCCGTCGGGCTTATCGACGATGATCGCCGCAAACGCAATGTCTGGCTTGATGGTGTAAGAGTGCTTGGTACTCGTGATGACCTAGCGTCGATTGCAGAAGCCACCGACGCGCAGGTTCTTGTTGTGACGATCGCGACAGCAGATTCGGCGTTTCTTCGCGAGATTCTCGATGTCGCGGTGTTGTCGAAGCTCAAGGTGAAGGTGCTTCCTCCGCTCGAAGATGTGCTGGAAGGAAAATCACGACTCCGCGACCTGCGTGATATCTCTATTGAAGACCTCATCGGCCGGCAGGTTATCAACACAGAAATTGAGTCGATTGCGGACTACGTCACGGGCAAGCGCGTACTTGTCACCGGTGCTGGTGGGTCAATCGGCTCGGAGTTGTGTCGCCAAATTCACAAGTTTGCGCCCGCCGAACTCATCATGCTCGATCATGACGAGACGGGAATGCAAATGGCCCAGGTCGCAATTATCGGAAACGGGCTCCTAGACAATACGGGCGCTGTTCTCGCGGATATCCGTGAGGCAGACGTCATTGGCAAGATTTTCAGGGAACGTCGCCCTGAGGTCGTTTTTCACGCGGCCGCGCTCAAGCACCTTCCTATGCTCGAAAGCTTTCCTGATGAGGGCTGGAAGACGAACGTGCTCGGCACTCTCAACGTTCTGAATGCTGCAATAGATGTTGGTGTGACAACGTTCGTGAATGTCTCCACCGACAAAGCAGCAAACCCCACGAGTATTCTTGGCCACTCCAAGCGTGTTGCAGAGAAGCTCACATCGTGGGCGGCGCAAGAGTCGAATAATCGCTATCTTTCGGTGCGCTTCGGCAATGTGATTGGCAGCCGAGGGTCGATGCTTCCGACTTTCGCGAGCCTCATTGCCGCGGGAGGCCCGCTGACGGTCACGCACCCTGAGATGACGCGTTACTTCATGACAATTCCTGAAGCGTGCCAGTTGGTTATTCAAGCCGGCGCCATCGGCCGACCAGGCGAGGTTCTCATCCTCGATATGGGTGAACCGGTAAAGATCATTGACATTGCGCGCCGAATGATCGAAATGTCAGGACAAGACATCGCGATCGTCTATACGGGGCTTCGCCACGGCGAGAAGATCCACGAGGAACTCATCGGCGTGAAGGAGTCTGATGAGAGGCCCATTCACCCAAAAATCTCGCACGCTCAAGTGAACCCGATTGACCCGTCGCGCTTGGATAAGGCGGGGTGGGATGAACGGTGTCGATCTGAAAATAGCAGTTCTTCACAGGAACGTCAGTGATGATGCATACGCTAGGCATGAGATGTTGACGACTTACATGGCCGTGTTTTTCCTCAGTCTCGCGATTACCGGCGCATTACGTCCCGTTCTTCGTCGGTTCAAGATCGTTGATGTTCCTAATGAGCGCTCGTCACACTATTCTCCAACCCTTCGAGGTGCTGGTCTAGGGCCGCTCCTTGCATTTATGTCGGGATTCGCAATCAGCTTGTTTGTGTTTCCGGGTGACATGAATCTGACGATTCTGGGAGTGATTCTGGGAGTGGCCGTATCGGCTGGAGTTCTTGGCTTCATTGAAGACGTTAGAGGCATCGCAATTCGTGTTCGAGCCGGCACGCAACTATTTATCGGCCTAGTTGGATCGTTCGCTATTGTTCTCTTTGGTTCCGCTAATTGGTGGCTTATTCCACTCTTCGGCCTCACAATTGCTGCCTACATAAATGTCGCCAACTTCATGGACGGTATTAATGGGATTTCTGCGATGCACGCGATCATCGTCGGCAGTGCTTACGCTACAGTCGGTTTGTTCCTTTCGCTTCCGTGGTTGACACTGGCGGGAATTGTTCTGGCGCTCTCATTCGCGGGATTCCTCCCATGGAACCTTCTGGGGGGCCGGGTATTCCTCGGGGACGTAGGCAGCTACTTCTTAGGGGCGAGTGTCGCAGTGATCGGTATCTGGGCGTTTGTTGAAGGGGCACCAGCGCTTGCGATAGTGGGACCAGTTGTGATTTATCTGGCGGACACTGGCGTCACTCTTGTCAGACGAGTCTTCAGCCGTGAAGCCTGGCACCAGCCGCACCGAACGCATGCATATCAACAACTTACGGACTATAGACATTCGCACTTTCAGAGCACGTTAATTGTCAGTGTCGCGAGCATGCTGACTTCTATCGTGGGAATGCTGAGTTTCCTCGTTCCGGGAGTGTCGTATTTACTTGTTGCAACGTTGATGTTGCTAGGCATCTGCGGCTACTTTGGGTATGTGTGGGTCGCGATCAATTTTTGCGAGCCCACGAGACAGGAGGCTGTTGAGCTGCCATGAGAATTTTTGTTACCGGCGCAAACGGCTTCATTGGCCGACACCTGAGTTCCTATCTAGTTGAGCGGGGCCATGAAGTAACGGCTGTGGTGCGAAAGGTTGGCTCCGCGCCTGAAGGTGTCCACGAGGTTGTAGTCCCGGACCTGCTTCCCGAATCAAATTGGGCAGGGCTTCTCACAAATCAAGATGCTGTGATCCATCTCGCGGCCCGAGTTCATGTGATGTCGGATAAGACTGATGATCCATTAACAGAATATAGGCGGGTCAATGTTCACGGCACGGAGGCACTCGTAACTGCTTCCATCGCGCAAGGTGTAGAACGATTCGTGTTTCTGAGCAGCGTTAAAGTCTACGGAGAAGAGACAAGCAACGCGCCGTACGTTATCTTTAGCGAAACACGGCCAGTTGATCCGTATGGGGTATCAAAGCTGGAGGCTGAAAATTCTCTTCGTGAGGCGGTAATTGGCACGGGGATGTCGTTCGTGATTGTTCGGACACCTCTGGTTTATGGCCCCAGAGTGGGAGGGAACTTCAAGCGGATTATGAAGCTCGCAGATTCGGGGCTGCCACTCCCGCTAGTAGCGGTTCGGAACCGACGGGCCATGGTGTCTGTATGGAACCTCGTTCATTTGCTTGAAAGTGCTGCCATCGATAGCGAGGCGGCAGACGCGACGGTTCTGGCCGGGGATGGTGCATCAACCTCGACTGCTCATCTAGTGCGAACGCTTCGAAAAGCGATGGGGCGTCCCGCGCGGTTGTTTTGGGTTCCGGTAGGGCTGTTGCGGCTGTTGGGGGCGCTGGTGGGACAATCATCGGCGGTCAGTCGGCTCGTCGACTCATTGGAAGTTGAGGTTGGTTCGGACAAGAGTGGTTGGACCTGGAAACCGCAGACAAGCTTTGCATCTGGAATCGAACGAACAGTCAATTGGTTTATGAGTCAGAAGAAACTCTCAGCTGCGGGGAAGCCAAAAAGATGAAGATCCTCGTGGTCACCCAGTACTATCCACCGGAACCGATTCCAATCCCCTATTCTGTGGCGCACGCACTTGCTGAGCGGGGACATGAAGTAAGGGTGATTACGGGATTCCCGAACTACCCAGAGGGGCGGCTGGTGGACGGGTATCGTCAGCGCTTGAGGGATGTCTCCCAAGACGGCGGGGTTGAGGTGCGTCGCGTCCCAATTCTTATTAGCCATTCGGAAAACCCCATAGGCCGGGTTCTTAACTACTTGAGTTTCGGATTCAATTCTCTGTTGGGCTCCAAATGGGCCCGCGAGGCTGATGTTATTTATGTGTACGCCACTCAGATGACTGCTGCAATTGGTGCGGATTGGTGGCGTATTCTCTTCCGGGTTCCCTACGTGATGCACGTGCAAGATCTGTGGCCGGAATCGGTGACTGGCTCTTCACTAGTCGGAGGTCGCACCCTTGGCAGAGTTGCGAATAGAGTCTTGAACCCCTGGCTCAAAATGCTGTACCGACGAGCCGCCTTCACCATTGGGATTGGGCCCAGAATGTCTAGTCTTCTGGTGAGTCGTGGCGTGCCCCAGAGGCGGTCACGAACAGTCCTGAACTGGGCGCCGACGGTGCCCGTCGCGATTGATTCTTCTGAAGTCGACATTGCTATGTCGCGGCGCCGAGGAGTGAACGTCACGTATGCAGGCAATATTGGGGATATGCAGGACTTGGAGACTGTCGTTCGCGCGGCGGCAGAGGTGACTGATTTACCAGACTTTTGCGTAACGATTATAGGCTCCGGCATGGCAGAGAAGTCGATTCGGTCTTTGGCACGTCACCTAAATCTCGATAATGTTATTTTTAGAGGGCGTGTTCCTCATAGCCGCATGGCTGAGATCTATCGAAGTTCTGACTTTCAGCTAGTCACACTTAAGGATCTAGATATCTTTCGAGCGACTCTTCCGTCCAAGTTTCAAGCGAGTTTGGCATTCGGGCTTCCGGTCATTACGACAGTCGCGGGAGATGTTGCTGAGTTTGTGACTAAAAATCGAGTGGGATTTGCTAGTCCGCCTGGTGATGTAGCTGCTTTGGCCCGCTCCTTTAGAAGCGCGCATCAATCGTCAAAGGCTGAGCGCTCGGATATGGGGAAGCGCGCTAAAGAGTTATATAGCCGGGAGATGGCCATGGATAAAGGTATCGATGCGATCGAAGCGATCTTGTCGAGTGTTGTGCTTGACCGTAGAAGGGTAGATGCGAGTGGCTAGTTCATTGAATGGAAAATGCGTTCTTGTAACTGGGGGAACCGGTTCGTTCGGTCACACCGTGACAGAGACGTTGCTTCAGCGTGGAGCGGCAGAGATCCGCGTATTGAGTCGTGATGAAGCGAAACAGGATCTCATGCGACACGAGCTCACTGATTCGCGGTTGCGTTTTTACTTAGGCGATGTCCGCGACTATTCGAGTGTCGAACGTGCAATACGCGACGTAGATTATGTTTTTCACGCCGCAGCGCTCAAGCAGGTCCCATCTTGCGAGTTCTTTCCGATGGAGGCCGTGCGTACAAACGTAGTGGGAAGTGAGAACGTTATTCGCGCAGCCGACGTTGCGGGTGTTTCCTCAGTTGTCTGCCTGAGTACTGATAAGGCCGTTTATCCCGTCAACGCAATGGGGATGACCAAGGCCCTGATGGAGAAAGTAGCGCAGTCCTATGGTCTCAACAACCCAAATGCGGATACGACGGTCTCATGTGTGCGGTATGGGAATGTCATGTATTCGCGAGGATCTGTCATTCCACTTTTTATTCATCAACTAAAGATTGGTCACAATCTCAGTGTCACAAACCCCAAGATGACGAGGTTCATGATGTCACTCGCGAGTTCGGTAGATCTCGTTGAGTTTGCTTTTCAGAACGCTGCGCAAGGCGACCTCTTTATACGTAAGGCGAACTCGTGCACCATCGGTGACTTGGCGCAAGCCGTCATCAATCTCTTTCAGTCGAAGGCAAAAGTCGAAGTCATCGGAACGCGCCACGCGGAGAAACTTTCGGAAGCATTGGCTAGCAGGGAAGAGCTGGCTAGGTCTCTCGACCTGGGGGACTATTTTCGCATACCAGCCGATAACCGTGATTTGAATTACGGCATCTATGTGGACGAGGGGAACCCGGCTCAAGCTGAGTATGAGGATTACGATTCCCACACAGTTGACCGCATGTCTGTTGAGGAGGTCGAGTTGATGCTCCTTACTCTCCCAGAGGTTCGTGCAGAATTGGCTTCTGCAGGCATTTCGGTGGGCCTGGTGCCCAATCAATGACACATATTGCTCTTACTGGGGCGGGGGGCTTCCTCGGGTGGCACACCCAAGTCGCCGCCATTGAAGAATCTATTTCCGCGAAGGCCATCCCGCTAGGGGGCCACTTCAACCCTGACTGGGCGACAAAGGCCGTGTCAGGAGCAACTCGTTTGGTGCATCTTGCGGGAATTAATCGTGGAACAGACGACGAGGTGAGAAGTGGGAATACACTTTTCGCCCGTCAAGCTGCTGACGCCCTTCGGCAGTCTGAATTTCCACCCCTGGTCGTGGCCTTTGCCAACTCCACCCAGTCCACCAATGGAAGTGTTTACGGAGACGCAAAAGCAGAAGCAGCCGAGATGCTTCGATCGGCGGCCACCGAAGTGGGTGCGAGTTTCGAGGATGTTCTACTCCCTAATATCTTCGGGGAGCATGGCCGACCTTTCTACAATGCGGTGACGTCGACCTTCTGCCACCTTCTGGCGCAGGGAGAATCTCCGAGTGTGGACGGTGATAAAGAGCTCGTGCTGCTTCACGCTCAGGATGCTTCGGATCGATTGCTTGGCACTATCAGTGCGAAAGATGCCAGCACGCTCGAGGTCACGGAATCTGTGAGTGGATTGCTAATTAAACTCACCGATATAGCGCGGGTCTACGATCGTGGAGAAATCGCGGATACGTCGAACCCGTTCCAGCGGAACCTTTTCAATACTTATCGTTCTTACACGGCGCCTGGTCGAATACCGGTGAAGCTCACGCGTCACGCGGATGACCGCGGTTCTTTTTTTGAGATAGTTCGTTCTCATGGCGGAACAGGGCAGTCGTCCTTTTCGACAACGAACCCGGGAATCACGCGAGGTGACCATTTTCATCGACGGAAGGTGGAGAGGTTCACCGTTCTTGCGGGGAGCGCCACTATCGCCTTGCGGCGCATGCTCACCCAAGAGGTAATGGAGTTCCACGTGACGGGTGATATGCCGGTGGCCGTTGATATGCCAACTATGTGGTCGCACAACATCACGAATACTGGAACCGATCTTTTGTACACGTCGTTTTGGACAAACGACATTTTTGATCCTGATGAGCCAGACACTATTCCGGAGGCGGTTTACGGTGAATAACAAGCTGAAGGTACTAACGGCTGTCGGAACTCGCCCCGAGATCATTCGATTGGCACCAACAATCAAGAGGCTTGATAGATATACCAACCATGTGCTGGTGCACACGGGCCAAAACTATGATTACGAGCTGAATGAGGTGTTCTTTGAGGACCTTGGGCTGAGAAAGCCCGACCATTTTCTGGAAGCCGATACGTCCTCGCTAGGGGCAACTTTGGGCTCAATCCTGTCCAAGATCGAGGCAGTTCTTGACGAGGAGAAACCAGATGCCTTCGTGGTCCTTGGCGACACGAATAGCTGCATTTCTGCAGTGATGGCCAAGCGGAAGGCAATTCCAGTGTTTCATCTCGAAGCGGGGAATCGCTCTTTCGATGAGAACGTGCCGGAGGAGACCAACCGCAGACTCGTTGACCACGTCTCCGACTACAACCTTGCTTACACCGAGCATGCTCGACGAAACCTCCTCGGTGAAGGAATTCATCCATCAAGGATTCTGGTGATGGGCTCTCCCATGCGTGAAGTACTTCTGGGGAACGCTGGTGCCATCGCCGACAGTGACGTGCTGACCACTTTGGGGCTCGATTCAGGAGCTTATTTCTTAGTCAGTCTTCATCGTGAAGAAAACGTCGACAATTCCGTTCGCCTCAGTGCGGTTCTCGAGGCGCTCAATGCACTGGCAGAGCAGTACGAGCTGCCAGTTGTGGTCTCCACCCATCCTCGAACTCGCAGGAGATTGGAGAGTCAGCCTGATGAGTTGAAGCGTCGGCTCGTTTTTCACCCGCCGTTCGGGTTCAACGACTACGTGCGCCTTCAACAGTCCGCCAAACTCGTCCTGTCGGACAGCGGCACGATCAGTGAGGAGTCAGCAATTTTGGGATTCCCGGCGGTCACGCTGCGCGACTTTATAGAGCGACCTGAAGCGCTGGATAGTGGTGCCATCATCACCGCTGGCGTAGATTCTCAGGGAATACTCGACGCGGTGGAAGCCACCATTAGCCAGCACGCGTTGGATGGTCCTGTGGGAATCCCGGAAGAGTACTGCATTTCAGACTCTTCGAGGCGAGTAGTGAATTTCATACTCGGCACTGCCCGCACCCATCGCGCGCGATTGGGTCTGCATACTTATTTGGGGCAAGGAGCATAAGCAAAATGTTGTGTGGCATTGTGGCAAAGGTGATTTTGCCGCGGCATTCTGCCGGCCTGAGTAAAATCGACAATTCTGGGCGGACGAGAAGCTGATGGCGCAAGAAAAGAACATCCGAGTACTTGTCGTCTACCCTTACATGCCACACTATCGATACGGCGTGTTCACGGCGCTTGATCAACTTCCTGGGTTTGATTTCGCGTTTGCGTCGGACGTGGAGGGAATTGATGGAATTCCGGCACTCCCTGCTTCAGCCGTGCGACGACACACGACTCTTCCCTCTAGGCGAGTTGGTCGTGCAACATGGCAGCGCGGATTGATCGGCCTGGTGTTAAAGAATCGGTATGACGTCGTCATCTTGGCGGGCGATGCTTCCCATCTGAGTACTTGGATAGCGGCAGCGATACTTAGGGTTCTTCATCGGCGAGTCATGTTCTGGACCATAGGTTGGACTCGCCCTGAGGCTGGACTGAAAAGATTCGTACGACTCGCTTTCTATCATTTGGCCAATCGCCTATTGCTATATGGCAACGTAGGGTTCGAGCTCGGAGCTGCGCATGGTTATCCAGCGGAGCGTATGTCAATTATTCGAAATAGCCAGGTCGCTCCCCCCCGGGCGCTACGAGAGCGTGACGCGGGGCCAGCAAATCAAGCTGCGCGCTTGAATTTGGCTTCAGAATCTCCGGTAGTAGGGGCAATTATTCGCCTGATCCCGGTGAAGCGACTGGATCTTCTCATCTCTGCGGCACGAGTGTTAAAGAATAGAGGCACACCGATCACGGTCGTGCTCGCAGGCGATGGTCCGGGGCGAGAGGCGCTAGAGAAGCAGGCCGCTGCCTTCGAAGTAGACCTGAGGCTCCTAGGCGCCATTTATGATCCCGAACTGATCGAGGAGTTGTATGCAAGGTTTGACTTGACGGTTGTGCCCGCTGCAGTAGGACTCACCGCGATACAGAGCCTGCGGCATGGGGTTCCCGTGGTCAGTGACGATGACGCCTATTCGCAGATGCCTGAGTGGGATGCGATCATCGAAGGCAAAACGGGCGGTCACTTTCGAAAGCACGACGCAGAGTCTCTCGCTGACTCTATTCAACAATGGCTTTATCGCGTGGAGAAAGGCCGGGCGACGGTCGCTATCAATTGTCGGAGTGAAGTGGCTGCCAATTGGACGCCAGAAGTGCAAGTCGAATTGATCGAGCAAGCAATTGCGATTGATCGATCAGTTGCGAACGGAGAAGAAGCGCCACGCCGTATGCGACAGGTTGTTATGTCGCCCTACTTTTTGCTATCTCTCTCACTCACACTCATAGCGATTGGAAACCTTGTCTTTCTTGAGACGGTGATGGAGCTAAAGGTTTTTGATTATCTATATCTCGCATTTGCAACAGTTTGCCTCTACATAGTTTTCAACTTTCGCAGTTACTTTAGAAGGCTTAATTTCAAATTAGGGTTGCTCCTCTTCGCTGTCTCAGTGCTACCGGCTTTCTTCTACGCACCTCTTACTTCTTACGGGGTAAGCATCCTCATGTCATTCGCAATAACTGGTGTCGCCCTCACCGCCCCAGCAGTTTTTTCAGATTCGGAGGATGGCCTTAAGACCATCTCAAAGCTCCTCATGGCGATCTCGTTGACATACGCAGTGCTACTTCTGCTATTTGGCTCGCTAACGTCTTCATGGCGATTCTCATTTCTCGGCATGAACCCTGTTGGAATGGCTCGGGCCACCACGATCTTCGCGCTCATTGCACTTACTCTGCTCTTGACTCGATGGCTCGAGTTTTCGTGGAGTCGACGAGTTTTTCTGATAGCAGGCACATTGCTTAGTGTTTTTGCTTGCTTTCAAACTGGGAGTCGAGGGCCTCTTCTCTCATTAGTAGTTGCAATCGCTGTGCTTCTATTTGTTTTGGTTGCTCAACGTCGAATCAAGTGGAGAACTTTACTTCGATTTGCAGTGGTGAGCGCTGGTGCAACTGTCATCCTTGGTGCGGTTGCTATTGCCTTTACCCAGCTGGTCGGAGGATATGGATTTAGTCGGATTCTCATGTCTCCTGACTCGGGTCGAGGAGATCTATATTCCGATGTGTGGGGGGTTATTTTTCAACATCCTTTTGGCATCGGGTGGGGCAATCTTGCGCTTTATCTTCCGCAGTGGAGTGATGAGGGATTCCCGCTCTATGCTCATAACGTGTTTCTCGAACTAATGGTGTCTGCGGGGCCCATGGCCGTTTTGATGTTCGTAATCTTGATCGTTGTTGCACTGTCTTCCGTATACAAAGCATTCAATGCACATGCTAAGTGGGCACCGGTTGCACTCACGTTGCTTGTATTTGCCCTCGCGAGTGCGATGATTTCAAGCGATATTGTAGGAAATCGACTTATGTGGTTGTCGATTGGGCTTGCACTTGCGGTGCGGAGCACGCGCCAGAAAAATTCGATTTCTCAAAACACCACTTTCTCGGAACCTAAATGAGAAATCCTAATATTGCAAGTGAATTGCACGGGCGAGAGTGCGGCTGCGAACGTCTCACATTTGTGAAAATGGTTGCTCGCGATCGCTAAGGCCTTCCGGCTTCCAGTACGTTTCGTATGCAGAAGCGACTGTAATCTGGTCAGAACATGAAAGTACTGATTGTCGAGGAACGTAGCAGCGGACATCTGTTGGTCTATGTCCGGCTGCTGGCGGAGCACGCATTGTCTCAAGGTGCGTCCGTGACGGTTGCGCTCACACGTGAGGTGCTTCATAGCCGAGAGTTTTTGACTCACCTTGAGCCTATTTCAAAGACTCTCGCCATCATTGACTTACAAGCTCCGCTTACCGTAGCCTCCCTCCGTGAACTGGTTTCAAATGTGAAGCCGGATGTGACGATTGTTCCGCACGGTGACGAACTTGCCGTTCGCATTGGCAAAAGTCCGTTGTCGTTGGGTGACGCAAAGGTTCGGCTGCTAATTATGCGAGATCCCAGGTGGGAGAGGCCCGCCTCCTTGCTCCGGAGGTTGCGCGGAGCAGTGAAGTTGGCTCTTATCGTTCGCGCCGGCCGCGCGCGAGGGGTGAAAATCGTCTGGCTTAGGGAACCGGGTCATGTGGGAACGAGGGGAGAGATTTTTGCGCGGGATCCTTTCATAGCGGACAGCTCGATTGTGAAAATCGATGCCGATGCGAGCCTTCTTAGGAAGGAAATGGTGATGGGCGACGAGATCTTTTGGATCGGAGTAACCGGTGCTATTACTCCGTGGAAGAATATTCCGGTTGTTATCGAAGCCTTGAAGATTCTGCGAAAGCAACGGCCAGAGGCGACTTTTGGGTTCGCCGTGATTGGGCCCATACGCGACTCTAGCGGAGTGACCGACGCTTCGATTCGAGAAGAGTGTGCCCGAATTGGCGTGCCGGTTGTTGTTGACGACCGGTTGCTGACTAACCATCAAATGAATGCCGCCGTCGTCGCGTTTGATGCCGTGGTCATGGCGTATTCGACACACTCGCCTAACTCAACAATGGGCAAGGCATATGTTCTGGGCACTCGGCTGGTCGCAGCAGGTCCACCGTCCATTCGGTCATTTGTGCGAAACCTCGGCTCAGGCTGGGAGACTCCGCTCAACGCTTTTGATATCGCTGGAAGTATCGGCGAAGCGATCGATTCTGTGCGCCCAAGTAGACACCTGGGGGAGCTCTCTGCGGCCGAATTTGCAAGTGATGTCGTGGGCCCAATAGTTCAGCGTTTTCATGATCAGAAGTCGCGCACCTAAGTGTTCAGGGCATTCGGTACAAGTCTCAGCTTTAGCGTCATTGGATCGGTGATTGGTGGCGGCACGCTCATCTTGGTAATTGCGGTGCTTCAGCCAAATATGTGGGGTGAGTCTGCTGCGATATTGGGTATCGGGCAGTTTCTCGGGTCAGTGGCCAGTTTCGGGTCACACATAAATCGGATTAGAACCTACAGTCAGCTGGCAAGCGACGACATCAGTTCTGAAGCGCGAATTGATCTAGTGAGCCGAATGTCAGTCGGTGTCGCGGTGGCCATTCTTGCTTTGGGAGCGTTGTGGGTTTGGCCGGCGCTGGGCGCTGTTCTCATTGCGTCAGCGGGGGTTTTCGTCAGTCTTGGTGTGTCAAACCACTTCATTGCTCAAAAACGTTATGCCAGAGCTGGGTGGCTACTCATCTTTGAGAAGTGCCTTGCTTTAAGCGCGATCGGAATTGCCCTCGCTGCGGGAGGACTATCTGCAGTTGCATTGCCTCTTGCCATCGGGGGAGCGGGATTGGGTGTGGGCCTATTAACCATTGCGCTTCTAAGACCTGATCGTCACTCGATCTTCAAAGGGCTGCGGTTTGACCGCATAGCTGACACGTGGCGGGGGTCTTTCTTTCTGGGAATCGCGAGCATTGCGCCATCGGCTCTCCTTCTCGATGTAACAATTGTTTGGGCGGTTTCAAACTCGCATGAAGCGGGGTTGTTCGCAGTTGCGACGAAGCTCACGGCCCCACTCAGCGTCGCAGCAACCGCGGTGGTCGCCGTTCTTCTGCCCTATCTTGCATCGTCGACGTCACGCACTCTTCCAAGAACGGGAAGAAAAGGCGTCATTGCACTAATCGCATTTTTGGTTGGACTAACGGTGGTGTTTGTCACCGCCAACATCTGGGTGCCACTTGTCTTTGGGAACCAATACTTGGGCGCAGTGTGGCCCGTACGTTTCTACGTACTCAATGTGAGCCTTATTCTCGTCACACGCGCGTTGCTCACGGTGCTTCAAGCCTGGAATGACGAGCGAATGGGAGCATTTCTGGTTCTCGGACAGGTTTGCCTTGCGTTGGTCGGTCTGGCAATTGGCGGCATGCTCGGCAATGCAATAGGCGCCTCCGTTGCAGTACTAGCAACAAACGCAATCCTCGCTGTTCTCTTGTGGAGGCGTGTTGGCAAAGTGAGCAGACAACCCAAGGCGGAAGACTGCGCGTAAAGCTCGATCGCGAACGTGGGGAAAGGACCAAACCCTTCGGAATTTGATCAAGCCCCTGCTCTGCTGGCGACCACCCACACGTCCATGCCTCAAGCCGAGGTCGTTGGGAAAGCATAATTTACTAGACACAGATTCGCGTTGCTGTTGCACCTAGACTACCCACGTGACTTTCGACAGCTCCAGATGGTGGCGGGGCGCCGCGATTATATCGCCTGTCCTTGTTGTGGTTGCCTCGTTCTTTATGCGACCTAACCTTTTTGGTGAAAGTCAGGCTCCTGTAGCGCTGCTGCTGGTGTTCGGCGCTGGGGCGGCAGCATTCATTGATGATGGCGGGATCCGTCGCAGCCCCAACTTCTGGTATTTCTGGAGGGTTCCGCTGTGGGTTGCGATGGCATACGTCTCGGTATTGGCTGTCGAGTTAGTCAACGGACAAGAGTTAGATTTTATCGGCTGGTTGAAGGGGATAACTCTGGCGCTTGTCACGCTCTCCGGGGTTGTTGTCGTTCTTGCGCAGGAGGATCGCCGCGTCTTGGTGGGCAAGCTCTTCGTGCTCGTAATAGTTGCTTTAAGCGTTTCTTACATCGTTACCTTGGCGGTATGGGCAGTGCTCGGAGTGGGTGCTGGACGTCTAGGTGAGATATTCACCGGCGCAGGCTTCAGACCGTGGCCATTTTACTTTCCCTTCACCCCCACAATTGGAATTCGGGCACTACCTTTCGACATCACGCTCCCCAGGTTTACTGGCCTTGGACGAGAACCTGGGTGGATGGCAATGTACGCGGCTTTTACGTACTTTATTGCGCCCCGATTAGGGTGGCGACATTGGTCTATCCGAGCCATCATCGTGGTCGCATTGCTTGGAACATTCTCTACGGCGGGGTTCATTCTGTTTGTAGTGGTGGTTGCAGTGGATCGCATCGTTCGCGTCACACCCCGAATGATCACGACTTTCCGGAGATTGGGAACCATTGCGAGAGCAGGGCTCGTGGGATTGTTCGTGCTCTGCCTGGTGGGGGTTTCTTGGCTGCTTGTTAAAGCGCCCGTCTTTGGGCTGGAAGCGAAGCTCACGGAGGATCGTTACTCTTCGGGCGATCGCTGGAGCGCAACTCTAGCTGGAATCAAGGCACTGTTCAGTACTCCGTTGTCAGGGGGCAACCCTGCGGAGGTAGCGCCCGGCCTCAGTATCATCGCGAGCATTGCGCCATATGGTGTTTTGTTCGCGCTTTGCGTCATCCTTGCTTTCGTCATGTCAGGGTTAAGCCACGAGTCTTTTAAGGAAGCTGCCGCTCCAGTTGCAATCGTTTTCTTGACACTCCTGGTCGCACAGCCTCCGCTCGACTCCACTTGGGCGTACGTCTGTGTGCTGATGGCGCTTGCAGTCGCCACTCCCAGGATGATTCCGGTTTTAGAACTCGGCTCCGCCGCACGCTGATGACGCGCGTTCTGGCTAAACTCTGCTGTGGTTGAATGAACGGATGACTGATCCCATTCTGTCGCGACGGTCGGAACGACTCACCGTACGCCGCAAGCTCCGGACAAGAAGACTTTGGGTATCAGCAAGTGCACTTGTCGCGGTCGTGCTCGTGGGGCTTGCAGCGTGGGTCGGCATCAGGGGCTTGACAGCGAAATCAGACCTAGAGTCGGCGCAGGCGATGATCAGTACGCTGAAGACTCAGGTCGCCGATCTTGACATTGCCGGGGCTTCGAAAACGTTCGATGGAATCCTTCTGCGAACGGAAAACGCAAAGAACATGACGAGCGACCCGTTGTGGCGCACCGCCGAGTTTTTTCCATGGTTAGGTAAAAACCTGACAGTGGTTCGGGAACTCGCAAGCGTTACCGATGATGTAATGCGAGGCGTGGGGGGCCCGCTGATCGACGTTGCGAAAAATATTAACCCCGAGTCCTTCGCGCCAAAAGACGGGGCGATCGACTTATCACCATTCGAAGAGGCTTCTCCGGTGCTCGTGAACGCCAATTCTCGCCTCAAGTCTGCCCTCGCTGTGGCTCACGGTATCAATGTAGAGGGAACTATTAGCCAAGTGTCTGGAGCAAAGGCCAAGTTCGTGTCGTTGCTCGATGGGGTTGCCCCACTGCTTGACACTGTCGCGCAAGTCGTTCCTTTGCTTGCGCCAGCATTGGGGGCGGAGGCCCCGCGAACGTACGTCATCATGTTCCAGAATCCTGCTGAGGCCAGAGCGCTCGGCGGAACCGCACTTTCGTTCGCCGTAGTTAAAGTTGACAAAGGTCGCATTGATCTTCAGGCTGCGATCCCAGCGGGTTTCAGTAACTTTGACCCATACGCGACGTCGGTAGTCCCGATACCCGACGGCGCAGAGTCAGTTTATCCGGACGGTGCTTTTGGCACTTTCATTGCGAACGCGACGTTAAGGCCAAGCTTCACCACCGCCGCTGAGATAACCCAGGAAATGTGGAAGCGGCAGTTTGGGTACGCGGTGGACGGCATCGCATCCATAGATCCCGTAGCCCTCAGCTACGTACTGCGGGCTACCGGGCCAATTCCTCTCGCAACCGGTGACGAGTTGAGCAGTACGAGCCTCGTTCCGCTCCTTCTCAATGAGGTCTATTTGCGATACAACTCGGGCAACGTCGGCCAGGACAACTTGGCGCAGGATGTCGTTTATAGCGCAGCGGTCGACGCCACGTTCAATCGCTTAATTAGTGGCCCCATGGATCCCAAGTTGCTCATGGCCGCCCTGCAACAAGGCTGGACGGAGCATCGAATCTTGTTCTGGAGTGACCATGAAGACGAGAACGCGGCACTCATTGAAGTCGGGAGGAACGGTGAACTCCCCGTGAGTGATAAGAGTACGGAGCGCTTCGGGGTGTATTTTCAAGATAGCGTCGGGTCAAAGCTTAACTACTACCTCACGTCGGCGGTGACGCTCTCGCAGGCCAAATGTGCGCCGGGGAAGCAGACCTACAATATTTCAGTAGATATGACTAGCACGCTTCTCCCCGACCAGGTGGATTCTTTGTCACCATCCATTACTGGCTCATGGGGTAGAGAGGGCCTTTCTCCCGGTCAGCAGCGGCTGATCGTTTACCTCTATGCTCCGCCAGGAACCCATATCGCTGGCGCGACTGTGAATGGGGAGAAAGTTGAACTTGCTGACCTTCATGACACGGACTACCCAGTGGGCAGGGTGCGGCTGATTGTCGAACCGGGTGCCACTATGAACCTCACCTACACAGTGGAGGGAGAGCCTACCAAAACGAAGAAAATAGAGGCCATAGTCACCCCCATGGTTCACGCCACAAAAGTATCAACGACGCCACTCGACTGCACCACCGTAGCCCCACCAGCAGCCCCCTAGTACAAAACCGTGGCGGTCGTCGCAGTTATGTAATAGGGTGTCGGGATGGCTGACGCAACGACGAACGAACGCACCATCGAATCCGACATTGTGACGGACTTCAAAGACAAGATGAGCTACGGCTCATACCTTCAACTGGATAGCCTGCTGGGCGCGCAGGTGCCCGTGACGAATCCGGTGCACCACGACGAAATGCTGTTCATCATCCAGCATCAGACCAGTGAACTGTGGCTGAAGCTCATGCGTCACGAAATACTTTCCGCGTGCGAGCTCATCGCGAACGACAACCTACAGGTGGCGCTCAAGCGCATCGCCCGCGTCAAGCACATCCAGCGGCAGCTCACCGAGCAGTGGTCAGTGTTGGCCACACTCACGCCCACCGAGTATTCGGAGTTTCGCGGGATGCTGGGCAACGCCTCAGGCTTTCAGTCGTACCAGTACCGCGCGGTGGAGTTTCTGCTCGGCAACAAGAATGCCGGAATGCTTAAGGTGTTCGAATCGAATCCAGAAGCCCATGACCTTCTCGAGGGTCTGCTGCACGAGCCGAGCGTGTACGACGAATTCTTGCGTTACCTCGCCCGGCACGGGCACCACATTCCGGCCGAAGTGCTCGAACGCGACGTGACAAAGGGTTACTCGATGAACGAAGAGTTGATCCAGACCTTCGCTCGAATATACGAGAACCCCGAAAGGTATTGGCTCGAGTACGAGACGTGCGAAGAGTTCGTTGACCTTGAAGACAACTTCCAATTGTGGCGGTTCCGGCACGTGAAAACGGTGATGCGCATCATTGGCACGAAGCGAGGTACCGGCGGGTCCAGCGGGGTCGGCTTCTTGCAGAAAGCGCTCGACCTCACGTTCTTTCCCGAACTCTTCGCGGTCAGGACTGAGATTGGGTAGCGCTGTGAACCCACCAGCAACCGTCTTCACCGCCGAAAAATGCTGGCTCGGCGGATGGCGGGTTGCCACCACGATCGCGCTCGACCAGACCGGCTTTCGGCTCGCCACCGGTTGCGACCCCGCACCCGTTGGCACTATCAGGGGCACAGTAATGCCGGGTTTTCGCGACGCCCATGTGCACCTCGGCCTCATCGACGGCATGCAATTGCTTGCCGCGGGAATCGCCGCCGTTGACGACTTTGGTTGGGAACTCGAGACCGCACGCGAGTGGCCGCACCGCGACGGAATGCCCCAGGTCACCATCGCCGGCCAGCTGCTCACCGCGCCAGGAGGATACCCGGTCGACAGCGGTTGGGCGCCCCGCGCCGCAGCTCGTGAAGTCGTAGATCCCGGCGACGCGATCGTCGCCGTTGATGCCCAGCTCGACGCTGGTGCCGGATTCATCAAGATTGCGTTGAACTCCGATGTCGGCCCTGTACTCGACGACGAGACACTCCACGCTGTAGTCGCGCACGCACACCGCCGCGGTGTGCGCGTAGCCGCACACACGCAAGGTGTCGGCCAGACGCAGCGCGCATTCGACGCAGGCATCGACCGCCTCGCCCATACCCCTTGGAGCGAACGGCTGCCCGACGCCATCATCGCCGCGATGGTCGGTTTCATGAGCTGGGTCAGCACGCTCGACATTCACGGGTGGGGTCGATTCGATGCAGATTTCGCGGTCGCAAACGACAACGCACGACGTTTTCATGCTGCCGGCGGCGACATCCGCTACGGAACAGACCTTGGTAATGGTCCGCTGCCACTCGGCATCAACCACCGTGAGCTTCTCGCCCTCGAACACGCTGGCCTCGACCTGGATGCCATGATCGGCGCGATAGCCCGCCCGCCTGCGACGGGTCGCTTCGGAGCGCACGTGAGCTTCACCGCGAATGACAACCGTGACTCCCCAACAGAGTGGATCTCTAGCGCGCGTCTGATCTCACCGCACAACATCGAAGAGCACCTCTCATGATCGCTGCCGAGGTGCCATGATCCTCGATGATGTCGATGCGCGGCCCGGAAGTGCGACGTCTCTGCTTCGCACCATCCTTGGTTCCTACATTCGGGGTGCGGGCGGATGGCTCTCGGTCGCCGAAATCGTGCGACTCATGGATGCCGTCGATATCTCCAGCGCCCACGCGCGCACGGCAATTTTGCGGATCAAAAACAAGGGTGTGCTCGTTTCCGAGAGACGCGAGGGGCAGCCTGGCTACCGGATTCATGCGGATGCCGTCACCCTGTTGGAGCGCGGCGACCGCCGAATTTTCACGTTTCGCCAACAAGCCGACGGCGGGCCATGGTGCCTGGTGTCGTTCTCACTGCCCGAAACGGAGCGTGCCGCGCGTCATCAACTTCGCAAACGATTGGCATGGATCGGATGCGGCACCGTGTCGACCGGCCTCTGGATTTGCCCGGCGTTTCTCACCGACGAGGTAGAGGAGATTCTCTCCGACCTGGGCGTGCGCCACTGGGCAACAGTGTTCATCACCGAAACTCCGCAGCCAGACGGCTCGTTGCGAGACGCTGTGCGCCGGTGGTGGGACCTCGAAACGATCGCCGGAATGCACCACAAGTTCATTGAAGGTTTTAGCGCGTGGGGGCCGCTCGATGAACCGCGAAGAGCATTCGCGCACTACATGACAATGCTGGATGCCTGGCGGCAGATTCCCTACCTCGACCCAGGACTGCAACCCTCAGCCCTGCCGGCAGGCTGGCCGGGCTTCGAAAGCGTCGCACTCTTTGATCGCCTGCGCTACGAGCTCGGGCCGACCGCAGACGAGTTCGTTAACGCCTGAACCTCTCGCCGTTAGGCAAGCGCAAGCATTGCGGCGGCGATAAGCGCGAGCACGAGGCCCGCGATCTGCACCGGCGCAATGCGCTCACGCAGCACGATGGCGGCGAGGATGATGGTGCCCGCTGGGTAGAGTGCGGCGAGCACAGCCATCACCGACAAGTCTCCGATGCGAAGACCCACGAGCAACACTGAGTTCGCCGTCGCATCGATGACGCCAGCGGCAGCGGCAAACCAGAACCCGGCTCGCCACCCTCTGCTCAGCATGCCAACAGGGGCGGGGGAGCCATCCGCTGTGACGGAGTCATTCTCGGGGCGCCGACGCAAGGCAAAGGCCACCACACCGATCACGAGGAGCATGACGAGGCCATTGACGGCGCGGTTGGCGATGAGGGGAACCAGGCCCGCGTCATCCGGCGTCATATCGATCAGGATCAGAAAGAGCCCGATCATGGTGCCGGAACCGATCGCCATCAACAGCGCCTTGAGGCTTGGCCGCACCGCCCCCTTCTCTTTCACGAAACCAACCAGCACGACGGCCACGAGGGCGATTCCGATGGCAACGTAGCCGAATGGGGGCAAGCGTTCACCGCGAAGCAGGCCTGCAGTGAGCGGGATGAACGCGGCGACGAGTGCGGTGAGCGGCGACAGGATGCTCATCGGGCCGATGGCGAGGCATCCGTAGAGCAGGGTGATCGCGAGGGCGCCAGTAACCCCCGAGATTCCGCCGTACAGCATGGCCTCCCACGACCAGCGCCCCCCAACGAAAGCTTCGACCGCAAACAACATCACGAGCCCCGAGCCTGCACCGATGGCGGTGACGCGGATGGGGCTGATGCGCTTCGAAGCGATGCCACCAATGAAATCGGCGGAGCCAAAAATGAGCGCACTCGTGAGGCCAACAAGAACAGTGAGCATGACAACCAATCGAACCGTGAATTTCTACTGTAGATGCTGAGCACGACGTTGGGTGATCTCGACAGCGTCGACGAGGCTCAGGGGCGCGATCTTGTCGTTCACACACTGCACTTTCACCACCCCGTGTGAGGATGTCTAACGTAGGAGTGTTATCGAAAAGAGGTTGCAATGTCTGGAACAAAGGAACGCACGGCCGCAGAGGAATCCGCGCTATCGCGCTCGATGGAAGCCGAAGTCGACCATCACATTGACACGGCCTCCGAAGCGCACGGTGCCACCGCCTCCGTGAACGTGGCCGCACTGAACGAGATACTGATGGGCTCATGGCCAGAAGTGCGCCGCGAAGCACGCGAGTTTGTGAAGAACCCCGCGCTGCACCGCCTCGATGGTTTAAGTCTCGACGAGCAGCGCCAGCGTGTGCTCGACCAACTGCACATCCTGGTGGAGCACGGCACCGTTCACCGGGCGTTTCCCCTCAGCGTCGGCGGCCTCGAAGACAACGGCGGCAACATCACGGCGTTCGAGGAACTGGTGATTGCTGACCCGTCGCTACAGATCAAGGGCGGAGTGCAGTGGGGTCTCTTTGGCTCCGCCGTCGTGCAGCTTGGCACCGAGCGCCACCACCACCTTCTCCCCGACATCATGGATCTCACGATCACTGGCGCCTTCGCCATGACCGAAATCGGGCACGGTTCGGATGTCGCCAGCATCGCCACGACGGCGACCTACGACGAGAAGACCCACGAGTTTGTGATCAATACCCCGTTCCGTGCCGCCTGGAAGGAATACCTCGGCAACGCCGGCCAGCACGGCAAAGCCGCCACAGTCTTCGCGCAGCTCATCACGAACGGCGTCAACCACGGTGTGCACGCGCTCTACGTTCCCCTTCGTGATGACAACGGTTTTTTGCCCGGCATTGATGGCAACGACGACGGCTGGAAGGGCGGCCTCAACGGCATCGACAACGGCACGCTTGCCTTTGACAACGTGCGGGTTCCGCGCGAGAACCTGCTGAACAAGTACGGGGATGTGGCAGAAGACGGCACCTACACGTCGCCGATCGACAGCCCAGGTCGCCGCTTCTTCACGATGCTCGGCACGCTCGTGCAGGGGCGGGTGTCCTTGGATGGCGCCGCGACAGCGGCCTCCGCGCTTGGCCTTGCCATCGCCATCCGGTACGCAAATGAACGCCGTCAGTTTAAGGCGGGCGGAGACGGTGAGCAGGTGCTGCTCGACTACCAGCGCCACCAGCGTCGGCTCATCACGCGGCTTGCCACGACGTACGCCCAAACGTTTGCGCACGACGAACTGCTCGTGAAGTTTGACTCCGTGTTCAGCGGAAAGGGTGACACCGACGAGGATCGACAAGACCTCGAAACCCTTGCTGCGGCCTTGAAGCCGCTCTCCACCTGGCACGCGCTCGACACCCTGCAGGAGGCCCGTGAAGCGTGTGGCGGTGCGGGCTTCATGGCCGAAAACCGCCTTGTGGGGTTACGCGCCGACCTCGACGTTTACGCCACCTTCGAGGGCGACAACAACGTACTGTTGCAGCTCGTCGCCAAGCGCCTGCTCACCGACTTCAGCGCCAAATTCAAGGATGCCGACATCGGCGCGCTTGCCTCATACGTTGTGAGTCAGGCGGCGGATGCTGCCTTCCACGGAACGGGGCTGCGCAAAGCCACGCAGGTGATTCACGACTTCGGTTTGACCGCGCGCAGCATCAAAGAACTTCGCGAGACGAACGGGCAGCGCGAACTGCTCACGGATCGGGTCGAGACAATGGTCTCCGAGATCGCTGGTCGGCTGAGGGGTGCCGAAAAGATGTCGCCGGCGGATGCTGCCGAACTGTTCAACTCGCAACAGGATGAACTCATTGAGGCGGCCCGCGCCCACGGCGAACTTTTGCAGTGGGAGGCGTTCACCCGCGCCTACGAAAACCTCGAAGACGAGGGCACCCGCCAGGTGATCGAGTGGCTGCACGACGTGTTTGGGCTCGGGCTCATCGAGAAGCACCTCTCGTGGTACCTGATTCACGGAAGGCTGTCACCGCAGCGGGCACAAGCAATCACCGCGTACATTGATCGTCTGCTTGCCCGACTTCGCCCGCACGCGCAGCACCTTGTTGACGCGTTCGGCTACGAGCAGGAGCACCTGCGAGCGCCGATCTCGTCCGGGCTCGAGAAGGAGCGGCAGGATGAGGCGCGCGAGTACTACCGTGCGCTCGCGGCATCCGGCAACGCCCCCGTCGACGAGAAAACCTTGAAGGCCAAGAAGAGAAGGAAGAAGTAGCCGCACTCCCGCGCCGTGCGGTCCCCCACTAGGCCCGTTTGTGCGCACTTTTGGTCGCTATGCGCGTCTCCGAACCGACAAAAAGTGCGCACAAACGGATTTCTGAGGCGGTGGCCGGCAGGGAAGAGGGCAGGGCGGGGCCCGCGGTCGGGACTGTGCCCACGTGCTCTGCGGTCGGCAGTCATTTCTCGCCCCCTCAGGGAGCGGGGCGGGGTGCGCCTCCTCAGCGACCGGGGCGGGGTCTCGCTTCGCCGTCAGAGCGCGGAACGCTGAAGCCTAGCCAGACTCGCGCGCGATGAGCGGCGCGGATACTTGGCGTCGCATCGGTTCGACTGGCCGCGGCTTGTCGAGCAGTTCGAGCAGCAGTTCAGCGCACTCTCTGCCGAACTGACGCGGCTGCAGGTCGACCGCGGTGATTCTGGGCGTGTGGAATTCCATCATGGGGCTATCCACCCCCGAAATGAGCTTGATGGTGTCACCGACCCGGTGGCCAAGCGTGCGCAGAATTCCGGCGATGCGCACGGCGATGCCGTCACCCCCGGCGAGGATGGCGTCGCATCCGATGCCGGATTCAACCCACGGTTTCAACTTGGCGATGAGATCGTCGTTGGGCTCAAGAATGTCAACGACGAGCACGCGGGGCTCCGACTGGTGGTCTTCACACCAGCGGCGATACGCGGCCTCGAGTTCGCCAGCCCACGTCGAGACCTGGTCGATGAGAAGCAGACCAGGTCGCTGCGCCCCACCGTTGCGGAATCGATCGAACACCTCAACGGTGCTCGCAAAGTTGGGCGACTCCACTATTCCCCACGGGCGTGGGAGCCCCGCGCTGGGGGTGTCACCAGAGACGACGGGGAGCTCCTGCCGAAGGATTGCTTCCACCCCGAGGTCGTCGGAGTGCGGCTCCATGAGAATGAAACCATCGACGGGTGGGAAGGATTCAACACCAAGATCGCTCGGCGCGTTGGGAACGATGAGCAGCGAGGTATCATGCTCGTGCAACGCTTGGGCGACACCCAACATCGTTTCGGTGTAGTAGCCAAAATGCACGGCAGAGCTGGGCATATAGAGCCCGACGCTGCCGGTGCGGGATTGCCGCAGGGCGCGCCCTAGGCGGTTGACGCGATACCCGGTCTCTTCAAGAATTGCCAGGATTCGCTGACGCGTCTCGTTGGAAACACCCTTCTTTCCGTTGAGCACAAGAGAAACAGCGGCAGTGGAGACGCCAGCGACGTCGGCGACATCAGAGAGTGTGACTGCCATCGTTTCTCCCCTCGGGTTGACCAAACGGTTCGCGCCGACGGTGTCATCTCGGCGGCAGCGCCATGTCAGAGAATACCCACATTCTCATCGCTTAACACTGTCGAATAGCAGCGATGCGCGGTCGCGAATTCTGCACTGTATAACAAATCTAGTGTTTTAACGGCACTTAACTTGATCGATTAAGTGAATTGGTTGTAAAGTCCATCATTAATCGATTAAGTCGAGAATTTGTTTTCACACATTCACGATGGCTCGATCCGCTTGTCACGCAAAATCGAGCGACGAGCGATGGGGCTCAAACGACAGAACAATGAGGTTGTGAACACGTGCTGCAACTGGACCTAGTTTTCGTCAAGGGGTACCTCTTCGACGGGGTAGCGACGTCGCCCATCAAAGCGGATGTCGGTGTAAAGGATGGCGTTATCGTCACCCTCGACGCCTCCGAGGTCGACGCCGGAACTACTCCCCAGACGCGAGTGGTCGACCTCACCGGAAAACTCCTGCTCCCCGGATTCATTGACGCGCACGTTCATCCCGTTGAGGCAGGCGTCGAACGACTGGGCTGTGACCTTTCACCCGGGTGGGCGCGCGAGGACTACTTGCGCATCATCCGCGAATACATGGCCCAGAACCCTGCCAGCGAATGGATTATTGGCGGGGGCTGGCAGCAGGCCGCCTTCCCTGGAGGCGCACCCCTCGCGATTGATCTTGATGAACTTTCGGCCGACAAACCCATCATCATCTCCAATCGGGACCACCACAGTGCGTGGGTCAACTCGATTGTGCTGCGCATGGCGGGAATCGACAAAGACTATCCAGACCCCGCGGATGGGCGAATCGAACGGGACGCCGAGGGTAACCCCACCGGAACCCTGCACGAGGGTGCGCGAATGTTGGCACTCAATCTCGCTCCACAGCCGACGCGCGAACAACGCTACGCGGGTCTGCTTGAGGCGCAGCGGTACTTGCACTCCTTCGGGATCACCGGGTGGCAGGATGCGCTTATCGGCAACTACGGCAGCCACAATGCCGACATCGTGCACCTCTACCAACAAGCGATCGACAGCGGGCAAATGCAGGCGCGGGTCAACGGTGCAATCTGGTGGGATCGGGAGGGTGACGAAACTCAGCTCGAACAGATTCTGACCCTGCGCGAACAGTTTCAACACGAGCTCTTTCGGGTCACCGCCGTCAAGATCATGCAAGACGGCGTCACCGAGAACAAGACAGCAGCAATGACGTCCCCTTACCTCGCCCCTCACTGTTCGTGCGCCGGCTCCGACACGGGCATCTCCTTCATTGAGCCAGAGAACCTCAACGACTACGTCACCCGCATCGATGCCACCGGCCTGCAAGCCCACTTTCACGCCATCGGCGACCGCGGTGTTCGGGAGTGCCTCGATGCCGTGGCGGTGGCCCGCGAACACAACGGTGATTCTGGGGTGACCCACCACATTGCGCACCTGCAGTTGGTGCATCCGGATGACCGTGCCCGCTTCGCCGAGCTGAATGTCGCCGCGAACATTCAAGCCTTGTGGGCCGCAAATGACCCCCAGATGGTGAAACTCAACCTGCCGATCATCGGCGAGGAGCGCAGCAACTGGCAGTACCCGTTCGCCAGCCTGCTTGCCGCGGGGGCGCTCCTCTGTGCGGGGTCGGACTGGCCGGTCACGAGCCCAGACCCGTGGCTCGGAATTCATGTCGCCGTCAATCGGCAGCACCCGGCGGGGCACCCGGATTACAACCCCAACGTCTTCGTGCCGGGGGAGCGCATCACCCTCGATGACGCCCTGCGCGCGTACACGAACCACAGCGCGCGCATCAACGGGCGCGAAGACCACACCGGCGCGATCAAGGTCGGCTACGCCGCCGACCTCGTCGTGGTGGACAGAAACCCGTTCGACCACCCGGTTCACGAGATCGGTATGACGCGAACGGTCGAGACGTTCTTCGCAGGCACATCGGTGTACGCCACCGTGCGCAGCGGGGCGGAGCAGAGCAGCTTCTCAGCAGCACAGCCAAGAGAAAAATCACACATCAAAGGAGACCATTCACCATGAAACGAATCACACTCAGCAGTCTGGCGGCAGTCGCCGTCGTGGCGATGCTTGCCGGCTGCACGTCGGCGGCCACGTCATCCGGCAGCGCAAGCACCGAGGGCCGCCAGACAGGCTTCGATATGTCCACGATCACCACCAGCAAGGACGCCATTGCGCTTCTGCCGAAGGACGTCGTCACGGCCGGCAAGCTCGTCATCGGGGTCGACCCCACCTATGCGCCGAACGAGTTCAAAGACAAAGACGGCAACCCGGTTGGGTGGGAGATCGACCTGATGGATGCCATGGCCGCAAAGCTTGGCGTGAAGACCGAGTACAAGGTTGCCAAGTTTGACAACATCGTGCCGAGCATCCTCGGTGGCAAGTACGACATGGGTCTCGGTGGTTACTACGACACCACGAAGCGTCAAGAAACGCTCGACATGATCGACTTCAACATCGCAGGGAACCAGTTCGCCTCACCGGCGGACAAGCCGATCAAGTCTGAGCTCGACGTCTGTGGCCTCAAGGTTGCCGCCCAGAATGGTGGATCTGCTCCGCTGATCTACCTGCCAGAGTTGGACAAGCAGTGTGCGGCAGCCGGCAAAGAGCCCATCACGATTCTCGGGTACGACACGCAGGATGATGCCACCGCATCCCTCACGCTCGGTCGCACCGACGCGATGGTCGCCGACTCTCCGGTCGTTGGCTACGCCGTCAGCCTGAGCAAAGGCAAGCTCGTCACCTCAGACGTGTACGGATCGACCCTTTCTGGCACCCCGGTCTTGAAGGACCGCGGTACCTTCGCCAAAGCGGTGCAGAGTGCGCTTCAGGAATTGATGTCTGACGGAACGTACCTGCAGATTCTCACCTACTGGGGCGTAGAGACTGGAGCGATTGACAAGATCCAGATCAACGGCGCCACGGAGTAAGTCAGGAAACCATGAAATCACTACCCGGTGTGCCACACAGTGGCATTGGCGACGAGAACGACAACGAAGCGGATGACGTAAAAGCCATCCGTCTGAAGCATCCGTGGAGAAACTTCTTCTCCATCATGATCCTTCTCGGTGTTGTCTACTTCTTCTTGGATGCCAGCCAGCGGCCAGCGTACGACTGGAATGCTTTTGGTGAGTACCTGTTCGATTCACGGATCGTGATGGCGGCGTTCAATACGCTGCAGCTCACCGTGTACTCGATGGTGCTCGCTATCGCGTTGGGGATTCTGCTCGCGATCATGCGGCAAAGCCCTAACCCGATTTTTCGCTCGATAGCGCTTGTCTTTATCTGGCTGTTCCGTGGCACACCGGTGTATGTGCAGTTGGTGTTTTGGGGCCTCGCGTCCACGATCTATCGCACCATCGATTTGGGGATCCCGTTCCAGAAGCCGTGGCTTCAGTTCGAGACGATCGACCTGGTGGATGTGTTTTGGATCGCCGTCATCGGGTTGGCGCTCAATGAGGCCGCGTATATGGCCGAGATTGTGCGTGCCGGGTTGTTGTCGGTAGACAAAGGCCAGGTGGAGGCTGCGACAGCTCTCGGCCTCACGTGGGGAAAAACGATGCGCAAGATCGTGATTCCGCAGGCGATGCGCATCATCATTCCGCCCACCGGTAACGAAGTTATCTCCATGCTGAAAACAACGTCACTGGTCACAGCAGTTCCGTACAGCATGGACCTCTATACGCGCTCGCGAGACATTTCGGCAGAGACGTTGAACCCCATCCCGCTGCTGATCGTGGCATCGGTGTGGTACCTGTTCTTCACCTCGTTGCTCATGGTCGGTCAGTTCTTCCTCGAGCGGCGGTTTGCGCGCGGGCACGACCAACGAAGCGCGCGGGGCCCTAAGGGCTCAGGCAAGCGTGGCGGCGGTGTACCCGCTGGGGTGCTCACGACGCGCATCGAAACAGTGAATTCACAAACCTCGTTGCCCCTGCGAGAAGGAGAACAGCCGTGAGCGCACAGCCGATGGTGGTTGCGAAGAACGTGCACAAGTCGTTCGGAAGCAACCACGTTCTGAAGGGAATTTCGCTGCAAGTCGACGCAGGGCAGGTCGCGTGCGTGATTGGGCCTTCCGGCTCCGGAAAGTCGACCTTCCTTCGCTGCATCAATCACCTCGAGCAGATCGACCGCGGTCGCATTCTGGTGGATGGCAGCCTGATCGGGTACCGAGAACGTGGTGACAAAATATTTGAACTGAAGCAGAGCGAGGCAGCGCTTCAGCGCGAACGCATTGGCATGGTGTTCCAGCGTTTCAACCTGTTCCCGCACCTCTCCGCGTTGGAAAACATCAGTTGCGCGCCACAACTCGTGCACGGGGAGAGCGCCGCGTCGGCATCCAAGCGGGCGAAGGAGCTTCTCGACAGGGTCGGGCTCGCCGACAAAGTGGGGGCGTACCCAGCACAGCTTTCTGGTGGTCAGCAGCAGCGGGTGGCGATAGCGCGGGCGCTCGCCATGGAGCCAAAGCTCATGCTCTTCGACGAGCCCACTTCTGCGCTTGACCCCGAGCTGGTCGGGGAAGTTCTCGATGTGATGAAGGAGCTTGCCCGCACCGGGATGACCATGGTCGTGGTCACGCACGAGATCGGTTTCGCAAGGGAGGTGGGGGATTCCCTCTACTTCATGGATGAGGGAACGGTCGTCGAATCGGGGACCCCCGCCGAGGTTATTTCCCACCCGCAGCACGCGCGTACGAAGGAGTTTCTCTCGAAGGTGCTGTAGCCGGGGTTAGGTAGGGTTCGTCGAAAAGACGATGTCGGCCTTTGCTCGAGCCGTGAATCGCTCGGCAAAGTCTCGGTCGTTGGGCACCCAAATTTCTCGCCACTACCGGGTGTGATCCCGCCCGAGATCGGCATCCCGTTTAACTCCGCGTTCGTGCGCGGATCGCGCCAGGCAATTGGTTGAGGTCCATGAGCGCAACTCTAGGCACAATTCCGCACGACGGTAGGAGAGGGGTGAGGGCTTCCGATTCGACGAAGGGACTTCCCGTGCGGCGGCGACTTCGCTTCCTGTGCCGAAGTTATCAAGCGGTGCACTTGCTTTCTTGTACGCTTTGGTGATGTCCAACCCGACCGCCCGAGTGTATGTTGATGGCTTTAATCTTTACCGGCGACTTCTTTCCGGCCAGCCGCACGTGAAGTGGCTCGATCTGCCCGCGCTCGCGGCACGCGTAATGCCGGGCTACGACATTCAGCTTGTCCGGTATTTCACAGCGAGGCTTCGACCGGGTATAGCGATGGACCCGCAGACGCCGGTCAGGCAACAGATATATTTACGGGCGCTCGACTTGGACCCCAAGGTGCAGATCCACTTCGGGACCTTTCGAAACGACAAGCGAACTATGCCTCGACACCCCGTCACGCTTGATCCAGCAACGGGAAAGTACGCCACGGTGAATGTGAGAAAACTCGAAGAGAAAGGCTCCGATGTCAACCTTGCATCGCGGATGATCGTTGACGCTCACGCTAACTGTGCCGACATCTACGTGATGCTTTCTAATGACTCGGACTTAGTCGGCCCTATGAACCTGCTGAGGCATGAGCTTGGGTATTCCACTGGAATAATCTTTCCGATGGAGAGTGCGCGAAACTCGAAAGAACTTGTGAAGACGCTACCGACATTCATGGCAAATATCACTAGGCCCGATCTCGAAGCGTGCCAGTATCCCGATGTGATGACTGACGCAACCGGACGGTTCCACCGGCCACCCGCGTGGTTGGCGTCGACGTCACTAAACCAAACACCGAGTTAAATTCCGAAGGCCCCAACCGGAGTTGAGGCCTTCTAACCGGTAACCGAAGTATCCGGGGGTGTGTGTAGCTCACTGTATACGGTCTTAGACAGTGAGCACAATATTGGCTATACCGTGTTCGCTAACAAGTGACCGGTTGATGAAAACTATCAGAAGTGAGTAGATTTTCCACAACCAAAACATCTTGACATGCGTCTCCCCGTCGGCTTAACGGCTTTACCTGAGCAGAGGAAGCCGTGAGGCGGCTACGCCTGGCCGTGCGCAGCCCTCGAGCGACGCGAGAGCGCATCGATGATGACCGCGAGCAGCAGCACAGCCCCGGTGATCATGTAGCGAACAGAGGAATCGAAGTTGAGCAGCGACAGCCCGTTTGAGATCGACTGGATGACAAGTATTCCGAGCAGAGCAGAGTAGGCGCTGCCGCGCCCGCCGAAGAGGCTCGTGCCGCCGATCACCGCGGCGGCGATGGCGAGAAGGTTGACGTCGCCGCCTCCACTGGAGAGTGTCGCGGCGGTGAGCCTGCCCGTAGCGAAGAGCCCGCCGATAGCCGCGAAGAGCGTGCCGAGCACGAGCACGGAGATGACGATGCGGTTCATGTGCGCACCCACCTAGTGGGGGTGACGCGCCACCCGCGTACGCTGGAACGATGAGCACAACTGCGCCTTACGGTTCATGGGAGTCACCCATCGCGGCAGCCTCACTCGTGGCGAGCGGGCACACGATAAGTGGTGCCTGCTTCGTGGGAGATGACTGTTGGTGGTTGGAGGCGCGACCGGCTGAAGGTGGGCGTCTCGCCGTGCGCAGGCACGACGCCGACCGCGGTGTTCTGGACGTCTTGCCGAGCCCGTGGAATGCGCGCACCCGTGTTCACGAATACGGTGGTGGGGCCTGGGCTGTCGCCGCCGACACAACGCTGGTGTTTGCCGAATTCAGCGACCAACGGCTGTACCGACTTGCGCCCGGTTCGCTAGAGCCGACACCGCTCACTCCGGCAGACCAGGGGATGAGGTTTGCCGACCTGCAGGTTATCGACGGTGCCGTGCTCGCCATCCGCGAGACGCATCATGACGGTGATCTAACGCGTGACATCGTCAGTGTTCCGCTTGACGGCAGTGCCGCGACGCATGCTGGCGCGATTCGCTCAATCGTCTCAGGGTCGCGGTTTCTCGCCAATCCGCGCATCTCACCTGACGGCACTCGCCTCGCCTGGATCGCGTGGGATCACCCGCAAATGCCGTGGGACGGCACAGAGCTTTGTGTTGGCTCCCTTGAGAACGGCATCGTTCCACAGTTTGTGAGGGTGATGGGCGGCCCCACAGAATCGGTGCTGCAACCCGAGTGGATTTCTGACGACGCCCTATATGCGATCAGCGATGCCAGCGGGTGGTGGAACTTGTACCGCGTCGGTATCGACGGTATCGACGGTAGTGACGGCGTCAAGGGCGCCGCGCGTGCGCTCGATCCCGCGAGCGTCGATGTGGGTGGCCCCCTCTGGCAGCTAGGGGCGCGCTGGTACTCAGTGCTCGATGACGGGCGGGTGCTTCACACGAGATCACTCGGCACCGATGTGTTGGCGATTCTTGACCCCGAGTCTGGTGAGGTCAACTCCCTCGATCTTCCACTGGACGCGATCACCCTGAACGGCGTGCACGGCA
>JBBSQX010000010.1:0-95528 GCA_038243605.1 Actinomycetales bacterium
CTTGCCGCCCTCGAGGTTGTAGAAACCGATAGCGAGACGGTGGGGGCGGATGGTGGGGTAGTCGGCCACAGCGCTCTGCAACACAGCGAAGCTCGTGAAGGTGCCACTGTCATCCGTCTCGAACGATGGTCGAAGCGTGTTGACACCCGCAGTTTCAAGCCAGAGCTTCGCCCACTCTGTGAGCTCCCGACCGCTCGTGGTTTCAAGCTCCACGAACAAGTCCTTAAGCTCGGTGTTGCCCCAGGCGTGCTTCTTGAAGTACGCGGCGACACCGGCGAAGAACTTGTCTTCCCCCACCCACGCGACGAGCTGCTTCAGAACGGAGCCACCCTTCGCGTAGGTGATGCCGTCGAAGTTCACCTGCACATCTTCGAGGTCGTTGATGGTGGCGAAGACCGGATGGGTGGATGGCAGCTGGTCTTGGCGGTACGCCCAACTCTTCTCCATCGCCTGGAATGTTGTCCACGCCTCAGTCCATTCTGTGGCGTTCGCGGTGGAGATAGTGGATGCCCACTCGGCAAAAGACTCGTTCAGCCACAGGTCGTTCCACCACTTCATCGTGACGAGGTCGCCAAACCACATGTGCGCAAGCTCGTGCAGGATGGTGACGACACGGCGCTCCTTCATGGCATCCGTCACCTTCGATCGGAACACGTATGCCTCTGTGAACGTCACCGCTCCAGCGTTCTCCATGGCACCGGCGTTGAACTCGGGCACGAACATTTGGTCGTACTTTTCGAACGCGTACGGGTAGTCGAATTTCTCTTCGTAGTACGCAAAGCCTTTGCGGGTGATGTCGAAAATGTAGTCAGCGTCAAGGTGCTCGCTGAGCGACTTACGTGAGTAGAGGCCGAGCGGGATGGTGCGGCCGTCGCTACTGGTGAGCTCGCTCGTGATCTTTGCGTACGGGCCGGCCACAACCGCGGTGATGTAGGAGGAGATGCGTGGTGTGGGTGTGAACGCCCAGACTGAGTTGTCGCCCTCGGTGGTGCGAGTCTCGACAGGCTGGTTGCTGATGACCTCCCATGCGGCCGGAGCGGTGACGGTGAACTTAAACGTGGCCTTCAGGTCGGGCTGCTCAAACACGGTGAATACGCGGCGGGAGTCTGGAACCTCGAACTGTGAGTACAAATACACCTCGCCGTCTACCGGGTCGACGAAGCGGTGCATGCCCTCGCCTGTGTTCGTGTATTCGGCATCCGCGACGACGGTGAGCATGTTGTCGTCTGCGAGGTTGTCGAGTTGAATGCGCACGCCGTCGGCGGCCGAAGTGTCGACCGCAGCACCGTTCAACTCAATCGAGTGCACTGTACGCGTGAACGCGTCGATGAAGGTGGAGGAGCCCGCCTTTGCGGTGAAACGCACGATCGTGGTGCTGCGGAAAACTTCGGCACCCGTGGTGAGGTCGAGTGTGACGTCGTAGCTGTCAACGTTGACGAGCGCCTTGCGCTCCTGGGCTTCGACGCGGGTGAGGTTATCTCCGGGCAACGGAATCTCCTTCGTGGGGGTGGATGGGGAAGAGTCTGGCCGTGAGGCCTGGCACCGATTTCCAGCCTAGTATTCACGGCACTGTGCACGCAGCGAGTGAGAACATTTCCACGTATCGTGAAGCTATGTCTGAGACCTCAACGCCATCTACTTCTGTGACCACCGTCGATTTCTGGTTCGACCCGTCCTGCCCGTGGGCATGGATGACGAGTCGCTGGGTGGAAGAGGTTGCGCCGCAACGAAACCTCGACGTCACGTGGCATGTCATGAGCTTGGCTGTGCTGAATGAAGATCAGGATGTGTCAGAGAGCTATCGTGAGTTCTTCCCCCGCGCGCTCCGCTACACCCGACTTGTGGCTGCCGTGCGCGAACTCGACGGCGCGGATGCCATCGGGCCTCTCTATACCGCCCTCGGCTCACGCATTCATCCCGGTGGCTCCCAGAACCCTGACGAGGTGATTCCGGAAGCGCTCGCAGAGCTCGGTCTTCCAGCGGACTATCTGCGGTATTCAGAGAGTGACGAGTACGACGAGCAGATGCGCGCGAGCCACTTCGACGGTATCGGTCGCGTGGGGCAAGATGTCGGTACGCCGATCATCGCCGTCAATGGCACTGCCTTCTTCGGTCCCGTGATTTCACCGATCCCTCGTGGAGAGCAAGCGCTCACCCTGTGGGATGGCGTTGTCGCTGCGGCAAGCTTCGACGGTTTTTTCGAGCTCAAGCGTTCCCGCACTCGCGAACCGCAGTTCGATTGATCTATAGGTCGATGTTTACCGCCTATGCCACGTCCTCAGGAAGCTCACTGACAAGCCCAATGAAGCTGAAGAAGGCAATAAGTCGAATGGCGCTGGAGAGGCTGCTTTTCGTTGCGGCAGCGAGTTCACCGGGAGTCATGTAGGCGTTGGTGAGCGTTGATGCCATCTGCATCTGTTCGCTGCTCGGCTTAATCGAGGCAATGGTGGGGATGCGCCGCAACTTAAATCGATTCCGCGAATTGACACTGGCAATGGGTCCACCAGACTCAATCTCGACCCCCAGCATCCACAGCAGTGGTCGAATATCTTGCCCTGCGTGAGGGGGTGTTCTTGCCTTAGAGCGGGGCCGCATTTTCACGGTCAATGAGCCCACGATGCGCGGCAGGGTCTCGAGTGCGACATCGCACCAGTAAAGGCCTCGTCCTACGTCGATGATCAATTCGGGAATCTGCCCAGATGTAGCCCGAATAAGTGAGTGGCGTCCGACAGTGTTGATGGCAAAATTCACTGCCAGCCATCCGTTGGCTGATCCAGATGTCTGACGTTTGTCAGGCTCAACGGCAGGAGCCGCAGGAGCCGCAGTGGCAGTCTCACCTGTCGAGGCGGAGGAGACCGCGGCAACGACAGGAGTGGATATCTGAGGTTCAAGCGGAGGGGCCGCCTTTACCATTACCCCCGCAGCGTCCGCAAGTTTGGGTGCCGCGACTTCTGGCTCCTCCGGTTCCGCAAAGACGGAGCTTGGCGTGATCAGAATAGTCTCTGATGCTGTGGCGGGCCCGTGAGAATCACTGGTGTGCTCGGTCCAGGAATAGCTGTCCCACCACCGTGCGTGAGTGGTACCCAAGGGGTCGGGGTACCAGCCAGCGGGAATGCGTTCAGGTTCGTGCATCGTTGTGCCCCCTCCCAGAGACGCGAAAGAAAACGTATTTAGAAATTGAGAGCCGTGTGTGTCAAATTTACGGTGCTGCGTGCGACCGCCAGATTCGACTGTGCGTTGTCGAGGGGTTCTGGGGTTTTTGACACTAGTAATTCTCTCTCATTCGTAGGTTCGTTAAGTGTTCGGAGCGAACGGCGTCGTGGATTGGTGAGACGGCCGGGTTGCCCCAACGACAACTCCACCTCGTCGGCACAGTGCATCAAACTGTGAGCCCGAACGCGGGCAGCGAAGGCAGGCGGGCGACGCACAGCAGGCCATTCCATAGAATATGAAGCATGCGCATCCATATCGCCACGGATCATGCCGGGCTCGAGTTCAGCCGTCAATTACAGGACCATGTGCGGTCAGCGGGTCACGACGTGATTGATCATGGGCCCGCGGAGTATGACGCTCTCGACGATTACCCTTCCTTTTGCATCAATGCCGCTATCGGAGTTGTCGCTGACCAACAGGCTGGCGTTGATGCTCTCGGTGTTGTGTTCGGCGGATCCGGCAACGGCGAACAGATGGCGGCCAATAAGGTACGTGGTGCGCGAGCAGCACTTGTCTGGAATGTGTCCACTGCCCAGCTCGCCCGCGAACACAACGACGCAAACTTGATTTCGATCGGTGCGCGACAGCACACAGTAGGCGAGGCGATCCTCTTCATCGACACCTTCATCGCTACATCGTTCTCGGGCGAGGAGCGCCACTCTCGGCGCATCGCTCAACTTCGCGAATACGAAGACACCGGGGCCATTGCTGGCAAGCTGGTGGACTGAGGTACTGAAGCTATGCCAGAAGGTCATTCCGTACATCGCATCGCCCGCCAGTTCGCGTTGCATTTTGTCGGGCACCGCGTGGCGGTGAGCTCCCCACAGGGGAGATTCGCCGAAGGCGCGGAGTTGCTTGACGGGCTCACCATGACTGACTCGCAGGCTGTCGGAAAGCAGATGTTTCTTGAGTTCGCTGCAGACGAGGATTCACCGCGGCTGTGGCTGCGCGTGCACCTCGGTATTTACGGAGCATGGGATTTCGCGGGCGACATAACGACGGATGCCTCCACGGCATCCACTAGAGGTAAGATGGGTCAAACCGGAATGCACGGCATCGACCTCGCCGATGTCGAAGATTCTGTGCACTCGATTGGTGCGCCCCGTCTCTCACGGTTGCGCATGGCAGAGCGTGAGACTGAGCAGGCGTTGGTGGAATTCCCTGCCGAGCCGGTCGGCCAAGTTCGAGTGCGGCTTCTCACCGAGACGGCCGTTGCCGATTTGCGCGGGCCGACCGCGTGCGAAGTTCTTCAACCAGACGAGGTGGCGGCGGTCATTGCGCGGCTTGGCCCCGATCCGCTCGTCGATGAGGGCGGCGACGCTGAGCAGCGATTCGTCGACGTTGTGCGCCGCAAACCGACGCCCATCGGGCTACTCCTCATGGATCAGTCAGTGGTGGCAGGTATCGGCAATGTGTACCGCGCCGAACTGTTGTTTCGTGCCGGTCTTGATCCGCACACCCCCGGTAAGAACCTGCCAGAAGATGTCGTGCGGGCACTCTGGAAAGACTGGACATACCTGCTGCGCATCGGCGTGCAGACCGGGCTCATACTCACCATGGATGACCTCTCCGGCGAGGACTACATAAAGGCCGTCGCGAGCCGCGATGATCGACACTGGGTGTACCACCGAGCGGGGTTGCCGTGCCGTCGTTGTGGTACAAATATTGCGCTGGAGTTGGCGGCGGCACGAAAGTTGTACTGGTGCCCGAAGTGTCAGGTCTAGTCCTTCTCGACTGACCGATACCGCCCGATTGCTGTCCAGGCGTGAGTGCGTGCCAAGCTTGAGCTCATGCGTCGTACTCCCCACTATGTGATCGCCGATCCGAACGAGGTTCGCAAACTCATTCGCGAGAATCCGTGGGCCACAATTATCGCGAATACCGCCAAAGGTATGGTCGCGAGCCACTACCCGGTGATGCTCGAAGAGGGCCGCGACGAGATCAGTATTGTGAGTCATGTTGGTAAACCGGATGACCGTTCTCTTGAGCTTGGCACTGCAGAGGTGCTCGTGATCATCCAGGGCGCCCACGGCTACATTTCGCCCGGATGGTATGGGGATGTTCCGGCCGTTCCCACCTGGGATCACTCCACCGTGCACCTCTATGGGGTGCCGGAGATTCTCAGCGATGAGGAGAATTGGCGTGTACTCGACGAACTTGTGGAGCATTTCGAGGGTGAGATGCCGCACCCGAAGCTCCTGAAAGACAACGAACAGTACGGCCGCAGCATTTTTGATGGAACCGTGGGATTTCGTATCGTTGTCTCACGTTTTGAGGCACGGTTGAAGCTCAGTCAAGACAAGCCTGAGAGCACAAAGAAAACTGTGGCTGACGAACTCGAACACGGTGCCCACTACACCCATCCCCAGTTAGCGGCCGACTTGCGTCGCGTGAACGGACTCACCTCATGACCATTCTCGCCAACGCTCGCCTCGGCGATTCCCTCGTCAACATTGAGATCGAGAACGGAATTATCACTGCGGTCTCGCCTGTTGGCACATCATCCGAGGTCGTGTCGGGCGACACGATTGACCTCGAAGGCCGGTGGGTTTTGCCTGGGTTGTGGGATCACCACGTGCATTTCAATCAGCAGGCGCTCGCGGTGCGTCGCATCGACGTGTCTGGCGCAACATCCGCCGCAGAGGCAGCCCAGATAATGGCGAATCAGGTCTCGAGAGTACGTTTGCCCGTCGGGCATCCGCTCATCGGGCACGGATTCCGTGATGGGTTGTGGCCGGATACCCCCACGACCGAGATGCTTGACGCCGCGGTAGGCGGAGTGCCGACATTGCTCATCAGCGGCGACCTGCATTGCGCCTGGCTGAATACCGCTGCGCTCGCGATGTTCGGCCACGCTGGGCATCCAACAGGGATGCTGCTGGAGGATCCCTGCTTCGCGCTCATGGCGCGATTGCAAGATATTCCGGATGCCACTCTCGACGAGTGGGTCGTTGACGCTGCGACCGAGGCAGCCGCCCGCGGGGTGGTTGGCGTTGTCGACATGGAGATGGGGCCGAACATCCAGTCATGGCTGCGTCGGGTGGAGAGTGGATTCTCAGCTCTGCGCATTCAGGCTGGCATCTACACTTCGCATCTCGACGAGGCAATCAGCGCAGGCCTCAGCACCGGCACGCCGCTGGGTGGTTCAACTCTGGTCACGTCTGGGCCGTTCAAGATTCTTACCGACGGTTCGCTCAATACCCGCACGGCGTACTGCGTCGAGGAGTATCAGGGCACCCACGATCACGGCCTGCTCACGGTGTCGCCAGACGAGCTCGTTCCGCTGATGACAAAAGCCAGTGCCGCTGGCATTGAGCCCGCCGTGCACGCGATCGGCGATGAAGCGAACCGGCTGGTGCTCGATGCGTTCGAGGCCGTCGGATGCCGTGGCCGCATCGAACACGCGCAGCTTCTTCGCACGCACGACATCCCGCGGTTCGGGGCTCTCGGTGTGGCGGCAAGTGTGCAACCAGAGCACGCCATGGATGATCGCGACATTGCGGAGCATCACTGGGCTGGACGCACCGATCGCGCATTTGTTTTACGCAGCCTGCTCGATACTGGAGCTCAGTTGCTGCTCGGCTCTGATGCTCCAGTCTCACCCCTTGACCCGTGGGTCACCATGAGCGCTGCCGTCTCGAGATCGCGCGATGGACGCGAGCCGTGGCATCCAGAGCAGGTGATTACGGTAGGCGAGGCGCTCGCAGCATCCACCCAGACGACGGTTGCTGTTGGCCAACTCGCTGACCTGATTGCGGTCGACCGCGACCCATTTACCGCATCAGGTGATGAACTACGCAGCATGTCAGTTGCGCTCACGATGCTGGCGGGTTCCGTCACACACAACGCGATGTAATTGTCTCTCGGGGGCAACCCCACCACGCTTTTGGGCGCTCAGTGCGCGCCGTGTGCGGCATGCCGTGAGCGCTGCATCGGGAATCCGACCGCCGGCTGAAGCTCAGGGCGAGGTGTCTCTAGCTGATCGGTCCACGCCGTGCCTGTCCACCATCTGAGCAGGTGGAGTCCGGTGGGGTCTGGGTACCAGCCAAAGGGGGGAAGTGGCTGTTGAGGGGTAACAGACATATCAATTCCTACAGGTGCCTGCCGCTTGGCGCTTCGGGTGCGGCGGTTCGGCCTACCAAAGCCGTGGGGGTTGAACGGTATCCCCCATACTAGGCACGAGAATTCTTCGCAACAGCCCCCATTCGGGGGGTATTTTTACCGCAGTTCAGCGAATTTATTCACGACGCTCTTGAGGTCGCGCAATCGCCTCTCGTACCGGATAGCGAGAACGATCAAGAGTGTGCCTCCGGCCGCCAGCCACAACCACCAAGGAACGGCAAGATAGGCGGCACGCAACTGGGGCAGGAAGGTTGCGATCCCGTGGATGAGAACGATGACGACCGAAATGGCGAAGGGGGCCTGAAGTTTGCGCACGGCACTAATGATGATCACAGCGACACCCACGAGGCCGAGGATGACAACCCGCCACATGTTTTGGTCGCGGAAGGTTTCGATCAGTGAAGGCAGCAAAAGCAGTGTCACGCCAGGTGCGAGCCACAGCCAGCTTCGTGCGGCAGCAACCGCTCTCATGTGCATGGTTCCGGTGATGAGCAGGGCTAGCGCGATAGGCAGAGTGACGAACTCGGGCTCATAAATGGCGCCCATGGCTGATCCGAATATGGACGCCAGTACGGCAAATCCGATGGCGATCCACCCGACCAGACGAGTGAAGGGGGCTTTGTTGAGAAGAAGAGCGATCACGTGCACGGCGGCAAACAGTATGACGATGCCGATAACTCGGATCGGTGCGGTATCCGGTTCGTCGAAGGCCGGGAACTCCATAACCATTACAACAGTCATCGCGATCAGGCCGAGTATTTGACTGCCAACTTCGCGCATCCGGTTGGAGTCGTCTTTGCGTGGCAACGTTTGTCCGTATGCGGCGGCAATGAGACACGCGAAACCGCCGATAATCCATGCGTCTCGGGTTGGGTCTGCAATTGGGAGGTGAGAGGCGCGCCCGATCATTAACACGACAACACCGAGCGCACCGGCAAGGGCTGCTGAATCCCACCAGCGCTGGGCCGTGCGGCCACCCCTCACAAAACTCCCTGCGAGAACGAGCAAAACTGCGACGGCGGCGATGATGCCTGCACGCAGCGTGGTGCCGCCTGAGGCGTTTATTGTCAGGGGCAGTACCGAGACGACGAAGCCACCCAAGGCGATCAGCGGGGCCGCTGTGCCACGTTGCTCTGTCTGGGTTGCCTTGTTCTTCAGGTTCACGCGTTCCAGAAGGAACGCGATGATCAGGAGCGACGCCGACAGTGGAAGTACGTAAGGCTCGACGGCCGTCACGTTGCTTCCAGAGAGCTGCCACCACAGGCCTGCAGTCGCCAATGCCAGTGCAAGCCATCCGAGGTATTTGCGCCAGGAAGACGAAGCGAAGAGGCCATCTTCGCTGATAGCAAGAAGAAGAACGGTGACGGCGGCGAGTACGAGAACCAGCCAGGCGAATTCTCCGCCGCCGAGCACCGCCACTGACACTGAAGGAAGGGCAACGAGAACAACACCGATGTCGAAGGCCCAACGGGTGGTCTTGGCTGGCCTCATCATGGCAACAGTCAGCGACGCGACAGCGGTGAGAAGCGCAGAGATGACAGGAGCTATGGCGAGAGCGAGCGGCGGCAAGGCGAGCAAATGCGTGAGCGCCATGACGACGAAGAAAATCGCTGGGGCAATAACGATTGATGCGGTGATGCGCTCCAGCCGCAGGGAGGTTTCGTGCCGCAGTGCGACCCACATCACGAAACCGCAGAGAATGATGAGAGCAATAATCAGGCTGCTCGCATACTCGGGCAACAGCAGGGCGCGCAGTGTGACTTCTGAAACGTCAGCATACTTGCCAAAGTTATTGACGAGCGCGAGGGTGGCAATCACGGAAACGATGCCACCCAGCCACAACGTCACACGGCGGTCAAGGTGAGTGAACCATCTGCCCAACGGTGCGGCAGAGAGCACCAAGATGATGGCGGCAGCGATACTCACGAATTTGAGACCGTTGACAATGTCGATGCCGATCGAGTGACGAGTATTGATCGTCAGATGTTGTGCGAGTGCATTGCTAGCGATGAGGGTAAGCGCTCCGGCGATACCGAGAAGGGCTGCCTTCACGATGGGTGATGGGGCGCTGAAGCGCAGAGCTACCAGAAGCACGACGACAGCAATAGAGCCGATCCACCACGTTGATGTGCTCGCCCAGCTCAGCAGGTACCCCCCAATCATGGTGGTGATTGCGGTGGCAAGAATGGGGGCGCGATAGGCGGGCAGAATCTTCGTGCGCATCCCGGGAAGGATGAGCAACAGAACTGAGATCGCGGCGAGAACGAGCCAACTGGCGACCGTTACCCACACGATGGAGGGGATGGCGACTGCCGCAATAATCACGGCTGACATGAGCCAGACAATGAGAGGTCCGCGTTGCCGGATGGTCTTAGCGGCCGCCCACGACAGGGTGGCCAATATTCCGACAACCGTGAGCGCCAGCACCGCCCAGCCATCGGAATCTATGGGAGTCCAAATAATATCCGTCGGCCGCATCGACCACGTGTCGGTGAGGCCCCTCAGTGCGCGCCCGAAGTTTGCCAGCACGATGCTCGAGACGGGAAGGATCAGTGTGATGGCGACCACGCCAGCAGCCGACAATGTCGCGATCGTACTGAACCGCTTCCACGTGGGGGCGCTACGAACGATGAAAGCTTCGAGAGCAAGAGTGACGACGGTGGCGGCGATGAGCGGCCCCATGGCATCGAATGCGCTTTGGTGTATCCGCAGAGCCGCGATCCCCACCGCGCTCGCCGCAATGATTGCTCCCGCGCTGGAGAAAATGTAGCCGAACACTTTCACCGGAGGGGAGTGCAAGACGGGCTTAATGGCCCAGAGATGAGCGCCCGTGATCGCGGCAAGAGCGAAGGCGGCGATAGTTCCCGACCAGTCGGAGGTCGGCGCGACGACGAAGGCGATGAAGAACCCGGTGATCAGCGCGATGGTCGTGATGGTCAGGCTGATAATTCGTTCGGGTGTTTTTGCACCGCCGGAGTCTGGCGTCGTCGATGAAGGGCGAAGAACAAAGCGATGTACGAGTCCGGCCACAGCGATGGTGGCAAAAACAAAGAAATAGTGCGTGCCGTAGTCGGTGCCTCTCACAAGGCCGCCGACGAGAACTCCTACGCCAGGAGCAAAGGCGCCGAGCGCAACGATGTTTGGCGTGCGCAATCCCGACAACTGGTACCAGAGAATAAAGGCTGCCGCCGTACCAACGAGAACTGTGCCCCAATAAATGGCCGCATCACTGTTGGCGAGCCCGAAGTAGTCATTAGCGCGTAACGCATAGGCGTCGCCATAGATAAAGACCACCGCCAGCGCCGCGATTCCCTCCCCAGTAGCTGTGAGTTTGTGGCGTCGAAAAAGCGTTGCCGCGACGATAGTGGCAATAGTGAGCGTCGCGATAATGATGGTGCGCCACGTGATGCCGTAGTTGACGAAGGCGTAGACGAGAAAGAAGATCGTCGCGATCGACAGCAGTGATACGCCTACAGAAAGAATAATTATCTGAATGGTGGAGTTCTTACGACGTGCTACCGCTGGTTGCGCTGGCACGGGGGGCATAGGCGCGAATACCCCATGGGCAGACGACGGCTCGATCAGCGCGTGCACCTGCGCTGATGATTCACCCTGCGTCGTGGGGGCCGCAGGTGGAGCGAACTCGGGGCTGACAGCGGATGCGGCGGTAGTTTCTGCTGCGACAGCCTGAACTCCTGCATCGTGAACTTGAGTGGCCTGCGCTTCTGCGACCTGTTCGGTGTCATAGCGAATCCGGCCGATCAAGGCGAGGCGCGTGTTGAGCGTGGCAGCTGATGCGAGCGAGACATCGTGAAGTTCGGCGGCGATCGGGTGGTTAAGGTCAAGACCGCACGACTCGCAGACCTTGGTTTTGAGTGTGGTGAAACACGCGGGGCACTGGGTTGTGTTCACGAGGTCAGATGGCGTGCGTGGAAAAGAAACACGTCCGGCAAAACGGCTGAAGTCGATGTTATCCGCCATGGCTCCCTCGTTCATGATCGGTTTTAGGTTAGCGGGTTAGCGCCACTTCGCCGCAGGGCGCTGTGGAAAACTCCAAATTCTGCACTCGGATGCTAGTGATGGGCGCGTGTCGACAGGCACTCGGTGTTGCCTCCGGCCGCAACGGCCCGCGGCCAACAGCCCACACTGCGCGGGTGTGGGCGCGGGCGAATCGCATCGCCAAAGCGATAGTCAAGCTTGAGGTTGAGCGCGCCGCACCGTTAGGCGAGGGAGAGGAAGAGTTTCTCCAGTTCTTCGGCCTGGTCGGTGCTCTGTGAATCAGGGCCTGCGAGGCACTCCCTGAGCGCAGTGGAAATCACGAGGTATCCGGCACGATCGAGGGCTTTTGAGACCGCCGAGAGCTGCTGCACTACGTCGCGACAGTGCGCACCCGTCTCGACTGCGGTGATCACGGCGGCGAGTTGGCCGTGCGCGCGCCGCAGCCTGTTGGCGATTTTGCGTTGCGCTTCTGGATCGTGTTGGACCGCTGCATCCGTTATTCCGGTTGTCATAGTTACCTCATTCATCCTGCGATCATCATACCCCGGGGGGTATAGTAGCTATGGTGTCGTAGGGCATATTTTGTGGTGAAGTCGATTGATCTTTGGAAGGCGTTATGTGTGGAGCAGTAAGGTGCCGTGTTTGCGGTAAGACCACCTGGTCTGGTTGCGGCCAGCATGTGCAAGAGGTGCGACGCACAGTTCCGGCAGCTCAGTGGTGCGGCGGAAAGCACACCCAAGCGCAGATCGATGAGTCGAAGGCTAACTCGACTGGCTTCTTCAGTCGACTGTTCTCGCGCGGCTAACGAATGCTCTTATGTCCTCCTAAATGCCGACATGACGCGCGGTGCGTAAGTTGTTTGAATAGTAGGCATGAATCGTGATGCACTTAAATTCGCGATGCTGGCTGGTCTGTTCGGCACACTAGTTGTTGGCTCGATTACCGCTCTCGCGTACCTCTGCACTGTGTGGTTTGAGCGTGGGCTGTTCGTCGGTGCAACTAGCGCCGGTGGCTCAACAGCGCCGGGGGAGAAGCTGTTGCTCATTGTGAGTGCGCTCGGGATGCCCGCTTTCGGCGCGCTCGGCGCGATCTTTCTCGTGATGTTCCTTCGGCGACGGCGGCCACAGCAGATTTGATCTTCGCGGTCTACGATGGGGCCGTGCCGAAGGTTTACCGCGCGGGTGTGTGGCAGAGGGCCATCAACGCCATTTTTCGGCTGTTGGCCAAGCGTGGCAATGGAGCGCACTACCTGCATGTGTTAACGGTGACGGGTAGAAAATCTGGGCGCAAATATTCTGTTCCGGTTGACGTAATGGATGTCGATGGCATTCGATACCTTGTGGCTCCGTATGGTGAGGTGGGCTGGGTTCGCAACGTGCGAGCATCCAAGGTCGCGACTCTTCAGCGTGGCGCGAACGAACACGATTATGACGCGGTCGAAATGGAGCCATCCCACACGGTGTCGGTCATTCGGGAATACGTGCGATCTGTTCCGGTGACGAAGGCCTACTGGAATGTTAACGAACACTCCACCGACGCCGAGGTCATAGACGATGCTCAAAGCCACCCAGTTTTTAGGTTGAGCCGTCGGTGAGAAGAGGAATGAGGTTTCATTGACCAACGTAGCGAAACACTCGGTCACCTCAAGAAGTGTGCAGGCCGCACACAGGGTGGTTTAGCCGCGCAACCGCCGCCAGAGCGAGCGGGAGCGGCGAGCGATCGATCTCCGGACCGCTCCCCAGAATTCTCGTGAACGATCACGGGCGGCGTCATGACGGTCGGCTTCCATCTGCCGCTCCTGCATGAACGCCTTAGCTCCTTCTTTGTTTCGAGCTCTGACCCACTGGCCATTTCCGCCTCCGGGAAACATCGTCACCTCATCCTCTTCGTTCTTCTTGGGTTCGCCCTCCACCGTAGTCGCGAACTTTCGGAGTTTGCTGGCCGTGCCGCTACGCGCGCCCCCGAGGCCGATTTCGACTCAAACGGCTGCCGTTTCGGGGGCATCGTCGTGACTCTCCATTCACTTGCCATTTAGAAAGTACATGCTAATCTGACGGCATGATGGATTCAGAGCACGCACGTGATCCAGAAAGTACTCGGGACATGGATGCCGCCACGGCGGCGCAGCTGTTGGATGCCGCAGATCGGGTAAGCGTGCGAGTGAACGACGGAACCGATTTTCGCACGCCAGCTCTGATCCAGGGCTGGGGAGCTGCGGCGCTTTTCATCTACGTTACGGCGTTTCTCTTGTTGTTCACCGCGCCCGCACTTGACGGAGTCGAATCTGCGCACGGTACTACATTTGTGAGCACCCTCGTCATGGCGATCCTCGTCCAAAGTCAGCTTGTTCACGGTGCTCGCCATCAAATTCTCATTTCACTCGCCGCCCCGTTGCGGGGCTGGAAACTATGGCTTCAGCTCATCGGCCTCGCGCTCTTCATAGCGATAGCCGCAGCAAGCGTCTTCGGGGTGAAATTTGGTTGGTGGGTCAGCCTCGTGGTGGCGGTATGTATTACTGCACCTCTGGGTCTCGCCTCCCTGCGCTCAGCCCAAAACGCGCGAGGGAACCCAGCGCGCGTGCCCCTTGTGTCACCACGACCGCCCCTGAGCAGATCAGCGCGGGTGATGACTGCCGGTCTCGGAGCCTTTTTCGGTGTTGCCGGCGCTGTCACTGCGATGCCGAATTTGTGGTCTTCGGTGGCTAACTTATTTTTGTTTCTTTTCTTGTTGCTCCTCATGATTGGCTGGAATGCCCGGTGGGGATTGCCCAGGCTTGGCTCCGAATGGGGGCAACGCCAGTGGGTCGGATACGGAGTCTCGTTCACGCTGTTGGTCGCACTAACCCTTGTGGTCGCAACGACCTCCTTGACTACCCCGTGGGTCGGAGTAATCGGCGGAATCTTGGTCGCCTTGCCGTTGGCGCTTTCTACGCTCCGCCTGCGTCGCCAGCGATGACCGACCAGGAGCTGAACCGCACACACCCGCGGCATCAACTCGATGACGCACTTCTCACACCGGTTCGATTCTCGATGATGGCAGCGCTTGCAGGTGACGTTGCGATCGAGATCGACTTCACAACTTTGAGAAACATCATCGAGACCGACGACTCCGCGCTCAGCAAAGCCGTTTCTCGCCTTCACGAGGCAGGCTACCTGACTGTGCGAAAAGGTTACGTTGCGAACAAGCCTCGAACGTGGCTTAAGGCAACACCTGCCGGAGTTGCCGCGCTTGGTATTCACAGCGCAGCCCTCCAGGCAATAGTTGGCGGCGCAATTTCGCACCAGCCACAGTCTTAGGCGCGGTCGTGGAGGGTGGTTTGGTAGCCGTCGGGGTCGGCGAAGGTGAACGTGCGACCGAACGGGCCATCGATCGGGGCGGAAACAATGGTCTTTCCATCCGAGACGAGAGCGTCGTGAATGGCCTGAACATCGGTGGCCTCGAGCTCCCTACGCGCTGCCATGGAGGCAGCGCTACGGCCGCTAAGGATGACCGTGGCGCACTACTCCTGCCTTGAGCTACTCTCGCAGCGTCCTGGCATGTCGGGCTCCGAGCTCGCGCGAGGAGTCTTCGTGACGCGGCAGTCGATGAACGTACTGCTACAAGCCTTGGAACGAGACGGCTCCGTGACCCGGCCGGTAGAGGCTCGCGTTGGAAAAGTTCTTCCCACGCGGCTGACTACGCTCGGTCGACGAAACCTCGCGACGGCGACCGTTGCGGTGCGATCCGTCGAAACTAGAATGCTGCGCGGGATGACGCAGGCAGAGCAATCCGCTGCCGTCAAAATCCTGCAGAGCATGACCCTTTCCCTTCGTAACGACAATGCGAGTGAATTGCTGCGATAGGTGCCCAAGCTGGTTGATATTTGATCCGTTATCGCAACGCCAACCACTTGGCACTCTCATTACCCAACAAGCAGAAGGACATCGCATGAATGCCAATGCCACCGGACGACACGAGCACCGCGACGGTCAAAACCTTGTCGTACTCACTCGCACATTTAGCGCACCAATCGCCGACGTCTGGGCGGCGGTCACAGAATCGGACAGGCTCGGCAGATGGATAGGAACGTGGTCCGGAGAACCGACATCGGGCTCGGTGCAGTTCCGGATGGTCGCGGAAGGCGATGACGTTTCCGAGCAGACCTATGACATCCGTGCGTGTGAACCTCCGCACTGCCTGGCGGTTCAGATGGACTACGAGGGCGGCTCGTGGGAGCTCGGTCTCGAACTCGCTGAGCACGAAGGCGTAACGACGTTGGAGTTCACCCAAGTGATCTCCGATCCGACCATCTTGGAGAGCGTTGGGCCGGGCTGGGAGTACTATCTCGACCGTCTAGTCGCCGCAGAGACGGGTGGTGATCCCTCGTCAATCGACTTCGAGCGTGACTACTACCCGGCGCTCAGCGACCACTAGTCCAACCTCTTTCCTGACGGACAGTAGCCGAATCAGCCCTTCCGGCAGGCTTGGTGACGAGCGCGACGAACCGACTCCGTCGCCTGATCACAGATTTCGCAAGACGATCCCTCAGCGCGCGTCTCGGCGTCGTGCGCTGACCGTCGCTTGAGATCGTTGGTCCGCAGCTTTCCGCACGTGCGATTCGAGAACGTCGAAGCCTGCGTGGTCTAGTTCGACGCTGAACGCGTCTACGGGCCACCGGTATGCCGGAGCAACGACGTGAGCAAACTGACTGACCGTCTGGCTCTCGAAGAAACCGACAAGCAGTGTGCCTCCCGGCTTGAGTACGCGACTGAACTCGCGCAAGGGAACCTGGATTGAGCGAGGATCGTGGTGGATCAGCGAGTACCACGACAAAATCCCGCCTACCGAGCTGGTGCTGGCTTTGAGGGAGTCGAGACTCCCGGTGTCAAATTCCAAGGTGGGGAATGTGTCTTGGGCGTGAGCGATGAACTCGGGCACTTGATCGACGCCCTGAGTAGTCAAGCCCTGCTGGGTCAGAAAATTCGTCCAATGACCTGGGCCGCAGCCCGCATCAATGACGTCGCCCTCGACATCGTTCGCCCACGTAGACACAATCTCCAGATCCGACGGATGAACCGAACTCATCGAACCCAGCAGTTCTATGTACTCCGTCGCCCTGCGGGAGTATGCGGCGCGAGTCACTTCGTTGGCCATGACATCGATTCTAGACAGACCGAATTGAGTTGCCCGCAAGCCGGTCAGCTTGTGGATGCTTCCCTGCTGCTACTGGATACCAACCGGTAGTGGGCTGCGGGTGTCACGTTTGCCCCGCCTGATATTAAGCCCGAGGAAGGGGCGTCACATACTCGGGGTGGCTGTTGCGAAAAACTAATACTCGTTCAGAGATCCACGCATCGTCGTGTGAACAGCTTCAGCAAGCTCGATGCCAAATGAAGTCATGTCACTAAGTTAAGCGCGGTCGTGCTCCCGCGATAGAAAGCGGTGGGCTCTGAGGGCAGCGACGTAGGGTTGGCGCATGAAACTCCATCACGTCCTAGCCGGCAGCGGCCCAGCAGTGCTGCTGTTGCACTCGACTGCGGCCGACGGCAGACGGTGACAGGCGCAGATCAGTGACCTCAGCCACGACTTCACGGTGCTGGCGCCCGATCTTCGCGGATACGGCCACTCGTCGCTTTCTTCCGAGCCGTTCTCGCATGTCGAGGACCTCATCCAGTTAATCGACAGTTTGGGTCTGGAAACTTTCGCGCTCGTTGGGTCGTCTGGCGGCGGAGCGATCGTGCTCCAGCTCGCTTCTGCGGTCCCGACGCGGGTACGCGCACTGGTGTTTGATCTGCGCTGCCGCCCAGGGAGTGGAGCCGACGGCCCAACTCCGAGCCTTCGGCGAGAAAGAGAATGCTCTCGTGTAGAAGGGGGACGTTGGCGGCGCCACCGAACTCAATGTCAACATGTGGGTTCAGCCGCAAGTCGAGGAAGCGACGCGAGAACTGTTCCGTGAGATGCAGTCTCACGCCTTTCGCGTACAACTCACCGTCCGTGACGAGGTGCACGAGCTCGACACGGAGACCGAACTTGCCCGCATTACGTGTCCCGCAGGGAATTGACGCTGACAAATATTAAGAAAAATGCTGATCAGCGGCGAATTGTGGGGAGGGGATGACGAGAATCGAACTCGCATCATCAGTTTGGAAGACTGAGGCTTTACCACTAAGCTACATCCCCGCGTTTGCTGGCCCAACATCGTGTTCAACCAGCAGTGCGCTGCAATCCTAATACAGGAGTTGCGCGGGGGAGTGACCGCTGCAGTGTGCGCCGCAGAACTCGGCTAGACTTGCCGAGGTCAATTTCTGCGTGCTTGCGCCGATTTTGATTGATTGGCCGAAATTCTTCGGGGCGTAGCTCAGCTTGGTAGAGCGCCCGCTTTGGGAGCGGGAGGTCGCAGGTTCAACTCCTGTCGCCCCGACACCGTATCGAAAATGACACAGTACCCAGAACACCGCACACAAGATCAACCAACCGGGAGATATCTACATCGTGAAGACCACTGTCGAGCGCCTGAGCCCCACCCGCGTGAAGATGACCATTGCGGTCACCCCTGAAGAGCTGAAGCCCAGCATCGATCACGCGTACAAGCACATTGCCGAGCAGATTAACATTCCTGGCTTTCGCAAGGGCAAGGTTCCGGCCCCGATCATTGATCAACGTGTTGGTCGTGAAGAAGTGATGAACCACGCTGTTGGTGACGCACTAGAGAAGTTCTACCGCGATGCAGCTGAAGAGCAGAATTTGCGCCCGCTCGGTCGCCCGTCTGCCGACATCGTCGAGCTTCCCAGCCTCAAGGATTTCAGCGGAGACTTCATCGTCACCGTCGAGGTCGACGTGCGCCCCGATTTTAAGCTTCCGAAGATTGACGGCATGAAGCTCACCGTCGACGCCGTCGAGGTGACGGATGACGAGGTAGAGAACGAGCTGAACGAACTACTCAGCCGCTTCGGCACGCTCGCCACCGTTGATCGCCCCGCCAAAACGGGCGACTTCGTGCAGATCGATCTGCTCGCCACAATTGATGGCGATGAAGTCGATAATGCCAGTGGAATCTCCTACGAGGTAGGCAGCGGCGACCTCATTGACGGAATCGACGAAGCACTCGAAGGCTTGAGCGCCGACGAAGACACCACGTTTGAGGCTCCGCTCATGGGCGGCGAGCACGAGGGCAAGAAATCTCAGATCTCGATTCACCTGACCGCGGTCAAGGAGCGCGAGCTTCCACCAGCAGATGACGATTTTGCGCAGATCGCCAGCCAGTTCGACACCATCGATGAACTGAAGGCAGACATCCGCGAACAGGTCAGTCGCTCGAAGGTGTTCGGCCAGGGCGCGCAGGCACGTGACCAGATCGTCGACAAGCTGCTCGAAGCGGTGGAGATCCCCGTTCCGGAGCAGCTCATCGAAGATGAAGTGACCCGTCACCTCGAGAACGAGAAGCGGCTCGAAGACGACGAGCACCGTGCAGAGGTCAAGGAATCCAGCGAGAAGACGTTCCGCAGCCAGCTTTTGCTCGACTCCATCGTTGAGTCAGAATCGGTAAAGGTCAGTCAAGACGAGCTCACCCAGTACCTCGTGCAGGGCGCAGCCCAGTACCAGATGGAGCCGGGCGAGTTCATCAAGGTTCTTGACGAGAACGGCCAGATCCCCGGAATGGTGGCAGAAGTTGCCCGCGGAAAGGCGCTAGGCGTTGTGCTGTCGAAGGCGAAAGTCACCGACACAAACGGTAAAGCTGTCGACCTTTCGACCTTCACGGCATCCGCGACCTCCTCAGAGGGCAGCGACTTCATCGACTTGGGTGATGGCAGCGAGCACGCAGGCCATGACCACGAGGGTGACGACCACGAGGGTCACGACCACTGAGGTCAAGATTTCCGCTCTGCCCACGGCGAACACTGCGATGAGCACGCTTGCGCTCCGATAGATTCGAATCACAGCGACAACGGAAACGGAGCTCGACAGCATGGCCCAACCGGCACTGGTCAGTAGCGTATTCGACCAACTACTTAAGGACCGCATTATCTGGCTTGGGTCAGAGGTGCGTGACGATAACGCAAACGAAATCTGCGCGAAGATTCTGCTCCTCGCCGCAGAAGACTCCGATCGCGACATCTTTCTGTACATCAACTCACCGGGTGGTTCCATCACCGCAGGAATGGCGATCTACGACACGATGACCTTCGTGCCGAACGACATTGTCACCGTGGGCATCGGAATGGCAGCCTCCATGGGCCAGTTCCTGCTCTCCTCCGGCACCAAGGGTAAGCGGTACATCACGCCGAACGCGCGCGTGCTCTTGCACCAGCCGTCCGGTGGATTCGGCGGAACCGCTGCAGACATTCAGACTCAGGCCGGGCTCATCCTCGACATGAAGAAGCGCATGGCAGAGCTCACCGCCGAGCAGACCGGCAAAACCGTTGACCAAGTCATCGAAGATGGCGACCGCGACAACTGGTTCACCGCGAAGCAGGCTCTTGAATATGGTTTCGTTGACCACCTGCGCGAGTTTGCGTCGGATGTCGTGGGTGGCGGCGGCACGGATGTTCCCGGTATCTCGAGCGACTCCGACACCTCGGCAAAGAAGTAGGGACACAGCAATGGAATTCACAAACTTGAACCCGAGCGCAATGACCCGCTCTGCCCCAGAGTCTCGCTACATTCTGCCGACCTTCGAGGAGCGCACGGCGTACGGCTATAAGCGTCAAGACCCGTACGCGAAGCTGTTTGAAGACCGCATCGTGTTCCTCGGTGTGCAGATCGATGATGCCTCAGCGGATGACGTGATGGCGCAGTTGCTTGTGCTCGAAAGCCAAGACCCCGACCGCGATATCGTCATGTACATCAACTCACCGGGTGGCTCGTTCACCGCGATGACGGCGATCTACGACACGATGCAGTATGTGCGGCCCCAAATCCAGACAGTATGTCTCGGGCAGGCCGCCTCCGCAGCGGCAGTGCTTCTCGCAGCAGGTGCCCCAGGAAAGCGGCTCGCGCTGCCGAACGCGCGCATCCTCATCCACCAGCCGTCCACCGGTGATGCAGGCCACGGTCAGGCGTCGGACATCGAGATTCAGGCCAGAGAAATTCAGCGGATGCGCACGTGGCTTGAACAGACTCTCTCAAGTCACTCGAAGCGCACCCCTGAGCAGGTCAACAAAGATATCGACCGCGACAACATCCTAAGTGCGGCAGATGCTCTTGAGTACGGTCTCATCGACCAGGTGCTCACGAGCCGCAAGAACCTTCCGGCGGCCATCACCGCCAGCTAGTTGTTGTGCTGGCGGGCGCGTTATCGTGACCCGCCAGCAGCAACAGCTCAGCTACTCTTTCGGAGCCTCTGCTTCAGGAGCCTCTGCTTCAGGAGTCTCCGCCTCAGGAGCCTGATTCGAGGAACTCTCAGGCAAGTCCTGAGTATCATCCTTCTTCTTGGGGCGAAGCAGCAGCAACGTGGCGACAATCGCGAGGGCCACGGCGAGTACTCCGCCGCCGATCCAGAGAACGTCTGTCGTCACCTCGTCAGTTGCATTCCCTTTTGGCCCGTTGGGAGCGACTACACCGTCCGCGCCACAGTTGGGCATCGTGGTGGATCCCTGAGTAGTTGACTCCTCACCCGCCGCCGGTTGCCAACTGAAGGGAATCACGTCAGACACGGTGTGACCGTCTGCCGAGACCACCTGCCAGTCGAGGGTGTAGTCGCCCGCAGGGCCGAGCGCAGCAGGCATCGACGCCGAGGCGCCGTTGACTGTCACACAGCCGTCACCGTAGTAAAGGCCGTTTGGTCCGGTGACCTTCAAGAAGAAGCCACCACCTGTGCCCTCCAAGTTGAGAAGGTTGTCGTTGGTCGTGACAACAAACTCACCCGGAAGCGTGGTGAGCGTTTCATTGACCGCCGGTGTCGATTCAACGTAGTAGTTGTGAGCCAGGGCGGGCGTCGCCACCGAGAGCGCCACGACGAGGGCGGCGGCTGCCGTGGCGAGAATCGCGGTGGCGTGGCGCGCAGCCTGGTGAGACCCACTCCGAACCGAGGTTCGCACCTTAGAAGACATAGCCACTGTCTACGCTGACTTTCTGCGCAGGGCAACAGTTGCTACACCGATACCGATCGCGCCGATGACGAGCCCGCCAATGCCAAGGCCGCGAGCGATCGTGTCGGAACCACCGGATGCTGAGCTGCTCGATTCGTCGCGCTCGACATGGTCGCTCATGCCGTCGTGGCCGTCTGCTGCATCCTTATCGCCTGTATCGCTGTGGTGGTCGCCGGTGGGTGCATCGTTGATAAAAAGAACGGGCGCGGGGTGCTTTGCGCCTTCTCCGGTGTCGGACCACGACACGACGTTGCCGTCGCTATATGTCTGGTCAGCGGTCATCACGATGGAGCCGGTGTCGGGAACCGGCCCAAGTGAGAGCGGGAAGACTTGCAGTTGGCCGTCCGCAATCTCAGAGCCTGGGTTTGCCGTCCAGATCACCTTCGTGATTGCGTCGGTGATGGTGTTGCCGCCAACCTCAATGGGAGTGGGAAGCGTTTCACGCACCAACTCTGCAGCCCAACCGGCAACCGGAACGTAACTCACGTTGAGAATCGGCGTGTCGGTCGGTAGTGCGAGCTCAACCTTGTTCGTCACCGCGGTCGCAGATTCGTTCGGCACCTTGATGTTGACGAGTGCGTACGAGCCAGCCGATGCTGTGTTTGGCGCGACGCTGACGTGAGCGGATGCGGCGGCGGGTGCAGCCAGGGCGAGCAGTATCGCTGCGCCGGCGGCCGCGATAAGAGAAATGCGGTACATGAAAAGTCCTTTCGGCCATGCCGAAGGCAGGCGCGTTGTGATGATGCAGGATGCGCGAGTGCGTGAGAATGCGAAAGTTAGGCGACGCGAGCAGGCGGCCCGCGATGGCGAAGCCCCGAGTGGTCAATGCGGCGTTTCCGTGGCGTTGTGAGCTGCACGCCCTGCGCACAAAGCTGGGCAGGAGCAAAGACCAGCGGCGCGTCAGTGAAGGCTGGAAAAAGTGAGAGCACGAACGCCTTCGCCGCGTGCACCGCAGAGGCGATGCTTCGCGCGCCAAACGCCATGACCCCGAAGGTCATTACAGCAGCTGCGACGTGCGCCCACAGCATGTCGCCGTGATCGTGGGTAACGATTGAAAGTGCCCCAAAATCAACGGGAGTATTGTGCACGTGTCCGAGTGTGCCGGCGGAGGGGGATGCGGCACCTTCGAGCGTACCAAGAGATCCGAACAGCCAGTGATACATCGCCTGGCTCGCGAGAATCGATGCGGCGAGGCGCGTTCGTGCCATCCGCCGACCGGCAAAGGCAGTGCACACGATGATCGAAAACGTGAGGCAAAGCGCGATTCCCGCGAGTCCGGGAAGGTCGCCGCCGGCGAGAGAATGCGCGAAAGCTGCGAAGAAAACCGAAACTAACGCCGCGACCGTGCCGCGGGCTACCCGGCCCCACCGTGTCATCGCGTTACCCCTGAATTTCGAAAGCAGTTTGCGGTTCCATTCTAGGCGGCGCGCCGACGCCCTAAACCGTCACGTTGCAGCGACTGTCTGTGCAGCGGGTTAGGCTCGTAACTGCACGATATTTGATGCACATGGCTCAGAACGTTGGGCCCACACCAAACGGAGGCGAGCATGGCACTAGGCGAGAGCGCCGATCTGCTCAAGTGTTCGTTCTGTGGTAAAAGCCAGAAGCAGGTCCAGCAACTTATCGCGGGCCCCGGGGTTTATATCTGCGACGAGTGCGTCGAACTGTGTAACGAAATCATTGAAGAACGTCTCGCAGAATCTGGTGAAGAAGCGGCGAGTGAATTCGACTTGCCCAAGCCCAAAGAGATTTACGCGTTCCTCGAGGAGTACGTGATCGGTCAGGAGCCCGCCAAGCGTGCGCTTGCTGTTGCCGTCTACAACCATTACAAGCGAATTCGTGCCGACAAGGCGATTATGCCGGCGGAATCCGTTGGCGAAGAGATCGAGATCGCCAAATCCAACATTCTTCTTATCGGACCGACGGGGTGCGGTAAAACCTATCTCGCGCAAACCCTCGCGCGGCGTCTTAACGTACCCTTCGCGGTAGCGGATGCCACCGCCCTCACCGAGGCTGGCTATGTGGGTGAAGACGTTGAGAACATTCTTCTCAAGCTCCTTCAGGCCGCCGACTTTGATGTGAAGCGGGCAGAGACCGGCATCATCTACATCGATGAGATCGACAAGATCGCACGCAAAGCCGAGAACCCGTCCATCACTCGCGACGTCTCTGGCGAGGGTGTGCAGCAGGCACTGCTCAAGATTCTTGAGGGCACGGTCGCCTCTGTTCCACCGCAGGGTGGGCGCAAGCATCCGCATCAAGAGTTCATCCAGATCGATACGACGAATGTGCTGTTCATCGTGGCTGGCGCCTTCGCAGGGCTTGAAGAGATCATCTCTCAGCGTGCGGGTAAAAAGGGCATCGGATTCGGTGCTCCACTGCACATCAAGGGCGACGAGATCAACCTCTTCAACGAGGTGCTTCCTGAAGACCTGCACAAGTTTGGTCTCATCCCAGAATTCATCGGTCGGTTGCCAGTGGTGGCAACGGTCGCACCGCTCGATCAAGCCGCGCTCATGGAAATCCTCACGGTGCCAAAGAACGCCCTCATGCGCCAGTACCAGCGCATGTTCGAGATAGATGGCGTGAAGCTTGAGTTTGAAAATGATGCACTTGAGGCAATCGCCGACCTCGCCGTGTTGCGTCAGAGCGGTGCGAGAGGCCTACGCGCCATTATGGAAGAGGTGCTCGGCCCCATCATGTTCGAGGTTCCATCCAATGACGATGTGGATCGCGTGATTGTGACGAAGAAGACAGTTCTCGAAAATGCTGCACCGACGATCGTGCCGCGCACGCCAGAGCGTCGTGAGAAGTCCGCGTAGCCTCGCCGTTCCCTCTTAGCCCCTAGGCTTACCTCACCGCGTCACCCCTGACCGCGCTGTCGGCGTAAGGCAAAGGAACGATAACTCATACTGCAGCCCATCTCTGCCGGAATTGTCGGCTCCATCGCCGGATTCGCCACCTCCTTCGCGCTCGTCGTCGCAGGGCTTCAAGCTGTGGGGGCGACGGATGCCCAAGCGTCTTCTGGTCTCCTGATTCTGTGTGTCACGGTGGGCATCACATCCATCGTGTTCGCGCTGCTGTATCGCATCCCCATCTCCATCGCGTGGTCAACACCCGGCGCAGCGCTGCTTGTTGCTGCAGGGCAGAATCACACCAACTTTGATGCGGCAGTTGGTGCCTTCATCGTGTGCGGCGTGCTCATTGTGTTGTGCGGGATGTGGCCGCTGCTCGGCAGGCTGATGACGAGCATCCCCAAACCTCTTGCTAGCGCCATGCTCGCCGGCATTCTGTTCCCCATCTGTCTTGCTCCCGTGACCGCGATGACGGATCACCCGTACTTGGCTTTGCCGATCATTCTGGTGTGGCTCATTATGCTGCGACTCGCTCCGCGGTGGGCGGTGCCTGCTGCCATGCTGGTCGCTGCCATCGTCATCGCGATCGATGCAGGAGGAGATTGGGCGCAGAATGCGGCGCTGGCGCCGCAGCTCACCTTCGTGCTGCCCGTGTTCGATCCTCTTGTCATCGTGAGCCTTGGTGTTCCGCTGTTCATCGTGACGATGGCAGGCCAGAACGTGCCAGGATTCGTGGTCATGTCGACGTTCGGATACACCACACCGCCGCGACCAGTTCTGCTGGGAACGGGTGCCGCCTCAGCGTTGGGGGCATTCTTCGGCGGGCACGCCATCAACTTGGCTGCCATCACGGCAGCGATCATGGCGAGCCCTGAGGCTGACCCTGACAAGTCGAAACGGTGGAAGGCAACGCTCACCGCTGGCACCCTTTATCTGGTGCTTGGGCTCGGAGCTGGAGTGGCGACGGCTCTCGTGGCCGCATCCCCACCAATCCTGATCATTGCGGTGGCGGGGCTCGCCGTCGTGGGCGCGCTCATTACGTCGATCACCGGCTCACTAGAGGAGCCTCGACACCGCATTGCCGCGATCGCGACATTCTTGGTGACGGCATCCGGACTCGTCGTTCTCAGCATCGGCTCCGCGTTCTGGGGCTTGCTCACTGGTGCCGTGATCATGCTGTGGCTCGGATGGACGAGGCGCGCTGAACCGAAGGTCGTGGTCGATACTGTCGCAGAGCCAGCGCCCTGAGGGGCGCGCAGTGCCTTGCGGTGAAGGCCATTCCTGGACTTCATGCGCCGCCAGCGCTAGTCGACGCCTCGGCGGCTAGTGAGGCCCGTTTCGACGGGGGCACGTTTTCTACTGCAGCCCGCGGCGCTTGAGCAGCGGCTCGATCACAGCATCGCGGCCGCGGAAGTCACGGTAGGCGTCGAGCGCATCCATCTTGCCGCCGACGCCGAGGAGTTTGTTGCGGAACCTGTCGCCGTTGGCTCTGGTGAGGCCGCCGTTCGCTGTGAACCAATCGACAGTGTCGGCATCCAGCACTTCGCTCCAAATGTAGGAGTAGTAGCCAGCGTCGTAGCCGCCAGAGAACGTGTGCGCGAAGTACGTGCTTGCGTAACGGGTGGGGATGGCCGGGTTGTCGAGTCCGACAGCGCCAAGCGCGTGAGCCTCGAATTCCGCAACATCGGTCACGGCATCGTCGGCCGTGATCGAATGCCATGACTGGTCGAGTAGTGCTGCCGCGAGGTATTCGCTGGTGTGGAAGCCCTCGTTGAATTGCTCTGAGGCGTGCAGTCTTTCTATGAGGTCTTGGGGCAACGACTCGAGCGTTTCGTAGTGAACGGCGTAGTTCGCGAGAACTTCTGGCCATAGCATCCACATTTCATTCACTTGGCTTGGAAACTCCACGAAGTCACGGAACACACTCGTGCCCGTGAACTTCGGATACGTGACGCGGGCAAACAACCCGTGCAAGGCGTGCCCGAACTCGTGAAAAAGGGTGTTGACCTCGTCAAAGCTGAGCAGCGTGGGCTCGCCTGCAGCGGGCTTCGACACGTTGAGATTGTTGACGACGACCACGGGCTGGTCCAGGAGAGTGTTCTGCCCGACGAGCTCATTCATCCAGGCGCCACCGCGCTTCGAATCTCGAGTATAGAGGTCGTACACGTAGAGTCCAACGGGGGATCCGTCGTCATTCGAGACTTCGAAAACGCGGGCATCCGGGTGATAGGCAACAAGGTCGGTGCGTTCGGCGAAAGTAATTCCATACACCTTCGTTGCGGCGAAGAACACACCATCGTGCAGCACTCGCTCGGCCTCAAAGTAGGGGCGCATCGCTGCCGTGTCTACCTGATACTTCTTTTGCCGCACCTTCTCGGTGTAGAAATCCCAATCCCAGGATTCGATAGAGTGACCGGCGATTTCCTCAAGGTCTTTCTGTTCCGCGCGAGCGTTTCGTGCGGCCGGGGGAGCGAGCCTGCCCAGCATGCTGGCCACAGCCTCCGGAGTTTTCGCCGTTTCATCCGCGGTGACGAAGCCCGCGTGGGTGTCGAATCCAAGAAGTCGTGCTCGTTCGGCACGCAGCCGAGCAATCTCCAGAACCAGTTGCGTGTTGTCGTGCTCATTGTTGCAGTTGCCGCGGGAGCGGGAGGCCACCATGATGCGCTCACGCACGTCGCGGCGGGTGAGGTGCGCAAGGTACGGATGCCCGGTCGGCAACATGAGAGTGACAAGATACTTGCCGACTAGGCCGCGTTCCTTCGCTGCTTCTGCTGCCGCTGAGATTTCACCCGCGCCGAGGCCATCCAGGTCAGAAATATCATCGATGACTACCGCAAGGTTGTTCGTGTCGGCGAGGAGGTTCTTTTCGAAGCGGGTAGTCAGCGTGGAGAGCTTTTGGTTGTAGCCCTTCAGCGTCTGCTTCTGCTCGTCGTCTAGGCCCGCACCGGCAAGTGTCATTTCGGTGTAGTAACGCTCCACGAGGTAGCGCTGCTCAGCATCGAGTTCTGGCGCGTCAGGGTTATCGATTTCGAGTCGGTCGTGAATGGTTTTGATGCGCCAGTAGAGCTGAGAATCAAGACTGATGGCATCGTCGTGGGCGGCCATGCGTGGCGCGATCTGCTCTTCTAGGTCGTTAGTGAAATCGTTCGAGTCCGAGGAGGACTTGTTGTAAAACACGCGGGCGACGCGGGTGAGCATCTGACCGCTCCGCTCGAGAGGAACCAAAGTGTTCGCGAAACTGGGCATGTCGCGTCGTCTGGTGATGTTGGCGATCTCCGCCAACTGTTCCGCGAAGCCCTCGTCGAAAGCAGGCAGGTAATGCTCATCCTTGATGTCGGCGAAAGGGGGGAGTTCGTACGCAAGAGTGCTGGGGGCAAAGAACGGGTTGGTCATGAGTCTTCCGCCATTTCGTCGTCGGGGTTCTCTGTTCGCACGCTCACAGAGTGATCGTCGGGGTCGACGGTAATCGTCGTGAACTCGTCGGAGTCAGTTGCTGGGTCGAGCTCGACTATCGGTCGCCCCTCAAGCCAGGTCAGCGTCCAGCGTCGAGGTGATGAAGCGGTGTCACGGTCGCGCTCCACCTCGCGAATTGCCGCGACTACCTCTGCCGGTAGTCGCGCGGGCGGCTCTGCGCCCATGACCCATCGAGTGCCAAGTTGCATTCTCGTTCCTTACCTAATCGGTGATGTCCGCAAGTGTGATCGACGTCACCGCGACCTCTGGCGCCTCCACGAACTTGAGGGTGGCGATGCGACCAACAGCACACAAATCTTCGGATGCTTCGTGCAAGAGCGCAGGCCCGGTGAGCGTTGCGGTAGTCACGTCAGTTTTTTGTGACGCTTTCGCTTCGGTTTTGGCGCGGCGGATACCGATGAGCGCGTGGCTGACGAGCCCCATGAGGCCATTGGGCTGCGTGGTAACTGGCGCGGTCGGCCATGGCGCGGTGTGCACTGAACCTTCGTGGGTCCAGGACCACACTTCGTCGGTCGCAAAGGGAATCACAGGGGCGAAGAGTCGCAGCATGATGTCGACCGCGATGTGGAGTGCAACGGAGGCTGATGTCTGGCCCTCAACGCCGAATGCGCCGTATGCCCGCTCTTTCACTACCTCCAGGTAGTCATCGCAGAAGGTCCAGAAGAATTGCTCTGTGGCCTCCAGCGCGCGAGCATGGTCGTACTGGTCGTACGACGTGGTGGCGACGGCGACTACAGCGCTAAGCTCCGCCAACATGTCCAGGTCGAGAGGGTTGGTCACAGCCTCGATGCCCAGACCAGGCTCCGCCTCAAACGAGTACACAAACTTGGCGGCGTTCAAAACCTTGATGGCCAGACGGCGACCGATTTTGATCTGTTTCGGATTCTGCGGGTCGAAGGCTGCATCGGTGCCGAGGCGTGAGGATGCTGCCCAGTAGCGCACAGCATCCGATCCGTGCTCCTCGAGCATGCCCGCTGGTGTGACGACGTTGCCTTTCGACTTTGACATCTTCTTGCGGTCTGGGTCGACGATAAACCCGCTGAGGCCCGCGTTCTTCCATGGCGCTGTTCCGTGCTCGAGCTCGGCGCGCAGCACGGTCGAGAACAACCAGGTGCGGATGATGTCTTGGCCCTGGCTGCGGAGATCGTACGGGAACACGAGGTTGAAGAGCTCTGGATCGCGCTCCCAGCCGCCCGCGATCTGCGGGGTCAGGGAGGATGTCGCCCAGGTGTCCATGATGTCGAGCTCGCCGATAAACCCGCCTGGCTTGCCACGCTGGCTCTCGTCGTAGCCAGGTGCGGCATCCGAGGATGGGTCAACGGGAAGCAATTCTTCTGGCGCAGCAATGACCGCGCCCGGCTCGCTGTTTTCGTCGAGTTCGTACCAGACCGGTATCGGCACGCCGAAGAATCGCTGGCGCGAGATCAACCAGTCACCCGTGAGTCCACCGACCCAGTTCTCGTAGCGCACGCGCATGAAGTCTGGAACAAAGTTCAGCTCTTTGCCACGCGCGATGAGCGCGTCGCGGAGCTTCTCGTCGCGGGCACCATTCGTGATGTACCACTGCAGGGTGCTCACGATTTCAAGCGGCTTGTCGCCCTTCTCGAAGAACTTCACCGAGTGCGTGATGGGCTTCGGCTCGCCATCGAGGTCACCGCTTTCGCGCAGCAGTTCAACCATTCGCGCCTTCGCGCTGAACACTGTCTTGCCTGCGAGTTCGGCGAACGCGCTCTGTGCCGCTTCAGATTCTAGAGCTTCTGGGGCATCAGCGATGATGCGGCCATCGCGACCAATAATGGTTCGGTTGGGCAGGTCGAGCTCGCGCCACCACACCACGTCGGTGACGTCACCGAACGTGCAGATCATGGCAATGCCTGAGCCCTTGTCTTTCTGCGCGAGATGGTGGGCAAGCACAGGTACTTCGACACCAAAAATTGGGGTGCGAACGGTGGTTCCAAAGAGTGGTTGGTAGCGTTCATCCTCCGGATGCGCCACGAGAGCAACACAGGCTGCCATGAGCTCTGGCCTCGTCGTTTCGATATACACGGGCGATCCGTCAGGCTTGTGAAACGCGACACGGTGGTAGGCGGCCGGCATTTCTTTGTCTTCAAGTTCGGCTTGGGCTACGGCAGTGCGGAACGTGATATCCCACAGCGTTGGCGCTTCAGAACGGTAGGCCTCACCGCGTGCAAGGTTGCGCAGGAACGCACGCTGCGCAGCAGTCTGAGCCTCCGGGCCGATGGTGCGGTACGTCTGCGTCCAGTCCACTGAGAGTCCGAGTGCACGCCATACTTCCTCGAACTGTTTCTCGTCCTCCACTGTCAGCGTCTCGCACAGGTCAACGAAGTTACGTCGACTGATCGGAATCTGGTCTGCAGCCTTCGAGCTCTTGTGCTGGCCATCTGGGCTCTGGCCACCCTCAAGCGGCGGGGTAAAGTCTGCGTCGTAGGGGAGTGTCGGATCGCACCGCACGCCGTAGTAGTTCTGCACGCGACGCTCAGTGGGCAAACCATTGTCGTCCCAGCCCATCGGGTAGAACAAGCTCTTGCCACGCATCCGCTGGTAACGGGCGGCGAGGTCCATGTGGGTGTAGCTGAACACGTGACCGATGTGCAGTGATCCGGATGCCGTGGGCGGCGGCGAATCGATCGAGTAGACGTTCTCGCGCGGGTTCGCGTGCGCGAGCGCACCAGCGCGGTCGAAACGGTAGGTTCCGTCTGCTTCCCACCGGGTGCCCCATTTGCTCTCCAGTCCTTCGAGGACGGGCTTTTCTGGGAGGCTCAAGGCCATGACATTCTCCGGTTTCGCTATATGCGGCACCGTGTCGTGTGGTGAGGTGCCTGAGTGTGGGTTACCCCACCATCGTATCGGAGGAGTCTCGGGCTTCCCCTTGCCTCATTGCTAAGGGGCCACCAGCTACTTCCACTCCCAGCTGTCAACCACCGCATCGATAAGCTCGTCACCATTGTCATACGGTGTGACGATCGAGATGACGAAGAGCTGAACTGGCCCCTGTGAGGTGTCGTAGCTGTGTGGTGCGAATCCAACAATAATCGCCTTCGTCTTTGTCAGCACAGCGTTACTGTCAACGCGACTTATATTTGCGGCGCTATCTTCGAGCATTACCGGCTCCCGCAGACTGATCACCTCACCCATCTGTGGAAGGTAATCCACCGCGATGTAGTCGACAACACCATCGAGGTTGCCGGTGGCAGCCCAGGTTTCGCTCGTGGCCAGTCGAATCGGCTCGACGCTAACCTGGCCGAGGATCGTGCCAACGCCCGTGTTCACGATGGTTCCGTCAGGAGAGACCTCACCCCACAGCTCCAACGTTGTCACGCAGTCTTGCGTGGAGGCACTCGATTGGTTGTTGATGAAGGCGGCGGGCCCCTGAACGCTGTAGCAGGGGGTGATGATGCTGTGGCCGGAGACTTCTTCTGGTCCGGGTTCGGCATCCTTCGTGTTTTGAGCGTCTTGCTCGGCCTGGGTCCTGGCGTTAGTTTCGTCGGCCCTCACCTGAGCGTCATGGGCGGCCGTAGTCACTGCGCCCGGTACCGTCACGACGAGGGCAATGATAATGAAGATGTTGGTGACCACAGCGAGCCCGGAGAGCACGAGTGCCGCAATTCCAAAGCCACGACGCAGGCTCGCTCGCACCGCAATAATGCCGAGTACGATTCCGATGCCACCGAGTATGAAACCAAAAATTGGAATCCATCCGGTCACAAAGGCAATAATGCCGATAATGAGCCCTGCGATGGCCACGCCAGCGGACCCCGTCTGTGGCGGTGGCCCAGCGTGAGAGTTCTGCGATGCTGCGGCGACGTAGGAATTGGCGGGCGGCAGGTAGGACAAAGAGTTTCCTCTCGAGGCGAATTCCCGTGCACGCTGCAACAGGATGATTGCAGACTACTCGGTCTACCGCCTCCCTTTGGGCCTAGGAGCGAGCACGTTTCGCTGACCTAGGTCTCGACGCAGGTAGGGGCTCAGACGCGCCAGAATGCGTCAGTCAGCAGAAACCTCACATCTAGTAAGTATCGCCATTGTTGACCACAGTGATGGTCTTGCTTGCCTTCTTTCCATCAGTGCCAACGACGGTAAGCGTGTACTTGTAGCTCGCATAAGGGCAGTTGTACTCAAAGTGCTTGTATCCGTCCGGAAAGTCGACGCCACTGTTCCCGGACGGTGGCAAGTCAGTGAAATACGGCGCGGCAGACGCATCGTCAGTATCGACGCCGAAGTAGACCGCTTCCGCGTTCGTTGTTATCCATTTAAAGCCCAAAGGTGAAGGGAATAATACGGGGGATTCCGTGTTGCAGCGGACTGTGGTCGTAGTTGGAGTGAACGTTGTGATTGTGGGGTCAGTGCTCGGTGGCGGTGGCGGAGGAGGGGTGCTGGGGCTGGCGCTGGGTGTTTCAGTTGGTGTGTCCGTCGGACTTGAGCTCGCACTCGGAGTGGCGCTTGCCGACACGGACGGGGTTGCGACGAGATCGTCGTTGTTGCCCATTCCACGGGAAACAAGCAGCGTCAGGAAGATGACCAGAGCAATGACCAGCAGGCCGCCTACTACGGCAATCCAAATAAAGAACTTTCGGGGCTTGCGATGGTCGCCTTGTGGAGGTGATGTCACCACCGCCGCGTCGGCAACGGGCGCTGGCGGCGTGAAACGTTCAGTCGGTGTGTCCTCGCTCATGAGTGCTCACATCGTTAGGTGAAACCCGGCACGTGCCCTGTATGAGGGACATCATATTGGCGTATGAAGCTGGCGCACAAGAACTAAAAATTTCTCGTATCCACTCCTATCGGCCCGCGAGAGAGGACGAGCTCTCCTTCTCGTCGAGCTGTATAACAGAAGCGGATTTAGCGACGCGTGGGATTGTTAGGCTCGCTCTAGGTAGGAGAGGCCGAGAGATTTTGCAGATGACATACGAGCACACAAGCGCGGGGCGACCGAGGGCGTCGTCGCGCAACACCATCGAAGAGGCTGCTGCCGAGCTTTTTCTTGAGCAGAGTTATGCAGGAACGACGGTGGATGACATCGCCCAACGTGCTGGTGTGAGCCGTGCGACATTCTTCAACTACTTCGCATCGAAAGGTGACCTTCTGTGGATTGATGCCGACCATGCAATCGAGTGTTTTGAGAAGCGACTGAGCGCTGGCGGCACGGTCATGGAGGCGGTCATCGTGGTGGCGGCAGGCATTGGCTCGGAGCGCGTTCCTCTCGCGGTGACACAGTCGGATGTCATGGGCACTGGCGAGGAGCTTGTTGCTTCTGGTTTGGCGCGGGTTGCCCGGGTGGCAGGGCTCATCCGTGCGTCATTGGCGGCGAGCGGGGGTCGCGGCGAGGGGGCCGGATTGCGTGGGCTCGAACTGAGCGTGAGGGCGAATGCGCTCGCCGGCGCCATTGTTGCGGCGTGGGGTGCGTGGATTCTGGGGGGCATCGACCGTGCGCCGTTAAGTGAATACCTCAACGAAGCTCTTGCTCTAGTTCAACTAGAACAATAGACTGGTAGCGTGCTCATCCGAATCGACCCCTCATCCGGGGTCCCGCTGTTCGACCAGCTGGCCGGCAGCATCCGCGCGTCGACCATCACGGGGGCGATCTCAGTAGGGGAGCGCTTGCCATCTGCTCGTGAGCTCGCCGCATCCCTCGACATCAATGTGCACACTGTCTTGCGCGCCTACCAACTTCTGCGGGACGAAGGGCTCATTGACCTGCGGCCGGGGCGTGGTGCCATCGTCACAGGAAGAGCGTCAGGCGACTACGACGCACTCAATCATGCGGTTGATGCGGCCGTGGCTGAAGCACGCAAGCTCGACATCACACCGAGCGCCCTCACCGCGCTCATAAGAGAGGCCTACCAGTGAGCAGTGAAGACAGCGGTGCAGTCAGCAGAGATCGTCGACGTCACTCAACCCACATCCGATCCATCATCGTCGGCGGGACGCTTCCCGTGGCTATCGGCCTCGCCGCCACTCTGTTGATGGCCAGTTGGATACCTGAGCTTCCCGACCCGATCGCCGTGCACTGGAGTGGTGCGGGGCCGGATGGCTTCGGGCCCGCGGTGCCGTACCTATTTATGCCCCTCGCGTTCGTCGTGGTGTACAGCGTGTTCGCGGTCATGATGTCCTGGAAAACTACGCCATCCGGGAGCCTGGCAAGCGGTCAGAAGCTTGTACTGGTTGCGGGGGTCTGGATGTCGACGATGCTCGGCATCGGCATTGGTGGAAGCGTCGAGTTCCAGCGCGGACTCTCCGACGCGAAGGATGCACCGGACGTCGGCATCACCCTCGCCATTGGAGGCGGGGTGGGCTTGGTGGTCGCCGCGGTGGCGTGGTTCCTTTTGCCGCCTGCAGATGAAGCTCAACCTTCTGGGGCAGTTCCGAAGAGCGTTGACCTTCGAGGCGGTGAGCGCCTCTCCTGGTCGCATTCCACCCGCTTCGGCAATGGAACAATGGCCATTCTTGGCGTTGTTATCGCACTTACTGCTGGTATCGCAATTTTTGCCGCAATGTCGTCACGCCCCGCCGCCGGGGTTGCCATCGTCGCGTTAGCTGTCGTTGCCGTGTCGGTCGTGTCCATGAGTCTGTGGCGAGTCTCTGCCGATCACCGAGGATTTATTGTGCGAGGCGCCATGGGCTGGCCGTCGAAGCGCATTCTACTGGCCGACATCCGCACCGTGCAGGTTCTCGATGTGCACCCAATGCGAGACTTTGGTGGTTACGGATGGCGCTGGAGCGGCGGTGGGCGCAGTGGTGTGATTCTGCGAACAGGGCCCGGCATCGAGATAACTTCTTCACGTGGCAAGCGATTCGTGGTGACGGTGGATGATGCAGAAACCGGTGCAGGCGTGATCGCGGCGGTACTGAAGAAGCAAACATCACGCGCAGAGTAAGCTCAGGCGCTGAGCGCAGGCATTCTGCGCCCTAAAGTCGGGTAGAATCCTCTGCAGAGGCTTTGATCCGGCGATCATCGGGGAGTCTTCGGCAGAACGGCGTGCGAGCGCTCAGTAGAACCGAACGGGTGGGCCCGTCATCGCCCGCAATGAGCGGCCTTTCCAGCGTGATCGGAACGGCAAACGAGGTGGTACCGCGGCATTCGTCGTCCTCGTTCTTGATAACGATTCGAGGAAAGACCACCATGACGTATCCGCTTCACTCTGATGGCGACAGCACCGACGGCAACGGTGCAGCAGACTCGCGCCCTGAGCCGATCAACCCGAGCCCGCGCTTCCCAGAGGTCGAGGAGCGCATTCTCACGTTTTGGGAGAAGGACAATACCTTCCAAGCCTCAGTAGATCAGCGTGAAGGATCACCAGAGTGGGTCTTCTACGACGGCCCCCCTTTCGCGAATGGTCTTCCGCACTACGGCCACCTCCTCACCGGGTTCGCCAAGGACTTGTTCCCGCGCTTCCAAACCATGCGCGGCAAGCAGGTGCATCGTCGCTTCGGATGGGACACCCACGGTCTTCCCGCAGAACTCGAAGCTGAGCGCCAGCTTGGCATCACCGACAAGAGTCAGATCGAAGAGATGGGCATCGCGGCCTTCAACCAGGTCGCGCGCGACTCAGTACTTAAGTACACGAAAGAGTGGGAAGAGTACGTCACGAGAATGGCCCGTTGGGTCGATTTCGAGAACGACTACAAAACCCTCGACGTAACCTTCATGGAGTCCGTGATCTGGGGTTTCAAGCAGCTCTATGACAAAAACCTCGCCTACGAGGGTTACCGCGTGCTGCCGTACTGCTGGCGCGACCAAACACCGCTCTCCAACCACGAGCTGCGCATGGATGATGACGTCTACAAGATGCGTCAAGATCAAACGGTGACGGTCACGTTCCCGCTCGTCGGAGAGAAGGCGGAAGCCCTCGGGGTTGCGGGAGTGAACGCTCTCGCCTGGACAACAACCCCGTGGACGCTTCCAACAAATCTGGCGCTCGCGGTCGGCCCCGGTATCGACTACGCCGTTGTTCCGGCTGCGGATGGTGTCGCGCGATACCTTCTCGCCGCTGACACGATTGCTCCGTACGCGAAAGAACTCGGTTACGAGTCAGCGGATGATGCCCGTGCGGCAATCGAACGCACGGTCAAGGGCAGCGAGCTTGCCGGCATCCGCTATGAGCGGCTCTGGGATTTCTATGCGGATGTCGAGGAGTACGGCACGCAGAACGCGTGGCAGATCCTCGTCGCCGACTACGTCGAGACCGGTGAGGGCACCGGCATAGTTCATCAGGCTCCTGCCTACGGTGAAGACGACCAGATCGTATGTGCTGCGGCGGGCATCCCCGTCATCCTGTCGGTAGACGCGGGCGGGCGGTTCTTGCCAGAAATCGATGGCGTCTCCGGTTTGCAGGTGTTTGACGCCAATAAGCCGCTGACGCAACAGCTTCGCGCCATGGAGCGCTTGTTCAAGGTCGCGAGCTATGAGCACAGCTATCCGCACTGCTGGCGATGCCGCAATCCGCTCATCTACAAGGCGGTCTCAAGCTGGTTCGTGAAGGTGCCGGAGTTCCGTGATCGCATGGGTGAGCTCAATCAGGACATCACGTGGGTGCCTGAGAACGTGAAAGATGGCCAGTTCGGCAAGTGGCTCTCCAACGCCCGCGACTGGTCGATTTCCCGCAACCGCTACTGGGGTTCGCCCATCCCGATCTGGAAGAGCGACAACCCGGACTTCCCGCGCGTTGATGTGTATGGCTCCCTCGCGGAGCTCGAAGCCGACTTTGGCCGGATGCCGTTGAACGAGGCGGGGGAACCAGACCTCCACCGGCCTTACATTGATGACCTCACGCGTCAGAACCCGGATGACCCGAGCGGGGCCTCCACGATGCGCCGGATCGACGACGTACTGGACGTGTGGTTTGACTCCGGCTCGATGCCCTTCGCCCAAGTGCACGACCCGTTCGAGAATGCCGACTGGTTTGCGAGCCATAACCCTGCCGACTTTATCGTCGAGTACATCGGGCAGACCCGCGGCTGGTTTTACGTCATGCACGTGCTGTCGACGGCCATCTTTGATCGGCCCGCGTACCGGAATGTGCTCAGCCACGGCATTGTGCTTGGCAGCGACGGGCAGAAGATGTCGAAGAGTTTGCGCAACTATCCGGATGTCTCGGAGGTCTTCGATCGTGACGGCGCGGATGCCATGCGCTGGTTCCTCATGTCGTCCTCCGTCATCCGCGGTGGCAACATCGTCGTCACGGAGGAGGGAATCCGCGGCGGTGTGAGGGAGTTCTTGCTGCCGCTGTGGAGCACATACTACTTCTTCGCACTCTACGCGAACGCTGCAGGCCCGCTCCCTGAGGTTCTCGAAGGGGGCACCTCAGGCTACACAGCAACCTGGCGCACCGACTCCACCAACGTGCTCGACCGCTACCTGCTGGCCAAGACCCGCCAGCTCATCGACGATGTGACCGTCTATTTCGAGTCCATGGATTCGCCACTCGCCGCGGCCAAGCTGCGCGACTTCGCCGACGTGCTGACCAACTGGTACGTGCGGCGTAGCCGCGATCGATTCTGGGCTGGTGAAGACAGTGACGCGTTCGACACGTTGTTCACGGTGCTCGAAACGCTCACGCGCGTTGCCGCACCTCTCGCGCCACTCGTGACCGAAACCGTGTGGAAGGGCCTCACCGGCGGCCGCAGCGTGCACTTAGAGGACTGGCCAGATGCCGCCAAGTTCCCCGCAGACGACGCGCTCGTGAGCGCGATGGACCGCGTGCGGGAGATCGCTTCTGCTGGACTCGCGCTGCGCAAGTCCACGGGGCATCGCGTGCGACTTCCTTTGCCCACGCTCACCGTGGTCGGCGACAACGAAGGGCTTGGCGACTTCGCAGAGATCCTCAGAGACGAACTCAACATCAAGAAAATCCTGTTCGCCCCGCTTGAGGAAGACAGTCTTGAGGGGTTCGGAATCACGCGCCGCCTGTCGGTCAATGCCAGGGCCCTCGGCCCACGGGTGGGCAAAGATGTTCAACGCATCATCCAGGCGGCGAAAGCAGGCCACTGGAGCGCAGAAGGCGAGATCGTGACGGCCGGTGGCACCGAACTGATCGACGGCGAGTATGAACTCGTGCTCGAATCAGCCGATTCCGCCAACGCTGTGTCGTTCCTTGATACCCACGGTTTCGTCGTGCTCGATACGGTCACAACACCGGAGCTTGAGTCCGAGGGCCTTGCCAATGACTTCATTAGGGATGTGCAGCAGACGCGTCGCACCCGCGGTTTTGATGTTTCGGACCGGATATCTCTGAGGGTGTCAGCCGAGCCAATATTAGCGAGCGCGATCAAACAGAATGAGAAAAAGATCTGTGCCGCAACGCTCACGACATCACTGGTCTACGTTGACTGGACTGAGCGTGTATTGACGGAGGAAGAGTGGGACGAGAAGGTGACCGGCGCGCGCGTCGGCACTTCGGCAGGTATCAAGCTGGAGCGAGTATGAAGCGCGAAGAAGAGGACCCGGAGATCGGCAACGACGCACTCTTTCAGGTGCCAGCCGACCGTGTGTATGCGGAACTGCTGGCGAGGGTGGGGGAGGAGAACCCTCAGCCGCGCCTTGAGGCAACTCGCCGGGTCGCGGAGTTACTTGGCGACCCGCAACGCTCGTATCCGATCATCCACATCACCGGTACGAATGGCAAAACGAGCACGGCAAGAATTGCGGAGAGCATTCTGCGCGCTCACGGGTTGCGCACAGGGCTCATGACGAGCCCACACCTCGTTCGCATGAACGAGCGCATTGTTATCGACGGTGAGCCGATCAGCAACGAGGCGTTGGTCGCGAACTGGGATGACATCCAGCCGTACCTGCGCATGATCGACGCTGACCTTGAGGCTGCGGGGGAGTTGCCTGTCACGTTCTTTGAAGCGCTCACCGTGCTCGCGTTTGCGTGCTTCGCGGATGCCCCAGTTGACGTTGTGGTACTCGAAGTGGGCATGGGCGGCGAGTGGGATTCCACTAACATTGCCGACGGTCAGGTCGCTGTTTTCACTCCCATCGACCTCGATCACACGCATCGACTCGGCACGACTATTTCTGAGATCGCGACGACGAAGGCTGGGATCATCAAGCCGGCAGCCAGCGTTGTCTCGGCCAGGCAAACACCGGATGCGCTGACCGCGATCCGCAGAGCGGTCCAGCTCACCGAATCCACGTTCGTCATAGAAGGCGACGGCTTTGCGCTGGAATCAACCACGCTCGCCGTCGGAGGTCAGGTTATCGACGTTCGGGGAATCGCCGGCAGGTACAAGGACCTGTTCCTGCCACTATTTGGTGATCACCAGGCAGAGAACGCCACCGTGGCCATTGCGGCAGTGGAGTCCTTCCTTGGTGCGGGAACTCAGGCGCTCGACCACGACGTTCTTGCAGAGGGCTTAGCGACAGCGACGTCCCCGGGGCGCCTGCAGATTCTCGGCACTGACCCGACCGTGCTGATCGACGCCGCGCACAATCCGCACGGAGCAAGGGCCCTTGCGGCATCGCTCGAAACCTACTTCGACTTCAAGGAGCTCGTGCTGGTCATGGGAATCCTTGAAGACAAGGATGCCCACGGAATTGTGGATGCGCTCGCCCCGCATGCCACGCGCATTCACGTCACTCAGTCGCACTCTGACCGCGCCATCCCCGCAAACGCACTCGCTGAACAGGTCGACAGGTGGGCTCACGATATTCAGCAGCTGGAGTTCGACACGTTAGATTCAGCGCTTACCGAAGCGCGGGAGTGGGCTGCCGACGCCGAAGGCCGGGCAGTTCTTGTGACCGGGTCAATTACGTTGGTTGGTGAAGCCCTCCAGCTCGCGACCGAGCAGGGGTGGAAGAAATGACAGGGCCGCGCCCTCTGATCCGTCGTGAACGTACCGCCACGGAGTCGCTACTGTCGATTGTGCTTGGATTAGAAGCTGCGTTGATGTTCTTCGTCACGGTCACCGCATTTGGGCTCAAGGTCGTGTCGCCGGGCGTGGCGTTCGGCGGAGGCGCTGCACTCTTCGTACTGTTTATCGTCGCGGCCTGGCTCGTTCGCTACCGCTGGGGCATCTGGCTTGGTTGGGTTCTTCAAGCTGTACTGATTGCTACCGGTATCGTCATGACTCTCATGTATTTCATCGGCGTCGGCTTCACGGTGCTCTGGGTTTACTGCTTTATTACCGCGCGAAGGCTGGATCGCAAGAACTTTCCCACCACCAGCACCGACAACATCATCGTCAAGGAGACACCATGAACGACCCCGTTGAAGAGACTCTCATTCTTGTGAAGCCGGATGGCGTAGCTCGCAGCCTTACCGGCGAAATCTTGCGCCGCATCGAGGCGAAGGGTTACCAGCTTGTCGACATCCGGTTGGTTCACGCGGATCGCGATCTGCTGGCGGAGCACTACGAGGAGCACCTAGGAAAGCCTTTCTATGAGCCGCTCGTTGAATTCATGGAGAGTGGCCCGGTTGTCGCGTTGCGCGTGGCAGGAAATCGTGTAATCGAAGGCTTCCGAGTGCTAGCGGGAACGACGGATCCGACGAGCGCTGCTCCTGGAACAATCCGTGGTGATCTTGGCAGGGACTGGGGTTTGGCCGTGCAACAGAACCTCGTGCACGGGTCTGATTCACCGGAATCAGCGGCCAGAGAACTGACTCTGTGGTTTTCCTGACCGCACTCTGATAACAAAACGGCAACAAAAAGTGCGATAAATCGCCCGATCTTATGGGCGCAATACGGCCTCTGATCAGCGTTTTTTATAGCATAACTTTGTGGATTATCTCTCAAAGCGAGTTCGCGTCAACCTTGCTACCGTTGAATAAGCAAGTTTAGACCGCGCCCGTGTGGCGTTTTCCGTGCAAACGAGAAGCCACACGATCGTATGGTTAGTGCGATGAAGATGGGTCCCATGACCGCTTCAGTCCTGGCCGGCCACTGGAGGCAACCCTTCGGTGGCCGTTGATTTTTTTGGGGCACTCGACACTCACCCGGACGTGACCGAAACCACCCTGCGCGCCAGATATTGCGGCGGGGTGCGGAGGCAACTGTGACATCATCCGGCATCATCGCTGTCAAAGCGCACAAACTTTACAAGGTCTTTGGCCGCCGGTCCCACGAAGCTGTGCGTGCGCTCGAAGGAGGCGCCAGCAGGAGCGAGGTTGAGAATCTCGGCACCGCAGCGGTGATCGACGCAAGCTTCGAGGTAAAGGCGGGCGAGATTTTCGTCGTCATGGGCCTGAGCGGTTCCGGCAAATCCACTCTCATTCGCATGCTCAATGGGCTTCTCGAGCCAACTTCTGGCACCGTCACTATAGGCTCTAGCGACATTTCAGGGATCCCGGCGAAGGAACTCCGCGAAGTGCGCCGCGGTAAGGTCTCCATGGTCTTTCAGCACTTTGCGCTCCTGCCGCACCGCACGGTGCTCGACAACGCTGCCTATGCCCTTGAGGTGCAGGGGGTGCCGAAGCAAGAACGTGAGGAACGCGCCCTCCGCGTCATCGAGACCGTTGGTCTTGGTGGTTGGGGCGACAAGCTTCCCGATGAACTCTCCGGCGGCATGAAGCAACGAGTGGGGCTCGCACGAGCTCTCGCGGCAGAGACAGACATCCTGCTCATGGATGAAGCATTCTCCGCGCTTGACCCGCTGATTAGACGCGAGATGCAGGAGCAACTCATTGAACTGCACGCAGATCTCGGCAAGACCATCATCTTTATTACGCACGACTTGAATGAAGCGATGTTCCTCGGTGACCGCATTGCCGTCATGCGCGACGGTCGTATCGTGCAGGTGGGAACCCCCGAAGACATCCTTACCGACCCAGCAAACGACTACGTGGCCCAGTTCGTTCAAGATGTCGACCGTGCGCGGGTACTTACCGCGTCCAGCGCCATGGAGCCGGCTCGATCAGTTGTCTCCCACACCGCCGGTCCTCGTGCTGCGTTACGCGACATGCGCGATCTTCAAACGTCGGCAGCTTTCGTCGTCGGCCGAGGTCGAAAACTCATCGGTGTTGTTCGCGATCAGGATGTGATGCGGCTCGTCAAGAGCAAAATAACTGAGCTTGAGTCCGCCATCGAAACAGAGGTCGCGACAGTGACGCAAGATGTCGCGCTTGCCGACCTCTATGAGGTAGCGGTGGAGAACGACATGCCGATTGCTGTCGTTGATAAAGAGAACCGCTTGCTCGGCGTGATCCCACGAGTGACGTTGCTAGCCTCGCTCGGCAACATCGACACAAACAACGGTGAACCAAACCCGATGGAGCCGCCTCCCACTATTCCCATGAACATCATCACAGAGACCCTTCGTGCCTCTGCGCCAGATGGGGCAGAGGAGCTAGCCGAACCCGTGGCAGTGACGGAAGGGGCTAGATAATGTTCAATCTCTTCGATTTCAGACTTCCACTTGGTGTGTGGGTCAAGGACTTTGTTGACTTCATCACCGAGTACTTTTCGATCATTTTTGATGTCATCAAAAGCATATTCAAGGTCTTCTACGACTCTGTGAACTGGGTCGTCGCGTCGCCACCGTTCTGGGTGATGATCATTCTCATTGTCGCTCTCTCGGTCTATGCGCGCGGCTGGAAATTTGGTGTTGGCGTAACCGCTGGGCTCCTACTCATCCAGTTCGTCAACCAGTGGGACAACGCGATGGACACGCTCGCCTTAATACTTGTGGCAGCCTTCATCGCGGTGGCGATCAGTATCCCGCTCGGTATATGGGCGGCAAGGTCTTCTATGGTCTCGTCGATTGTGAGGCCCGTGCTCGACTTTTTGCAGACGATGCCGGCATTCGTGTACCTGATTCCCGCCATCATGCTGTTTCGCGTTGGCGCAGTGCCTGGCATTGTGGCGACGATCGTTTTCGCGATGGCACCTGGAGTGCGTCTTACTGAGCTGGGTATCAGAGGGGTGGATAAAGAGGTCGTTGAGGCTGGCCACGCATTCGGTGCTTCGCCGGGTCGCATCCTGCGTCAAATCCAGCTCCCGCTCGCTATGCCCAGCATCATGGCTGGGGTGAACCAGGTCATTATGCTCTCGCTCTCGATGGTCGTTATCGCAGGCATGGTCGGTGCTCCCGGGCTCGGTAAACCGATTGTTCAGTCGCTACAGACCATCAACGTCGGGCTCGGGTTCGAGGCTGGACTTGCCGTAGTGATACTTGCGATCGTGCTTGATCGGTTGACCGCAACGCTGGGAACCGGTCGCTCCGCACGAACGAGCCGAATAGCAAAGAAACCCTCTGCGGCAGATTTTGCCGCGGACTCAATCTCGGCCGACGCTACGTCGGTTGACACAGTGCCCGTCAGGTAAATGGCTCTCGCCGTTTACTGCGACGTGGTGCATCACCGCCAATCACCCCCACACAGCAGGGGGCCGAAAGGAAGAAGAAATATGAAGAAGAAACTATTGGCAGCTATTGCCATTGGTGCCGTTGCGACGCTGGGCCTTGGCGCCTGCGCGGCAGACACCGGGAGCGGCACCGACAGCGGTGCCACGGCTCCGTCCGGCGACAAGATGGACCTGACCGTTGGTGTGTTCAACGGATGGCCGGAGGGCGAGGCTGCCTCGATCCTCTGGAAGCTCGTTCTCGAAGAGAAGGGCTATAACGTCAAGCTCGAGTACGCCGATGCAGGCCCCGTATTTGCCGGCATTGCCGGTGGAGACTACGACGTAGCGTTCGACGGCTGGCTGCCGTTGACTCACGCGGATTACATGAAGGAGTACGGCGCGGACCTCACCGACCTCGGATCGTGGAACGATGAGGCAGTTCTCACGATTGCCGTCAACGAGGATTCCCCGATCACCTCACTCGATGAGCTCGCCGCGAATGCGGATAAGTTCGGCAACCGGATTGTTGGAATTGAGCCGGGTGCAGGCCTGACCAAGGCAACGCAAGAGAAGGTTATCCCCGGTTACGGACCGGAAGGTATGGACTTCATCACATCGTCCACACCCGCCATGCTCGCCGAGTTGACCACAGCTCTCGACAAGAACGAGAACATTGCCGTGACGCTCTGGCGTCCGCACTGGGCGTACGACGAGTTCCCCATTCGCGACCTGAAGGACCCGAAGGGCACTTTGGGCGACGCTGAGTCGATCCACTCGATCGGCCAGAAGAACTTCGCGACGGACTACCCGGCACTCACGGGGTGGATCAAGAATTTCAAGATGGATTCTGAACTGCTCTTCTCCTTGGAGAACGTGCTGTACAACAGTGGTGCTGACGCGAGCGACTACGAGTCAATTGTCGCCGACTGGATGGCAGACAACCAGGATTACGTGGTCAGCTTGACTAAGTAACAACTCAGCAAACTGGGGGCGGTCACCGTGAGGTGGCCGCCCTTTCTGCGTGCTCGGCGACGTGCGGGCATTTCGTGCAGAAATAAAGTCGAGCTGAAGAAGCTTGGATTGCCGGTAAGGCGTGCGATAATGGCAACAGTTGTCCGGGCCGCGCCTGGATCAACCAGATTAAGCTTCCCGGTCTCTGAACCGGGCACTGCGATTCGCGTGACGAATTGCAACAGAAAGCGTGTGAACGCAAAGGATTAGCGGTGAATGGCCAGGGGTCGTTTACTGCACGATAATTTCCCGGCGGGGTGGCGCGGTTTCCCGCACCGGGCACTAGGAGTGCACCAGCGATGGTGGAGAAAAACGAAAACAAAGTAAAGAAGTCACGTCTCTTTGGCGGGCGCAGGTCCAAAAACTCGGTGTCGGTTGCTGAAGTTGTAGCGGCTGAACGGCCAGCGACTGAGATTCCAGCGACTGAGATTCCAGCGGCTGAGGTCGAAGCGGTGCCAGCTGCTGAGACGCCTGCTGCTGTGGTGCCGGTTGTCGAGAAGGCCACCGCTGAAGCTCCGGCATCCGCTCGCCGCGGTGGCGCGAAGAAGACCGAATCCCCTGCAGCGAAGGTGGCCACCATGCCACCGCTGCGCTCGGTATCGGCACTTGCCCCACTGTTTCAAGCTCCAGATTTGCCGCCCATGCCCGAGCGGTCGGCGTCAGAGAGCGACGAAGAGTCGACAACAATTCGTCGCCGCGCGCGTCGTCGCTCAGGCGAAGAGGGCGACGCCGATGCGAACCAGCCCAACACTGTGGTCAAGGTTCGCCAGCCGCGGCAGCAGCCAGCACCGAGCAATGAGCCGCAACGGGTCAAGGGCTCGACGCGACTTGAAGCGAAAAAGCAGCGCCGTCGCGATGGGCGAGATGCTGGTCGCCGCAGGCCGGTCATCACGGAGGCCGAATTCTTGGCGAGGCGCGAAAGCGTTGACAGGTCGATGGTGGTGCGCTCGAAGGATGATCGCATTCAGATCGGTGTCCTCGAAGACAGCGTGCTTGTTGAGCATTATGTGGCGAAGGCGCAAGAAGCCTCCCTCATCGGAAACGTGTACCTCGGTCGTGTGCAAAACGTGCTGCCAAGCATGGAGGCTGCCTTTGTCGACATCGGGCGCGGCCGAAATGCTGTGCTCTATTCCGGCGAGGTTGACTGGGATGCCGCTGCAGAGAATTCTGCGGATGGCAAGCAGCAGGCGCGCAGGATCGAACTGGCGTTGAAGCCTGGTGACAAGGTTCTCGTTCAGGTCACCAAAGATCCCGTCGGGCACAAGGGTGCCCGTTTGACGAGCCAGGTTTCACTACCAGGTCGCTACCTCGTTTACGTGCCGAATGGTTCGATGAATGGAATCTCTCGCAAGCTTCCTGACACAGAACGTTCACGCCTCAAGAAGATTCTGAAAGAGGTTCTTCCCGATAACGTCGGTGTCATTGTGCGCACGGCGGCAGAGGGCGCTACAGAAGAGCAGTTGACTCTTGACGTCAATCGTCTCACCGCGCAGTGGTCAGAGATCAGTTCTATCGTAGAGAATTCACCTGCGCCGGCTCTCTTGCACAGCGAGCCTGATTTGCTCGTGAAGATTGTGCGCGATGTCTTCAATGAAGACTTCCAGAAGCTTGTAGTTTCGGGCGACGACGCTATGGCGACCATTCAGGCATATTTGAGTGCTGTCGCACCCGACCTCGCTGACCGCGTGGAGCGCTACGACGGCACGACGGATGCCTTCGATGAGTACCGCATTTCGGAGCAGATTGAGAAAGCGCTCGACCGCAAGGTGTGGCTCCCTTCGGGGGGTTCGCTTGTTATCGACCGCACTGAAGCGATGACGGTGGTGGACGTCAACACCGGCAAGTTTGTTGGTTCGGGCGGAAATCTCGAAGAGACGGTCACGAAGAACAACGTAGAAGCGGCCGAGGAGATCGTGCGCCAACTGAGGTTGCGCGATATCGGCGGCATTATTGTTGTCGACTTTATTGACATGGTGCTCGAATCAAACCGCGACCTTGTTCTTCGTCGACTCGTCGAATGCCTCAGCCGTGACCGCACGAAGCACCAGGTTGCCGAGGTGACGTCGCTGGGTCTCGTGCAGATGACGAGAAAGAAACTCGGACTCGGGTTGCTCGAATCTTTCAGCGAGTCGTGCGAGGCGTGTGCTGGTCGTGGAGTTGTCATTCACCACGACCCGGTAACTAAGCATCGTCAGTCCCCGCAGCCTGAGCCCAAGCGCAATCGTGGCAAGGGTAACCAACAGCAGACACCCAAGACGGCAAACGGTGGTACTCACGCGATCACGGAAGACGTTAAGAATGCTCTTGCCCAGATCGCCGCGAGCACGATCGCTCCGGTCATTGAGCTAGGCGATCAGACTCTTCCCGTCGCTGACAATGAACTGGATGCTCAGAGTTCCACAAAGGCAGCTCAAAAGCAGACGCAGCCGCCGAAGCAGGTGCCAGTGGAATCCGTTCCTGCGGAGGAAGCACCCGTTGAGATTCTCAACATCCCGGTTCCAAAATCCACTCGTGCTCCACGGAGTGTGAGTGCCAAGGAGGCAGAGAAGCTTCTGGATTCGGTGTTGGAGTCACTCCCTGCTCCCGAGAAAGCGGGCGGCACTCGCACCCGTACGTCGCGCCGCGCGTCAACTGCGGGGCAAACGGTGGATCCCACCGCGTAGTCCGCGTCGTTCGCGTTGAGATACCCGCAGTCCGCTCGCCTGGAGTCTTTTTACGAGCTCGCGATTGCTGACGGGGGCCGCTCCTGCCGCGATGAGTTCGTCGCACCTGTGTGCGGGAACATCGTAGTGATCCAGATCAAACGAGCGTTCAGGGAGCCCAGCTGCTCGAGCAAAATCGTGGAGCTCGTCGAGGGAGGTATCACTGACGAGATGCGCCCAGAGCGTTCCGTGGGCTGGCCAGAGCGGCTTGTCGAGAAGAACGGTCATGCCTAAAAGTCTAGGGATGTATCCTTAGCGTGACGCTAGCCAGAGCGAGGGATTTCCGTGAAGCGCACCTTTGAAAGCCTTTCAGGGAACAGGCGTCGGGTGGCAGCTACGCTGGCGGTGTCAATCGTCATTGGCGTTCAGGTTGCTCAACGCACGATCAGTCTCCTCCTTGACCTCAGCATCTATTTCGCTCAGAGAAGTGCCATGGATTCGATGCCGTCATTCTTTTCGCAATATTTTTTGGTGATGGCTCTGGGAATTGCCATGTTTGCCCTGGGGTTCTTTCTGTGCCTGTGGTTACTTGCACCCATTGGGGCAGAGTTGCGGCTTCTTGCTGTTCTCGGTCGTTCGCTTCTCGCTACAGGGGGCGGAACCGCAGTTCTCTTTGTCTCCAGTCTTCTCGGGGCGCTGCTTTCGGGTTTCGATGAGTCTGCTGGGCTGGTCTTTGGCTGGGCATACGGGGCATTGGCGACGGCAACGTCGAACATCGGATGGGCTGTTTCCCAAGCGGTGTATACCGCGCTCAGTACTGCTATCTCCGTGGCGCCGCTCGCCGTTTTGGCAGGTGTTCTGGTCTGGTTGTGGCTGCGAGCCCACCCTGTCAGTCCCGACGCAGCGAGCGATACAGGCAAGGTTTGACCGGGCCCCGAATTATCCGGTAGTATTGACCTTCGGTGTGTACCGGGCTAAGCCCGCTTTCTACGCCACATGACTTCAATCAAGACAGTCTTTCAACAGTGAGGGTTCCACGTGGTTTACGCAATTGTGCGCGCCGGCGGTCGGCAGGAGAAGGTCGAGGTCGGCTCGATCGTCGTTCTCGATCGCATTAAGGCGAACGGAGACGGCAACGTCGAGCTCGCACCGGTGCTTTACGTCGACGGTGACAAGATCACCCACGACGCGAAGTCGCTGGCGAAGATCACGGTAACTGCCGAGTTCGTGACTGACCTTCGCGGCCCGAAGATCAACATCCAAAACTACAAGAACAAGACCGGGTACAAGCGTCGCATGGGGCACCGCTCCGAGCTCACCCGCGTCAAGATCACCAGCATCAAGTAAGGGGCTCGCACTCATGGCACACAAAAAGGGAGCTAGCTCCACCCGCAACGGTCGTGACTCGAACGCTCAGCGCCTCGGCGTGAAGCGCTTCGGCGGACAGGTTGTCAGCGCGGGCGAGATCATCGTCCGCCAGCGCGGCACCCACTTCCACCCCGGCGTCAACGTCGGCCGTGGCGGTGACGACACCTTGTTCGCTCTTGCGGCTGGTGCAGTCGAGTTCGGTGCAAAGGGTGGCCGCAAGGTCATCAACATCGTGACGGGCGAATAGCAGCAATTAGGTTCGCAGTATTCACCATCGCAGTATTTACTATCACCGCGGGCGAGCTTCGGCTCGCCTACGGTGTTTAACGCAGAGGGAGTAACCGATGACGTCGTTCGTCGATGAGGTCACCCTCCATTTGCGCGCCGGGAACGGTGGCGATGGCTGTGTCTCTGTACGCAGGGAGAAGTTCAAACCACTTGCCGGTCCGGATGGCGGCAATGGCGGCACCGCTGGTGACATTATTTTGGTCAGCGACCCCCAGGTCACTACACTTCTTGGTTACCACCGTGGCCCCCACCGCAGGTCAGACAACGGCGGCCCAGGCATGGGCGACAACCGTAGTGGGTTCAGTACCCCCGATCTTCTGTTGCCTGTTCCCGTTGGCACCGTTATTAAAGACGCCGACGGAACGGTGCTAACCGATCTTTCCGAGCCAGGGATGACGTTTATCGTGGCCAATGGCGGCCACGGAGGGCTCGGCAACGCCTCGCTTGCTAGCACTAAACGTAAGGCACCTGGGTTCGCGCTTCTTGGCACTCCCGGATGGGAAGGCGATGTAGTTCTCGAACTCAAGGTCGTCGCCGACGTTGCCCTGGTTGGGTACCCTTCCGCAGGTAAGTCGAGCCTGGTTGCCGCGATGTCGGCAGCGAAGCCAAAGATTGCCGACTACCCCTTTACAACCTTGCATCCAAACCTCGGCGTCGTGCAGGCGGGCGATATCAGGTACACCATCGCAGACGTTCCTGGTCTGATCGAAGGTGCAAGCGAAGGAAAAGGGCTTGGCCTCGAGTTCTTGCGGCACGTTGAACGCTGTTCTGCGCTCGTGCACGTGTTGGATTGCGCCACGCTTGAACCCGGCAGAGACCCCATCAGTGATGTGGATATCATCCTCAAGGAGCTCGCTGCGTACCCGGTGCCCGAGGGCCAGCTTCCGTTGCTTGAACGGCCACAGGTCATCGCGCTCAACAAAATCGATGTTCCAGAGGGACGCGACCTCGCAGATCTCGTGCGCCCAGAGCTGGAGGGCCGCGGATACCGTGTCTTCGAAATCTCCACCGTGAGTCGTGAAGGCCTACCGCAGCTGTCATTTGCTCTTGCAGCACTCGTAGTAGAAGCACGTGCCGCCATCCCCGTGGCGCCACCTCGCATCACGGTTCGGCCGAAAGCAGTAGATGAAGGCGGATTTCACATCCGTGTTGAGGGTGGCTCCAGCGGCAACACCTACAGGGTCGTTGGTACCAAACCGGAGCGCTGGGTGGCTCAGACGAACTTCACCAATGATGAGGCCGTCGGGTTCCTCGCTGATCGGCTCGCAAAACTGGGTGTCGAGAACGAACTGTTCAAGTCGGGCGCCGTCGCGGGCTCTACTGTAATTATCGGCGCAGGCCAGGGGGTCGTTTTCGACTGGGAGCCCACTCTCACGTCGACTGCAGAGCTGATCACGGGGCCACGTGGCGCCGATGCACGCCTCGATGCGTCCGATCGCCCAACCCGCAACAAGCGGCGTGAAGACTATTTCGCGCGAATGGATGCGAAGGCCGCTGCGCGCGCGGAACTTATCCGCGAGCGTGAAGCTGGAGTGTGGACGGATGATGAAGGTTTCGCTATTGAACGCGACGCTGAGACCGATGCCGACGACAATACTGACAGCGGGCCCACCAACCCCAGCGAATGACGTGTGCTGCTAGTCACGCACTGCGTACGGCCCACGCGGGGGACATTCACGGTAGATTAGTGAAGGCGATTAGCACTAACGTTGCTGCGCCAGCCGAATGGAGATGAAATGCAACTGCTTGCCATTGCTGCCGCTGAGGAGCTCGCACCACTTTTTATGCCCAACTGGGCTTTTGCGCTCACAGCCTTCATCGTATTTGCCTTCCTGGGGATCGTCGCGTGGAGTTTTCGCGATGTAGCGAACCGGCACGCACACAAGACCAGTGGCGACACTCATCACGCCGCAGATGAGCACGCGGGCCATTAGGCCTCCTCACCATGGCTGCCCGCGCGCAGAAGCGTTCTCGCATTGGCGTGATGGGCGGAACTTTCGACCCGATTCACAACGGTCACCTCGTGGCCGCCAGCGAGGTTCGACAGCACTTCGGCCTCGATGAGGTTGTTTTCGTTCCCACCGGATTTCCATATCAGAAGCGTGATGTGTCGAAAGCTGAACATCGTTACCTGATGACCGTCATCGCCACCGCGTCGAACCCCGACTTCACAGTGAGCCGAATCGATATCGATCGCGCAGGGCCCACTTACACGATCGACACTCTTCGTGAGTTGCGCGACCAGCGCCCCGATGCGGACCTCTTCTTCATCTCCGGTGCAGATGCGGTTGCCCAAATCTTGGATTGGAAAGACGCGAAAGAGCTCTTTGAGCTTGCCCATTTCGTAGCTGTGAGCAGGCCGGGACATCGGCTAAACGTTTCCGGATTACCAGAGCAGCACGTAAGCTTGCTAGAAGTGCCTGCGTTGGCCATCTCATCCACTGATTGTCGAAGTCGGGTCAGCCGGGCATTCCCGGTTTGGTATCTGGTTCCTGATGGAGTCGTTCAATACATCTCCAAGTACCATCTGTATCGGAGTTTTAAGTGACAACTTGGCAAGATCAGCAGCCGCAAAGTCGGCGCGCTCTTCGTGAGAGTGAGCGCGCTCACGCCCAGGGCGCCACGTCCAATGCAGTTGATGAGCAGCCCACGGAGTCCGACTTTGATCAGAAGATGTGGCAAGAACAGGCCTTACCTTCCGCACACGATTTTCCGGCGCGGGTAGCGCCAGAGCCGGTACCGTCAGAGCCGGTATCCTCAGTGCCCGTATCCTCAGTGCCCGTAACCTCAGTGCCCGTAACCTCAGTGCCCGTAACCTCAGTGCCCGTGCCCGTAACGTCCGAGCCGGTATCATCAGATTCGCGACGGTCAGAGCATCGCGAGTCAGAACAGCGTTCCTCTGATGAGCCCCTGCGTCGATCACGACAGTCAGGCACAACTCGCCCAGATAATGATTCTTCGTCTGCGCCAGAGTCGCCGGCGTATCGCCTTCGTGACTTCAGCCCAGAGACACGTGGCTCGTCGTTCTCTTCGACTCAGACGGCACCATGGACTCCTCCGGCACCTGGCAGCGAAGACTTGAGCTATCAGACCTCGGTGGATGCGAATAGGCCAGCCGCGAAAGAGAACTTTTCCCCGGCGTTCACGCCGCCAGTGCTGGTGACGAGCGACGATGTATCTGCCGGGGCTGACGTGCCAGAAGTTGGGGTGCCGGTAGTTGAGGTACCGGTAGTTGAGGTACCAGCAGTTGAGGCGCCAGAACCCGACCTAGTGCCAGAGCCTGACGCGCCAGAGCCTGACGCGCCCGAAGCTGACGTGTTGCCGAAACCTGTAGTGGCCGACAATCCGTTAGAACACACACTCACCCGTCGTGAGATCCGCGAACTGAGAAACGCAGCAACGCGCGAGAGCTTTAGCGACTCGGCACCCGACGAAGAGTCACCAGAATCACAGGCACCCGAGTTATCGGAACCAGAGGCCTCTGTGCCCGTTGAAGCTGTGCCTTTTGAAGCTGTGCCAGACGAGCTTGAACCAGAGCTCACCGCTCACGGGGTGCAAACACCAGAAGAGCTTGTACAAGAGCTAGTCGAACCGCAAAAAGTGGCGTCGCCAGTTTTCTCCCCGGTCGAAATCGTGTCACCTCCTGTTGAACTTGTGCCGCCACCTATTGATACCCCGGCGACATCACAGCCAGATGGTGAGCTTGCCGCTGCAATGGCAGAGTTCGACAAGATGTTTCAGAGTGAGCCGACAGTGCTGCCATTGGGTGAACCAACGGCAGGAAAGCCTAAAGCTCTAGAACCTGAAGTGGCGGAGCCTGAAACTGTGGAGTCCGTCGGTTTCGACTGGAGTGCTCCAGAAATTGAACCAGAGATGTCGCCAGAACCTGTGGCGAAGGTGACGCCCCCGGCACTTATTGGGGCCGAACCACGAATTGAACCCGAACCACTGGTGGAGCCGGAACCTCTGGTGGCACCCGCACCACCCACGGTGATTGATTCATCAGCGACAGTTGAGCCATCACCAGTAGTTGACTCTTCATCCGCATCCGCATCCGCTTCCGGCACGCCACGTATGTCTCGGCGTGCGTCGAGCGTTCCGACTCTGGAACCAGTTGTCAACGTGGCAGAGCCGCTGCGTGAAGTTGTGACCGCACCAGAGGTCTACTCGGCACCTGTGGGGCACTGGTCCGCTCAGCCTGTGAACGACGAAGGCGTCGATTTCGCTGTGCGTCCTCATCAGCGCGATATCTCATCGAGTGACGCGATTACGACAAGCGCACTTGTTTTACCGAGTTTTCCCGTGTCGATGCCGACGACCGGTCCGGTGAGCGGTACAGGTGAGATTCTGATGACGGGTTCCATCGCACTCCCACGAAGCCTTGGTGTGAACGGCCTGCACCCTTCACGGTACGATCGTCCAGATATTGATGACATTATTGATGCCGCCGACCGGCACGACATTGCGCCTGATTCGGCGCCAGTGCGTGCTGTGAGAGCGGTGAGCACGTACACATCGTCGCAGGGACTTATTAACACGAAACGTCCTAAAGGCAACAACTTGCCCATGATCCTCTCCATTACGGCTGGGGTCATGATGGTTGGCGTCGTTGTGCTGGTTGTTGTTGGAATGATCTTCAAGATCTTCTAATTCTTGACGCACACTTTACTGAAACTGGTGGAACTTTTATGACCGCATCCGAGCGCGCGCGCGACCTCCTTTCGATTGCGGCGACGGCTGCCGACGCCAAGCAAGCAGAAGACTTGGTCGCCCTCGACGTATCCGAACCATTACCGTTCGCAGATATCTTTCTTCTGGCGAGTGGCCGCAATGAGCGCCAAGTGACAGCGATCGCCTCCGAGATTGAGGACCGTCTTATCGCGAGCGGAACCAAACCACTTCGTCGAGAGGGCCGAGCGGAAGGCCGATGGATTCTTCTCGACTTTGGCGACCTCGTTGTGCACGTCTTCCATGCCGACGAGCGGCTTTTCTACTCCCTCGAGCGGCTCTGGAACGATTGCCCGGTTCTTCCTATCAGCGCCTAACGTGATCGAACTTCCGAGCTGGGATGCCCTGCCGGGAGATGCAGACCGGTGCCTCGCTCGTGTGGATGTGTGGGCAGAGACTCTTCGTGACCACCCCGTGGTGGCTGAGTTTTCGGAATCCTCTGCGCGACAACTGAGCGGCCTGCGAGGGGCCGAGCTTAGTGAAGCCCTCGACGTTTTTGCCGCCGGATACTGGAATTTTCGTGGCGGTCGTGAAAGAAACCTTGCAGCGTGCCCAGAATTTTCAACAATCCAAGCGGCGGCGATAGACGATGCCGCAGCACGCCTTGGACTTATGGGAACGCTGCCGCCCCGCCGCCGAAAGTATGACGCAGTCATCATGACTGGCGGGATGGTGCGCGCTGGCATCGTCAAGCCCCGATACGCGCGCGAGCTTTATGACAGTGGCGTTAGATGGAAGGAGGCGGTCTTTCTGGGCGGTTTTCGCGCACTTGCCGGCGACGAGTTGACGTTGGCTCCACTCCTTGGTGTGAAGGGAGTTGACGAGTTTGATTCCATGGTGGCAGGAATGCGTAGTGCGTTCGAGCTTGGGGATCCTGACACTGTGGGGAGCTCCGCAGGGGAGGGCGTTGATCTCGCGGCCCACGCGACCGGCAACTCTGGGTGGCGTGAGGACTCCTGGGGATGGAATGGCTGCACACTTCGTGTACTGGCGGCGCCATCATCCGATCCGCTGATCCGTCGTGCAAACACTGTCGACACATATCGTTTTTGGGCGGCCAGCGCGCAGGGAATCCGGTCGGTGCTTGTCATGACGACGCCGGTTTACGTTCCCTATCAGGGGGCGGGGGCCATCGAAGTTTTGGGAGCCGAGTTTGGTTTCTCTGTCGAAACAGTCGCTGTGAGTGCATCAGCGAGCGATCTGGGTGAGCACAGTCAATCCTTTTTACCGCAGCACCGCGCGCAGGAAATGCGTTCGGCAGTCCATGGAATGCGCAGCCTTCGCGCACGGATCACAGGTCCTGCCAGCGACGTGTGACCGCAGATGTGCGGCCATCCGCTGACGTGTACCGCACCGACCCCCCGGGTGTAGTAATCTGGGAAAGTTGTTTGCGAGTGATCGCGAACTATGGGGCTGTGGCGCAGTTGGTAGCGCACCTGCATGGCATGCAGGGGGTCAGGGGTTCGAATCCCCTCAGCTCCACCAAAAATGTGCGCATTCATTGGCATGCTGCCGACCTCTGTGTTTCAGGACAGCGCGACTACCCTGGCGAGTCACGGTATTCTTGAGCATCATGACCTTGAATACTCCAGCCCAGGCACACGGTGCTTCCCCAGTCCTTGTGACGCTCGGTCAAATTGTTGCTAACGAAAACTGGGTGACAACGCCGGCGGGTTCGTGGGAACTCAAAGACGCAAATGTCACCCTCATTGATCAGACGCGAATGGAATCCCGAATTCCGGTGTGGGCAATCGTGACAGCCGTCATCACTTTCTTGTTCTTTTTTCTGGGCCTACTTTTCTTGCTGGCCAAAGAGAACGTGATCACCGGCTACATCACGCTAACTGTCACGTCTGATCAGGGGCATGTCTTTACCGAGCATGTGCCGGTCAATAGCTTCATCCTTCGCGACGACATCTTTGGCCGTGTCAACTATCTTCAGTTTCTCATTGGGCAAGCCCGCGCCAAGGGCTAAGCCCGCGTATCGCGATGAGTGCGGCAACTCTCGCACTCGATGGTACTCAACTGCAGGGTGCCACCTTCGGTGATGCCATCCGCGTCGCCTCGCGCACTGCTCCTGCTCGATGTTCTTGCGGTCGGATGTTGGGCCGCGATGGCTGAAACACCGTAAAACCAGAAAAGAGCGCTTAGCCCCGCAGCTTTTTTCGCAGGCGACGGGCTTCTCTCACCTCGCGACGATGCTCACGGCTGTCCCAACGTAGCGTCGCTGCGGCGAGTATTGCGGCAAGGACCGTCGCGGTAAGGATCGCTAACTTCGCGGCGTCACTGTGCGCTGCGTCGGGGAAAGAAAGTTCAGCCAGAAGCAGAGATACGGTGAACCCGATACCTGCCAGCAGGCCAACAGGAATCAGGTCTCGCAGCGAAAGTCCACGGGGGAGTTGCAGCTTCGTCAGCTTTGAAACGAGTGCGGTGGTGCCCAAAACTCCGACGATTTTGCCCACCACAAGCCCAAGCACGATGGCCAGAACGACAGGTTGACCGAAGAGTGCGGCAGCACCGCCACCGTCCACGATCGATACGCCCGCGGAAAAGAAGGCGAAAACGGGCAGCGCGAACGCCGACGACCACGGTTTGACGACGTGTTCGTAGCGTCGTGATCGTGTTGAGCCCTCACCGTGCAGATAGCGTGCCGGGATCACCACACCGAGGAGCACGCCGGCGATGGTGGCATGGATGCCTGACGTGTGCATGAGCCCCCACGCGAGCACGGCGAGAGGAACAAGAATCCACCACCGAGCCCAGCGAAGGCGGCTCACGAAAGCGAACACAGCGATGACGAGCAGGGCGAGAAGGAACGCGATGAGATTCACACTCGCGGTGTAGAACACCGCGATGATGATGATGGCGAGCAGGTCATCAACGACGGCAAGCGCGAGAAGAAAGGTGCGAAGCGATGACGGAAGTCCGCGACCGAAGATCGCGAGAATGGCCAGCGCGAAGGCGATGTCTGTTGCCGTGGGAATCGCCCAGCCGTGCAGAGCTGACGTATCTCCTGCGACAAGGATCACACCCACGAAGATGAGCGCTGGCACCGCCATCCCGCCGACCGCAGCAAGTATCGGCACGGCGGCTTCGCGAAAGTTTCGCAAGTGTCCGCTGACGAACTCGGTTTTGAGTTCTGCGCCCACCACGAAGAAGAAGATGGCCAGCAACCCGTCGGTTGCCCACGACGCGAGTGAGAGATCAAGGTGCAAAACGGAGGGGCCGAGTGTGAGCTCAGACAGCGCCACATACCCCGACCGCCACGGGGAATTTGCCCACACGAGCGCGACGGTTGCCGCGAGAAACAGCAAGGCGCCGCTGGTTGTTTCGAGTGTCACCCAGCGATGTGCGCGCACTCGCTTTGAACGGTGAGTTCTGTATTCGGGCATGGGGCTCCAGCTCATGAGGGCACAGCTGGCAGGGTCGCCAACAGAGCCGTCGACCAGACTTCCCGACACAACCAGGTACCAAGTCTACCGGTCGAGCTAGAACTGTAGGTCAGCGGATTACCACGCAGCCGGGCGGTAGTCCTTGAGAAACACGCCGTGGATGTCGTCGCCGGCTTCACCGCGAACGATCGGGTCGTAGACGCGGGCCGCGCCATCCACGAGATCGAGCGGCGCGTGAAAGCCTTCTTCTGCCAAGCGTACTTTTGTGTGGTGCGGGCGTTCGTCGGTGATCCAGCCAGTGTCGACGGCGGTCATCAGAATGCCGTCTGTCTCCAGCATCTCGCCGGCACTTGTTCGCGTGAGCATGTTGAGGGCGGCCTTGGCCATATTGGTGTGCGGGTGGCCCGGGCCTTTGTAGCGGCGCGCGAATTGACCTTCCATGGCCGAGACGTTCACCACGTACTTGCGGTGGGCGCCGGATGCGGCCATCGCTGGTCGCAGTCGACTGATGAGCAGGAACGGTGCCGTCGTGTTTGCGAGCTGCACTTCGAGCATTTCGAGCGGATCGACGTGTTGCACGTGCTGCGTCCAACTGTTGACGTGCAGTTCATCGGGCACGAGGCCGCCAGCGTCGATCGCGGTGCCAGCGGCCATTCGTTCGAGGGAGGATGAGCCGGCGGTCATGGCGAGTTCAGCGAGTTCGTTGGCGGTGACCCCTGCTGTGCGAGCAAGCAGCGGGTGCGTTGCGACGGAGGCGGCAAGTGCCTGCGGGTGCGCATCGTTCGTGTGCCCAAACGTCAGCATGTCCGGCATCGGGCCGTCAGGCAGCGGCGTGAGCTCCGCTGCGGCAAGCGGTGCGTAGGCTCCGGGCGAGCGACGCACGGTTTGTGCGGCGTTGTTGATGAGGATATCGAGGGGGCCCGCGTCGAGCATGGCGTCGGCGAGGCCGAGCACCTGTGCAGGGTCACGCAAGTCGATGCCCACGACGCGAAGTCGATGCAGCCAATCGCTGGCATCGGGCAGTGAAGAAAACCGGCGGGCAGCGTCGCGCGGAAACCGCGTAGTGATGGTGGTGTGGGCGCCATCGCGCAGCAATCGCAAGGCGATATGCATTCCGATCTTCGCCCGGCCTCCAGTGAGCAGGGCGCGGCGACCGGTGAGGTCGGTGCGGGCATCACGCTTCTCGTGACTGAAGGAGGCGCACTCAGGGCAGAGCTGATGGTAAAACGAATCCACCCGGGTGTAATGCTGCTTGCAGATGTAACACGCGCGAGACTTCTGTAGTTCGCCAGCGACGGGTGCAGCAACGCGAGTGGCGAGGGGGATGCCGCGAGTCTCGTCGTCAATGCGGTCTGGTGCACCCGTGGCGGTCGCGGCCACAACGGCGCGATCAGCATCCGCGATCACCGCACGCTTCTCTAATCGTCGATTCTTCTTTACGGCTTTGAACATCCGCGCTGTCGCTTGGCGCACGGCGATAAAATCTGGATGCTCTTCGTCGATCTCGTTCATGCCCGCAAGTACGCGAAGCACGGTGTCGAGGTCGGAAGGTTCAATTGCCACTGCCTGATTCTATCTGGCGCGAGCCACTACGCTCTCGGTGCGGCACGACGTACCTGAGGAGTAGCTCACACGAGTGCATTCCCAAGGATGACCGGTGGTGCTGCTTGATCAGTTAAGACCGAGCATGACGGCTGCGGTGATGGCGAGAAGTACACCGAAGAATTGAATGAGCCCGATGCGCTCTTTGAGCACAGCCCAGGCAAGAAGCACGGTTGCCAAGGGGTAAAGGCTCATCAGCACCGCCACGACGGCAAGGTTTCCGGAATGGAGGGCGACGACGAGCAGAACGTTGCCAATGCCCAACATCGTGCCACCCAGTGCGGCCAAACCCCACACCCTCGCATCCACATGCAGCGGCGGTGGCGGTGGTGTGGCGGCGCGGTCGCCGCTCATCCACGCATCGCTCCGCCGAAAGCGCGGAAACGCAAAGAGAACGAGAAGTACCACGAGGCCTATCGCGATGTCGAGGAACGCCGGAATCACACCGGAGTTGCTGGGGGCGAAGTCAAGGGACACGACCGTCAGACCAAGGGTGACACCGGAGATGAGAGCGAGTACGGCCCCGCGAGTCGAGATCCGCTGCACGGTAGCGCCGGTGGAGACCGAGATCAGTGTCGTGGCGACAAGAGCAATACCAACGGCTATCCACCCCAGAAGGCTGAGGCTCCTACCAGTGAGGGCGGCAACCGTTACCGGCACTGAAGTCTGGATGAGAGCGATCAGAGGTGCGAGCAAACTCATCGGGCCGATGGCAAGGGCAGCGTAGAACGTCACCATGCCGACCACGGCCAACAGAGCGGCGGCGGTCCCCGACCACATTGCCTGCGTGCTCCAGACCGAGGGCACGAAAACAAACGCCATGCCGGAGGCGATAGTCGCCGCCGAGTAAATGGCAACACTCGCCGTAATCACCGGAAATTTGCGCGAACTCAGCGCACCGAGAAAATCGGAGGCGCCATAGAACACGCTCGACAGCAGAGCCAAAAGAACAACAGGAACCACGGGGTATCAGCGGGTCCACAAAGTCATGCCTCAACTGTAATGTTCCAGGTGCCTCCGCGCCGAGTGCGCTCCGACCTATTCTTGGTTCATGACCACCACAAAACTTCTGCTCGACTGCGACCCAGGGCTGGATGACGCACTCGCCATTTTGCTTGCGTACGGCGACCCGGAGCTTGAGCTTGTCGCGATTACCACCGTCGGCGGGAACGTCGCGTTGGAGAACACGACCCGCAACGCGCTTCAGCTGCGTGAGTATCTCGGGTTCACTAGTGTGCCGGTCGCGGCAGGGGCCTCCGGCCCGCTCGTGCGCGAAACGAAGAATGCTGCCGAAGTTCACGGAGTTGGTGGCCTCGGCGACGTTATTCTTCCGGCGGCAGCGCTGCCTTTAGACCCGCGCCATGCCGTGGATGTCATCATCGAAACACTTCGGAATGCCCCCGGGGAGATCCACCTCGTTGCCACAGGGCCGATGACAAACATCGCGCTCGCTATTCGCAAAGAACCGCGCGTCGTCGAGTGGGCGGCATCCTTCGTCATCATGGGCGGGTCGTTCACGCGCGGAAACACCACTCCTGCCGCTGAGTTCAATATCTACGCAGATCCGGAGGCTGCCTCAGAGGTGTTTGCTGCCGGCTGGCAGGTCGTGATGGTGGGGCTTGATCTGACGCTTCAGGCACTCGTCGATCACGACATCAAGGCGCGGATGACGGAGCTCGGAGCACTCGGCCGAGAACTTGTTGTGCCGCTGGCGACTTTCTGGAATGATCCTCAAGACCCTGACTGGGGTGGCCAAGCAGTTCACGACGTGTGCGCCGTGGCCTACATCCGACGCCCAGATCTGTTCACGAGCGTGACCGCTCGCGTTGAAGTGGAAACAAGGGGGGAGTGGACGGCGGGGATGACGGTCACCGACTTTCGCTCAAGCATCCCGAACGCACTCGTTCCGGTGCAGCTCGATGTCGCAGGTTTCTGGGACTACGTGCTCGAAAGCTACGCGCGTGTGGCGGCAGTTCATAACTGAGCAGTGCGTGACAGAGCCCTCTACTCCACACCGACATCGATGGTGTGCAAGCCCGTGGCGCCATCCGGCACGACGTCGGCAAACTTGGCCGTTTGCACCATGCCGTCGGAATCTGTCGCGCGCACGGTGAGCGTGTGACGGCCGCGGGTGGCCTCCCACGGGAGTGACCACTGGCGCCAGGTATCGACGGAGATTGCTTCCGCGAGCGTGGCCCGCTTCCATGCGCCATCATCGACTCTCACTTCAACGTCAGAGATTCCCACGTGCTGTGACCACGCAACGCCCGCCACCATGACCGTGCCTGCTGTCACTTGCCCAAACTCGCCTGGGGTGTCGATGCGCGACGACAGTTTCACGGGCCCGTGGGAGCCCCAGCCACGATCTGTCCAGTACGCGGATTCCTTCGCAAACGATGTCAGTTTGAGTTCGGTCACCCACTTAGTCGCCGATACATACCCGTATAGCCCTGGCACCACCATGCGCACGGGGAAGCCGTGTTCTGGCGGCAGGGGTTCACCATTCATTGCGACCGCAAGAATGGCGTTGCGATCATCAGTGAGCGCGGCGATGGGGGTTCCGGCCGTAAAACCGTCGACGCTTCGGGAAAGCACCATATCGGCGCCAGGCTTGACGCCTGCTTTTGCGAGAAGTTCGCGGATGGGGTATCCGAGCCACAACGCGTTGCCGATAAGCCCGCCCCCCACATAGTTGGAGACACACGCAAGAGTCGTATAGCTCTCCTCGAGGGGCAGAGCTAGCAGCTCCTCGAAGTTGAGGGTGACCTCGGTATCGACCATGCCGGTGATGGTGAGGGACCACTTCTCTGGATCAATCGAGGGAACGATGAGCGCCGTGTCAATACGGTAGTAATCACTGTTGGGGGTGACAAGCGGTGCAAGACCGGGGATGTCGAGCGAAGCGCCAGCGGGGATGGCCGCAGCCTTCACCGCCGCGGCGGGGAGCGTGAACATGCGTCGTGCAGCAGTCGCTGCCTGCACGCTCGTCGTCGCGAGACGCCCGCCGATGGCGGAAACAACGCCTAACCCCGTGGCGATTCCCGCCGAGATGAGAAAGTTGCGCCGTTCGAGACTGCTCGCATGTTCTCCTGTAGCGCTGTCGATGGCGCGCACCCGGCGAGCGAGTTGCCCAAGAATAATGACCGCAATCACGATGGCGATGATGGAGGGCACTCCGGACAGCATCGATGAATCTGCGCGAGTGGTCGCCGCAAAGAGTCCGATAGCGCCCACCGCAGCAATCATGATGCGGCCCCACGGTGAAGATTTGGTTTCAACAACCCCCGCAAGTGCTGAGAGAACAAGGACGGCAAGGGCGACCGCGAGGAAGATGACGACTTTGTCAGCGGTACCGAAGACGGCGATCACTGATTCTTTGAGCCAGGAGGGGGAAAGGTCGATGACGAGCGCGCCGGTCGACGCAAGTGGGCTTGCTCGCGGTGAGAGAAACGCCGCAACTATCTCCGCGGTGCCCACCCCCGCGCTCGCGGCGGCGATCCCGGCGAACGCTGGGCGCCACCGAAATCGGCGAGGTGATGTGGAGGGGGCGCTGGCCTGCTCGGTGGGAATCGGGCGCGTGGAGATCGGGTGCGGCATTCGTCCAGCATAAATCTGGTATTCCTGCACGAAGACTGAATGTTACGGAGTGTGCGACGGTTAACGCGTGCAGATTCCCACTAACACCGATCCGGATGCCGTATACACGGCGTTCCTCGACTGGGCGAGCGGCGAAGGCTTCCGTTTGTATCCCGCGCAAGACGAAGCTGTCATGGAAATTGTGACGGGTGCGAACGTGATCCTGAGCACGCCGACGGGCAGCGGAAAGTCACTGGTTGCTGTTGGGGCGCATTTCGCTGCACTCGCGGCCGGTAAACGCAGCTATTACACGGCACCGATCAAAGCGCTTGTTTCTGAGAAGTTTTTTTCTCTCGTCGACATTTTCGGGGCCGAGAACGTTGGCATGGTCACGGGCGATTCGAGTGTCAACTCCGATGCGCTCATTATCTGCTGCACCCAAGAGATCCTTGCAAACCTGTCGTTGCGGCACGGGGACGATACGCCAGCAGAGCTTGTGGTGATGGACGAGTTCCACTTTTACGCGGACCCTGAACGCGGTTGGGCGTGGCAGGTTCCTCTTCTGCGGATGCCGAGAACCCAGTTTCTGTTGCTCTCGGCGACCCTCGGAGAAATTGACTGGCTTGCCAAAGACCTCACTGCACGCACGGGGCGGCCTACGGCGACTGTCACGGGGGTGGAGCGGCCTGTGCCGCTGAATTTTTACTACGCGAAAACGCCCATCCACGAAACCGTCGAAGAGTTGTTGTCTACGGGCCAGGCTCCCATCTACATCGTGCACTTCTCGCAGGCGGCAGCGCTCGAACGCGCTCAGGCGCTGACGAGTGTTAAGGTCATCGATCGAGAAAAGCGCGACGCTATCGCAGAGCTGATCGGCGACTTTCGCTTCACCACGAAGTTCGGGCAAACCCTGTCGAGGCTTATTCGCTCCGGTATTGGCGTGCACCACGCCGGCATGCTGCCGAAATATCGCAGGCTCGTTGAGCAGCTCGCCCAGCGCGGGTTCCTGCGCGTCATTTGCGGCACAGACACGCTCGGTGTCGGCATCAACGTGCCCATCCGTACCGTGGTGTTCACCGCCCTCACGAAGTTTGATGGCACCCGGATGCGGCAGCTGAACGCGCGCGAGTTCCATCAGATCGCTGGTCGCGCTGGTCGCGCCGGATTCGACACCGCCGGCACCGTCGCCGTGCAAGCGCCAGATCATGAGGTGGAGAACGCACGCCTCGTCGCGAAAGCTGGTGACGACGAAAAGAAGCTCAAACGCGTCGTCCGCAAGAAAGCGCCGGAGGGTTTCGTGTCGTGGGGGGAGCCGAGTTTTGACCGCCTCGTCGCCGCCGAACCAGAGAAGCTCACCTCTAGCATGACAATCAGTCACGCGATGATCTTGAACGTAATTGGGCGCGGTGGTGATGCTTTCGCCGAAGTGCGTGCCCTGGTTGAAGACAACCATGAGCCGCGCCATCGGCAACGTGAGTTGGCCCGGCGCGCGCTGGCGATCTATCGCACCTTGCGCACTGCTGGCATCGTTGAACAACATAAACCGCCCCCTGAGGAGGCCGAAGGCCGTCTCGAAGGAAGCCCGCCCATTACCATCCGCCTCACTGTTGATCTGCAGCCGAACTTCGCCCTCAACCAGCCCCTTTCACCTTTTGCTCTTGCCGTGATCGACCTGCTTGACCCAAGTCTGCCCGGCTACGGCCTCGAGGTGATTTCCATCATCGAGGCAACACTCGACAACCCGAGACCAGTGCTGTCGGCGCAAGAGCACATGGCGCGCGGTGAAGCTGTCACGGCGATGAAGGCCGAGGGGATCGAGTACGACCAGCGCATGGAGTTGCTCGATACGATCACTCATCCAAAGCCAATGGAAGAGCTTTTGGAGGCGGCGTTCGAAACCTATCGTGTTTCGCAGCCGTGGGCTGCAGACTTTGAGCTGCGGCCAAAATCTGTTGTGCGCGACATGTATGAGCGAGCCATGACCTTCAATGAGTACGTCGGGTTCTACTCTCTTGGCCGGTCTGAAGGATTGCTACTTCGGTACCTTTCCGACGCATTTCGGGCCATTCGGCAGACCATTCCGGAGTCGGCAAAGACCGACGAGATCCGTGACCTGATCGAGTGGCTGGGGGAGCTCGTGCGGCAAGTTGACTCAAGTTTGTTGGAGGAGTGGGAGGAACTGAGCCATCCGACCGCCACGCACGGTGATGCACCCGTTGTGCCGCCAGCACCACCGTCAGTGGTGACAAATGAACGAGCATTCCGAGTCCTTGTGCGCAATGAGTTGTTCCGTCGTGTTCAACTTGCTGCTCGTGATGATGCGAATGTCCTCGGAGAGCTGGACGCGTCCTCTGGCTTTGATGCCGACCGCTGGGGTGACGCCCTCGATGCCTACTATGCCGTGCACGATCATCTCGGGATCGATGCGGATGCTCGCGGTTCCGCCATGCTCACGATCGAAAAGGAACCAGAGCAGTGGAAGGTGCGCCAAGTTTTCGCAGACCCGGCTGGCGATCACGACTGGGGGATTAGTGCCGTGGTTGACCTCGTGGAATCGGCAGAGCAGGGCGTTGCCGTCATTCGAATCACGAGCGTTGGCGCTCTGTGATGGGAACTCGAGCCTGATGAACGCGTGGCACTGATGCGCGGTTTTCGACATCGAAGGGGAGCGCTCGATGAGTCGCACTATCGTGCGCGCCACACCGGTTCTGCACAATACTTCACGAGCCGTCGAGCGCACGAGGGGCTTGATGCAGTTGTCAGACGGTACCCGTCACGCGACGTAGCGGGCGACATGGCGCGCAACACAGCCGGAGAGGCAACGGGCCACCCTGCAGGTCTCGCCTTCGTTCTCGTGCACGGCATTGGCGTCTCGAGCAAATATTTTCAGCCCGCGGCCGCGGAGCTGGCACGAAGCGGCGAGGTGTACCTCGTCGATCTTCCCGGGTACGGCTCTGCGCCGAATCCGACGCGCCCCGTGTCTCTCACCGATCATGCGCGGGTGCTTGCCGCGGTCATTAGCGAATCGAAACTCGTGAACCCCGTCATCGTCGGCCACTCGATGGGGAGCCAAGTCGTTTCGTGGCTTGCCACCGAATTTCCGACGGTGAGCGATCGCATCGTTCTCATGGCGCCGACGGTCTACCCGCAGTACCGCTCTGTCTGGGCTGCTGCCATCAAACTGCTGAACGACATTTGGCGGGAACCGCTGCGGGTCAAATTTATTGCGGGCGCCGACTACCTCTTTCGATGCGGCTTCCCGTATCTTCTGCGTCAAGTGCCGTTCCTGCTTGAGGACCGCATCGAAACAAGGATGGCTGAAATTCGGGCGCGAGTTCTGGTGATGCGCGGAGACGACGATGTCATTGTTCCGCGTGAGTGGGCAAAGTCTCTTGCAGAACTCGCGATGCACGGAGACTTCGCTGAGGTGATCGGCCCACACGTTGTGATGTTTACTGACCCGGTCTCGGTTGCCCGAGAAATAGTGGCGCACGCAGTGAAGCCTCACGCTGCGGAGGCTGATCGTGCATGAGCAAAGCACGTCGGCCATAGCCAAAGCGTTCGCGTGGTGGATCGACTACGCGTGGGTGACGTGGCGACAGGTCCGAATTCTCCTCACCCTGCCTCGATGGCGCCGTGTTCCGAACTCGTACGGAGAGGGCTCGCGCGCACCCATCGTGCTGCTGCCTGGCGTGTACGAAACATGGCAACTTCTCACACCGATTGCGGATCGTTTGAATGCGGGTGGGCATCCGGTGCACGTGGTGACCGCACTCGGGTACAACGTGCGCGAGATCCCCACCTCGGCACGCATCGTCGCATCGTTCATCGCCGCGCGCGGCTTGCGCAACGTTATTGTTGTCGCTCATAGCAAAGGTGGGTTGATCGCTAAGCACCTCATGACGATCGACGACGAACACGGGCGCGTCGAACACCTTGTGGCGATCAACACTCCTTTCGGTGGGTCCGCGTATGCGCGCTTCATACCGCTGCGGTCCGTGCGTGCTTTTTCGCCCACCGAGCCGACACTCGCCATGCTGGGAGGTCGGCGAGAACGCAACGCGGGAATCACGTCGATCTATTCCAGCTTTGACCCGCATATCCCGGGGGGAAGCAATCTGCAGGGCGCGCGAAATGTGCGACTTCCGCTCATGGGGCACTTTCGTCCGCTCGGTCAGCGGCTCCTCATCGACGCGGTGGAACACGCGGTGGAACACGCGGGTGAGCAAGCAGTAGAGCGCGGAGAAGGGGTAGGACGACCCTGAACAGTCCCGCGGTAGCGAGTAAACAACACGACGATCGGAATGAAAGCGCCGCGGTGGGTGTTTACTGACACTATGACGCGTCAACAGCGACTCGTGTTAGTCATCGCGATACTTGCCTCCTTTGTTGCCTTTTTGGATGGCTCCGTCGTGAACGTTGCCCTCCCTGCCATCAGCAAAGAACTTGGGGGTGGTCTCTCCACTCAGCAGTGGGTGGTCGACGCGTACCTCATCACTCTTGGCGCGCTCATTCTGGTTGCCGGCTCGCTTTCGGATGTCTTCGGCCGGGTCGCCGTCATCCGTGTTGGGCTGTGGGGTTTCGGTGCGACCTCGCTGGCGTGTGCGTTTGCCCCCACAGTTGAGCTGCTCGTGGTCAGTCGTGCACTTCAAGGTGTGGCGGGTGCGCTTCTTGTGCCGAGTTCGCTCGCCATGATCATGTCGACGTTCAGAGGCGGACCGCAAGCAAAAGCGATAGGTGCCTGGACGTCGTGGACGAGCGCCGCATTTATCGCTGGGCCGATCATCGGGGGCTCGCTTGTCGACCTCCTGTCGTGGCGTTTTGTGTTTGCCATCAACGTTCTTCCTCTTGTCGCGACCCTTATTCTGCTCGCGAAAGTCGAGTCAAAGGGTGAACGAGATCGCTCCACAAAGATCGATTTTCTCGGGGCTGTGCTGTGCGTCGTGGGCATTGGTGCGCCCGTGTTCTCCCTCATTGAGCAACAGAATTTCGGATGGGCGTCGCCCGTCATCTGGGTACCGCTCGTCGCCGGGATTCTCGCGTTTGCCGCGTTCCTGTGGCGCCAGGCGACCACGGCACAGCCGATGATGCCGCTCGCTCTCTTTCGCGTGCGCAACTTTGCTGTCGGCAACATTGCAACGCTCTTTGTCTACGGTGCGCTCGGGTTTTCTACTCTCATCATTGTTGTGTTCCTTCAGCAAACCGGGCACTGGTCTGCGACGTTGGCCGGCATCGCTGTACTACCCGTCACCGTCATCCTGATGTTACTGTCGTCGTTGTTTGGGGGGTTGTCTGGCAAGTTTGGTCCTCGCCTGTTTATGGCGGTCGGCCCGATCGTCGCTGGCGTCGGTCATATTGCCATGCTCACGGTGACGAGTGACGTCAACTACTGGTGGCAGCTGCTGCCAGGCATTCTGCTTATTGGTCTAGGGCTGGCGATTACGGTCGCGCCTCTCACTGCGGCCATCCTGGGCTCGATTAGTGAAAAGCAGTCAGGGATCGGTTCGGCGATCAACAACGCGATCGCCAGAGTCGCTGGCCTCATCACGGTGGCGATGCTGGGAATTATCGTCGGCTCTGCACTCGATGTGGATGGCATGCGTCGTGCCCTTATCGTGGCAGCAGGGCTCCTCGTCACGGGTGGCGTTGTTTCTGCCATTGGCATCAGTAATAGTGCTGTGACCGCGTCTGAGACGACGGTAAACGCCGCCCAGGGGCAGTAAAATTGCGTGTTGCCGCGGCGCATCTGATTCGCGTTACTTACCGGAGATGTTTCTAACTGACTATTTTTTCTCCTGCGAGTACGAGCGAGACCACCGCGATGAGCGCGCCGAGAATCACGAGACGAAAGAGCGGTCTCGCCGGAGCACGAGTGAGGGCGAGATATATGCCAACGAGCACGATGATCGTTTCGGCGATGATGGTGATCAGACCGATGGTCGACAGCGTGGTTCCTGACCCGACGACAACGGTGATTGTCGCCGCGGCGAGTGCACCAAAGGTGACGAGTGATGATGCGCGCGAGCTGACGCGGTGCGGAAGTCCGACAATGCCGGTGGCGCGATCGTCGGCAATGTCGGGAAGGGCGTTGGCGAAATGCGCGGCAACCCCCAGTGTTGCGCCAGCCGCCATTGCCCACCATGCAGGTACTGCGGGGGTGTCGCGTGCGAGGGTGATGACCGCGGGGAGGGTGCCGAACCCGATGAGATATGGCAGCACCGACAGTGCTGTCTTTTTGAGACCGAGGTTGTAGGCCCAGCCGGCTGCGATGAAGATCGCATGTGCGAGCGTCGCCAGCCAGCCAAGAGGCAGCATGAGCAACACGCCAGCGACGCCAGTGAGAAGTGAGGCATTGCGTACTGTTGTGGAGGTGATCTGTCCGGTAGCCACGGGCTTGTCGGTCCGACCCACGATGCGATCACGCTGAGCATCCAGCCAGTCGTTTGAGAGGCCAACTGAGAACTGACCCAGTAACACCGCGAGGCCGAGGAGGGCGACACGCCCTCCGTCGAGCACCGTGATTCCGAGCATGGTGCACATGGCGGCTACGGCGAAACTTGGACCAGGGTGCGTGGAGAGCAGCAGCAACACAGCTGCGGATCGGCGCGAACGGTTCTGCATTCAGTCAGCGTATCGCTCGACGGAACTGGTGGGTTATGGCACGAGCAGGAGCTTGCCGATGTGGCTCCCTGCCTCCATTTTTTCGTGAGCTAGGTGAGCTTCGTTGAGCGGAAACTTCTCGTCTACGACCGGTTTGACGAGTCCGGATGCCACAAGCGGCCATGCTGTCGCTCTCACGCTCGCAATAATTGCCTCCTTATTGGCAAGCGTTCGGGCGCGTAGCGTGCTGGCGTGCACTGTGCCCCATGTAGACATGAGACGCCCGACACTGAGTTCGCCTGCCACAGCACTCTGGTTGGCGATCAGCTCGAGGCGACCGTGCGGTGCAAGCGCACGCAGGTTTCGGTCAAGGTACGCGCCACCAATCGGGTCGAGGATCACGTCGGCGCCTCTGCCCTCTGTGGCGCTGCGCAGTTCCTCAACAAAGTCCTGAGTCCGGTAATTGATCAGGATGTCGGCGCCGAGTTCACGACAGGCAGCAAGTTTCGCCTCCGAGCCGCAGGTCACGGCCACGCGACATCCGAGGGCCTTCGCCAACTGGATTGCCATGGTTCCGATACCGCCAGAGCCGCCGTGAACGAGCAGCGTTTCGCCAGTACGAAGCTCCGCGTTCATGAACACGGTCGACCAGACGGTCGCGATTGCTTCTGGCAGTGCAGCAGCATCCGCCAGACTCACCGCGTCGGGAACCGGCAGCACAAGGCCCTCGGCTACAGCAACCTTCTCGGCGTATCCACCGCCCGCAAGAAGTGCACACACTCTATCGGTCACCTGCACGCTGGTGACACCGTCGCCCACGGCAATAACTGTTCCAGACACTTCGAGCCCTGGCCACTGCGGTGCACCAGCAGGTGGCGGATAGTTGCCCTCGCGTTGATGAATATCTGCGCGGTTTATCCCAGAAGCCTCCACAGAGATCAGTACCTGACCGTGTTCGGGAACCGGATCGGGAAGCTCCGTCACGCGTAATGAAGTGGGTCCACCCGGCTTTGTGATGATGACTGCCCGCATGGCATCACAGTACGCCCAAAATTGGTGGTCTACCCTTAACCCCATGGGTCTGATACTTGATGAGGCGGTGATCGCCAAAACCCTCGTGGGCGAATGGCGCATCGGCGCGACCAACATTGACGAGTGGGTTAATGGTGCGCGCCGCGACACTCTCTTTATTTTCGCCATCGAGCAGCAAAGCCCCCTTGTCATTAAAGAAGAACAGGTGTACAAGGTCAGGGATGGCAAGGAGCGCCGAGTTGCCCTGATAAATCGGTTCTCACACGGCCAATTCATTTCGAAGGGGCGGGTGCTCTTGGGCGGGATGAGTCGTTGGACTATCGGTGGAATTGATACTGAAAACGGAATTGTTCTTGTGCGCATGACCCACACTCGAGGTGGTCAGGACGGCCTTATTGTGCTTGTTCGAAGCGATGCTCCCGTTGACGAATTGCGTACCATCATTGCTCATCAAGCAGGCGAGTTCGGCATTGGTCCTGAAGACTTTGCCAGCCTCACGTGGGTACCAGTTTCCTGACGTTCGGTTGGCCCCTCAAAAGTGAGTACGAGTTAACGCACTTACTCCGTTGGCAGTTGGAAGCCCTCGAGTCCATCGATGGCGATGGGCTGATAGTTATCGGAAGCTCTGAGCGCACGGTGCGAGGGGGCCTGCGTCGGGGCCGCGGAGGCCGGGGTTGCCATGCCGATTGATGCGCTAGCCAGCAACGCTGCCGCAAGCACGAGGGAGGCCGCTGCTCCGCTCACCGAGGCATGTGCGAAAGTAAGGTCGCCGTGGGTGCGCAGGCGCCGCACGACGACGCCGATCGCCACAATCACCGCTGCTGCGATGGCGAGTACAAAAGTGAGGGGGAGCGGAATGGTGGCAAAGGTTGTGGTCGCGACACTCAACACAGCAGTCATTGCTGGCTGTTCCTTCCGGGGGAATAAGGAACACTCTCGCTCGGGTAGCGAAAGCCGCAGCCCACAAAGTCAGTGACTTTCGGGTGTAGCAAAATCTTACAATACCCACGAATGGGGGGTCAAGAAGACGCGCCCTCGCTCACCTGGGACAACTGCGTTTTATCTTTGCGGGTCTTCGCAAAGACGATGGCACCGGATGCCCTTACTAAGCCGAGGTGAGAAAGAGCTTGTGGCGTGTTGCCAACATGGCGCTGCTGTTGAGTGTCGTATTCCTCGGAGAGCATGCCAACGTCATTGCAGAATCCGACGAGTCGATCCATGAGCGTGGTCGCATCGTCGACTCTGCCACTCAGTGCGTACTGCTCAACGAGCCAGAACGAACATGCCAAGAACGGGTGTTCGCCTGCAGGCAAACCGTCGTTGCCGTCCTCGGTGAGATAGCGCAGAAGAAGGCCATCCTGTAAAAGCTCTTCTTCGATAGCGGCGACCGTGCCAAGCATCCGGGGGTCGTCATGGCCGATGTAGCCAATCTGCGCAAGTTGCAAAAGTGTAGCGTCGACACGATCTGTGCCGTAATACTGCGTATAGGTGTTGCGTTTGCGGTCGAACCCGTGCTCCTCAATGTCGTCACGGATTTGATCGCGGAGTTTCTCCCACTCGTCGGCCGGCCCATCCAGCCCATGATCCCGTACGGCGCGAACGCCGCAATCCAAGGCTGCCCACAGCATGGCTCGCGAGTGTGTGAAATTTCGAGTAGGACCACGCATCTCCCACATACCTTGATCTTCGCGCTGCCAGTTTTTTTCCACGAACGTCAGGAGGGCGCGTTGAAGCGGCCACGAAAACTTGTCCTCCTTCGCGCCGACTTCGCGTGCTTTTTGCAGCGCCAGCATAATTTCACCGAAAATATCTCCCTGATACTGCGTGAACGCGCCGTTTCCTTTGCGCACGGGGGCGGCCCCGTGATAGCCGGGAAGGCTGTCTACCGTCAGTTCGGTGAGCTCACGTTCGCCACCCAATCCGTACATGATTTGAATGTCAGAGGGGTCTCCCGCGATCGCGCGCAGTAGCCAATTGCGCCAACTCCTCGCCTCTGATCTGAACCCACGGCTCAGTAGAACCTCAAGTGTCGCCGATGCGTCACGAAGCCACACAAACCTGTAATCCCAATTGCGCACACCACCCCACTGTTCAGGAAGGCTGGTGGTCGCTGCCGCGACGACTCCTCCCGTGTCCTCGTGGGTGAGCGCACGCAAAATAAGGAGCGATCGGATGACTTCCGCCTTATACGGGCCTTCTTCAACGTCGCACGCTGAGAGCCAGTCGTTCCACCAGCGGGTCGTCTTTCGGATGCCTTTGCGAATGTTGTAACGCGAGGGCACCTTTCGATGAGATGGATACCACGTCATAGAAAGGTCAACAGTATCGCCCGCATTTACTGTGAAGTCGCCGACGTGTGCATGGTCGGCTGGCGTAAGTTTTGGCCCACGCACGACGACAGCATCGGGCCCGGCAACAGCGACGAGGGCGTGATCTTTATTCTCCGGCATTTGTCTCACCCATGGCATCGCATCCGCATACCCGAACCGAATGCGTAATTCTTGGTGCATTTCGACAGTGCCGCGCACCCCGCGCACTCGTCGAATGAGGTCGGCTCGTCGATCGCCGTGCGGCATGAGCTCGGTCACTTCTACCTCGCCGTCTGATGTGACCCAGTTCGTCACGAGGTTGAACGTAGCGCCATCGTATCGTCGCGTGCTCGTCGCGTGATCAGACTTTGGCGCGAGAAGCCAGCGACCATGATCTTTGGTGCCGAGGAGCGCGCCGAACGTTGATGCGGAATCAAATCGCGGAAAACACAGCCAGTCAATGCTGCCGTTTTTTCCGATCAGTGCGGCCGTGTGGCAGTCGCCAATCATTGCGTAGTCTTCGATAGGTAGTGACATCGTCCCATCTTGTCACCGGACTCCGGGGTTACCCTTGGCAGATGTCTCACGAAATCGGAACCCTCATCATTTTTGGAGCCAGTGGCGACCTTACAAAACGGCTGTTGCTGCCGGGTCTTGGCCAGCTCATTGAGAGCGGACGCGCGAAGGGGCTCACGGTTATTGGAGTTGGACGCGACTCCATGTCGACCGCGTCGTGGCGCGCACGAATGCAGAAGTCTTTTGCCGCGGGCGGGTCTGAGAGTCGTGCGGTGAAGGATGTTGCTGAACGCTCGCAGTATCGGCAGGCAGACGTAACGAATGCAGATGACATTACGCGCCTTCTCGAAGAGTGCGAGGGGTCACCGGCGCTGTATTTCGCGTTGCCGCCTCACGTCACAGAGGCAGCCTCCGAGGCTCTCTCGAAAGTGAAGCTTCCGCACGGAACCGTGTTTGGGCTTGAAAAACCGTTTGGTACCAACCTGCGCAGCGCTATTGCGCTGAACCGACGTCTCGTGAAGCTTGTTCCGGAGCAGAGCATCCACCGCGTTGATCATTTTCTCGGAAAATCAACGGTGCTCAACCTTCTCGGGCTGAGGTTTGCCAATCGCATTTTTGAGCCCGTGTGGAATGCCGACAATATCGCCAGCGTCGAAGTGGTTTTTGATGAGCAATTGGCGCTCGAAGGGCGAGCCGGATACTACGACGGAGCCGGGGCTCTCGTGGATATGATCCAGAGTCACCTGTTGCTTGTGATGGCGCTGGTAGCGATGGAACCACCGTCGAGTCTCAACGCAGAAGATTTGCGAGGTGCAATGGCTCAGGTTCTTCGTGCCACGTGCGTTTTCGGTGGTGATGTTAAGGCGTCGAGTCGTCGTGCCCGCTATTCCGCGGGGTCGATTGGCCGCCGAAAGATTCCCTCGTACGTGAAGGAGCCGGGGGTTGATCCGAAGAACAATACCGAAACACTCGCCGAAGTAACGCTGGCGATCGACAATTGGCGCTGGGCCGGCGTGCCGTTTATTCTGCGCTCAGGTAAGGCGCTCTCTGATAAGCGCAAAGAGATCATCATTACCTTCAAAGATGTTCCTCACCTTCCCAACGGACTCAGCGGAAAGCTTGGCCCAGCGGCGCTGCGAATCTCGTTGAGCCCAGAAGACATCAACTTGGACCTCAACATCAATGGCGAGGGGAACCCGTTTACGCTTGACCGCGTGGTGCTCTCTGCGGAATTCGCCTCGGGAGCTATGGGGCCATATGGCGAGGTTCTCGCTGGGTTGCTCTCCAATGATCCGACTCTGTCCGTGCGTGCTGACGTTATCGAGGAGTGCTGGCGCATTGTGGGGCCAGTGTTGGAGGCGTGGAAGAAGGGTTCAGTTCGGTTAGACGAATACCCTGCGGGATCGGGCGGTCCTCGCGCGTGGCGACCTTAGGATCTACTGACCGTTAGCTGAGTGTAACCTGTTTGGGGGCCGAGTGGCAGTAGGGTCTTAATGAACAGAAATGGAGCACACCATGAATCTGCTACTCGCAATTGTAGTTATCGTCGCCATTGCCCTTTTTATTACCGGAAGCATGGCCTCGTCTTTGCAGTTCCTCATCTGGGTGGCTGTCGTTCTCGCGGTTATCGCGGTTATTGCGTTCCTTGCGAGAACCATTACGGGTCGTCGCGTTTAACGAAAACTGAAACGCACAGCTGACAAAACACTCGGCTGATGAAGCGCCTCCAGGCTCAGTGCCGGGGGCGTTTCGTGCTGTGCGCACTTCGTGCTGTGCGCACTTCGTGCTGTGCGCACTTCGTGCTGTGCGCACTGAAGAAGGACCTCGCGCACTGCGCCGTATTGACCCGTCGTCTGGATGAGTAGTTTGGGTCAGTCGTCGGGGTCAGAAACGTCGATAGGCGCGTGATGATCACGCCCAGCTTCCCCGCTCTTCCAATAGCCGTCGACCTTCAGTTGCTCTGGCACAAGAGAAAGCTCGCGCCGCAAATGACGGCGTACCGGAATGAGGGTGTTGGCTTCTCCCGCTATCCATACGAAGGTGCTGTCATCGATGGCGCCCATTCCGCGGATCGCCCGTTCAAGCCCACCAGCAGATTTATCTAGCCAAGAAATGCGTGCCTTTTGCACGTGATCCGGATCGAGGTACGCCGCGTCAGAGGGGTTATCGAGCTCGATAAATCCATAGATCTCAGTGTCATCAGGAAGCAGTTCAATCCAACGGGCCAGCGCAGGAAGACTTGACTCATCGGCACCAAGGATCACGCGCGAGGCACCCGTGGGAGGCAATCGCGAACCGCGTGGGCCTGCAATCTGGGCCGCGTCACCCGGCTCGACTGACGCGGCCCAGATTGCGGCTCGTCCGCCTCCGTGTAGAAAGAAGTCGATGTCGAGTTCTGGGCCGTTGCCGTCGGATGACTCTCGAAACGCGCGAGGGGTGTAGTCCCGCCGAGTCTCGCCGTCAATGATGACCTTAACGTGGTCGGTGGCGCCAAGGCTCGAGAACGACAGCAAATCTTCGCCTGTGAACGTGAGGCGTCGAAAGCTGGGCGAAGGGATTGTGACATTGCTCACAATGAGGGATCGCTGGGCGGGCTCATGCCGCACCTGCTGGCCACGTTCAATCAAGGATTCTCCCGAGTGACTTTTGCCGACGTCTCTTTATCGACGTCGACGACATTCAACGCTAGTGCACACAAACGGCGGGCTCGTTCGCGAGATGATTTACAGCAATCCGAGCTTCGCAAGCTCATCGGCCAAACCGGCGCCATCTGGAGCTCGAACCCAAGGAATTTCCGGCTGAATGTCTAGCGGGTTCGCGCGAGAACGGCCTCCGGCCAATACCGCTTCGCCACCGGACAGCTGGCGGATGGCAACAGCGGCAACTCGATCCTGATGCGAAACGGCAAAGTCGCGGTACAACTCTTCGTCATGTTGCCCGTCGTCCCCAATAAGAATCCACGTCAACTGAGGAAACTCGTCGACAAGGCGCTGGAGGCTGTGCTCCTTGTGATCACGGCCGCTCCGAAACCATCGATCGTGGGTTGGGCCCCAGTCTGTCAGCAGCAGCGCCCCAGGCGGATAGAGGTGACGCGACAGGAATCGAGTGAGAGTGGGGGCAACGTTCCACGCGCCGGTGGAGAGGTAGATGACGGGGGAGCCCGGGTGGTCCCTCACGAGCTTCTCGTACAGCACCGCCATTCCGGCAACAGGGGTGCGTGCGTGTTCGTCTAAGACGAACGTGTTCCATGCGGCCAGTAGAGGTCGCGGAAGGGCAGTAACCATCACAGTGTCGTCGACATCGGAGATGAGACCGATGGTTGCTTTTGGGTCGACGATGAAGATTGGGGCCTCTGCTAGGTCAGAGTTCTCGGTACTCATCGTGATGATGTGCCAGCCGGGAGACAGCGCTACGTCGATGACGTCGTCTATAACTCCGCCACGGTCGGCATTGATGGTGTACTCGCGACCATCGATCGTCACCTTCACGCTTGCGTCGGCTACCGGAACGCTCGTGAAGCTGCGCCATCCGCGAATCTTCTTGTAACGAATCTCGTCTTTAATCCCTGGGCGCGCGAGCAGGACTCTGGAGAGAACTCGAATCCAGGTGGTCGAGCCATACCCTGTATAGGGGATCACGATGGGCGTGAACCCTCGGCGTCTCGCTCGCTTTTCTCGAAATCGATGGAAGCGATCTTCGAGTCTTGCCGGAAGTCGTCTGACTGATTCGTCCGACTCACTGGGGTCGGACTGCGTCGAAGGACCAGTCATGTCCCCAGTCTTTCATGGACTGGCGAGGATGCTGTTCCGAGACAGCTCAAGGCCAATCCTGAGAGTATTACCTATATATCGCGAAACTGGTGAAATAATCAATCCCCCAGTCTTGGGGTCGTACTAACATTTGGTCAGTCCTCAAATTACTTCGCTCTGTCACGGAGTCACCGAATCTATAGATGGAGTCGGCAATGTCCGAAACAACTACGCTACTTCGACACGAACCAGTTCAAGCGCGCAGCAATGCCCGGTTGTCTGCATTGCTCGACGCGGCAGCAGTCACCATTGACACGGTGGGGTATGAGCGCCTCACGACGGCGATGGTGGCCGATCGGGCAGGCGCCTCGATCGGAACTGTTTACCGCTATTTCCCTGATCGCATTGCCGTGCTCCAAGGCGTTGCTGCTAGGGCAACAGACCGATTCGTTGAGCACATTGACACAGCCGTCTCGTCGAAAGACCACGCCACCTGGTGGGCCGTAATAGACGCGATTATCGATGACTTCGTTGACGCTTTTGCGCACCAGCCGGCATTTGCCTCCCTGCGGTTTGGTGATGTTCTCGACCTTCGCCCGCGCGAGAGCAAGCACACAAACTTAGATGTCGTGACAGCGCGCATCGCACACCTCCTTGTTGCGAAGCACGGATTGCCGGCTGGCGACGAGCTGACTTTTCATTTGGGCGTCGCTTTTACGCTTGTTGACACACTTCTTGCCAGGGCATTCACGTTTGCACCAAAAGGTGATCGTGCCTATATCGATGAAGCACGCGCTATCACTCTTCGGTACCTTGTCAACGTTTACGGGGAGCCAACTCACCGCTGAAATTGCTGGGAATTCGACCAATCGGGAATGCCAGTCGCTCCGAATAGTGTTTGACTATGTGGTCTAAGTGCGTGAATTCGCGCGCTGAGATGAACGTTTACGTGATTCGAATTGAGTGACCGATGAGGATTGGGCCAGATTCAGCATGATCGAGTTCCGGAATGTTTCGAAGAGCTTTCCTGATGGAACCGCGGCCGTCAACAATTTCAGCCTTGTTATTCCTTCGAGAAAGACGACTGTGTTGGTGGGTTCGTCTGGCTGCGGCAAGACAACTCTCTTGCGCATGATTAATCGTATGGTCGATCCCACGAGCGGTTCGGTAGAAATCGATGGCATTGATGTTGCGACCTTGCCGCAGGTGAAACTTCGCCGCAGCATCGGGTACGTCATGCAAAATTCCGGGCTGCTTCCTCACCGAAAAGTGATCGATAACGTGGCGACGGTCCCCATGCTCGAAGGGGTTTCGAAACGTGACGCGCACGCGCACGCTCTCGGACTACTCGACACCGTTGGGCTCGATCGTTCCCTTGCGCAGAGGTACCCCAGCCAGCTTTCCGGTGGTCAGCAGCAACGCGTGGGTGTTGCACGCGGCCTTGCAGTCAATCCGAACATTCTTCTCATGGACGAGCCGTTTGGAGCGGTCGACCCTATCGTGCGCTCTGACCTGCAGCAGGAGCTCATCCGGTTGCAACAAGAGCTCGACAAAACGGTCGTGTTCGTCACCCACGATCTTGACGAGGCATTCCTTCTCGGAGATCAGGTCGTCATTCTTCAGGTGGGGGCTCATATCGAGCAGCAAGGTACACCGAGTGAGATTCTGGCGAATCCGGCCAACGAGTTCGTGGAAAGTTTTATTGGCGCGGGCAGAGGAAAGCGTCGTTTGAGGGTTGATTCCACGGTCAAGGCCTCTGGTAACGATCTGGTGCTGATCGATAGCGCCGGAAACGCTGCCGGCGTAGTTGAGGCACCAGGAGGCAATATTGCGGGCGTGGATTCACGCCCTCAATCACGCAGCATCTCAAACAAAACTGATCAGGCGGGGGACGCCTAATGCTGTGGCTATGGGAGAACCGTGATCTTGTTCTCGGCTTGTCGCTCGAGCACGTGCGACTGAGTGCGGTTCCGATCATCGTTGGTTTCATAGCCTGTATTCCGCTCGGATGGATGGCGAATCGGTTTCGCATGACTCGTGCGATTCAGCTCACGCTCTTTGGCGTCCTTTTCACGATTCCATCGCTTGCGCTGTTCGTGACGTTGCCGTCAGTGCTGGGAACGAAGATTCTCAACCCCATTAACGTGGTGGTTGCCCTTACCATTTACGCGATCGCCATCATGGTGCGCGGTGCGGCAGATGCGTTCGAATCGGTGCCGCGAGATGTCATCCAATCGGCGACAGCGGTGGGATTCTCGTCGGTCTCTAGATTCTGGACGGTGGAGTTACCGCTCGCGGGGCCAGTTCTTCTCGCCAACCTGCGCGTGGTGTCCGTGACCACCGTGAGCCTGCTCAGCGTCGGCGCGCTGGTTGGCAACGGTGCGCTTGGGTACCTGTTCATCAATGGCTACCAGCGGGACTTTCCCACCGAGGTGATGATCGGGATCGTGTTCACCCTCATCATCGCGATAATTTTTGACCAACTGCTTGTTGCGCTCGGCAAAGTATTCATGCCGTGGACGCGCAAAGCACCACGCGTGGCGCGCACGGTGGCCGTCGCGGCGGGCGGTGATGCCTAGTGTTGTTTCTCGATGCCATCGCCTTTATCCTTGACCCGGCGAATCTGCTCGGTGATAAAGGGATTTTGCCACGACTGATCGATCATCTTCTCTACTCCGGGCTGAGCCTCGGTGCCGCGTTGGTCATTGGGATCCCCGTCGGGCTGTTCATCGGCCACACCGGAAAGGGTAAGAACTTCGTGGTGGCCCTCACCGGTTCGTTCCGCGCAATTCCCACCTTCGGGCTTCTTCTGTTCATCATCCTGTTTACCGGGCTCGGGTTGTGGCCACTCGTGTTTGTTCTCGCGGTTTTGGCGATCCCGCCGATTATCGCTGGAGCGTATTCGGGGCTCGATGCGGTGAACCGCGAGACAATCGATGCGGCGAGGGCAATTGGGATGACCGAATGGCAGATCCTGGGCAAAGTGGAGCTTCCACTCGCGCTCTCGCTCATTCTTGGCGGCATCCGGTCTGCAACGCTGCAGATCATAGCGACCGCCACAATCGCTGGTTACGTGGGCCTCACTGGGCTTGGGCGATTCCTGATTGAAGGCTTGGCGCTCCACAACTACACCATCGCGTTTGCTGGGGCGATTCTTGTCGCCGCTCTCGCACTCGCAGCTGATGGGCTGCTTGCCCTGATCCAAATACTTGTTGTCCCACACGGGGTGTCTCGTGGGACAACTCGCACCACCAGCAACTCGAGGCGCCGCACCCGGCCGCCCGCGATTACCACGACACCCATCACGGAAGGATAAGAAGAATGCAATCACACATCACACGGCGGATCGTCGCCGTCGCAACGGCAGTGGGGCTCACCGCAAGCCTCGCGGCGTGCTCCTCTGGAGATCCCCTCGCCGGAGACGGAAGCGTCAATCTTGGCACGCTCACAGTGGGGTCACAGGGTTTCGCAGAGAGTGACATCCTCGCGCAGCTGTACGGCCAGGCTCTGGCGGCCAACGGATACACGGTTGAGTACGCACCGGCAATCGGATCACGTGAGACCTTCATTCCTGCGCTGCAGGATGGCTCCATCGACATCATCCCTGACTACGCCGGAAACCTGTTGTACGGATTGAACACTGCGGCGACCGCCACATCTACCGCAGATGTGATGTCAGCACTGCCAGCAGAGTTGGAACCAAAGGGGTTGGCGATCGCCGACGCGGCTTTGGCCGAAGACGCTGACGCCCTCGTGGTCACGAAGGAATTCGCCGAAGCGAACGCGCTTGCGTCTATCGGTGACCTCGCGCCCATCGCCTCCACCATCACTATCGGTGCCAACACCGAGTTTGAGGGGCGCGTATATGGTCGCGCCGGGCTCGAGTCCGTATACGGCGTCGTGGGGTGGACATTCAAGGCGATCGACGATTACGGCGGACCAGGAACGCTTAGTGACCTGTTAGACGGAAATATTCAGGTCGCCGACATCTACACGACAACGCCATCGATCAAGGCGAATGATCTGGTGGTCTTGAAAGACCCGGCCAACCTGATTGCCGCACAGAACGTCGTGCCGCTGTTCAACAAAGACGCCTATAGCGTTTCGGTGGCGAACATCGTGAACAAGGTGTCGAACAAGTTGACCACCGAAGAGCTCATGAGCCTGAATGAGATCAGTGCGGGTGACTCGAAGCCATCACCCGAGAAGGTTGCCAAGAAATGGCTGACTGACAAGGGCCTTCTGTAGTCACAAACGTACTAATTTGGAAGATTCTCCCGGGTGTTGGCGTCGCCATCACCCGGGATTTCCATGTGGCGACGCTGATGGCGTTCGAGAACAACACGCGCAAGAAAAACGATCACGACAAAGAGAACGATGATTCCGGCAAAGATGTAGCCAGCATTGTGCAGGGTCCCTGAAAGTTCCCGATAGGTGCCTGCAGCGGCCCACCCCACTGAGGCGTACGCGCTTGCCCAGATCACACACGCTGGAATCGTCCAGGTAAGAAACTTTCGAAAACGCATGGTGCTCATTCCCACCGTGAGCGGGATCAGGGAATGGAATACCGGAAGAAAGCGGGAGACGAAGACGGCGATACCGCCTCGTCGGTCTAGGTAGTTTTCGGCGCGCATCCAATTCTCGTAACCGACGCGAATCCCAAGCCGACTACCGCGGATTTTGGGGCCAAAAAAACGACCGAGTGCGAATCCGATGGATTCACCAGCGATCGATCCCGCAAGGACGGCGAGTACGAGCGCGAGCCACTGGAGCCAACTCTCAATCCCCGTGCTCGCAATAATCACAATGGTGTCGCCTGGCACGATGAGGCCAACCAGAATTGAGGTCTCGAGAAGCATTCCGAATCCCGCGACGAGGGTGCGCAGAGTGGGGTCGATGTTTTGCATGAAATCGAGAAGCCACGTGAGTGAATCGTTCACTGGGCGAAGTCTCCAATCGGTGCGCGCAGCGCGAGCCTGCGATTGCGCCACGCTGTGATTCTGCCCGGCCTTTCTGCGAGTTCGGGTCCGTGTGCCCAATTCGTGACCATCCGGATGCCGTGCAAGGCGTTAAGCGCCCACACTTCACAGCCGTCAAGATCTGCTGGTGTGGCCCGTTCGGCTCGGGTTTGCACTCCGAGCGCGCACGCGAGGCCGAGAAGACTTTTCGCCGTGATGCTCTGAACGCGTGCGAACACTGTGTCGTCTGCTTCCGACGGTGGCGCACAGAGTGTGTCTCCGCGCCACCACACGAGGGCGTGTGCGGCGCCATCGATGACGTGGCCTTCGCTCGTCACAAAAACAACATCGTCAGCACCGCGCTGGCGCGCAGTGTGTCGCATCACACTGAGGGACTCAATATCTGGGCCTTTCACTGATGGCACCTGACGAGGGTCAGAGCCCACATGAGTGAGAAGCGTCACAGAGTTTGTGAGTTCAGGAGCGAGGCGGTGCCGGTAGGCGAGGTGCGATTCATTCGCTGTCGAGCGAAGCTCTAACCGCGGAAACCAGTTGCCATGAGGGGGGATCATCGCAAACGCCGCATGCCAGAATGCCTCAACGTCGCGGGCCTCATGCGTGCCGCCCTCCATGTTCACGGTGTTGACGGCATCCGCAAATCGCTCTCGATGCAAGCCAAGAGCGAAAGCGAGCCCGTTGCTCACGAGCAGTGAGTCGCCCGCAGCGATGGCGTCATCAGCGGGGTCACCCTCGTCAACTTCGACGAGTGTGTGGCCACTCCACCGGAAGAGACGCGCAGAACTCATAGAGTTAGGTTATGCGCCACCGCATGGTCTCGTCACACTTCGGTGGTTGGGTTGATCCCGCTGCCTGCTTTGCGGCACTCGGCCGCGACGATCAACCGGTGTTTTGGCTTGACTCTGGTGTCGACGCGCTCACCGGGATGAGTTGCCTTGGGTTTGGATCTCGTATCGTCACGGGTGCGGGTGGTTCCCTTGTCGAAAGGTCTTCTGGCATAGAGCTGAGTGAAACTATTTTTGAATTTCTGCGTCGCGAGCAATCCCATGGCCTCGATGGCATCGATGGCATCGATGGCGGATTGGGATTCTCCCTGGGGTGGGTCGGGTGGCTTGGTTATGAGCTTCATGAGGCCACACTGCACACCGGGTTGGGCAGAACATCACGGTTCCCCGATGCGGCTTTCGTTTTTGCCGAGCGTTCGATCGTGTTCGACCATGCTTCGCGCACCGTGACGCTTGTAGCGCTCGCAGAATCCTGGTCGGGGGAACTCGCCGAATGGAAAGACGAGTCCATCCGGTTACTCGCGACGATCGGGAACGAGAGCGCAAACAATGCGGCGGCCTCGGCGGCAATCTTCCCGGAGCCTGCTCGCGTGCAGCAACCGGAATGGGCCTATTCCGACAGCGAATATCTGGCAAAGATCAATGAGTGCCAACGTTCAATTCAGGCCGGCGATGCGTACCAGCTTTGCTTGACAACAGAGGCCACTCTCGCCTCGCACCCCGACCCGATCGAGACGTATCTTCGCCTTCGAGAGCTGAGTCCGAGCCATCACGGTGGTTTCCTTCGAATCGGGGAGGTGAGCTTACTGAGCTCTTCTCCCGAAAAATTTCTCACCGTGACCGCCGGTGGTGTAGTCGAATCAAAGCCAATAAAAGGCACGCGCAAACGTGGGGGGAGCGCGAAAGAGGATGCCGCTTTGAAGTCGGAGCTACTCAACAGCGACAAAGAGCGCGCTGAGAACCTCATGATCGTTGACCTTGTACGCAATGACTTATCCCGCGTGTGTGAGGTGGGTTCTGTGACGGTAGCTGGCCTGCTTGAGATCGAAAGCTACGCACAAGTGCACCAGTTGGTGAGCACAGTGCGCGGCACGCTCGCTGACGGGTTTGACGCGGTGGATGCGGTGATCGCATGTTTCCCTGCTGGGTCGATGACGGGTGCGCCAAAGCTCAGCGCCGTTCGCATCCTTGACGCGATAGAGAATCGGCCGCGCGGTGCCTACGCGGGAGCGTGGGGTTACTTTGGGCTCGATGGGAGCGTGGATCTTGCGATGACGATCCGCAGCATCCTGATCGATGGGCACGGTGTGAGCATCGGCACAGGGGGAGGAATCACCGCACTTTCGGTGCCAGTAGATGAGCTTGAAGAAACCAAGATCAAGGCTGCTGCGCTCGTGCGCGCGCTTGGATTGGTAACCTTGTAATTCGGGTTTCGGCCCGCACCGGCGAGCCGACCATCACTGTCGATCGCCCGCACCCCCTCAGCACGAAGAGAGACTGCCGTGGCACACCATCACGATGACGAGACGCCCGAGTACGACGTCGCCCAAATCCAAGAAAAATGGCAACCGATCTGGGACAAGCTCGATCCGTTTAGAACGGCAGACTCGGATGATCCGCGTCCGACAAAATATGTGCTCGACATGTTTCCGTACCCGTCAGGTGACCTGCACATGGGCCACGCGGAGGCGTACGCGTTTGGGGACATCGTTGCGCGGTACTGGCGACTGCGGGGTTTCAACGTTTTGCATCCGATCGGCTGGGACTCCTTCGGGCTTCCCGCAGAGAACGCCGCGATAGAGCGTGGAACCGACCCTCGTACGTGGACGTACGAAAACATTGCGCAGCAAAAACGCAGCATGAAGCTGTACGCCACCTCGTTTGACTGGGGTCGCGTTCTGCACACGAGTGACCCGGAGTACTACCGTTGGAACCAGTGGCTGTTCCTGAAATTATTTGAAAAGGGCCTCGCGTATCGCAAGGCATCCTGGGTGAACTGGTGCCCGCAAGATCAGACCGTTCTTGCGAATGAGCAAGTCATCGATGGCGCGTGCGAGCGCTGCGGGACGATCGCGATCAAGAAGAAGCTCACGCAGTGGTACTTCAAGATCACCGACTACGCAGACCGCTTGTTAGATGATCTTGACCAGCTTGAGGGCTCGTGGCCTCACAAGGTGCTGCAAATGCAGCGCAACTGGATCGGTCGCTCGGTTGGTGCGGATGTCGACTTCGTTATTGAGGGTCGCGACGACCCTTTGACGGTATTCACGACTCGACCAGACACTCTCGCTGGCGCCACCTTCATGGTGGTTGCCCCCGATTCAGATCTCGCTGCTGAGCTCGTCGCAGGCGCAACGCCCGCGGTGCGTGCAGCGTTCGAGACCTACCTCACGCAGGTGCAGAAGAACACTGAGATTGAGCGGCAGGATGCGTCTCGCCCGAAGACGGGTGTTTCTCTTGGCCGCTTCGCCATCAACCCCGTCAACGGTGAGCGGGTGCCGATTTGGTCGGCCGACTACGTGCTGGCCGATTACGGTCACGGTGCGATCATGGCCGTTCCCGCACACGATCAGCGCGACCTCGATTTTGCAAAGAAGTTTGATCTTCCCATTCGTGTGGTCGTTGATACGACCGCTGCTGCTGCCGGTAGCCAGAAGCCGGCGGCAGGTGACGGAGAAATCGTCGATATCGAGTCACTTGACCCTGCCGTTACCGGCATCGCTCTCACGGGTGATGGTCGCATGATCAACTCGGGGCCGCTCGATGGGCTCGGCAAAACGGATGCCATCGCGAAGACGACGGAGATTCTCGAGAACGCGGGAACCGGGCGTTCGACCACCAACTTCCGTTTGCGCGATTGGCTCATCTCCCGCCAGCGGTACTGGGGCACCCCGATCCCGATCATTCACGGCGCGGATGGGGAGCTCATTCCCGTTCCGGATGAGCAGCTTCCGCTGGAACTTCCCTCTGCAGAGGGTCTAGATCTCAAGCCGAAGGGCTCCTCTCCTCTTGGCGGTGACGAAGAGTGGATGTCGGTGACGAATCCCGTCGACGGCACCCCAGCGCGCCGCGACCCCGACACAATGGACACGTTCGTGGACAGCTCGTGGTACTTCTTGCGCTTCCTGAACTCTCACGATGCGACCAAGGCTTTTGATCCAGCAGAGGCCGCAAAATGGGCGCCCGTTGACCAGTACGTCGGCGGCGTAGAGCACGCAATTTTGCACCTGCTATACGCGAGGTTCATCACGAAGGTGCTTCACGACATGGGGTACCTGAACTTCACTGAGCCGTTCAGCGCGCTGCTGAACCAGGGCATGGTGCTCTCTGGTGGCTCCAAGATGAGTAAACGATCTGGGGGAGTGAGCTTCAGCGGTGAGGTTGCGGCGCACGGTGTTGACAGCATCCGGCTCACTCTTGCCTTCGCGGGTCCACCAGAAGACTCGATCAACTGGGAAGACCTTTCACCAGCGGCATCCGCAAAATTCTTGGCGCGGGCGTGGCGACTCTCGGACGACGTGTCGAGCACGCCTGACGTGAGTGTCTCAGATGGTGATGTCGCGCTGCGCAAGCACACGCACCGTTTCCTTGCCGACATGCCCGGCCTGTCGGAGTCGTTAAAGTTCAACGTCGTGATCGCCAGGATCATGGATCTTGTGAACGTGACCCGCAAGGCGATCGACAGCGGGCCTGGGGCGGCGGATGCTGCCGTGCGCGAAGCGGTAGAAGTGATCACGATCGCGCTCGGCATGTTTGCCCCGTACACCGCAGAAGAGATGTGGGAAAAACTCGGCCACGAGCCGACGGTGGCCTTCGCCGGCTGGCGCGCTCCTGAACCTGAATTGCTGATCGCCGAGTCTGTGACGTGCGTTGTACAGGTGAATGGCAAGCTTCGCGACCGGATTGAGGTGAGTCCGGATGCGAGTGCCGACGATCTCGAGGCGAGTGCTCGTGTGCTTGCCTCTGTTGTGAGGTCAGTGGGCGACAGCGAGATCGTGAAGGTCATTGTTCGTGCTCCCCGGTTGGTCAACATCGTTACAGCCCCATCGGCCTAACGAGCGTGCGAGAGCTTTACGCTCGAACACAGCGACGAGCCTCGAGAGTGTGACGCTTCAGTAACACCTCCTCCACAAACGTAGTCCCGGAGTATATTTCGCTCGTGGTCGGATGTTTGACGTGAGGGTCTGCCGTGACTCGTAGCGTCGATGCATGCCATCTGCCGATCCTCTTGCGGCCTCGCGCTCCTCCCGCTTTCGGGTGGGGCTTGGGGCAGCAGTCATCCTGGTGCTCGTCGGGATTGGCGTCGCGGTCTTAGTGGTGGCGCTCGGGGCTGGGGCTGGGCACAGTGACGTTGTAGAAGACCCCTCACCTGGTGCGAGCGACGGCGTGCGAGGTGCCAACGGTGGTGGGGCGATGCGTGGCGATGTGGCCCACAGTGGTGAGGTCCGGGATGGTGAGACGCAACCTAGCTCAGGGGCATACATCTATGTACACGTGCTGGGGGCTGTCAACCAGCCGGGGCTCTACTCTTTTCGCGAGGGAGACCGCGCTATCGACGCCGTTGCGGCGGCTGGGGGCTACACCGAGGAGGCAGACCGGCAGTCCCTAAACCTTGCGCGGTTCCTGTCGGATGGCGAGCAGATTGTGGTTCCCACTCAGAGCGAAACAGCGAGCGGCGCTGCACTGAACTCCGCAAGCCCTTACGCCGACGGTGGAAAAGTCAATCTCAACACTGCGGATTCTGCGGCACTCGAGTCACTTCCGAGGGTGGGTCCTGCGCTCGCCACACGCATCATCGCCTGGAGGGACGAGAATGGCCGATTCGCCTCCGTGGAAGACCTTATGAGCGTCTCCGGAATTGGCGACAAGACGTTTGCGGGCCTCAAAGACCTCGTGACAGTGTGATCGCTGACGCACGGCTTGTCATACCGGCAGTGTTTGGCGCGGTTATCGTGGGTGTTTTCATTGGACTCCCTGAATTCCTCAACGCCGTAAGCATTGGTATGTGGGTGAGCGTTGGCGTCGTCATTTCTGCCGCATTCTTCGTGCCTAGGTGGCGCAGCCTTCTGGCCACAGTTGCTGTCACGGGTGCCGTCGCCGCGTTGCTTCTCACGAGCGCCGCCGTGCACACTTCCGCGCGTAATCCTGCCGTGCTCGTCGACGCGGCAAGTGCGAACAGGTTCGTGACAGTGGTTGCCATTATGGACGCAGAGGTTGCCTCCGACTCACCGTCGCAGCACACGCCCGTCACGATTACAGATGTCACCGTTGGCCCTGTCAGCGTGCACGGAACGGCGATTCCGGCGCTCGTCTTCGGCAACCTTCCCTCCGCAGGCATAGGCACTCGCGTCGCGGTATCAGGAAATATCACCAACACGCAACCAGGCGACCGAACGGCCTACCTGATGTTTGCGAAGGGGAGAACGCAGACGATCGATCAGCCACCGTGGTTTCTCAACTGGTCCAATGACCTTCGTGCCGGATTCCGGGCCGCCGCAGCGAAGTTGCCGGGCGATGGAGGAGCGTTGCTACCCGGGCTCGCGATTGGAGATACGAGAGCCGTCAGCACAACACTCGACGACGCGATGAAGGCCACGTCGCTGAGCCACCTCACTGCGGTATCTGGAGCCAATTGCGCCGTCGTTGTGGGGCTCATCATGCTTCTTGGTGGTGCGCTGGGCGTATCGCGCGGGGTTCGCATCGCGATGGCGCTCGTCGTGCTCGCCGGCTTTGTTGTGCTTGTCACCCCAGATGCCAGCGTGCTTCGCGCCGCGGTGATGGCTGCGCTCGTGTTGTTCGCGCTCGCGGGTGGCCGGCCATCGCGGGGTCTTCCGGTGCTGAGCCTTGCCATCATCGTGCTTCTTGCCTTTGACCCGTGGCTTTCTCGAGACTACGGCTTCATCCTTTCTGTTCTCGCTACAGCGGGGCTCCTTGTGTTGGCTGGCCCGATCGCCGGAGTGCTTTCTCGATGGTTGCCAGACTCTCTGGCCATTCTCGTGGCAATACCGCTGGCCGCTCAGTTGGCATGCCAGCCCGTGCTCATCCTGTTGAACCCGGCAATCCCCGTGTACGGGGTGATTGCCAACATTCTGGCGGAGCCGGCAGCACCGATCGCCACGGTGCTCGGGCTGCTGGCGTGTGTGTGTCTTCCGTTCGCGCCGCCGGCGGCAACGGTTGCGCTTTCCATCGCATGGTTGCCGTCAGCGTGGATTGCCGCCATCGCTCACTTCTTTGCCACCGCACCCGGTGCACAGGCACCGTGGATTGAAGGTGGTGTCGGCACAATCGTGCTGTCAGTGGTCACCGCACTGGTGTTAATCGCGAGCCTGCGCAGGAGGTCCCGTGGAACAAGAATCATCACCGCCGCTCTTCTGCTGTGCGTTGCTTGCTACGGCGGGGTGGCCGTTGGTGCAGCGTTCGGGCGCGCGGCTTCGTACCCGCCTTCATGGCAGATCGCCGCGTGTGATGTCGGGCAGGGGGATGCTGTTCTTGTGCGCAGTAAAGGGTTTGTCGCACTGATTGACACTGGACCGCAGCCGAAGGCCCTCACAAAGTGCCTGGATGACTTGGGAATAGATCGCATCCAGCTTCTGATTCTGAGTCACTATGACCTCGACCATGTTGGTGGCACATCGGCCGTGTTCGGCAAGGTTGATCGAGCACTGGTGGGCCCTGCGTCGGACGAAAGCGATACGGATCTCCGTGACTCACTCGTGCGCGCTGGAGCCGAAGTGTCGGAAGTATCGAGAGGGGAACACGGGTTGCTGGGCGACATGAGTTGGGATGTTTTGTGGCCACCATCGCGAACTGGTGCCGTAGAGCCCGGCAATGACGCAAGCGTGACGGTGCGCTTTGATGGCGTGGGGCAATGTGAAGAGGGGTGCTTGAGCTCGCTGTTTCTTGGCGATCTAGGGGAAGAGCCACAGTCCAGAATGTTCGGAGTTGCGCATCCGGCGCCTATCGATGTGGTGAAGGTTGCCCACCATGGCTCTGGCGACCAGTCGCAGCGGCTTTATGAGCGGGTGCAGGCTCGACTGGGAATCATCAGCGTCGGGGCGCAGAACTCCTACGGTCACCCCACAGACCGGCTTCTGGGTATTCTCTCGAGTGTGGGCACCAAGATCACTCGCACAGATCTTGAGGGAATGATCCTGGTGTCCGCGACATCTGAGGGTGGGATCACCGTGTGGACGGAGCATCCGCCACCCCGTGACGTTGGCACACATTAGGCTTGATCGACGGCAGGGAGAGGTAGGCGGATGGCAGCGCGGAGCGCAGCAATTCCACAAGTGACGTGGGATCGAGTGAGACCGGCGCCAGTAGTTCTTGTGTCGGGCACAGAAAACTTTCTCGCCGACCGGGCAATATCGCTTCTGCGGGACATCCTTCGAGCCGAAGACGCGAGCCTCGAAGTGAGCGATATTGCGGCCGATACTTACTCACCTGGTGAACTTGCGACGCTCGCGAGCCCCTCACTGTTTGGGGAACCGCGGCTCGTTCGGGCCGCCGGCGTCGAGAAGTGCACGGACGCTTTCATCACCGAAACTTTGTCATACCTCGAGGCACCAGCACAGGACTGTTATCTTGTCCTGCGCCATGCCGGAGGCGTGCGCGGAAAGAAGCTGCTGGATGCCCTGCGGGGTGGGCTTGGTGGCGGCATCGAAATTGCGTGTATCGAGATGAAGAAAGACTCCGACCGTACCGCTTTTGTCATGGCCGAGTTTCGGGCAGCGGGTCGAAAAATTTCTGCGGGAGCAGTGCGGGCGCTCAATGAGGCATTCGCTGGAGATATTGCCGAGTTGGCGGCGGCGTGCCGACAGCTGCTTGCCGACTCTGCCGAAGAAATTTCAGAGTCGATCGTCGCAAAGTATTACTCCGGCCGTATCGAAACGAATGCATTCCGTGTCGCAGACATCGCGATTGCTGGTCGCCATGGAGAGGCCCTTGTTCTCTTGCGTCACGCGCTTGCTTCGGGCGCAGACCCAGTGCCCATGGTCGCGGCTTTTGCGATGAAGTTGCGCACCATGGCCAAGGTGTCGGGAGCGAGAGGCAGTTCGGGCCAATTGGCGGGCGAATTTGGCATGGCCCCGTGGCAGGTCGATCGCGCCAAGCGTGATCTTCAAGGTTGGAGCGAAGAGGGGCTTGCCCGCGCTATTTCCGTGTTAGCCGAAACTGATGCTCAGGTGAAGGGTGAGGCTCGCGATCCGGTGTTTGCCCTTGAACGCATGGTCAACGTGGTGAGCGCTCGCGGAGCGCAAGCGTAGCGGCAACGCCCATTCACCAAACTCTTCCAAAAACGAGAACCGCACGCCTACGAGCTCCTCGGGTCCAAACGAAAAACGCCCCGACCAAAGGTCAGAGCGTCATCGATGAACAATTGCGCGAACGCAGACTGCAAAGCTTGCAAACTGAGTAGTTTGCAAAGAACTTACAGTGCAGCAACCTGCTTCGCCATGGACGACTTGCGGTTTGCTGCCTGGTTCTTGTGCATGACACCCTTGGTCGCGGCCTTGTCGAGCTTGCGGCTTGCAACGGCGAGGGAGGCAGCGGCGACCTTCTTGTCACCCGACGTGATCGCTTCGCGCGTGGCGCGGATCGCGGTCTTGACCTCGCTCTTGACGGCCTTGTTGCGCTCGGTCGCCTTGCGGTTGGTGCCGATGCGCTTGATCTGCGACTTAATGTTTGCCACGGTGAACCTTTTCGTTGTTGTCGTGCAGTCTGAGTTGTCGTGCAGTCTGAGTTGTCGTGCAGTCTGATGTCACGGCCGAAAGGCCGGGAGAGTCGATGTGACCCGCGATCCGCAATACATCCGAGTGGATGGCGCGCGGGGGCCAACAGGTAACTTTATCAGACACTTTGCGATGAGGCGACACAATCCTTGCGCTAGGGCGCAGGCTGTGGCGCAAGACATGGGAGAATCACTTACTAGCAATCCAACTTTTATTGGTATCACTGAATTCATGAGCAACCAGAGGAACGCGTGAGCCCCAAAGCACTGAAGGCACTAGAGCCTGCGGCGACTGATCCAGCGTTCATCCGCAACTTTTGTATCATCGCGCACATCGATCACGGCAAGTCGACCTTGGCCGACCGCATGCTGCAAATTACGGGCGTGGTGAGCGACAGAGACATGCGCGCTCAGTATTTGGACCGCATGGACATTGAGCGCGAGCGTGGAATCACGATCAAAAGCCAGGCGGTGCGGATGCCGTGGGCGCGTGGCGTCGATGGCGCAAAGCCGCAGACTTACGCCTTGAACATGATCGATACTCCCGGTCACGTTGACTTCACGTATGAGGTTTCTCGCAGCCTCGCGGCCTGCGAGGGCGCCGTGCTCTTGGTGGATGCCGCGCAGGGCATTGAGGCGCAGACTCTTGCGAATCTCTACCTTGCGCTTGCCAACGATCTCGAGATCATTCCTGTTTTGAACAAGATTGATCTTCCTGCTGCCGACCCTGAGAAGTATGCGAAAGAAATCGCGGGCCTCATCGGCGGCAGCCCGAACGACGTTCTTCGGGTCAGCGGCAAGACCGGTCTAGGCGTTGAGGAACTTCTTGACCGGGTGGTGGAGCGCATCCCCGCTCCGAAGGGGGACCCGAACGCCCCTGCCCGTGCCATGATTTTCGATTCCGTGTACGACAGCTATCGCGGTGTGGTTACCTACGTTCGGATGATTGATGGCTCGTTTTCTCCACGTGAGCGCATTCAGATGATGTCGACCAAATCGACGCACGAACTGCTGGAGATTGGAGTGAGCTCCCCGGAGCCCACTCCTACTAAGGGCCTCGGTGTTGGTGAGGTTGGCTACCTTATTACCGGCGTGAAAGATGTTCGGCTTTCCAAGGTCGGCGACACCATTACTAACGCGATGAAGCCCGCCACGAAAGCACTCCCCGGTTATACCGAGCCAAAACCCATGGTGTTCTCGGGTCTTTATCCGATTGACGGCAGTGACTACCCAGTTCTTCGTGAGGCGCTCGACAAGTTGAAGCTTTCGGATGCTGCGCTGGCGTACGAACCTGAGACGTCTGTTGCGCTCGGGTTCGGTTTCCGTTGTGGGTTCCTTGGTTTGCTTCATCTTGAGATCATCACGGAGCGCCTAGAGCGTGAGTTCGGTCTCGACATGATCACGACGGCGCCGTCGGTAATTTACGAGGTGACTAGTGACGATGGGAAGACAGTCACTGTCACGAACCCGAGCGAGTTCCCTGGCGGCAAAATCGCGAGTGTGACAGAGCCGATGGTGAAAGCCTCTATCCTTGCGCCGAAGGACTTTGTTGGAACAATCATGGAGCTCTGTCAGGGCCGCCGCGGAACCATGCTGGGAATGGAATATCTCGGTGAAGACCGTGTGGAACTCCACTACACGATGCCACTTGGTGAGATTGTGTTCGACTTTTTCGACCAGTTGAAGAGTCGCACTCAGGGGTATGCGAGCCTCGACTACGAGCCTCAGGGTAACGCGGAGGCTGACCTCGTGAAGGTTGACATTCTGCTTCGGGGTGAGCAGGTTGACGCGTTCAGCGCGGTAGTTCACCGCGACAAGGCCTATGCGTACGGCGTTCTCATGACGGGTCGCTTGCGCGAATTGATTCCTCGCCAGCAGTTTGAGGTTCCCATTCAAGCCGCTATTGGTGCGCGCATCATCGCTCGCGAAAGCATTCGGGCGATGCGCAAAGACGTTTTGGCGAAGTGTTACGGCGGTGACATTAGTCGCAAGCGTAAGCTTCTCGAGAAGCAAAAAGAGGGCAAGAAGCGCATGAAGATGGTCGGCCGGGTGGAGGTTCCACAGGAGGCGTTCATCGCAGCCCTGTCTGGCGACACGGAGAAGAAGGAAAAGAAGTAGCGTGACGCGCATCTCCGCGTGGCAGCAGACTGTGACGTACGGTGCTGTCGGTGGAACACAGGCAATAGATCTTCTCTCGTTTCCGCCGCCCGGGTTTCGCCCTTTCGAGAAACGGTCGCGTATTGGGCACGGGATGGTTCGCTGGGATCATGTTTGGCCTTTCGTGCTCACCTGGGGTATTCAGCGCAGCAGCGGCTTTCAGGTTCGGCTGAAGGATTCGCCGCGGGAGGTGACGGACGGCACCTACATACCGGTGGTGTTCGATTCCCTTGGCGCACCTATCGCTCCAGAACCAACGGATAGTGATGAGGTCGTGTACGGCGCGGAGGGCTATGAGCTGATTGCGCCCGGCGACACGGCCGAGCTGACGGCGCCATCCTGGTTGGGCGGGCTGTCACTGCCGTGCCGGGTGATTTACGTTATCGACGAACCGAAGCGCAAGGGGTTTGCCTACGGAACGTTGCCGGGGCATCCGGAGTGCGGCGAGGAGTCCTTCATCGTGGACCAGACGGATGACGGATCGGTGTGGCTCACGATTCGGGCGTTCTCGCGGCCATCCGCGTGGCAGTGGTGGGTCTTATACCCGTTCCTTCGACTTGCGCAGGAGCTGTTCACGCGACGTTATTTTCGTTCTCTCTCCGAACCGCTGGGCTGAGTGCACCGTGGTTCCTTCTGCTCTTCCTCTCGCTGATCCGGCGCCGCGTGACGGGTTGCTTCCCGACTCTGTGCGCGCTGGTGTTGACGAGCGAAATTTCGGTGTGTATCTTCATGTTCCCTTCTGCCGTGTTCGCTGCGGATACTGCGATTTTAACACTTACACGTCTGAGGAGTTGCGGGGCGCCAAGCGTTCCGATTTTGCTGCGCAAGCTATCTCGGAGGTGTCCTTTGCCGCCGGTGTCCTTGACGCCGTCAGACTTCCGAAGCGACAGGCTTCCACCGTGTTCTTTGGCGGCGGAACTCCCACTCTTCTTCCGGTCACCGATCTGACCGCCATGCTTTCTGCGGTACGCACAACGTGGGGGCTTGCGCCGGAGGCAGAGGTGACGACTGAGGCAAACCCCGACTCCGTTGATGGCGACTACCTTCACGCTCTGAAAGCGGCGGGGTTCACTCGAGTGTCTTTCGGAATGCAATCCGCTGTTCCTCACGTGCTCGCCACACTGGAGCGCACTCATGACCCGGAGCGCGTTCCTCTCGTTGTGGCGTGGGCGCGTGAGGCTGGGCTGGATGTGAGCCTTGACCTCATCTACAACACTCCGGGGGAGAGTATCGAAGATTGGCGGCAGTCGCTTGAGGTCGCCATCGCGTTGCAGCCAGATCACCTGAGTGCCTATTCGCTGATTGTTGAAGACGGAACGAAACTCGCACGCCAGATTCGGCGGGGAGAAGTGCCAACGCCGGATGACGACCTGGCTGCCGATCAGTATGAGCTTGCCGACCGCATGCTGGGCGAGGCTGGCTACGAGTGGTACGAGGTGAGCAACTGGGCCAAAGGCGATGAGCATCGTTCCCGGCATAATCTCGCCTACTGGCAGGGTCACGATTGGTGGGGTGTTGGGCCTGGTGCTCACAGCCACGTGGGCGGTGTGCGGTGGTGGAACGTGAAGCATCCGGCCGCGTATGCTGACCGCATTGGCGCGGGTGGTTCGCCTGGTGCTGGGCGCGAGACCCTTGATGACGAAACCCGTCGCGTGGAGAAGATCATGCTGGCGACACGTATTCGCGACGGTCTTTCAACGGAAGTATTGACCTCAGATGGCCGCACCGCTGTTGCCGGCCTCATTGCTGATGGACTGGTGGTGGCTGAGGCTGCACTCAAGGGCGAGATTGTATTGACGCTCCGTGGGCGACTTCTCGCCGACGCTGTCGTGCGTGCGCTCGTCCAATAGTGAAATAGCTGCTGTGTGGTGGATCGATCGATTAACGCAGAAGAGCCGGGCATGATACCCGGCTCTTCGACGATTTAATCGAAGTTACTTGATGAGACGGAAGTTCACCGGGTAGCGGTAAGCGCCACCTTCGTTGACTTTCATGCCGCCCATGATCGCAAAGATCAGGTTCACAATGCCCACGGCGGGGTAGATGAGGAAGGTAAGGAATCCTACGAAGATGCCGACGATGGGGACGAGACCAAGGATGAACGAAAGAATCATCACTCCGACGATCACAATGGCGACGGTGATCGCCCAGTTCAGCGCTTCTTTTCCTTCATTGTTTGCACGTGCGCCACGCTCTTTGAACATCAGCCAGATAACCAGCGGCGGAATGAAACCAAGAATGTTACCGAAGTGAGCGAAAGAAGCCCACTGCTTGTCTTCGGCTTCGGTGAGCGGAGCCGCCGGCTGCGGCGCTGCGGCCGGAGGAATTGGTTGAGTCATTGAAGATGCCTTTCAGGTTGTCGAGTGCGAACCCATTGGAGCTTGCACTGGTCTGGCCTTGGCCTCCCCCTGGTCGAGGGGTAATGCTGGGGCTCACCCCATAAGGTACTGCCCCTGAGCGTTCCGTGCAATGTTTGCGTGACGGTATGTCGCGATACAATTGGCAGTCTTGATAGTGGAGTGCCAGTGCCGAAAGGGGGAGACAGAGTGGTCTCAGAGCGCAGCCTTGATGTACTTCGGGTCATTGTTCAGGACTATGTTGCTTCCCGTGAACCCGTGGGGTCAAAGTCGATTGTCGAGCGTCATGCGTTCGGCGTTTCTGCTGCCACAATCCGCCACGATATGGCGCTTTTAGAAGAAGAAGAGCTCATCGCAGCCCCTCACACGTCTTCGGGCAGAATTCCCACAGACAAGGGCTATCGCGTGTTCGTCAATCAGCTGGCAGATTTGCGCCCACTTTCGCCCGTTCAGCGCCAGGCTATTCAGACTTTTTTGGGTGACGCGACAGATCTTGATGAAGTACTTCTTCGCACTGTGCGACTTCTTTCTCAACTCACGCACCAGGTTGCTCTTGTTCAATACCCCTCGCTCGGGCGCTCGCATATTCGACACATTGAGCTTGTTCCTCTCGGAACGTCACGACTTCTCATTGTTCTCATTACCGACACGGGCCGGGTGGAGCAACGACACATCGATGTCA
>JBBSQX010000011.1:0-92904 GCA_038243605.1 Actinomycetales bacterium
AGCGTCGACGTGCGCGTAGTGGCGCTTCGGCGTCTCGTACTCGACGTGCGAGATGTTGATCGTGATACCACGAAGGCGCTCGTCCGGCGCCGAGTCGATGGTCGCGAAATCGCGCTGCACGTTGATGGCGGAAGGGTACTTGTCGGCAAGCACCTTAGAAATTGCTGCGGTGAGCGTGGTCTTGCCGTGGTCAACGTGTCCGATTGTTCCGATGTTGACGTGCGTCTTGGTCCGCTCGAACTTGGCCTTGGCCACTGTGGTCCTCCTCGGACTGTCGAGTATGAGCTCCGGTCACGGGTTTGTGACCTGGATTCCTACGGGATGTTGTTTTATATTACGGGATACTGCTGGGTGTTGTTACAGGTGAGAGAGCAAGCTCACTCGCCCTTGTTCTTCTGAATGATCTCGTCGGCCACCGCGCGCGGCACCTCGGAGTAGCTGTCGAAGCTCATCGAGTACACGGCGCGGCCAGAGGTCTTCGACCTCAAGTCACCCACGTATCCAAACATCTCCGACAGCGGCACGAGCGCCCGAATAACTTTCACGCCGGTGGCATCTTCCATTGACTGGATTGAGCCACGGCGCGAGTTCAGGTCGCCGATGACGTCACCCATGTATTCCTCAGGGGTGCGCACCTCGACAGCCATGAGCGGCTCGAGCAGTACTGGGTTCGCCTTGCGAGCAGCCTCCTTGAAGGCCATCGATCCGGCGATCTTGAACGCCATCTCCGAAGAGTCGACGTCGTGAGCTGCGCCATCCAGAAGAATGGCCTTCACTCCCACCATGGGGTAGCCAGCGAGAACACCGACCTGCATGGAATCTTTCATTCCGGCATCAACAGAGCTGATGTACTCACGAGGAACACGGCCACCAGTGACCTTGTTCTCGAACTCGTACGTGTTCTCTGACGAGAGGTCGAGAGGTTCGAGAGAGATCTGCACCTTGGCGAACTGGCCGGATCCACCCGTCTGCTTCTTGTGGGTGTAGTCGTGCTTCTCGACCGTGCGCTTGATCGTTTCGCGGTAGGCGACCTGTGGCTTACCCACGTTCGCCTCAACGTTGAATTCACGCTTCATGCGGTCGACCAGGATGTCGAGGTGGAGTTCACCCATACCCTTGATGACCGTCTGACCGGTGTCGATGTTCTGCTCGGTGCGGAACGTGGGGTCTTCTTCTGCAAGCTTCTGGATGGCGACACCCAGCTTCTCTTGGTCAGCCTTCGTCTTCGGCTCGATGGCCACCTCGATGACGGGCTCAGGGAACGTCATGGACTCGAGAACAACCTGGTTGTTCGGGTCGCACAGCGTGTCACCGGTCGTGGTGTCTTTCAGGCCGATGACAGCGTAGATGTGACCTGCTGTGACGGAGGGAACCGGAATCTCTTTGTTGGCGTGCATCTGGAAGATCTTGCCGATGCGTTCCTTCTTGCCCTTCGTCGAGTTGGCGACGGCAGCGCCACTGTCGAGGTGCCCTGAGTACACGCGAATGTACGTGAGGCGACCGAAGAACGGGTGCACAGCAACCTTGAACGCGAGGGCCGCGAAAGGGTCCTTCGGGTCTGGGTGGCGTTCGATGACCTTTTCTTCGTCGCGCGGGTCGCGTGCCTCGATAGCACCGACGTCGAGCGGGTTGGGAAGGTAGTCAACGACAGCATCGAGCATCGGCTGAACGCCACGGTTCTTAAACGCCGACCCACACAGAATTGGGTACATCGCGCTGGTCACCGTGAGCTTGCGGATGCCAGTCTTGATCTCCGCGACGGTCAGATCGCCGTCGGCGAAGAACTTTTCCATGAGCGCGTCATCGGTCTCGGCGACAGCCTCAAGCAAGAGCTGGCGATACTTGGCCGCGGTCTCTTTGAGGTTCTCAGGGATCTCTTGAACCTCGTACTTGGCACCGAGGGTGGTGTCACCCTTGGAGTCTGCAGGCCACACGAGTGCGCGCATCTCGACGAGGTCGACAACACCAATGAAGTCGCTCTCCGCACCGATGGGGAGCTGAATGACGAGCGGCTTCGCGCCAAGGCGCTTGACGATCGTATCGACGGTGAAGTAGAAATCCGCGCCGAGCTTGTCCATCTTGTTGACGAAACAAATGCGGGGAACGTCGTACTTGTCGGCCTGACGCCAGACAGTCTCTGACTGCGGCTCAACGCCCTCTTTACCGTCAAACACCGCGACAGCGCCGTCGAGCACGCGAAGCGAGCGCTCAACCTCGACCGTGAAGTCCACGTGGCCTGGGGTGTCAATGATGTTGATCTGGTTGTTGTCCCAGAAACAGGTCACAGCAGCAGAGGTGATGGTGATGCCACGCTCTTGCTCCTGCTCCATCCAGTCTGTCGTCGAGGCGCCATCGTGCGTCTCGCCCAGCTTGTGGTTGACGCCCGTGTAGAACAGGATGCGCTCAGTGGTCGTCGTCTTGCCAGCGTCGATGTGTGCCATGATGCCGATGTTCCGGACCTTCTTAAGGTCGGTCAGCGCTTCCTGTGCCACGGTGTTCCTTTTCTTTCTGGGTTTGAGATAAAGCTTCTGGTGTTATCGCGTGCTGCTGGCTTCGAGACGATCGCTTCGCGATCCCTCCGCCAGCGGGGCCCCGTTCCCTGAGGAGGCCCGTAGGGCCGTCTCGAAGGGAACGGAGCTAACTGCTACCAGCGGTAATGTGCGAAGGCGCGGTTCGACTCGGCCATCTTGTGAGTGTCTTCACGACGCTTCACGGCAGCGCCGAGACCATTGGACGCATCCAGAATCTCGTTGGTGAGACGTTCGGTCATGGTCTTCTCGCGACGAGCCTTTGCGTAGGTGGTGAGCCAACGCAGCGCGAGAGTGTTCGCACGATGAGGCTTTACTTCGATCGGCACCTGGTACGTCGAGCCACCGACACGGCGACTCTTGACCTCGATGGTGGGGCGAACGTTGTCGAGGGCCTTTTTCAAGGTGACGACGGCATCCGCACCGTTCTTCGCGGCAACGCCGGCGAGTGCGTCGTAAACGATGCGCTCGGCGAGAGCCTTCTTGCCGTCAAGCAGAATCTTGTTGACGAGCTGGCTGACAATGGGGGCGCCGTATACCGGGTCGTTGACGACGGGGCGCTTGGGGGCTGGTCCTTTACGAGGCATTACTTCTTGTCCTTCTTGGCGCCGTAGTGGCTACGACCCTGCTTGCGGCCCTTGACGGCCTGGGTGTCGAGGGCGCCACGAACGATCTTGTAGCGAACGCCTGGGAGGTCTTTCACACGGCCGCCGCGGATGAGCACCATCGAGTGCTCCTGCAGGTTGTGACCTTCGCCTGGGATGTAGGCGGTGACCTCTGTGCCGTTGGAGAGCTTGACACGAGCGACCTTGCGCAGAGCCGAGTTCGGCTTCTTTGGCGTGGTCGTGTAGACGCGGGTGCACACACCGCGCTGTTGAGGGTTGGACTTAAGAGCGGGTGTCTTGCTCTTAACGACCTTCGGCGTACGGCCCTTTCGAACCAATTGCTGAATGGTTGGCACTGATGTAACTCCTTGAATTGACTGCACGGTGACAGTTACTGCTGCTCGCCGCCGACACGTTGAAATCCGCTGCGCCGAACGACGTGACCCACCGTGGAACACTGTGCCCTTGAGAACACTGTGTTTCTGGCGTGTGTGGTGAGTATGCCGTGGGGGTGCGATGCGAACCTCGATGGTTTGCTCGAACCCAATTCTGGTTGGTGCCTCAGTGCTCGCCGTTCTGTGGTTTTGGGCACAGTAGGGCGCGCGTGAAAGCGCACACCTGAAGAAGACTAGTCGCTCACACGTTCGTGGTCAAATGTTTCGCAGCAAACTCTTACCCGGTCACCGCGCTTGAGATCGAGCGAGGGAGATCAGCGGGAGCATCAGCACCGTGATGACGGCGAGAAGCGTGGCGACGAGCACAAACGGGTTCACAAGGTAACGAACGAAAAACGGCATCCCCGACAGGATCTGTTCTTGCCCGAGCGAGTAAACAATGGACCCGACAGCGGGGCCGAGTATCAAAACAGCCAACCCGGTAAGGATGGCCCGGCCCACCGGGATTCGCCTGCGCCCGAGGGCCGGCCGCAACCCAGAAAGTACAGACACAAACACCACGCACAACGCCGCGAATGTCATGATGGGGCCCACCAGGGGGCCGGCATCCGTTTCGGCGATCACATTCTGGTCACTGAGCAGGCTGATCAGCCCATCGATGGCGAACAGGATCGCCCCGTATAACACGGCCACCATGACCGCGACGAGAAGCGCCCGCGAAAACGAGCCGGAGTGGGTCGGCTCAGGCGGCCGATGCTCCGCCAAATTCCGCTCTCTTCTGCGCCTCTTCGTGCTCGAAGGACTGCCACGCGTCGTAGTTGCGTTCGCGCACCTTGCGGCCACGCTTGGCGATCACAGCACCAAACCAGATCGCACACTCGCGCGCAATAAGCGCTGCGGCGATGAGCGCTGGCGAGATTGCAAGCCTCTGGAACTCAGCCGTTGCCGCAGACGCTGTCATTCCGAAACCGCCCTGAATGAGCAAGAAGACGCCGATCGAGGCGAAGTAGGTGACGGCGGCGATCACGAAGGACCCGATGACCCACGACCACCAGCTTGCGCGATTGGCCAGAAGTGCCCACAGGCTCATCACGACCAGGAACGCGAGCACAGGAATAAAGAACAGTGGACTCACCACGAACGAACTCAGCGCGCTCGCCACAACGTTTGGATCAAGTGACAGGAGAAGAATCGCCACAATCCCCACATACACTGCCGCGAAGACGACCGCGGCGAGTACTGACATCAGAATTCCCACGCCACGGTTACCCTTGGGGCGCGGTGGTGTCGGCGCTGTTACATAGACGGTTTGCACGGGAGCGTGAACGGGGGTCACTTCGCCGGTCGCACTAGAAACGACAGGGGTGATCTCACCCGTCGCACCGCTCGCGACATGGGCAACCTCACCCGTCGCACCGCTCGCCACCGGGGTGACCTCACCCGTCGCACGGCTCTCGACGGGGGTGGAAACCTCGGTGAGCACTACCTCATCCGCTGGGGTCACTGCCTTGTGTGCCGGCGTAGCCGTCGTCACAACAACAGGCTCAGCATTCGTACCCACCGCAGACTCAGAACTGAAATCAGGACTACTGACCCCGTCTGCCGTTGTCGGAGTCTCGACCGCAGTCGGCTGTTCCGGTGCGGTCTCGTCAGGTGTTACATTCTTGGCGTTCATCCGTACCTCCACATGCCGGGGCTGAGTGGCCCGGTCAGGTCACTCTAGCAATTGATGCGGTGGTTGCGACAGGTGGAGGTTATGGCTACGGCGTTGGTGTCGCCGTAGGTTCAGGTGTCACCGGCGCAATGGGAGTGACGGTGGGCGGTGGAGCTGACGGGTCGACGAGTACGTAAACAAAGCCCGTAATGCTTCCCGAATAGCCCTGTTCGGCATCGCTTCCAGATTGCAGACTGAAGGAATTGATCAGAAACAACCTCTTGCCAAACTGAAGGTCATGCACAAAGTCAAGAACCTGCTCCTTGGTTCCTGAAACCTTGAGGCCGACACCAATCACGATGACGTTCTCTGAAGTCACCAGCGGACTCGTGACCGTGTCCGTTCCATTGGGAACAGACACAAACGGCACGCCCTCGCCTGCAGAGAATGACGTCAGTTGCACACCGCTCATCACTTCGAGTTCGTGCAACTGACCCAGAAAGGAAGAAAGGTCGCCATCTGGAGGCAGCTGCAGCTGTATCTCTTTAAGATCGCTCTTGATCGAATCAATCTTTTCGGAATCGCTTTTGAGCTGGTCGAGAGTCTGTTGAAACCCGGCGTTTTGCGTCTCGACATTGGCGCGCTGAGTCTCGGCGGCATTCGCCTCATCGATCTTTGGTGAGATGCCAAGGAACCATCCCATGAGAAGCACAGCAGCACTGACGACAAATGCAATGAGCATCCAGAACCTGCTATTAATCACCGGAACCTCCTTCTGGAGCGTCGGAACTACTAGGGGTAGGATCTGAGACTTCTGTTGGTATTGGAGCAGGTGGCGACGTGACTTCTACCCCATTTTCCGCATCCTTCGCCTTCTTGGCTTCAGCGATTGCCGCATCCCGTGCATCCCTAAGCTCTTTATCGTAACGGAGCAAAAGTACGTCCTTATTGATGTGCATAGTGATGCTCACCTGATAAACTGCGTCGCCTTGCAAGCTCACGTTGCCTGGTGCCGCGTCCACAAAACCTGGCAATGTGGCGAGAGATTGAAGCCAATTCTCGACATCAGGCAAAGATGCACTCGTCGCCGTGAACGTTAGCTCTCCGATGCGGTCGCCTTGCAGAGGCACGGAGGGTTGCGAAAACGGTTCCACGGGTGTAGCTGCCTGAGCATTAACGTTTGTGACAACCGTGCCAGCGGGAAGAATGGCCTCGATCTTCTGGAAGTAGTCCTTCCAGTCAATTTCCGTGGATGTTGCCACAATTCGCGCGGCGGATGCCGTTTGAAGAAGTGACTTGACGCTTCGCACTTCAGTGAACTCAGCCTGCGCGGCCAAGAGATCCTCGGTGCGCTGTTCTGCTGCATTCAGTTGCGCTTGAGCAGCGACCGCGTAGAGCATTGCGCCTGCGTACCCCACCACGACCAGAATGGCGGCGAGAATGACGATCGCCACAGCATTGCGACGGACAACTTTGCCATGCGCTGCGGTTCCCACTTCTGGCGGCAATAAATTCGCGCGAGCTGGGCCACCAATAATAAGACTGCTGCCTGGCTTGCCGCTTCCTCTACTCATGCCGCCGCACCGCCCAACGCTAGGCCCAGTGCAACATTCATACCGAGCTGGCTCTGTGAACCCCGTGAGGCTTCGCGCGAGACATCAATACTCCCAAATGTGTCACCGATCACCACCGGAATACGTGTCATCTCGGACAGGGCATCGGCAAAGCCGAGAAGCTGCGCGCCACCGCCCGTAAGCACGATACCTGAGTACTGTTCGTTTTGACGGGTGTTGGCGAAGTAACCAAGCGTGTTCTTGAGGCTACTTAAGAGGTTGCTTGTCACTTCGCGGATGATCGACACCGCCTCGGTGTTCTCAGCCGACACTGTCACGCCGCCAAGTCCCAACGTTCGCTTCAAATTCTCCGCTTGGTCTTCGGGGACGCTCAGCCTATCTCCGAGCGCAGCGGTCAGGTCATGCCCACCGTTGGCAATGATGCGCACAAACTGCGGAACCCCGCTGCTTGTGACAATCACGTTGGTTGTGCGTGCACCAACATCAATGTGCGCCACATTGCCGATCATGCGCGACGGAGATGTCAGCCGCGTCAAGGCGAACGGTATGAGGTCAACTCCTACTGGGTTTAGTCCAGCGAGCTGAACAGACTTCACATTGGCAAGAACGGAACTCTTAATGGCGGCGACGAGGAGCCCGTTGACTACCGGGCCCGTGTCGCTGGCGCTTTCGGAAATGGGGTAAAAGTCGAGAAGGGCATCTGCCACAGGAACAGGAAGCATTTCTTGCACCTGCGTCGGGAGCGACTCCCTGATTTCTGCGTGGCTCAGCTTAGGAACGGTCAGGTCGCGCACTAGCACCTTAGCGTTGCCGACACCCAGCACGACATCTTTACTGCTGAACTTCGCGGCACTCCACAATTGCTTGAGGGCAGCCGAAACAGTATTGACTTCGACAACTTCACCATTCTTGACGGCGCCCTCTGGCAATGGAAATGAAAAGAACCTCGTGACGCTCGGGTGCTTAGTTCCTACCCCCGACACCTCGACAGCCCTAATATTTGTGGCGCCGAGATCGACCCCAACGATTTGAGTGCTGGCCATCACGTCCCCTAACTGATTCCGACCAGTGCGAGATACCACTCCGATATCTCGTTGCCGCAGAAGATTCCCACCCATGCGCCTAAAAGCATCCAAGGCCCAAATGGAATTCCTGACTTTCGCGTCGCTTTGCCGGTTAACAGCAGAGCGATGGAAAAGACTCCCCCCAACAAGAATGCAGCAAACGCGCCCACAATCAAAGAACCCCATCCGAGGTACCCCAGTGCCATGCCCACGAGGGCCGCCAGTTTCACATCTCCGAACCCCATGCCCTGTGGATAGATCAGGACGAGGGTGAAGTAGAAGATGAAGAGCGCCACGCCACCAACAATCGCCCACAACAGCGTCCACCAGTCACCACTACCGAAACTGGCGAGCGCGAGAAGCGCGGGCATGATGACGAGAGACGGAACCACGATGCGGTTCGGAAGCTTTCGAGTGTCGAGATCAATGAGGGTAAGAGCCACACTCACCGCAGCAAAATAAAGATAAGCCGGCGTGCGCCAGATTCCTGCTGGCAAAATTAGTGCCCACAGTGTGACCCCGACGAAAATGAGGGCGGTACTAAATTCAACCAGCGGGTACCGAGGTGAAATCGGCTCGTGGCAGTCTCGACACTTCCCTCTTAGCACTAGCCAGGAGAGCACCGGAATATTGTCGTACGCGCGGATAGCGTGGCCGCACTTCGGGCACGCACTCGGTGGCGCGCTGAGCGATCCGCCTCGAGGAACGCGCCACACCACCACGTTCAGAAAGGATCCAACGGCGAGACCCACAAGGCCCGCAAAGACTGCGGCTCCGATAATTAACGGTGCCGTGAATTGGGTCCAGATCAAGGAACCGGGTTCCCATTCGCATCCAACTCGACGCCATCCGCGTTGAATCCCGTCCGAACCAGTGCGTACTTCGTCACCCCGTACGTGGTCGAAATGGGAGTCAAGAACTTCGGAGGGCTAATGGCGAACAGCCGAACATCGTAGTTATACGTTTTGTCGTAGCCGTTACTGCCCGATGCAACAGTTCCGCGGAACTTCTGCGCAATTGCGCCGTTGATAGTCAACCTTCCGCGCTCTCCGCCAACGCTGTAGTTTTGCACCTGAAAAGTATGACGTACTGACATGATCGCGGCACTAATGGTGCGATTGTTGCCGGTCAACGGGTAATAATTACTGCCGCTCTTACGCATGGGGTTCCATACCCAGACCGCGTTGTTGCCGACCAGACCGAGAACATCCGAACTGCTTTCGTCTTTGACGTTGTATTCGACGTTCGCGGTGACGTAGACATAGTTCTCGCTCGCGACAGTGATCTGGCCGTTCACCGTGCCTTTCACATAGACATCGCCATTCGTGCAGCCGTACGATGCCGGTGCGCCGTCTTTTCCACCATTCGGCGTGGCTTCGTTGGAAAGCGGATACTGAATCGTGGTCGAGCCCGACTTCTGTAAGATCCATCCTTCGCTCACGTTCCCGCGATTATTGCAGGTGAAACCGGTGGGGTTTGCTCCCACTGTGACGGCAGGGTGCCACACCCGGTTATACCAAGGCCCCGTGTAGTAACCAGCGATCGTAGACTCTAACTCCCCATAGTTCGGGTCGTTCACGGCAGCTGGGTCAGTGTCGGCGTTCGGCACGTTTTGCACAAAGATCAAGTTCTGTTCTGGTGGAAAAAACGTCGAGCCGTCCGGCGAATGCAACTCACTCAAGACGCCACATCCTTTGACTATTCCATCAACTCCCGCCACAGGATTTTGCGAGAGAGAAGGATTAGTCAGATTTGGCCGCGTGAATTTGGTCCATGGTGACACCACATTTATTTTGCCGTTGGCAAGAAAAGTGATCGACGTCGGGCCCGTATAGAGGCAACCTGGCCTCGTGATCTCGGGAAGGTCGAGTCGAGCCTCGTTCTTCATTCCATCATTAGTCTTTGGCATTTCTATGCGGGCAACACGCGGTATTGCTCCACCAGTATTTTTGAGATCAGAGAAACTCCCGTTGGCGCAGCCGCTACTTCCTTTTCGGTATTGAGGGGAGGTTATTGGGCTAGACGACGTGACAAGCTTCGTGAACGTAGAACCACAGACCTTAATGATGTCGTTGGAGTGCACTTTTCCATTAAGGACGTCATCCTCGCCAAATTGAATTTCGGTGCAACTTGAACCATGCCAGTTGCCATATGTTTGGCCGGTCTTAACTGCTACCCAATCACTCGGGCGCTTATTGGAATCTCCACAGTCAGTGTTGGAAAGCTCCGGATCCCTGATCTCATGGTCACTGAAGTACAGGTAGTCGATGAATCCGCTCTGTTTCAGATCAGCCACTACTGATGCTGTCTGATTCCCCACGCGGCCGGTCGAACGCACCCGCAGCGAGCCGGTACCCGAATACCGTGAATTGTCCACTTCATACCTGAAGGTGACGCGCCCATCGGTTCCTTCAATTGTTGCCCACGATCCGCCTTTTCCCACTCCGAACGCTGCGTTCTCTTTTCCGGGAGGCGGTAGTGCCACGGTTGAGTCACTGTTAGTTGCTTTCGTAAATGGGGAGAGCTTATTGCCGAATTGGTAATACGTACTGTCATTGGAAAGCCGACTGCTGTATTCGTCTATCCCGGCATAGGCCGCGGCCAAGGCCGCCGAATTATCCACATCTACGTACGCAGTTTTCACCCCAGAAAGCGAGAAGCTCAGGGCTGCGGTGATAAGGATCAGCATAGTGATCGATAATGCAAGCACGACGACCAACGCTGCACCCGCTTCATCAGCAACCCTGCGCTTTAGCCTCTGAATCAGTGTGTTCACAATCACTTTCCCGCCATGGTTCCTAGGTTGAGCATTCCGATTGCATTGGTAATGATCACGGGGCGATCGTCAGGACCAACGAGCGGAACCGTGTTCATCGTTACTACGACCGTGGAGATCTCTTTTCGATTTGCAAGGCTGAGACTGGAGGTTCCGGTGGGTACCAACTCCGTGCAGTGTTGAACTAGATGGTCGATGATCGACATCGAGGGCGGATTCGGTACCGAACAATCGTCAGTGAAATAGCGAAACAGTGACGTGCTAGTTCCGGTCGCAAGAAATTTGCCACCCAGCACTCGCGAACTCACCGCGGTGTTGTTTGCCGTGGAAGATACCCCACTGAAGCTCCAGAATTGGCCGGACGCAGTCGGATTCCAGCGACGCTCAAAAACGTTACCGTCTGATTCGAGGCCAATCTTCACCATCACTGGCTTGAGCGGGCGTTCCGCCGTTGACGCGAGCCCATCAACGTCGACAAGGCTATAAACCACCAATTCCGAAGCCTTCGCTGAACTGAAGGCGGGAAGCGGATCCGCGCCGGAGAGCGGACTGTTCACCGCGAAGCGGACAACTCGGTTTAGTTCGTTCATGGCGTTGGAGGCCACCCTGGTGCCCTCGTTCACTGACTTAGAGTCATCTGTCGTTCGAACGACGCTGATATACATGTTGCTCGCCATTAGCAGAATCATCCCCAGCAGAATCATCGTGACAAGCAACTCGATAACACTCATTCCTGATTCGGCGTTGTTCTGCGAAAAAGTACGCCGAATGCGCCGGATCACGGTGTCACCACTCGAGGATCGAGCACGAAAATGCCATCGCTTGCGACCACACCGGGTGTGATGAGCGCGATCTTGGATTTAGCAATGGGGGTGCCCCCGCTGTCTTGCGCCGTACTCTCGTAAAGGGCCCAAGACCCAAAGGGAAGCGCAATGTTCATTGTTGAGCCGCCGGCAGCGAAGGTAGTCGAGAAGGTGTATTTTTTGGCGGTATCGCACCCCGGCTGCCCCTCCGCGAGGGCGACTGCTTGTGAAATCGCGTAAACGTATTTTTTGCTCGAGGTACCTGTCACCTTTAGCGTACCCATGGGCACTGGAGTTGTTGCAGATGTTCCGCCCGGAAGGGTGAATGCTTTGGGTGACTTTGGGGAAACAGCGATCGGCGGGGTGGTCGTGTCGGGCCAGGCCGCTGGATTAACCGACGCACACGTTGAACCTAGTTCCGTACCAGGAATAAATGTTCCAGCAACGACCTCATAACCGGCACTTGCAGCGTAGAGAATTTTGCTTCCCTGAAGGTTGGCGGCTGTTGGCACAATTGTTGTGTATCGCGAAATGGTATTAATGAAGGTGGTGGTCAAGTTATTCGGGAGTGTGAGCTGAGGAGTTGTGCCGTCATTCGATGCATAGCTCATGACGTAGGTGCCGCGCTTGTCGTATTGAAAACCGAACTGCGCTGACGCTCCCGCCTTGACGTCTAACGTAACCTCTGGATTCTCGACCTGATCAATATCCATGTTGTTGGAGCCCAGAAGCTTTACGGTGTACATTCCCGGCGTGACCGAGAGAAGGAAACTGCACCCATCCGCGTTCGTCGGCGTAGTCACAAGAGCATCTCCGGTGGCGGGTTTCGCTGTGAAAGACACCCCAGCGTTGCCGAGACCGGATGCATTTTTCACCGAGACGAGAATTGTGCCTAGATCGGGATTGTTGATTCTGGTGGTGGGGACAATGGCAGTGTCTGCTTTGACAGCCGCACTGTCGCTCAACCCGTTCCAGCTCACGCTTACACTCACGGTCTTGTATTGAAGAGCCGCTCCACCACTTCCGCACGTTTCCGCGGTGCCACCAGGCGTCACCCAGACTGCCTTGCGAGAAATCGAGTAGGTCGTGTTGTCGACCGTGATCGTGCGGTCAACATTAAGAATCTTAAACGGATCTCCGATCGCGCGCGCCGCGTCCAGCTCCGAACTTGCGAGGCTGACGGCGGTCTCACGACTCTGACTATCCCGCGTCATCTTCAGAATATTGATGAGGGAGTAACCGATTCCCACGACCAGCATGGCGAAGATCATCATGGCAACGAGAACTTCGACGAGAGAGAGGCCGTCTTCAGACGAACGCTTTTTCATAGCAATCAAGCATTTGTGCATTTCAACCTCTCCCAAGGTCGTGATGAAAATTCAAGAATATTAGGTGGTTAACCCTTCACAGCGGTGAGGCTCAGAATTCGAACCTCACCGCTATGAGCTGTTAGAGAGTTGCGGTTATGAACAAGCCAGAACTGCCGGGGTCGCGGGAGTCCCTGTACCAGCGGCAGCAACCTTGGCAGGAGCAGTGTTGTCACGCACGACCCACTGATTTTCGTTCGTGGCAGTTGCCTGAATGCAGAAATGCTTTGCGGTGAGGTTCGTAGCAGCGGTAGTGCCATCTTCAGCCGTGAATGAAATTACTGGCTTCGTGTTGTAGTTGGCTCCATCAATTGAGACGGTGGTTTTCATAGCTTCGACTGTCGCCGGGAGTTTTCCGTTGTTCTGAGTCTGGAACGCGACAGCGGCCGTCTTGAGGCTCGTCAGGTCGGCGCTGACTGCGCTGTCCTTTGCACTATTCTGCACATTCAGGAAGACCGGAATGGCGATCGCGGCGAGAATGCCAATAATGATGACGACAACCAGAAGCTCGATGAGGGTGAAGCCCTCTTCGCGCTTGATGCCTGCACGGCGGTCGTTCAGCGCTTTGTTAACTCGTAGAAACATTTTTACTTTCCTGTCTGTAAGTGATGAACATGAACAGGGCCCCCAGTTTTACTTGACCCCCACCCATCATGTTGGCCCTGAAAATCAGAACCCGTAATCCCACAAAGGGGGCACATCCGGGATATTTGTGACCCCAGTTGTAGGCACGCTTTCAGCAGTCATTTGATGAGCGTAAAGATATTGAAGATCGGCAAGTACAAGGCAACGATCATGCCGCCGACCACAATGCCCAGGAACGCGATCATGAGTGGCTCAATCATCGCGGTGAGCTGCTCCGTAGCCGACTGCACCTCTTCGTCGTAGAAGTCAGCAATCTTCGCGAGCATCTGCTCGAGCGCTCCGGCATCTTCACCCACAGAAATCATTTGCGTGACCATGGAAGGGAATACCTTCTCTTCGCTGAGCGGGCCGGCAACTGTCTTACCTTGCCGCACGGACTCCGCAACCTTGCGCAGCGCCTCCTCCATGACCCAGTTACCTGCAGTGTCACCCACGATGGAAAGCACTTGGAGGATCGGCACACCGGCCGCCATCATGCTGGAAAAATTGCGGGCGAAGCGGGCAATGGCGATCTTCCGGAACAATTGACCAAACACCGGGATGCGTAGCTTCAGTGGATCAACAACCTTGCGAACGCGTTCCGTGTTCTTATTCTTCTGCCACCAGATGGAGAAGACAATGCTGATGATGGCCAGTAGTGGAACAAACCACCACATGATGCTCGAAAGCCACACAAGAATCTGAGTGGGCAACGGCAGGGTACCCCCAAAGTTCTCGAACATCTTCTGGAAAATGGGCACGATGAAGATGAGCATTGCGATCACCGCGACGATCGCCATGATGAACACAATCACCGGATACGTCATCGCCGACTTGATCGTGCCGCGCAGCTTGACCTCAGCCTCGAAGTTCCGCGCCACCGACATCAACGCCTCATCAAGGAATCCGCCAGTTTCACCCGCGCGAATAAGGCTGATCATGATGGGAGGAAAGACCGTTGAGTGCTTTCCCGTTGCCTCTGAAAGAGAAGAGCCAGACTCAACCTCACGCGTGATGGTGGTGAGGATGCGTTTGAGTTCCTTGTTTTCCGTCTGCTCAGTGAGAATCGTGAGCGTACGCAGCAAAGACAAACCCGACGTAATCATGGTTGCCATCTGTCGGCTCATGATTGCCAAATCCTTCAAGCCAACTTTTGCCTTAAAAGCTCCCAGGTTAATATCCATCTGGAGTCCGGTACCACCGGTCGCCTCTTGGATCGAGAGTGGCGAAATGCCCATCGCGCGCAGGCGGGCAGAAACCGCGCCCTCAGACATCGCGTCAATGCGACCCTTGACGACCTTGCCTTCGGTGTCGCGGCCCTTGTAGGCAAAAGTTGCTGTTGTTGCCACTTCAGTGCGCCCTATTCGAGGCGAATTCGTCTCCGAAGTCGGGGCCAGCAGACATCTGGTTTGAGCCGCCACCAGGGTCGGCGCGGTGAATAAGTCGCTTCATACCCTCGATGTCGTGCGCCTTCTCCATCGCCGCAGCGTGGGTGATTTTTCCCTTGTCCACAAGTTCTGCGAGATGCTGATCCATGGTGAACATTCCGAGCTCGCGGCCGGCCTGAAGCGCGGTAGGAATCTGGTACGTCTTGCCCTCACGAATGAGGTTGGCAATAGCTGGGGTGATGACCATGACCTCGGTGGCCACGACGCGGCCTTGGCCACTGGCCCTCTTGACCAGCGTCTGGCACACAACCCCTTGAAGAGTCGCGGCGAGTTGCGCCCTCACCTGATCCTGTTGGAACGGTGGGAACACGTCGATCACGCGGTCAATGGTCTGTGCCGCATCTTGCGTGTGCAGTGTCGCGAAGACGAGGTGGCCCGTTTCTGCTGCGGTCAGTGCGACAGAGATGGTCTCGAGGTCACGAAGCTCACCGATGAGGATGACGTCGGGGTCCTGACGCAGTACGTGCTTGAGCGCCTCACCAAAGCTGTGAGTGTCGGCGCCAACTTCACGCTGGTTGATGAGCGAACGCTTGTTGCCGTGCATGAACTCGATCGGGTCCTCAACCGTGACAATGTGGTCGGTGCGCGTGCGGTTCACCAAGTCAATGAGCGCGGCAAGCGTTGTCGACTTACCTGAACCCGTTGGCCCGGTGACAAGAACCAAACCTCTGGCCAACTCGGCGAATCTCGCCACCGTGTCGGGAACACCCAAGCTTTCGAGCGGCTTAATTTCTGTCGGAATGAGACGGAACGCGCCACCCACCGCATCACGCTGCTGGTAGAAGTTCACCCGGAATCGGGCACTCTCTGACACAGCAAACGCGAAGTCAAGCTCTAGATCCTTCTCGAACTTTTCGCGCTGCGGCTCGGACAGGATGCTGTAAAGAGCCTTGGTCACGCGGTCGCGATCCCACACCTGGGAACCGGCCAGCGGAGTGAGCGCACCATCGACGCGAAGCATGGGTGGCGCGTTGGACGTCACGTGAAGGTCAGAAGCTGTGAGCCTCACCACCTCCTGCAGCGCGTTAATGAGGTCGGGGTCAGCCCCCGGATGCGGGTTGAAACCAGCGTTCACGCGCCCGAGAGGATCAAGATCCTCAGCCAACGGAGCGCCAACGGGTGGCGCCATTGGCGGAACGGATGGTGTCACGGAAGGGAGCGCCTGTGTCACCGGAGCAGAAGCTGGAGGCGGCATGGTAGGCGGAGCAGCCGCCATCGGTGCGGTCATGGGTGGAGCCATCGGCGGCGCCATGGTCGACGCGGATGGCATCGTAGGCGGAGTCACCATCGTCGGAACTGCCATTGTTGGAGCCACCATTGTTGGAGCCACCATCGTCGGAGCGGCCATCGTCGGCGCAGCCATCGGTGCAGCCATCGGTGCAGCCATCGGAGCAGCCATTGTTGGTGCCGCCATCATCGGAGCCGCAGCCATCGGCGCGTTCCCCGGAGCAGACATGGGCGGCGGCATGGGTGGCAACGGTGCCGACACTGGTGGCGGTGGCATCTGACCCGCATCATCAAAAGACAGTGATGCCGCAGCTTGAGGCGATGGCGCGCCCGGTGCCGCTGGTGGCGGAGCAGATTGATTTGGCGTCTGCGCCGGAGGTGGCATCGTCATCCCCGGCGTCGACTGCGGAGCACCCATAGGCGCTGCCGGACGAATTCCTTCGCCCTCCCCAAAGACTGGAATTTCGTGTACTTGCTTGCTCATCAGGTTCCCCCTCAGGACCTAGTCGCCCGAATTAGGCGACAACCCGCAAAATCTCTTCGATCGATGTGAGACCCATTTGGGCCTTCATCCATCCATCCATGCGCAATGGAATCATTCCCTGCTGCTGCGCAAGACGCGAAACGTCGGCAGCTGAGGCTCGCTCCACCGCAAGACGCTCAATCTCTTCCGTCACCGTCATGACCTCGTGGATCGCGATACGGCCACGGTAGCCAGTGCCGGAACAGGTCTGGCACCCAATCGGCTTAAACAGAGTGGGAAGCGGCTGGCTCGGGTCGAACCCGATACGCAAGTGCATGAGCTCAGCCTGACTCGGCTGGTACGCCTCTTTACACCGGTCGCACAGACGACGCGCAAGCCGCTGAGCGACAACACTGTCGAGAGCGGAGCCGACCAGAAATGGCTCGATCTCCATCTCGGTGAGTCGAACGATAGCGCTTGGCGCATCGTTGGTGTGCAACGTGGAGAGCACAAGGTGGCCGGTCAGTGATGCTTCAACGGCAATCTGCGCCGTCTCGTGGTCACGGATCTCACCAATCAGCACCACATCCGGGTCAGAACGAAGAATCGACCGCAGCGCACTGGCAAACGTGAGCCCCGCCTTCGGGTTCACCTGCACCTGGTTGATACCGGGCATGCGGAACTCGACCGGGTCTTCAACCGTAATGACGTTGATCTCTGGCTTGGCCACCGCGTGCAGTGTCGTGTACAGCGTTGTCGACTTACCCGAACCTGTCGGGCCTGTCACCAGAATCATTCCGTACGGCTTGATGAACGACTGCTGGTATGCCGACATGTTGTAGTCGAGCATCGCGAGGTCATTGAGCGACATGCTCGACTGTGAGTTATCGAGAATACGCATGACGACTTTCTCGCCCCACACGGTCGGCAGCGTTGCCACACGAAGGTCAATCTTTCGACCACCGTGGCTCACCGACATGCGGCCATCCTGAGGCTTACGACGCTCGGCAATGTCAATGTCACTCATGATCTTCAGCCGGGAAATAACACCGTTCTGAATGGCCTTCGGCGCCTGCTGCATCTCGTGCAACACACCGTCAATGCGGTAGCGCACATTCAGCTGGCGCTCGGCCGGTTCGATGTGGATGTCAGACGCACGGTCCTGGATGGCCTGGCTGATGAGCAAGTTCACGAACCGAACAATCGGTGCATCATCTTGCGAGGCCTCCTGCTGCCCCGAGAGAGCGAGGTCAGTTCCGGCACTCTCTTCTTCAAGCTCGTTTGTGAGGTCACTGAGCTCACCATCGGCACGATGGAAGCGATCGATCGCACTGAGTAGGTCGCTGCGCTCGGCAACGACCAGGTGAATCTGCAATCGCGTCGCCGCGCGCACATCGTCAATAGCAAAGACGTTGCCAGGATCAACCATGGCGAGAGTTAGGGAGTCCCCGCTCATGGCGATTGGCAACACTTCATGACGACGGCACAGCGAAGCTGCGACGAGAGATACTGCAGTGCGATCGACCGGGTATTCCAGCAGTTCCACGAACGGCAGGCCCGCCTGGGCCGCACGCGCAGAAGCCACCTGAGCTTCGGTGAGAACTCCCTGCTCAATCAAGGCGCGAACCGAAGTTTCTTCCTCGCCCCAACCGCCAGGCATGCTGTCTAGACTCTCGATCGGCATAACGCCACGCAGAATCAGAATTTCAGTCAATGAAGCCACGGAACTTCCCCCTAAAGTTGTTCCCCCAACGACGCGACCATTACCTCGGGTACGAGAAAAGCCATCGCGTCGAATGGCAAATCTAACTCGTTCGTGTCGTTACACGCCATACCCGCTATCGGGGGGTATAGGGAGCCATGAGCTGGCTAAAAGGACCGAAGCACCGCGAAACCGATCGCCACGAGGCCCACAACGGAGACCACGCAGGCGAGCGCAAATCCGACGACAGCGATGACCCCGAAGCGCCGGGATGACTTTCGAACGGAGGGCACAGCGTCGGCCGGTGGCCTCGTGATCACCGCGCTCTGTTCCAAACGAGGAGTCGCTTCTGGCTGAACGGGGAGCTCCCGGGGCGCGTAGTTCTCCACCGCACCAGGCCCGGAAGCAAGGACTGCCTTCTCTGCGAACCCCGCCTCGACCGGAGGCAAGTTGATGCGCTGCCGCCCTCTGGGCCCGCGATTGGATGGCGTCTTGGGCTTAGCCCTCTTGCCGACCACCACGGTGGCATCGCCATCCGCTGGCTTACGCTTCACAGCCCGTTCGACGACTACGGTTCGTTCACCTTCATCACGGTCCACCACGACGGTGCGTTCATTGTCGTCACGGTCAACAACCACAGTGCGATCGCTGTCACCTCGGTCGACGACGACAGTGCGTTCACTGTCGGCATTGCCTCGGTCGACGACGACAGTGCGGTCACTCTCGGCATTGCCTCGGTCGACGACGACAGTGCGGTCACTCTCACCGCGATCGACCACAACAGTGGCCTCGCTCAAGGAATCGTCGTCTTCGCCGGCTCCAGGGCCTGGCTCTGCGGAGTCACCATGTGCGCGGTGTGACGGCTCACCCATGGTCACAGCTCGACCGTTGCGTCGTTCTTGCCCGTGTCGTACGCACCATGCGAGAGCAGTCCAGAACCCGTCATGTTGTCACTACTCGGATCGCCCCCACCCGAAATAACATCGATCACGATCACCGAAATGTTGTCGCGCCCGCCCGCCTCATTGGCGCGTTGCACCAGCGTGGAAGCCACCGACTCTGGGCGGCCACCCATCGTGAGTGTCGCCCGGATGCCTTCATCGACGAGTTCAGAAGTGAGCCCATCTGAACAGATGAGAAGACGCTCGCCATTGATCACGGGAACAACCCAACTATCGGCAGTGCTGTCGGCGGCACCAATCGCGCGCGTGATCACATTTCGGTCGGGGAAGGTGGCGAGATCTTCTTGCAACATCTCGCCAGCATCCACAAGCTCCTGTCCAAGCGAGTGATCGATAGTGAGCTGTTCAAGCTCGGTTCCCACGTGGCGGTACACGCGGGAGTCGCCCACATTGAAGATCAGCCAGCACGGTGCACCCTCATGCTCAATGAGAATTGCCCCGGCCACCGTGCTGCCAGCACCCCGAGTCGTCTCCGCCGCGACAGCCGCAACTTTTGCGTCAGCAGCGACAAGAGCATTTCGGATGCCCAGCAACGTTGCAAAGCCCTCCACCACCGTGTTCTCCTGGAATGCGGATATCACCGCCGCGCTTGCGCGGTCGCCAGCCTCATAACCGCCCATGCCGTCGGCAACAACGAAAACCGGAGACTCCACGAGAAAAGAGTCCTCGTTGACTTTGCGCTTGCGGCCGGTGTCACTGAGCCCCGCCACAACGAGTTTTACGCGACCGATGGTGAGTTCCGTCATGAAGGTCCGTTCTCGAAGGTGAGGCTCAAACTTACGTTCCCGAGGATGAACTGCTCTGACAGCGCTGCCGAACCACCGGCAGGCAACTCGGTTTCTTTACCGTCGGCCGCGACAAGAATGACACCATTTGTCGACGTGAGGTCGGTGATTGTCCACACCTCATCCTGAAGATCAAGTCGCGCATGGTTCTTCGACAGCGTGCGCGTCTCATCCGGAACCGCCACCAACTCGACAGAAACATCAGTGGATGTCGGCTTTCTTCCGAGCAACACCGAATTGGACTTCAACGGCAGAACGACACCGGATTCTGTCACCAGGTTCCATTGCACAAGCGGGCGACGGTCGACTACAACGGTGCGGTCGAGGTCATCATCGTCATCATCATTGTTCAGGATTCCCGAATGCTGTGAAGGAATGATCGTGGGCATCTCGGCAACATTTGCGCGGGCATCGAAAGATGAGGGCGCCTGCACCTCCGCGGTTCGCATTGTGGCCGGTGCAGCACCTGCCGACGAACGCGGCGCCCACGGGTTGTCACCGCTGAGCGGGGCTTCTGTGGCAGGAGGTTCTGCACCGAGCGGATCGGCAGCGAGCGGATCGGCATCACGGGGACCGGCAGCGAGCGGATCGGCAGCGAGCGAGCCCGCATCGCGCGGATCGGCAGCGAGCGGTTCGACACCTACGTGTTCACCAGCTGGCACCGGCACTGGCACCGGGGGCATGGGTGGCACCGTCAGGGACGGTGCTGCCGCAGGCTCAGCAAACACGGGTTCGGCGGCGGCCGGAGCAAGTACCGGTGGCCGCACCACTGCGGGCTGTGGCACATCGAGCGGATCTACAAGCTGGGCAGTGGGCGGCATAGGTGGAGCCGGAGGGGCGGAAGGGGCAGCGAACGGCACCTGCTGGAACGGATCCTGCTGCACAGGCGCCTGCTGGAACGGGGCATTCTGCTGCACAGGCGCCTGCTGGAACGGGGCATTCTGCTGCACAGGCGCCTGCTGGAACGGATCCTGCTGCACAGGCGCCTGCTGGAACGGGGCATTCTGCTGCACAGGCGCCTGCTGGAAGGGGGCATTCTGCTGCACAGCGGCCGGCGGGAACGGAGACTGTGTCATCGTCAATGCCATTGGAGTTGGCATTGACGTTGGCATTGGCGTTGGCGTTGCCGCCGGCGCAGCCGCCTGGTTCGCTGGCGTCATCATTCCCTGAATCCGCTCACCATAGTGCTCTGAAGCAGGTGGTGGTGCGGTGCGGGCAAGGAGGGTCGCCCACAGTGGCGGCAACAGGAATCCGAGAACCACGAGGGCTGTTCCTCGACCAAACCGTTGCCCGATGCGAATCATCGCCATTGCCTTCAAATGCAGGCCATAGAGGCTCACGATCGGCAGGAAGTAGAGAATGACGGACCAACCGGGAACTCCACCGCGCTCCAGAATGACCATCTCGTTCAGGATGGGGACCCAGCCCTTCCAGCCCTGCTCACCCAGCTTGGGGAACAGTCGAGAAAGCGCAAAGCAGTACCAAATGTAGAGCCCGAGCGGAACTATCGCCCCGAACACCACGCTTGCCACAATGATGCCAATTCCGAGCGAACTTGACGATGAGTCCATCACACGACCTCCTTTGGACGAAAGAGCGAAAGGCCCATAGACAATCCGGCACGGGCCGGCAGATACCTAACGAAGGACCGCAGAGCTAGCGCCGCCTTGACGCGGGCAGAAAACTTCACTTCGGATGCGAGCTCAGCACGCTCCGCACGAAGCAACTCCCACGCGGCGTCCGCCGACTCACGGGTGGGCGCGTACTCCGCAAAAACTCCCGCGTCGATGATGACAGCCAGCGTGGCGGCGTTGGGTCTACCGATGACACTCGCCATGTGGCCCCTCGTGGCGTGGTCAGGAAGCTTCACACCGTAATCGAGGTACGTGTCCATCAGCTCATCCCACACCCCAACGAGACTCACTTCTGGCTCCACCGCCGACCTGCGACTCCGTCGACGCATGATCTTCAGAATCACGAGGAAGAGCAACGGCAAAAGCAAAAGCAACAGCGTCAGCGCGCCAGTACCGACAGCTTTGAGAATGGGCAGGATGGTGTCAACCCACCCCGCGGTATCACCCGCCCCGGGGTTCAGTGTTGAAGAGTCATCACGTTGCGCGGGCGGCGGATCCAAAACCTCGGTCGTCACATCTTGCGCGACGGTGGGGTTTTGTGGCCGCTCCTCACCGGGGTTAACTCGGAACGGTGAAAGGGCATACTGCGGGCTCGCATCCGCCGCGAACCATGCCGCCCCTGACGCACGGAACTCAACCCAGGCGGTGACGTTCGCACCCGTGCACACCCCAGCGGTGCACGGTTCAACAGCGGGTTTGTCGTCATCCGACACCAACCTCGCACCCACGACGATCCGAGAATCGAAACCGAGAAACCGCGCAAGCAAGGCGGCAGCGGTAGCGAATTGCTCATCGTCACCGATCGCGGCAACAAGACTCTCTGGCTCCGCATCTTCGCCAACGGCTCGCTGCTGGTCATAGAGCGCCGTAAAAAGCTCCTCGACGCGCGCAGCAGAATGGCCGGCATACGAGGGCTGAAAAACGAAGTCAGAAGCAGCGAGGCGCTTGATCCAACTCTTCGAACTCTCGTTATTTTGAAGGGAGTGGCTCAGGTAACCGCGATCACGCAGCCGTTGAATCAACTCGACGACACCCGCCGCCGTTCGAGGCACATCTTGTTGCTCCACCCATGCTGCAAGCGCTGGGTAGTCGTCATCACTGATCAGTGACTCACCACCGCGCACCGAACCGGCGACCTCACCGCCCACGCTGGGGGCGACGCTGATGCGGTAGGAATCTCCTGGTCGAACCCCAAAACCTCCGTCGACGCGAGGGGTCACCACCACAGCGCTCTCGCCCTGCGAACCGACGTAAGAACCATCCGCCAGTTTCTCGGCGAGTGGGCCGGTGAAAGTCGGAGTTGAATCCATGAGGCCAGGGGTCGGAAGCCACACGCCGGAGTAGCCGTCACCGATCGTGATCGTGAACTTCACCCCGCTATTGCTGGCGCTGGGAAGCCGACGGAACTGCTGCTGCCCGGTTCGTGAACCCGGTCGAAAGACAGCACCGTCGTAGTAGCCGAGTGTCGCGAGACGCACGCGATCTACCCCGGCGAGGTCGCCATCAATTGTGAACAGCTGTTCATCGAACTTCTGCGCACTGAACCACGAGCGGTAGTCGCTCAACGGGCTCGGCTGCTGCAAAACAACCACTTCGGGGTTGACGCGGTCCCGCAGGGTTTCCCGCGGCGCCCAACCAGCGGCAGCGGGCGCGACAAGCAGACCAGCGGTGACGGCGACAACGATCAAAATTGCGGCGAACGCGCGCCGGCGCAAGCGCATCCACACCGTTGAGTGGCTGCTCTGGCGAATATCGGTGGAGAGTGCCATCGCGCGCCGGAGTGCATTCTTTCGCTCCATTCTGGCGCGAACGATGAGCCACACGAGTGAGACAACCACAAACAGGATGCCGAGCAGAACCTGGCGAGGTGCCGGGATCGTGAGCCCGACGACGTTCAACGGCGGGTCCGTTGTGCTTGACCCGAAGACCGGCCCGAACGCGCACATGAGAAAGACGACGCCGACAGAAAACGACGAGTACTTGCGATGGCCGATGCTGAGCGCCGTGGCCACGATGGAGCCAACGAAGATGGTCAGGAAGAACGGAACGAGTACTGCCTGATACTCGCCCAACGGCAGCGTGAGCGTAACAATTTGTTTCCACCCCAAGACCACGCCGGTGACACCATCAAGGATTCCTTGAAGGGCACGAAGTGGGGAACTCAGCGCGACGGGAATGGCGAGGGGCACAACGGTGACGAGGTAGAGACCCGCGGCCACGCGCGCCGTAATCCACCACCGCCACCCCAACACGCGCCCGACCACCACGAGCGCGATACCGAGCACCGCGGCCGCCACCGCGACCAAAATCATGCGGGGTGAGGCATAAACCGGCCATGCCAAACCGGTGGCAAGAGCGACCCCGATGATGACATACGCGACGTCCACGAGGAGTCTAGGAACATCCAGCTTGCCGAGCGCTGTCGTTATATTCGTCATCGAATCGCCCCCCGCGCCATCAGATGCTTGAGGTCTCCGAGTGCGCCAATTGTCAGGACTGTCATTCCCGACATGGAATTAACTCGCGGCTCCGCTCCCGGCACCGTGCGGATGGCCACTGCCGTCACGTTCGCAGGAAGCTGCACAGCGCAGCCCCGAAGGCGGCCGAGTTCCATCGTCGAACCGGTGACCAGAAAGGCAATCGACATTCCAGGGAACGACTGTGTCGTCAGAGCGGTCACCACGTTGAGTCGAAAGGCCCTCTCGCTGCCCTCCACCGTTGACATGCTGTCGAGGAGCGTGCGGGCGGTCACCGTTGGCAGGGTCGAGATCGACTGCAACACACTTCGGGTCAGCTCTGGCACCTCTGAACTTGTGGTGACAATGACTTCACGGCCATCGCGTACCGCCTGAACGGCCACGGATGCTGCCGCGCTGACCGCCATCTCGAATTCGTCTTCTGAGGCGTACTCGTCGGTGTTCAAGTCAAGGACCACGGCGAGACTCGCGCGCCTGGTTTCTTCATACTGACGCACCATGAGGGTGCCTGTTTTCGCGGTTGACTTCCAGTGAATATGACGCTGGGAGTCTCCTGGCGCATACTGACGGATCGCGTGAAACGAGAGATCGCTGTCAACAATGTCGCGCGTTGGCGTTCCCTCCAAATCTTTGATGAGCCCGGCGCTGGTGCTCGGAATCGCCACAGTGACGGGGTGCACGTAAAGGCGTTCAATCTGTGGCCACGACACCTCACGACGCAAAATACCAATCGGGTCGCCCCGACCAATGGTCATCGGACCAATGTCGATAACTCCGCGACGGTGAGCCCCAATAGTGAGCTCCTCATGATGCTCTGCGGAGGCGAACAGAAGCGGCACCTGAACTTCGACGAGCCCTTCACCCACGGGGATGTCAATGACCCCTGGCAGAGAAATACGTGAGGCGCGGTTGGTGACAGAGAGTCGCGCACGCACGTCTGTTCCGGCAACAACACGGTCTTTCTCGAGGACAAGTTGCACACCGTAGTCGTGCCCGCCCAAAAGGAACGGAATGCTCAGAAGCAGAAGGGTGCCCGCGATCACCGCGAGAGCCCACCCTTCAACCCAACCGACCGTAGCGCCAACAACGATGCCGATGACCAGCAGCGCAAGAAAGAGCCACCCAGGCGCGAGCACCGTTTCTTTGAGCCAACGGCCCGCCGCACCCACTGCTCTTGTCACCGAGCGCGACGTGCGCCGGCCCCAAAACACGCCACCCTCAACGAGACCCGTGCGGGTACTCGTGTACCTCGTGACTGTCTCCGTGCGGGTGCGGGTCAGGGTACCGGTGCGCGTCAACCGCGACTCGGTGTTTGTTCTCATGCCGCGCCGTTCTCCACGGGTGGTGCGACGTCGAGCAACACTTGGCCGATAACGTCGAGGGCCGTGACGCCGTCGAACTCGGCCTCTGGTTCGAGGATGAGGCGGTGCGCGAACGCTGGCACGGCGAGAACCCGAACGTCATCCGGTGTCACGAACGTGCGCCCCTGAGACACGGCACGCGTCATGGCGAGGCGAGACAAGGCGAGCGCACCACGCACGCTCACGCCGAGCCGCACTTCGGATGCCTGGCGTGTGGCGTTCACGATGCGCATAATGTAGTCGAACAGGAGCGGGTTAACGAACGAGCCGCGCGAAAGCTCCGACATGATTTTGATGGTGTCGGGCGTGACGATGCCGGGAACTTCACGCTTCGGGTTCACCACTCCCTGCAGAATGCGCATGGTCGAGGCGTCGTCGGGGTATCCGATGGACGTTTTGATCATGAACCGGTCAAGCTGCGCTTCAGGCAACCGGTACGTTCCGGCCTGCTCGACCGGGTTCTGGGTGGCGATGACGAGAAACGGTGAGCCGACGGGGCGGGTGACGCCGTCCACGGTGACGTTGCCCTCTTCCATGACCTCCAGCAGAGCTGACTGGGTCTTGGGGCTCGCACGGTTGATCTCATCGGCCAGAACAACGTTCGCGAAGATCGGGCCGGCGTGAAACTCGAACTCGCCCTTCTTCTGGTCGTACACGGTGATGCCCGTGACGTCACCCGGCAGAAGGTCTGGGGTGAACTGGATGCGCGAGTTGGTGCCCGTGATCGTCTGCCCAATGGTGCGCGCAAGTGCCGTCTTACCCGTGCCGGGGAAGTCCTCCAACAGCACGTGCCCTTCGCTGATCGCGGTGGCCAACACAAGCTCCACGATGGCGCGCTTGCCGATAATTGCCTGCTCAACGTTGTCGGCCAGCAGACTGAATGTCTCGGCAAACCAACTGGCCTGCTCCTGGGCAATCGTCATAGTTGTTCCTCTCGGGATGAATCGGGTTCAGGGGTTATGGACCGACGGGCGGCACAACAGGCGGGATGACCGGAGGGTCTACCGGCGGGTCGACGGGCGGATCGACTGGCGGATCTGGATCTGGCGGTATGACTGGGTCGGGTTCGTAGGAGCCAACGAATGTTGCCGCGGCCAGCATGCTGTACCCACCCGAGAATGACACCGTGTACGTGACAGTCTTCGCTGCGGCATCCAGCACCGGTACGACAGTCGCATAGGGGCTAGCGAAGTTACTCACGGTCACCATCGACGGGTCGTTTGCTTGAGCCTCGGTTAACGTGCCGGTGGGGAAAGTCACTGTCACGGTCGTGGGTGCAGACCCAGACTCCGGGGTGATGAGCGCAGGGTTGTTTGAGCAGACCTTTTGCCCCCAAAACTTGGTTCTGCAATATTGCACAAAGATCCCGGCATCATAATTTGTCGAGTCGTTGATATTGAACGTGGTGGTAACGACACCACCAATGTTGTATTCGAGGTACCACTTATTCTTTGGGGTCGGGGCCGGTGCCTTCTCAAGCTTGTACTTCTGCACGCTACTTCCCGGTGAATCCGGTGATGACGACACCCTGTAGGTGAGATCACCGCCCGGCTGGTTCGGGCTCGGGAAGCTACTTGCCACAGCTATCGCGGATTCCGCCCAGCCATACCCGTTCGTTGCGCAGGCTTTGATCGAATAGTCATGCTCCGTGTCCACGGTGACGGTGGAGGAAGGGCTAGAGAACTGAGCACCGGAAGCAGAAATCACGTCTCCCTCAGCCGAGCAAGTTGGTTCTGCACCATCTTCATTCCACGCGACAAAAATCTCAGACTTCTTCGAACCGCTATTGGCGCTAAAACCTGCGCCGGTCAGGGTCACCGTCGTCGGAGTACCAGTAGCCGTTCCCGCGCTTGTGTACTTCGGGGACCCCACTGCCGTCACAGTAAACGTGGCTTGATCTCCCACGCCGTTGCTGCCGGTGCCGCCGATCGGCGGCTGGAACTCACTAATGGGGATCACGATGAGCGTGTTGGACCCCGGAGCCAAGGTGAGGTTCGCGACCGTCACCGGCCCAGTGCGGTCAAAATCTTGACTCACATTCGTGACACGAAAACTCTTGGAATCCGCGCCGGCAGTAATGGATAAGTCCACGCCACCGGATCCGTCCGTCGTGCGGCTGTCAAACACCGAGGTCGCAGTCAACGCCGACACCGTTGGCTTCGCGTACGCCCAAGTCTGGTGCTGCGATGTGTCGAGTGATTCGCCCACACTGTTCACCGCGCGCGCCGAATACGTGTGCGGGGCCCCGTTGACGAGGCCGGGAGCAGTGCAGGAGTACGACGCGGGGCCGCTGGATGAACACGTGGCACCGGATGCCGGGCTGCTGCCCTCATACAAGACGACACCAGTGACCGACGGATGCGCCTGAGCGGCCTCCCCCAACGGCACATTTACCGTGACGGACGTGCCGGTGTACCCGGTGGTCATCACGCTCGCCGGAACCTGCGGATAGCCGAGCACGTCAATCGTCAACTGCCCCGGCCCAGTGCGGCCCTGCGCATCCGCAACCGTCAAGGGAACAACGCACGCGCCGCCCACCGGGCGCGGCCCTGCTGGCCAGGTAGCGCTGACCTGCTTCTCGCCAGACAGAACGACGGTCGCCACCGGGCAGGTCACCGATGTGCCGGTGCCCACGCCCACAATCTTGAGACCGCCACCAAGCTTTCCGGCGAAGGGATCATATTCCCCGCCAACGCCGATGACCGTGATCGAACAGCTTGCGCTGGTGCTCACCGTGCACTGCTGGCTGAGGGTGGCACCTCGCGGGGCATCCGGTGGGGCAATACCCACCACCAACGACACGCCACCAACAAGCCCACCAAAGTTCGAGACCGCGACCTGAACGTTTTCTCTCGTGCCGGGGGCCGCATCCGCCCTCGCCGTAATCGTGATGGACCTGCCCTTTTGTTCCATCACAAACGCTGTTCCGCTCGACGACGCCGCGTAGTTGAGGAGCTTCTTGTCGCCGACACGACCGCCCTCCCAGGTGGTGAGGGCGTCGTAAAGGTCAATTGTGGCAGTTTCGCCTGGTGCAAGTGTGCGCGCAATCGTCGCGAGGATCGCCTGAGGGTCCCTCGGCAGAATCCATATTGGCACGGCGACCGTTGACCACTGCTTCTGGCCCTTGAGGCGCACCGAGAACGCGCACAAGTCATTCCACGGCGCCTCACGCCCACTGGCATACCGCACGAGCGTTCCCGAAACGGGTTGACACGAAGCGTTGCCTCTCTGCACCACAAACGCACCGTTTGGATTAATTTCTATGTCATCTGACGGATCAATGTCGAGCAACTTGCGCACATCAAAATCGACAGTTTTCTCTTCGGCGACCTCAATGTGCTTCTCCGTTGGCTTCACCTGCACGCGAAGATCATCGAATGCCGGGATGCGCAAGAACCCGTGTGCAGTGACATCGGCACCCGCCGCATCTTTACCGGTCAGCTCAAACGGAACAAGATCGCCGCGGGACGGAAAATCGCCAGAAATTTGTGAGCCGCTCACCTTGTATCGGTCCGCCGCGGAGCCCCAGACCGAGAGCTTCAAGCCCGAGATGACACCGGATGCCCAACGGACCTTGCCCGACACAACATCGATGCCGCTCGCCAGCTGCACGCGGTCCTTCGCCGTCAGTACCGTGTCTTTCACCACAGGCATGTCTGGCGCTACGCTCTCGGCAACGCCCACAACGATGAGACCCTCCGCTGTGCTCGTCGAGATCGACGACTGCACGGTATAAATGAACGACTGGGTGCCGAGAGTGTCACCCGCGCGCAAAACAATTTCACCAGTCTTGAGAGAAGTTTCCGGATCGATGAGCGCGTCAAGACGTGCATACTCCGGATTCGATGCATCACCCGGTGCGTTCGGGCGAAGACCCACGATCTTCAGCGTGCCCTGCGCGGGGTCGCGGTCGTTCAAGATCGGCTGAACCCTCACCGGCGTCGGCGACCCCTTCAAAACCTGAACGTAGTCGCTATAGGTGACAGGGGTGAGGTCAAGCAGTGTGGACGAGATCACACCAACATTCACCGTGCCCGAACCTGTGGCGCCGCTCGAGTCACGCACCGTGTACTCGAAAGAAACCTGCCCGCCAGGAACGCCTCCTGAGGGAGCGGAATAGATTATGGCGCTGCCATCCGGAGAAATCGAGGGCACGCCCTTGCCCGACTTCGGAAGCTGCACATCCGTCAACGTCACCTGGTCGCCATCAGGATCTATGCCGAAGCTCTCTACCGGAATCAGCACAGTTTGGCCCGCGTTGGCGCGCGCGTTCAACACCGGTGGCTCAGGCGCACGGTTGGAGCCGACAGCGATCACCGTCACGGTAATGGCGGCAGTGTCGACGCGGTCGGGCCTGCCCTCCATATACACCGAATAGCTCACCGAGTACACGCCAGGAACCGTGGGAGCCAAGTAGCGAATAGATGACTCACTAGCGAACGCAAGTTCACCCGCAGCATCAGAACCCTGCACGTCGGGGTGAACTACCAACCGCTCACCGCGGGGGCTCAAATCGTTGCGCAGTACCGGAATGTCGACCTGGGTGCCCGCCCGCACGGTCGCCGAATCCGGAACCGCGATCGGCCCAACGCCAAAAGCCGACGGAACGAGGAACACCGACACCTCGCCCGTCACGACAGCACCGCCGCCATCGCTGACCGTAATGGTGGCAGTACCGATAAAGCCGGGCTGCCCGTCGGGGGTGGAACCACTCACACGCAGTCTCGACTGTGCGACCACATTCACGTTCAGAGCCGGCGTCGAACTTGTCGCACCGGCAACGAGGAGAACGCGCCCCGTCGTATTTTGCACGGCACCAAGAACATCGACCGTTGTATCTTCATTAGCGCGAACAAAGGCGGTGAGCGGAGCCATCGTCAACGGGCTTCCGGAGGGGACCACCGTGAGACGGATGATGGAGGACTGCTCGCTGAGCGTCACCGCATCTTGCACCGAATAGCTGACCGTGTACTCGCCAGGATCCGTGGCACTCACATCTACCGTGCCTGCCGCGGCATTCGGAACCACAATGAGCCCGCCGCCCGTCGTGGACGCCTGCACGGCATCCAACACGCGGTACGCACCAGACCCGCCGGTCACGTGATCGGCGATCGTCACCGTCACCTTCTGGCCAGAGCTCGACGTCACAGCAACCGGCGCAGCCTTGATTCCGGAGGTAGCGCCCACCGTGATCTCGAGTTCCTTCTCGGTCACCGCGCCAAGCGAATCAGAAACCACTACAGACAGCTTGATGATCGATGCACCCGCGTTGGGGTCACTGTGACGGAGAGCAACACTGCCATCTGACATAGGAACAACCGCAACCGGTGCGTTCGGGTCAACCTTGCGAACATCAACGAGAACGATCGGGTCGCCCTCTGGGTCAAGCCAGCCATCCATCACCGGAACAATCGCCGTACCACCTGCCGCGATTTTTGGCGTCGGCCACACCTGAACGCAGCCATCAACAGGGCACCATTCCGGTGCGGAGTTCGTGCCATCTGGGATGATCGTGAGCGTCACAGTGGCCGGGGCCGACTGCGCTTTTCCATCCGTTACGGTGTACGGGAACGTTGCCGAACCTGAGGCGGCTTTGACCTGCACGACCGCGGTTTGATCATTGCCGACAAGCCCGAGCTGCCCGAACGCTGGGTTACTCAGGCCCGCCGAGATCGAGTCGGGAACGACCGACAACACATCTTTCTTATTCGGGTCGTGGTCATTCAGCAGCACCGGAAGAGAAACCAGTCGGCCAGCACGCACGCCGAACGTATCGGCGACAGCGACTGGCGGTTCCTGCTGGGGAAGGTCATCGACCTTTACTGTTCCCGCCTCGTGATCATCGTCACCAAGGTCCCATTGATCGATCGGGATGGCCCTACCGTCTGGCACAGTCCAGAGCAGCCCAGTGGACTTTTCTGCCAGAACAGCGCGTGAACCGTTGTTGAAAAAGTGGGGAACAATCACCTGCACTTCATCGAGCTGCTTGCCTTCCACGTCGATCGTGACAGTTTTTTTCGTCTCTGACGACCACAGTGACCCGCCAGAAGTGTTCAGCCATGCGGCGTACACAACTCCGTCAACCTCTGCCGGCGCTGCCGGCACACCATCACCGGTGGCAAGAGGCGTCACGGCCCCAGAGTCGAGGGCGATCGAGATGAGAGTCTTCTGGTCGGCGAGATGAATTGTGCGACCGTCACGCGACCACGGCTGCAGCTTCGCCCCGCCACCGAGACCGGTATCTATTGCGTCTTTCTTACCCGGAAGCCACACCGCACCATCGCCGGGGGAGCTGAGAACCCATGCGTCGCCTGCAACCGCCAGCTCTAGGCGAGCATCAGCCTTCGGAGCATTCTGCACAGCGGAAGGGTCGCCAACGAATCGGCTTCTCTCGGCGTCAAACGTTCGCACAGTCTTCTCTTGGGAGGAGTACAACAGCACTCGACCCTCAGGAGAAAGCGCTACCGCGGTCGCCGAATAGACGGGGCGATCCTCGCCGTCTTCTACCTCAACACTGGCGAAAGGGTCCACCGGAAAAGCGGTGGGCGGTTCACCGTTCTGGGTCGTCAACGTACTCACAAATACCGAACCGGTATCTGTCAGATACACAAGGTAGTTACCGGAAGACAGAACTTCGCGCGTTCCGACGGGAGTGTTCTGGGCCCCGGTAAGGTCAGCAGCGTCGTCTTTCTTTTTGTCGTCTTTCGATGCGTCGCCTTGTGCCGGATCGGAGGCGGGCACCACCGGCGACCCTGCGGCCGTCAGGTTGGTGGGGTTAGCCGCATTCACCGGCCACACCTGCCGGTACCCGCTGCTGAACACCACAGCATCCGGACCAGACTGCGCGACACCCACTGGATCGGTCACAGCGCGCACCGTGTCGATCTCGGCAAGGTCGGTATTGACCCTCGCGTATTGGCCAGCATCTCTCGTGACCCACACGGAAGTTTCGAGCGCAGGAATCTCTTTTGCGTCGTAGCCTTCCGCAAACACTGCCAGGGTGGCGATGAGCGCGATAACAGCGGCGGCGGCAACGGCTGGGATTACTCGCCGACTGAGTTTCGGCCGCGTTTTTTTCGCACTCTTCACGGCCACTAGATGAGCCCAACCAGTTTCGCCACGACAGCCACAATAGCGACCACAACGAGTGCGACGCCTGCCCCAATTAGGGCTGGTTTCATTCCGCCGCCCGAGCGCGCCACCTCGTGCGGCTCGACGGTGCGGCCTTTCACCACGCTCGCGCGTGCTGCCCGACGCGAATTCTTGTTCACCACGGAGATCACCGGGCCCCGTGGAGTCGAATCAGTGAGACTGAGTGGCGCCGCAGCAGCCCACTCGGCTTGGGCGACCTCCAGCGGTGTCGGTGAAATTCCAGACTGATACTGGGCCAGCCGCAGTTCCTCGGCAAACGCAAACATCGACTCGAACCGCTTAGTCGGATCTTTCGACATACTCCTGGCAAAAATCGCCTCTACGCCTTGCGGAACATCTGGGCGCCCAATCGGCGTGTAAGCAGCCTTAGCCACGCGCGCAATGACGTGTGCCGACGAGTTCTTGCTGCGGTCGACATGCTCAAACGGGCTGTGCCCCGCCAGAAGCGAGTAGAGCGTTGCGCCCAGGCTCCACACCTCAGTGGCAATCGTGCCAGTAGTGGCCTCAGAAAGAACCTCCGGAGAACTCCACGGAATCGACATCGCAAAAACTTCATTATCTTCATCGGCGTTGATTGCCGCGGCGATACCAAAGTCAGCCAAAACCGGAGACCCCATCGAGGTGATGAGAACGTTCGACGGCTTGATGTCCCGATGAAGGAGCCTCGAGCGGTGCGCGGTCTCCAACGCCGCCGCGATACGCACTCCGGCGTCAAGAACGTCGGCAAGAGAAAGACCCGCGCGCTTCATGCGCGCACTCATCGTGTCTGGGCAATACTCCATGGCCAGATAGGGACGACCGTCTGCTGAAATGGATGCTTGGTAGATACTCACGATGGAGGGATGCGCGCTCAGGCGGGCCATGATGTCGGCCTCCGCATTGAAGGTGCGCAAAACCTCCGGGTTAATGGCATCGCTCAGAAGTACCTTCACCGCGACAACGCGGCGCGGCATGTCTTGCTCATAGAGAAATACGTCAGCAAAGCCGCCCGAGCCCAGCGGACGCACGTACGTGTAACCCGGCAGCACGGGAGGCGCAGACGGCGCGCGTTTAGCCAAGTTTTGCCCCCTCAAAATTCTCGGATGTGCGGAAGTTAGTAACGCACGTCACTCACTTAGTGAGCCACGATCAACATGAACTGCTCACCGATGATATACCGAGTCGTCTAGTCCCACGATCTTTACGAGAGCGCCTTCCCCCAAATCGAGAACATCGCCCCGCTCAAGAATGGTTTCCCGCCCATGGTCAAGAAGCCATGATGGTCGACCGGGGGTCATGATGACGGTGCCATTCGTTGAATTCAGGTCGCGGGCCTTCAAGCGCCCACCGATCTCCGCGATCTCGAGATGGATGGCGCTGATCTCCCTCATCGGCGACTCCAATGCGATACTCACGATGGACGAGGTGTCGAGCTCAGTGCTCCACGGTCGGCGACCCAGCACGAGAGGAATATTGGCGGCAAAGGGGTTGCCATCCAAAAGCTGCACACCCAGACGGCCACCAGCGACCTCCGCGGAGAGGTCAATGCGCGTGGCACCTCGCTCGGCGCGTGATTCTGGCGGGATCTCCTCTGGCGTCACTCGGGCTGGCGTGGCGCGAACAACGCGGGGCACTACCTCTCGCGGCGCCTGCTCGTGAGGGCGCTTCTCGCTGGGTTCTTCTTTGGTGGGTGCTTCCCCCGCAGACTCGGTCTCAGCGGGCACGGCCTCACTTGGCGCTACCTCGACAGGCGCCTTCGCGACCGGAGTCTTTTCGACGGGCATCTTTTCGACGGGCGCCTTCGCGTCAGGCATCTTTTCGACGGGCGCCTTCGCGTCAGGCGCCTTCCCTGCGGGAACGGTCTCGACCGGAGGCTTCGCGCTCGGCGTCTTTTTTCGCGACTTTTTCCCGCGGGGTGCGGCCGAGGACTTCTGAGAAACGACGCGTGGATCGCGGGGAAGTTCCATCTGCACAGTTTTTGGTGACGGTTCGTCGATAAAAGCAAGGGCAGGAGCTGGTTCCGTCGACGGGTTCAACGCCACCACTGCCGCACGAACAACACCGCGGCGAAGCGGTAGCCTCTCGTCATCCAGGGCGTCTGGTGCACCGGTGAGTGACAGAGACAGCGCGGTGACTCCCCTCACCTCGCCCATCACCCAGGTGGCGCCTGTCGGCCCAGACAGTCGCGTACCGGTCGCGCCGTCGACATCTGCCACAACGTCGCCCTGCACGGCAACCGTCATGCGTCGTTTGGCGGCATCAAGCACCTCAACGATCGCAAAGTCTGTGAGGGAGTAGTGGGCGATCATTGCCGACAGCGCGCTATTCAGATGCACAGCCTCAGAATCGAGCGCGGCATAAAGCTCACTGGCTTGGACGGCCGTCGCGGAATGCCCAAGCAAGCAAAGAAAGCGATCCGTGACAATGGCGAAGCCGCCCTGGTCATCGGCGGACTGAGACAGGTATGCGAACACTTGCAAAGAGTACCGGATGCGGAGCCCACTTCGGGCTCCATCCGAAAACTCGATCGTGCGGCCTGTTAGCCCTCGCGGGGAGGAGAAAGCGCGAGCTGTGCGGAGAGCACACCACGGTCGCGGCTGACAATCTGCGCACGTCCGGCGACGGAAGGTCGAGGCTTCACCTTGCCGATGAGCTGACCCTCTTCTGGGTTTCCGCTCAGCAAGATGCCCGTGGTTCCCAAATCTGTGAGTCCCTGGATGATGGGGTCGTATGCCGACCTGCTTGCGCCGCCTGCGCGTCTAGTGAGAATCACGTGCATACCGAGGTCGCCTGCCTGCGCGAGCAACGGCGCGAGAGGCGCGAGGGGGTTACCCTGCGAGGTGGCGACCAAATCGTAGTCGTCAACGAGGATGAACCCCTCAGCACCTGTCCACCATGAGCGGGCACGCAACTGCTCTGAGTTCACATCCGGGCCCGGAATGCGCCCACGCAGGAACGCCGCAAGCTCAGCGATTCCGGTCGTGGCAAGTTCGTGCGCTGTGAGGTATGCACCCAGGTACTCCGGTGGAATCTCACCAAGCAGTGCGCGTCGGTAGTCGACCACAAAGATTTTCGCCTCAGCCGGTGTGTAAAGGCGCATGATCTCGTTGGCGTACGCCCGCAGCATCGACGACTTGCCGGAGTCGGCGTCACCGTAGAGGTAAAGATGTGGTTCTGCGCGGGGGTCGATCGCGAACGGCGCCAGTTCTGCCTCATCGATCCCGATCAAAATGTTGCGGGTGTCGGCAGGCGCCAAGGCGCGCAGCTCATCGAGGGTGATGAGCTCAGGCAGCAATCGCAGCTTCGGCCCTGCAGGCCCGGTCCAGCCCGCACTCACCTTGGCAATGAGGTCGTCGATGCCATTGGCGAGGGTGGAGCTCTCGCCCGAACCGTCGATGCGCGGAAGCGCGGTGAGCATCTGCAACTTGCTCTGCGCGAGACCACGGCCTGGCATCGACATGGCCACGTTGGCTGCGGCCTTACGGTCGATCTCAGAGTCGGCAGCGTCACCGAGCCGCAGCTCGATCTTGGAGCCGATGAGGTCTTTGATGTTCGCGCGCAGTTCGAGCCAGCGGGATGCCGTGATGATGACGTGAACACCGAACGTGAGCCCGCGCGCGGCGAGCGCCTGCACATCGACCTCGAGATTCTCGAACTCGCTGCGCAGTGTTGCCCAGCCGTCGATGATCAGGAAGATATCGCCGTAACCGTCGTTCACCGTACCCTCAGCGCGGCGCTGGCGATAGGTCTCGATCGAGTCGATGCCCTGTTGGCGAAAATACACTTCGCGCTTGTTGACGATGCCGATGATCTCGGCGACCGTACGCCGAACCACATCCGGTTCGGACCTGGTGGCGAGGCCGCTCAAGTGCGGAAAGTCCTGCAAACCCGAGAAGCTACCGCCACCGAAGTCAAGAACGTAGAACTGCACCTCCAAGGGCGTGCAGGTGAGCGAGAGCGCGACCATGGTGCTGCGAGCGAGCGTGCTCTTGCCGCTCAACGGCCCACCGACGATGGCCATGTGGCCTGCCGCGCCGCCGAGAGAAACAGTGAGTGACTCACGCCGCTGCTCGAGCGGGATGTCGACGATGCCGAGTGGCACGGTGAGCGCACCCGTGTTGCGCCAGCTTTGCGAGATGAGCCCGAGTTGAGGGTGCACCGCAAGGTCGGGCATGAGCTGGTCGAGGGAGGCGGGGGTGAGCAGAGGTGGCAGCCAGACCTGGTGGGCGGCAGGACCTCGCCCGCTCATCCGCTCGACCGCGATCTCGAATGTGCTGCGCTTCTCTTCTGGCTCAGCAGAGGAGACAACAGGGGCATCTGCGTGAACCTCTGGCTCCTCGGAGCGTCGCACCGGCGCCGCAGTGAACAGTTCGACACTGGATGCGCCGTCGCGGATGACCCCACCGGCAACCGAGCGCGCACGGTTCTTTGGTGCGCCCGAAACGTAGGCGGCCCTGAACTGAGTCATGGTTTCGGTGTCGGATTTCAGGAAGCCCATTCCGGGCTCCGGCGGCAGGTGGTAGGCATCAGGCACCCCAAGCACGGCGCGGGATTCGGCGGCCGAGAAGGTGCGCAGCCCGATGCGGTACGACAGGTGGGAGTCGAGCCCGCGCAGCTTTCCCTCTTCTAGACGCTGCGATGACAGCAGGAGGTGCACCTGCAGGGAGCGACCAAGTCGACCAACGTTGACGAAGGTTTCGACGAAGTCTGGCTTCGCAGAGAGCAGCTCCGAGAACTCGTCAGCGACAATGAGCAGCGCAGGCAGCGGCGCGAGGTCGGTGCGGCCACCGCGACGGGCTTTCTCGTAATCGGTGACGTTGGCGAAGTTGCCACTGATGCGAAGCAGTTCCTGACGGCGCACCATTTCGCCCTGCAAGGCATCCTGCATGCGATCGACGAGCGCGATCTCCTTACCGAGGTTCGTGATGATCGCGGAGACGTGGGGCATGTCGGCCATGCCAGCGAAGGTGGCGCCACCCTTGAAGTCGACGAGAACGAAGTTGAGCTGTTCAGGCGAATGGGTGAGGGCGAGAGCGAGCACGAGGGTACGCAAAACCTCAGACGTGCCGGAACCGGTTGCCCCAATAATGAGGCCGTGCGGGCCCATTCCTTGCTGGGCCGACTCTTTGATGTCGAGCACAATCGGCACACCCTCTGAGTCCTGACCGATCGGTACGCGCAAGCGGTCGCGCTCGAGGCGCCCGCCCCAGGCCGTGTCAAAATCGATGTCACGCACATCTGGGAGGTTGAGCAGGTCAACCAGTTCCGCCTGCCCAGAGATCGCGCCGCTAGAACTCGTGGTGGTCGACGTCGACGAATACAGCGGCATGAGCCTGCGCGCGGTGGCCTCCGCTTCGACGACACTGATTCCGTCGGCGGTGAAATCTACGGCAGCCGCCTGCAACGTGATGAGTTCTGCGGCACCACGCTTCGCCGTCGGGGACTGGGAGAGTGCGATGCGCAGCATGGTCGGGTTCTCAAGCTCTGCCCATCGCGCCGGAAGCTCGATCACCGTAACGCCGAGCACACCGTCTTCGGTGACAATGGGGTCACTCAATGGCACTCGTGCGCCATCAACAACAATGATCACGTGCGGCAGCGTCGCGGAGGTGGCCGGCCCAAACCGCGGTCGCTCCTTGATTTCTGCCGGCAGCAGATCCTCGATCTCGTCGAGCGAGGAGGAGATCATTCTGGCCGGACCGAGCTGGTCGGTGCTCGTGCGCGAGTGGGTGTGTGGCAGCCACTTTGCCCACTCCCACTGCGACAGCGAGGCGTCATCCGCGGCGATGGCGATCTGCAGGTTCTCTGGGTCGTGCATTGTTGCAGCGTGCAACAGCATGGCGCGAACGAGCGAACGAACCTCGCGTTCATCCCCCGTCACCTGAACGCGAGCGAAGCCGTTGAGTGGCACCGCAAGGGGGAGGTTCTCTTGCATCTCGTGCGCGATCATGAATCGGTGCGCTGCGGATGCCGCCACAGGGTCGAGCTGCGCAAGAGGGGGGAGCTCTGGAGCTTCGAGCGTCACACACAGCGGCTGATCGCTGGTGCCAACCCTGCCGAGCAAAAAGTCTGGGTCCCCGGCGGAGCGTTCCCACACCCTGGTGCGTTCCTCTGCGAGGTAGGTGAGCGCTACCGGCGCAGGGTTCGCCCAGTTGGCGGCCCTGCGCTGCTGCTTGGCGGCAACACGAATGGTCTGACGCAGCTCGGTGAGGTAGGCGAGGTATTCGCGTCTCGCGGCGACCACGGCGGTTTGGCGCTGCGAGCGTTGCCGCCATCCGTTGACCACGACAAAGCCGAGGGACGACAGCAGAAACATTCCACCAGTGAGTAGCCCGGTGAGGCCCGCATTCGACATGGTGACCATGACGATGGCGCCGATACTGCCGAGCATAGGGAGCATCGAGCTGAGAAGGTTGCTTCCCCCTTCGCTCGGGGCGAGTTCTGGCGGGGCCTGCACCGAAATCTTGCCGGAGGGCACGCGTGGGGGCGCGAGGCGGGTTGCTGACATTATGCTTTCTCACTCCCGAGAAGGATGCTGACCGTGAACGTTCGGTCGCCAATGCGCACGCGTACGCCATCGTCAAGCAGAACCCGCTCACCCGGCACTAGCACGACGCTGTCACCGTCTTCGGAGAGCAACTCTGTTCCGTTGGTGGAGTCGCCATCCGTGAGCCAGGTACGACCGCGGGAATGCTCTAGGCGCAGATGGGTTTTCGAGACGGTCGAGTCTGGGTCCGTCACGACAACAAGTTTGTCACTTGGTTCGGTTGCCACGGGGTTACGACCGAGGTTCACCGAGACGGGGGCCGCAAACTGCTCACGTTGGCCGGTGTCAAATATCAGCAGCAGGGTGCCACTCGCGCTGGGAGCCTCGGCCCCACTCGCCGGGATGATGCCCGCGACGAGGCCACTCGACGGCTCCTCGATAATGGGCACCGGAGAGGCGATAAACGTCTGGCCACCGGCCGCCGTGTTCGATGTGCTGAGCGAATCTTCGTCGACGACCGAGAATCGGGCGGTCGTACTGATGACGTGCGGCACCAGTGAAGGAACGGGCGGTGTGAGGTAGTGCATGGCGGCTCCCGGCGGGAGTGCCTCTGGCTGTGACCCCATCGTCACGGCCATCCCCTGCTGCTGCATGTTGCCAATATCGCGAGGGAATGCTGCCTTACGTGGAGTGCGAGGTGGAACCGCCACAACAACGGTGAGAGCTGCACGATCTGCCCAGGTTCTGCCCTTGCCCGCGTCATCCCAGGCGGAGGAGGCGACGACTATCCACGCGCCCACGGCGGCGACCATGAAGCCGGCGCCCGTAATGAGCCACCGCACGAAGGAGCGCCCAACGCCAGGAGAGTATGGGGCGTCATGGCGGGCGGTGCGCAATCGGAACAGCGCATTTCCGGGCGTCAGCCCCGTGCGGGCCTCAAGTACCCACATAATGACGAGGGCTTCTGCGAGCGCGATCAGGCCGTAGACGATACTCGAGGTCGCTAACGTGACAACCAACGCCACGAGCGCCACCGCGATGACGTCGGCCGTGAAAGCTCCGAGCCTCGCACCGGTACTTGCGACTGTTCCGGCGAATACTGGGTCGAGCGTGGCGGTGCCCCGTGGCGGCCTCTGCACATTCGGTCGAACTGACATCTGGTGCGGGGTGGCCGGCTGGGGGAACCCTTGTGGCGGGATGCCCATCGGTGCAGAACCCCCGGCATCCGCGCCGACGGCACCGGCACCAGCCAACGCAGGCGCAACGAGAAACTGCGCGGGTGAGACCTGCTGGATGGCCCCACACCAAATACAGCTGACGCTGCCGGCCTGAACAACCTGATGACAGTTCCAGCACTGCGCGCCGGAAGTTGACGGTGCCCCTGAGGACGGTGCCCCTGAGGACGGTGCACCTGAAGACGGCGCACCTGGGGTTGGCGGCAGCGGTGGCAGACTCATGCCGCCATCATTCCACGCAGAAGGTCTATCGCGTCGGCGGCGAGCAGTGCCGCGGGCAGACAGAAGGCAACGGCGAGGCCCTCCATGACATCCGCGAGCCGTGACCAGCCAAGGGAGCTGGAGCCGCGACCGATAGGAACAAGCACTGCGGCGGCGATGATGCCGATCACGAGAAAGACGATCGAGGCGATGACGAGCGACTGCGAGCCAAATTCTGCAGTGGCCACCACGGCGGCTTCCAACATGACGATGACGGCGGCGCTTCGGGGAACCCAGCGAAGTATCGGGTTGAGGGTGTGCCGTGGAACAAGCAGCAGCGCGAGTACGAGTAGCACCACGAGGGCTATTGTTCCTATCTCGATGAGCAGGTTTGCCCGCCAGTTTCCGGCGAGGGCGATGGGCATCATCGTGACGGCGATAATGCTCAGAAGTACTGTACCGGCGAGCAGTCGCGCACTGGAGTCGTGCACGATCCGCAGCACCTCCGTGAACCTCACCTGATCTGGTGAGACCGGGATCGTTCCACGCACTGTCCAGCGGTTGCTCATGAACCGCGCGTAGTCAATGTGGTAGCCCTCAGGAACATTCACGAGGGTGCTAGGAATGGCGCGAAGCGCGATCGGCACCGCGCCCGCCGAGATGGCACCTGCCGCAACGAGGCCCCACCCCATCGCGAGCGTGATTCCCCACACCCCAGCGAACACGAGGAGCAGGATGGCGACCGCGGAGGAGGCGCCGCGCAGACGCACACCGCCGACCGAGGTTGTGAGCACAGTGGCGAGGATGCCGGCGGCGAGCAGCCCAGAAAATATTCCGAGCTGCAGTGAGGCTTCGAGACCGGAGGGCACCGCAAGCATCCCGGAGGCGAAGGCGAGGCCGAGAGGCGCAAGCATCGCGAGAGCATCGGCCGGGTTGTCGTTCGATTGACGGAACGCCCAGGCGAGCGCGGAGACGATTGCGGCAACCCCGAGCACGGCGCTCACGACGGCGCGCTCAACTGTGCCGAGCACAACGCCATCAGAGTTGTTGCTGTACACGGCAGTGCCGACGGCGACGATGGCGATCATGGCGAGCATCCACCAAACGTTCCCGCGGTCATAACGCGTCGTGGTGCGCTGTTCTCGTACTGTGGGGGCGAGCGGTTCGTTTGCTCGCAGGTCAACGATGGCGAACAGGGCCCCGTCTGACAGCTCTGCTGCGAGTATGCCGAGCTTAGTCTCGCGCCCGCCGCGTTCGAGCACCACGTGGCGACCAGGCTCGATGATATAGCCCAGCCCACTCAATACGTTGCCGAGGGTGTCATCGAGCGGAACGAGCAGGTCGAGGCGACGCTCCCCGTCAACCAGAGCGATCTTTCGGCGCTCCGGAACGATCACCGACATATTTTACAGTCCCACGACGAGTTAGCGGATGTCGCCCCGCTGACTCTCAACGAAGCACCGGTCGCAGGCAAAACCTGTCGGGTCAGCACTGATCATCTGCGCTGATCGTCTGTGGCATTGCCGCTCCTATTCGATGTCGGGAACGTCACGCCCGCCGGCCATGGCCCCCGCTGAGCGTGGTCCGCGCTCGATGTCATCCTCAAGTTTGGGCGCCATCGGGCCACCAAGACCTGAACGCTTCTCTTTTTCGCCGCCACCAGCACCGCCTTGACCGCCGCCCATCATGGCGCCACCCGGTCTGCTGCCTGCTGCCCCAGAGCCACCGGCCGCTTCACCAGCCGCACCGACTCCGCCGCCCTTGGCGCCGCCAAGCAGCCCGCCAGCGCCCGGGTTTGCCGCAGCACCACCGGCACCCCCCATGCCGCCGGCTCCGCCGCCTGCGGAACCGAAACCACCAAGCCCACCACCGGTGCCCGTCATTCCAGAGCCGCCCACGCGGGCGCCAACGGCAAGAGCCGCAGCACCAGCGCCACCGCTCACTGCGCCACCCAAACCACCGCCCGGTCGGAAGGGGAGTCCGCCACCGTTGGGGCCACCAGCGCCACCGCCAGATCCGCCAGCGCCACCGGGACCACCAGCGCCACCGGTTCCCGGAAGGTAACCGCCATCGAGGCCTCCGTCAACAGAGGGAACTGTCGCATGCCCGCCAGGGACGTAGCCCGGCCCACCAGGAACATAGTGTGGCCCACCAGTACCTGGTCCACCCGTGCCGAAGCCACCGGTACCTGACCCACCAGCTCCAGGCCCACCAGACGAGGCTCCAGACACTCCGGGACCACCGTAGTTGCCGCCACCCGGGCCCGATCCGTATCCAGGATTTCCGTTTCTCCACCCGTCCGTGGACGAGGGCGGAGGAGCGGGCTGGTCGGGCACGAAATCGACGGCAAGCTGCTTCGGCTGTTTCAGGGCGAGATCCCTCCCTGCCAAGCTTGCGTGAAACTCATCCAACTTCTTGCGTGCCGCGTCTTCGCGTTGGCCTTTGAGGTGGTCTTCATACACCTGCATGCCACCCTGGGCCGACAAGACTCCCAGCGGGCCGAGGGCGAAGCTCCCCGCCGTAATCGCAGTGCGAGTGCCGCCGTCGATGTGGGTCGACGGCAATGGGCCGTCGTTAACCATTCGCCGCGTGTTGTTTGCGTAAAAAATCATATCCTTCACCTCATGCACGTTGTCGTGTATTTCGGCAAATTGTTTCTGAAGCGCAGAAAACACCGCTTGGGCACTCTCTGCAGAAGCGCCCGTGAGCCCAGTGGCACCTGCAATCTTCGCCATCAGGGCCACAAGCTCTGGGAGCTCATTCTCAAGTTGATTTAGTGCCGGAACCTCCCAATCAGGCGCCGCAGCGAGTGCCTTGAGCTCGTCTTCGTATTTTCCCATGATGCAATTCCTTTCGCTCAAAAACCTGTGCCATTAGTCGGTGGTCGCTTAGCTCGCCGGGAGGTGAGCACGACCGCCAAAATGATTACGCCGATGATCAGCAGCAGGAATATCACGCCCCCAATCACTATCGGTAACAACCAGGAAAGTGATGACGCGCCTTCCGTCGGCTCAGTCGGCGACGCGTCGGGCGTGTGGATGGGAGGCGGGCTCGCAATCATCTCCGCCGAAGGATCCCAGCCAGCACCCTCCATAATCAACGGATTCACATCCGGATACTGTGTCGGATCCACTTTCAACATATGAGTGGCCGATGCCACCCCATACCCAAGGCCGGCATCAGTGCTGAACTCGAGTGGATGATCATCGCCACCTGTGTTATGGATCAAAGTTTGAATCAACTGATTGCCAGTCGCCTTGGGATATTTATCCTTCACCAACGCCATAAAGCTGGACACTATCGGTGTCGCATACGACGTGCCATATCCGAGCATCTGTGTCTCCCACAAACCCTCATCCACCGAGCCCTGCGTCATGACACCCATCCCAGGCCCCGCCACTACGACCCTTTTGTCGTAGTCACTCGCGCCCTGCAACGACACCTCAGCATTGGCATCTATCCGCTGCACGGCCACCGCACCATTTGCTGCCGCGGGCCACGCAAAGTTATGTTCTGTGCTGCCATCAGGACCCACATTGGGTAGTCCACCGACAATGACCACACCTTTGTTCTCTGCCCTCGCGACAGCTTGGATTAGCGTCGCCTCGGGAAAACCATTCAACGACACAGAAATGATGTCGGCACCCATGGCCACTGCACTATCGACAAACAAAGCCTCGACGCTGTTCTCGTAAGCGGTGCCATCGGCCTCGAGACAGTCCCCCTCATTGCCAGCATTATCAGTCGGCGACAACATGAAGTAGAGCACCTTCGCCTTCGGCGCCACACCCTTCACACCTGTCTGGCCCGGATAGCCAGCGCCGGTACCCACAATGAACGAGGCCACATTCGTGCCATGGTGCGCCCCCATGGCTGTTGAGGTCGGCGGAATCAACACACCAGACTCATCCCAACACAGCGACGGCTGCACCTCAATATCAGCACCCTTAAGGGTGGGAACTTCAAGATTAATTTGAGTATCAATGACCGCAATGGTCACACCAGAACCCATGATGCCCGCGTCATGCGCATCCTGCACATGAAAAGCATCAAAATACCAAAAGCTATCGTCAAGGTTCTCAGCCATCGCGGCAGAACCAGATCCCAGCAACAGTCCCGCCACTGCAACTACCCCCACAGCACGGGTACTCCAGCGCAAGAACGATCTCAACTTATGCCCGCACCCTTCGGCTGACTCGCAAATTCAGCGGTGGCATTAGACGCCGTGGCGCCTGTTCCCGCGGTGTCTTTCGCAGTCGAAATCGTTCTCGTTTTCTCTTTCTCGGTCGCCACCGCTATCGCCGTCGGAGTTGCCATCAACGCAATCTGTGCCAAAAGTTTGGCAGCACCTTCCGAGAGCGACCCATCTGCCTTCACTAGCGCCGTGACAGTTTCGGCGATAGCAACGTGTTGCTGCTGCACGCTGTCGCTGATTGCGGTTGCGAGTTTGTAAAGATTGCCCTCAAGGGTCCCCAACCGCCAGTAGAAGTCGGACGTCACACCCTCGCTTGTACCGTGTACGGCCCCAACCCTGCAAGTCAAGCCTCCGCCGCCCGGCAGATACTCTGCGAGCAGCTTGAGCGCGTGCGCAGCTTCATCAAGATCGACGGCGATGACTTTGCCAGCCATGAGTGGCCCTTTCCCTACGTGACGTTAAAAACTTTGTGTCAGGCTGCAGGCCGGGCGGCGGAGTAACCGCACACCCGGCCCGACAAAGCCTGGGTCGAACTAGATAGCGAAGCGGCTCGCGGACGAGTTGTCGCTCTGCACATACTGCTGCGAAATTTCTTCCGTCTTGGTAGCAACCTGTGACAGCAACTGCTGCATCTCGGCCACCGACTGGTTCCACTTGCGCTGAGCGGCATCATACGACTGCTGCGCCTCGCCACCCCACGATGCACGCAACTTGGAGACCTCAGACTCGAGAGTGTCAAGCTGTGCACGGATGCCCTGAGCACCACCGCGGATCTGGCCGGCGAGTGCGGTGACTTGGGCCGGATTGACTGACATCGACTGCATGTTTAAAACCTTTCTTTACAGAATTCGTGAAACTTTAGAAACCAGACATCATCGAGCCGAGGCCCGAGATGGTGGACTGGTGCTCTTCTTCGGTCGCCGCCGCGTCACGCTCAGTGCCCGACAGCGCATCCTCAAGAGTGACCAACACGTTGTTGAGCTTGCGTGCCTGCTCATCCCACGAGTTCATCAGCGTGGTGAACGACACCGCCGCTGAACCCTGCCAGTAACCGCGCAGCTGCTCGATCTCTCCACGCACGTTCTTCACCTGCTGGTCGATTCCAGCCTTCGTTTCATTAACCGCCTGAGCTCCCCTACGTAGGGCTCCCTCTTCCGCGGAAATAACTCCTGCCATGGTCCACTCCTTCAATACATCGTGTGCCATCAATGACGGGCCCACAACGGGCCCACCACAAGACAAGGGCAATCACCACTGGTCTGCCCCAAAACATCCTTCAAAGCCCCAGAGTAAGACAGAAGCGTCTACCACCGCAACATAACGAGCGATATTCCCTTACGAGAATCGTGCCTGACCCCGCGTGCGGGCCATCCAGAGACCGGGGTGTCACGGTCGCTTGATGCGCCGGGAGGCGAGCACCACCACCAGAATGATCACGCCGATGATCAGCAGCAGGAAGATGACCCCGCCTATCACGACCGGAACTAGCCACGACATCGACCGGTCGGCCTCTGGAGGTTTAGTTGCTGAGGGCGTCGGTGTACTCGCGTTCGTCCCGTTAGCAATCATCTCGGCAGAGGGACCCCACAGTGAGTTTTCTTGCACCAGAGGATTCACATCCGGATACTGCGTAGGATCCACTTTCAGCATGTGAGTTGCCGAGGCGATTCCGAACCCGATCCCGCTCGTAGCACTGTAGCCGAGTGGGTGATCTACGACTCCGGTGTTGTTGATCAGGGTTTGAATCAACTGATTACCCGTCGCTTTGGGATACTTCTGCTTCACCAACGCCAAGAAACTTGACACAACCGGAGTCGCATACGAGGTGCCATTGGCAAGACGCTGCGTCTCCCACGAACCATCCGCAGCAAAACCCTGAACCAGAATCCCACCACCAGGGCCCGCCACCACAACGTTAGGATCCTGCTCGGTCTGACCACCGGCAACATCCATCTTCACGTTGCCGTCAGAATCAACCCGCTGCACCGCTACCGCACCATTAGCCGTTGCTGGCCACGTTGCGGTAATAAAGTCTCCAGTGAGAAGCTCATTAGCAAGCGAACCAACAATGACAACGCCGTTGTGCTGCGCGTTTGCCACCGCATCAACAAGTTCAGGCACCGGAGAAACACCCAACGACACCGAAATAATCTGTGCCCCCAACGCCACCGCGCTATCGACATAGTCGGCAACGATATCGCCAGAGTACTTTGCACCGCCCTCACCACGGCACTCGAATATATTGCCGTCAGCGCTCGGCGGGCCCGTCATGAAATAGAGCACCTTCGCGCCAGGGGCTACGCCCTTCACCCCCGTCTGACCCGCATATCCAGCGCCCGTGCCCACAATCAACGACGTCACATTCGTACCGTGATCTGCATCCAAGGATGTCGAGGTCGGAGGAATCAACACACCCGACTCATCAAAACACTTCGAAGGCTGCACCTCAATATTGGTGCCCTTCAGTGTGGGTAAATCAAGATTGATCTGCGAATCCAACACCGCAATCGTCACACCCTTGCCCGTGATCCCCGCATCATGCGCATCCTGGATATGGAACACGTCGAAATACCAAAGACCTTCTTGCGGGGTCTCCGCCATCGCGGCAGAACCAGAACCCAGCAGCAGCCCCACAACGGCAATAGCTGACACCACACGGGCGCTCCAACGCCGCACCGGCTTCGTTGCACCGCGATCAATGTTTACTCGGTATCGATTAGTCGTAGTCATCAGCATCCGGTTCACCCTCACATTTGGAGCACCACTGCAGCGCCTACCGTCAAACACCTCACAACGACCGCACGAGTGGCGATCACCGAAAACAAGTAGACCTGAACAACGTCTGAAGGGTGAGATGCCACATCCTGCGCGACACGCCTGTCTGTGAACAGAGTATTCTATCCCTACCGTTGTTCGCGATCACTGTGCACCTCTTCTATGTATTGCGTGTGTAGAGAACTGACTAAACTCTGAAAAGTATCAAAACGGCCCGGGATGCGGGCACAACCTCAGTGGGGAAACGTGATGAGCCAGGCTGTCGCCACGACAGGAACACTCCTGCGAGTGTCAATCGTCAGTGAAGACCGGCGCCTCGACATCGGGGTGCCAGCACAACTTCCGCTCATCGAGCTCATCCCCGGCTTCGCACGCAGCCTCGGAGTGCTCGACCCCACACTCGCACACGGCGGCTACGCCCTGCACAAAGCAGACGGCACCGCGCTCGACCCCAGTCGAAGCGGCGGCGCACAAGGAGTGCACGACGGCGACCTTCTCACTCTCGTGCGTGGCGGGCTCATTGCGGAACCGCGCATCTACGACGACATCGTCGAAGCCGTCATCGACGCCACCTCAGAACAACACGGAACGTGGACTCCACGAGACAGCGCCAGAACCGCCCTCGCCATCAGCCTCAGCTTTCTCGGCCTCTGTGCCGTCATGCTGCTCAGCGCTGGCCCCGCACTCAGCGTTGGCGCCATCAACCTCGGTGCGATCATCGCGGCAGGCGGCGCCATCGTTCTCGTCACCGCCGCCGCCGTGCTCACCCGCATGGGGCAGCCAGAAGCGGGCCACGCGTTAGGCCTCGCCGCGGCAGTGTTCGGCGGCATGACCGGATACCTGCTGGTACCGGGCGCCACGCTGTGGGGATGGCCACTCGCCGCCGCAGGGCTCGGGATGCTCATCGTCGGCGGCGCTGGCCTCGCACTAACCCAGCAGAAACCAGAAGTGCACCTCATTCCGGTCACCTTCGGAGCCGTCCTAGGAATCACCGCGCTCCTCACCGCGGTGCTCGCGCCAGAAAGCCCTGCCGTCTACGCGATCATGATCGCCGTCACCGCCACGCTCTCCAACGGATTACCGTGGCTAGCGCTCAGCTCCACCCGCATCCGGGTGATCTCCGCCCAAAATGACCTCGAAATTTTTGCCACCCCCGAACCCATCAACGCCACTGACGTCAAAAATCGGACTGCCGCGGGGCAGCGAGTACTCGTCTCACTCAGAGTGGCACTCGGCCTCTCCGTGCTCACCGCAACACCCCTCGTCGCTGCCACCGGTGGAGCAGGCGCAGCGCTGTGTGCGCTGGCCTTTGTGGGCATGATGTTCCAGTCGCGGCAGAGCTACGCACGACTCGGGGTACTCGTGCTCATGGCCGCCGGTGCCATCGGGCTCGCCGTCACCGGGCTCACCGTCAGTGCCGCACAACCAGACCTGCGGCCGGCGCTACTCACCATTCTTCTCAGCGTGACCGGCGCACTCGTCGTACTCACACTCCTCAGCCCCAAAGCTCGGCTGCGCCTGACAAAACTCGGAGACACCGTAGAGATCTTTGCCCTGGTTCTTCTCCTGCCGCTCGGCGCCGCCACGGTGGGGCTGCAGTAAACGATGGCTACCAAAAAAGACCTCATAGAAGCGCAAGGATACAGTCGCAGACGGCTGCTCTCCGCGTTCACCGGCGGCGCACCAGGCGGCAAAGAGCTCGACCCCGCCAAGCCGTTACGCGCCGTCGTGGCCGGCATCGCCCTCACCGTGATGGTCATTCTGGGCGGAGTCTTCTACGGGATGATTCGCCCAGGACTCCCCACCGGATGGGAGAACAACCACCTCGTCGTGGCCAGCGACACAGGCGCGAGGTACCTCTCCGTTGACGGCGTGCTCTACCCGGTCATCAATACGGCAAGCGCACGACTGCTAATCCCCTCCGGCAAATTCGCGGTGATCACCACCGACCAGAAAACACTCGCCGACATTCCCATCGGCGGCGCCATTGGCATCCCCGGAGCACCAGACAACCTGCCATCCCCCGACTCGCTCGTGCGAGACGGATGGGCCGCGTGCGTCACAGACGACGCCCACACCGCTGTTGCCCTCCCCGACACCCAGCTACTTGAACCAACTGACAACGCCACCCTGGTGAAAGTAGAGAAACAGCTCTCCGTAATCATGGGAGAAAATCGCTACGCAGTTGACCACAGCGAAGCAGACTCCGTTCTGCGCGCGGTCGGGCTCGACGCCTCCAGCGCTGTCGACGTCGACAGCCGCTGGCTCAGCCTCTTCGAGCCGGGCGTTCCCCTCGCCCCGATCACGGTAGCGGATGCCGGCGACTCAATCCCCGGAAGCAGCCTCAAGGTCGGCAGTGCCGTGCACACCCAAGGAAGCCCAGAAGACCAACGTTTTCTTGTGACTAAAAACTCAGAGCTCGCGCCGCTCAGCCCCCTCGCCTACCAGCTCTACCTCCTCGGGAGCGGCGCAGATCTCGGCGCCGCTCGCGAGGTCAGCCCCGCCGAGATCGCCTCCCTCTCAACAGCCAAGAGCCCAGCGGGCGGAGAGGACTGGCCGACCACGCAGCTCACTCCCGTCGCTGACGACACCCCCCGCTGCGCCCTGCTCACCCACGAAAAAGAAGGCGAACCGCTCACCACGCTCGGCACGCTGAAAGCCGGAGCCACTCTGCCAGAACAGACCACCGACGTGAGCGTCAGCAGCAACGGCGGAGCCCTCATCCGAGTGGGCAGCAGTGGTGACGGCGGCGGGATGATCTACCTCATCGATGGCGCAGGAACGGCCTACCCGATCCCCGCGGCAAACAAAGAAATCATCGGCAGACTCGGGTATGCCCCCTCCGACATCACCAGAGTTCCCGCCGCCTGGATCGACTTCATGCCCGCCGGGGCCAGCCTCACCGAGGAAGCAGCAGGCCAAAGCGCCAACGCGGGCACCAGCACGACAACCTCAGGGAAGTCGTGATCGGGATGCGGCGCCTCGGCACCCTGATCGCACTGCTCGCCCTCAGCGCAGTGCCCATCCTTATTCCTAGCGCAAGCACCGTAGCGTTCGCCGCCGCCGGAGACACCCAATGTGCGCCAGGAACTATCGCCTACTCGCCGGACACCCCCGCCGCCCTCGGGCTGTTGCAGAACACCGCCGCCTGGACTCACAGCACCGGGGCCGGTGTCATCGTGGCCATCGTGGACTCCGGCATCGACGCCCACAACGCGCACCTGAAAGACGCCGTTATCGGCGGCATCAACCTTGTCGGTGACGGCACAGACAGCTCCGGACTCAGCGACCTCGACGGGCACGGCACCGCCATCGCCGGACTCGTCGCCGCGCGCAGCGTTCCCGGCTCCGGAGTGATCGGCCTGGCACCAGACGCAAAGCTGCTCTCGGTGCGCGTGTTCCGTGGCACGAATGAAGAAAACATTAAGGCCGGATTCGGGCCAACAATCGAGCGGCTCGCCCAAGGCATCCGCTACGCCACCGACCACGGAGCCACGATAATCAACGTGTCGCTCAGCGACTACACCGACTCTGGCCCGCTGCTCGCTGCTGTCAACTACGCGACAGCGAACGGCAGCCTCATCGTTGCCAGTGCAGGCAACCGAGCAACCACCACAAACAAGACGGACGGGCCGCGGTACCCCGCCGCATACCCCGGAGTTCTTGGCGTCGCGGCCACCGGCCTCGACGGCATCGTGACAAACGACTCAATCCATGGCCCGCACGTCGCCATCTCCGCGCCCGGATCTGAAATTCTCACCTCCGCAACCGGAAGCGGCGACTGCCTCTACGCCTCCGACGCCCCCACTTCAAGCTTTGCGACCGGATACGTCAGTGCCGCAGCAGCGCTGGTCGCGTCGGCGCACCCGGATGAGACGCCAGCACACTGGGCCTACCGACTGCAGGCGACCGCCCTGCGAACCGACCGAGACCATCGCAACGACGAAGCCGGCTGGGGCGCGGTGCAACCCGCCGACGCCATCACTCTCGCACCGGGGGCAAGTACCCGTGGCCCGGAGGGCCCCTTCAGCGACACCAGCACCAGCGCTGTGCGGCCAGCCCACATCACCGTGGCGCCCGACTACAGCGTCTCGCCGTTTGATGTGGCCCAAAGCAGCATGGTGCTGCTCGTCGCGATTGCGGCAACACTGCTCGGCACGCTTGGGCTCGTGATCGCGTTACGCGCACGTCGACGCAGTAGCGGTGTTGGCACTGGCGATGTTGGTACTGCTGGCGTGGGGAATGACGGTGCCGGCATTGACGGTGTTGGCACTGGCGATGTCGGCACTGGCGATGTCGGCCGCAGCATTGCTGGCGGTCGCGGCAATGGTCGAAGCGGCATGGCTGGGGGTAGAAGCACTGGCGGTAGCGGGAACAGGAGCGGCACGGCCGGTGGTAGCGGGAACGGGAGCGGCACGGCCGGCGGTAGCAGCATCGGCAGCATCGGCAGCATCGCGACGTAAAACCGCAGCCATTCCCCGTGCGAGAAGTCTGGTGTTTGCGGCGATGGCGACTACTCGGAGCTCACGCTCATACCGACATCGCCAAGCACGAAGCGACCCTGCACCACAGCAGAGGCGGCCGGCTCAAGATAGTTTTCCGCACCGTCGGCCGCAACGACCATGACGCCGTTCGTGGATTTCAGGTCAGTGATAGTCCACTGGCCATTCCCAAACGTGAGACGTGCATGCGCCTTCGACAGCGTGCGGGTGGAATCCTCAATCGCAAGCAGCTGCGACGCTGCGTCATCTGATGATGGATTGCGGCCCAACTCAACTCGAGTGGCGGTGAGCGCGAAGGCGCGGCCATCGTCGAGCCTGAGGCTCCACAGAACCGGCGACACGGGCTCCACGGGAGGCACCACCCGAACGTCAACCGCCTGAGGCTCAGCAGCCACGACAGGCACGGCGGGTGACACAGATACTGCGTTTGGTGGCAGTGGCACTGCTGGTTCGTCGGGTGGGGCAGGCGCGACAGATAAGGCAGGTTGGGCCGGTGCGACAGGGGCCTCTGCGGCGGATATTTGCGCGGGCGCCGATGGTGGTTTCTGAGGAATTGCGTAGCCAGAGGCATCCGTCACTCTCACTCCCAGAGTGGGTTCCGGTTTCACGCGAGGGCTAGCGACGCGATCCCCCCGCACCGGAGGGCTCGAGGCGACACCAGCAGCAACTTGGACATCAGTCGTCACGCGGCCCCAGCCCAAAATAGACGCCCAGATTGGCGGGAACAAAAGCCCAACAACCGTCAGACCCGCACCGCGCCCGAGCTTACGGTTGATGCGCAGCAATGCGACCGCCTTCAAATACACGCCATACAACTGCAAGACCGGAATGAAGTAGTAAACGACCGACCAACCAGGGATACCGCCGCGTGTCAGAATCTCGGCCTCGTTCAGAACTGGCACCCAGCCCTTCCACGCCTCGCCACCGATCTTCGGGAACAGCCGAGACAAGGCGATCGCGTACCAAACGAAACCAGCCACACCCGCGATGACAGTCAGCACCACGCCAACGACCACTGCTCCCTGCAGTTCGGGCGGCGTCATCTCACACATTCCTTTCGACAGAACAAGGGCACAGCGAATGCACAACGAGTGCGACCGCGGGTGCTGGGCCACAACGGTGCACGGAAGAGGCCAGTGTAATTCTTGCACGGGTGCGGGAACGGCGGGGGTTCCCTTCGAGAGGGCCCTTGGCCTCCTCAGGAAGCGGCAAGGCGACCGCTGAACCGCCTCCACAGGTGACGGTTAACGCAAAGAGAGGGCCCCCGCGTAAGCGGAGACCCTCAACTTTGAACTATCGACTACGTGTTAGCTGTAAGTGCCAGGCGTTGGCTCGTCGGAGGCGAAGCTGTCGAAGTCCATGAAGGACAAGTCAGATTCGCCGAACGAAGCGTCTTCCGAATAGATGCGGTTCGGGTAACGCTCGGCCTTCGCCTCTTCCGTCGCCTCAACATTGACGTTGCGGTACATCGGCAGACCCGTTCCTGCGGGGATGAGCTTACCGATGATGACGTTCTCCTTCAGGCCCATGAGCGGGTCAGACTTGCCCTCCATGGCGGCCTGCGTGAGAACACGCGTGGTCTCTTGGAATGAAGCAGCCGACAGCCACGACTCCGTCGCAAGCGACGCCTTCGTGATACCCATGACTTCTTGACGAGCGGATGCCGTCTTCTTGCCCTCCGTGAGAGCGGCGCGGTTGAGCTCGTTGTACTTCGAACGGTCAACAAGTTCACCCGGCAGAAGAGTCGTGTCACCGTGATCGACAACAGTCACCTTGCGGAGCATCTGACGAACGATGACCTCAATGTGCTTATCGTGAATCGGAACACCCTGCGAGCGGTAGACGCCCTGCACGCCACCAACGAGGTGCTCCTGCACCGCGCGAACGCCGCGCACACGCAGAACCTCCTTGGGGTCAACAGCACCAACGTGCAGCTGCTGGCCGAGAACAACATGCTCGCCATCCTCGATGAGAAGGGTTGCGCGCTTCAGCACGGGGTACGCAACCGGCTCGTCACCGTTATCGGGGGTGAGGATGAGCTTGCGGCTGCGATCCGTGTCCTCGATGGTGATGCGACCGGCGGCCTCCGCGATAGGGCTTGCACCCTTGGGGGTACGCGCTTCGAACAGCTCCGTCACACGGGGCAGACCCTGCGTGATGTCATCTGCTGTTGCGGCGCCACCCGTGTGGAAGGTACGCATAGTGAGCTGTGTTCCGGGCTCACCGATCGACTGGGCCGCGATAATACCGACGGCCTCACCGATGTCGACGAGCTTGCCGGTGGCGAGCGAGCGACCGTAGCAGGCAGCACACACACCGACAGCAGACTCACACGTGAGCACCGAGCGCACCTTGACGTGCGTGACGCCAGCCTTGATGAGAGTCTCGATCATGACATCGCCCACATCGTCGCCGCCCTTGGCAACAACCTTGCCCTTGGCATCCTTCGCGTCATCCGCGAGGCTACGCGCATACAGCGAGTTCTCGACGTTCGGGTCAACAACCAGCGTTCCCTCGAAGTTCGGCGCTGCCACAAGCAGGTCGAGACCCTTCGTGGTTCCACAGTCGTCTTCACGAATGATGACATCCTGCGACACATCCACCAGACGGCGGGTCAAGTACCCGGAGTCAGCGGTACGCAACGCGGTGTCGGCCAGGCCCTTACGGGCACCGTGGGTTGCGATGAAGTACTCGGCAACCGAAAGACCTTCGCGGTAGCTCGAGATGATCGGGCGCGGGATGATCTCACCCTTCGGGTTTGACACAAGCCCACGCATACCGGCGATCTGACGCACCTGCATCCAGTTACCACGAGCACCGGAGGTGACCATGCGGTTGATGGTGTTATCCACCGGCATGTTCGCTTCCATCGCCTTGGCAACCTCAGCGGTGGCCTTGTTCCAGATCTCGATGAGCTCTTGGCGACGCTCAGCGTCGGTCGTGAGGCCCTTGTCGAACTGGTCCTGAACCTTCTTGGCCTGCTTCTCGTGAACCTCAATGATCTGACGCTTGTTCGGCGGCGTGAGGATGTCGGAGAGCGCCACCGTGACACCGGAGCGGGTTGCCCAGTGAAAACCGGCATCCTTGACGCGGTCAAGCGTTGCGGCAACTTCGACCTTCGGGTAGCGCTCGGCGAGATCGTTGACGATCCCCGAGAGCACTGTCTTATCGGTGACGGCCTCAATGTAGGGGTAGTCCGCAGGAAGCGTCTCGTTGAAGAGTGCGCGACCGAGCGAGGTCTGCTTGAGCACCGGACCATTGACGTAACCCTCTGGCGCTTCGCCTTCGGGGAACACAACGTCGTGGAGACGGATGCGCACCTTCGCGTTGAGGTCGAGGCTGTGCTGGTCCATTGCCAGGATTGCCTCGGCGACGCTGGAGAACGCACGACCTTCGCCCACGACACCCTCCTTGAGGGTGGTGAGGTGGTGAAGCCCGATGATCATGTCCTGTGTTGGCAGGGTGACCGGGCGGCCATCCGACGGCTTCAGGATGTTGCTCGACGCAAGCATCAGGATGCGCGCCTCGGCCTGAGCCTCGACCGACAGCGGCAAGTGCACTGCCATCTGGTCGCCATCGAAGTCAGCGTTGAACGCGGCACACACGAGCGGGTGAAGCTGGATGGCTTTACCTTCAACGAGCTGCGGTTCGAACGCCTGGATGCCCAAACGGTGAAGCGTTGGTGCGCGGTTCAGCAGCACGGGGCGCTCGCGGATGATCTCCTCCAGCACATCCCACACCTGTGGGCGGCTGCGCTCAACCATGCGCTTGGCGCTCTTGATGTTCTGAGCGTGGCTCAGGTCGATGAGGCGCTTAATCACGAACGGCTTGAACAGCTCGAGCGCCATCTGCTTGGGCAGACCACACTGGTGCAGCTTCAGCTGCGGACCAACAACGATGACCGAACGGCCCGAGTAGTCCACGCGCTTGCCGAGGAGGTTCTGGCGGAACCGACCCTGCTTACCCTTCAGCATGTCGCTGAGGGACTTGAGCGCACGGTTACCTGTGCCGGTGACGGGGCGACCACGGCGACCGTTGTCGAACAGTGCGTCGACGGCCTCCTGCAACATGCGCTTCTCATTGTTCACAATGATCTCGGGGGCACCAAGATCAAGCAGACGACGCAGACGGTTGTTGCGGTTGATCACGCGACGGTAGAGGTCGTTCAGGTCGGAGGTGGCGAAACGGCCACCGTCGAGCTGAACCATGGGGCGAAGCTCCGGCGGAATCACCGGAACAACTTCGAGCACCATGGCGGCCGGCGAGTTGCCGGTCTGCAGGAACGAGTTGACGACCCGGAGGCGCTTGATGGCGCGGATCTTCTTCTGGCCCTTGCCGTTGGCGATCTCGTTGTGAAGGTTGTCGGACTCGGTCTGCAGGTCGAACGCCTGCAGACGACGCTGAATTGCTTCGGCACCCATGTAGGCCTCGAAGTAGATTCCGAAGCGGTCCTGCAGCTCGTGGAAGACAGAATCTTCTGGCTTCAGGTCGCCGACCTTCAGGTTGCGGAAGTCTTCCCACACGCGGTCGAGCTGGTTGATCTGCTCGTCGAAGGACTTGCGGGCCTGGCCCATCTCCTTCTCAGCGGCATCCTTCGTGCGACGCTTCTGGTCGGCCTTCGCACCCTCTTCTTCTAGGGCGGCGAGGTCGGTCTCGAGCTTGTGGAGACGCTCGGCGACACGGGTGTCGCGCTGGTTCTCCAACTCCTTCATCTCGAGACGGATCTCGTTTTCGAGACCTGGCATGTCAGCGTGACGACCATCTTCGTCTACCGCAATGACCATGTACGCGGCGAAGTAGATGACCTTCTCGAGGTCCTTCGGCGCCATGTCGAGCAGGTAGCCGAGGCGGCTTGGAACACCCTTGAAGTACCAGATGTGCGTGACGGGCGCTGCGAGCTCAATGTGGCCCATGCGCTCGCGGCGCACGGAAGACTTAGTGACCTCAACGCCACAGCGCTCACACACGATGCCTTTGAAGCGCACGCGCTTGTACTTACCGCACGAGCACTCCCAGTCGCGGCTCGGTCCGAAGATCTGCTCTCCGAAGAGGCCGTCCTTCTCTGGCTTCAGCGTGCGGTAGTTGATCGTTTCTGGCTTCTTGACCTCGCCGTGAGACCACTTGCGGATATCCTCCGCGGTGGCGAGACCGATACGCAGCTCATCAAACGTAGTGACGTCGAGCAATGTTTCTCCTAATGCCTAAATCTTCGTGAGTCGTTGATGGGCTGTGTTTTAGATCTCGTCGATTGACGAGTTCTCAAACTGCCTAGAAATGTTGATGCCGAGCTCTTCAGCGGCGCGGAAGACCTCGTCATCCGTGTCTCGGAGGCTCATTGCCTTACCGTCAGAGGACAGCACCTCGACGTTCAGACACAGCGACTGCATTTCTTTGATGAGCACCTTGAAGCTCTCGGGAATACCGGGCTCCTGAATGTTCTCGCCCTTGACGATGGCCTCGTATACCTTCACGCGGCCAAGGATGTCGTCGGACTTGATCGTGAGCAGCTCCTGCAGTGCGTACGCCGCACCATAGGCCTCGAGTGCCCACACTTCCATCTCACCGAAGCGCTGGCCACCGAACTGGGCCTTACCGCCGAGCGGCTGCTGGGTGATCATCGAGTACGGACCCGTCGAGCGTGCGTGGATCTTGTCGTCGACAAGGTGGTGCAGCTTCAGGATGTACATGTAGCCAACCGAGACGGGCTCGGGGAACGGCTCACCGCTGCGACCATCGAACAACCGGGTCTTACCGGTGGAGTCGATCAGTCGGTCACCATCACGAGTCTTCGTGGTGGAGTTCAGCAGGCCCTCGATTTCGCTCTCCAGCGCACCGTCGAACACCGGGGTCGCAACCTTGGTGCCTGGCGCTGCCTTGTGTGCAGACTCAGGAATCTTGGCGGCCCACTTGGGGTTGCCTTCGATTTCCCAACCCTGCTTCGCAACCCAACCGAGGTGAGTCTCAAGCACCTGGCCGAAGTTCATGCGACCAGGGATACCGAGCGGGTTCAGGATGATGTCGACCGGGGTGCCATCGCTAAGGAACGGCATGTCTTCGACCGGCAGGATGCGGGAGATAACACCCTTGTTGCCGTGACGGCCAGCAAGCTTGTCGCCCTCGGTGATCTTGCGCTTCTGGGCGATGAAGACCACGACGCGCTGGTTGACACCGCTGCCGAGCTCGTCGTCGCCATCCGTGGCGTCAAATACCTTGACGCCGATGATGGTTCCGCGCTCACCGTGGGGAACCTTGAGGCTCGTGTCGCGAACCTCGCGGCTCTTCTCGTTGAAGATCGCGCGCAGCAGACGCTCTTCGGCGCTCAGCTCGGTTTCGCCCTTCGGCGTGACCTTGCCGACGAGGATGTCCCCGGGGTTGACCTCTGCACCGATGCGGATAATGCCGCGCTCGTCAAGGTCAGCAAGCAACTCTGGGCTGACGTTGGGGAGGTCACGGGTGATCTCCTCCTTGCCAAGCTTCGTGTCGCGAGCGTCAACCTCGTACTCTTCGATGTGAATCGAGGAGAGCACGTCGTCTTTCACCAAGTTCTGGCTGAGGATGATCGCGTCTTCGAAGTTGAGACCCTCCCACGGCATGAACGCCACAAGGAGGTTCTTGCCGAGCGCGAGCTCACCCTTCTCCGTTGCGGGGCCGTCAGCGAGAACCTCGCCGATCTCGACGCGGTCACCCGCACTCACGATCACGCGGTGGTTGTAGCTTGTGCCCTGGTTGGAGCGGTCAAACTTGCGCAGGTAGTAGTCCTGCGTTCCGCCGGCATCCAGCTGAACGGTGACGACATCTGCCGAGACCTCGGAGACAACGCCTGCACCCGTTGCGGTGAGAACGTCACCCGCGTCGATGGCCGCGTATGTTTCCATACCGGTTCCGACGAGCGGGCTTTCGCTCATGAGCAGCGGAACAGCCTGACGCTGCATGTTCGCACCCATGAGGGCGCGGTTTGCGTCGTCGTGCTCGAGGAACGGAATAAGAGAGGTCGCGACCGACACCATCTGGCGCGGGGAGACATCCATGTAGCCGATTTCGTCGACCGGGAACAGGTCGACCTCTCCACCCTTCGAGCGGGCCAGAACGCGATCCTGCTCGAAATGTGACTCCTTCGTGAGCACGGCATTTGCCTGTGCAACAACGAACTCGTCTTCTTCGCTCGCGGTGAGGTAGTCGATCGTCTCGGTGACCTTGCCCTTGACGACGCGACGGTACGGGGTCTCAATGAACCCGAACGAGTTGATGCGTGCGAAGGAGGCGAGCGAACCGATCAGACCAATGTTGGGGCCTTCAGGAGTTTCGATGGGGCACATGCGGCCGTAGTGCGACGGGTGAACGTCACGCACCTCGACGCCTGCGCGCTCACGAGATAGACCACCTGGACCAAGCGCCGAAAGGCGACGCTTGTGGGTGAGGCCCGCGAGCGGGTTGTTCTGGTCCATGAACTGCGAGAGCTGAGAGGTTCCGAAGAACTCCTTGATCGCGGCGACAACCGGACGCACGTTGATGAGCGTCTGTGGGGTGATCGCCTCAATGTCTTGCGTCGTCATGCGCTCGCGAACAACGCGCTCCATACGGGAAAGACCCGTGCGAACCTGGTTCTGAATGAGCTCACCGACGGCGCGGATGCGACGGTTACCGAAGTGGTCGATGTCGTCGATGTCGAGACGGATGTCGACCTTCTTGCCCTCGCGGGTACCAGGAAGTGTCTTCTGCTCATCGTGCAGGGCGACCAAGTACTTGATCGTGGCGATGATGTCTTCTTGGCTGAGCACTGAACTCGACAGCGGTGCTTCGATTCCCAGCTTGCGGTTGATCTTGTAGCGACCAACCTTCGCGAGGTCGTAACGCTTCGGGTTGAAGTAGAAGTTGTCGAGCAGCGCACGCGCGGCCTCAGCAGCAACCTGCTCGCCCGGGCGAAGCTTGCGGTAGATGTCTTTGAGCGCCTCTTCTTTCGTGAGGATGGCATCCTTCTCGAGGGTTGCCTCGATGGACGCGTAACCCTTGAAGTTCTCGAGAATCTCTTCGCTCGTCAGACCGAGAGCCTTGAGGAAGACGGTAACCGACTGCTTGCGCTTACGGTCGATGCGCACGCCAACCTGGTCGCGCTTGTCGATCTCGAACTCGAGCCATGCGCCACGGCTCGGGATGATGCGAGCAGAGTAGATGTCTTTGTCAGACGTCTTCTCCTGCGCGCGGTCAAAGTACACACCGGGGGAGCGCACCAACTGGGAGACGACGACGCGCTCCGTGCCGTTGATAACGAACGTGCCCTTAGGAGTCATGAGCGGGAAGTCGCCCATGAAGACTGTCTGAGTCTTGATCTCACCGGTGAGGTGGTTCATGAACTCGGCCTCGACGTAGAGCGGGGCAGAGAGGTCTTGCCCTTCTCCTTACACTCGTCGATTGTGTACTTCTTCTCCTCGAGGAACGGGTTCGTGAAGGAGAGCTGCATCGTCTCGCCCAGGTCCTCGATGGGGGAGATCTCTTCGAAGATCTCCTCGAGGCCGGTGAGCGAAGGAAGATCTTGGCGACCGGCAGCCTTAGCCGCAGCAGCGCGTTCCTTCCACAGGTCGTTGCCCACAAGCCAGTCGAAGCTCTCCGTCTGCAAAGCAAGCAGGTCGGGAACAGTCAACGTGTCAGTGATCTTCGCGAACGAGAGGCGCTCAGCAGAGCGACCGTTCTTGAGGGCTTTCTTGGAACTTGAGGTGGATGCGTTGCGCGCAGCAGCCAAGGAAATAACCTCCGGTGGCCTTCATGGCCGGTTACAGTCGGTGATATGTGGGCTTTACGACTCACCAGAACCCACAAAGCATTACCACTGAACTGAACTGTTCGGGGGATGCATGGCCGACCGCAATATGAAGGCGTGAAAGATCTAGGAGCGCAAGGAACAACTATAGGTCGGATTTGTCGGCGTGTCCACTTAAATATTGACCGCATCCTGATAGTGCGCTATAAGTTGTGCTTTTTCTTATACGCCATCGCGGCGAGCGCCTCCCAGATGAGACCGTGCGCGTTGTTGACGGTGATGTCGGCGTGGTCGTAGGCGGGCGCGACCTCCATGACATCCATCGCCACCACGTTCGTGTCGAGCACGATCTGGCGCACCACACGCAGCAAGTCGATCGGCGCGAAGCCACCAGGAGCCGGCGTGCCGGTGGCCGGTGCGAATCCGGGGTCGAGCACATCGATGTCGATGGAGAGGTAGATGGCGTCGCACCCGTCGAGGGCCTCGGCGATCACGTCTTTCATGACCTCTTTCGCGCCACGCTCCCATATCTCCTGCATGGTGTGGTGGCGAAGGCCATTGTCGCGCATCCACTTCTGGTCTTCCTCGCCAGGCCAGTAGCCGCGAAGGCCCACCTGAATGAAGTTGTGGCCCGGGATCGCGCCGGACTCAATGAGCCTGCGCATCGGGGCACCGTGGCTCGCCAAGTTGCCATCAATCTGCTCGGCGGTATCTGCGTGGGCATCGAAGTGAATCATGCCGACGTTGCCGAACCCGTGATGCTCCGCCACCGCGGTCGCTGCTGGCCAGGTGATCGAGTGGTCGCCACCCAGAATGATCGGGATGATGCCGCGGCTCGCGATCTCGCCCACCCGTTGATGGATGGCATTCTTCGATGCCTCCCACATGCCGTGGCTCATGATCGCGTCACCGTAATCAATCACCTCGAGGTGGTCGAACATCTCCACCTGCAAGTCGAGGTGATAGCTGCCGGGGTCATACGCGTTCGCGCGCAACGCACGCGGACCAAAACGTGCTCCTGGGCGGTTCGTGGTGCTGTCGTCCCACGGCGCACCGACGATCGCGACATCCGGCTGCCACTCATCCAGCTGTTCAGGCTCAGTAAGGAAAGGGCGCATCCCGAAAGTTGCGGGGCCGTGAAGCGACGACGCGTCGAGCTGGGCACGCATGCCGGGAGGAAGATCGCGTTTTGGTGCAGTCATACCCTTCAGTGTGGCAGTGTCGAGGGGTGAAGGCGAAACCCTCAGCGGTACTCAAAGGCAGCGGATACCGCGCCGTCATCGAGGTGGACCACTGGGTGCCAGGCTCCTTCACCCTCGTGGTCGACGGCACACCGCAATCGCATGTGAATCTCGATGACCCCTCACAGCTTTTCTTTGAGTACATCCAGCGCATGGGGCACGTGATCGATCAGCTGAAAATACCGGGCGAACCGCTCACTGCCGTGCATCTCGGCGGAGGCGCGCTCACACTTCCCCGCTACATCGAGGCCACTCGGCCGGGCTCGCGCCAGCAAGTTATCGAGCTTGAGCGCGACCTCATTGACCTTGTGCGCGCCGAGTTGCCGTGGTCGAAGAATGCCTCCATTCGGGTGCGATACGGGGATGCGCGAGAGATTCTTGGGCGACTACCTGAGGGCCTTCGCGGCACCGTCGACCTGCTCATCGTTGACATCTTCGCCGGAGCACGCACCCCAGCGCACGTCACCAGCGCCGAGTTTTATCGCGCCGCCGTTGGACTGCTCGCCCCCGACGGCGTCATTCTGGTGAACATTGCGGATGGGCCTGGGCTCGCATTCGCCCGAGGCCAGGTCGCCACGCTCGCCTCCGTGGTGAAAGATGTGGCCGCCCTCGCCGAAGCGCAAGTGCTCAAAGGGCGCCGGTTCGGCAATGTCGTCGTGGCCGGGTCACCAACACCACTTCCTCTCGAGTGGATGCCACGACTGTTGGCCGGCGGACCGCATCCGGCAAAAATCCTGACCGGTCGCGAATTGAAGGACTGGATCGCCGGAGCACTCGTCGTCACCGACGACACCGCCGTCGCGTCCCCCCTGCCCTCCGCCGGGATCTTTCGCACCCGTTCCTGACGCTGCCGTCACTTTCATCATTCAGGAGCTGGTGTCACCTGAGTGAAAAAATGGATGCAGTTAGGGTGTTTTTAGTAACTTCAACCCCACCAGTCACACAAACTCCTGAATGATGAAAGTATGCGACGCACACGATGGACCCCAGCAGTAGCACTGCTCACTGTCGTCGTTCTGGCAGGATGCGGCACAGAGTCGAGCCCTGCACCGAGCGCCCTGCCGCCAGACCCCAACACCTCCTCAACCCCATCGTCTAATGGCGTCACGCCCACCGGCACCCCGCTCACACTTGCCACCGGCCTTCACTCACCGTGGTCGGTCGTACGACTCAGCTCTGGCACCGCGCTCATCAGCGAGCGCGACACAGCAAAGATCATCGAGATTTCGGCTGACAACATAGTGCGCACAATCGGCACCGTGCCAGGGGTTGACCACGGCGGAGAAGGCGGCCTCCTCGGGCTCGCCATCGTCGAACACGGCGATGCCACCACTCTTTTCGCCTACCTCACAACCGCAAGCGATAACCGAATCGTGCGGATGTCGCTTCGCGGTGAACCGGGAAGTTACACCGTGGGGCAGCCGAAGCCGATCCTCGTCGGGCTCGAGAAGGCGGGCAACCACAACGGTGGGCGCATCGCGATCGGCCCGGACGAGAAGCTCTATGCCACCGTCGGCGATGCAGGCAACCCAGACCGCGCACAAGATATGACATCACTCAACGGCAAGATTCTGCGCATGAACCTCGACGGGAGCACGCCAGACGACAACCCGTACCCAGATTCGCTCATCTACACTCTCGGCCACCGCAACCCACAAGGAATCGCGTGGGATTCGGACGGCCAACTGTGGGCATCCGAATTCGGACAGAACACGTGGGATGAGTTCAACCGCATCATCGCGGGCAAAAACTATGGGTGGCCGATCGTGGAAGGACAAGAGGGCAGGGCGGGATTCGTTGACCCCGTCGTGCAATGGAAGACCGCCGATGCGAGCCCGAGCGGTCTCGCCTTTGTTCACGAAACATTCTTCATGGCGGCACTTCGAGGTCAGCGCCTGTGGTCGATTTACACGCAGGACCCGTTGAGTTCCGAGCCAGATGCCACAGCGTGGTTCTCCGGAGAATACGGGCGACTGCGAGACGCCATCCCCGGCCCCAACAGCACGCTGTGGGTGCTCACCAACAACACGGATGGCCGCGGTTCGCCGCGCGACGGCGATGACAGGCTGTTACAAATCACACTCGCTGCTCCGCATGAGGGTTGACGTCGACATTGACTGACGAGTTACCGCCGACCCCTGAACGCGGTCGCTGGGGCGCACTAGCCCGACTGTGGCGGCGTTCGCGCGTTCTGCTGCCAATGAACAGCGACATCGAGGTGTCGCGCACGGTCGTTGGCGTGCCCGTCGTCATCCGGCTCAGGCCAAGCGATCTCGGTTACGCGGCTCTCGGCGGCGCGCTCGGATCGCTGACCCGCTACGGTCTCGTGCAGATCGGCCCCGGATGGGATGGACTCTCGGCCGGCACCACGATCGTCAACATTGTGGGACCGTTTCTGCTTGGCGTTCTGCTGCAGTCCCTTTCGACGGGGCAAGAGACCCCGCAGCGACGAACACTGCGGCTGCTCATCGGGGTCGGCTACCTGGGTGCGCTCACCAGTTACGCAGAGCTCGCGCTTGACATCATCCAACTCGGCGAGGCGGGCCAGTGGCTTCTCGCCATCACGTACGGGGTCGGAACTCTGGTGCTGGGTATTGCCGCAACCTGGTTGGGAATCTTTGTGGCCGGGCGCAGGCTGTTCCGTCGCGCGCCAACAGAGCAGGTGGATGCCTGATGCTCACAACACTGCTCGTTGCCATCGGCGGTGGGCTCGGCGCTGCCCTGCGGCTCGGCATCAATGGGGCCATCCACCGACGCGTGCGGCCCACCTATCCGGTGGCATTGACGCTCATCAACACCCTCGGTGCTTTTCTTCTCGGATTGGTTACGGGTCTGCTCGCCGCACACGTGCTCCCCGAGGCGCTCGGGCTCGGACTCGGCACCGGGCTGATCGGTGGCTTTACCGCCTTCAGCACGACGAGCTTTCACAGCCTGCGTCTTCTTCAGGATCGACGAGTGGGGGCCGCCATCATGAACTCGTTCGGCATGCTGGTGGTCGGCGTGGTTCTCGCGGGCCTCGGGCTGTGGCTGGGGCGCGCGCTCTGACTGCGGGCTTTCGCGGCGCCGAAATTTGATCTCATGAGTAGTCAGCTGGTACTAGTTCTGAGCACTCCACGCCTTAGCCTGCTCGCGAAGCTTCTGGTGCGCGCCCCCGAACGCTGCGGATGCGGTCTGCCCCAGCAGTGCCTTGGGAACCTTGCACACCATCGTGTATACGGTATCGACAACGTTCGCCACTGGGCTCAAGCAGGTCTGCGAGACGAGCTGGTACGCATCCATGGTGCCGATGCCCAAAAGCTCAGAAACCCACGTGACCATCTCTACGTTGGCGATACGGAACGCATCCTCTAGGGGTTTCGTCGACCCGGTCGTGATCAAGTACTCGTCGGTCTCGATTCTCGGCCACGCGGGAGCTGACCCCTTGATGAGCTCAACAATAAATACCGTGTTCATCGAACACTCCACCGCGACACCACACGTCTCACCCTCGCCCTGGCGAGCATGCCCGTCTCCGAGACTGAACATGGCGCCTGGAACGTTCACCCCTAGGTAACAGGTCGTCTTTGCGCGCATCTCTGGCGTATCCATATTGCCGCCCCAGTTGCCTGGCGCCAACGCCGAGCGCACTTCACCAAGTGCAGGGGCTACCCCCACCGTTCCATGCATTGGATCTAGGGGCAGTGGCAGTCTGAGATCGCTTCCGAGTGCCTGAAAATGTACGAGCCGCTTCTCTGCATCGAGCTCGTAGAACCAGGTGTTCTCTGGCAGCGGATCGTTGAGCAGCGCAGTGTCATGGGTGCCGGTCAGCGCGCCAAAGAACTCGACCGTGGTGCTCACACCCCAGTCAAAACGCGGCTCGATGCTGACGAAGTGAATGGCCAACGTGTCGCCAGGCTCCGCACCCTCGATGTAGAAAGGACCAGTCTGCGGGTTCAAGTACCTGGGGTCGAGCAACGTGGACGGCTTCACGCCTGCCTCCGTCACCAAGCCAGCGAAGCAGTCCAACGTCGATGTCGACACAACGGTTCCTGGCGTCAGCTGCGCCTTAGCCTCAGCACCACCGAACGTGTAAATCAGTGTGCTCGGATCGACATCCGCCGCCACCTCGAAAGTGAAAGTCTCCATGTTGATCATTCCTTCCTGCTGAGTTCGGCCTCAGAAACATCGATCGGTACCGCCCGGTTCTTACGACTCGCACCTAGCTCGAACGTGCGAACCAAGCCGCCAGGTCGGAAAGCAAGCATAAAGATCAGCAAGATCGCGAGCAGGATTTCGGTCATACCCACCGTTTCGAACGGAAGTATGCCGCTGAGGCTGAAGGAGTTCTCGAGTGCGCGAAGACCCTCGGTGGCGATAGTGACCAGCAAAACACCAACGGCCGTTCCTGTCACCGTTCGCGGGCCACCCACAATCAACATCGTCAGCACGATGAACGTCTGGGTCATGTAGAACGAACCCGGCTGGAAGGAGGTGATGAAGTGCGCCCACAGTGCCCCCGACATCCCGCAGATGAACGCGGAGATGGTGAACGCAAGCCAGCGCGCCTTCACCACGTTGATGCCGATGGCGGATGCAGCATGAACGTTGTCACGAGATGCGCGCAACTTCATGCCAAGCGAGGACTCCTTGAACAGGAAGGCGACCACGAGAATCACCATCGCCCAGGTGACGGCTGTCCACAGGTCGGTGTATTTGAGCAAACCAAAGAGCGTACGCGGACCGTTCGTGATTTCACTCCACTGCGAGAGCACGACGTGCACGATGACCAGCAGTGCGAACGATGCGATCGCGGATGCGGTGTCAGAGAGCCGCATTAAGGGGTAGCCAACAACGGCGGCAAAGATCGCCGCGATCAAGGCTCCACTCATCATGGCGGGAAGAAAACCCATCTCGATCCCGGCCAAGGCCGGGTAGAGGTCTGGCAGGGACATGGCCTTCGCCGACACCGGAATCGAGAACAGCGCCGATGCGTAGGCGCCGATCCCCATGAAGCCAACGTGGGCGAACGAGAGAAGACCCGAATTTCCCATGAACATCTGAAGCCCGAGCACCATGATCAGGGTGATGAACATGACTGTCGCAATGCGATCCAGCAGCGGAATTCCCAGAAGCGAGGTGATTACGGCGATCAGACCGAACCCGACAATCATCCCGATGAGAGGAATGAGCTTTCGGCCGGTGCCAGCGAAGGACGACATCTTCATCAGCCAATTCTTTCTGTCGCGAAGCGACCCTTGACGATGCCCTGTGGCCGAAACACCAGGACAAGGATGACCGCCGCGAAGATGACAGCATCGCGGAAGGCGAGCATCTCTTGTGGCAAGAGAAGTTGAAGCGCGATCGTCAGCGTGCCGAGGAAGAAGCCACCCACGATGGCACCGGAGAGGCTATTCATTCCACCCACAACGATCGCGATCAACGCGATGAGAAGCGGTGCCATACCGATTGTTGGGGAGACGGATCCAATCCGGCTGATCCAGAGGAACCCGGCGATGCCCGCCAGCACACCGCTGATCGCGAACGCAGAGACGATCACACGATCTGCGCGCACTCCGAGCAGCTGCAGCATGCGGAAGTCATCGGATGCTGCGCGGAGCGTGATACCCAGGTGCGTCTTCTTCATCATCAGCAACAACCCGAAGAGCGTGATGGCGCTGACCAGAATCACCACGATGTTCGATACGGAGATCTGCACGCCACCCAAGTCGAGTGTGGTGTGGAAGAACACCGGCACGTCCACCGCGCGGGCTCGAGGCGATACGAACACCAGCGCTGAGTTTTGCAGCAGCGTGCTGACGGCGAAGGACGTGATCAGCATGGCGTTCATCGAGTCAGAGCGAACGGGGCGAAACGCCACCCGTTCCGTGATCACGCTAGCCAAGCCGGCCACCACAATCGCGATCACAATGATCATCGCCAGCGGCAACCATGTGCCCTGCAACACAAACCAGGTGTAGCCCGCCACCATAATCAATTCGCCGTATGCAAAGTTGACGAGTTTGAGGATGCCAAACACCATGATGAGTCCGAGCGCGAACAACGAGTACACGCTGCCGAGACTCAACGAGTTCAGAATGAACTGAAGGACGTCTTCCACGTCAGTTCTCCGTTCCGGCCGACGGCATGCCACCGAGGTACGCCGCCGTGATGTCGATTGAGTTCATGATCTCCTGGGGGGTTCCGCTGGCCGTGAGGCTGCCAGTAGTGAGGACATAGGCACGATCAGCGAGCTCCAGCGCACGCGTCACGTTTTGCTCCACAAGAAGGATGGTGACTCCCTCTTCGTGGAGTTGCTGGATGATCTCGAACATTCGATCAACCAGTGTGGGAGACAACCCCAACGATGGCTCGTCGAGCATGAGCAGTCGCGGTTGAGAGAGCAAAGCGCGGGCGATCGCCAGCTGCTGCTGCTCGCCGCCCGACAGGGTTCCTGCCCCCTGATGCTCCCGCTCCTTCAGGATGGGGAACCGCTCAAAGACGCGCTCGAGTTCCGCCGCTGCCGACTTCTTGTCACGCACTAGGTAGGAACCGAGTCGCAGGTTTTCCTCAATCGTGAGGCTCGGAAAGATGCCGCGATCTTCTGGCACGAGGGCGATCCCTCGGCGCGCGATCTCCACGCTACGCCGCGTATGGATTGGCTTGCCGTCAAAGGTGATGGTGCCGGTGGCAGCCTTGTGCACCCCGGCAATGGCCGACAGTGTTGTGGTCTTGCCTGCGCCATTCGATCCGACCAGCGCGACAAGTTCACCCTGCTCTACTCGGAGGTCGAGCCCCTTGAGCGCGGTGATGGCCCCGTATCGAACGCTGACGTTGCTTAGTTCAAGGAGGCTCATGAACGCTCCGTCTTGTGAGTTTTGTTACCGGATTCAGTTCCCGCTGCAGCCTGGCTGCCCAGGTATGCCGCAACGACCGTCGGGTTGGCACGGATCTCATCCGCAGTGCCCTCGGCGATGGTTTTGCCCTGGTTCAGCACGTGCAGTCGGTGGCACAGGCGCATGATCAAGTTCATGTCGTGGTCGATGATCAGCAGTCCGCAGCCGAACTTCTCCGGGATTGAGCTGAGCTGGCCGAGCAGGTGCTCGCTCTCTTCCTCATTGAGACCCGCCGCCGGTTCGTCGAGGAGAAGGTACTTGCACCCGGTGGCGAGCGACCTCAAAATTTCAACGATTCGCTTCTGACCGTAGGAAAGCGCATCCGCAGTGACGTCGCGAAGCTGCTCGATCTCGAACAGAGTAATGAGCTCGTTCGCGATCACGGTGGCTTTGCTGCGACGATTGCCTGCGCCGAGGGCTCCGAGTTGCACATTCTCAAAGACCGTCATCGTGCCGAACAAGCGCACTGTCTGAAATGTGCGCACGAGCCCGTGCTGCGCGATGCGACGGGGAGGGAACGCCGTAACGTCTTCCCCATCGATTCGCACAGAGCCAGCGTTAGGTTTCAACGCTCCAGCAAGCACGTTGACAAGAGTCGTCTTGCCAGACCCGTTGGGCCCGATCAAGCCGACGATCTCGTGCCTGCCGAGCGAGAGGCTCACCTGATCTAGCGCCCTGAGGCCGGCAAAGTTCATCACTATGCCGTCAACAGCGAGCCTCTCGCTCTTCAGTACTTCACTCATGCCGCGGGAACCCACTCAGGCTTGATCCAACCGTTGAATGTCGGAGCACCCTTGTCGAGGGAAACCAAGACTGCCTCTTTCTCGGGCTCATTTCCCTTCGCTGCGGACCAAGAAAGGTTTCCGGTGAGCAGTTCGAACTTGAGCGTGGTCATCTGCTCGGCGACGGCCGCACCGTCGGTCGAGCCGGCGGCTTCCATTGCCTTGGCAAGAACCATCACAGTGTCGTAGCCGTTGGCAACGAGAGCGGTGTCGGGCTGTTCGCCGTACTTCTTCTCGTACAGTGCCAAGAACGCTGGCACCATGGGGTTGGCTTCTTCACTCAAGTACGAGTGCGTCGCGTAGGTGACGTCGTTGCCGAACTCGGTGCCCAATACCTTGGCGAGCTCTGGGTCATCGTAGGAGTCGCCACCGAAGATCGGTGTCGTGATTCCTGCTGCACGAATGTCGCGGATGATCAGACCAAGGTCGGGCATGTAGCTCGACACAAAGATGACATCTGCTTGGCTGCCGGTGGCCTTGAGGCGCTGAAGCTGAGCGGAGAAGTTCTGATCGCCCTGGGTGTAGGTGTCCTGCCCAACGATCGTTCCGCCCTGGTGCTCCATCGACTGAATGAAGTACTCACTCAATGAGGTCGTGTAGTCGATGAACGAGTCCGTGACGACGTAGGCGTTCTTCAGGCCACGCTCCTTGAAGGCCCACTCTGCCGCAGCCGCCCCCATCGTGGTGTTCCACATGGAGAGGGTGAACTGCTTGTCACCGAGGGCAGCTGCACCGAAGAGAGGTGAGGATGCCCCAGGAGATATCCCGACGATGCCAGCGGCTTGAGCCGCTCGGCTTGCTGGGCCACCGAAGTCGAAGTCGGCCGGGGTGATGATTGCCGAAGCACCTTGCGCGACGAGCTGCTCACCGTTGTTGCCGACAACGACCGGGTCGCTCTTGCCGTCGAGGTTGACGAGCTTCAGTTGCTTGCCAAGAACACCGCCGCTGGCGTTGAGTTCGTCTACGGCAAGTTGTGCACCGCGGAGGATGGGCTCATCGAGCGGGGACTGGATGCCGGTGAGGCACAGCGAAGCTCCGATGATGATCTCGGTGCCGTTGCCTTGGGCTGCACCGCCAGTAGCTGGGCCACCGGCCGGGTTCGCACCGCAGGCGGTGAGCCCCATCGCAAGAATCGCAAGAGTTGCGACACCTAACACAGACTTTTTCATGACTCTCCTCATTGAGACCCTGCCAGCTCGACCAGTCGCGCACCTCGTGCGTGAGAGCAGAAGAGGGTTGGTGATTGTTAGTTGGTACCTTGGCAGATGTCAGCGACGTTGTCAACGCGTTGACAGTAACGATGACTGCGGTACAGTGGAGCGGCAATCGCTGACGACCACCCGCTCGAGCTACTCGAGTAAGTGTCAAATTTACTTCGGACGAGAATAGGCTGACCTCATGGGGTTTGAGAGTGAAAGTCGGCGCCAGGTGCATCTTGACCGCAAAATCATTCTTGAGACGTCTCGCAAAATTTTTCACGAAGACGGCCTGGGCGCATTGACTCTCCGTCGACTCGGCGAAGAACTCTCGGTCGACGCAACAGCGATGTATCGTCATTTTCGCAACAAGGGTGCCCTACTCACGGCTCTCATTAATGAGTTGTTTCTTGCGATCCCCGAGCCTGACCCCGCGGGATCTTGGCGACAGAATCTGCGCGACCTTATGGCGGCATGGTGGCGTATTTATCGGCTCAATGAGGGTCTCGCGCAAGCGATGGCCGGCCAGCCCGATGATGAACCCCAGCTTTTTCACCTCACCGAGTGGACAATTCGCGAGTTGATCAGAGCCGGTGTACCCGACTCCGAGATCGGCCTTTATCACCAGACGATCTACAGTCACACCGTCGGCAACGGGTTGGTCGCGGCCTTCTCCCCGTGGCTCACCACGGAGACACTGCGCAACGAGCAACGTCGGATCTACGCGGCGCTGGACCCACAACGATTCCCGAGCGCTGCCGCATCGGCACCAACGATCTACCCGGAGACCGAGGCGGCATTTTTGTTCAGCGTCGACCTGCTGCTTGATGCTATCGAGAGCCGCGCGTCTGCACACCACGAGAGCCGGTCATCGGGGAGTTGACCGGGCTTCGTCACCGGCCACGGCTATCGTCGAATAGTGGCTGAACTGGATCGAGTGCGCGGGTGGGCGGATGCCCTCATCGTGCTGCACCTCGACCCTCTCGTGTGGTCCTTCGGCTTCGACTCCGCGAAGACCCGCGCTGGGCTCTGCGACTTTCAAGCGAAGCGCATCACCGTGTCGCGTTACCTCGCTACTCGTTTTGATGATGACGAAATTCACCAAGTACTGCTGCACGAGGTCGCTCACGCGATGGCGGGGCCACGCGTGGGGCACGGAGCCAAGTGGAAGTCGATCGCGAACGAGATTGGGTACGTTGGCAGACGAACGCACGACGGTACTGTCGCCGACACTCTCGCACCATGGGTGGGCACATGCCCCCGCGGGCATGAGATGTTTCGGTACCGCAAACCCACACGGCCGATGTCGTGCGGGCGCTGCTCACGCCGCTTCGACTTGGCGAACGCGATCGCGTGGGAGTACCGAGAGGTCACCCCGGCAATGCGTCGGCGCGCCATCGCCAGTTAGTGAGAAGACGTCTGTAACTGGCTAGACTGGTTACATGAAGCGTGCCGCGGGCTCAGAACTCACCACAGGCCAATGGTTTGACTCCAACGAGGAAGCACGCTGGTGGTTCGACTCAGGTTCTGTGGCACTCGACTTCGCCAATACCGGAGCCTTGCCCGACAACACCGAGCAATTTCACGCCCCCTCTGACCTTGGTGCGTGGTTGCACGATCGACTCGACAACGTCGAGGCGGCCGTGAATGAACGCGAACTGAGCGACGCCCTGGGGCTTCGCTCCGCCATCGCGGCCCTCGCGCTCGGCGCAGTTCAGCGCCACTTTGCCGAGGCGGCCGAGATCGACGTTCTCAACCTGTTCGCCGCCATGCCGGACGTTCCTCCCGTACTCGACGGCGGATCCCGGCAAGCCGGTGCGAGCCGCGTGCGCGCCCAGCAAGCGCTCTCGAGTATCGGCCGGGAGGCCATCCGCATTCTTGAGGGCGAGACAGCGGATCGAATCAGGCAATGCTCAGCAGAGGACTGCAACCTCGTGTACCTCGACACCTCGCGCAGCGGCAACCGTCGCTGGTGCTCCATGCAGCGCTGCGGGAACCGCGCCAAGGTGCGGGCGCACCGGGCACGGGCTGCGCGCTAACAAAGAACCGTCGCTACTCAGAGACCTTGACGTCTTTCCAGAACGCGACATAACCGCTGTAGTCCTTGCCTACCCGGTCGAACGATGACGGAGTCGGGTGCGGGTAACTGAACGCCGCATCCTGCAGCGAACCGTCGCCATCCTTCACATTGAAGTATTGGCATTCACCCTTCCACGAGCAGGTGTACTGGGTCGGGCTCTCGGTGAGGAGTTCTGTCTTCACGCTCGACGGCGGAAAGTACCAGTTGCCTTCGATCGAAACGAGTTCGTCTTTGGCCGCCTCGGCGATGACGGTGCCGTTCAGTGTTGCCTTCATAATTTCTCCCTGTTGTTGCAAAATCCAACCTCACACGGGGCGGCCGTATTCCTGCACAACGGGAACCTCGTCAGAGCTATCGATGCTCGCACGCGCCCCGAGGTTCGCGGGCGACCCGCTGCGCGCGGCATCCATCACCGACACCGAAGCGGTCAGTAGGTGACCAACTGCCGGCGCGAGCCCGGTGAATGCTGCGCACGCTGCGGCAGACTCTGGGGAGCAGTAGTCGAGGCCCTCGGATGCCAGGGCGTCGATAATCGACCCGGCAGCCAGTAGATCCTCTACTGTGAACCGCACACTGCCGTCACGCCGTCGATCCCCCACCGCGACAACCGCAATCGTGACGCGTTCACCGCGCTCGGCCTGATGCGCGAGCACCCAACGCGCGACAGCGGTGCGGTTTCGGAAGTCACCGGCGATCACGACTGCAGGGGTCCCTAACGGTGCGGACGCATCGCGGTGCTCGAGCACATCGACAAGCACCACCACGTCAGCATCCGCGGCGATAGCGCGCAGGCCAGGTGCGCCCCAATCGAAGCGCACCTGAAAAATGCTCTGCTGCGAGGTCTCGGGAGTGGTCACGGATTCATGCTATTCCGAGGCGCGCCCCATGAGCGTGACGTGTTACGCCACGTTTCTTGTCAGGAGAAACTGCTCTATCTCGAATCTCAGTGGTGCGTGCCACCATTGGCTTGTGTTCAACATGTTGAAGCGTCGTCGGCGCGTACGCGTGGGCGTATACGTGGATGCCTTCAACCTCTATTACGGGGCCCGGGACCATTGTGGTCGAAACACCGCAGGGTGGCGGTGGCTCGACATCAAAACCCTCGTCGAAGACCAACTCGCGGAACACAGGAGCTGGGGCAGGGCCGAGATTTCACGAATCGTCTACTGCACAGCGATTCGCGAGAAGGATGGCGACGCAAGCTCCTCCAGAGATCAGAAGAGTTACATCGCTGCGCTCACCACTCAACCGCTCGTGCACGTTGAGTATGGACAATACAATCCGAAGTTTGGCAGGGGTGTCCTGGCGAAACCAAAGCCGGGCACGGGGTGAAGAGTTGAGCGAATCATTTCACCTGGGCAGCAGAACTTCCCGCCGGGAATACCCTTCGGAGAAGTGCGCGGGGCCGACGGCAACATGCATATCTCGATCCACTACGCCTCGTACGAAGAAAAGGGGTCGGACGTAAACCTCGCAAGCCATGTGCTCATCGACATTCTCGAAAAGCGAGTCGATGCGGCAGTCGTAATTTCCAATGACGGCGATCTACGTCACCCACTCGTATTCGCGAGAACACGAGTTCCTGTTGGTCTGATTAATCCCAGCCGCCGCCCGACATCCCAGATGTTGAAGGGTGAAATGTCGGATGGCGTAGGCGGTCACTGGTGGTCGCGACTAACGGCCATCGACTTCAAACAGAACCAGCTTCCGATGACCGTTGGGAACGAAACTCGACCGACAGGATGGTGATTGTCGTACATCCGAAGTAAGATAGCCCCATACAACCTAGTTCTCTCCTTCGGGAGGGGCTGGGTCTTTTTCATTCTTGAGAGCGTGGCGCATTACGCCACGTTTCGTTTCAGGAGAGACAGCCCCACGCCTTCGACTCGCCCGCCGGGGTGCGGTGCTGCGGCACGCCCCACGGATTGTCGTCACGCAGAGGCTCCGGCAGCATTGCCTGCGGGGCGCTCTGGTACGCGACCGGGCGGGTGAAGCGCGCGATCGCCGCGGTGCCGACCGACGTGCTGGAGTCGTTGGTCGTTGCCGGCCACGGGCCGCCGTGCTGCATCGCCGGGGTGACGGCAACACCTGTGGGCCATCCGCCGAACAGTACGCGGCCCGCGCTGTGCGAGATCCAGTCCACGATGTGGCGGAGTGCTGGGGAGTCCTCGCCTGCCGCCGCATGCACGGTGCCGGTGAGGTTACCCTCGAACAGGTCGGCAGCGACATCCGCAAGCTCGTTTACATCGTCGTACTCGACGATGATCGAGAGCGGGCCGAAGGATTCGTCGAGCAGTGCCTCGCGGTGCTCCTTCAGCACACTGACCGGCACCGACACGATTGTTGGCGTTGCCCAACCCTGGCCGTCATCATCCACGCGCAGGTCGCCCTCGGCGAGCACCGTCACGCCGGGAGCTGCAAGAACAGCGTCGCGCCGGCTCTTGTAACCCTTGGTGATGCCGGGATTCAGAAGCCTGTGTTCGGTCACTGAGGCAGTGCGCGAGGAAATCGCCTCTGCGAGCACTGCGCCTGCCGGGGCAAACATGAAACCAGGCTTCGTGCAGAGCTGTCCGGCTGAGCCCGCAACACTCGTCACAAAGCCGTCGAGAATGGCGGCGGCGTTCTCTGCGAGTGCCGCCTCGGTGACGAACACCGGGTTCACGCTGCCGAGCTCACCGTAGAACGGGATGGGGGTGGGGCGTGCCGCGGCGATGTCGGCCAGCATCCGGCCAACACGAATTGATCCAGTGAAACTCCCGGCCTTGATGCGCGGGTCGTTCAGCATGTCCACGCCAGCCTGCTGCCCGGAGATGAGCTGGAACACACCCTCAGGCGCGCCGGCCGCCGTGAGCGCTTTCGCCACGACCTCCGCGGTCTGCACCGAGAGCATCGGATGCCCGGAGTGGGCTTTCACGATCACCGAACATCCTGCCGCGAGTGCCGCCGCCGAGTCGCCGCCGGCAACCGAGAACGCGAACGGAAAATTGCTTGCCGCGAAGTTCAGCACGGGGCCGACCGCGATGCGATAGCGGCGCACATCTGGCCGCACCCCCAACACGAAGTCGGAATCAGCATCATCGATGCGTACGTCAAGGTAGCTGCCGTCGACGACCACCTCCGCAAAAAGTTTGAGCTGCACGGCGGTGCGCTTCAACTCGCCGGAGAGGCGCGCCTCTGAGAGCCCCGTCTCCACCATGGCGGTGGCGACAAGCGAAGACTGCGCGGCGAGCAGCGCGTCCGCCGCCGCAACGATTGCCGTGGCGCGTTCGCGAGGCGGGGTGGCCGCCCAAATCGGAAAGGCCTGTGCCGCGCGTGCGGCGATAGCGTCGAGATCCTGGGTTGTCATATTTTTCTCCTGACGTTAGAACTGAAAGCCGGTGGGGAACGGATCGCTAGGATCGAGCAGGTACTGCCCGATTCCGGTGATCCACGCTCGGCCGGTGATCGTGGGAATGACCGCGGGGATTCCCGCCACGGTCGTTTCTTTGATGAGTCGCCCCGTGAAGCACGACCCGATAAAGGACTCATTGAGAAAGTCCTGGTTCAGCACGAGCTCACCGCGCGAGTAGAGCTCGGCCATGCGCGCAGAGGTGCCGGTGCCGCACGGGGAGCGGTCGAACCATCCCGGGTAGATCGCCATCGCGTGACGCGAATGCGTGGCATCCGACCCAGGGGCAATGAACTCCACGTGGTGGCAGTGGTCGACGCCCTCGATCTCGGGATGCTTCGGCGGGTCCGTCTCGTTGATCGCGTTCATGATCGCGAGGCCAGCAGCAAGAATCTCTTCCTGGTTGGCGCGGTCGTACTCAAGCCCGACGGCATCCAGATTCACCATGGCGTAGAAATTGCCGCCGAAGGCGAGGCTGTAGGGAATGGTGCCGTACTCTGGCACCTCCACTGTCGCATCGAGCCGAACCGTGTACGACGGCACGTTTTCGATCGTTACCGAATCCGCGTGCCCGTCCGTGACCGCGACGCGCGCAATCACGAGCCCGGCGGGGGTGTCGAGGCGAATCGTGGTGACCGGCTCCGTGACCTGAACCATGCCGGTCTCCACGAGCACCGTGGCGACACCGATGGTTCCGTGCCCACACATGGGCAGGCATCCGGAGACCTCGATGTACACAACGCCCCAGTCGGCATCCGGCCGGGTCGGGGCTTGCAAAATTGCACCGCTCATCGCCGAATGTCCACGCGGCTCATTCATGAGTAGCAACCGGATGTCATCCAGATGCTCCATGAAATACAGCCGCTTCTCGTTCATGGTCGCGCCGGGGATGACCCCCACCCCTCCGGTGACCACTCGCGTGGGCATACCTTCGGTGTGGGAATCAACCGCCGTGAACATTCGCTTGGAACGCATACTTAGACCTTACGAGTTGCGATGTAGTCAAGTGCTTTTTTGGTGTCGATGGTGACCTGCTTGTGCTGCTCTGGTGAGAGCGGGCCACGCGGTGGGCGAGTCGGGCCCCCGTAGGTGCGACCGTGAATGTCCATCGACAGTTTGATGGCCTGCACGAACTCGACCTTGGTGTCCCACCGGAACACGGTCACAAGCTGTTCGTAGATTTCGAACGCTGCGGGGATGTCGCCAGCCTTCACGAGATCGTAGATGGCGACGGCCTCCTTCGGGAACGCGTTGGGGTAGCCGGCGAACCAGCCGTCAGCACCCACCACGAGGGACTCGAACAGCAAGTCATCCGTTCCGCAGATCACGTCGATGTCGCACAGTTCCTTGATCGCCAGGATGCGGCGGATGTCGCCGGAGAACTCCTTGATCGCCACAACCTCTGGGATCTCAGCCAGGCGCGCGATAAGTTCCGGCATGAGGTCGATCTTGGTGGAGAACGGGTTGTTGTAGGCCATGATCGGCAGACCGACCTCCGCCACCTTCGCGTAGTGCTCCACGATCTCGTCGTCGTTGGCCTTGTAGATGGTGGGCGGCAGGAGAAGCAGGCCGTCTGCGCCGTCTTCCTTTGCGTACTCGGCCCACTTCTTGGCGGAGTGCCAACCGGTACCGTGCACTCCGGCGACGACGATGCCGCGACCGTCAACAGCTTCGACGGCAACCTTGATGACCTTGCGACGCTCCTCATCGGTGAGTGCCTCGTACTCGCCCAGCGAGCCGTTTGGGCCGACGCCGCGGCATCCGTTGTTCATCAAAAAGTCGCAGTGCTCTGCGAACTTGTCCCAGTCAACGGCGAGGCCGGCCGGTGCTGAGGCGTCTTCCTTGAATGCCAGCGTGGTGGCAACGACAACGCCTCCGAGGTCGAAGTCTTTGTTAGTCATGATGTTCCTTTCCTTGCATGGTGTGATGTAGCCGACTGGCAAGTTCGCCGAGCCGAAGTGGTAAAGCGATAGGTCGGTTGTCTGTGCTCGCGTCGTCGCGCAGGGCGCCCTCCGGGGCGAAGCTGCACAGAATCTGTTCGACGCTGCGGCCGCACATGCGTCCCTGGCAGATGCCGAGGCCCGCGCGCGTAGAAAGTTTGAGCGAGCGCAGCGACTCTGATTCGGTGCGCTTCGCTGCCGTGCGGATGGCACCGAGTGTTACCTCTTCGCAGCGACAAATGACGGTCTCATCGCTCAGCCAGCCGGTCCAGCTGGGGCGGATGCCGTGGGCGGCCTCGATGCGGCGGGCGAAACCGGCGAACACGGTGCGACGACGGAGAGCGGATGCTGGTGCATCCTTTGCGCCGGACGTTTCGTGTGCTGCGGCAGTGTCGAGCGCGCTGTCGAGAGCGGCAACGCTCTGATCGGCGGAACTCTGTGCTGCCCAGTACCCCGCGATCTCACCCTCTGCCATTGCAAGATCAACCCCGCCGATACCGGTGACCTCCCCGGCCGCATACACGCCCTCAACGCTGGTGAGCTGTCGGTGATCCACCGCCACAAACTTCTCGGGAGTGAGTCCGCAGCCCGCGGCGATGGCCAGTTCGATCCGCGGAGTGAAACCATGACTCACGCACACTGCATCGACGTGCACCGTCGTGTCGGTTCCGACGATGGGCTGCCAGTCGGCGTTCAGCCGCGCAATCGTGACCGAGTCAACTCGGTCGGTTCCGTGGGCAGCAATTACTGCATGCCCCATGCGGTATGGGATGCGGTGTCTCAGTTGCCCCGCAACGTAGCCCGCTAGCTCGCCGCCCTTGCCTGCAGCGCCGAGTAACTGCCACGGTTTCGGAGACCACCCGCGCACAATGTGAGAGAAACGATTCGCCTCGAGCACCGCAACGACGTTCGAGCCGGCTCGCACGAGGGACTGCGCCACCGGCAGCAGGAACGGCCCAGCACCGGCAACGAGAACGCGTTGGCCGACGGCGAGGCGTTCTCCCTTCGCGAGCGCCTGCGCTGCCCCGCCCGTGAAAACACCCGGAAGGTCCCACCCCGGGAACGGCAGGGTGCGGTCGTGCGCACCGGTGGCAAGGATGAGGGCATCCGGAACAAAAGTTTCGTGCTCACGCTGTGTGCCATCCGACTCGCCAATGATCGCGTGAACTCTCACACCATTGATGGTGTCGATAGCCCACACCTGCGCGCCTCGGATGATGCGCACCCCTGAGTCGCTTTCGAGTGAGGTGCTGAGAGTCTGGAATTTCGCCCAGCCGTGGTGCAGGTACTTTTCACTGCGTGAGGGACGAGTATCGGGAAGGTGGCGCCAGAACTGGCCACCAAGCGCATCGGAAGAATCCAGAAGCACAACGCTCGCACCACCAACCCGCGCCGCGAGCGCCGCGGCAAGCCCGGCCGGCCCCGCCCCAATGATGACGACGGTTCTCATTCCGCACCACCGTGCGCCGAAGGCTTTCCCCCCGTGACGACGGCGTCGCCGTCACGCGCTTTGCGCTGGCAGGCGCGAACATCCTGTACGCCATTCACCTCGATGAGACAGTCGAAGCACACGCCGATTCCGCAAAAGACTCCACGCGGGCGATCCGCCGACGCTGTGCGGCGAAGTTCGAGCTGATCGCAGGCCATCACGATGCCGGCAATGCTCTGCCCGGTGATTCCCGTCACCGTTTCACCGTCGACCGTAATGGTCACCGCTGTTGTCTCGAGGGGCCGGATGGGGTCTGCCCCGGCCGGGAGCATGCGCGCGCCCATCACGCGACCGACTTTCGAAAAGGCGGGGCAGCAGAAGGCGGTGCAGCAGAAGGCGCTGCATCGAAATGCGCTGCATCGAGCGATGCGGCCAGATACGGCGCGAGCGATGCACGCGATGGCGAGTAGGGTGTTGGGTCCAGATCGGGCGTGGTACCGCCGATGAGCGCCGCCAACAGGTCTCCCGTGACGGGCGCGAGACCAATTCCGGCGCCCTCGTGACCGGTGGCATGCCAGAGCCCGTGCAGTCGTGGGTCGGCGCCGACGAGCGGCACATGGTCGGGCATGAACGGGCGAAACCCGCCATACGTGCGCATGACGGCCTGATCGGCAAGAAACGGAAACAGGCGGATTGCTTTCGCGGCCAGCTCAGAGAGCGTGTCTGGCCGCAACCGACCATCGAACCCGATCTGTTGCCGAGAGGAGCCGATCAGCACGGTGCCGGATGCGGTGGATTCCACCACGCTCGAGGTCTGAAGCGCGGCATCCCCCGAGCCGACCGCGCCCACGTAGTCGGCGTCGTACACCTTGTGGAACACGCGCTGCCTCATACGGGAGGTGACGAGCACCATACCGTGGCGCGGGCGAACAGGAAGTGTGACCCCGAGGATGCTGGCCACCTCGCCGGACCACGGCCCCGCGGCAACGATCACGGCATCCGCGCGAAGCTCGCCGCGGTCGGTCATCACTCCCACGAGCGCACCGTCGCTGTTCAAAATGGGCGAGATGAGCTGAGTGGACTGCATCACTCTGGCTCCGTGCCGTCGCGCGGAGGCGAGCAGGGCTTCGGCGGCGATAACCGGCTGCACTTGGGAGTCCTGCGGGTAGTGAACGGCCGCGGTGATGGCGGGGTTGAGATCGGGCTCAAGTGTGAGTGCGTCGGTGATGGTGAGTTCGCGTACATCGACTCCCGCGGCGCGCTGAGCGGCGGCGAAGGCCAGCAGCGGGGCTGCTCCACCCTCTGTTGTCGCCACAACGAGGCCGCCTTTGGCTTCGTATTCGATGGAGGGAAAGTCATCCCCCAGTTCGTCAGCCAACTCTCGCACGAGGTCGGGCCAACGCGCTGCAGCCTTCAATGCCATTGTGAGTTCGGGCCCTGGCGCTTTGTCGGAAACGAGAAGGTTGCCTTCGCCTCTGGCAGATGTGCCAGAAACTGCGGTGCCCCGATCAAGGATGACGACGTCGATGCCCGCCATGACGAGGCTTCGAGCGCACGCGGCGCCGACGATTCCAGCACCGATTATTACGGCACTCCTCGTCATTAGCTTCATCCTTTACCTCTGTAATATGTAACATACTACACGATCTCAAACGTTAAGGCGACGGGCAATGACGCCCGCCACCGTACCGGTTAAGCTCCTAGATACGCGTCAATAATCCGTGGATCCGAAATCATGTCGGCCGCGCGACCCTCCAGAGTCGTGGCGCCCTCCTCGATCACGTAGGCGCGATCGGTCACCTTCAATGCCGCGCGCGCATTCTGCTCCACCAGCAACACGGTCGTGCCCTCGTCGCGGATGTCGCTGATCACGCGCATTACCTGCGCAACGATGAGCGGAGCCAACCCCATGGACGGCTCATCGAGCATCAGCATCTTCGGACCAGCAATCAGAGCACGCCCAATAGCCAGCATCTGCTGCTCTCCCCCCGAGAGCGTTCCACCCTGCTGGGCTTTGCGCTCATCCAGAAGTGGCAAGAGGTCGTACACGTGCTTCACCCGCTTGGCAATGAGGGCGCGATCCTTCACCAGATACCCACCAAGTAGAAGATTCTCGTGCACCGTCATGGTGCTAAAAATCCGTCGACCCTCTGGAACATGGATGAGCCCGGCGCCCACGACATCCCACGGCTTCGCCTTCGTGATGTCGACGCCATTGAACTTCACCGTGCCCGAGCTCGGGTTCATCAGCGCAGAGGCAGTAGAAAGTGTGGTCGTCTTGCCAGCACCGTTGTTGCCAAGAAGCGCAACAATCTCGCCCTCCTCAACGTGAATGCTCAAGCCGCGCAGGGCCTGCACCTTGCCGTAAAAGACTTCGACGTTGTCAAACTCAAGCATCGCCATGAGCCGGCACCTCCTCGTCCTCATCGTCGGTGTTGTCATCATCCCTGCCGAGATACGCTTCGATCACGGCCGGGTTCGCTTTCACTTCGGCAGGAGTGCCATCGGCGATTTCTTTACCGAAGTTCATCACGACGATGCGCTCCGACACCTCCATAACCAAACCCATGTCGTGCTCAATAAGAACAACAGCAGTGCCCAGGTCTCGGATGCGCCGCACCAGCTCGAGAAGCGACTGCTTCTCGGTGTGGTTGAGGCCCGCCGCTGGCTCATCGAGCAAAAGCAGCCCCGACTTGCGGGCGAGCGCCCGAGAGATCTCCACCTGCTTCTGCTGCCCGTACGACAGGTTGCGAATGGGAACACCCCTACGCCCCTTGTACCCCACGAAGTCGAGCCAGTAGTGAGCCTGTTCCGTGTAATACGCCTCGCTCTTCTTGAACCGCGGCGTGTGAAAGATCGCGTCAAAGACGCCCTGGCCACCGTAAAGGTGCATGCCGGCGCGCACGTTGTCGAGCACCGTCATGTCGTGAAACAGCCGCAGGTTCTGGAACGTGCGCGACACACCTTCGTGGGCAATGTCTGCTGGGCGCATTCCGGTGATGTCCACACCATTCAGCTTCACGGACCCACCAGTTGGCTTATAGAACCCTGTGATGCAGTTAAACGCCGATGTCTTTCCTGCCCCGTTCGGCCCGATCACCGCAATGATCTCTTTCGCGTTCGCGTTGAACGTGAGACCGTCCACCGCTTTGACACCACCGAAAGCGATGGCGAGGTCCTTGACCTCAAGAACCGCGGTCATTTCGTCAATCCGTTCTCAAACGCCGCAGATTCTCGCTGCGCTTTCGTGCGTTCACCCTCAGCGCCCCTAGGCGGCCACAGTCCTTGCGGACGGAACACCATCACGATCACCAACAAAACACCAAAAAGCAGGTAGCGGTACTCAGAGAAGTCACGCAGCAACTCAGGTAGCAAGCTGATGGCGACCGCACCAAGCACGACGCCCTTCATGTTGCCCATACCGCCGAGCACCACCGCCATCAGCACGAGCGCTGACTGAAGGAATAAGAAGCTGGGGGGTGAAATGGCCGTGAGGTGTGAGGCGAACAGCATGCCACCGAATCCGCCCCAGATCGCGCCAAAGATGTAGGCGAGCAGCTTCACCTTGTAGGTGTGGATGCCCATGGCTTCCGCGGCATCTTCGTCTTCTTTCACGAACTTCCAGGCTCGCCCAAGACGCGACTTTCCGAGCCTTGCCGCCGCAAGCACGAGGCCGGCAACGATGACAACTGTGAGGTAGTAGAAGAGCACGGGGGTTTGAAAGTCGATATTCCCAATTACGAGAAAGCTAGGGATGTTGTAGATACCCTGCGGACCACCCGTGATGGTGAGGTTCTGCGCCGTAATGCGCGTGATCTCACCAAACCCGAGTGTCACGATAGCCAAATAGTCACTGCGAAGTCGTAGCGTCGGCGCCCCAATAATGAGGCCAGCGAGAACACACATCACCACCACAGCGGGGAGCGTGAACAGTACTGGCAACTCGAAGGCCTTTGAGAGAATCCCCGCCGTATACGCGCCGACCGCGAGGAAGGCGATGTAGCCAAGATCAAGAAGCCCGCAATATCCGACCACAATGTTGAGGCCGGCGGCAAGAACAACGAAAATTGCCGCCGTCGTGAAGATGTTGAGCGAATATGTGGAGGCACTAATGAACGGCATTAGCAGGGCGACAGCAAATGCAGCCAACCCAATGTATTTGTTCTCAAAAACGTAGGCGACCCAGGCCGCAGGGCCCTTCTTCTTTGTCACAGCTTCCACGGTGTGGATGCTCTCGGTGCTGTTATCGATTGTCATCACACACGCTCCGTCACGCGCTCGCCGAGAATTCCGGTGGGGCGCAGGGTAAGGAAGAGGATAAGAACAGCGAACGCGAACGCATCCCGCCACTGCCCACCGACGATCTCAGAACCGAAGGCTTCGACGAGACCAAGAACGAGACCACCGAGCATGGCTCCTCGAATGTTGCCAATACCGCCGATCACCGCCGCCGTGAAGGCTTTGAGGCCGATGATGAACCCCATGAGGAAGCTGATATTGCCGTAATACGCACCCGCCATCACGCCCGCCGCGCCAGCCAAAGCAGATCCGATGAAGAACGTGCGGCTGATCACCGAGTTCACGTTGACTCCCATCAGAAGGGAGCCCTTCATGTCGAGCGAGATCGAGCGCATTGCCCGCCCCGTCGATGTTCCGCGAATGTAGCGATCGAGTGCGAACATGAGCACACCCGCAATGAGCATGAGGATGATCTGTGGAACAGTCACCCTCGCACCGAGCATGAACAGGGTCTCACCATCAAGTCGCACAGGGAACCCGCGAGGCTTAGATCCAGCGATTGCCGCAACACCGTACTCGAGCGAGAAGGAGGCTCCCACCGCCGTGATGAGCACGGCTAATCGTGGAGCCCCTCGAAGAGGTCGATACGCGAGCTTCTCTACTACGACACCGATCGTGCCGGTGAGGAGCATGCTGATCATCATGACGACGATGAGCGAGAAGAGCCCCATCATCTGAAATGAGCCACCGAGTGCGGTGAGAAGCGCGTAGCCAATGAAGGCGCCGACCATGTAAATGTCGCCGTGCGCGAAGTTCAAAAGTTTGATGATGCCGTAGACCATGCTGTAACCCAGCGCGATCAGAGCGTAAAAGGAACCGACGAACAGGCCGTCCCAAATCACTTGTGGCATATCCGTGAGGATTTGTTCCATGTTGCCTGCTCCGTTGCAGAGGTCACGGCGGGATGCCGCGGTCGGTGCTCACTCGCTCCGACCGCGGCATCCGCCTTCAGTGAATTACTGGAGGTTGTCGAACAGCTGGAAGTCAGCATCCTTCATGACAAGGATGACGAATCCACCACTGGCCAAGGTGTGATCCTTGGTGAAGGACAACGGACCGGAGAAGGCCTTGAAGTCCTTGATGCCCTCGAGGGCCTTGATGACGTCGTCGGTGTTCGTGTTGCCTGCTGCTTCGAAAGCGGCGGCAGCGAGACGAACGGCGTCATAAGACTGTGTCGAGTACGGCTTCGGGTCATCGCCGAATGCCTTCTTGTAGTCGGCGATCCAGCCCTCAGCACCATCGATGGTGTTCGGGGTCGGGGTCATCGTGGCGTAAACGCCCTCAGCAGCTGCGCCAGCGATCTCGGCGAGCGTGGGGTCGGCACTTCCGTCAGCAACCATGATGTCGCCCGTGTAACCAGCCTTGCGGAGCTGGTCAATGATCAGTCCACCCTCTTGGTAGTAGCCGGTCCAGTAGACCAGGTCTGCACCAGAACCGTTGATGTCACGCACGACGGAGGAGTAGTCGCTCTCACCCGGGTTCACAGAGGTGTTCAGCACAACAGTTGATGCGCCGTCTGCCTTGATCTGCTTCTCGGTCTCTGTCGTAATGTCCTTCGAGTAGCTGGTGTTGTCATCGACGAGAGCAACAGCCTTGTAGCCCTGCTTCTTGACGAAGTCGAGAGCTGCAGCGGACTGCTGCAGACCGGTTCCGTTGATCAGGAAGACGCTCTTCAGCTTCTCGTTGACGAGGTCCTGTGAGTTGGCGGCCGGGATGATCATGGGCACGCCGGCCTTGTCGAAGATGGGAAGCGTGGGGAGAGTTGCGCCGGAGCAGTATCCGCCAACGGAAATGGAGACTCCGCTGGAGACGAGCTTGTTGGCACTGGCGACCGCCTGCTGTGCGTCACACGCACCGTCAGCGATCTGAAGCTCAAGCATGCGGCCATCGAGAATGCCGCCAGCTGCGTTGATCTCGTCGACTGCCATCTGTGCGCCGTTGGACATGCTCGCGCCCGTAGGCGCGCTGCTACCGGATGTCGGAACGATCATGCCGATCTTGATGGGGCCGGAGTCGCTGTCGCCACTGTCGCCACCCCCGAGAAGTCCGCCGCTACAGGCGGATGTCGCAAGCAGGACTGCTGTGGCTACGCCCAGCACGCCCAAGGTGCGCTTTCCGAAATTCATTCTCTGCCTCTTCCGTTGATGGTGAAAATCTGCCAAAGTGCAGACGGGCTGTGTACCGCCTAAAGACACTTAGCTGCTTGTACAATATGACATGTTACTTGCGGGGGTCAACCTTGCGCTTCCGGCGCTGGCCCCCACCACGCGAGAACATGAGCAAAATGCGTGGCCATCAGTGCCTCGAGCGCATCGCCCTCTCCGTGCTCCATGAGGTCAAGCATTTCGTGATGCTCCCTGCCAGACTTGCTCAGTTCCGGGGTATTCGTCATCTTTGCGAGCCCGACCATCCTCGTCTGCGAGCGCAACTCCTTGACCATAGAAACGAGTCGGCGGTTTCCGTGAAGCGCCATAAGGCCGAGATGGAACTCGCGGTCGGCCTCGAGAAACTCCATCAGGTTTCCGGCATCCGCATGCTCGCTGATGAGGTCAGCAAGGTGACGCCACTTCGGCATCTCCTCTGGCGACATCGTCTTCGAGAGCGCCGCCATAATGGGCGCTTCAAGTAGCGTGCGAATTTCGATGATCTCCTGAAGGTCGAGCTGACTCACCTCGGTAACACGAAAGCCCTTATTGGCAACCGACTGAACGAATCCACGCTGCTCCAGGTCGAGCATCGCCTCACGAACCGGGGTTGCCGACACTTCGAAGTCGGCCGCCAGCACCGGAACCGTCACCATTGTGCCGGGAGCCAGTTCACCAGAAACTATGGCAGCCGCCAGCGTTTCGCGAATGCGCTCGCGCAAGCTTGCGACCTTATCGACCTTACGAATACTCGAGATACTCATCCTGTTATGAACCTGACGTCGAGCGCCTTGTGGGCGCTGAGGGGTTTAGTTGCACCATGATACGTGACACTTTCTTACTCTCGAGGATGCCTTCGCACACGCTAGCGCCTGTCCTTTGCGTCAACCGAAAACACGGCATCCAACGCCGTAGCCGACACCTCGATGCCGAGACCAGGGCCCGTTGGTGCTGACCCGCGCCCACCGACGGAGCGGGGTTGGTACCCGGCCACGTGGCCATCGGTCCAGTCGTTCATGAAGGAGGCGTTCTGAAAGTTCTCTGGGCGAGTGCTCGCCGCGAGGTGGCTCACAGCCGCCGTGACGATGTCGCCGCCCCAGGTGTCTTCCACAGACACCATCATGTCGAGCTCCTGCATGAGGTCACGCATGCGTGCCGCCTCTGTCAACCCACCAACGCGGCTGATCTTAATGTTGATCGACACCGCGCCAGCCTCGTGCTTTGCACGGAACACATCTGTGGAGTTCAGGATGGATTCGTCGAGCACGAGAGGCAAATCGCTGTGACGCATGACGAACGCGCAGTCCTGCGTCTCACGGCACGGCTGCTCGATGAAGATGGGGAGCCCCGCCATCTCCTTGAGTGCAATCTGCGCGGCGCGAAGGTTCCAACCGCCGTTCGAATCGGCCACGATGATGCTCTCCTGCTCGGCCACCGCGACGACAGCGCGAGTGCGCGCGGCATCGTCGTGTGGATCGTTGCCCACCTTGAGCTGGAACCGATGGATGCCGGCCTCCTGACGCGCCACCACGAACTCGGCCATCTCGTCTGGGCTGCGAAGTGGCACGGCTTCGTACAGTGGAAAGTCCTCTTGCAGTACACCACCGAGCAGTGCCGAGATCGGCAGCCCCGCCGCTTTGCCCAGGATGTCCCAGCACGCAACATCGATGGCAGACTTCGCGTACCCACCGCCGAGCAACTCGTGATCCATTGCGCTGCGCACCGACGAGATATTGGTGGGGTCGCACCCGATAATCACCGGGGCGATGGTGTGCAGCGCCGCACGCACCTCACCCCAGTGCGTGGGAAGGTACCGGTTGCCAAGCGGAGTAATCTCGCCCCAACCCTCTAACCCCTCGTCGGTGCGCACGCGTACGAGGGTGCCGACCTCTGACGTCGCCGCACGGCTGCCCGACATCACGTATTCACCGTGCGCGTATTTCAAGTCGTAACCAAAACAATCAACAGCGGTGATCTTCATGTGTTGTCCTTTCGCCGCCGGGCTGCTTTGCACGGGGCCGTTTTCGCTCGGCCATACTCGTTGGCCGATTTTCGTTGGTCCATTTTCACGGGGCTCGACGTCACTGACTCGCCCGGTTCGGAAGGGGTCGGATACCATTCTAATATGTGGCATATTACTAACTCGGTGGGAACGGTGGACTTTCACACCGCCGGCGAACCTTTTCGCATCGTGGAGAAAGGCGCCCCCGCCCTCGCCGGATCCACCGTGGCCGAGCGCCGCGTGTCAGCACAAAACTCCACTGAGTTCGATCAGGTACGGCAGCTTCTCTGCCAAGAACCGCGCGGCCACGCCGACATGTACGGCGGGTTCATCGTTCCACCAGATGACGACGGCGCAGACTTCGGCGTACTGTTCTGGCACAAAGACGGGTACTCCACGGCATGCGGGCACGGCACCATCGCGCTCGGCGTGTGGGCAGTGCAAAGCAGACGAGTGCAATCAGACCCCGACGGTGTGACCGCTGTGACCATCGATGTGCCATCCGGCCGCGTAGTTGCCCGCGTGCACAGCACCGCTGGCACCATCACCCACGTGGTGTTCGAAAACGTCGAGAGCAACGTGGTGGCTACTGGTTTAGAGATCGAAACCTCGCGCGGACCGGTCACCGTCGATGTGAGTTTCAGTGGCGCGATTTACGCGTCGGTTTCTGCGGCATCCGTAGGCCTGCAGGTGCGCCCGGCGGATTACACCGAACTCATCGCGATCGGCCGCGAGATCAAATGGTTGCTCAACGAGCATCCGGTGGCCAAACACGAAGCAGACGACCGGCTCAGCGGAATCTACGGCACCATCCTGTTTGACGACCTTGGCGACACCCCGGATGGCGTTCATCAGCGCAACGTCACCGTGTTCGCCGACGGCGAGGTCGATCGCTCGCCCTGCGGCTCCGGCACGGGCGCACGCCTCGCACTCCTTGCCCACTCTGGCCGCCTCGCCGAGGGACAAACTCTCACCCACGACTCGATTGTTGACACACGTTTTCTTGGCCGTTACCGCACCAGCTCGATCGCTAGTTCCACAGCACTGGGCTTCATCATTCCCGAGGTCGAGGGAATGGCCTACGCGACTGGTACCCACACATTCACCCTCGATCAGACCGACCCGGTCGGAACAGGATTCGTACTGCGATGACAACCCCCACCATTCCCTGGATCAGCGCCGACGAGGTATACCGCCGCATGAGCTTCGGTGACGCCGTCAAGGCGTACCACCGCGACCTTCGCGCGGGCGTTGACCCATCGAAGGACCTCCCAAAGCACATCGACAATGTGCACAAGGGTCAGGTGCTGCAAATGCCGACGCAGAGCGAAGAGTTTCTCGGCGTTAAAGTCGTGACCGTCGCTCCCGGCAACCCAGATCTGGGTCTCGAGCGCATTCAGGGTCACTACCTCCTGTTTGACACGCCAACGCTCACCCCCCTCGCGATTATGGATGGCGTTGCCCTCACGACGCTTCGCACCCCCGCTGTTTCTGCCGCCGCGGCCGATCTGCTCGCGCCAGAAGAGTGCGAGCACATGGTGATCTTCGGATACGGGCCACAGGCGTGGGGGCACGTCGAGGCGCTGCGCAGCATCCGTGACATCAAGCGCATCACCCTCGTCGGCCGCAACCGCGACCGCGCACAGGTGCTCGCTGATCAGGTGACCGAGTCCGGCATCCCAACTACCGTTGGCTCACCGGATGACGTGAAGGATGCCCAGCTCATCGTGGCCGCGACCACGGCACGCGAGCCCGTCTTTGACGGTTCGCTCGCCCCGATCGACTCCTGCGTGATCGCTGTCGGTAGCCACGAACTGAACGCCCGCGAACTCGACTCTGGCCTCATCGCACGGTCACAAGTGATCGTCGAAGACCTCGGCCACGTGCAGATTGAAGGCGGCGACATCATGATGGCCGTGAACGAGGGGGCGATCACACTTGACCACGTCTCGACGATCCGCGACCTCATTACCGGCGCTATTGACGTTGACCGCTCGCGCACCCGCGTGTTCAAGAGCTCAGGCATGCCGTGGGAAGACCTCGTCATCGCCGCTGAGGTGTTTCGGCGCGGGTAGATCCGTTCTCCCTGAGCGGGAGGGCTGCTGCCCAGCTGCCTTCGCGATCCACAGGGAGCGAAACAGCCATTACTGCTATGCTGATCTCACTTGCGAATGCAATTCTTGTGTTCCCTGCGTCGTAGAACGCATCACCGCCCATTATCGGGCTGATCTTTTGCTGCGGCGAACAAATCTGGCCATCGCCATGTTTGCCCCCTTGAATCAAAGAAATACCAATGACTGAAACAACCTTTGGCGCGCTCGGCGTGCCCACACCACTCGTTAACGCCCTTGACCGGGCCGGAATCACGAGTCCGTTCCCCATCCAAGAAGACACCCTTCCCGACACCCTTCGCGGGCGAGATGTTCTCGGCCGCGGCAAGACCGGCAGCGGTAAGACGCTGGCGTTCTCCATCCCCATGGTCGTCCGGCTCTCACAGGGCGGTCGCCCACAATCAGGTCGCCCGCGTGGCCTCATCCTTGCGCCGACCCGCGAGCTCGCCACCCAGATCACCGCGACCCTTGAGCCGCTGGCCGAGGTTTACGGCATGAAGGTCACCACAATCTTCGGTGGCATCTCGCAGCAGCGTCAGGTCGCAGCACTCAAAGCTGGTGTCGACATTGTTGTTGCCTGCCCCGGCCGCCTTGAAGACCTCATGCAGCAGAAGTTCGTGAACCTTGACGCCGTCGAGATCACCGTGCTGGACGAAGCCGATCACATGGCCGACCTCGGCTTCCTGCCCGTCGTCACCCGCATCATGAGCAAGACTCCGGATGGCGGACAGCGTTTGCTGTTCTCCGCCACGCTAGATAACGGTGTTGACAAGATCGTCAACCGTTTCCTGCACAACGAGGTTCTGCACTCTGTCGATGATGTGACCAGCCACGTCGAAGCGATGACTCATCACGTGTTTGAGGTCAACGATGTCGAAGCCAAGCGCGAACTCGTGCAGGCTCTCGCGTCTGGTACCGGCCGCCGCATCCTGTTCATGCGCACCAAGCACCACGCGAAGAAGCTTGCGCGTCAGCTCACCGATGCTGGAATCCCCAGCGTCGACCTGCACGGAAACCTCTCGCAGCCGCAGCGTGACCGCAACCTCGCGACGTTCTCGTCGGGTGAAGCTCGCGTGCTTGTGGCGACGGATGTTGCCGCCCGCGGGATCGACATCGGCGAGGTTGAACTCGTCGTACACGTTGACCCACCGGCCGAGCACAAGGCATACCTGCACCGCAGCGGTCGTACGGCTCGCGCCGGTAGCTCAGGTGACGTTGTCACGATCACGATTCCAGCTCAGAAGTCGGATGTCGCGGCGCTGCTGCGCAAGGCCGCCATCAGCGTGACGCCAGAGCGCGTCACGGTGAACTCTGCCTCCGTCATCGCACTCATCGGCCAGGCTGCCGCCTACGTGAAGCCAGTGCCCCGTGCTGCCGCGCCCGTGCGCGGACAGTCACAGGGAGGGCGCTCACAGGGTGCAAACGCACAGCGCAAGCGCGAACGCCGCGACTTTGCCAGCGGAGCTGCTGGGCACGTTGCCGGCGGCCATGCTGCCGGTAACCGCACTGGCGGTGGGCAGTCGGGCGAACGCCGCGACCGCTCCGGTCGACCCACAGCATCCGGCGCACCCCAGGGTGAGCGTGCTGGGCAGTCCCGCTCAGGTGGTGCCCGCACTGGCCAGTCCCACACCGGTGGCGCCCGCACAGGTCAATCCCACACTGGACAGCCGCGCACAGCGCAGGCCGGTGCGGCGAAGGCTGGGCAGCCCCGCTCCTCACGTGGATCCGGTGCGGCATCGTCGCGCGGGTTCACGAGCTACAGCACGTCGAGCTCAGCAGCATCCAGCGGCGAACGCCGCAGCGGTCGCCGCGCCCAGGGTTAACACGGGGCTAACTTCTTCACACGAGAGGTCCCAAACTGCCCTTTCCGCGCCGCCGGAAGGGAAGTTTGGGACCTCTCACTCATTCCATTCGCGAGTTACCGCGTGTAGAACCTGGCTGCAGTAGCCTCGGAGCGTGACCGCAATGATTCGTCGTGCCGTGCTTGCCGACGCGGAGCAGATTGGCCCCGTGCACGCTCAGGTCTGGCGAGAGGCCTACCTCGGCATCCTTTCGGATGAGTGGATAGCGAATGTTTCGGATGCGGAGCGGGTCGAACGCTGGCACCTCATCCTTGGCGACCCCAACTCCGGGCAACAGTGGGTGGCTGAAGTCGACGGAAAGATCATCGGCTTCGCAGCATCCGGACCCCCGCGAGACGCCCACCCGATCAGGCAGCTCGAGCTCAAATCCATTTACCTTCTGCCCTCCCATGCTCACGCCGGGGTTGGCAGGACGCTCGCCACCGCGGCAATCGGTGATGCTCCCGCGTCGGTATGGCTCCTCGAAGCGAACCACCAGGCCGAGCTTTTCTACACAGCACTCGGGTTCTCACGCGACGGCGCACACGATGTAATTGCGCATTGGGAGAACGTGCCAGAAATTCGGATGACTCGCTAACTCCCTAGCTGTGCAGAGCCCAGCCACTCACGCAAAGCCTCTCACGCTTGTGCGCACTTTTGGTCGACTTGCCGCTGTTCGTAACGACCAAAAGTGTGCACAAACGCGCGGGCAGCGGGTGGGCCCGTACCGGGCAGGGGAATGATCTGGGCCTCTACGTCATCGTCGACCACCTGAACGGCTTTACGAGCGTCTACGGCCACTTGGCCAGCACGGCCCTTTTGGAGGAGTCGCAGCGTGCGCAGGAGGCC
>JBBSQX010000012.1:0-91102 GCA_038243605.1 Actinomycetales bacterium
ATCGACCTGCACATCAATCAACAACGCAGACGTTGGCGCATCAGCATCAACAGCCCACCCGGTCAAAGCCAACACTCCACCAGAACCAGATACCGCCGTCAAAGCCCCCACCGGAACAACGCCAGAGGGCGCAGAACCCGACACTTTCACGACCCGGCAACCCAACGACAAGTCGCCACCCAAACCCTGATTCTTGACATAAACGCACACGGTGTGCGAACCATTTGTTGCCGAAACCTTGCCTGAAAAACCATGGTTCAGACCAGCGCCAGGATATGCTGCTTCCCCGTTCGGCACTGACAAATTTGCAGTCCATTGCAGCCACTGCGAATCGACCTGCACATCGACAACCAATGCTTTGGCGATCACATCGGGGTCCAAAGCCCATCCAGATATCGCTATCGCGCCCGCAGTGCCTTCGACTTTGGTCAATTCGCCAACAGGGGTCGCACTCACGACCGTAATCGTCTGACAACCGAGGGAACTCGGACTTCCAGCACCTTGGTTTTTCGCATAAATACACATGGTGTAAATGCCAGATGGAACCGCAAATGTGGCGTCAAATCCGTGGTTTGCGCCCGCAGACGGGTATGTCACGGTCGCTGCACTCGAGGGCTTATCGGCCACAGCAGCGAACCATCGGCCGCCAATCTGCACGTCCAGTGCGACTGCGGAATTGACCTGGTCCGTGTCGACAGCCCACCCTGAAACTTTCACCCCATTGGGCAAACCAGTGATGTTAGTAACGACGCCATCTGGTGAGCCATCGGCAGCGACTATCGTTCGGCAGCCGAAACTCATATCTGCGCCAGCGCTGACGTTCTTGACGTATATACACAGCGTGTGAGCTCCGGGAGACAGGGGTAAAGTGCCGCTGAACCCATGCCGCGCTCCAACGCCAGGGAACTGCTGAGAAATGTCTGGCCGGCTGCCGTCCGCAACCCACCTGTACCACGACGAGTCAATCTGGATATCGACAGTGAGAGGAGTGGTTGGCGCGTCCCGGTCAAACGCCCAACCCGACAGTTGAAGACTGCCAACAGTGGAGGACACCAATTCGAGCTGGCCCTCAGGAGAACCAACCGGAAGTGTCGTGTTGCCGAACCAGTCGTTGTAGTAGACCCAGAAGTTTCGATTTCCGTAGGAAGAGCAGGAGTCACCGATTCCATTTAAGTTGCCCAAAGCTGCATCATTGGGCCGGTACGGAGTGTAATTGTAAAGTGCCGCGGTTGCCTTGTTCTGGATGTAAACCTGACTAGCCCCACACGCATCGTTTGGGTGCCATTTGATCGTGTTCAATCCAGGCTGATACGTTCCGAATACCGCTGGCGTGCCATATCGTTTGAGCTGCCAAGATGCTGAATACATCTGGTTGAAAAAGCCGTAATATTCTGCCGCACACGTACCGCCGCTGTGGTCTGGGCAACCGTAACCCATCGCCCGCTCGAGAGTTCCAAGAGTCACGGACGACTTAGTGACGAGCCCCTGCTCCTTTTGGAGAGTAACTAATAGTACTTTCGCACTAACGCCACAGGCCTGCTGCACCTTAAAGATGATCGTGGACGCGCGCTCATTATTTGCTCCGACATAAGAATCGCAAACCAAATGCCCCGCGCCAGTGTACTTCGCGGTTTTGCTCTGGGTATTAGCTCTCAACACGTTCAAACAATTACTGTTCGAACACGTGCCTATTTTGGCGTCCAAGAATGACTGAATCTCTACTTCTGACATACCGTTGGCGTCGAAGAAATTTGAATCGCTCACGATATTGCCAGGATCGAATTGACTCCCGACAACTGCCGATGCTGGTGGGGATTCCCCCGGGAGAACCGATTGAAGCCCGACGAGGCCAACCGACACGACCGCGATCGCAGCGAGCATTGATACCAATCTCTTAAGATTGATGTCGTTTTTCACGTTTTAACCCTCGTGCTCTCTCCCAGGCCCTCCACCATGCTGTACAAGCGTAGGCCACTATGTGCGGTTACCAGGGAAAGACGCGATCAGCAGTTCATGCCGGATCGACCGTAGAGACATAGTCTGAGGGTGTCCGCCAAAGTAAGGGATTAGGTCATGAGTAACCGAATAGTCATCGCAGGAGCCGGCGGTTTTGGGCGAGAAGTTCACGCGTGGCTCGAGTCGTCTCCGCGCTATAGAGAAGAGATGCAAATCTCAACGATAGTTTTCATAAACGATGGCGAGCCCAATAGGCCAATTCGAGCTCCCCTCGTCTCTCGCATCGCTGATTTCATTCCTGAGCCGAACGATTTACTGATCTGCGCAATCGGATCACCTACTGGTCGCCGACACGTGGTCAGTTCGCTCACCAGTCGGGGGGGAAAGTTCGCCACCTTCGTGCACGACACCGTAGTTACAGGTGACAACGTGGAACTAGGAAACGGAACCATCTTGTGTCCCGGCGTCATAGTTACTTCCGATATTTCACTCGGAACCCATACGCACGTCAACATCAATAGCTCTATTGGTCACGACGTTCGCGTCGGAAATTATGTCACCATCAGCCCAGCTTGCAATCTGATGGGTGGAGTTGTTGTGGAAGACGATGTTTTTCTGGGTACAGCAACCACGATCGTCCCAGAAAAGACAATCCACCGCGGCACAATAATCGGCGCGGGTAGCGTGGTAATTAAAGACATAGACCCTGCGGTCGTCGCTTTCGGAAATCCCTGCAGGGTTTCAACCAAAAGTTCCCGTTAAGCAACGGCGACGTCCACGGACAATCCGCTCAAACTTAAGAAATAGTCTTGTGAGTGTACGGAATATGTCGCAGGGTCGCGACGACATCTGAGATAGCAGAGTGGGTGACTCCGGCCAATTTCATCCGCCGAATAAGGTTCCAATCCGCCGGTTCATCCACAATCCAACTCTGGTTGTCATAGCAAAACACTTCGTGGAGCAATCGCAGGTAGATCGAGCCCTGAAAACTGAAGTTACTGATCGCAGGCGGATCGCTCCAGATGAGGATTTCATCGTCATTGACAAGATTTTTCTGGTTCAAAGCCCCATATGCGAGCTCGACGCCTTCACTTAGCGCGAGGTTCACGAGTTTCTCAATGTGATCTGCCGTGAATTCATCATCATCATCCAAAGGTGCCAGCCAAGTGCCCAGCGACAAGCTTGCGGCCTCATTTGTGTTGGGGACACCCGCCACCATCCATCGGCTGTGCGCGTCTTGCGGATAGCTCCCCCGGCGAGGTGTCTCGAAGAATCGGATTCGAGAATCACCCAACTTGTCGATCGCCTTGCGTGTCATCTCGTTTGGGCCATCATTGACAACCACTATCTCAAATCGTTCGTAACTCTGGCGGAGGACAGAAGCTATCGCGACATCTATTAACTCTTCCGTCTTTTGATACGAGCCGATCCTGACCGAAACCAACGGCTCACGCTCCACGAAGGCAGCTTCATACGCTGCGGTCGAACGGAGATGCTCAAGTCGTTCACGAATCTCAGAGATGTTGTCGCGCTGGTTTCTGGTGTGTTCGCGTTGCGCTTCAAGCCGGTGCCGCACGAACTCCAGATTTTTATCGGTCTCGGTTTGCCGGTCAGCCAACACTTGCAGTGAGTCTTGAAGGTCAGACGTTGCATGCCTCAGGTCGACCCCTATGAACAACGCGCTAACGCGATCACGAAGTCGTCTCAACCTTCGCTTCATAGTTTCTTTTCTCCTCGTAGAAGCTCACGAATAACCAACTTCACATCGTCGTTGGCCATATACGGATGGAGTGGGATCGAAATAATCCGCGTACAAATGTCGTCGGTCACTGCCAAGTCGTTCACCCGAGCCGTATCGGCGAAGTACGTTTGCCGGTGTAGCGCAGGCGAGTAATATGTTCTCGCCTCAATACCAGCCTGGATGAGCTGGGACTGAAGTTGGCCACGAAACTCGGTGGTCGGCACGAGAATCGATGCGAAGCACAGTGAAGAAGACTCGATTCCGACCGGGAATACAAAGTTGTCGGGTGGCAGCGCGTCACGATACATGCGGAGGGTCGCACGTCGAGACTCAATCGCGGCATCAATCACCTCAAGCTGGCGAAGTCCAATCGCTGCGTTTATCTCCTGCAACTTGCCATTGAGCCCTAATTGGATTGCACCGCCGGTGGGAGCAAATCCGAAATTTTGGAACGACTTGAAACGCTCATCAAGAGTTGTGTCTCTTGTCACGATCGCGCCACCCTCACCGATCGCAAAGGGCTTCGTGGCATGGAACGAGAATATCTCCACAGTTCCTCTGCCTCCGAGACGCTCGCCCTCTGGGTACTCGGAGCCAAATCCCGCTGCAGAGTCGATGATCAGAGGCACTCCATGGCGCCGGGCTAATTCTTCCCATTCCTGGATCTGTGGATTACCCATGCCGAAGGTGTTACACAACAGAATGCCAGCCACGTCGTAACGCTCATCGCCAAACGCCACGTCAGCGCAGGCCAGAGAGGACTGCAAAGTGTCTGGCTCAATATCGACAAACAGTGGCAGATAACCTCCCCACACGATCGCCTCTGCGCCAGCGGCAAAAGTAAAGGAGGGGATAAGGACGTATCGGGTCGAATCCCCGCGCCCGAGTAGCACCTGGACTGAGGCAAGTAAGGCGATAGTGGCGTTAGCGAACGTCGTTGCAACGGTTCCTGGCCCCACATAGTCCGCAATAGCGCGGGCGAAACTTCTCTCTTTTGGCCCAAAGTTAGTGAACCAGTTGGAGTCAACAATATCGGCGAAATCAGCACTCACAAGGGATGCATCTGGCAGGCTCGGCCGTACAAAAGGGATAGCAAAGTGCATAGCGTGATCCTCATCAACCTCGGCTGATTGGCTGCGCCGACAGTAGTCGCAAAATCTATTGCTCAAACCATACTAGGCAACTCGTCATGAACGAGCGAGACCCCGACGGTTAGCGCGCGCGCAACCGTCTCACCCTATTGCGCGCACGAACAGCGAGGCTGACGGCTGGCGACATCATCTCCCACGCTAGACCGAGGGGTTGGCGAAGTCGGTGACCTTTGAAGAGAAACCGGTATCCGTTAAGCGCCTCGGTAAAGATAAGCAAATCACGGAGTTGATACATCGCACCGGCAGGCAACATTATCGGTCCGTTGTTGATGCGGTCTATCACACGCTGCTCTGACGCTTTCCACGATTCCAAAGAATGAGCTGAATAAGAAGAAGCCCCGCCATCCTGCCATCGGCGATAGATCGAGGTAAGTGCCGGAACCTCAGTAACTCCGCAAAGTAAAGACCCGCGGAGGATCATGTCCCAGTCCTCGCACACAGTGAGTTCCTCGTCGAAACGAAGCCCAAAAGTGAAGAAAAGCGACCGAGGAAAAGCCCAACTCATGAACGGGGAATGGTTGACAACGAGATGGTTTAGTTGGTTGAACGTCGTCGGGAACTCTGCTTTTGGCCACGATGACGTGCGAAACCCGTCATGATCTTGGGGCCACACCTCGGGAGAAACAGACTGATTTGCCACAACCGCGCGCAGCATGCGCCCCTCAGCACCGATAGACGCGTGATGGAACTCCTCGACCCAGTTTGCGAATAAGAGATCGTCGTCGTCGAAAACTGCCACATACTGCCCGTTAGCCGCTTGGATACCGACGTTTAGCGGCTTCGCACGCAAACCACCCTCAACCTCCACCAAGCTGACGCGTTGCGCAAAGCCAGGTTCAAGGCGAGCGACAACTTCTTTGACACGCTCTGCATCATCAGGAGCCGCGTCATGCTCCAGCACTATCACTTCGAAGTCTTGTTGCGTTTGAGCTGCTAGACACAGCAAGGCATCCTTGAGCGGCTCGAGGCGGCGGCCCTGTGTGCGCAAAAGCACAGTCAAGAACGGCCGGTCGTTGTCTTTCTCAGCACGGAGCAATGCCTCCACCGCGGCGAGGTGCTTGGCGAGGTCAGGGTCCACGAGTTCTCGGGTTGCAACAACGTTGATCATGTCAACGAAGGTGGAATTTTGACTGTTCGATTTCATTACCCCTACCTTCCTTTCACCGTTGCGGCGAATACCTTAAAAACGGTGCACCGCATAGTTGCCCTTGATGAATGCACCGACCTTGTGGTTTGCATCCACCGGTGTGGGGAGTCGGTCGTCGAGCTTTCGCGACTCGTACTCAGCAATAGCTTTTAGCACTGCGGGGTCGCCTTGCTTACGGAACTGTTGAATGGTCTTCTTGACCAAATCCGGACGTGAGTATTTGTGGGCAATCAAGATGGCAGCCTCCGCCGAGTAATAGACCTCTGCGGGCGATGCAGGCCAATCACCATCGATCGTCAAACGCTTATCGTGAAAAACCGTTGCTGCTGGCTCATACACCACCCGGTAACCGGCAAGCCGCAACTGCCATGAGTAGTCCACATCATCGCAGTAGAGGAAGAAAGTGTCGCTATCGAATCCGCCCACACGGTTAAAAATAGTACGGGAAGTGAGCGCGCACGCTGTCGAAGCCCAACTCGTATTGCCCGTGTGCTTCTCGTACTCCTTCGGGTGCTCAAAAGGAACCTGCCGCGCCTCGACGATGCCGACGTCGGACGTCAAACCCCGCGCCAGCACTGACAGAGCATCGGGTGACACCTGTGCATCTGGGTTCAGGATGAGCATCATGTCGGAATCACTGCGCTTCGCAAGGGCATTGTGCCCAGCCGCAGAGCCAAGGTTCTCACCAAAAACCACGTATTCCAAACGCCCGCCATGCGATTCGATAACCGACCGAAGTGGTGCGATGCTGTCATCGGTGAAGACCTGAGTCGGAGAACAATCTCCGAGAACGAGCGCCCAATCGCCGACCAGACCCTCGGCACGCGCCAGACCCACTGAGTGAGAAATCGCAGAGCCCGCTGTCATAATGTGCTCGGCAGCATTGCCATAGAGAACCGACTGAACAGAGAGAGAACGCGGTTCAGACACTAGCGGCCTCTCCGGCGTTCAACTCCCCGGCGATCCAATCTTGCAACGCCGCAACGCCCGCCTCCAGCGACCACTGAGGCTTCCAATCAAGTTGCGTCAGCGTCGGCGCGATGTCGCATGCTGCGAAACGCACATCACCGTCACGGTACTTTCCGTTCACGACTGGCTTTGGCGCAGAATAGAAATCAGAAATTGCAACAGCAATATCTTCAATCGTGCTGGCAACGCCCGTGCCGATGTCGAGAGTTGGGCGAGAGTGATCCGGACCAGCATGGATGGCGGCAACAAACGCATCTGCCACATCCTCAATGAAGACAAAATCGCGCACAATCTCGCCGTCTTCGTAGAGCGGGATGGTTTTGCCCTCGCGCGCCCACTGGGAAAACAGCGAGACGATGCCCGTGTAAGAATTGATGAGTGACTGGCCGGGGCCGTAGACATTCTGTAGCCGCAATACCGTTACGGGCACCCCGCGAGACCCACCCCAAGCTCGAAGAATATTCTCTTGAGCAAGCTTCGTCGCACCATAAACACTTGTCGGTGCCGGAATTGTACTTTGAGCCGTGCTGGGCAACGGTGTGGAATCGGGAAAGTCCCACTGCCCTGCTTCGAACTGTGCATGTGAACGCTGACCTGGTTGGTAAATCTCACCAGTGTCCCGCTTCCAACTACCCTCACCGTAAACTGCTCTGCTGCTGCTGAGTACAACATGAGCCGGAAGATGACCTGCGCGGCCCAGCGCATCCATCATCTCCGTTGTGCCTACAACGTTCGCGCGGGAGTGACGGCTGGCCTCGTCAAGTGATTGCGCTGTTCCCGTCTCCGCTGCGAGGTGCACCACAATATCTGGTCGCACGTTTGAAAGGAGGGAATCCCACGCAGCTGGATCGGTTACGTCGTCAACCACGAGTTCGGCCTTGTCGACAAGATCGAGAGGCGGCTGCGAGCCCTTGTGCACCTGCGGGTGGAGCGAGTCGAGCACAACCCATCGGTCAGCGTCAGCTGCAAGCTTTCTGGCTAATGCGCAACCAATGAAACCTGCGCCGCCCGTCACTAATACTGTTCCAAGATTCACGTTACTCATCCTCGCGCTTCTTTCCTGTGAACCGCGTGAGCGCGCGTTCACGCCAAAATTGCCAACCACGCCCCGGACCCCAACTCTTCAATTGCATTGCACGCTTTTCTACTAAGTGCCAGCTAACCCACGCGCATCCAAACGACAGAACTAGCGCAATCGCTACGTACGGCACGTATCCGAGCTTGTGCCATCCGAGAAAAGCCGTCACTTGTTGTACGAGAAAGCCATAGATATAGATGCCATAGGAATAGTCATTTTTCTGGCCGATCCACTGCAATTGTCTCGGCAGACGTGCCGCAAGATACATCACGAAGTACGCGCCAGCAGCGGTTCCTATTGTCGAGAACCCCCCGTAGCGCAGCGAAAGTACGAGAACAATACCCGCCAATATTCCGAGTCGGTCATCAAACGGAACCTGTTTTGAATAGACGGCCAACACTGATCCAACGAGAAAGGTATAGCCCAGCGAGATCGTAAAAGGGTCGCCCAGTTTCGGGACAAGAGCCGCTACTGCACCAAAATTGACCGCCGCAACGATCTGCATGACAAGGAAGAAGGCGGCGATTATGGGAACCATAATGCGAGCATTTCGCAGGACGCCGAATGCTACCAACACTCCGATGATCAGGTAACAATTCCACTCATAGATCAGTGTCCAGATCGATCCGTTAAACGCACTCCCGCCGATCATTCGCCCGTAGGGAGTGGTCTCGGTTAACAGGTTGTGGATCCCGTACGTTCCTATATTTAGTGACCAGTTCGCAAAAAAGTAATGGAACGGCCCATTCGACCCCCACGTGAAGAAGTCAAAGAAAGAGTTTCCTTCGCCAACCCAAATTAGCGGCGCAACCAAAAATGCAGTGACCAGAAGCACTAGCCAATAAGCAGGAAAGATCCGCAAGGTTCGTCGCCACATGAACTGGACAACATCCCCAGACATTCCGCTCTTTGCAATCAAATAGCCGCTGATCGCGAAAAAGCCGGCCACAGCAAGGCTCCCCAACGAGGCTTGCCCGCGGGTCAAGTCCCAAAAAGGGTCATGACCAAGTCCGCCTAGTGGAAACGCGTGGTCAAAAATGACTACCGAGGCAAGGATTAGTCTGATTATTCCAAGCGAATTGTTCGACCCTTTGAGCGCTTCACTGATACTTATGCGCGATCCAGTCTCAGCGTTTGGTGTGGGTGCTGGCAGCGGGCCACGCTCAATGCCGCTCGTCCCCGCAGCGCTCATGAAATATTTCCGATCAATCCTTCTAAATATTTGCCATATCCGCTTTTCGCGAGTGGGGTTGCTAATGCGCCAAGTTGCTCATCGCTTATCCAGCTCGCACGCCACGCAATTTCTTCGATACAGCCGACTTTGAAGCCTTGGCGATCCTCAATAACTCGTACATACTCAGACGCCTGCATCATGGATTCGAATGTTCCGGTATCGAGCCAAGCGACGCCACGATCCAGTACCTGAACCTGCAGTTTTCCCGCATGGAGATAATGTTCGTTCACTGTGGAGATCTCGAGCTCCCCACGGGCGCTTGGCTTAATAGTTTTGGCAATCTCGAGAACTGAATTGTCATAGAAATATAGGCCGGGAATCGCGTAGTTACTTTTGGGCCTCACCGGCTTCTCCTCTATGGAGACGGCAATCATGTCATCATCAAACTCGACCACTCCGTAGTCGGAAGGATTGGAGACATGGTAGGCGAAGATCAAACCACCATCGATATCACCGTGTGCTCTAAGGGACTTACCCAATCCGACTCCGTGGAAAATATTGTCGCCGAGAACGAGGGCGACACTTTCGTCTCCCACGAAATCTTTACCAATCGTAAAAGCCTGCGCAAGGCCATCCGGCGACGCTTGAACCGCGTACTCCAAGCTGATGCCCAAGTCGCTTCCGTCACCCAACAACGCTCGAAACTGCTCGTTGTACTCTGGCGTCGTGATGATCAGGATCTCCCTGATGCCCGCCATCATGAGCGTAGACAGCGGATAATAAATCATTGGCTTGTCGTATATGGGCATCAATTGTTTCGAAATTCCCCGCGTGATGGGCCACAATCTGGTGCCAGAGCCACCTGCCAGTATGATTCCGCGCACGAGCTAGCGCTCCTTCGTGGCGAGTGACTGATAGAACGAGCGAACGTCTTCCCATTTCGGCAACAAGCCGCTGTGCGCGGCCTCCGCGAGAGACGGGGCTTCGACGTCCTTGGGAGAAAGTAGAGGCGGGCCGGCTTCGGCGGGAAAGACTAAGCCAATCTCTGGGTCTAATGGGTTTATTCCATGTTCTCTCGGCGCGTTGTACGTATCGGAGACGAGATAACTCACCGTTGCATCATCTGTGAGGGCGACGAAAGCGTGACCCAACCCTTCACCGAGGTAAATTGCCTTCCGATCGACGGAATCTAACCTCACTGAATCCCACTGGCCGAAAGTGGGTGAGCCCACCCGGATATCGACGACAAAGTCAAGAACCGCGCCGTTTGTGGCAGTGACGTATTTGGCTTGTCCCGGCGGGATATCGGCGAAGTGGATTCCTCTCACGACACCCTTTCGAGAAACAGAGATATTCGCTTGCCTTAGGTCAAGGGAGTGACCGACAGACTGCTCGAGAAGGTCGTGACGATACCATTCGAGAAAAACACCGCGATCGTCTTCACGGAGAGTCGGCGTGATCTCGAAAGAGCCAGAAATGGAGAGTTCGCGAATCTTCACGCAGACTATCCTACCGGTCAACCACAAGTGGCTGAGTGAGATCACGAAGGGCATCGAGGCGCCCCTTGCCGAATCTAGAATAGTCCCCCCGCGCAAGCTGGCGCGCAATAGGGACCAGCCGACGAAATCGATGAACACTGAGACTTGAGCGCCTGCGTTCATGCGTCAGTTTGAGAAGCGCAGCGTCTACGTGCGCCTGCGGGATCACATCACTCATCGCCACAAATCGGTCAGCCAGTGCCGTCGCCCGCTCCAGAAGGCTGAGGTTGCGCGCCGCACCAGGTTCCCTCAGCCTGCGGATTTTCGCCATCACCGAAAGCTTGCGAACGCCGATCTGATTTGAACCATGCTGCCGGTAGTTGATGAGCTGCTCGTCAATCACGTCGAGTTGCCCCAGCGCTGCCGCCACGATGGCCAGCCACTCATCGTGGACCCAATGCGCGGGAAACGGTGTGGCTAGTTCGAACAATGATCGCCGGAATACGGCAGTCGCACCGGTAACTAAGTTTCGCTTCATCAAGAGCGCGAACGCGCCACCCCCATGGATTTCATCACGCATGGTTTTCGAGATCTCAAGCGCTTCAAAAAGTGTGTTCGGTAACGGTGAGCCACTTTCATCGACGAGTTGAGCGTCGCTGTGGAGAAGGAGGAGTTCCGGCCTGCCTTCAAACACTGTGGCAAGGCGTTCTAATCTGCGCAAAGCCCACACGTCATCTTGATCGCTCAGTGCAATCACGTCTGCACTGCACTCGCTGATAGCCCGCTCAAAATTTGCAGCGATGCCCAGGGGGCGCACATTTTCTAGAATACGAAACCTCGTGGTGATCTCCGGATTCTCGCTGAGAAAGGTCGCCACCACACCTTGCGCTAGCTCCACGGTGGCATCAGTTGACGCGTCATCAGACATGATGATCTCCGCAGGCGGCGTGCTTTGCGAAAGAATACTCAGGAGCTGCTCTGCGATGAACTGTTCGCCGTTATGAGTGCACAGGGCGACGGAAACCATCGTGCCGCGACGAAGCATGTCAGACTGCTTCACCCGAAAGTGATCCGAGGTACGCATCGATTGTTGCCCCCGCGTCACCGACAGCCAACAGCTCTCCGTGACTCAGCCACGCTGCCTGATCACACATTTCCCGCACCGTGCCCATCGAGTGGCTGACGAGGATGACCGTCTTGCCCGCATTCTTGAAATCGCGGAACTTTTGGAAACACTTCTCTTGGAACTCCGCGTCGCCCACGGCAAGCACTTCGTCAACTACAAGAATGTCCGGATCAACGTTAATCGCGATGGCGAATCCTAAGCGAACATACATCCCGGAGGAGTAATTCTTTACTGGCTGATCAATGAATTTCTCGACACCAGAAAAAGCCACAATTTCATCAAACTTCGCGGCAATCTCCTTCTTCTTCATGCCCAGAATTGAGCCGTTGAGAAAAATATTCTCTCGCCCCGACAGTTCTGTATGAAACCCAGAACCGACCTCAAGCATCGCCGCGATTTTACCGAAGTGAGTGATTGAACCCATGTTCGGGTGATAAATGTTAGCGAGACACTTCAGCAGGGTTGATTTGCCAGAACCGTTGCTTCCGATCAAGCCAAAAGTTGAGCCGGCGGGAACATCGAATGTGACGTCTTTGAGCGCCCAGAAATCCTCATGAACTGACGTTCGCCCCCGCATAATGGCCGCTTTGAAGGTCTGGTTTCGCTCGTGATACATGCGGAAGCTCTTGCTCACATGGTCTACCTGTACTGCGATCTCGCTCATAGCAACTCCGCCAGATTTCGCTCTTTTCTACGGAAGACCCACATGCCGATAGTGAAAGAACCGAGAGCCCACAGCGCGCAGATGAGCCATTCTTGCGGGTCGGGCCAGCGGTTGTCGTAGAGAAGTTGTCGAAACACGTTGATGAAATGCTCCATCGGATTCAAGTGATAGATGTCAGCAATAGTGATGGGCGTTCCGAAAAGGCCACCGAGCGTCGCAGACTGCTCGTCAACCATCTTCGCCGGATAGATAATCGGTGTCAGGTACAGCCAGAACTGCAGGATGATCGTTAAGAAATACTCAGTATCCCGAAAGTAAACATTCGCAACAGAAAGCATTAGTGCGAGTCCGGCAGCAAACAACGCCAACAGCAGCATGATCACGAGAACAAGTGGGATCCATGGAAGAACGAAGCCGCCGACAACGCTCAACGCGATGATCAAAACGAGCATCTCGAAAAGCCAGTTATATCCGACAGACCCAACAAGTGAGAGTGGGAGAACGATACGAGAAAACGACACCTTCTGAATCAAGTTTGCGTTCGCGACCAGCGAGGCAAGACCCTGAGTGATCACATTGGCTGTGAAGGTCCATGGCAAGAGGCCACACAGCAACCAGAGTGCGAAGAGGTTGAGCCCACTTGGATCCCCCGGATCAGGCTTAATGCGAAAAATGAAGGCGAAGACAAACGTGTAAATGATCATCAGCGCGAGGGGGTTTGCGAGCGACCACAACTGTCCAAAAATTGTGCGCTTATACTTGCCCCGGATTTCGCGCAGGGTGAGGTTCGCGAGAAGCTCACGAGAAGCGAGCACTTCTCTCAAATATCGCATTACACCTCAACCTCAGGGCACCAAGTGGCCGCAGATCAATCTAGCCTAGGTCTAGTTCTAGGGTTGCGTGGTCACATCAGATTCTACTCTGAAGACGAAGGCTCATGGCGGTGACGGGCTTGGTTCGACATGACCGCAGCGACCCAATCTGTACTGACACGCGAGGACTCGCGCGTCATGCCGCTGGCTGAACTACGTCAGCAATGATGCCCATCCAACCGCGACCACTTAATGCGTATCGACCTGTTCGCAGCTCCCTCACAATCGGACCAACTCGCCGCCAACGGGAAGTCGGATACCCCGAGCGAACCCGCTCATGTGCCACCTTTTGTTCTATCGCAACCAGGATCTCTTTCTTAGTGCCGCTCTCGACAAGTCGACCCAACAACTGTTCCGATCCACGCCTCAAGCGCTCATTGCGCAGCTGACGTGACTCACGCAATCGCGCAATCTTCGCCGATGCGGACCGCTTTCGCGCACCTATCTGGTTATTGCTGTGCTGTCGATAGTCCAGAAGTTGCTCCTCGATCAAATCGATGGCATCTTCCCCGTGCGCGGCCGCAACAATAGCCAGCCACTCATCATGAACCCACGCATCCCCGAAAGGAACGGCAATCTCCAACAGTTGCCTTCGGAACGCCATCGACGCCCCAAGAGCCAGATTCCTGCGCAGGAGCACACCGAACGCGTTCCCAGACTTAATGTTGGAAACCTCATTGTCAGAAACGTCGAGTGAATCAAAAAGCGTCACTCCAAGGCTCGCTCCGTGTTCATCCACGAGGAGCGCATCAGAATGCAGCAGCAGAAGCTGAGGTCGCGAAGCGAATTCGGCGAGCATTCGCTCCACCTTTTCTGGTCGCCAGCGGTCGTCCTGGTCGCTGAGGAAAATAATGTCACCCGTCGCCGCCAAGGCTGCCTGCTGAAAATTTGCCACTACCCCAAGAGGCTTCTCATTGCGCAGAACCCGCAGTCGAACGTCGTTGCGCCCCGCGAACACAGACTCAACCAACTCGACAGTGTGATCGCTTGACGCGTCATCAGACAATATGACTTCATCAGGCACGACCGTCTGCTGCAAGATGCTCTCGGCCTGTTCCTTTACGAACCGCGAACCCTCGTGGGTACAGAGTGCGACCGAGACGTTCACGACGGGTTTACTTTCGGACCAACAAGCTCAACAAAACCACGCACCCACGCGCTCAGCGAGTATTCTTCAAACCCGTCAGGGGCGTCGTGAGGAACAGGAAGTGCACGAATCGAGGCGACAAGTTGTAGTGGATCGACGTGCTCATCGACAACAATGACGCGGCCAGTAGCCATCAACGGTGTGTTGTGAATCGACGTATTTGTCGTGATCAGATACGCGCCAGACGCCAGAACTTCGAAGGTACGCATGGTGAGCCCGGACTGGTCCTCGTGTTGCATGTCCAGCACGGCAAGAGAGTTTCGGAAAACCTCAGCGACTTGCGAACGTCTCAATTTAGAGAAGGTGACGTCATGACGCGGAACCGCACGATACCTGCGATCAAAAATGCGCCGCAACGCAAAATACCAGCGGGCTTGAACGAAAAAGTATGTGTAACTCGATTCAAATGAGCTGAAGACTCTCTGAGCAAATGCATATCGGCCAGAGTGTAAAGTTCCGACGAACGAACCCTCGAAACGCCGTTGGGAGTCATTTCCTAGCGCATGGAAGGAGGGCGAGTAGAAAAGGTGCTTGATGCGGAATCGATCATCGACAGCCTGAGCATCCGCGTCGAAACTGAAGAGGTAATCAAACGACGGAAGGAGCTTCGTGAAATTCGGGCTGTTCTTCACCGAGTCCCACGTATAGAAAACGATGGTCGCGTCTGGCGCCTCCGAGCGAACGAGTGTCAGAAACCATGGCGGTACTATTTCACCCCTGATGACCAAGACGAGGTCGAGATCATGCCACAGAATGCTGCGCGCAACTCGCCGATAATATCTTTCAACCTGATTCGTTGTCGCGCGAACATTGACGCGATAGATGGCCTTGAGTAAAGAAGAGTTTGAGGGGCGTTCATCAACGAACACTGCATCAAGTCCCTGGCGCGCGAGTTCATCGAGGATCTCTTGTTCGTAGCCAAAGAAGCGTGGGGAGACCAACAGCGCCCTTCTTGGTGACCCACTCATTTAAGCCGTTCCGCCAAAATTTGCCCCCGCATACAGCGCTACGCCAGACAGCCGCTGTCTAGGGCTGAACCTGGCTGCACAATGAATGAGAGGATTCCGCCCCATGCCTTACCCATCCATCCTTTGCACCCTGACGACCAAGCTGGTTTGGCCACATGCTCATAATCACAATAGCTTCCCCGCCCGGGTCAAGAAGAAGTTCACTGAAGCCGTGTGATGCCAGCCCTGCCCAGCGCGCAGAGGAACTGTGGCGTTAGGTCGCGTAGCATCGACGTGTGAAACTCCTCGTCACCGGCGGTGCCGGATTTATTGGCTCAAACTTTGTGCACTATGTGCTCTCTGAGACCGACCACACTGTCACCGTGGTCGACAAGCTCACCTATGCGGGCAACCTCGCATCGCTTGAGGGGCTCCCAGAAGACCGATTCGCCTTCGTTAAGGGCGACATCTGCGATGCTGCGCTCATGGACGACCTGTTCGGCCAGCACGACGCTGTCGTGCACTATGCAGCGGAAAGTCACAACGACAACTCGCTGGATGATCCTCGACCATTTCTAGACTCAAACATCATCGGTACGTTCACACTGCTGGAGGCGGCGCGCAAGCACGGCATCCGTTTTCACCACATCTCCACTGACGAGGTCTACGGCGACCTCGAGCTGGATGACCCCGCTCGCTTCACAGAAGACACCCCTTACAACCCGTCGAGCCCCTATTCCTCGACCAAAGCGGGCAGCGATCTTCTCGTGCGCGCGTGGGTGCGATCATTCGGGGTGCAAGCCACGCTCTCAAATTGCTCCAACAACTACGGGCCGTACCAGCATGTGGAGAAATTCATCCCACGCCAGATCACCAATGTGCTACGCGGCGAGCGCCCGAAGCTTTATGGCACCGGTGAGAACGTGCGCGACTGGATTCACGCCGACGACCACTCCTCCGCCGTACTCACCATTCTTGAGAAAGGTCGCATCGGAGAGACCTATCTGATCGGCGCCGACGGAGAGAAAAACAATAAAGACGTCGTTGAGATGATTCTCACTCAGTTGGGCCGGCCGCAGGATTCCTACGATCACGTCACCGACCGACCTGGCCATGACCTTCGCTATGCCATCGACTTCACGAAGCTGCGAAACGAGCTGGGCTGGGAGCCGCGTTACGCAGACTTTGACGCGGGTTTGGCCGCGACCATTGAGTGGTACCGCAACAATGAGCCATGGTGGGCACCGCAGAAAGATGCCACTGAGTCCCGCTACCAGGCACAAGGCCAGTAAGAATGCGATATTTGATCACCGGCGCTAACGGCATGCTCGCCGCAGACTTTCGCGAGATTCTGGCCGGTCAATCGGTCACAGCGCTCGGCCGTGATGACCTTGACGTGAGCGACCGCGATGCGGTTGAGCACGCCGTCGACGGCCACGACGTCGTGATCAATTGCGCCGCGTATACAAAAGTAGATGACGCCGAAACCAACGAAGATGCTGCGTTTGCGGTGAACGCCACCGGCGCAGCTAATCTCGCGCGGGCCGCCTCCGAACACGGCGCAAAGCTCGTGCAAGTTTCTACCGACTATGTGTTTGACGGATCGGCGACGGAGCCTTATTCCGAGGATGCTCCCCGCCATCCGATCTCCGCGTACGGACGCACGAAGGCCGAAGGCGAAGCACTCGCGCTCGCGCTGAACCCCGACGCAACTTATGTGGTGCGCACGGCGTGGACCTATGGAGTGCACGGCCCGAACTTCGCGAAGACCATGCTGCGGCTTGCGGCATCCCACGACACTGTCAGCGTCGTGGATGACCAGCTCGGCCAGCCAACCTGGACGATGGATGTCGCGCGACAGATCGTGCAGATGCTGGAGAACAACCTCGCCCCAGGTATTTACCACGCCACGAGCAGCGGACAGACAACGTGGTTCGAGTTCACGAAACAGATCTTTCGAGCTGTGGGGCTCGACCCGGAGAGGGTGCTGCCCACCTCAAGTGCAGCATTCGTGCGCCCCGCTCCCAGACCTTCCTATTCGGTGCTGGGTCATGACGCTTGGCGGCGAGGCGGCATGGAGCCGATTCGCGACTGGCGCGACGCCCTCACCGACGCAACCGCACACGGGGTGCTGCACGGCGTATGACCACACTCAACGTAATTGTCGACCCCATGGCTACCGTGCGGTCCAGAGGTGTTGGCCGCTACACGGAAGAGCTCACGCGTCAACTCATTCACGTGGCGCCTCAGGGATGCGACGTCGCGGCGATCGTGTCAAAAATCACTTCTGGCCAGGAGGAGAAACTGCGGATGCTCTTGCCGGGTATCGCCGAAATTCACCAAAGCAAACTCTCCCGCCCAGCCCGTGAAGCAGCTTGGCGACTGGGACTCGGTGGGATCAGGGGCAAGGGAATGCTGCATTCAACGAGCCTGCTCGCCCCACTGCGCAAACACGATCGCCTTAATAATGAATCAGATCAGGTCGTCGTGACGATACACAACGCCGTCTCGTGGACTCGCCCTGAGACGTTGCCCCGAAACCTGGTCTCCTGGCAGAAAGCGATGACCAAGCGTGCGTACCGATTCGCAGACTCTGTCGTCGTTCCCAGCCATGCGGTTGCCGCACAACTTGGTGAGCGCTTCAATTTTGGCGACCGCCTTCGCGTGATCGGTGGAGCCGTGAGCTCCAAACTCGAAGTGCCGATTGACGCGGATGTTCGAGCGGCACGCTTCAACCTCCCTGAGCGATACATCGTGAGTGTGGGGTCGCTGAAACCCCGAAAAGGATTGAGGGAGCTCATGAGCTCGCTCACCCATCCGGATGCTGTTGATCTTCCACTCATCATCGTGGGCCCCGACTCCTGGGATGGCGTCAGCGTGGCTTCCATCGCGGCAGAAGCCGGACTGCCAGAGGGCAGAGTGCGCACTCTAGGATTCCTCGCCGATGCCGACCTCGCTGTGGTGCTCGACCGTGCCACAGTATTTGTGTTTCCCAGCCTCGCAGAGGGTTTCGGGTTACCCGTCGTTGAAGCATTCCACTTCGGAACACCGGTCGTGCACTCGGACGACCCGGCAGTGCTTGAAGTCGCGGCCGACGCCGGTGTCACCGTGCCGCTTGAGGATGCAGACGGTTACCCGGGCAGGCTCGCTGCCGCGATCGCTGCCGTCGTCAACGATTCGGTGCTTGCTGAGAAGCTTCGATTCGCCGGGTTGGATCGCGCGAAAGCGTTTAGCTGGCGTGACTCCGCGCAGAAAGTGTGGCAACTGCACGCCGATCTTTGATCTGTCGGCCGTTGATCAAAGGGCTCTCTCTCAAAGATCACTCCGTCAAAGGTGCTGTTAGTGCAACACGCGGCCAGGGTAGGAATTAGGGTGCGGTTGTTGGCGAGCTCTGCTCCAGCGCCTCCGCGATGGCCTGAGTAATGAGGTCGTAGTCCGGGAACGCTGGATTGAACCGCTCGGGAACGAGATCCAACCTGGTCACGGGAAGCTTGCGAGACTTCGATGCCAAGTCCACGAAAGGGCCGAGCATAGTTGACGGGATATCGGTGACGACTACTTGAGACCCAGCGCGGGCGACATCCTCGAACTTGCTCAGAACATTCGCGGGATTGAACTGACGGAGGAGGGCTTCTTGCACATCGCGTTGACGCGTCATCCTCGCGTAGTCAGTGCTTTCGTAACGGGTGCGCGCGTACCAGAGCGCCGTGAACCCATCCAGCTGCTGCTCGCCAGTTTCGAGAATTGCGAAAGGGACGGCACCCGGATCAGAGCCACCAAGTGCGGTCTCTTCGGGAATATTAATCGTAATTCCACCGAGCGCGTCGATGAGGTCAGAGAAACCCTGCATGTCGATGAGCACGAAGTATTGAAGAGTGAGGCCCGTGATGCCTTCTGCGGCATCACGCATTGCTTCGATTCCAGGGTTGCTGCCGTTCTTCTCAGCCTCCGGGTACAGCTCCGGGTTGTTCTCAGCCTCCGTATAGAGGTAGCTGACGAGGCAGTCGTCACCGCAGTCGTAGCCATTCGGAAACAGGTCGTACAGCGGCGATCCATTAACGAACCGGATCTCTTCCATATTGCGGGGTATGCCGATAATGACCGTGGCACCCGTCTTAGCGTCAATGCTGGCGACCGAGATGCTGTCGGGTCGCAGCCCTTCACGGTCGGGACCAGCGTCACCACCCAGCAGCAGAATGTTGTACCTGCCGTTCACAGGTGGTTCGATGGTTCCGCCATCAAATACCGCGGAGATCGCCGAACGCGCCGCGCCGGCAACCGTCGATCCGTATCCGGCAACACCGCCAGTGGCCACGAGGCCGACGATCGCAAACACGGCGATGGCAATGCGCGAGTGCGGAAAAGTTTTGATGAGCCGCACGAGCCGAAGTGTGTCAAGCGTGAGAACGATCCACAGCACCACGTACGCCACGAGGAGCCACTGCGCAACAAAAAGAACGATCGGGTTTGACACGATCGAGTAGATCGCCACCGGCCACAACCAGAACAGAAGTAGACCGACAACGCCGGTGCCCCACAACACAAAGGTCGCGGTAACGCCGATTTTGCCGAGCCCTCGCTGCCCCGCAATCAGTTGCGCAGAACCGGGAATAAGAAAGTTGAGGGCGACGAGCCACCACGCGCGCTTCGTCATCACCTGTTGCGACGAAGAATCCGGGTACCGCACCGGACTCATGGCACTCACAGCGTTGACTTGAGGGCCGCGCTCTTCGCCTCGACAGAGTGCTCGAGGCTGCGGGCGAACTCTGCGAGCTGCTTGGTGAGATGTGCGTCGGTCGCGGCGAGCATGCGGATGGCGAGGAGACCGGCATTACGCGCGCCACCGATGGACACCGTGGCGACAGGAACGCCTGCAGGCATCTGCACGATCGACAAAAGGGAGTCAAGGCCGTCGAGTTTGGCGAGCGGAACCGGCACCCCCACGACGGGAAGCGTCGTCACAGAGGCGAGCATGCCGGGCAGATGCGCTGCGCCACCTGCGCCCGCGATGATGCAGCGAAGCCCCCGGCCAGCGGCGGCTTTGCCCCACGCGATCATCTTCTCTGGTGTGCGGTGGGCAGAGATCACATCGACTTCTGTTGGCACACCAAACTCCGCGAGCACGGCGACCGCATCGCTCATCACCGACCAGTCGGAATCAGAGCCCATCACGACCGCAACAAGAGGTTCAGGCATGGGTTCTATGCTAAACGTCACTCACTCAAGTGGGCGGCTGCGGCACGCGCATCACGGGTGAGGTTATCAAGATCGTTGCCCGTCGCCGTCACGTGACCAATCTTTCTACCTGGACGAGAAGACTTGCCATAGTTGTGCACTTTGGCCACGGGGTAGTCGCCGAGAACCTTCGGATACCTGTCGGCCATGGTGCCCCCCTCTGGGCCGCCGAGCACGTTGATCATGACCGCCCATTCCGCCGTTGATGCTGTCGCCCCGAGAGGTAGGTCGAGCACGGCGCGCAGGTGCTGCTCAAACTGACTCGTGACCGAACCTTCGATACTCCAGTGCCCAGAGTTATGCGGTCGCATGGCGAGTTCGTTGACGAGGATGCTCCCCTCCGGCGTCTCGAAGAGTTCGACGGCCATCACTCCAGTAACGTCAAGGCCCTTCGCAATCGTTACTGCGACATCTGCCGCCGTCGCAGAAAGGCTTTCTGTAGACGATGGCGCAGGCGCGATGACCTCAGCGCACACACCCTCGCGCTGGACGCTCTCCACGAGCGGCCACACCGCGATCTGCCCTGATGGCCTTCTGGCGACAGACTGTGCAAGTTCGCGGCGGAACGGCACGAGCTCCTCCGCGAGAAGGGCGCCACCGTTGCCGTCTTCAGCGAGCGCCGCAAACCAGTCTTCAGCGTCACGACCGGCTCGAACCACGCGCACGCCTTTGCCGTCGTAGCCGCCTCGCGCTGTTTTGACCACAGCGGCACCACCGTTCTCGGCAAGAAACGCGTCAAGTTCCCGCTCATCTTCTACCGCTGCCCAGCGGGGCATGGGAATTCCCAGTTCGCCGAGCTTTTCGCGCATCAGGAGTTTGTCTTGCGCGTAGAGCAGAGCATCCGGCCCTGGATGCACAGGAATTCCAGCGTCGACAATGGCCCGAAGAACAGACTGTGGCACGTGTTCATGATCGAATGTCACTACGTCAACGTCAGAGCAAAACCGCAAAACCTCGCGCACGTCCCGGTAGTCGCCAACCTGCGTGGCCGCCATGCTGGCCGCCATTCCTTCGCTTTCCGCGAGAACGCGCAAATCGATTCCGAGGTTGATGGCTGAGGGGATCATCATGCGGGCGAGCTGCCCGCCACCGATGACACCTACCTTCATGTGCGTGCTCCGTTCCGCATTCCCAGCGTGGATGTCAAGGTGAGTGGGTACAATTCGTACCGCCCTTGTCTATCTTTGCGCATCCCCGGTGCGCCACGCGGAGGTCCCGTGAAAGCGTTCATCACTCAACTGCTTCGATTCGCCATGGTCGGCGGAATCGGGCTCGTGGTGGATGTTGCTATCTTCAACCTTCTGCGCATCACCGTACTGTCGCCTGAGGTACTCCACGAGGGGCCGGTTATCGCCAAAGTGATCTCCACGTCGATCGCCATCGTGGTGAACTGGATCGGCAATCGATATTGGACTTTTCGCCTGCACCGCAGACCACGCGCCGCACGTGAGGGGCTCGAGTTCGCACTCGTGAGCGTGGGTGGAATGCTCATCGGACTCGCGTGCTTGTGGGTCTCCCATTACGTGCTCGGCTTCACTTCTCTACTCGCGGACAACATCTCATCGAACGTCATTGGTCTTGCGCTCGGCACCGTTTTTCGATTTTTACTTTATCGCGGGTGGGTGTTTCACCCCGCGCGCGAACACAAGGTGATGACGGAGTCGACACCAAGCTCCGTGCCCGCTGCCGACTGACGCAGCTTAAACAGTTAGCGGCTGCCCCACGCGGTTGTTTCGTCGGAGGCAGCAGATTCCGAGGCTTGTCTCCTGGCCGCTATCGGATTGATGCTGCGTTCCATGAGGTCGTGAAGCGCACCTTGCACGACATCGGCACCGGGAACATCTCTCATCACCACGGGATGCTCAAGGCCGGTATTGATTTGCACATCACCACTGCCGAACATGCTTTGCAGCGCATTCTTTCGCACCGTGATGTCGTACCCGCGGCTGTGCAGTAGCTCTTGGCGCACTCGTACAAAGAAGCCTCGGCGCAGTACGATGCGTCGCGTGGTGATCGTGTATCGACGGCCAAGCCATGCGAGAAGCGGCAGCAGCCACAGGGCGATGATGAGGAACACGCCCGCGACCAAAATGCCAATGTTCTGCCACGTTTCTGGCAGACGCCCATAAAAGTAGCTTGTGGCACCTAAGGACCCGATAAGCACAATTGTCGGCCAAAAAAGGGCTCGACCATGCGAACGCATGGAGGCGATGAGATGCTCCGTCTCCTGCGTCGCGTTACCTTCGCTCGTCGTTGGCATTACCTATTCATACCGCAGGTGCGTGACATCGCCGGCGGCGACATTCTGCACACTGCCATCCGCATCCCGCTTCACGCGAAGTCGCCCGGCATCATCGAGGTTCAGAGCGGTGCCATAGTCTTCGGTTCCCTCGGGCAGTGAGAGCCGAATTGGTTTGCCCAGCGTGCTGCAGGCGGCGCTCACTGCACTTCGGATGCCGTGCAGGCTCTCGAGACCACTTCCCGCTGTGAGCTGCTTCCACAGCTCAGCGAGTTCGCGAAGATAGTTCGCGAGAACGAGGTCAGCGAGCTCCTCTGCGGGGGAAGCCGCACCCATCAGCATGAGCGATGTTGCGGTAGGAACCGGCAGGGCATCCGCCGGAATTGTCAGATTGACGCCAGCCCCCACGACGACGGAACCGGTGGGCATCAGCTCGCACAGAAGTCCAGAAACCTTCTTCGTCTCAATGAGCACATCATTTGGCCACTTGAGGGACACGTCGCGACCGGGAAGCACGTGGCTCACCGCGCGCGACATGGCGAGCCCTGCGATGAGTGGCAGCCAGCCGTAAAGATCGTTGTGAAGGTGCTCCTGCTGTGGGTGTAAAAGCACGGAGACAGCGAGGGAAGTGCCGGGGGGTGCTTGCCATGTTCGCCCCAATCTGCCACGGCCTGCCGTCTGGGTTGTGGTGGCGACAACAGTGAACTCAGGTAGAGCTTCTGCAGCCGCTCTGGCGGTGAGATCATCGTTGGTTGACGCCACCTCGTCGAGCACGATGAGGCGGGAGGCAAAACCTTTGGCGACCGGAAACTCCATGGGTCAAGGTTACGGCTGACATCGCCCATGGACGCGCAACCATCCGAACCGATACCCTGTGAGCCATCGGGATTCTTGCACCAGACCACGTCCCGCTTTCCGGCTATCTGAGGAGCACTCGAGTGAGCGCCACATCCGAAATACCAAAAGTGAGCGCATTGAGCATCGAAACCAACGCGCTCAATCCGATTGATGAGAGCGAACGAAAGGGCAACCCAAGTTCACTGTTTTGGCCATGGTTTGCGGCCAACGTGTCGATCTTCGGTATGAGTTACGGCTCGTTTCTTCTCGGCTTCGGAGTGTCTTTCTGGCAGGCCACCGGAATCGCGATTGTGGGAATTGTCGTTTCATTCCTCTTCTGTGGTTTTATTTCACTCGCGGGTAAGCGAGGTTCTGCTCCCACCTTGACGCTCAGCCGCGCAGCCTTTGGAGTGCAAGGCAACAAGCTGCCCTCCTTCATTGCGTGGCTCATCACGGTCGGTTGGGAGACGGTTCTCGCAACCCTCGCAGTGATCGCCACGACAACAGTGCTCGGCACGCTCGGAGTCGACACCGGTGTGACGACAACGATCATCACGCTGGTCGTGATTGTCGCGCTCATCATCGGCGGCGGCATCTTCGGGTTCGCTCTCATTATGCGCATGCAGACAATCATCACCATCGTCACTGGTCTGCTGACGGTGATCTACATCGCCCTCGTCTTCAACCACATCGACTTTGCTGCGGTGGCGGCAATTCCGGGGGGTGGAATCGAGCAGATCATCGGTGGATTCGTCTTCATGATGACCGGATTCGGCCTCGGCTGGGTGCAGGCCGCGGCAGACTATTCTCGATACCTCCCGCGTACTTCCTCCAGCAAGGCAGTCGTGGGATGGACGACGTTTGGCTCGGCTCTCGCCCCGATCATCTTGGTCATCTTCGGTCTGCTGCTCGCGGGATCTTCTCCTGCGCTCAGTGAGTCAATCGGAGCCGACCCGATTGGCGCGCTCGCTGAGCTCCTTCCCGTCTGGTTCCTGATTCCCTTCGCCATTGTCGCCGTGCTTGGCCTCATTGGCGGGGCTGTGCTCGACATCTACTCATCTGGCCTTGCCCTGTTGAGCGTGGGGTTTCGCATGCCTCGCTGGGTCGCTGCGTTGATCGATGGCATCCTGATGATTATTGGCACTATCTACATGGTGTTCTTCGCGGGCGACTTCATTGGTCCTTTCCAAGCGTTCCTGATCACCCTTGGTGTTCCGATCGCTGTGTGGTGCGGAATCTTCCTCGCCGACATGACGCTTCGTCGCAAAGACTACGCGGATGCCGATCTGTTCAACTCGAAGGGCCGATATGGCGCGTTCAATTGGGTGTCTTTGGCGACACTGGTCGTTGGCACCGTCGTTGGCTGGGGCCTCGTGTTCAACGCCTACGGCCCTGAATGGGTGAAGTGGCAGGGCTACTTGCTTGATATCGTCGGCCTCGGCGGGCGGGAGGGCGCCTGGGCCGGTGCGAACCTCGGCGTTCTCGTCGCACTCGTCATCGGCTACTTCAGTGTGCTTATCTTCAGCCGCAACCATGTGCGCCGCCAGGAGGCAGCGCCGATCGACGTCACACCAGCAGCAGTCTCGCACTAATGTCTGCCTCGTTATCAGTGCAGCCAGTCACGGGCGATACACCGTGGCTCGTCGTCATCGACATGCAGGTGATCTTCGGTGACAAGAAAAGCCAATGGTGCACGCCAGACTTTGATGCCATCACACCGGCCGTGCTGCGCCTCATCCACGCATTCGGTGATCGGGTCATCTACACGAGATTCATTGCGCCCGAGAAGCCGGAAGGCGCCTGGGTTCCTTACTACAAGATGTGGCCGTTCGCCTTGGGTGCCGGGCACCTCAACGATATGGCGGCAGCATTTGACACCGCGGGTCACACCGTGGTCGATGCTCCCACTTTCGGCAAGTGGGGCGACGATCTCCGTGCCGCAATGGGTGGCAGCAACGAGATGGTTCTCGTGGGGGTCTCCACGGACTGCTGCGTAATCTCCACAGCGATCCCCGCGGCGGATGCCGGAGTACACATTCGAGTGGTGTCCGATGCGTGCGCAGGTCTCAGCCCCGAAGACCATCAGCGTGCGCTCGATGCGATGGCGCTCTTTGCGCCCCTCATCGAGATCACGACCGTCGATGAGGTTATCGAAACACTGGGCTGAGAGTACGTTGGCATTCAGGCCAGAAGCTGACGGGGCGGAGGATCGATGACGAATCAGAGTGATCGCGCTACCGCCGCTCTGTATGGGCTTGCCATCGGCGATGCCCTCGGCATGCCGACCCAGATGCTTTCACCGTCGCAGGTGGTTCAACAGTTCGGTGAACTTTCCGGGTTCGAATCTGCTGCGCTGAATCATCCGATCGCGGCGGGAATGCCTGCTGGCAGCATCACCGACGACACTGAGCAGGCGCTGCTACTGGCCCGCGCATTGGTCGAGGGTGACGGGCACATCGATCAGGAGAAGTTCGCACGTTCTCTTGTCGCGTGGGAAGTTGACATGAAGGCCAGAGGCTCTCTCGACCTACTGGGCCCGTCTACGAGGGCCGCCGTCGCCGCCGTCATCGCGGGCACTCCCGTCGAAGAGGCTGGCCGCAGCGGAGCGACGAACGGTGCCGCAATGCGGGTTACTCCCGTCGGCATAATCATGGACTCGAGCGACCTCAACGCGCTTGTGGCTCGCGTCATCGAAGCGAGTGCCGTCACCCACAACACGGGAATTGCTCTCGCTGGGGCGAGCGCGGTTGCCGCCGCCGTGAGTGCAGGCATCGACGGTGCGGCCCTCGACGAAGCGCTGAAGCGCGGCATCGCAGCAGCCCGAATCGGAGAACAGCACGGTCACTGGGTTGCCGGAGCGAGCATTCCCGAGCGCATTGAACTAGCTGTCTCGCTTGCAGACCCCACGGAGCCAAAGGACTCGCTCCGCCGCATCCGAGAGGTCATCGGAACGAGTTTGGCTACACAGGAGTCGGTGCCAGCAGCATTTGGCATCCTCGCGGTGTTTGAGGGAAGGCCGTGGGAATCTTGTCTCGCAGCAGCGGCGCAGGGCGGTGACAGTGACACCATCGCAGCCATGGCGGGAGCAATCGCTGGAGCCATTCACGGCATGAGCGGTTTCCCACCGGAGGCTGTTGAACAGATTCGCACCGCTAATCGGCTCGACCTCGGCAGCGTGGCGGATGAACTCCTTCACCTGCGGGGGCGGTAGGCACGATGAAATTGATGTGTGTAGGCAACACGATCATCGATGTGGCTGTCGCTGTTGACGCATTCCCTGAACAAGGCGATGACGCTCTCGCACACTCGGGAGCTTTGCGCGCAGGCGGTGCCGGGTTCAACGTCATGTGTGCAGCAAGCAGGCTCGGTGTGGCCTCTGTTTACGGCGGAATGCACGGCGTAGGCCCCTTCGGGGACCTTGCCCGCAGCGCGATGGCGCGCGAAGGCATCGACGTCGTGCAGCATTCAGAGCCCTCGTGCGACACCGGATGGGACATCGCGATCACCGATGCCACGGCAGAGCGAACGTTCATCACCGTTGTGGGTGCCGAGTCACGCCTCACCTCCGCGCACCTCTCACACCTCACGGCACACGCCGGCGATGCTGTTTACCTTTCAGGCTATGTTCTGCTCGCCGAGCCACAGGCAACGGCGATCAGGCACTGGCTGTCCGCCATTTCTCCCGAGGTTATTGTCGTGACCGACCCAGGCCCACTCGTCGGTGACATTCCCAAGTACGTACTTGACGCGGTGCTCGAGCGAACCACCTGGTTGAGTGTAAATTCTCGCGAAGCCACAATCATGACGGGCGAAAGCGACCCCATGATCGCGGCGAGACGCCTCGCCGCGCTTCTCACTGGGAACGAGCGGGGTGTTGTCATCCGCTTAGGGGCAGCGGGCTGTCTCCTCGCTGAGTCAGGACACGAACCTCAGGCTGTTTCCGGCATCGAAGTGAATGCCGTCGATACCAATGGAGCGGGCGACACGCACGTTGGCGCTTTCATCGCTTCGCTCCTAAACGGCATTGATCCGGTCGCCTCGGCCCGACGTGCAAACGCCGCTGCGGCATACTCCGTCACTCGCGCGGGCCCTGCCGCCGCCCCGACCACGCTCGAACTTGAACAGTTCCTTGAGCGTGACGGTAAAGTGACAGCGTGACTGACGAGAAAAACACCGCTGACCTGTTGACCACCGCAGGGCGACTTGCCGACCTCAAACACCGCTACCACGAGGCCGTCACGGCCAGCGGAGAAGCGGCCATCGACAAGCAACACAGGCGCGGTAAGAAGACTGCACGCGAGCGCATAGAACTCTTGCTCGACCACGGTTCGTTTGTGGAGCTCGACGAGTTCGTGCGTCACCGCACCCACGCGTTCGGGATGGACAAGTCCCGGCCCTACGGTGACTCCGTCGTCACCGGCACCGGCACCATCCACGGCCGCCAGGTCGCCGTGTACGCGCAAGATTTCACCATCTTTGGTGGCTCACTCGGCGAGGTCGCCGGCGAGAAGATCATCAAGGTCATGGAGCACGCTATGAAGGTGGGCGTTCCGATCATCGGCATGCTCGACTCGGGCGGCGCCCGCATTCAAGAGGGCGTTGTCGCGCTCGGCAAGTACGGCGAGATCTTTCGGCTCAACACGCGGGCCTCCGGCGTCATCCCACAGATTTCCATCATCATGGGGCCCGCTGCGGGCGGCGCCGTGTACTCCCCTGCCCTCACTGACTTCGTCATCATGGTCGACAAGACCAGCCAGATGTTTGTCACCGGGCCCGACGTGATAAAGACGGTCACGGGCGAAGACGTCGGCATGGAGGAGCTCGGTGGCGCGCTCACCCACAACCAGAAATCCGGAGTCGCGCACTACCTTGCCAGCGATGAGGAAGACGCACTCGACTACGCGCGCACGCTGCTGTCGTACCTTCCAGACAACAATCTCGCCGACCTCCCGATTTACGAGACTGAAGTTGAACTCGAGATCTCCGACGAAGACCGAAAACTTAACACGCTTATTCCTGACTCCCCCACTCAGCCCTACGACGTGAAAATAGTGATCGAACACATCGTCGACAACGGGGACTTTTTAGAAACCCAGCAGCTCTTCGCCCCCAACATCGTTGTGGGCTTCGGGCGAGTTGAGGGCCGATCTGTCGGTATCATCGCCAACCAGCCGAACGCGATGGCCGGCACGCTCAACATCGAGGCCGGCGAGAAGGCCAGCCGCTTCGTTCGATTCTGCGACGCGTTCTCCATCCCGATTCTCACCCTCGTGGATGTTCCCGGGTTCCTTCCCGGCACCGACCAGGAGTGGACAGGCGTCATCCGCCGAGGTGCGAAACTGCTGTACGCGTATGCGGAAGCCACGGTGCCGCTTGTTACCGTCATCACGCGCAAAGCGTACGGTGGCGCCTACATCGTGATGGGCTCCAAACAGCTGGGGGCCGACCTCAACTACGCGTGGCCGACTGCAGAGATTGCTGTCATGGGCGGCCAGGGCGCCGTCAACATCTTGTTCCGTGGAGAGATCAAAGAAGCAGAAGCCAACGGCGAAGATGTCGCCGCGGTGCGCACGCGCCTGGCCAACGAGTACACGTACAACGTCGCAAGCCCGTTTCTCGCGGCGGAGCGCGGTGAGCTCGATGGCATCATCGAGCCGGCAGCCACACGAGTCGCCGTCATCAAGGCGTTGCGGGCGTTGCGCACCAAGCGTGCAACCCTCCCGCCGAAGAAACATGGGAACATTCCGCTATGACGCACGGTGAAGAGATTCGTGTGGTCAGAGGCAATCCCACGCCGGATGAACTCGCGGCGGTAGTTTCGGTCCTCGACGCGATGTCGGCAGAGTTGGAAGGCACCAAGGCACGTGCCGCCGAAAAATCCGCGAGCGCGTGGACTCAGAGCCAGCGACCAATTCGTACCCCGATGCTGCCTGGAATCACCCGCTGGCGAGGCTTCTAATCTGATACCCCCTTTTTGGGGTGACAGTTGAGAAAAATTTGCTAACGAATCCAGCTACGGACGATATTCGCCTTTTAACGCAAGAATTCGCATCTTTTCATTGGTTTTTGCTACATTTTCGCTCGAAAAGCCGCAAATCGTACCCCGGGCAACGCGGCGGTAAAACGAGAATCGGCCGATTTAACTCATTTTTTGGAATCCTGACGCAAGGAATGTTCCCCGATTGTCCCCCAAAACTCCAACTTTAGGTTATGGTTTGAACACCCCAGAATTGTTTTACACGGTGCTCATCCTCACGGAAGCGGCATCACAAATCGTTAGCCGATAAGGGTAAGCGGGCTAAAGATTTGGGGGCGAGTCAGGGCGGTATTCGGGTTATTGCCCTGACTCGAAGCTTGAAGAAGGGCCAGAGATCAACTCTCTGGCCCTTCTCCTTTTTGATTACTCAGCGCGGGATCTCAAGCCACACGTCGACCTGATCGTCATCGTGGTCATCGCCGGAGTGCCCAAAGACGCTCTCGTCTCCGCCATCCTGCGACGTCAACCCCACCACCGTGACCGCGATATCGGAGCCCTCTGGAACCGTGCGCGCAATCATCTTGTCTGCGCGAGAAACCTCGATGGTATCCGCGAGACTATTGAGCACGCGCTCCAGCTCCTCGTACGGAAGCTCATCAAGTCCGCCCTCGTCTAAGAGAGTCACAATCGATCCTCGGCGGCGAGCCTTCATCACTTGGGCACGCACCCGGTCATTCAGAAGCTTGCGGCCGCGAATCTCATCACGGATCGCCGCCTCAAGGTAAATGCATTCCTGTCGCTGGGCATCCGTCAGGTCTCCATTGCACGACACGATCTGTCGCAGAATAGGCAACGCCATACGGTTCGTTTGATGAAGCCGAAATTGCCTCTCATAAAAGTGAGCGTCCTGGGCTGCCTGCCACTGCGCTGCCTCGCGCTCCGCGACAACATACTGTCGGGCATCCTTCGCAATCTTTGTCAGCGCATGGGAGGTCACGTGTGACACCGCCACCCACATGAGGCTTCCCACGACTCCAAGGGTGATGAGACCACCCGGGCCCGCCCAAAAAACTGTGTGCATAGCGAGAGCCACGACACCCATCCACGCGAAGAGATGCCGCTTACGGGTCGAGGTAATCACCATCAGAGTGCCAATAGCGGCCGGGTACCAGGTCGAGTAGTTAGACCCCACTGAGCCGTGCACATCCAGCTGGGGAGTCACCAGAAGCGGGATGGCGATGCACACCGCAACATTGACAAATGCCATCCATGCCGGCATTCGGAACCGTTGGCCCGGCCACAGGCTCATCGCCGTGGCCGCCGCGTACAGCACTATTGATACAAAATACGGAACGATGTCGCGAACCGCACCAAGCGAGTAGAGGGCAAGGAGCACATGGTAGCCAGAGAATACCGCCGCGAGCGCAACGATAACGTACCGCGGCATCGTGATCACGGCAACACCTCCCCGCCTGAGTCGCCCTCAGGCCAGCGGATGCTCACAACCGCCCCCTCGCCGGGGCTCGACGAAATGTTTGCACCGCCGCCAGCATTCGCTACGCGTTCCACGATCGAAATGCACAACCCGATGCGGCCAGCAGGTATGGCATCAACGTCGAAACCCACCCCCGTGTCACCGATCTCAATATCGAGCCCATCAGCATCGACACCGCTGATGCGGAGCCAGCGTTTTACCGTGTCGCCCGAGCCCGCATGTTGAAGGCTATTGACCATCGCCTGCACGGCAGCGGAATACAATGCCTCCGCAACCTGAAAGCTCACGGTTCCCGCGCCCACGTTCGTGATGCGGGTGGTGAATTTCGCAGACAGCGTGGCGGCTGCCCCCGCAATGCGTTGAGAGACGTCGTCGACGCTCACGAGCGACTCATCATCTGGGGTTGCTGCAGCCGCAGCCGTAAGGTGGCCTACCGCGTTGCTGGCCATTGTCGCAGAGAGCGCCATGCCCTCTGGCGAGAATGCTCTGGCCGCCGAAATAAGCGTTGTGAGCACGCTGTCATGAACGATGGAGTCAACCTGCACCCGTTCGACTTCAGTGGCGTGCTGCCGAACCGCGTGCGCGTAGCGTGCCAGCGCTGTGGCGTGCACGGCGTCTACCGATGCCGCGGCATCCCTCATCAGGGTCACGATGATGAGCACCGCGCCACCAAGCAAAATTGCATAAACAGTGTCGAGCGCCGCCAGATCCCAGGGCGCTGCGCCACCCGATGGAGTGAGTCGAATAATGCCGTACACCGACGGCGCGACGACGAGGTAAAGGGTGGCCCACCAACGTGTGAAGGCAATCGCGGCAGCAGCGGTGGATATCGTGCACAAGTACCAGAGCCACGGTCTCTCGTGCGCGATGGCACCGGGGTCGAGACTGGCCACCGGCCACGTTGCCATCGCCACGAGGTAGCCGAGTGCAATAAAGGTGTTAGCGGATCGTACGAAGCGCCGAACGAGCGCCGCAACAAAGCCGAGAAGAAGGCCGCCGAAGATCATCACGATGTAAAACCAGAGCCACGAAGTGTGGAGCAAAGGCGCTTGGCCCAGCATGACTGGAAAAGTTTGCGCGGCAAACAACAATCCGGCGAACGCTACCGAACGGGAGGCAACAACCTCCACCTGAATTCGGCTCATCGGCCTCGCCTGCCGACCTGGCGCAGCAGAGACCGAAAGCTCAGTCGACATCCCCGCCGTCAGTGTCGAGTTGCGGAAGAATCCCATCCTCAACAGCACGACGAAGTAGATCTACTTTGGTGGGGGCGGGGCGGCCCACTTCCACGTATTTGACTCGGATGCGGTCAAGGTATTCGCGAGCCGTTGAGTACCCGATCCCCAGCTTCTCCGCGGCGAGTTTAAGCGGGAGTCCCGAAGCATAAAGGTGCAGTATCTCTCGTTCGCGGCGCCCGAGCTGAGCCTTAGAGAAGTCGCGGTCAGCGTCGATCGCGGTCGCCCACTCAAGGTTGTTGAGTACATCACCACGAGCAACGGTGGCGGCCGCCGTCAACACCGTTTTCGTTGCGGAAGATTTTGGGATGACACCGGCAACACCAGCGGCGAGCGCCTCACGAACGAGCGCAACGCGATCCGCGATGCTGTGAACGAGAACGGCGCACCCTGTGGCCTGTATTGATTTCACATTCTCAGTGACCGTGAAACCATCCCCGAGAGAGAGGTCGAGTACGACGACATCACACTCGCGCCCATTCAAGTTGGAAACGAATTCCTTGACCGATGCTGCCGCGAGAATGAAATCAAATCCAGCCTCGATGAACGCAACTTTGAGACCCAAGCGCACGGACTCATGGTCATCGACAACACCAACCCGCACTGCCTGTGGAGCCTCGTCGGCACCATCGCCGCTCTCTGACGCACGGTCTGTTGTGCTTCTCTCCGTGAGCTGCATGATTGTGATGACCTCCCGGGTTTCAGTTCAAGCTTAAACCACACCGTGTCTGGCACCGGATATAGTCGCCACATGCGTGCTCGGATCTTCACTACCGTCGCGGCCTTAGGCGTCGCTCTCTTAGCGCTTTCTGGTTGCGCTACGGGCCTCGGAACGGGCCCTGAGACAATTCGTAACTTTGACATCCATTACACGATTGGTCAGGACGGCACAGTGCATGTCGTCGAAACGATCGACTACGACTTTGCGGGAGCAGGAGAGAAGCACGGCATCGACCGCTTTCTCATTTCCCGGTTTGCGACCGACACTGTCGGGCAAGACCGCGTGTACAACTACAGCAACATCGAAGTCTCTAGCCCAACCGGGGCAAGTTCGCTGTTCTCGACCAAACTAGACAACGCACTTCAGATTCGCGTAGGAAATGCGAACGCCACGGTCGGTGGCAACCAAACCTTTGTCGTGAGTTATGACATTGAGGGTGCGCTCAACCGTGCCGAGCAGCCCAATGGCGATCTCGCAGACGAGTTCTATTGGAACGCGACCGGCAGCTATTGGGACCCCGCCATCCTGAACACCAACGTCACTATTGACGGGCCAGCACCCGTGGAATGGGTTACCTGTTTCGAAGGATTTGATGGCACTCAAGACCCGTGCGCCACGGCGACTTCCGAGGGTTCAACAGCAACGTTCAGCGCCAATACGCTTTCCAGCCGCCAAGGGCTCACGATCGTTGCGGCATGGCCGAGTGGTACTTTCACCCACACCGACCCCGTTCTCGCACCGAGTCTTCCATATGGGGCTTCGCCCATCGTCACCGGTTCTAATGAAGGGCCAGACCCATTCTGGAATCCACTTTATTGGGGCACCGGCCTTGGGTTCCTCGCTGGGATTCCGATCATGTTCCAGCTGCTTGTCGTTGCCAGGCGCCGCGATCGCAAGTTTCTCGGAGTAACGCCCGGGCAGATCCCCGACGATCCGGCCGGAGTAGAGATCGGTAAAGCGCCAAAGGACGAAACGATCGTCGTGCAATACCAACCGCCAAAGGGGCTACCCGTCGGGGCTGCAGGCACGCTGCTCAACAAGAAACGTAAGAACTCCGACATCACGGTGACGCTTGTTGATCTGGCGGTCAGGGGGCACCTTCGTATTGAAGAAGTCGAGGGTCGCACGCGAGGCAAGGCGAAAGACTACAGACTCGTGGCCACACCAGAGAGGGCTGCGGCGAAGAAGGCGAACTCGCGACGTGGAGGGCCGGATGCCGCCGAGTTGCTGCCCCACGAATCCTTGCTGCTCGGCAGACTCTTCAGCGGCCAGCGCAAGAGCGTCACGCTCTCCAAGCTCACGAACACGTTCGCCACCGATATGCGCGTGATTTCTAAAACTCTCGATACCTGGATTCAGCATGCAGGCTACTTTGTCGACAAGGTGAACTCCACGCACCCGCTCATCTCGTGGGGGCTCGCTCTGGGGGTCGGTGGATTCATCGTGTCGATGATCCTCGGCGGAATAGGGAGCCTGATTGCCATTGGGCTTTTCGGTGGATCGCTGATCGCCTCGTTCTCTTCTTCCAAAGCGATTCGACGAAGCGCGCTCGGTCATGCCGTGTACGTACAACTCGCCGGGTTTGGGGACTACATCGCCACCGCGGAGGCCGACCGCATCCGCTTCGATGAGGATGACGATGTCTTCAGTCGCTACATGCCGTGGGCCATGGTTTTCGGTGAGGCAGAACGGTGGGCGAAAGTCTTCGCAGAACTGGTCGAACAGGGTAAAGCGCAAGCATCACCCGACTGGTACGTGGGAAGCGCAGGCTTTCAGGCTGGCGCTATTTCCAGCACTGTCGCCTCAATTTCGTCGATTGGTTCCGCCGTGAACAGCTTCACGAGCATGACGACATCGTCATTCACCTCCACGCCAGGGTCCAGTGGTGGCTCCGGTGGCGGAGGCGGAGGAGGCGGAGGTGGCGGTGGAGGAGGAGGTGGCGGTGGAGGAGGAGGTGGCGGGAGCTGGTAATTCAGTCCCGCACGAGGCTCGCGACGGCCTCAACATGATGCGTATTTGGGTACATGTCGAAAGCGCGAATGCCTGTTAACCGGTAACCCTTAGTGGCGAACTGCGCGAGATCTCTCGCAAGAGCCACCGGATCGCACGCAACATAAACCACCTGTGCAGGGGCGAGGGCGGCGATCTGATTAACGACCTGCTTTCCCGCACCTGAACGGGGTGGGTCGAGAACAACGGTGGCGCTGCGATAGCGGCTCTTCTCCGCAGCAACCCGCGAGAGGTAGCGTTCGACCCTCGCCGTGGCCGCCTCAGCGCCCGACCACTCCGCAAGGTTCTGGGCGGCGAAACCCGTCGCCACGGCGTCACTCTCTACCGTGGTGATACGAGTGTCAACGCCAAACCGGTCGCCAACCGCGGCAGCAAGAAGCCCCACGCCGCCGTACAGGTCGAGGTTCTCTGCGCTCGGATCGAACAGAGCCTGCTCGATCGCCTCCTGAACGGCGCTGGTCAGCGTCTGCGCAGCGTGCTTGTGCACCTGCCAAAACCCGCGCGCATCAAGCTGAAATTTTCGCTCGCCGACCGTTTCGGTGATCGTTCGCCCCTTGGCTGCGTCGGAGAGCACGAGCACCTCTCCACCAGATGTTCCGGCAATATCGATGTGCGGCCCAGCAGCACTGCCAGCCTTCGTGCCCAGTGGTGCGGCAGTGGACACCGCCGCCGTTGCCAGCGGAAGGTCTGTCACCGGGATGACGCGATGAGAGCGAGCAGCGAACGGACCGACGGTGCCGTCCTCCGCCACGTGGAGGCGCACCCTCGTACGCCATCCGGTACCGTCAGCATTACCAGGCAGCGCCTCAACATTCACGCCAGTGGTGAGGTTCGCCATGCGCTGCAGTGCGCCATCAAGCACACGACGTTTCAACTCGCGCTGGTGATCGAGGTTGATGTGCCCGAACTCGGCGCCACCCGCACGCTCAGCTGGCGGCTGATCGATGGACGCCGCAGACCACACGTGGTCTCTGCGGTGCTCAGAAGCCGCAAGCACCTCAACGGTGTCTGCACGCCAAAACTTTGCCTTCGAGTCATCCGTGACCACAGCGCGCACCGTCTCGCCGGGGATGGCATCCGAGACGAAAACCACGCGACCATCGTGGCGAGCCACCATGATGCCACCGTGGGCTACGTTGGAAATCTCCAACTCCAGAAGTTGACCAATATTTTCACCCATCCCCCCAGCTTAGGAGCGAGCGTGCCCGTCCCAGAAACAGCAGTAGGTGGAACAGCACCGCATGACGCAGCACTGCATGACGCAGCACCGCGGCTCCACCTCGCCTCCACCTCCCCCGCGAGGCTCGCAACGTTGCGCGCCGCAGGGATCGAACCAGTGGTCGTGCCCTCCGATGTGGACGAGGATGCCGCCGTAGCTGCGGCAGTCTCTGCACGCGGCCCCCTCACACCGTCAGAGATGGTGCTGCTGCTCGCTCGGGTCAAAGCAGAAGCTGTCGCGAAGAATGTCACCGACGGTTTCGTTCTTGGCGGAGACTCGGCGTTCGAACTCGATGGTGTTGTGTACGGCAAACCGCACACCGCCTCCGTTGCCCGTGAACGCTGGCAGTTGCAGCGTGGCCGCACGGGGGTTCTGCATTCCGGGCATTGGCTCATCGATCGGCGGGAGCACCATCCAGAGGGTTCGGCGGGGGCTGTCTCGAGCACGAGCGTCACGTTTGCGTCAGATATTTCGGATGCCGAAATCGACGCGTACATTGCCACAGGTGAGCCGCTCGCCGTGGCGGGTGCTTTCACCATCGACTCGCTTGGCGCACCCTTCATCACGGCCATTAACGGTGACCCACACACCGTCGTTGGACTCTCACTGTCGACACTGCGCGACCTACTTCGAGGTTTTGGTGTCGAATGGCACGAAATGTGGCAGTCAAAACAACCGTGATAAATCAGCGTAGTTGTAGGCAAAATGCAAGGACGGCCACCGTTTTTGTTGACGTAAGCCAATGAGCCACGTGAAAACCGCAATAGGCTAAGCAGCTATGCCCCGAATTTCCAAGGTCCTCATCGCCAACCGTGGCGAGATCGCCGTCCGCGTTATCCGTGCCGCGAAAGACAGCGGAATCGGCTCGGTTGCCGTCTACGCCGACCAAGACCGGGATGCGCGTCACGTCAAGCTGGCCGACGAAGCGTATGCGCTCGAAGGAACGACAAGCGCAGAAACCTACCTCGTCATCGACAAGATCCTCTCGATCGCACGCCGCTCTGGCGCGGATGCTGTTCACCCCGGCTACGGATTCTTGGCCGAGAATGCGGAGTTCGCGCGCGCCGTCATCGATGCCGGCCTCATCTGGATTGGGCCATCCCCCGAAGCGATCGAACAGCTTGGTGACAAAGTTTCTGCCCGACATGTTGCCGAGAAGGTGGGCGCACCGCTCGCGCCCGGCACACTCAACCCGGTGACCGAGGCGCAAGAGATTCTCGACTTCGTTGACCAGCACGGTCTGCCCGTCGCCATCAAGGCGGCATTCGGTGGGGGTGGCCGCGGGCTCAAAATTGCGAAAACCCGCGAAGAGATCCCCGAACTATTCGAGTCAGCCACGCGTGAAGCAATCGCGGCCTTCGGGCGCGGTGAATGCTTCGTCGAGAAATATCTCGACAAACCACGCCACGTTGAGACGCAGTGCCTCGCAGACTCTGCAGGCAAAGTTGTTGTCATCTCCACGCGCGACTGCTCGCTGCAGCGTCGCCACCAAAAACTTGTCGAAGAAGCGCCGGCCCCGTTCCTTACGGATGCGCAGAACGAACTTCTCTACACCTCCTCAAAAGCGATCATGCGGGAGGTCGGTTACGTTGGCGCCGGTACGTGCGAGTTTCTCATCGCCTCCGACGGCACCGTCTCGTTCCTTGAGGTGAACACGCGCCTTCAGGTGGAGCATCCGGTCTCAGAAGAGGTCACCGGAATCGACCTCGTGCGCGAGCAGTTCCGCATTGCAGAGGGTGGTCTCATCGACTACGACGATCCGACGCCGATTGGCCACTCGTTTGAGTTCCGCATCAACGGCGAAGATCCTGGCCTGAACTTCATGCCAACGCCTGGACCCGTCAGCATTCTGCGTTTTCCTGGCGGCCCAGGTGTGCGAGTCGACAGCGGAGTGACCACAGGGGATGTGATCGGCGGCGCGTTCGACTCGCTGCTCGCGAAGCTCATTGTGACCGGCTCCACCCGCGACGACGCCCTCGAACGCTCACGGCGTGCACTTGACGAGTTTGAGGTAGCGGGGCTCCCCACCGTACTTCCCTTCCACCGCGAGGTCGTGCGTCACCCCGCGTTCACCTCAGAACCGTTCTCGATCTACACGCGGTGGATCGAAACCGACTTCGAGAACACCATTGAACCGTGGAGTGGCTCCCTCGTCGATGCTGAGCCCCTCACGCCGCGCCAGAACGTGGCCGTAGAGGTGGGCGGCAAGCGCATCGAAGTGTCGCTGCCTGCCCGCATGCTGGGTGCTGCCGCATCCACCGCCGGCGCCGTACCGCCCCGCCGCAACGCGGGAAGCGTTGTCGCAACGGCAACGGGTGACTCCGTGAAGGCTCCCATGCAGTCCACAATTGTGAAGCTCGCCGTCAGCGAAGGCGACCGCGTCGTCAAGGGTGACCTTGTGCTCGTGCTGGAGGCCATGAAGATGGAGCAGCCCATCGCCGCGCACAAAGACGGTGTCATTGCCGACGTGAACGCCACTGTCGGTGCCACCGTGTCATCCGGGCACCTGCTGCTGAACATTCTCGACTAAGTGCTTTCATCATTCAGGAGAGTGTGTGACTGGAGTGGTGGAAGTTAGGTAAAAACACGGTTTTTACCACTATTGAACTCACCATCCCCAATCAACTCCTGAATGATGAAAGTCACGCATGGGATATCGCCGCACGGATGATCCTCAGGCACCAGCCCCAATCCTCGACAATTCGTTTGTAGCTGAGCCGTATGACCACATAGCCAATAGCCACAAGCTCCGCATCCCGAAACCGGTCACGCTCGCGCGCCTCGTGCCCGTCGTGAAATTCACGGCTGTCGACCTCGATGAGGATGCGCGTGTCCTTCACCCGCATGTCGATGCGCCCCACCGCAAATTGCACCTGCTGGATGACGTGAATACCTACCGCGAGCAGTCGTTGCCGGACAATAGACTCCGTGCCCGAATCACTCCCATTCTCACACGCCCCTGCAACGAGTCGCTCTGCAAGCGTGGCCCCTCGAAACACGTCGAGAAGTTTCGAGCGAGACCCGAAGTGCTTCGTGAGTGCCGTATCCAGGCACGCTACCGCCGTTTCCATATCGCACCACGACACCACCTGAAGCAGGCAACTCGCCAAAGGAACCCGCCAACACTCCGGCCCAAGCTCAGGAACAGCACCATCGACAAGCCAATGGACGACGATCTCGCGCTCAGAGAAGTCTGGGGTCAATACCTCGGGCTGGAAGCTCGGAGCAAAGTTTGTTCGCAGCCGAGAAGAGTTTGCGCCCACAGAAATGTGCACCCGCGGATCAAAACCCGACCACAGCCCGTAGCTGCGGGCAGCGCTTGGTCCGGCTAGTAAACCACCAACCCTCGTCGCGATGACAGCATCCGATGACGCCTTCGGAGTCGAGTATCGCGCTTGCCGTACTCGACGAATCTCTGTTCGCTGAACGGCGATAGTCAGATCAAAGCCGCTGCATCCTTGAGCGATGAGCTGCTGTCGTGTGGCGATGCCACCTAAGGAGTCGATGATGCGTGCGGGCTCTGGCATCCAGGTAGCCTGCACTCCCGCGACCGCAACGGCCCGCCGCTTCCTCCACGCTGTGCACTTTCATCATTCAGGAGATGATGTGGCGGAAGAGACCAATTGGGTCATAAACACCCGACATCCGTCTCCCCCGTCACTTCAGTCCCACCATCTCCTGAATGATGAAAGCAAGAACTAGCGCACGATGTGCATCGCGCGGGCGGCATCCGTGATACTGCCCGAGAGCGACGGGTAGACGCTGAACGCCTCCGCGAGCTCGTCGACGGTGAGTCGGTGCTCGATCGCGAGCGCGATCGGCAGAATCAGTTCCGATGCTTTCGGCGACACGACCACGCCACCGATGACCGTGCCAGAGCTGACACTGGCCATGAGTTTTACGAAGCCGTCCTTGATGCCAAGCATCTTCGCGCGCGGGTTCTGCGAGAGCGGCAGCTTGTATACACGGCCGGGAACAACGCCATCTTCGATCTGCTTTTGCGACCAACCGACGGTGGCGATCTCCGGCTGGGTAAAAATGTTCGATGTCACGTTGCGCAACTCGGTGGGATTCACGGCATCGCCCATCGCGTGGAACACCGCAGTGCGCCCCTGCATGGAGGCGACGGATGCCAGCGGCAAGAAATCTGAGCAGTCGCCGGCCGCGTAGATCGACGGCATCGAGGTGCGGGCAACACGGTTCACCCGAATGTGGCCGGATTCGGTGAGCTGAACACCGGCATCCTCGAGCCCGATGCCAGCCGTGTTCGGAACGGAGCCGACGGCCATGAGGCAATGGCTGCCCTCCACGGTGCGCCCGTCGGTGAGGGTAGCAATAACCCGATCACCGACCCGCTCGACAGTTTCGGCGCGGGATTTTGACAGAACGGTCATCCCGTTGCGTTTGAACACGGTTTCGATCACCTTGGCGGCGTCAACGTCTTCGCCGGGCAGCACGGTGTCTCTGCTCGAAATGAGCGTCACTTTCGCGCCGAGGGCCGTGTAGGCGGAGGCGAATTCTGCCCCTGTGACGCCCGAGCCCACAACGATGAGGTGCTCCGGCACGGTGTCGAGAGTGTAGAGCTGCGTCCACGTGAGAATGCGCTTGCCATCCGGCATCGCCGACGCCAGCACGCGAGGGCTCGCGCCCACTGACACAACAATGGTGTCTGTCTCGATCGACTCGAAGTCGGTGCGCTTCTTACCGGTACCCGTCGACACGATCACCCGGTGAGCGCCGTCTAGCCGGCCATCGCCCTGAATGATAGTGACGCCGGCGCGGGTGAGTGCAGCTTTCATGTCTTCTGACTGTTCGCGCGCGAGACCAAGTAGGCGCTTGTTCACCGCGGCAAGGTTGACGGCAACCTCTGGTTTGGTTGCGCGGCCGTCAGCACGGGAGAAGAACTGCACGCCCAGATCAACGGCATCACCAATCGCGTTGGCCGCCTCTGCCGTGGCGATGAGGGTCTTGGATGGCACAACATCCGTGAGAACGGCGGCGCCGCCGACCCCCGTGCGCTCGACAAGAGTTACTTCAGCCCCGAGTTGTGCGCCGGTGAGCGCTGCCTCGTAGCCGCCAGGGCCGCCACCGATGATCGCAATGCGCTGCGCGCGCTCGAACTTGTTCGCCATCCCCCCATTCTCCCGTAGTTCGGTGCCGCTGCTTTCATCATTCAGGAGTTGGTGTGACGGGAGTGCCGGGTGGGCCGAAAGTTGACCCCGTGAGCACACAGCAGACACACCATTCCCACAGGCTCCTGAATGATGAAAGCGAGGGGAGCAAATTAGAATGAATGCCATGACGAATCATTCCCACCCACTCGACGCGCCGGCTAACCCGTTCGACGTTGCCAGAGACGCAGCGGAACAGATCGCCGAGAAGACCGGCGTTGAACGCCACGACATTGCTCTCACGTTGGGGAGCGGATGGGCGAAGGCCGCCGACCTCATCGGTGAAACGACCGCGACAATCCCTGCGACCGACATTGTCGGGTTCAGCAAACCTGCGCTGGAGGGCCACGTTGGGTCGCTCCGATCCGTGCTTCTGCCCAGCGGCAAACGCGCGCTCGTGATCGGCGCACGCACGCACTATTACGAGGGTCACGGCGTTCGCCCTGTCGTGCACAGTGTGCGAACGGCGGCGGCGACCGGAGCGAAGGTGATGATCCTTACGAACGGGGCTGGCGGCATCCGAGAGACCTGGGCCCCCGGCACTCCCGTTCTGATCAGCGACCACATCAACCTCACCGCCGACTCCCCGATCGAGGGCGCGACGTTCGTGGATCTGACGGACCTCTATTCTGCGCGCATTCGCGAGCTCGCCAAGTCGATTGATCCGAGCCTCGACGAAGGCGTGTACTGCCAGTTCCGCGGCCCCAACTATGAGACCCCAGCAGAAGTGCAGATGGCAAGATCATGTGGCGGCCACATCGTTGGCATGTCGACTGCACTGGAGGCCATCGCCGCTCGGCAGTCTGGAATGGAAGTTTTTGGGATGTCACTCATCACCAACATGGCGGCAGGAATTCAAAAGACCCCGCTCAGCCACGAAGAGGTCATCGACGCGGGCAAGACTGCCGAACCGGTGATCAGCGCGCTTCTTGCGAAGATTGTCGCGGCCCTGTGATGGCCAACTCAGAGATGGGCGAGGCAGAAATGAGCGAGGCAACGCTGAACGGAGCAGAGATGAGCAACAAAGATTCTGATGACTCCCTTCGAGGGCCTCAGGAAACGACGGATCGCGCCCCTCAGGGAACGGCCAGTCCAGAGCCTCAGGGAGCGGGGAGCGTGCTGCTCGACACTGCGAAGGCCTGGCGCGACCAGGACCCAGACGAGGAGACATGCACCGAACTTAGTGCCCTCATCGCAGATGCAGAGGCCGGTTCTGACACCGCCGTTTTCGAACTGCACGCCCGCTTCGACGCGCGACTGGAGTTCGGCACCGCCGGGCTGCGGGGGGAGCTCGCGTCAGGCCCAAACCGCATGAACCGCGTGCTCGTTGCCCAAGCCGCTGCCGGGTTTGCCGCGTTCCTGCTGGAGCGAGTGAGTAGCCCGAGTGTTGTTATCGGCTACGACGGCCGCAAGAATTCCAAAGTTTTTGCGCAAGACACGGCAGAGCTGATGGCGGGTGCCGGCGTTCGCGCGATCATCCTTCCGAGGCTCATGCCCACCCCCGTTCTCGCTTTCGCTGTGCGAAAGCTTGGCGTGAGCGCCGGCGTCATGGTGACGGCGAGCCACAATCCACCCAATGACAACGGATACAAGGTGTACTTGGGCGGGGCCGACGAGGGTTCGCAGATCGTTTCTCCTGCCGACGCAGAAATCGAGGCCCACATTCTTACGGTGGCGACGACGCAGCTCGTTCCAGACCTGCCACGCTCGAACGACTACGAGACGGCGGGGGAAGAGCTGCTCGACGAGTACGTGAAGCAGACGGCGGCGATCGTCGATGCGCCCAAGACTGCTCCGCGTTTTGTCTACACCGCAATGCACGGTGTCGGTTGGGAGACCGCGAAGCGCGTGTTTGCCGAAGCTGGTTTTGGCGAGCCGGTGGTGGTGCCAGAGCAGATCGAACCTGATGCGGCGTTCCCCACTGTCTCCTTCCCGAACCCAGAAGAGCCGGGCGCACTTGATCTTGCGTTCCGCACGGCGACAGAAGCCAACGTTGACCTCATCATTGCCAATGACCCGGATGCCGACCGCCTTGCGGTTGCTGTGCCGGATGGCGCGGGCGGCTGGCGCAGGCTCACCGGCAATGAGGTCGGCTGGCTACTGGGTTGGCGGGCAGCCAAGCGGTTGCGCCACGAAGGCGAGTCGGTGGCGGCACTCGGCGGCGATGTCGCAGCGAGTGTCACTGGCACGCTTGCTGCATCGATCGTGAGCTCCCCCGCCCTCGCCGAGGTCGCCAAGCACTACCGCATTGACTACGTTGACACGCTCACCGGATTCAAGTGGGTATCGCGCGTTCCCAATCTCGCGTTCGGGTACGAAGAAGCCCTTGGCTATCTCGTTGATCCACACAAAGTTCGGGACAAAGATGGCATCTCTGCTGCGCTGGAGTTTCTCGCACTCTTTGCAGAGCTAACCGCTGATGGCCGCACTTTCGAGAATCTCGAGCACGAGTTCGCTACGAAGTTCGGTGCATTCGCCTCCCTTCAGATGTCTGTTCGGGTAGAAGATCTTGCCGACATCCCGCAGATTATGGCCCGCATTCGTGAAAACCCGCCCGCGCACATCGGCGACATTGCGGTGCTGCAAATTGACGACTTCGCGAACGGGTTCGGTGATTTTCTACCCAGCGACATTCTGCGAATGTACCTCGCTGACGGTTCGCGCGTGATCGTGCGGCCAAGTGGCACCGAGCCAAAGGTGAAGGTGTATCTTGATTCCTCCAGCAATGAGGGTTCAGCGGTCGAACGCATCGCTGCAGCCCAGAACTCGATCGACACTCTTGAACAGTCTGTGAAAGGACTCCTGACACTGTGACTCTGCCTGACGAAAGCACCACCGTTACCTATCCCGCCGGCGGCACAATGTCGACGGGGACTGTGCTTCACGTTGAATTGGTCGGCAAACGCGAAGGAACAGATGATGACCTCTTTGCGGTCGTCCTCGACGTGACTCCGTGCCACCCGGTGGATGCTGGTTGGCCAGATCAGCCTGCCGATCGCGCATCGTTGGAGTGGAACAACGGTGGAGAGGCGGTTGTCCTTGATTGCATCGTTGCGGCGACCGACGGCGAGAAGCTTTACCTTGGGGCAGATATTCCGGTGCGTAAGGGAACAGACGGGTGGGTTTTTGTGGTCGCCCATCTGGTCACGGTGGCCCCACCTGAGGGAATGGTTGTGACGGTGAATGTCGACGAGAGATACCGCAAAGCGCTCTCCATCGGTCACACCGCGTGTCACCTTGCCTCGCTTGCCTTGAACGCGGCCCTCGCGAACCGCTGGTCAAAAGAGATTGGTGCGGATGCGCTCGGTGCTCCGAACTTTGACGACGCCGCCAACGACACCTCGCGCATCCTCGAGAGGGGTTCGCGCGATACGTACCGGCTCGGTAAGTCCCTGCGCAAAAAGGGGTTCAATGTTGACGGTCTCAGTGACAGCCTCACGCAGATCGAAGACACCGTGAATGCGTTCCTCGCGGAGTGGGTCGCGCACAAAACCACCGTGACGATCGATCGCGACGGCGACCGACTCACAGACCGGCGTTACTGGGTCTGTGCCCTCGAGCAGGGCAACGTCAGTATTCCGTGCGGTGGAACCCACACCGACAACCTCAGCGATCTGAAGGGAATCCGTGCCGTACTTTCGCTGGATGATGCGAGTGGCACCGCCGTTCTGGTCATGGAAACGTCGTTGAGCTGATCGTTCGTCGTGCTCCTAGACTGAACGCATGACACCACCGGCTGCCCCTCCGCCGCGCGGTAGTGCTCTCGCTACAGTAGGGCGCGTCATCGCCGGCGCGTTGAGCTGCGCTGCGGGCGTAGTGTTCCTTTGGATCACCTGGTTGGTGGTGGACAGTCGTTTCGAGTTGACATCAGCCGACCCGCATGGCTACTTACTCATCTTTGGCACCATCATCGCGATCTTCACAGCGATTGTTCTGGCCGCAATCGTTCCACTCGCGCTTGCGCCCCGCCGACGCTCTGTTGCCTATTTGGTGAGTTTGCCGCTGTTTCTCATCGTGGCCATCGCACTGGTCGCGATGCTAGTAACGGCCTGAGCAGATCACGCCATCAACGCCCATCTCGACCCCACGTAAATAAGGGCTTTTCTTTGCGCAGAAACGCGTCAACGCCGATGGCGCGGTCGTCGGATGGCGTTGCGAGCCAACGTGAGACGGCGATGTCGACATCCGTATCGCGATTCGCACTGTGGCTGGCCAAGGCATCGACGATTTCTTTCATTGCATGAATCGAGTACTGCGAGCGGTCGGCGAGCAGTTGCACAAACGTGCCTGCCGCATCCCAGAACCCCATCGAGGGAAGAACCTTGGTGACGAGGCCCCATTCACGAGCCTGCGTCGCGTCGATGAGCTCGCCAGTGAACAGCAGGTGCTTCGCGACGGCGGGGCCGGCAATCGACACAATGCGTTCGAGGCCTGATCGCGGGTAAACGATGCCGAGTCGTGACGGTGTGATGCCGAACGTTGAACGATCAGAACAGATGCGCAGATCGCATGCCCCCGCGATCTCCCAACCGCCGCCAACGCAGTAACCATCAATGACCGCAACCGTTGGTTTGGGGAAGGCGGCGAGGGCATTCTCTGCCTCCGTCATGACACCGCCATCAGAGCCACCCGTGAAGATGGCATCCAGGTCAGAAATATCTGCACCAGCCGAGAAGTCGTTTCCAGCGCCGCGCACGACGAGAACGGTGTTTCTCTGGTCTGTGGCAAGCTCGGCCAACATCGGTGCGAACTGCGCCCACATGGTGGCGGAGAGCGCGTTGCGTTTACCGGCGCTTCCGATCGTGAGAGTGGCGATGGGGCCCTCGGTGGTGAGTCGCAGCATTCCACCCCCGCTAGTGGATGATTCTGGTGTTTCTGACCTCACTGTTCCCTACCCCCTTGCTCCCCCACGACCATCGTTATGCTCCAGCCTCGCGGGCGACGACAACCCCTGCGTCGAGGAGCCCCTGAATCTGCGCGTCGGTGAGACCGAGTTCATCAAGCACAGCGCGGGTGTGTTCGCCGAGTGCTGGTGGCGCCATGCGGATGCCGGGCGCCACACCATCGATCGAGATTGGTCCGCGCAGAAGCGGCAGGTCGCTGCCGTCGGCGCGCGTGACGTGCTGCACCATGTCGAGGTGTTTCACCTGAGCGTCGTCGAACACCTGCGCGTAGTTGTAGATCGGCCCGGTGGGGATGCGGCGTGCGCGAAAAGTCTCCACCCACTCCGTGCCCGGTCGAGCCACGAGCAACGCTTCGAGCCGTTCTTTCAACTCACCGCGGTGTTCGGTGCGCAGCTTGCCGGTAACCAATTGCGGGTCGTCGGCGAGCGTTGCGTCGCCCAGAATCGCGCAGAGTTCACGCCACTGCTTCTCGTTACCGACCGCGATGATGATGGGAATATCGGCGGTGGCGAAGACGCCGTACGGCGCGAGCACCGGATGGTCGTTGCCTTGCGGCACTGGCACGACACCGGTGCTGAGAAATCGCTGCCCCTGGAACACGGAGATCGCGAGTGCCGCTTCAAGAAGCGAGGTGGAGACGGTGTGACCGGTGCCCGTGCGCTCCCGATCGACGAGGGAGGCGAGGATGCCCACAGCGGTAAAGAGGCCAGAAAAGATGTCAATCACCGGGATTCCGACGCGGTACACGTTGTCGGCGTCCTTTCCCGTGACCGACATAAGGCCGCTCATTCCCGGCGCCACCTGGTCGAGCCCCGCGGTTTGGCTGAGGGGCCCCGTCTGGCCGAATCCGCTCACGGAGGCAACGACGAGACTGGGCTTCTGCGCTACGAGAGCGGCAGGGTCAAGGCCGAGGTCTGCCATGACGCCGGGGCGAAAGTTCTCGATCACGACATCCGCGGCCAACGCCATGCGCTTCAGTAGTGCCTGCCCTTCTGCGCTGTAGAAGTCGAGCGCGATCGAGGACTTTCCGCGGTTCGTCGAGTCGTAGTAGAGGCTGTGCTCGCCCTCAAACGGCGGCCAGCCGCGTGTTGAGTCCCCGCCCTTAGTCGACTCGACCTTGGTGATGGTAGCGCCGAGGTCGGCGAGCAGGGCGGTGGCGTACGGCCCGGCGAGGGCTCGCGTCAGATCAAGAACCTTGATTCCGGTGAGCGGCAGCGCAGGCCGATTCGTCGAGTCGGATTGCGCGGGCTGAGCAGGCGCGCTGTGTTTGGGCGCTCCGAGGTCAGGCATGCCCTGGTCAGGCTGTGCAGGTTGGTGGGGCATGCCTATGACCGCAGCTTGACGTTGACCTGCTTGATCTGGGTGAAGCCTTCGAGCATTCCCTCCACGGATGCTTCGCGCCCGATTCCGGACTGCTTGTAGCCGCCGTAGCTCTGCCCGACGACCTGGCCGCCACCCTGGTTGACCTGCACCCAGCCGGCCTCGAGGCGGTGGGCGGTGTTCAGCGCGTTGTCGATGTTGTGACTCCACACGTAAGCTGCGAGGCCGTAGTGTGAGTCGTTGGCCATGCGCACGACGTCGTCGACGTCTTTCCAGGGGATGGCGACGAGCACCGGGCCGAATATCTCTTCGCGCGCGATGCGGAACTCGTTCTTGCCGCCGGAAAACACGGTGGGTAGGTGGTAGAAACCGTCGGCCAGCGCACCGGATGTCGGGGCGGTGCCCCCGAGCGCCACCGTCATGTCTTTGCTTTCGCGCCCTTCGACCATGTACTCGTCGATCGCGTCGAACTGCTTCTGGTTGATGACAGCGCCCATGTCGGAGGCTTCATCGAGCGGGTCACCGACGACGAGGTTGCCGAGCTTGTCGACGAGCTGGCCGAGCACCTCGTCATAGATGTCTTCGTGCAGGAACAGGCGTGAGCCTGCCGTGCAGCTCTGGCCTTGGCGGGTGAAGCGGCTCGCCAGCAGCAGGCCGTCGATGAGGTTCTCATCCACGCCATCCGGGAACACAATGTTCGGGTTCTTGCCACCGAGCTCGAGTGACAGGTGGGCGAGGCGGGCTCCGGCCTGCTGTGCGACCGTGAGGCCCACCTCGGTGGAGCCGGTGAAGGAAACCTTGTCGACATCCGGGTGGTTGGTGAGCGCATTGCCGATGAGACTCCCGCGGCCGGTGAGGGCGTTCAGCACGCCCTTCGGCAGGTACTTGTTGCAGACGGCCGCGAGCAGCAGGATCGTGAGTGGAGCGTCATCCGCAGCCTTCAGCACGACGGTGTTGCCTGCGGCGAGCGCGGCGGGCACCTTGAATCCGGCGATCATGAGCGGCGAGTTCCACGGCAGGATCGCGGCGACAACACCGAGCGGTTCACGGCGCGTGTACTGTAACTGGTTGTCTCCGGCAGGCAGCGTGACGCCCTTTACCTCACCGGCGACACCGGCGAAGTATCTGAACAATGCGATCAAACCAGCGGTCTCCGGGCGCGCCTGCGTGCGCAGAGCGTTGCCGGTATCGAGGGAGGTGAGCCGAGAGAATTCGTCGGCGCGAGCCTCAATTTCGTCGGCGATCAGTGACAGCGCACGTGCACGCTCGGTGAAGTGGAGTGCTCTCCATGTGGGGAATGCCGCCTTGGCCGCCGCAACTGCACGGTCGACATCCTCAGTTCCTGCGGCGGGAACACGCGTGACGATGGCTCCCCGATGTGCGGGGTTTTGCACGTCACGCCACTCACCTGTGGTCGACTCCACCGGTTCGCCGTTGATCCACATCGGCTGATCTGGCCCGGTGAAAGTCTTGTAAGTGTCAACCGCGCCACTCTGCTTGAATTCAATGCTGTGCGCCCCGTCGTTTGCCATCGTCGTCCTATCGGTTCGTAAACTTGGGGTCGCGCTTCTCAACGAATGCGCTCATGCCCTCTTTTTGGTCTTCTGTTGCAAAGGCCGCGTGGAATACGCGCCGTTCGAAACGGATGCCATTTTCTAGCATGGTCTCGTACGCCGCGTTGACGACCTCTTTCGCCATCATCGCGATGGGAAGTGACATTGATCCAATGGTAACGCCGACCGCCATGGCTTCATCGAGCACGGATTCTGCGGGCACTACACGTGAGACGAGCCCTGCGCGCTCCGCTTCTTCTGCACCCATCGTTCTGCCCGTGAGAATCATCTCCATGGCCTTTGCTTTGCCGACCGCGCGGGTGAGCCGTTGCGAGCCGCCCATTCCGGGGATGACACCGAGTTTGATCTCCGGCTGCCCGAACTTTGCGTTCTCGCCGGCGATCACAATGTCGCACATCATCACAACTTCGCAGCCGCCTCCGAGCGCGAATCCGCTGACCGCCGCGATGATGGGCGTGCGCACCGCCGTGAAGCGGCTCCAGCCTTCAAACCAGTCGCTTGCGTACATCGCCTGATAGTCCATATCGACCATCTCTTTGATGTCAGCGCCAGCGGCGAAGGCTTTCGCGGAGCCGGTGACCACGATCGCGCCAATGCCGGTGTCGGCATCCAGCTCGGATGCCGCCGCCACGAGTTCCTGCAGCATCTCAAGGTTCAGAGCGTTCAGCGCCTCTGGTCGGTTGAGGGTGATGAGGCCAACCCGCCCGCGCCGCTCAACGGTGATGGTGTTCCACGCGGTCATGGCGTGCTCTCTTTCGTGCTGGCTCCAGATCGTTCACGAATGGTGTTGATGATGCCGGAGAAGTCGACGCCTGCTCCACCCTCGTCGGCGAAGTGGCGGTACAGGTCGGCGGCAAGCGTGCCCATCCGCCCATCAGTTCCCGTGGATTTGAGGGCGGCGAGCGCGAGGTCGAGATCTTTGGCCATCAGCTGGCCGGCAAATCCTGGCTGGTAGTCACGGTTCGCGGGGCTGTTGGGAACGGGCCCAGGAACGGGGCAGTTTGTGGTGAGAGCCCAGCACTGGCCCGATGCCGTTGACGACACGTCAAACATGGCCTGGTTGCTGAGGCCAAGCTTCTCCCCGAGCACGAAAGCCTCACTCACCGCGATCATGGAGATGCCGAGGATCATGTTGTTGCAGATCTTCGCGGCCTGGCCAGCGCCGGAACCACCGCAGTGCACGACGCGGCCACCCATGATGGTGAGCAACGGTTCCGCCTCGGCGAAGTCGGCATCGTCGCCGCCGACCATGAACGTGAGCGTTCCGGCCTCAGCGCCCATAACGCCGCCAGAGACGGGGGCGTCCATTCCGCGATGCCCGGCAGCGAGAGCGAGGTCACGCGCCGCGCGGGCGCTGTCCACATCAATAGTCGAGGAGTCGATGAAGAGGGTTCCCGGCTTCGCGGCAGCGAGCAAGCCACCACCGTAAACGTCAACGACCTGCTTGCCGTGCAGAAGCATTGTGATCACGACATCCGCATCAGCCGCCGCCTCATGGCCGTTGGCGGCTATGGTGACCCCGTTGCCGCGGGCGGCGTCAAGTGCCGCGGGTGCGAGGTCGAATCCGCTGACCTCGTGACCTGCCTTGACAAGGTTGGCGGCCATGGGGCCACCCATATGGCCGAGTCCGATGAAAGCTACTTTCGTCATTCTGTGCTCCTCACGTGCGGGGCCTAAAGCCCTAGTTCTCCTGCTCCGCGGTGCGCGAAGTAAGTCTCAATGTCGGAACGCTTGACCTCGCCGAGGCTCGGTGGCGACCATTTCGGTGTGCGGTCTTTATCAATCACTTGGGCCCGGATGCCCTCAACAAGTTCTGTTCCTTCAAGGAACGTGCAGGAGACCCGATAGTCCTGATTGAGCACCTCTTCAAGGCTCGCTGCTTTTCGAGACCGCCTCAGCGCTTCCAGCGTCACGCTGATGCCGGTGGGTGACTTTGCGAGCATCACGGCGGCCACCGCGTGCGCTTCAGGAGCTTTGGATTTGCGCAACCGCTCCACGATCAGTGCAGCATCGTCTCCTGCGTAGCACTCGTCGATCCACCGTTGCTGCGCCACGAGCGGTGGTGCTGGCGGTTCGGTAGCGACCGTGGCGATGGCTAGCGTTGCGGGTGTGGATTCGAGCGCCGTCGTGAGTGCTGGCAGCCAGTCCGCGTTCACAAAGTGGTCAGCGAAGCCGAGGGCGATGGCATCCGCACCAGACCCCATGCCACCCGTGAGTGCGAGGTGTGTGCCGAGCTCGCCTGGGGCTCGCGAGAGCAGCCACGTGCCGCCGACATCCGGTGCGAAACCAATGCCGACCTCTGGCATGCCGAAGCGCGTGCGCTCCGTGACAACGCGCACGGAGGCGTGGGCTGAAACCCCTATGCCACCGCCGAGCACGATGCCATCCATGAACGAGACAACCGGTTTTGGATAGTTCGCGATGCGCGCGTTCAGGTGGTATTCGTCTTTCCAGAACTGTCGAGTACCGTCGCCTCCTGCGATGGCATCGTGGTAAATACCCACGATGTCGCCGCCCGCGCACAGCCCCCGATCCCCCGCGCCGGTGATGAGTACCGTCGCGACGGCCGCATCACGCTCCCACTCGTTGAGTGCGTGAGCGATCGACTTCACCATGCGATGGGTGAGAGCGTTGATGGCCCTCGGCCGATTGAGCGTGATGTGTCCGAGCGCACCGCGGCGCTCCACCAGGACTTCGTCGTCCGAATGTTCCATGAGCCCTCCGGCGTTCTGAGTAACCACGTGTGTTCTTTAGCCGCGACCGATGAGGCTGCGGCCGACGATGAGGCGCATGATTTCGTTCGTGCCCTCCAAAATTTGATGAACTCGGAGGTCGCGCACGATGCGTTCGAGGCCATACTCCGTGAGATAACCGTAACCCCCGTGCAATTGAAGGGCACTGTTAGCGACGGCGAATCCCGCATCGGTGGCGACGCGTTTGGCCATCGCACACAGCTGCACCTTGTCGGCGTCGCCAGCATCGAGAGACTGGGCGGCACGGGCAAGCAGCGTGCGCGCCGACTCAAGCTGCATCTGCATGTCCGCAAGTTCGAACAAAATGGATTGCTGCTGCGCGAGTGGTTTTCCGACCGCCACACGACTCTTCACGTGCTCCACGGTCATGTCGAGAGCCGCCTGCCCGCCGCCGAGCGAGCACGCACCAATGTTCAGGCGGCCGCCGTTCAAACCATTCATGGCGATGCCGAATCCGTCGCCCTCTTCTGCCAATCGGTTGCTGACGGGAATGCGCACGTCCTCGAAGATCACCTGACGGGTGGGTTGAGCGTGCCACCCCATCTTCTTCTCTAGCGGGCCAAAGCTGAGGCCCGGAGTTCCGTCTTTCACGAGAACCGCGGTGACACCGTCACTGCCGGTGTCGGCCGTGCGCACCATCACTACGTAGATAGAGGAAGTGCCGGCGCCAGAGATGAACTGCTTCGTTCCGTTGATCACATACTCGTCGCCGTCGCGCACCGCGCGGGTACCGAGCGCTGCGGCATCCGAGCCAGCGCCTGGCTCTGTGAGGCAATAGCTGCCGAGGTGCTCCATGGTGGCGAGCTTCGGAATCCACTCTTCACGCTGAGACTCTGAGCCGTAGGTGTCGATCATCCACGCGACCATGTTGTGGATAGAAATGTAGGCGGCAATGGTCGGGTCGCCTTTGGCAAGCTCTTCAAAGATGAGTATTGAGTCGGCGCGGGTAAGCCCTGAGCCACCAAACTCTTCGCGGGAATACATTGCGCCCATTCCCAGGCCGCCAGCCTGACGCAAAACGTCCAGCGGAAAGTGATGGGTTTCATCCCATTCGGCGGCCTTGGGGGCAAGGGACTCGGCGGCAAAATGCCGCACCATGTCGACGAGTGCCTGCTGGTCGTCGGTGATCGCGTACACGGTGAACCTCTCGGGGGTCGGATGTGGGCATCACTAATTTTTGACATCACACAAATTAGTTGGACATCCAACTATATCCTTGTGGCCTGCATCCAAGAGAATGTTCTCAAGACCAAAATAATGGTGGAATGGTAGGCATGATGAAGATCGCAGTGCTCGTGAAAGAAGTGCCAGACACCTGGAGCGACCGACGCATCGACCCCGCAACGAAACGGGTTGATCGAAGTGGTGACGTCGTGATCGATGAGATCAACGAAAAAGCCGTAGAAGTTGCCCTGCAAACCAAGGAATCCGGCGGTGGAGAAGTAACCGCTGTGACGATGGGGCCCAAGAACGCTCTCGATGCGGTGCGCAAAGCGCTCGCAATGGGCGCGGATGCCGGCATCCACATTATTGATGACGCCCTCGGCGGTTCCGATGCCGTGCAGACCTCCGCAGCTCTCGCCGCAGCGCTGGGATCGCGCGGGTTCGATCTCATCATCGCTGGCAACGAGTCGACGGATGGGCGCACTGCCTCCATTCCCGCCATGCTCGCGGAGCGCCTCGGCATGGCGCAGGCCACCTTTCTTCGCACGCTGAGCGTCGCCGACGGCGCCGTATCGGGCGAGCGGATGACAGAAGACGGTCACGTCGAAATCACGGCGACACTTCCTGCCGTCGTTTCGGTCACCGAACAGATTGCCGAAGCGCGCTTTCCTAACTTCAAGGGCATCATGGCCGCGAAGAAGAAGCCGGTAGAGGTTCTCACGCTCTCCGACCTCGGAATCGACGCAGGGGATGCCGGTGGCGCGAACTCGTGGTCGGTCGTCGACACCGTCACCGTGAAGCCACCGCGCGAAGGTGGAACCGTCATCAAGGATGACGGCACCGCCGGGCAGCAACTCGCCGATTACCTCGCTTCGGCGAAACTGATTTAGGAGAACTGACATGTCACAAGTACTTGTTCTCGTTGAACTGACGGACGGAAAGCCCGCAGACTCCACCCGCGAGCTACTTGCCGCTGCTGCCATGCTCGGTGAGCCGGCCGCCGTTGTGGTGGCAGAGCCGGGTGTAGCGAAAGCGCTCGCCGCCGACCTCGCAAAGCTCGGGGCCGCTACGGTCTACGCCGCTGGCGTTGCGGGCGCGGACGCACTCTTGGTCACGCCTCAGGTTGCCGCTCTCGCCGCCGCTGCGTCGACGGCGGGCCCGACTGCCGTGATCGTGGGCTCGACCCCCGACTCTCGCGAAGCCGGCGCGCGCCTCGCTGTGCGCCTGGGTGGCGCCTACCTCAGCGATGTTTTGGCCATTGACGCAAACGGCACCGTCACGCAGACCGCGTTCGGTGGCTCCTACAACGTCACGGCGAGCGCCGCGAAGGGCGTAGCGGTGATATCGATTCGCTCGAACTCGATCGATGGCGCTGCGGCAGCGGCATCCGGAACCGTCGTTGACCTCGACGTTTCTAGTGACTCTGCCCCGACCACCGCGATCACGGCGCGGCACGAAGCTGTTGCCGCCGCGGAGCGCCCAGCTCTCAAGGCCGCCAACATTGTGGTCTCTGGCGGGCGCGGGCTCGGTTCGAAAGAGAAGTTTGTTCTCGTGGAAGAACTCGCAGACTCCCTCGGGGCAGCCCTTGGCGCCTCCCGCGCGGCCGTCGATGCCGGATACTGCGAGCACAACCTACAGGTCGGCCAGACCGGCACTACCGTGTCGCCAAACCTTTACATTGCCGTCGGAATCTCCGGCGCCATCCAGCACCTCGCGGGAATGCAGAGCTCCAAGACGATCGTCGCCATCAACAAAGACGAGAACTCACCCATTTTTGACATCGCCGACTTCGGCATCGTCGGTGACCTTTTCACCGTCGTGCCGCAGTTCATGGAGGCGGTAAAGGCAAGGAAGACCTCATGACGATGGCCGCCTTTCGCGAGAGCCGCTGGTTTCGGCTCGTCTGGGTAATTCCTGCAGTTCTCGTGGTGGGCGCGATCGTCGTTGGTATCGCCATCTGGCTTCGCACGCTGCCTGGCGTGCAAGAGTTCATGGTCAAGTACTCGGGTCACAGCGAGCTTCCTGCGAAAACCCCTGAGGGCTTTCCGGCGTGGCTCAACTGGCAGCACTTCTTCAACTCGTTCTTCATCCTGTTTGTGATCACCTCCGGGTGGAAGATTCGCACCACAAAACGTCCTGCAGCTTATTGGACTCGCAACAACACGGGGCTCCTGAAAACCAAGGGCGAGCCGCAGCGCATCAGCATCCACCAGTGGTTCCACATCAGTATGAACTCGCTGTGGCTGCTCAACGGTGTGCTTCTCTACGTGCTGCTGTTTGTGAGCGGTCAGTGGGCCCGCATCATCCCCACGAATTGGGACATCTTTCCGAATGCCGTCTCTGCTGGGTTGCAGTACGCCTCACTGAATTGGCCGCACGAGATGGGCTGGGTCAACTACAACGCTCTTCAGGTGCTCGCCTACTTCGTCACCGTGTTCATCGCCGCCCCGCTTGCCGTGCTCACCGGGCTGCGGATGACACCGGGCCTTGCCGAGCGCTGGAAGCCGCTGGAGCGGGTCTTTCCTGTGCAGCTTGCACGCCTGCTGCACTTTCCGATCATGATCTACTTTGTGGCGTTCATCTTCGTGCACGTGCTTCTGGTTCTCACCACCGGTGCTCTGAATAACTTGAACCACATGTACGCAGCAAACAACGGTGACAGCTGGTGGGGCTTCGGCTTGTTCATGGGTTCACTCGTGCTCATCACTGTCGCGTGGGTGGCCGCGAAGCCGTCCATTCTGGCGATGATCGCGGGCCTGACCGGCAAGGTTCGTCGCTAAAGAGGCCCCCGTTCGCTCAGGAGCCCCGCTCAGGAGCGTGACGAGAGAACCTCGAAAGGCGTTCTAACTCGGATTCGGATTCTGCTGCACAACGTATGCCGCCACGCGTTGAATGAGATCCAGCGGCATGGGCTTCTCGTACGAGAAATGCAGTGAGTCCTTCGCCGACCGGTAAGGGGCAATGTCACGCTCAATCTCTGCATCCGCTGTTGAGGTCGACGCAACGGGCACGGGGTAGATGCCCACGTGTTTCTTCCATCCGCCGAAGTAGAGCGGGTGCATGCCCTCCACTTCCATGCGGATGACGCCGTAGCTGATGCGCTCCTGCGCCTCGGGAAGCGCCGCCCGTAGAGCTGAGCGCACGGACTCAAGGGTCGTGCGCTCAGACTCAGGAAAACTTGCGAGATACTCCTCGACGGTGGCGGCAGGCTTGGTGGGCACGGGCCTGCTGGCTCCTGGGGTGCCGGATGTCGAAGGGTTCACACCACCATCCTTTGGCTTAGGTGATGTTGGAGTCAAGGCCAGGAGTGATGTCCGTCGTTGGAGCGCCCGCCGGGGTGCCGCTCGGCACACCGTCAGAAGCACCAAGCGTGCGGCGCTTTGAGGCGATCACTGCGATCACGATGACGGCGATGATGGCGAGACCTCCAAGACCGATCACTGGCCACATCCATGCGGGCGGGCCGACGGAGTCAGCACTCGCGACCGCGTGCATGTCGAGGCTGCCCTCGTAGCTAGTGTTCCACGTCACGCGCGTGCCGTTGAGCTCGCCATTGTGATCGGTAACGGTGCCGGGAAAGCTGATCGCGACCTCAATATTCGATTCGTCGGCATCCTTTGGCGGGGCCTCGTCACTGTCTGGCGTGAAGTTGACGGTGCCATTAAACACAAACTTCTCGCCCTCGCGGGTGAGAATCAATGTTCCGTTCTCGCTATCGCTGTTGATCGCCGCGATCGGCGTATTGCTCAGCGAGAATTTCGACCCCGCGTACCCGTCGCTGTCGTAGTCGCTGCGGGTGACGCCGTCGGCGCCACTCAGGTTGGGAAGAAGCTTCTTCTCGATGTCGGTGGCGCGATCCTTCGCGTCGACCTTGGCATTGTCGCCGTCGCCAACGACCGTGGCGACGACGATGTCACCATTGAGAGTGTTTTCTGGAGTGACGGTGATGTTCGCCTGAAAGCGAACGCAACCGCTCAGCAGCAAGAGTGCCGCGGTGGCAATGAGTGCACCAGCTATTCGTGTTTTTCTCATAACCGCAGTATGCCGGTGTATCGCACCCCCCATTTGGGGTTCACAGCCTATTCACCGAAATAGTTCAGGCGATGTACATTGTCGGTTTCTCGCAGGCGTACGCCCAAAGGGTGCGTGGCGGTTGTTACATTGAGAACGTCGATCTGTTAGGGAAGAGAGTCATGAATCCGCTAGTTTCTGCGAGCGAGCTTGGTGTCTCTTTTGACGGCCAGACGCTCGTGAGCCCCACATCCTTCCACGTCGACGAAGGCGAAGCGCTGGCGGTACTTGGGCCGAACGGCGCAGGAAAGACAACTCTGCTTCGACTTGTCAGCGGACGGCTGCGCCCCAGCACTGGCACCATCACCGTCTGTGGCATGGCCCCGAACGAGAAGAGTCCAAAGTTTCGCGCTGCAGTTGCGGCGCTGCTTGGGAGCCCACCGACAGCGTCAAACCTGACCGTTCGCGAACACCTAACCCTGGTGGCGGCCTCCTGGAACGCAGGCGCAGATGTGGCAGCAGCGCGGTCCGAATTCTTACTTGAACAGTTCGGCATCACACGATTGGCCTTGCGATACCCGCACGAACTCTCCACAGGACAATCGCAGTTGTTCGCGCTGGCCCTCACGCTCTCGCGGAGCTTTGACGTTCTTCTGTTAGACGAACCGGAGCAACGTCTCGACGCACAGCGAGTGCACCTGGTCGGCCAGATTCTGCGCTCACTGGTGTTGCACGGCAAAACCATCATCATGGCAAGCCACAACGCCGACCTTGTCGATCAGGTATGTGACCGGCAACTGGAGGTTCGCGAGGTGGCGAGTGACAACCTCACGTAACGCTCTCAGAACACTTCGCGCGATCTACCGACACCGCGACGATGCCTCCCGCGAAACCGACGCGAGCTACATCATTTATGCCACGCTGCTGGCGCTTCTGGTGGTGGGCTTTCCGGTCACGCGCGCGCTCATTATGCTGCTCTCCCCTCCAGAGGTGCTCACACTCCTTCAGTCCCCCTCTGCTGCCACCGTCGTCAGTCTTGTGTTTGGCGTGATCGTGACGCTGCTGGTCGCGGTGGGATCGGTGCGCGGCCCCGTCCTTTTGCCTCCGTTCTTCGTTACGCTTCTCGCCGAGACAGCAACCCCGCGTAGCCGCACGCTCACTCGAACTTTTGCGACCGCGGTCGTCTACGTTCTTGGCGGTCTTCTCTTTCTCGGAATCGTCGTCAGCGCTGTGCGAGTGTTTGGTGGCGGGCTCACTCTTGTCTCTGGCATCGAGTTCGTCCTCGCGTGTCTGCTGTTCGCCGTCGTTGCGAGCCTGATGTGGCTAGTAGGCCAGGTACTGGCGCACCGTGCGTGGGTTCTCGTCGTGAGTCTTGTCGTCGCTATCGCTGCCTCGGTGCTGATGGGCCCCACGCTCGCGTTCACCCCGTGGGGCTGGCTTGGAGTTGTGTGGGGAGGAGATCCGACGGGGTCTGCTCTTGCAATCGTCGCCCTCACACTTCTCGCCATCGGTTCAGTGTTGCTTCTGCCCGTAATCCTGAATTCGCTCAGTCGTGAGGCGCTTCTTCACCAGGGGCAGCAGTTTCAGGCCGCGAGTGTCGCTGCCGTGACCGGCGACATGGCAACAGCACTTGGACGCTTTCGCACGCTTCCGAGAATTGGCAGACGGTGGCGAGCTATCGGGCGCAGTTCCGGGTGGGTTCGATTAGCGTGGATCCGCTTTTTCAGAAGTGACGCCGTCGGCGCGCTCCGAACCCCCGTGCGGCTTATGGGCGGTGTGGTGACGCTCAGCTCAGCGTTCGCGCTCCTGAGTACTTCCCTCGCACCCGGCCCCGCACCCGCCTGGCTGCTGGGTGCGGCTGCCGCAGGCGCGTGCTACCTAGGATGCGGCGTGCTCGCCGACGGGTTCAGACTCTCTGCGGTCTCGGCGGGTGCGCCACCGCTGTACCCGTACTCGACAACACACCAATATGCAGTGCACCTCACCTTTCCCTTAATGACGACTGTGCTGGCGGCCCTCGTCGGGTTCGTGATTGGAGTGGCGTTCGGGGCTCCATCCGGCGCCCTCATTGTCTGTCTGCTCATTGCTGTGTTGGGCGTGCTTGCGCGAGCGTTCGATAGTGCAAAAGGGCCACCACCCCTCATCCTGATGGCGTCTCCGGTGCGCACCGAAGCCGGTGATCCGACAATCCTGCTTCTCTTCGTATGGCAAGCAGATGCGCTTCTCATCGTGGCGGCATCCGGCGGGGTGATCGCCTCCCTCGCCGTCGGCGGTTCACTACTTTCTGGTGCCGCTCTCGCCGCTGTTGTCGCAACGGGGCTCATTCTGCTCCTCCAAAGAAGACTTCGAGCTTCGTGACAGAGAAATATTAATCAGGTGATGTCGAAGCGTTAAGACAGCTATCCCATGGGTGTGGAGTGTTTACCACCGCAATGGCACTGGTCACTACCCTCGTGAGAATGCCACACACTCTGATAGCAACCAATGATGCAGAGAAGTGGTTGTCTGCGGGTCGCTTGAGGACATATCTTGAGGCCACAGGCGGTGACGTGCAGCGCGCGCTCCGGCTGTACGACTTGGAAATGCCCAGGTCACCGCAACCCGCCTCCTGAGCACTCCTCCACCGAGATACCTCGGCATTGCACCCTGAGCTGTGTTGGTGCCGGCGCTCAGCACTCCGCACTGTTTAGCACTCCACGACGTTGACCGCGAGCCCACCCATCGAGGTTTCTTTGTACTTGGAGTGCATGTCGAGGCCGGTGGCCTTCATCGTGGCGATGACCTGATCGAGCGAGACCTTGTGGTCGCCCTCGCCCCACATCGCCATCTTCGCCGCGTTGATGGCCTTCGCCGCGGCAATCGCGTTGCGTTCGATGCACGGAATCTGCACGAGGCCGCCGATGGGGTCGCAGGTGAGGCCGAGGTTGTGTTCCATCGCGATCTCCGCAGCGTTCTCCACCTGCTCGATCGTGCCCCCGAGCAGCTCGGCGAGGCCAGCTGCCGCCATGGAGGAGGCAGAACCAACCTCGCCCTGGCATCCCATCTCCGCGCCAGAAATCGAGGCGCCCTTCTTGTAGAGCACGCCGACGGATGCCGCGGCAAGCAGAAAGCGCACCGTCGCGTCATCCCACTCGGCCTGCGTCGCGTTCGGCATGCCGTAACGGGTGGCGTAGTAGAGCACGGCGGGAATGATGCCGGCCGCGCCATTGGTTGGTGCCGTCACAATCCGGCCACCGGATGCATTCTCTTCATTCACGGCGAGCGCCACAAAGTTCACCCACTCCTGCCAGTAGACGGGTGAGCGGTCAGGGTCCTCGAGCAGCAGGCGTGCGTGCCATCGGGGCGAGCGACGCGCCACCTCGAGCCCGCCGGGGAGCACCCCCGGGCGAGCAATGGCGGACTCCACGCACGCTTCCATGGCGTCGCGAATGCCGAGAAGCTTCTCTCGCACCTCGCCTTCCGTGTAAGTACCGAGTTCGTTGCGCAGCATCACACCGCTGAACGGCAGGTCATTGGCGCGACAGTGGGCAAGCAGTTCGGCTCCTGTCTCAAACGGAAACTCCACGGGTGTCTCTTCTGCCGCGTTATCGTCGTCACCCTCGCGCACGATGAAACCGCCACCGATCGAGAAGTAGGTGGCGGTGTGCAGTGAGGTGCCATCGGCATCCATTACCTCGCACGTCATGCCATTCGTGTGGCGCGCAAGCACCGTGAGCGGGCGCAGAGTGATGTCGGATTCACGGAACGGAACCTCGGCGACACCCCCGACGCGCACGATGCCGGTGGTCTCAATCTCGGCCGCGCGGGCGTCCACGACATCCGGCATGATCTGGTCTGGCAGGTTTCCCTCGAGACCAAGGAGCACAGCAAGGAACGTACCGTGACCTTTTCCGGTCGCGGCGAGCGAACCGAAAAGATCAACTTTGAGGCCCGCGACCTTGTCGAGTACGCCAAGGTCTTTGAGTTCCTGCGCAAAGACGGCGCCAGCCCGCATGGGGCCAACGGTGTGGGAACTGGAAGGGCCAATGCCTATCTTGAACAGCTCGAAAGTGCTAATCGACATCGTTACATCGCCTTTTCTATGGCCACGGGGAACGTCATGGGGAACTCCTTCATTTGCGCACGCGCGCTGGTATGTTCCTCCCCACTCTGTCTGTTGACCCGAGAGATTCAGCTGCTGTCTTTGTGAGACGAACAGTGTCGAAAAACACCAGTGTTTTGTCGATACTGTGCAGCCTTGCACCATAGGCAGGCCGAACTGTCGGCCGTTTCCAGAGTTGCCTGATCGGGGCGGTGCGGTTGCCTGAAAGTTTCCCGGGGAGGGTTTGCATCTACGGCGCCCTTGCGGGTCTCTCCCGCTCCGACTCATGCAGCAATATTGAGTTTACTTTGCGTGACTGAGCTTAAGCCTTCGGCCCTGCCGGCACCAGTCCGAGGTCAACGAGACTCATCGCCGTGTCGACGAGTAGCTCCCCGTTTTGCCTCGGCGACCAACCGAGAAGAGTTTTTGCTTTGGTGTTGGAGACCTCGCGATGGTCGTCGAGTCGGCTAGAGAACTCGCGTAGAGCTGGAACGACGACAGCACCTGCGCGCACCAACCAGTTGGGGATCGTGAGCTTGGGAACTTTGCGCGCGATGGGGCCAAGGAGTTCGCGCAGAGTCGTGGCCATCTGGGCGATCGTGAGCAGATCATCCGACACCGCCAGGAATCGCTCACCGTTCGCGGCAGGGTTCGTCATCGCGAGCACGTGCAGGTCGGCGACGTCGCGAACATCCACGATGCCGAATGACAGGTGCGGCAGGGCAGGGAGGCCACCCTTGAGAATTCTCGCAATGAGAGAAATGGATGTCGACAAATCCGTGCCGAGGGCCGGACCCAAGATGATGACAGGGTTCACGACCGCAAGCTCGAGGTTGCCGCCTTCGCGCTTGGCTCCCGCCGGCTGGGCGCCGTCAGACTGGGTGCCCACAGGCCCAGTACCCATACCCTCGGCACCATCCGACTCAGCATCTTGGCTTTCGATGAATGACCACGCTGCGTGCTCGGCGATAGTCTTCGACTTCACGTACGCGCTCACCTTCGCGGCCGGGTCTGTCCAGTCGGCTTCCGTGTACGGACGCGTGAGCACCTTCGTGCCGTAACCGATCGCGGCGAAGGAGGAGGTGAGCACGACCCGTTTCACGCCTGCATCCCGTGCAGCACGCAGCACCCGCAGGGCCCCGTCACGCGCGGGAACGATGAGCTCGTTTTCGTCCTTCGGCTCGCGGCCAGGGAACGGGGAGGCAACGTGCAGCACGTACGTGCAGTCGGCGACGGCATCCGCCCATCCGTCGTCAGACTCAAGGTCTGCGGTCACGAACTCGATACGATCCGCCGCACGGAGGTTAGCGTCGCCAGCGTCGGCACCAGCCAGCTCTTCACCAATGCCGCCTCGAGCGAGCATCGCGCGAACGCCGGGCTCACGCTCGAGCGAGCGCACTGTCGTTCGCACCCGGTAGCCGGCATTCAGCAGCGCAATGATGCAGTGCACCCCCACAAAGCCGCTGCCGCCGGTCACCAAAACTCGTTCGTTGCTCATGTCACGCCTTCACTCGTTGCGCTGTTTTTCTGTTGCCAGTTATTCGGGGCAAACTACTCACCGGTTTGGCCATCCACGAATTCGCGCAGCATGTCGGCGTGACCGTTGTGTCGAGCGTATTCCTCGATCATGTGCACGAGGACCCAGCGCAGCGTTGGCCTACTGCCATCTTTGTGCGGGGCGGCCAGCGGGTGATCAAGGCCCTTGCCCACCATGATCTGGGCAGTAGTGCCTCGCGATCGAGTGACGCACTCGTTCCAGAGCGCATGCAGCTCCGCGGGCGAATCCTTGTCGGCGGAGTTCCACTCCCAATCGCCGTCGGCATCCCAATCTGCATCAGCCCAATACGCGGCGGGCGGGTTGCCGAGCAGCCGCTCGCTAAACCAGCTGTCCTCCACGAGCGCCATATGCTTCACGAGGCCACCCAGGGTCATCGTCGAAGGCCCCAGCGTTGCGCGCAAACCCTCCGCACTGACCCCCGAAGTTTTCCATTCGAGCGTCGAGCGCTGAAAGTCCAGAAACCCCAGGAGCGTGTCTACTTCGTTGCCCGCTTCTGGTGGCTCAGTACGGCCCTGATCATCGATGACTGTCATGGGAGGCGAGTTTAGTGACCATGTGAGCATTTCAACAGCACCGTGTGATGGAATCAAGGAATGCAATTTCGCAGTTACGCCGCCATAGGCGACAGTTTCACTGAGGGTATGGGCGACGAGCTACCGGATGGCACTCCGCGCGGCTGGGCCGACTTGGTCGCCGCCAGCCTCGCGCGTGCGTCGGCAACCGAAAAATCGGAGCCGTTCGGGTACGCGAATTTCGCCATCCGTGGCCGTCTTCTGGAGCCCATCGTTCGGGAGCAGTTGGATGTCGCGATCGCGTTGAAGCCAGACCTTCTGAGCCTCAATGGTGGCGGCAACGACATCATGCGCCCTAAAGTTTCGGTTGAATGGGTGGCCGACATGCTGGCAACGTCAGCTCAGAAGGCGATGGACCAGGGCATCCATGTTCTGCTGCTGAGCGGCGCGAACCCGACACGACACATCCCCCTCGGCGCACGCATCGAGGTGCGCGGCGAGCAGTTGGCGGTGGCCGTGCGCGAGCGCGTTCCGGTGTCTGACAACGTGACCTTTGTCGACAACTGGTCGGACGCCGAACTCACCGACCTGCGCTACTGGTCGGTCGACAAGCTGCACTTGAACGCCCTCGGTCACCGTCGGGTGGCCAGCAACGTTCTCACTGCGCTCGGCGTGCCCGTGCCGAGGTGGGATGACGGGCAGCTCAACCTGCAGCGCCCTGGCACTATCGCGTACTGGCGCGGCTACGTGCTGCCGTGGATCGGGCGCCGGCTCACCGGTCGCTCCTCCGGCGACGGTCGTGAGCCGAAGCGTCCGACGCTCATGCCCGTTGAGCTGGTCTAATCGACCAGAACTGCCTCGGCGAGCGGGGTTCCGTCTCGCGGGATGGCCCGCCTCATCCACATCCACACGCTATCCGCAGTTCGCGAGCACCGTCTCTGCAAGCGGTTTGCCCTCAGGGATGATGTAGGTGACCCACAGCACCACATTGCTTGTACCTTCATTGCGGCCCTCGTGCGGGTATCCGGCGCCTTCAATAATGGAGTCGCCCGTGTTGTAAACGTGCACACCACGGGGGTAAATGTCGGCGTAGTGGGTGAGCGCACCCTCCTGCACCACGGCAATGAGTTGCCCGTAGTGGCAGTGCACGCCCGTACTCGCACCGGGTTTGATCGTGATCTCGCGGAAGGTGACGCCGACACCATCGGCTCCGCCGTCGACGGAAACGTTCACCGGCCCGTCTTGCTCTCCACTGGCAAGATCGACGGCACTGATGGGCGCCGAGTCAGGTGTGGGTGTCGCCGAGTTTGTGGCGACGGGAATGGCGCTGGATGCTGGCAACGCGGCGCACCCACTGAGGGCAAAACCCACGACAAGAGCCACGGCAAGACCTGACATACGTTCACTCTTCATCGCACAATATTAGGTGGAGATTACGCGTCGTGAAACCGAATTCCCGTGATCGTCTCAACGTCAATGCGCACGTAGTTCCACTTCTCGGTGGGCAGCGTGGACTGCAGGTTCAGGATGCCGGACTCCTGAATGTCGCTATCGAACATCATGCGCCGGGCGGTGCCACGAGCTACTACGCTCCAGTGGTGGTGACCGTGCTTGCCATCCGTCTGAAAGGCCACGGCTGGCTGGGTAGTGAGGTCAATGAGCTTGCTGCCGGGAGCAGTGCGAAACAGGATGCGCTGCTCGAACACATGAAAGTTGATCGGAAAGATGTCGGGCGCAACACTTCCGGTAGCGCGGTCGACGACAGCGGTAGCGAGGCGACCAACGCCATCATTCTCTAGGAGCTTCCAGCACTCGTCGTCCGTGAGTTCCTTAACGACGGAAACCGATTCGTGTGCCATGCGCGACTCCCCTCGTTGCCGTTTAGCGCTTGCGATGCATAAGAACGGCGAACCCATCAACGTTTATCTCTAAAGTGTCGCCCGCGCAGGTGACCAACGCCTGAGAGAAAACCGCGGACTCTGGTTCGGCGCAGAGAAGGATACTCTGACTTGCCGCAACGACCACCGTGGTGATCGAGCCAATCCGGGTATCAGACATCGCCATCATGCGCTCTGGTGCCATCCATCGCTCCGTTACCAGTGAGTGCCTTCCCATTAGGTGGGGGTCACGGGCTGCTTGTTGTCGCGGTAGTCGCGCGGTGCAGTTCACCGCACTGGTGGTGTGACCGTCTTAGACACGAGGATTCGGTGCGAGCGACGCGAGCTGGTCGCCACCCCCACCAGCAGCCCGCCAATCACCGCCATGCCTTGGGCGATGACCGCAATCACCTTGTCTTGATACCACACGGGTTCGTAGATCACGGGGAGCCCGAGTGCGCTGAAATCCAGGGGAACGTACACCGATGCCACGAGAAGTGCGAGCCCTCCCGCGGCGACTGTTGCCGCGACCAGCCCGGCCCACCAGCGGTGTACGACCAGGATCAGAATGGTGGCAAGGATGTTCACAACGCCTTGGATGCGAAACAGGGTGCCCTGGCTGACGAGGGTGCCGACAACGGAATCGAAGGGGGTCGCGAGCAGAAAGTGAACGTATGCGTTGACGAGCAGCGCGACTGCGGTCCAGATCCGGGCTGCAACAATAAAAATTTTCACTTCCTTACCCTTTCTCTTACAACGTCGTGAAACAAGTAAATCCGGTGGGGAGCGATGTGCTCGCTCCCCACCGGATCATTCGGGATTTAGATTTACTGGATACCCTTGTTGGCGGCGATTCCGCTAGAGAGTGACAGTGCCGTCATGGACATGTGGCCTGCAGCTTCCTTCAACAGTTCGAAGTAGGCAGGGTCACCGGCGACGTCAGCATCAATCGCAGCAACCAGTGATCCGGCGTGCGTCTCAAGTGCGGCCTGGATTGCGTCAGCAGGCAGCTCGGGAACGACTGAGTTGATCAGCTGTCCGAAAGATACTCCGTAGTCGCTCAGGTCAGACAATGCCTTCTCGACGCCAGCCTGGTCTCCGGTTGCCTTCGCAACGGCGTAGTTGACGAAGAACGGGATGTGCGAGCGCCATGAGTCAAGGAACGGCTGCTCGGCGTCGGGGTAAGCCGAGCCAATCAGCGCCGCGATCTCAACGGAGTTCTTGTCGAGGGTGGCAACTGCCGCGCCGACATCAGCCGTCGTGAGGTCTCCACCGTCGGCGAGCGCCTGGTCGATTGCCGCAGACGCAAGGTACACGTGGTCGGAGAGCAGGGCGGTAAGCGTGGCGCGCAGGGTGGCGCCGTCGCTGTTTACCGTGTCGGTGACCACTGACGAGCTCATGTCGTCGGTTTTGGTCGGCGCATCTGCCGTCGTCGCTGTGCAGCCCGAGAGTACGATTGCCGCGGCGAGGCCGAGACCGGTGATTGCTGTGATTTTGCGCATTGTGTTGCTCCTTCTTTGTTGTTTGTTGTGTGGTGCTGGTTGTTATGGTTCGACCGTGACGATGGCGTTCATGGTCAAATGCACTTTGCAGAAGTACTGGTACTCGCCAGGTTCGTCGAATGTGTGCGAGAAAGTGTCGCCGTCCTGACCTTTCGGTTCAAGGGCGTGGTCGTAGCTGCCATCGGGAGTCTGTGTGCCCCGAAGGCCGGTTGCCTCGTTCACTTCGCCCCAGGCGCCGGAAGTCACGGTGTGGCGAATCTTTTCACCGTTCTGCCACGTCACCGTGGTGCCCACCTTGACGGTGAGGTCCTTCGGCATGAACTTCACGCCGATGGTTGTCACCACGTTTGGACCGGCTGGTGCGGCCTGCTCGGTGCTGCTGCTTTCCGGCGGCATCGATTCGGATGACTGAGTGCCTGCGCATCCCGTGAGTGCGAGGATCAGTGCGGGCAGGAGAAGCGCACCCGCGAGGGTGGCTTTCGGTGACCGAAGTGTTCTGGTGCGTGACATGCAGGTAATTCGGAACCCTGCGCAAAGCGGATTGGAATTAGTTTTTCGGCGCAGAAGAAGTTCGAAAAAGCGCGGCGGTGTGCGTGGGCGATATCGCCCTTTCCCGCCGCAACCTACCTATGGTTGCTACTTGCTCCAGTCAGTATTCACCCACGAGAACCGAGTCTTCGCGGTGATGCCGTTGCTGCGCAACCAGGTGAGCGCCACTTGGCGGCCGCTGGTTCCGAAGAGTTCATGCCACGCTGTGGGGATGTCGCCGGCGTCGACTCCGAGGCCAGCCGCGAGCTTGTCGGTGTCTGCCGCGGCGATCTCGTAACTGGATTCCGTGGAACTAGTTGTGGGACGGTAGCGCCACGCGCCGCCCTCAATCTGCTCGAGAATGTTCACTTCGCTGTCGTCCACGACTCTCCTCTATTGGCTCATTCGCCGCCGAGCTTCGCCGCCATCGCGATTGTGCGCTCTAAGGTCAACAGTCGCACAGTTACCGATCATCACCTACCGCGGGCGCGTCGAGCTGCCTCCCCTCGCGATAGATCGAGACTTCAGGCTCCGGATGGCGCCGCGACTGCACGACGAACAGCACGACTCCGAGCGCAATCGCGATGAACGATGCCCAGATGTTCGCGGGGATGCCCAAGAACGCATCGCTGGTCGGATCGATCCGGATAGCCTCAAGCCAACTGCGGCCCAGCCCATACCAGATGAGGTAGAGGGCGAAGGTGCGGCCCCAGCGCAGCTTGACGCCGCGTTCGAGCAGCAGGATGATCACCACCCCGATGAGGTTCCAGATGATTTCGTAGAGGAACAGCGGGTGAAAGAGCGTTCCGGCAGGCAGATCTTTTGGAAACATGGAGTCGGTCGGCAGGATCTCGAGCCCCCACGGCAGCGTCGTCGGGATTCCGAAAAGCTCGTGGTTGAAATAATTACCGAACCGCCCAAGGGCTTGAGCAACGAGCATTGCGGGCGCGACGGCATCCGCGTACGACCAAAACCGGATGCCAGCACGCCAGCATCCGATCCAGGCGCCGACGGCGCCGCCCAACAGGGAACCGTAGAGGGCGTTGCCGCCGTCCCAGATCGCGAACACGTTCCACAGGTTCGCGCCGGGGAAAAAGTAGTCACCGCCGTGGGTGAACACGTGGTAAAAACGCGCGCCAACGAGCCCAAGCGGTATCGCCCAGATGACAACATCGAGCACCATCCCGCTCGTTCCCCCACGCTGCGACAACCTGCGCTGCGTGATAATGACGGCCGCAATCATGCCCGCCAGGATGCACAACGCGTACGTGTGGATGGTGATGGGGCCGAGGTGGAACTGCGCCCATGCCGGATCAGGGCTGGGAATACTTGCCGGAATCATCGGATACATCTGGATCATCAGAACGGCCTCACCTGCTATCGAATTATTCGGGAAGGTTAATCATCGCGCGTTCGAGGGCACCGAGAATGCAGTAACGGCACGGGCCACCGCGGCGGAATGCCCAAACGTCAAGACTCAGTAGGCGGCAACCGGGGTGCGTGCTGGCACCGCCAACACTGATTCGACGTAAGCGGCGGCGGCGAGGAGCTCCTTGTCTCTGCCTCTCGCGAAGGAGAGCTGAACGCCGATCGGCAATCCCGTGCGGCTGAACCCGCACGGCAGCACGATCGCTGGATCGCCTGTCATATTGAAGATGCCCGTGAACATGCCCTCATCCTCGCCTTCTGGAGTATCCACCGGCGGCGTGGCCTCCGGCGCCACGAAGGGCGCGGCCGGGGTCAAGAGCACATCGATCTCGTCGTAGATGCTGGCCGCGGTAGCAAGCAGCTCCCCACGCCTGAACATCGCCTTGTCATACGCGTCACGCGTGACCTTCGACGCACCCAACAACAAGCGAAGAGTTTCGGGGCCATAGCGGTCGGGATCGGCAGTCACACGATCCCTGTGCGCCTGCCACGCTTCGTAAAGCAATATGTCGCCGAAGAGCACGTCCAGTTCGGCCAGCACAGCACCGTCAACCTCCACGATCGAACACCCCGAAGATCGCAAAGTGACGACAGCCTGCCGCACTGCGCTCGCCACCTCTGGCTCGAGGCGCTCCCCCTCCAGTTGGCCGGCGATGATACCCACGCGCAGTGCACCTGCACCTGCACTCGCACTCGCACTCGCAGCAGCGACATCCAGGTTTTCTGTTTCCGCTCGATGTGCGCCGCTGCCCGCGTGGCCGGTCAACTCCCCGGTGATAGCAAAGAAGACCCGACTCGTCGTCGCCACGGTGTCGGCAAGCACGCCGACATGATCCAGAGTCGGCGACAACGGTTCGACGCCAACGAGAGAAAGGGCGCCGTAGCTCGGCTTGAATCCGACCGTGGCGCAGTAGTGGGCCGGAATCCGGATGGAACCGCCGGTATCTGTGCCCAGCGCCACCTGGCACGCACCTGCCCCGACCAGGGCCGCCGAGCCTCCACTGGAGCCACCCGCTGTACGCGAAGGGTCGTAGGGATTGCGCGCCTCAGGAACATCCGGATGCGTGGCCCCCGCCGCATACTCCAACAATGACGTTGCAGCGAAGATATCTGCCCCGGCCGCCCGCAACGACGCGACCACCGATGCATCGGCTTGCGCCGGCGCCGACGCCATGTCGCGCGGATTCCCGTTGCCGCGCGGGTGCCCCGCAATGTCGATGATGTCTTTCACCGCAACGGGCACGCCACGAAGGGCGCCGGATGCCTCTGGCCGCTGTTGCTCGGCTCCCGCCTGAGTGCCGACCCCTTGGTCGAAGATTGCGACCACCGCGTTGAGTTGACGGCCCAGCCGCTCAGCGCGCTCCCTGGCCGTGGCCCCGTCGATGTTGAACATCTGCGCCTACTTCCTCTTGTGTGTGTTCTGGTCGTGGTGAGCGCCCGGCGGAGGTCTCCTACTTCTCACCGTCCGCCGTCCGCCGTCCGCCAAATTTCTCGGGCCCGTCGAGCCACCGCCTCATCGACCATCGATCCGTCGTCACCTCGAAAGGCCCCGGCGTTTGCGCCCACCTGAGCAATGATGGCCCGTGCCCATGCGACCTCGTGCGGGGTGGCCGTAAACACATCGTTGGCGATCGTGACCTGGTCTGGGTGAATGCAGGCTCGACCGACGAAACCCATGGCTTTGAGTTGTTTCGTGGACGCCCTAAAAGCCTCACCGTCGGCGATTTCTACACTCACCGGGGCCGGCGGCGCCCACAGTTTCGCGGCACGGCTCGCAATCACCACTAGGGAGCGAACATAGTGGAATTCGCCTCCTTCGATCCCTGCCGTCACACCAAGATCGGCGGCGAGATCAACTTCACCGATGTGCAGCATGCGCACGCGCGGTGCGGCCGCGATCTCGTGCACATTGACGATGGATAACGCTGATTCCAGCAACGGGGCCAGCCACACTTCCCGAGGCGTGCCTTTCCCAGAACCGGCCAAAGTTTTAGTGATCACACGGTCGGCCGCACGAAGCTCCTCTGCCGTCTCGGTTTTGGGAAGACAGAATCCGGCGACAGAAGCATGCGCTACCAAATGCCGCACCTCGTCGAGTCCACGCTCACCACAGTTGACCCGAACCCACACCGGGGCGTGTTTCCCGGGTAGCGTGTTGAGCCAGTTCAGAACCGTTTCGACAGCGTAGTCCTTAGCTGCGGGGGCGACCGCGTCTTCCAGATCAACGATCAGCTGATCAGCCTTCCGCAGGAACGCCTTCTCCAGCCGATCCGGTCTGTCGCCCGGAACATAAAGGTAGCTGCGCGCAGCGGGCATCAGACGCTGGTGTGACGCTCGTCAAGATAGCGGGAGAGCCTCAGACTCCGATTCATCTCGTTGGTCACGATCGAAAGTGCTTCATCGACCCCCATGCCCGGCTTCGCGAGCATCTGTGTGACACCAGTCGCAATGCCCACATGCACCGACGTGCGCGCCGACCGATCGGTCTCCGTGCAGCTCCCGCCCAGAACCGTGCCAATGCCGTGCGCCTGGCAGTCCAAGATCGCCTCAATAGTGTGATGAAGAGACCCGAGGTCCGGCATCTTAATCTGCACCAGATCCACCGATTCCGCGGTAAGAAACTGGTGGATATCCTCGGCGGTGTTCGCCCACTCATCCGCGACAATGGCCACCTTTGACCCACGTTCACGCAGGAGTCGCCGAAGCGCGCCCATCACCTCAATTTGCAGAGCGCGACTGCCCGCATCGATCGGATGCTCGATACGGAGCTGATGGGGGCTGGCTGCCGCCTCCAATCGCTGAAGAATGTCTGCCGTCTTCTCAATTGAACCTTCAGCCTCGACACCGATTTGACCATACACATCAAGGTGAAAGACGGGAAAGTAGTCCGGGCTCGTCGACAGAACCGCAATTCGGTCCTTGATCCACGAGATATACGTCGCCAATGCCTCGCCGTCGGGGCCCACCAACGATCGGGTATTGATGAGCCCGTGCGGCATCACCTGAACGTTTTTGAGGATCATCTTGTCGACATTCAAATATCGGTCATCCCCGGATTGCGCATAGATAGGAACCGCCGCAAGCGGCTCCTTCAGCTCCCACTCCTTCTGCACCACTCTGGCCATCAGGTGGTGTCCGGCCGCGTGCGCCGCCGCGTCAAGCAGCGCCTGTGAGACTCCGTACGCGGCGGGCTTGCCCAACCCTTCGATGCCGCCGATGAGGGACTCAGCGGTTTCCACTGCAGTGCGAAAACGTGTGACATCCAGCCCTTTAAGGAGCGGTGCCAACTCGTTCTCTAACGTACTGGCGAGTTGTGATGCATGAAAGCGCGGTTCCCGGCCGCCAACACCCGAGTACTGCACGCTGGCGCAATCGCCGGTCGCCACATATCCGTCACTGAGGATCAGAAGGATCGAGACGGACTCGGATGGCTCGCGGATGGCGTCATAGCCCGGGGTGACCGCGGTACCGCGGTATGCGATCCCGTCGCGTTGCGCACCGGCCTTGATCGCCGTTTGGTCGTCAAAGAAAAACCCTCCAAGACCCGGTGACGCAATCACATCGACGATAGTCAGGGGCGAAGTGGTCATTTCGTTTCCTCTTTTCGGGGGGCCAACGTGGCGGTGGCCGACATGGTCTGTTTTCCTTCCGCAGTGAAAGCGGCAAGTTCGAGCGTCGACGTGTCCTGGCGCTGTCGGCCGCGCAACTCCAACGGGCCATCATCGAATGCTGGGGCGTTTGAGCGGAATGTGAACGATGTGATCGCATGATCGGCGAAAGTGCGATGGGCCAGATCCGCAAGAAGAATCGCCTGAAGCGTGCCATGCACCACCAAGCCCGGGTAGCCTTCGACATCGATTGCGTAGGGCCGGTCATAGTGGATGCGGTGAGCGTTGTAGGTCAGCGCAGAGAACCGAAACAGAATCACCGGGTCGATGGGCGCCGTTCTGCCCCACGCCCAGTCCCGTTCGACAAGCAAAGGTGACGCCGCCGTGCTCACGTTCTCTGGGTGCGGGTCCTTGTAGACCAGATTATTGCGGTCCAAAATTGACCCGTGCGACGCTGACACTTCGTGGTCAACATTCACAAACATCAACGCCCCGGATGTGCCCTGTTTCTCGACAACCTCAGACACTGCTGAGGTTCGATCGAGAGGCTCCCCAATGTGTACATCGCCGGTGACGGCGACTCTCCCGCCCGCATACATCCGACGCCTACCCGAGGTTGGCGGGAGAAAATCCCCGGTGATCGGATGCCCGTCTTCACCGATGTCGGCCTGCCGGGCGTGGGGCGTGAATGCCACCCAGTGCCAGAGTATGGGGAGGCGCCCACCCGCCGCCGGCGCGAGGCCAGGCCGGTCAAGAAGATCGTGGAGGTCGCGCGCCGACCCTACCCCGACCTGATCCTTCGAGTGTTCGACAGTGGGAATCCACTCAGCGCTCATCGGCTGCTCCCCGGCTCGGCGGTGACCTGTACACCGAACGCCCCTGATGCTCGAGCGGCGACAATATCGTCGGCATCAAAGTGAATGAGGTCGCGCAGAAGCTCTTCGGTGTGTTCCCCGCGCTGCGGTGCACGCAGGGCCGGTGCGGTTTCCGTACCGACTTTCACGGGTGACGCAATCGTCTTCACCGTGCCATAGCGTGGATGCTCCGCCTCAAGAACCATGTTGCGCGCGGTCGTCTGCGGGTCGAGGAAAGCCTCAGCAACTGACTTCACCTCACCGGAGGGCACGGCGGCCGCGCGAAGGGGAACCATCCACTCTGCCACCGTGCGGGTGGCGATGATGTCGTCCAAAATTTCCAGCAATTCCGCGGAGTTGCGTTGCCGATCGGCGAGTAGATGAAACTTTGGATTCTCTGCCAAATCGGGTCGACCGAGCACCCCGGTAAGTCGTTGCCAGAACTTCTCCTTCGGTGCCGCGATCACCAGCCAGCCGTCCGATGCCTGAAACGCCTGAAATGGAACCACTGAGGGGTGCGCGGAACGGTGGGTGCGTGCGGGTGTGAACCCAGCGTTGAGGTGCCAAACCCCTGGATAGGTGAGCATGCTGAGCGCGGTGTCATACAGGCTCACGTCGCAATCCATGCCAATACCGTCACGTTGCGCGGCATGGAGGCCAGCGAGAAGCGCTAGCGCGGCAACATATCCGGCAGAGAAATCCACGAGTGACAGCCCTGATTTCGTTGGCGGCCCGTCCGGCTCCCCCGTGATGTCCATCCACCCGGTCAAACCTTGAACAACATAGTCATAGCCTGGCTCTGCGCGCCGGGGGCCTGTCATCCCGAAACCGCTGAGTGAACAGCAGACGATGGCCGGGTTGAGGTGCTTCACATCGTCGTAGGTGATCCCGATTTTCGACGGCACGTCACCGCGCAGGTTCGAGTAGACCGCGTCACTGACCTTCACCAGGTCGTCAAAAATTGCGCGACCTGCCGGCGACGTCAGGTCGAGCGAGATTGACTTCTTGCCGCGGTTGAATGTTTCAAAGAACAGCGAATCCTCCCCGTCAACATACGGCGGAACGGTGCGTCCAACATCCCCTCCCGTGCGGGGATCCTCTATTTTGATGACTTCGGCACCAAGGTCGGCGAGGTGCGACGACCCAAACGGACCTGCACCAAATTGTTCGAGAGCGAGAATGCGAATTCCGCTGAGAGGCAGGGGCATGACGTCCTTTCTCAGACCCAGATGTCTTCGAGGGCGCGCATAATGTTGCCGCCCAGAACCTTGATGATCTCCTCATCGGTGAAGCCGTCCCGCACCAGGCAGGCCGCAATGTTGTGAAAGTTTTCGGTCGGGTTCTCCAACCCGTCCACGTAGGGAACGCGCTCGTATTCGGGCCCGGCAGCATCCTTGTCCTTGTTCAGAAGCGCCGCGAACGTGGTGTGCAAGCCAACATGGTCGCCATAGAGCGTGTCCGGCCCGAAGGCCACATGATCAATGCCGACTAGGTCAAGGCAGTACGTGAAATGGTCCATCACAGAAAGGATGTTGTGCCGCGGATGTGCGTGCGAGATTGTCGTGTGCGGTGCTGCCGACATTCCGATCACGCCACCGGTGTCAGCGATTGCTCGAAGTGCCTCATCAGATTTCAGGCGGGGAATATCCCAGATGGCGCGGGCACCCGCATGCGTCATGAAGACGGGCCGGTCGGAGGCAGCGCAGGTCTGAATTCCGGTCAGGTCTGACGAGTGAGAGACATCAATCGCAAGCCCCAAGTTGTTCATGCGCCTGACTGCTTTTCGTCCCAGGTTTGTCAGCCCGCCATCCAACGGCTCGTTCAGCCCAGAGCCGAGGGCATTGGAATCGGAGTAGGCGATCCCGATCTGACGCACACCGAGACCGTGCAGTACATCGAGTTTTTCGATGTCGTTGCCGATGGGCGTTGACGCCTCCAACCCGAACACGAGGCCGACAGTGCCGTTGCTTTGTGCCTCACGTATGTCGTCGAGCGTCTTGATCACGACGACGGCAGACTGGTGCGCAAGGTCGGCCTGGCGCATGCCAAGGTCGGTGACAACGTCATCCCACTGCCATGGAGCATTCCCGGTAACGCAGGCAGTGCCGTCCATCATGTTGTCGAAAACCGCGGTCAACCCCGATGCCGCCAGCCCCGCAAAAGCAGTGTGCTGCCGCCCCGTCCTGTTGTAGGCGGGGGTCTCGCTCATGTCCCGCGGAAAAAGTACCGGGTGGTCATGAAGGCTAATCGTGATGTTCTCTGCAAGAAGCCGCTCGGCCCGCTCAATCTCCGCAAGCTCAAACCCGCCATCGTACGGCGGCACCCGATCAAATTCTGGCGCGAGTTCGATGGGCAGGTTGAGGTCGTCTCCAAGGTACCCATACGAGTGGTACCGACGAGGTTCGGTCGTCACTACGCCACCTGACCGTTGTTCTCGACTGTGGCCGAAGACCCCAGGCCGGCAGCCAACGCGATCCACAGTTTCTCCCAGGCCCGCATGCCCTCATTGATTCTGCGCAAGCGCAGGAACTCGTTTGGCGCGTGCAGCTTCTCGTCTGCTGTGGAGAAGGAGAAGAAAATGGTTTTGGCACCAAGAACTTTCTCGAACATGGTGGTCGGCGGCAGAGTTCCCGCAATCACCGCAAGCAGTACGTCCTCACCGGGGTAGACGTAGTTCAGTGCGGAGGTCGCCGCCAAGATAGCCGGATGTCCGGCGTCAATCCGGTACGCCGGCACGCCGCCTTTGTCCGCCCTGATTTCGACGGTCACTCCGGGCACGGCATGGGACTCGATGTGTTTGGTGATGGCAGCCAACACCTTGACGGGGTCTTGCACACCGACCAGTCGGCACGAAACATGTCCCGTCGCGATGTGCGGAATGACAGTGTATTTTCCGCCCGCTTCGATTCCGTTGATCTCAAGGGTCGGCCGTTCCCACAATCGTTGCAACGTGCTGTAGCCGGCTTCACCGAAAAGTTCAGGCGATCCGACCGATTCCCGATACTCCTCATCGTCGAACCGCACCGCGTCAATTTCTGCCCGGCGTTCTGGGCTGAGCTCACTAACGCCGTCATAGAAGCCGTCCACTGCGACCCGGCCAGACTCGTCGTGCAGGCCGGCAAGGATCGTGGTGAGCGCGTGCACCGGGTTAGCGACGGTTCCACCGAACCGTCCCGAGTGCAGGTCGCCGCTCGGGCCCGTGACAACAACGCTGAGCGTAACGAGCCCCTTCGAGGCAATCGACAGTGATGGTTCCGTCGGACGCCACTGTGCGCCATCCGCCGAAATAACCAGATCGACCGCAAGTTCTTCCGCGTGGTCTTTGACATACTGCGGAAGATTCGGGCTACCGATTTCTTCCTCGCCCTCGAACAGGAACTTCACGTTGAGTGGCAACCCTCCACGCTGCGCCATGAACGCTTGCGCGACTTTGAGAACGATGAACACTGGGCCTTTGTCGTCGGTGATCCCACGCCCTCTGGCGATGTCGCCGTCGACGGTTAACTCGAAGGGTGGGGACTCCCACTCGTCGAGGCTCCCGGTCGGCTGAACGTCATAGTGGCCGTAGACCAAGACTGTTGGAGCGCCTGGCGCCTGCAGCCAGTCAGCACGAACGACGGGAAAACCATCGGTTTCCACCACGCGGCCGTCAGCAAAGGAAAGCTGATTCGCAAGCCAACCAGCAGCTTCACGCATCGTCTCAATCGTCGCGCTTCGACTCACACTGGGAATACCAACGTACTCAGCCAATTCAGGCAGGAGTTGGTCGGTGGGGGTTAGTTCAAGATCGTTCATAGTCTGTTCTGGCTCTTTCATCGTTGCGTCCATCCGTTCTCAATCAGGTTCCGGACCTCACGTACGCCGGCATCCCACACCTCATCCATGTCACTGTCCGGCCGTTCATATGCTCCACCGTGGCTGCCGTCGGCAGACAGTCTGCGCATGGCAACCCTGTCCACGCTGCCGGACAACTGGCGTGACAATACCGGCTTCGCGCCCTCGGGGGCTTTGACCCCATCGATGCGTGTCCACGGAAAACTCTCCACCCATGCGCCGTGCAACTGGTCAGGGTCAAATCGAGACGCCACTTTCGCTGTCTCTGGAGCGTTGTACCAGCTGTGGAAAAGCACCTCAACAGATTTCTCCCGCGGAATGCTGGACCATTCCCGAATCAACCCCACAACGGGCGAGTTGCCACCGTGGCCGTTGACAATGGCTATACGGCGAAAACCTTGGCCTGCAATACAGTCGAGCAGGTCCCGCATCACCTCAATGTAGGTGCTCATCCGAAGGCTCATCGAGCCCGGATACTCCGTGAAGTACGGTGCCATACCGAATGGCAGTGCGGGCAGAACCGGAACACCGAGTGGCTCAGCTGCTTCCACGGCGACACGCTCGGCAAGAATGGCGTCGGTCCCCAAGGAGAGATAGCCGTGCTGTTCGGTGGAGCCTATCGGCAAGACGATCCGGTCATCGTCTTGTAGGTACTCCTCGATCTGCATCCAATTTCGGTCGAATACTCTCATGGTTCTCCTTCTAGGCTTTCGTGAGCCCGGCAGCGTACTCGGCGAGTTCATCGAGGTTCTTTACCTCGCACACGCGTTTGCCCTGCTCAATGTCGTGGATGATTTCGCCGATTTTCTCGAAAATGGGGCCGTGGATGTCGTGGAGCATCTCGTCAATTTCGGTCTTCCGCTTGCGCACCGCGAGGTCGCGATAAATCCCACTATGGGTTTTTGCCGTGCGGAGGTTGAAGTCCACCAACCGGTCGAGGGATCCTTCGAGGTCGTCGGGCACGAAGCCGTCGAAGCTCTCCACCTTCACCGGGGCCTGAGCGAGCACCTCCCGCGCGAGCATCAGCATGAGCGGCCGGTACTCCGGACGCCGAAGGCTTTCCGCGATGGAAAGGTCCGAGACTGCGCCAGCCCACAGCATCGCCCCATACGCTTCCTTGCCCCAGAGATATCCGAGCACGTTGTCGGTTGGTTCTGCGTAGGGGAGCGCGTCTGCCCACTCGATCACACGAGGGGTAATGGTGCCGCCCTCGAGTTCCCCAACGCGGAATGTACCGATGTTTCCCTGCAGGATGCGGCCCGGCCCCATGACGTCGGCCCCAAAGTTCACGAAGCTTGACAGAACCCGGTCGCGGCCAACCGCGTCGATGAGAGTGTCGGCGGTGAGGCCGTTTTGCACGCTCAACACATCACCGTCTGGCGCCAGACGAGTGCGAAGCAACTCTGCCGCCGCGCCCGTGTGATGACTTTTTACCGCGACGATGGCGTGCTCGATGCTGTCGGGGAGGCCATCCGGTGTCACCGCCGGTATATGGACAACGAATTCGTTGACCGGCCCCTCAATCGCAAGCCCGTTGGCGTTGATGTGCGCAACATGGCTCTCATCTGCGTCGCATAAGAGGATGTCATGCCCGGCGCGGAACATATGCGCACCGATGGTTCCGCCGATGGCCCCTGCACCAATGATGACAATTTTCATTTTGATACCGAGGCGGGAACGGCCTCATCAAGGAAATCACGCATGACCTGTTGGAACTTTTCGCGCTCTTCCTTTTGCGGAGAGTGACCCGACTTCTCGAAGATGACGAGAGTGGAGTTCGGCATGAGGCGTGCGATCGTTTCTGAGGCGCTCACCGGCGTCACCCAGTCTCGTCGTCCGACGGTGACTAAGGTCGGCGCGGTCACGTTCGGCAGGGCCCCCTTGAGGTCATAGATCGGCCAGTTTTCTTGGAAGCACCAGTTGTGTGCTTCGTGACGGTAGATTCCTGCCTCAACTGCGGCATTTGATTTGACTGGGTCGTAGGTGAAGTCGTACAGGGGAATGATTTCAGCCCAGCGAGCCTTCAAGTCCTCATCGTCGTAGATGTTTCCCGTCCAGTAACGGTTAAAGTTGTCCCAGTTGATCTCGACGCGATCCTGGTTTCGTGCGTTCTCGAAGGCGAGTTCCAGGTTACTTCCGTCTGCCGCGGTGTCCCGAAGGATGATGGCCGAGACGTGTTCCGGATAGGCGACGGCGTACTCGAGGGCGATGAACCCGCCGTACGATCCGCCGGCGACAACAATCTTGTCGGCACCAGCCCACTGGCGAAGGCCGTCAACATCGGCCGCCCACTGGGCGTGAGAGTATGGGGCAATCCCCTCGCTGAGACCACAGCCACGCGCGTCGAACACGATGACCCGAAAGCGGTCTGCGAGGTCGCCGAAGGTGGACTTCGGTTCCGCCAGCGATCCGATGCCGCCTCCACCGTGGTGGGCAATAAGCACAGGGCCGCCTTCTGGTCCATAGACTTCGACGTTCAATCGGCAACCGTTAATGGTGACGTTCATTCGTACTCCTTACGTAGTGCTTGTTCGTAATGTTTCTTCGAATGCCTGCTCTTACCTGTGCTGCGGTGAAGGCTCCGTGAGGAACCGCGGCAGCGTCAGACCGTTGTTTGCCAACGCTCAATTTGCTGCCGAAGTACCGGCAGTGGAACGGCGCCATTCTCAAGGACTGCGCCGTGGAATCCGGCGAGGGAGAACCGTTCACCCAACGCTTGCGTGGCACCTTCCCTTAGTTTGAGAATTTCCCGCTTACCGATCACGTACGATACGGCCTGTCCCGGCCACGAAATGTACCGGTCAATTTCATTGCGCACATGAGCCTCGGTGGTGGCGGTGTTCTTCCACATGAACTCGATGGCTTTCTCCCGCGACCACCCGAAGTAGTGAAGCCCGGTATCCACAACCAGCCTGCACGCACGCAGGGCATTGAACGAGAGCATGCCCAACAGGTCGATGTCACTGGTGTACAAGTCGAGCTCCTCGGCGAGCTGCTCAGAGTAGAGCCCCCACCCCTCATTGAAACTGCAGGCTTCCACATCGAGGTACCGGCGGTAGCGAGGGATGTCGAGCATCTGCGCTGTAGCCAATTGCAGGTGGTGGCCGGGCACTGATTCATGAAACGCCAAGCACTCGTACTCGAACCTGAACCGTGTTTCCGGGTCCGACGCGAGCAGGCAGTGGGCCCCCGGCCGACTCCCATCCACCGCCGGCGGCCGGTAGTAGGCCAGTGCAGTGTTCTCGGCATCGATCGGGTTAATCTGCTCAATCACACAGTCTGGGATGTCGTAGTGCGGAAAGTAGTCGTCTTTCACCTTCTCCGCTCGCTTAAGGGCGTCTTCGGCGACCTGGACAATTTCTTCGCTGGTCGTGAAGCGGAGGGACAAATCGTTGCGCATTCGCTCGGAGATGACGGCGAGGTCAGTCTCTCCGATTGCCCTCTGGCCAATCTCGCTCCACCGTGAGCGAAGCTCGTCAAGCGTGTCAAGCCCAATCTGATGCACCTGCTCCGGAGTCAGATCCAGAGTCGTGTGTTGGGCGAGTGCGCCATAGTAACCCTCCTCGCCACCGGGAATATTACTGATGCCAACTTTGTCATTCGGTCGGGCGAGAGGGAGAAGATCCGTGCGCAGGCGTTCGGCCAATGCCGCCATTGCTGGACGAATCGACTTTTCCACCGTCGCGATGGCGCGGGCACGAACATCAGCGTCACCGTAAGCGATGGTGGGCTTTAGCAGAGCATCCTGCTCCAACTCCAGCGCAAGATAGCCGTCGAGTTGTCGGGCCGAGTGATCCACCCCGAGCGCGGTGGGTGTTCGCCCTTCCCCGGCCTCCAGAACGTACCGGTCTCCCAGCGCACAAAGGCTTTCACCTATGCCAGCGAGGCGGTCTAGGTATCGTTCCGCCCCTTCCGCGTCCGTCATCGTCATGACAGGGACGGTCTGGAAGACGAGACCTTGACGGCTCACGTAGCTCTTCGCTGAGGCATTGGCCGCCCATAGAGAGTCACGGGCATCGCGTTCGGCTGCCCGTGTCAACACGGTGAGAACACCATGGTCGACGCTGTCGGCCAAGCTCAGTGTCGTGGGGTCGATGGCGGCCACGTCAGCGGAGATCCGCACGAATTCGTCTGCCGCTGCTTCGCTCGCTTCACGACTCGGGTCTCCCGCGAGCTGGTCGAATTCGTGGAGGCCTAGAAGCGTGGCGTTGTAGGGATCGTAAGTGTGTTTGGTCTGAAAATATTGCTCTCCCAGTTCGCGCAATGCTGCGTTCGCCGGCGTCGTTGCCTTGTTGTCTTCCATGTCACTTTCTCGCTTGATCGTGGGTTACGAAGTGTCGATCGAATTCTCTAGAAATAGGAGTGGCCACCGTCGATGGAGAGTGTCTGGCCGCTCACCCAGGATGCGTCGGGGGCCACGAAGAACCGAACGCCACGGGCGATATCCGCGGGCGAACCGGTCTTGCGCACCGCAATGTCTTCCAGCAGAGCACGCTGGCCCTCTTCGCCGTAGCTCTCCCATTGCTTCTGCGTGGTCGGGTTGGAGAGTACGAAGCCTGGCGCAATGCAGTTCACGGTGATGCCGTATTTGCCAAGCTCATGTGCCATCTGTCGGGTGAAACCGATTTGTGCCGCTTTCGCCGAGGCGTAAGCCTGGATACCGGTGAGACTGACGCTGCGTCCTGCCCCGGATGAGATGTTCACAATGCGGCCGTATCCGCGCTCTTTCATGGTGCGCGCGGCGGCGCGGGTGCAGTTGAAGGTGGTGCGCAGGTTGGCATCGATCACAGCATTCCAGGAGGCATCCGTGACCTCATCGATGGGCACGTGTGTCTGCCCGACGACCCCGCCAGCAACATTGACGAGAATGTCGACGGCGCCGATGCTGCCAAAGAACCCCTCGACAGCCGCTGAATCGCTCAAATCGACGGTATCTTTGTCGACCTCGTGCACGGTGGCACCCGCATCGCGGATACTCTCGGCAATCGCTCGTCCGATGCCCTGCGCCGTTCCCGATACAACCGCAATCATTCCGTCTAGTTCAGCCACGTTGCTTGCCTTCTCTCATCCCTCATACGGTCACGACCGCATGATTCGGGGGCGAAAAACGCGGTGGTTCGCAGATCGAGAGGGTAGGCGGCGTACAAAAGCTTTCCCATTTAAGATCAACCTCGATCTGTACTTTCAATTACATTAGCAATACTTTGCTATATAAATCTAACAATCGTGACAATCAATCGGTTGGGGTGGGCAGCACCCGATCGATGAACTCACGCATCACGCGTTGAAACTTCTCCGGCTCCTCCTTCTGGGGAGAGTGCCCGGACTTCTCGAAAATCACCAGCTCTGCGTTGGGGATCAGGCGAGCGATCGTCTCAGACGAAGAAAGAGGGGTCACCCAGTCACTTCTCCCTACGGTGACCAGTGTCGGTACCGTCACGGAGGGCAAGAGGGGCTTCAGGTCGTAGTTCGGCGAATTGTGCTGGAAGCACCAATTGTGCGCCTCGTGCCGGTAGATTCCCGCCTCGACTGCTGCGTCTGACTTGGCCTTGTCGTATTCGAAGTCGTACAGCGGAATCATCTCCGCCCAGCACGCTTTCAGGTCAGCATCATCCCTTATGTTTCCGGTCCAATAGCGGGTGAAGTTCTCCCAATTGATCTCTACGCGATCCTGATTGCGCGCGTTCTCGAAGGCTGGTTCGTCATCGGATGAATCGGACGACGTGTCACGGAGAATGATGGCAGATACGTGTTCGGGGTAGGCGAGAGCGTATTCCATGGCGATGAATCCCCCGTAGGAGCCACCGGCAACCACAATCTTGTCCGCACCGGCCCACTGGCGCAGCCCGTCGACATCCGCCGCCCACTGAGCGTGGGAATACGGCGCTATGCCCTCGCTCAGGCCACAGCCGCGAGCGTCGAACACGATAACCCTGAACCGGTCCGCGAGTGGACCGAACGTCGCCTTCGGTTCGGCCAGCGAACCAATTCCACCCCCGCCGTGGTGCGCTATGAGCACCGGGCCATCCTCTGGGCCGAATACTTCTACATTCAACCGACAACCGTTGATAACAACATCCATGAGTGCTGAACCTCCGCTCAAGACCGACTTCCGAGTGCCTTTTCGTAAAACACCTGGTTTGTACTATTGATTACACGCATAGCCTATATCCTTGATTTATTATGATCATAACGTGATCGCATTCGATCTCGTCGAAACGCATGCCCGCGAGCTGAAAGTTTTCTCTCCACGGAGCACAGTGCCCAACTACCGATCGGAAAAAGGAGAACTCAGATGACACGTCTCGATGGCAAGGTCGCCGTGGTGACCGGTTCAGGTAATGGGATTGGACGCGCGATAGCCTTGATGCTGGCCGATGCAGGTGCTCGCGTCGCCGTGTCCGATGTACTGGTGGACGACGGCGAACGCACCGTTCGCGAGATCACCGACAAGGGTGGGACTGCGATTTTTGTCGCCGCGGATGTCTCGGTGCCTGAGCAGGCTCAGAACCTGATCGAGATCACGGCATCGACTTTTGGCGGCCTCGACATTCTCATCAATAATGCAGGTACGAGTGGTGGCTACGCCCGATTGCATGAAGTGGAGCCCGAAGACTTTGACCGGGTCGTCCGGGTCAATCTCGGTGCAACGTTCCTTTGCGCCAAATACGCGATTCCGCACTTTCTGGCCCAAGGGGACGGCAGAATAGTGAACATCGCCTCGACCTACGGCCTCGTCGGCGCGCCAAACTCGCCAGCATACTGCGCGTCGAAGGCCGCCATCATCAACCTCACGAGGCAGTTGGCGGTGGACTATGGACACGACCGGATTCGAGTGAATGCAATTTGCCCGGGATACATCGACACGAGCCTCGGCCGCCGCCGGTCAACCCTCAGCACGGAGGAGATCGCGGAGGCCACCGCCCGTCGCGAGAAAGCAGCAAGCCTGCAGCCGCTCGGCCGTCAGGCGCAACCAGCCGAGGTCGCCGAGGCGGTACTCTTTTTGGTCGGCAACGGCGCATCCTTCATGACAGGTTCGATTGTCACCGTGGACGGCGGCTGCACAACCACGTTCAACTACGGCGACGCCAGCAACTGACCGCGGCTAGGGCGCGACGGTGTCGACGGGGTCGACAGTAACCCGGAACGCGCGATGGATCTGGATCGCGTCCTCATAGAGCGCCATTCGCGCTAATGCTTTGTCGCCGATTTCACGGAACACTGCCTCGACCAAGCACTCGACCAGCATCAGGAGGGCGACGTCGGAATCGAAAGGAATCCCATCCACAGGCACCGGCAACACGATATCTGCGAGCTCGGTACTTGGCGACAGTTCCTGGTCGGTGATCACGATCAGAGTCGCACCGTGCTTCTTCACCATGGCGGATATCTGCTTCGCCTGGAGCTCGTAACGGCGGAGGTCAAAGACGATGGCCACAGAGTCTTTGCGCAACCGAAAGTACTTGCTGATGTCGTGGCCCAAAGGTTCTTCGGCGAAATCCACGTTTTGGATGATTTGGTCCAGCTGGAACGCTAGGAGCCGGGCGATCTGCCGACTGAAATAGCCCCCGGAGATCACAACGTGTCTCGGCGAGGTGGATAACAGCTGAACCGCCTCATCGAATTCGCTGGGTGGCACACTCGTCAAAAGCCATTCGGCCAAGCTGATCCGCTGGGAGACGGCCCTCTCGAAATGACTGCCCTCCGCACGCTTCACGAAGGCTTGGGTTGCCCTGTTGACAGGACTGTTCGCCTGCAGGGTGATCTCATCACGAAGCTGTCTCTGGAAATCAGGGTAACTCCCGAACCCCAGACGGGCGACAAATCTCAGAACGGTGGGTGTGCTCGTGCCGGCAGCATCTGCCAACGCCGCCGCGCTTGCGAGCCCCGCACTCGGATAATTTGCCAGAAGTGACCGAGCGACCTTCTTCTCCGCAGGACTCAAAAGGTCCATCCGAGCAAAGACGATCTCTTCCATGCGAAGCATTGGCGACCTTTCGATGTTGACCACGTCGAGCTAGGGGGAAGGCAGCGCCGTCGCCGATTGACAACGTATCACCGAGCCAACGAATCTGAGCATATCTAGGTCAGCGTTATCACTTGTTCGGCCACCCGGTATGCCGCGAACATGGCCGGAGAGTTGTGCGCGACAACGATGCGTCCGGCCGCATCGATGGCGATCACTCCGCCATCGGCCGAGCGTGTTTCCAGTTCCGCTTCGATCGTCGCGCTCACGGCGTCGGCCACTGAGGCGCCGGCATAGCGCATCCGGGCCGAGATATCGTGTGCCACAACACCCTCGATGAAGGCTTCGCCCGCACCCGTGCACGAGACTCCAACCACACCGTTCTTGGCGTAGTTGCCCGCGCCGATGATCGGGGTGTCGCCGACGCGACCTTCACTCTGGTTAACCATTCCGCCCGTGGAGGTTGCCGCGGCCAGATTTCCATGAACGTCCAGTGCAACAGCACCCACAGTTCCGTGGCGAGGGCCCTCGAGTACCTTCTCCTGCACATTCTTCAACTGATCCTGTCGAAGAGGAGTAATGAAATAGTCCGCCTGGACACTTTCGAGCCCCCAGCCCTCCACAAGTTCCTTGGTCGGTGCGACCAACAGAACATGCTCGGACTCCTCCATCACCTTGCGCGCCAGACGTACTGGGTTCTTCGCGTGCCTCGACACGGCGATTGCGCCGGCCCGCCCGTCCCCGGTCATGACCGAAGCGTCGAGTTCGGCTTCTCCCGTTGCCGTCAGCGCGGCACCCCTACCCGAATTGAACAGTGGGTTGTTCTCCAATTGCTCCACCGTGGCACACACCGCGTCGAGCGCACTCCCTCCGGCGGAGAGCACGCTCTCTCCCGCGAGAAAGGCATCGGCCAGACCCGTGGAGTATCTGCCCTGTAAATCAAGTGACAGTTCTGACAACCGCCCGCCCGCTCCACCGTGCAGTACAAGCGCATAACCGCATTCTGCTGGTTCGACCGTGAATACCCGCATGCTCTTGTTCTCCTCAGTTGAGTCAGATTTGATTTCGACTATGTTCACTCAGCGCCCTCCGGCCTGGCGCGTGATGTAGTTGACAGCGACAAATGACTCGAACATCTCGAGCAAGTTCTCGCCCTCGATTCGCACCTCGCGGTCTCCGGTGCGCACGGTTCCCCGCGCCCACGTCGCGACATCCGCCATGTCAGCGGTCTGCATCTCCAGATCGAGCGTGGACGGGCGGGTCAGACCTGGAAGGGGCATCTGCCCGGCAGCGACCTTGCGAACAGCTTCTTCTGCACCTGCGCGAATGAGATCGCACGATTCCGTGGGATGTATGTTCTTTGCGCTGAACCGGCTGATCGACTCCTTGGTGGTGACGTTGACGGCGCCTTGGGCGAACGGGCGAGTCTCGTCTGCTGTGACCGAATCGCCCGTGACCAGCGCGATCGGCACCCCGTAGTGCTCGGCGACCAGCGCATTGATGCCGCTCTCGCCCACGTACTGTCCGTTGACCTTTGCACCAGAAAAAACTTCAGGATTATAGGTGTGGCTCATCGTCGACGTTGTGCCAGAAATGGACCCGTGGTAGCCGAGGAAGAAAATGGCGTCGAAACTGGCGTCGAGGCCTTGCATCATGTAATACGGCTTGTGTCGTCCCGAGATGTATTGCGCATTGCCCGCAATCTTCCGTGGATCGAGGTTCGCCATCCGACTGTGCGAGTCGTTGAGAACAATCTCGGTGGCACCGCCCGCGATTGCACCCTCAATTGCCGCGTTGACCTCGTCTTGCAGCAGCGCACAGCCCAACGCATAGGCCGCGCTGTCGCCGGGCGTGCACTGTGCCCAGTCGACGATCCCTGCAACACCTTCCATGTCAAAAGACATCCAAACTTTCATCATTTCTCCTGTTTCGTGTGATCGAGGCCGATCGGAATAGTTGCGAATGTGGGAAGTTCCTTGAAACGAATGCACGCGCTGAGATGCGCATCGTTGACGGGCATGAGCGCAGGATCGGTCAAGGTACAGGCCTCGGTGGCGAAAGCACATCGCGGATTAAACCGGCAACCGGCGGGGATGTTGAACGGGCTGGGCGGGTCACCTTCGAGGAGAACGTCTTCGTTGACGCTCTCCGCCGTCATCCGTGGGATGGAGGCGATCAGTGCGCGCGTATAGGGGTGGCGCGGGTTCGCGAAAAGCTCCTCCGTGTCGGCGAGCTCCACGATACGCCCGAGGTACATGACGGCAACTCGTTGGCTGAGGTGTTGGACAACGGCCAGGTTGTGCGCAACAAACAGAATGCTCAGACCCAGCTCGTCCCGCAACGTGGTGAAGAGCTCAAGGATGGTGGCTTGCACCGACACATCCAACGCCGACACTGGTTCATCAGCGATCAGCACGTCTGGGCGCACGGCAAGAGCACGCGCTATCGCGATGCGCTGCCTCTGCCCGCCAGAGAATTGGCTGGGGTATGCGTCTAAGGCATCCTCTTCCATACCCACAAGCTTCAGGAGTCTGATGCTCTCGGCACGAACCTCCCTGCGTGGCACGATTTTGTGCAAAAGCAAGATCTCTGCAAGCACGGCGCCGACGCTCATCCGTGGATTCAGCGACGAATATGGATCCTGAAACACCATTTGGATGCGCCGCATGGTGTTCCTGTCTCGCCTTTTCGCCAGCGGCGAACCTTCATACGAAATTTCTCCGGACGATGCGGCGGTACTACCCACGATGATTTTTGCGAGCGTGGACTTACCGGAACCAGATTCCCCAACCAGCGCAAGGATCTCCCCTTTGCGCAGCTCCAGATTCACCCCGTCAAGCGCCGTCAATCGCGAGTGAACATCCCTCTTTGGAAACAGCTTCTCGACGAGGGCATTGCCCAGGTGATAGGTCTTTGTAATATCGCTGACGCGCAACGCTGGCCGCTCTTCGCTCATGCGATCACCTTCTTGAAAATCTCGTCGGATAAGAAGCACGCCGATGAACGACCGGGCTCCACCTCGAACAGCGGTGGCGGTGTTTGCAAACAGACCTCCTCGACGAACGGGCACCGGGGCGCGAAGGAGCATCCTTGTGGCCTGTGCGCCAAGTTCGGCGGAACGCCTGGGATGGGAACGAGCGGACGATCGGGCTGATCGAAGTCGGGGGCCGAATCCAGCAAACCCTTCGTGTACGGATGGCGCGGGTCGCCGAACACCTGCTTGACCGGTCCGGTCTCGACGAGACGACCCGCATACATTACGGCGAGGCTTTGGCAGGTCTGGTTGACGACCGCAAGGTCATGGGTGACAAACACCAAGGAGGCGTCGAAATCGTCGCACAGTTCCTCCAGCAACCGCAGAACCTGGTGCTGCACGGTGACATCCAACGCCGTAGTGGGTTCGTCGCAGAGGATGAGTTTCGGTCGACAGGAAATAGCCATCGCAATCATGATGCGCTGGCGCAGACCACCCGAGAGTTGATGGGGGTATGCGAGGGCTCGCCGCGCTGGGTCAGGGATGCCGGTGCGGGCCATCATGGCTATGGCTAAGTCCATGGCCGCCTTTCGGGACAACCCGAGGTGGCGCCTCGGCCCCTCGGCGATCTGTTCACCCACTCGCATAACCGGGTTCAGCGCGGTCATCGGTTCCTGAAAGATCATTGCAATCTCAGGCCCCATCAACATGCGCCTCTCGCGCCTCGCCATGCCCACCAGTTCTTTGCCGTTGTAGAGCATGCTGCCGGAGAGTACTTTAACGCCGGCAGGAAGAAGTCCGGCCACCGCGCGCAGAGTCATGGATTTTCCTGACCCCGACTCGCCGACGATCCCGAATCGGTCGCCTTTGTTCACATCGAAGCTCACACCATCCACGATGACGTTCGTTGAGGAGGAGCGCTTGACACCGAGGGCGAGGTCGGTGACGCTCAGCAATGGCGCATCCACCATGATCACTTCCTTCTTTCTGGACTGAGCATGTCGGAGAGCCCGTCTCCAAGCCAGGAGACGCCGAGGCTGGTGACAACGACGATGAGTCCCGGGATTGTCGCTTGCTGCCACAGGGTTGTGATGAACTCTTGGCCATCGAGGATCATGCTCCCCCACTCGGCAGTAGGTGGCGCAATGCCAAGGCCCAAGTATCCGAGCGTGACGACAGCCATGATGTCCATCACGATGTCGCTCATGCCATAGATGATTGCCTGCGACAAGACGTTCGGTCCGATATGCCTGCCCAGCACCCTTGCGTGGGACATACCGCTCAATCGCGCGGCGATGACGTAGTCCTGCTTCTTCGCGACCAGAACCTCACCTCGCACAATCTTCGCGTAAGAGACCCACGAGACAGCGGCGATGGCGAGATAAATGCTGGCCTCGCCTGAACCCAAGATGAATACCAGCGCGATAACCATCACGTAGAACGGAAAGGCAAAGAAAACATCAACGACGCGCATGACGATGGCGTCGAACCATCCGCCAAAGTACCCCGCAAGTCCTCCCATGATGGAGCCGAAGACAAAGGGGATCAAGACCGCAAGAAAACCGATTCGGAGGTTGACCTGAGCACCCCAAATCAGCCGGGAAAGCACGTCGCGACCAAACTTGTCTGTACCTAGCCAGTGCAATGCGTTCGGGGATTGAAGAGTGGCCGTAAGGTCCTGCTTTATGGGGTCGTAGGGTGCGATGACCGGCGCGAGCACGGCCATAAGAACGAGCAATCCCACGATGATCATGCCAGCAACGAGGGAGCCGTTCTGGTACCAAGGCTTAAGTGACCGGGAACGCGCAGATCTACGCTTCGCCTGGAAACCGGCGAGGATCGCTGTTGGAGTGCTCATTCTCGCTCCTTGCTTCCAAAGTTCACGCGGGGGTCTAACAAGGTGTAGATGACGTCGGTAAGAATTCCGACGACGACGACGAAGAGCGCAACAAAGAGGGTGACACCCTGAATGGTGGGAAAGTCGCGGGAGAAGATGGCGTTGAGCATCAACGATCCGAGACCGGGAAGAGCGAAGACCTTTTCGATGACGATCGAGCCGCCAACCAGGTATCCGAGGTTTACACCCAAAATCGATACGGTCGGGATGACGGCGTTGCGCAGCACATGCTTGCGGAAAAGTTCGGTTCCGCCGCTCCCCTTCGAGCGTGCAGTGGCGACGTACTCCGAGCCGAGCACGTTGATCGTTGACGATCTCAAACTTCGGATCATAGTTGGTGACAGAGCTATTGCCAGCGTTAATGCCGGAACGAAAAGGAAATAAAAATGATCAAATGCCGTCTGGCCGTACCCTCCCACAGGGAAGAGGCGCAGTTTCAATGAGAGGAAGAGGATCAGCATGATGCCAACCCAGAACTGCGGCATTCCCTGCCCGATCAAGGTGTACCCGCGCACCGCGAGGTCAGCAAAGCCATTTGGCTTGGTGGCGGCGATCCCCGAGAGCGGGATTCCAATGAGTAAGGAGAGCACAAGTGCGAAGAACACCAGCGACAGCGTGACCGGCGCCGCTTCCAACACGAGTTCACTGACGGGAACCTGGTAGGTCAGGCTTGTGCCGAGCTGACCTCGAACGAGTTGTCCGAGGAACAGTCCGTATTGCACGATGAGCGGTTTGTCGAGTCCCATCTGGGTCCGTAGGGCATCAATTCGAGCCGCCGTGGCTTTGTCACCCAAAATCGCTAGTGCTGGGTCGCCCGGCAGCAGGTGCGCCATGAAAAAGACGAGAAGTGTAACTCCAAAGACGACGGGGATCGACTGGAGTAAGCGTCCCGGGATGAAGCTCAACCGATGCATCGTGGACCCTCCTGGATGGTGAAGGGAGGGCGGCTCAACCGTGAGCCGCCCTCCGATGGTGAGGAAAACTACTTGATCTTGTAAATATCCTCAGTGTGGTAGTTACCCAACGGCGTCACCTCGAAGCCTTTCACCTTGTCAGTGGAGGCGAAGGCGTACGGGGAGTAGTACAGGTACGAGAGGAACGCGTCGTCACCGGCCATCGTCTGAATTTGGCTGTACAACTTTGCCCGCTCAGCTGGGTCATTTGAACG
>JBBSQX010000013.1:0-89870 GCA_038243605.1 Actinomycetales bacterium
CATGGCGGGAGATTCAAGCCTAACGCGCTTCCCGCATCCCTGAACGCCCCGTAGTCGGGCTCAGACCTGGAGGTTTTGCATGTCGATCGAAGTTGATTCGTCCGAGCGCTTTGCGGCGTACGCGCACCCCGAACGACTGGTGAGCACCGACTGGCTCAGCGAACACCTCGGCAAACCTGGTCTTGTCGTGGTGGAATCCAACGAAGACGTGTTGTTGTACAACACTGGGCACATTCCCGGCGCCGTCAAGATTGACTGGCACACCGAACTGAACAATCCGGTGGAACGCGACTTTCTCGGCGCGGAAGCTTTCGCAGCACTCGCACGCTCCAAAGGAATAGCCCGTGACTCTACCGTCGTCATCTATGGAGACAAAAGCAACTGGTGGGCCACGTACGCGATGTGGGTATTCACGCTTTTTGGCCACGAAGACGTTCGGATTCTGGATGGCGGTCGTGCCAAGTGGGTCACGGAAGGTCGTGAGACCACACGGGATGTCCCGACCCCTACTCCAACGGAGTACCCGATAGTCGAACGTGACGACAGCACAGAGCGTGCTTACCGTGACGAAGTTCTTACACACTTTGGCAAACCACTCATCGACGTGCGGTCGCCAGAAGAATACAGCGGAGAGCGCACAGAGATCCCGGGATATCCTTCCGAAGGCTCGCTTCGTGCGGGTCACATTCCGTCAGCGGCATCTGTTCCCTGGGCGCGAGCAGCGGCAGAAGACTCAACATTCAAACCCCGCGACGAGCTCGAGAACATCTACCTCAATGAAATCGGTCTGTCACCGACCGACGATCTTATTGCGTACTGCCGGATTGGGGAACGATCGAGTCACACCTGGTTCGTACTCAAACATCTCCTCGGCTTCGAAAACGTGCGCAACTATGACGGCTCGTGGACAGAGTGGGGAAGCTCTGTGGGTGTGCCCATTGTCACGGGAACAGAGCGGGGCAATGCTCCCGCACCGCGCAGCTAAAGCACGAAAGCGGCTGAACGCCATGGAAAAAGGGAATGAACATGTCTGAGACCGAGCTTCCGCAAACTCTGGCCGAGATCCGCGACGACTTTCTTGAGCTCGAACTCTCCGACCGGCTGACCATGCTGTTGGAGTTTTCAGACGAACTCCCCGAGCTGCCAGAGAAGTACCGTGACCATCCAGACTTGTTTGAACGCGTGATCGAATGCCAATCGCCCGTATTCATCTTCGTGGATATTGATCACGATAACCTGGTGAGCCTACACGCGACAGCGCCGGCAGAGGCGCCGACGACGCGCGGATTCGCGTCCATTCTCGTTCAGGGAATAACTGGTCTGACCGCGCAGCAGGTTCTGGACATTCCCGACGAGTTTCCACTCACGATCGGCCTGACCCAAGCAGTGAGCCCACTGCGCATTCGAGGGATGACTGCCCTACTCAGTCGCACCAAAAACCAGGTGCGGTTGAAGATGGCGTCGTAGAACTCACGTGGTGTTAGGCTGCCGCCGAGTGCGTGCTATTGGCGTTTTCGGCTCGACAGAGCGGTGGGGTAGTTCGGCAAGCCAGCCTGCAATCGCGCTATTCCAACGATCAGGGTCGTAGTTCCATAACTTGGTGTGCCCCGCCGTATCGAAAGACTCCAACGTCACGATGTCGGGTCGTGCTTTCGCCAGGGCCCGTGACGGCCCAGAAGGAATGTACCGATCGTCATCGCTGTGAAGGATCAGCGTGGGAACCGGGAGATCGGCGGCGCGTCGCACGAAATTCAATCGGCGCAGATCGATGGGCTTCTCCAACCCTGTAAATGGTCTCCCCCACGCGTTCCCCATCATTGCGTACACGATAGCTCTGAGAGCTCGAGGAACGCCTTTCGCGCCCGCGTGAAACTCGAGCGCATCCACCCAGTTAATGACGGGGGATTCAAGAACCAACCCCACAACCATGTGGGCAAGACGTGAACGCGTCACCGTCTGAAGCGCGGCGGCGCCACCCATCGACCAGCCCATCAACATGACGGATGTTGCGCCGTGATCTTTCGCGAAAGCAAGCGCAGCTTCCACGTCTTTCCACTCCGTGTCGCCCAGCGAGTAGCGGCCGTCTACACTCGCAGGCGCTTCGAAGTCGTTTCGATAGGAAACCAGAAGTGACGTGTATCCGGCCTGTCGAAATACCGGAATGCCCCTAATCGTTTCGGCGCGCTTGACGGCCCTGCCGTGCACCATAATGACCCACGGGTTCAGGCCCGCAGACTCTGTGGCGGGGTCAGGACGCACTAACCATGCGGGAGCGGGACCAAGCTCCGTTTCGATCTCGACGTCCTCGACATCGACACCGAGATCCCTGGGGTTCAGGTAAAACCAGCCATTGAATCGTCCACGTCGGGCCGTATCAATATCGCCGAAGTCAACGCTCAGCAACTCCCTCGTCACGGTGCGAGGGGTCTCAGAGACGATGTTGCCAATACGCGCATGACCAGCGGCTTTATGAAACCAAAAACTGAGCCGCCCGTCGGTGACAGCATCGCGCGTGCGACGAAACGTAATAGTTCGGCGTTCGCGATCCACGTTGACCACGCCGGTACCTTCGTCACGCTTGAGGGGTGGCACCAGAGTGGAGCGCGCCATTGCGAGAGCAACCGGTACAGCAGTCGCCGCCACGATCGTCGCGCCAGTCGCCACGACGCCCGACACAATCGCTGCACCCCAACATCCATTCTTCTGACGACTCCTCATGTGAACGGCGTGCCTCCGTAAAACTCTCACGCCTAAACTTTAGTCTTCAGGTGTGGCCGACAACGCGACAACAGATAACCTCCCTGCAGTTTTTGCTGCTGCAGTGAATGAGGTGCGTAGCGCGATTCTGCGCGATGAACTTACCGTCACCGAAATGGCTGCTCCAGCGAACTTGGCGCCTTTTTCGATTGCCTTTGCCGCAGATGTCATTCCCGCAACGCACAACGAAGATTCGGACCTCGCAACGGGCAGGTTTGTACTGCTTTACGATCCGTCTGCGCCGGACGCATGGGGAGGCGTGTTTCGCGTTGTCTGTTACGCGCAGGCCCCCCTGGAAACAGATATCGGAGTCGACCCATTTCTGGCTGACGTGGCGTGGTCGTGGCTCATCGATGCGCTCGACACGCGTGATGCTACCTACTCCGCAGCTTCTGGCACTGCAACGAAAATTCTGTCCACCGGTTATGGTGGGCTCGCCGAGCAAGGCGATGGCGCTCAGATTGAGTTGCGGGCGAGCTGGACGCCTTCTGGAGAGTCAATGGCGACACATCTTCAAGGCTGGGGCGACCTCGTCTGTATGCTCGCTGGCCTTCCTCCTACGCCGGAAGGCGTTGCACTTCTTGCTGCGAGGCGAATCACCACGTGAGTCCAGACCAAGCTCCCCACGAGCGCGTCGACGTTATCGATTCCCGTGGCGGGTTTCTCGCCGCTGTAGGCAGTATTGCTGACGGAGAGGGCCCCATCGCTTTTGATGCCGAGCGGGCATCGGGGTACCGATATTCGCAGCGCGCATACCTGATTCAGGTTTTTCGGCGAGGAGCAGGGAGTTTTCTGTTCGATCCTCCCGCAATCGGTCAGTTTGGTGAGTTGCAAGAGGCAGTCGGCTCCGTCGAGTGGGTTCTGCATGCAGCGAGCCAAGATCTAGCGTGCCTTCGTGAAGTCGGCCTTGATCCAGAAACGATTTTCGATACGGAACTTGGTGCCCGACTTGCGGGGCTACCGAGGGTCGGTCTCGGATCTGTGGTGGAGGAGCTGCTGGGTGTTCATCTCGCGAAGGAGCACTCTGCCGCCGATTGGTCAACCAGGCCGCTCCCCCAGCCTTGGCTTGTATACGCAGCCCTCGATGTTGAACTTCTCGTCGATGTACGGGATGAGATGGCAGCGATTCTCGAGCGGGACGGCAAAACAGAGATTGCGAAGCAGGAGTTTGCCGCAACTCTTGCAAAAGCCCCCAAGCCCGTGAGTCCTGATGCTTGGCGCCGGCTCACAGGGCTGCATTCGCTTCGTCAGCCACGCTCGCTCGCTGTCGCTCGCCAGCTCTGGCTTGCTCGAGATGAGTACGCCCGTGAGATCGACACTGCTCCGGGCAGGTTACTTCCGGACATTTCCATCACCGCAGCCGCCAAAACACTGCCCACCTCGAAAAAGAGCCTTGCCGCGCTGAGAGAGTTCAACGGAAGAGCAAGTCGAAGCGAGCTTCCTCGATGGTGGGCCGCCATCGAGGCGGGCATGTCAACCGACGAGATGCCTCCTGCCAGGATTCCAAGCGAGACAACTCCCCCTGTGCGTGCATGGGCGGATCGCAAACCAGAAGCAGATCGGCGTCTGAAGGCAGCACGAGTGGCCCTGGCAGTGGTCTCAGAGGAGCTTTCGATCCCGCTCGAGAACCTTCTCACACCGGAGCTGCTGCGCCATCTTGCGTGGGAACCGCCTGAGCCTCTCACGTCGAACGAGGTGAACATCATGCTTGAGCACGGTGGTGCACGACCCTGGCAACGTGAAGTAACCGCACAAGTAATCGCTGCTGCTTTTGTGGAAGCAAGCCAAAACGACACCGAAACAGGGAACTCCGCCTCGTAGGAAGAATCAAAGATCCAACGGCGCATTTTGCCCCGGCATACGATGGAAGAGTCATCTAGCAGGGAGTCATTATGGCCGAAAGATCTGATGTTGTTTTCGTTGACGGGGTTCGCACTCCGTTTGGGCGCGCGGGCGAAAAGGGAATGTATTGGCAAACGAGGGCGGATGACCTTGCGACCAAGGCCATGATCGGGCTGCTCCAACGCAACCCCTCCATCCCTTTAGATCGCTTCGATGATGTCGCCATCGCGGCAACGACACAGCAGGGAGATCAGGGGCTCACCCTTGGTCGCACTACTGCCCTGCTAGCTGGCCTGCCCACTTCTGTTCCCGGCTACGCCATTGACCGCATGTGTGCGGGTGCGATGACGTCGGTGACGACCATCTCCGGTGCCATTAGCATGGGGATGTACGACATTGCGATCGCCGGTGGTGTTGAGCACATGGGGCATCACCCGATGGGTCAGGGTGTCGACGCGAACCCGCGATTTGTCGCTGAGAAACTCGTCGACCCGGATGCCCTCAACATGGGTAACACCGCAGAGCGTCTGCATGACCGCTTTCCTTACCTGACGAAGGAACGCTCTGACCGCTTCGCTTTGGGTAGCCAGCAGAAGCTCGCGAAAGCCTATGATGATGGCAAGATTCAGCCAGACCTCATCCCCATCGCCATCAAGACCGAGTCCGGTTGGGGTCTCGCAGACCGCGATGAAGGCCCTCGACCAGAAACAACGATGGAGGGCCTCGCGGGCCTCAAGACTCCGTTCCGACCGCACGGTCGCGTGACGGCAGGTAACGCGTCAGGGCTCAACGATGGCGCAACAGTGAGCATCATTTCCAGTGCGGATGCGGCAAAAGAGTTCGGTCTCACACCGAAGATGCGACTTGTCAGCTTCGCCTTCGCTGGTGTCGAACCGGAGATCATGGGCATCGGTCCGATCCCGTCGACGGAGAAGGCATTGCGCAAGGCTGGTCTGACGATCAATGACATTGGTCTCTTCGAGCTCAATGAAGCGTTTGCCGTGCAGGTTCTTTCGTTGCTCGACCACTTCGACATTGCCGATGACGACCCACGCGTCAACATGTGGGGCGGCGCAATCGCCGTCGGCCACCCGCTGGCCTCCACCGGTGTGCGCCTCATGATTCAGCTCGCTCGTCAGTTTGAGGAACGGCCTGATGTGCGTTACGGCCTCACCGCCATGTGCGTTGGTCTTGGTCAGGGTGGTTCCGTCATTTGGGAAAACCCGCACTTCAAGGGAAGCAGGAAGTAGTCATGGCTAAGGACGCAAAGATGAAGAACTTTGATGAGCTGCTCGCTATGGACCCCGACGAGGTCATCACTCACTCACTCGTGAGCGACATCCCCCTCTCCGGCGGCCGCACGCTCGCCCTCGTTACGCTCGACAACGGCCGCGACCACACTCGGCCAAACACTCTCGGCACTCGCACGATGATGGAGTACGCCGACACCCTTTCCGCGCTGAAGGAGCGCGCTAAGAGGGGTGAGATCCACGGCGTGGCGGTCACCGGCAAGCAGTACATTCTGGCTGCTGGCGCCGACCTCACCAAAGCGAGCGAAATTCCGAGCGCGGCGATTGCGAAGCAGATCGCTCAGCAGGGTCACGCGGCGCTCGGCGCGCTCCACGACATGGGTGTTCCTTCGTTCGTCTTCATCAATGGGCTCGCCCTCGGTGGCGGGGTCGAAATCGCGCTCAACGCTAACTACCGCACCGTCGGGAGCTCCATCCCCGCTCTCGCACTGCCAGAGGTTTTTCTCGGCATCATCCCTGGGTGGGGTGGCGCCTGGCTGCTCCCCAACCTCATCGGAATCGAGAACGCGCTCAGGGTCATCATCGAGAACCCGCTGAAGAATAACCGCACTCTCAAGGGCAAGGATGTTCTGGCACTCGGTATCGCGGATGTGATGTTCAGCCCCGCCACATTTCTTGAAGACTCGATCAAATGGGCTGACGGCGTTATCGCTGGTACGACAAAGGTCAAGCGCAAGAACGAGCCCGGCAAGATCGAACGCGCCGTCAAGTGGGACATCGCCATCGGTATGGCTAAGAAGATGCTCGAAAGCCGTATCGGTACCGTCGCGAAGGCACCGTACGCTGCTCTCGAACTACTGAAGGCCGCAAAGAATACTCACCGTGCCACCGGATTCGCGGCCGAAGATGATGCGCTTGCGCAACTGATCACCGGAGATCAGTTTCGCGCGAGCATTTACGCGTTCAACCTCGTACAGAAGCGCGCGAAGAAGCCTGCGGGGGCACCGGATAAGAAGATTGCTAAGCCCGTCACGAAGGTGGGCGTCATCGGCGCAGGGCTGATGGCAAGCCAGTTCGCCTTGCTGTTTGTTCACAGGTTGAAGGTACCCGTGGTCATCACCGATCTGGATCAGGGACGTGTAGACAAGGGTCTCGACTACATCCGCACCGAGATCGGCAAGCTTCTAGAGAAGGGGCGAATCTCGCAAGACGAGTCAAACCGCCTGAACGCACTCGTGACCGGTTCGACCGATAAGGCTGACTTTGCCGACTGCGATTGGATTATCGAAGCGGTTTTCGAGGAACTGGGGATCAAACAGGAGGTGTTTGCTGAGATTGAGAAGCATGTCTCCGACACTGCTGTTCTCGCAACAAACACCTCCTCACTGAGCGTGGAGCAAATTGGGTCGAAGCTGAAGCACCCGGAGCGCCTGGTTGGTTTCCATTTCTTCAACCCGGTGGCAGTCATGCCGCTTGTTGAGGTTGTCAAAACGCCGAAGACGGATGACGAGACCCTCAGCACCGCGATGGTCGTTGCGGCGAAGCTCTACAAGAACGCTGTCATCACGACCGACACACCAGGTTTCGTGGTGAACCGCATTCTCGCCAAACTCCTTGGCGAAGCGATGCACGCGGTCGACACGGGAACGCCCATGGAGGTCGTGAACAATGCCATCAAACCGTTCGGACTACCCATGACCCCGTTTGAGCTCCTCGAGCTCGTCGGGCTCACAGTAGGTGCTCACGTGCTTGACACGCACCACGCGGCATTCCCTGATCGGTTCTTCGAGAGCAAGAACCTTCATGCGCTCGCTAAACACGGCAAGATCTTCGACCGTGACGGTAAGGGCAAGATCACCGGTTTTGACAAGAAGGCTCTCGAGATCGTCTCCGGTGGCACAGGTTCCGATAAGAAGCAGGCGATGACGGGCGAGGCGCTCTTGAAGAGGGTGGAAGACGGACTTGCAGACGAGATCCATCGCATGTTGGAAGACGGGGTTGTTGCTGCCGCAGAAGACATCGACCTGTGCCTCATTTTCGGGGCGGGCTGGCCGTTCCAAATGGGTGGCGTGACCCCCTACCTGGACCGCGTGGGTGCCTCCGAGCGAGTGTTCGGGTCGACCTTCCACACTCCGCCAATTCGGGGAGTGAAGTAACGCAAACGGAAGAATCCCGGGGATACTTTCTACGTATGCCCGGGATTTTCGTTTAACAACGTTGCGCGTTCCTACTTATCAGTGCCCAACTCAGATGAGGCTCCTGAGCACGAACTGCAAAATGCCACCGTGACGGTAATAGTCGGCCTCACCCGGCGTATCGATTCGCACGACAGCGTCGAACTCGACCCGCGGGCGGCCAGATGCTGAGTCTTTGGTCGGTGTGGCAATGACCCGCACTGTCTTTGGAATCCCACCAGTATTAAGCTGCTCGATGCCGAGGATGCTGACGCTCTCGGTGCCGTCGAGCCCGAGTGACGCCCAGCCTTCTCCGGCCGGGAACTGTAGCGGTACAACGCCCATACCGATGAGGTTTGACCGATGGATGCGCTCGAAGCTCTCCGCGATCACTGCATGTACTCCGAGAAGGCTTGTACCCTTTGCCGCCCAGTCACGGCTCGAACCTGAACCGTATTCCTTGCCTGCGAGCACAACCAATGGTGTGCCTGAAGCTTGGTAGTTCTGGCTTGCGTCGTAGATGAACGCCTGAGGCCCATCCGCTTGCGTGAAGTCGCGAGTGTAGCCACCCTCGACACCGGCACCATCGTTCTGGCCCGCGAGAAGTTGGTTGCGCAACCGGATGTTCGCGAAGGTGCCGCGGATCATCACTTCGTGGTTTCCACGCCTCGAACCGTAGGAGTTGAAGTCCTTGCGGTCGATTCCGTGCTCCGTAAGGTACTGACCTGCCGGGCTGTCGGACTTGATGCTGCCTGCTGGGCTGATGTGGTCGGTGGTGACCGAATCGGCCAGTGTCGCGAGCACACGAGCATCGGCGATGTCGGTGACAGGGGTCAGCTCCATCGTCATGCCGTCGAAGTACGGTGGGCGGCGCACGTAGGTGGAGGCCTCATCCCACTCGAAGACGTCACCAGCCGGTGTCGGCAGCGAGGTCCAACGTTCGTCACCGTCAAATACTCCCGCGTACTGCTTCGTGAACATCTCGCTGTCGATGGACTCGTCGATGGTCTTCTGAACCTCTGCGGCATCCGGCCAGATGTCCTTCAAGAACACGTCATTGCCATCCGTGCCTTGACCGAGTGGCTGCGTTTCGAAGTCGAAGTCCATCGATCCGGCAAGCGCGTAGGCGATCACGAGCGGTGGGCTCGCTAGGTAGTTCATCTTGACATCGGGGTTGATGCGACCCTCAAAGTTGCGGTTTCCTGACAGCACCGCGGTGACGGCGAGATCGTTTTCGTTGACCGCGGCTGAAATCTCATCTTCAAGTGGACCAGAGTTTCCGATACATGTTGTGCAGCCGTAACCTACGAGGTAGAAGCCGAGGTCTTCAAGGTAGGTGTTGAGTCCCGCCTTTTCGTAGTAGTCCGTCACAACCTTCGAGCCGGGTGCGAGCGTGGTTTTGACCCATGGCTTGGTCTTCAGACCCTTCAGACTCGCGTTTCGCGCGAGAAGGCCCGCCGCAAGCATCACAGAGGGGTTCGACGTGTTCGTGCACGATGTGATCGCGGCGATTGCTACTGCGCCATGATCGATTGTGAATTCGCGCCCGTCTGGCATGTTGACATCCGCGGGATTCGAGTATTTCACCGGTGCGCCGCTGGCGAGCCGGGTTGCCGGAATCTGATGCGAAATTTCGTGTGCGGAATCTTCGTCCTGCGGAGTTAACCCGGGAGGATCGGATGCCGGAAAACTCGCGTCAACTGCGGCATCGACTTTAGACATGGTGACAGACGCGTACGTGTCGAGATCCTTCTCAAACTGACTCTTAGCGTGTGAAAGCTCGACACGGTCCTGCGGGCGCTTCGGGCCGGCGATCGAAGGAACAACCGTTCCAAGATCCAGCTCAAGGTACTCGCTGAAGGCGAGCTCAATGTTCGGATCATGCCACAGGCCCTGAAGCTTGGAGTACGCCTCAACGAGTTCGATCTGCTCTTCGCTGCGCCCGGTCATGCGCAGGTAATCGAGAGTGACCTGGTCAATGGCAAACATGGCTGCTGTCGAACCGAACTCTGGGCTCATGTTTCCGATGGTGGCGCGGTTTGCAAGCGGCACCTGCGCGACGCCTGCTCCATAAAACTCCACGAACTTGCCGACAACGCCGTGTGCGCGAAGAATCTGGGTGATCGTGAGCACGACATCGGTTGCCGTTACGCCGGACGGGATCGAGCCGTTGAGCTTGAAACCGACGACCTTTGGGATGAGCATTGAGACTGGCTGCCCAAGCATGGCTGCTTCTGCCTCGATGCCGCCGACGCCCCAGCCAAGTACACCAAGACCATTGACCATCGTCGTATGTGAGTCGGTGCCGACGAGAGTGTCAGGGTAGGCGCTAAGAACACCGTCGACCTCGCGCGCCATGGTCACGCGCGCAAGGTGCTCGATATTAACTTGGTGCACAATTCCGGTGCCGGGCGGAACAACTTTAAAGTCGTCAAATGCGGTCTGGCCCCACCGAAGGAACTGGTAACGCTCACCGTTGCGCTCGTACTCGATCTCGACGTTGCGTTCGAAGGCGTTCGCGGTACCGAAAAGGTCAGCGATGACGGAGTGATCAATGACCATTTCTGCGGGGGCGAGCGGATTGATCTTCTTGGGGTCTCCCCCGAGCTCAGCAACAGCCTCACGCATGGTCGCGAGGTCGACGATGCACGGTACGCCGGTGAAGTCCTGCATGATGACGCGCGCAGGGGTGAACTGGATTTCGGTGTCAGGCTCCGCCGTGGGATCCCACGAACCCAGCGCCGTGATCTGCTGTGCAGTGATGTTCTTGCCATCTTCGGTGCGCAACTGGTTCTCCAGCAGCACCTTCAAGCTAAAGGGCAAACGCTCGTGGCCCGCCACCTTGTCGACCCGGTAAACGCGGTAGTCCTTGCCGCCAACCGACAGTGTGTCTTGAGCCTCGAAACTATTCACTGCCGACATTCACGGCCTCCTCTTTTAGAACAAAACTATCTTGATGTCAAGATAAATATACCATTACTCACTGGTATCGGAGCGCGCCGCGCCCTCTCGACGATAAACAGAGGTCACCATAAGCCACGTCACCCACAACATCGCGGCGTAGAGCGGAACGCCCATCAGCAGCTTCATCGTTGCCAACATCTCCGTGTGCCCCGAGAAATAGAGGGGGGCCTGCACCGCGAGCCTGAGTGAGAAGACGCCAACCCACAGCCAGGTCGCAAGAGTGAGCACGCGACGCTTCGCTCTATTACTACGCCATTCGGTGAGCTCATTCGTCAGAACACCAGCAACAAAACCAATCAAGGGCCACCGCACGAGCAAGCTCACGAGAAGTACGGTGACCGACACCACATTGATGATCAGTCCGAAAGCGAAGTTGTCTTCCGCGCGCCCGGTGAACAACGCCAAACCCGCCGAAAGAGCGATTCCTGCCACACCGGCAAAAGCTTGAGCTGCCGGAGTTTTCGATGCCAACCGCACCACAACGAACACAAGAGCCAACACAACGGGAGCAATAACGGACGGCAATATCTCGCGCGTGATCGCGAAGACGACAAGAAACGCGAGTCCGGGAAGAATTGCCTCGATTAGGCCCCGCACACCGCCAACAGCGACAAGCAAAGACTTGCCCGTCGGCACTTCGCCGGGGGCAACTTGGCCGATGCCTGCCTTACGCACTGCGGCGCCCAGAGCATCCCGAAAAGTCTCATCACCTCGTGGTTTCGAAGACTCGACGTCGGGCCGCTGCGGTGAGTCCGAATTCTCGAGAGGCGTCACCGCTGACATCAAGTTTCGAGTGGCTCGGACGCATCCGAACGGCTTGAAGACTGCGGAATCGTCAACGGAATGAGATCCCGTGGGGGCATCGGGGTTGTTCCGCGCACGACAACGATGCTTCGGAATAAATCTTCAACGAGGGCAGCAGACTCCGGCTTTACCACCGCGTCGCCAGCAATGACTCCCCGCAAGAACCAGCGAGGGCCATCAACTCCAATAAAGCGAGCAAGTCGCTTTACGCCAGGTTGCCCTGGAGCTGCCGCCGGAATCTCGGCGAGGAGTTCTGGTCCAAATGGGCCATCAACAAGTTTGGTGGTTCCGCCTTGCTTGGCAATCTGATCAATGATTTGGTGGCGAATCTCGTGCCAAAGTCCGGTGGACCGCGGTGCAGCGAACGGCTGCACTTGAAGCGATGACCCAGCGTAGTCGAGACCGACGGCAACAACCCGTTGACTGGACTCTTCGACCTCCAGGCGAAGCTGCAAGCCCTCTCGGGGAAGAATCTTCACGCCGCCAAGGTCTACGTATGGCCGGACAGCATTGGCTTCGGACTCGTCGAGCGGACCAGCTGTTGCTCTGTCATCCGGTGCTGACTTTGTCTGCTCCTGCTCATCCGCGCTATCTTTGCTCGGGTTAACTGCATCGTTCACTTACGTGCTCCTGACTCTGCTCCGTCGGTGAGACTTCCATCGTCTTCTCGGTATCCGGTTGACCCGAACCCCGCTTCGCCACGATGGCTGCCGGGGAGTGAGCTTACCGGGATGAATTCTGCTCGTACGACCGGCATGACAATCAACTGTGCGATTCGATCACCAACGGCAACAGAATACGGCACAGAGATGTCGGTATTGAGAATCGTCACGCGAATCTCGCCCCGGTATCCCGCATCCACTGTTCCAGGACTATTCACGATGGTGATGCCATGCCGAGAGGCGAGACCGCTGCGTGGCACCACGAACCCTACAAACCCGGTGGGCAAAGCAATCGATAGCCCTGTGCCAACGGTGGCGCGTTCCCCCGGAGCGAGTGTTACCGCTTCAGCGGCAGCAAGATCGGCACCGGCGTCGCCCGGATGCGAATACTCAGGGCTCCGCTCCCCCACGAATAGAACTTCAACTCCGTCAATCACGTTACGAGGTTAGTGCAGCGTGCGGCAGAAAGTCTGATCGAATAGGGGTATGAAGATCTTCCGAGAGCGACTGTGGGCCTCCGCGTGGCTGTATTTGGCAACAGCATTGGTTATTCCTGCGAGCCTTTTGGTATTTTGGCCTATCAACCTTGGTGTCGGTGTGGTTGTGGCGCTCGTGTTGTATGCGGGATGCGTTGCGTTTCTGCTTCTTTCGTCGCCGGCGATCACCGTGTCCGATCACGAACTCACCGCGGGCGGCGCCAAAATCCCGCGCGCCATGATCGGAAGCGTGAGTTCCTACCGAGAGCCGGAATCAACTCTCGAACGTGGACAACGATTGGACGCCAGAGCATGGCTGCTCATTCGCGGCTGGATTGGGCCGGTCGTGAAAATCGAGAACCTCGACCCACAAGACCCGACACCGTATTGGTTGGTGTCGTCTCGCCACCCAGAGCAGCTAGAGGCAGCACTTGCTCCCACGAAAAAAAACTAACTCAGCTAGAGCACTCGAGGCACACGTGCCCGAGCTTAGTTTTGTGATCGATCTGGGAGCGGTGCTTCACCAGGAAGCAACTAACGCATGTGAACTCGTCAGCCTGCGGTGGCAAAACCACCACGTCAAGATCAAGGTCAGATAGATCTGCGCCCGGTAGTTCGAAGCCACCGGGGTTGTCAGAATCATCAACATCAACCGTGCCAGACATCTTGTCAGGGACGCGTTCCTTTAGCGCCTCGATCGACTCAGTATCGTCGTCGTTTTTGCGTGGGGCGTCGTAGTCGGTTGCCATGCCCATCCAGTTCTTGATTGTCTTGTTTTATCGAAATCAGCGGGGGTAGTTTGCATCATCCTGAGACCAATAGCAAACCACCTGAGCGTACTCACAGTTAGTCTCACTATCGAACTTGCGGCACGCCCACGATATTCCCTTGTCCACGAGCTCTTTCATGACACCCTAAGGACAATCTCACGACGTGGAAGAGGCAAGTTCATGGAGGACCTTAAAGTCATCGGCGTGGAGGACGGCGCACTTCTGGTCTCCTCCGAGCGCGGAGACCGGTACCGGATCGAAATCGACGAAGCCCTCACCGCCAAAATGCGGCAAGCGGTTCAGAACCCCGGTACTAGTCGGCGCTTGGCACCGAAAGAAATTCAAGCTCACATCCGTTCAGGAATGTCAGCGCAGGATGTCGCCTCGATCACTGGCGTTGCCATCGACTACATTGAGCGGTTCGAGGGGCCGATCCTCGCTGAGCGGGAGTTTGTGATCGAATCTGCCCTCGCAGTGCCAGTGCACACTGCGAAGGACACCGAGTTCGGTGATGCTCACGCAACTTTTGGCTCCGCCATTCTTGCGCGGCTGCACGAGTTATCTGCCACCGGTGAACGCTGGGCGAGTTGGAAAGAAGAGAACAGCGGCTGGGTCGTCAAGCTTGCCTTCACTGCAGAGGAGATTGATCACGACGCTCGTTGGCGGTTCGACCCTAAGCGGTCATCGCTCTCACCACTCAATAACGAGGCAGAGTCGCTTTCACGTCAAGGCGAATTGACTGGAAAGCTCATCCCGAGGTTGCGTGCTGTTGACGGTGGCGATCGGATTACAGACAACTCCCGCTTTGACAGCGGTGCCTTTGTGGATCAGGAGCTCGCAGAGCTGCGGACCCCACCAACTATCGGTCTGGCTGGCGCAAACTCAGGCGACGAGGCTGAGACAACATCCGAATCGACGGACGTGCTCACCGACGAGAGCTCGACTCGTCAAAGCGCCTCGCTGCAAGACACTGCCCCCCACCTTGAGGCAGTTCCCTACGGTCGGAGCATCGAGCGAACCGAAGGTTCGCCCTCCGCACAACAAGTGCCCACCAATCAAACCGCTGATCTTTTGGAAGCACTGCGTCGACGACGTGGCGAACGCGAAAGCGCAAACTTTGACGACATCGAAGAAGCCATGTCAGATCACCCGTCGACTGGCAGCATTCGACTCGTGAGCGTTCCGCTCCAGCTTGCAGATGATGACGCGTCATCGACCGTTCCGCAACCAGTTTCAGCGCAACAGAACTCGCCTAAGCCAACGAAGCGTGGTAGATCCTCTGTACCGAGCTGGGATGAGATCGTCTTCGGAGCCCGATCTGACGACGATCCTGCCTAAGCTCGACTTGAGGGCGTTAGCGATGAGTAAACGCCCCAAACCGAAGAAGCGGCACGATCGTCTCATCTGACGAGAATGATCCGTGTTGTGCGACCATAAGCCGACCAGCTTGAGACACACTGCGAAGGTCGTAGTACGCAACTGCTTTGCGGGCGGCCACAAGGATGTCGCCAATGCGAGGCTCGACCTCTGGGTGAATGTCGGGTCCAAACCAACCGCTCTGCACTGCCTCGTGGCGAGTCATTACCTGAGCCCGCTCACCCTCCGCCTTCCGCCATCGTTCCAGAACAGTCTCACGTACCTCTGGGCTTGCATCAGGTTCGAAATGCAGTTGCAGACACCGCGGTTCCCCTGCAACAAAACGAATGCCGTCAATGAGCGAAGGCTCATCACCGAAAAGTACATGAGAGCGCGCAGGAACGTCAAGCACACCGTGGTCTGCCGTCACGAGAAGGCCTTCAGTCGGCTCCAACGAGGCGATGAACTTGCCCAACTCAGCATCGAGCGTCTCTAGCCATTCTGTCCACGCGCGCGATCGCCAGCCAGCGGCGTGGGCGGTCTGATCAAGCTCCGGCACGTAAATGTAAATGATTCCCGTGTCGATCGAATCCATGACCGTGCGCGCCGCAGCGAATCGGTCGGCAATGGATTTTCCTGACACATAACGTGCGCCTCGAAGCACAGCGTGCGTAAACCCAGAGTCGCGATAGCGCTCCTGGGCAACCACGACACTCGGCACACCGTGAGTCGCAGCCTGTTCAAATACGGTGGGCATTCGCTGCCATGTTGCAGGATCAAGGTCGCGATCCCAGCCGCTCAACTGGTTAACGATTCGATTGTTGGCAGGGTCAAGAACCGAGTATCCGACGAGGCCGTGCAGCCCTGGAGAGACACCGGTCGTGAAGGTGGCGAGATTGGCAGCTGTCGTCGTCGGGCACCCCGCCACCGCGACGGAGGCCTTCGTGAGCGCGCTCGCCAGCGTACGTGCATGACCAACGCGTTCCCTCAGCGACGACATCCCGAGTCCGTCAACAAGCAGAACTACCGCGCGATTGACGGGGGGAAGATGCAGGCGGTTCCCGTGCGCAATGACAGAGGCCAGACAACTCGGAAGAACATCGGCAAGGCTCGGCCGGGAAGAACTCATGGCCGATATCATGGTGGCAATCCTATGACTACGCCTGCAGATACCCCACCCAGCACCCTCGATTCCGACGGCCAATATGCCGGAGAGCGCATCGACGACATCGATGTGTCGACGGAAATGGAGGGCTCCTTCCTCGAGTACGCCTATTCGGTGATCTATTCTCGTGCACTTCCGGACGCTCGCGATGGCCTCAAGCCAGTGCAGCGTCGCATTCTCTACCAGATGAACGAGATGGGGCTGCGCCCGGATCGTGGTCATGTGAAGTCATCGCGGGTCGTCGGCGACGTCATGGGAAAGCTGCATCCCCATGGTGACGCACCCATTTACGACGCCATGGTGCGGCTCAACCAGCCGTTCATTATGCGCTTGCCACTTGTTGATGGTCACGGCAACTTTGGGTCCTTAGACGACGGACCAGCGGCCCCGCGCTACACAGAAGCGCGTCTTGCTCCAGCATCCATGGCGATGACGGCAGACCTCAATGAAGACGTTGTCGATTTTGTGCCCAATTACGACAATCAGCTCACGCAGCCAGAAGTGCTACCAGCGGCCTTCCCCAACTTGCTCGTCAATGGTGCAATGGGAATCGCCGTCGGAATGGCAACCAATATGGCGCCACACAACCTCATTGAGGTCGTGGAAGGCGCTCGCCACCTCCTTGAAAATCCCGACGCGACGCTTGATGAACTAATGGCGTTCATTCCTGGTCCCGATATGCCAACGGGTGGCACGATTATTGGGCTCAGCGGCATCCGGGATGCCTATGAGACTGGTCGCGGTAGCTTCAAAACTCGCGCGAAGGTTTCGGTTGAAAGCGTTACCGCCCGAAAGTCCGGCCTCGTGGTGACCGAACTGCCGTTCATGGTTGGCACTGAGAAAGTGATCGAGAAGATCAAAGACGGAGTCAACTCCAAGAAGCTGGCCGGCATCTCAGATGTCACCGACCTCACCGACCGCAAGCATGGCCTTCGCCTGGTTATCGGCATCAAGACCGGATTCAACCCGCAGGCAGTTCTTGAGCAGCTTTACAAACACACTCCACTCGAAGACCAGTTCAACATAAACAATGTGGCCCTCGTAGGCGGTCAACCTCGGACTTTAGGACTGCGCGAGCTGTTGCAGGTCTACGTTGATCACCGCATCTCCGTCACCACACGCCGCACCACATTCCGTCTTGCTCGTCGCAAAGAACGGCTGCACCTCGTGGATGGCCTGCTCATCGCCATTCTCGACATTGATGAAGTCATTCAAGTCATTCGCGCAAGCGACGACTCTGATGCCGCCCGCACACGACTTATGGATGTATTCGATCTCAGTGAGATACAGGCGGAGTACATTCTTGAGTTGCGACTGCGCCGGCTCACAAAGTTCTCCCGCATCGAACTCGAAACTGAACGCGACAAACTTCGCGCGGAAATTGCAGAGCTCGAACTGTTGCTTTCTGACCCTTCGCGCATTCGCCGGTTGGTTTCGGTGGAGCTTGAGGCTGTATCGGAAGAGTTTGGCACCCCTCGGCGTACGCTGCTCACGGAGGCGCGGCCATCCGTAGCTACCTCGAGCTCATCAAAGACTAAAGATGCTCCTGGTTCGGGCACAATGTCACTCGAAATTGCGGACACCCCGTGCCAGGTTCTGCTGTCAACCACCGGGCGGATCATTCGCGTGGAGCTCGAAGACACAATGCCCGACCTTTCGGGACCGGTAACCCGCCGCAGCAAACACGACGCGATCAGGTCTTCGGTTTCCACCACGAGTCGCACCGAGATTGGCGCGATAACAAACTTGGGCCGGCTTGTGCGTCTCTCCCCCGTCGACGTGCCGCAGGTTCCTGCGAACTCAATTCAACTCGCCGCCGGTACGAAGGTGTCCGACTATCTTGCGTTGGATCCCAAAAATGAACACGTCGTTGGCCTCGTTTCTTTAGATTCTGCATCGCCAATAGCGATCGGAACTAAACAGGGTGTCGTCAAACGAGTTTCACCGGGAGACTATCCGAGCCGACCGGACTTCGACGTGATCTCGCTTAAGGACCGCGACGAAGTGGTGGGAGTCGCTCAGGGATCCGACGCCGAGGAGCTCGTGTTCGTTACCTCGGATGCACAACTGCTGCACTTCTCAAGCGAGTCGGTGCGCCCCCAGGGGCGAAGTGCGTCAGGAATGGCAGGCATCCGGTTGTCGAAGGGTGCCGAAGTTGTGCACTTCACCTCCGTCGATCCGGGTGCCGATCTTGCCGTCGTCACCGTGTCAACTCATTCAGACACCATCGCGGGGACCGATCCTGGTCGAGCAAAAGTTTCTGCTTTCAGTGAGTTCCCCGCGAAGGGGCGTGGCACGGGCGGAGTGCGATGTCATGCATTCCTCAAGGGAGAAGACTCGCTTGCCGTCGGCTGGGCGGGCACTGAGCCTGCGCTCGCGGTCGGGTCCGACGGTTCTGTTCGAGAGCTGCCAGAATTGGGTGCCAAGCGCGACGCCTCAGGATCCCCGCTAGACGCCGTGATCGGCTCAATCGGTACGTCGTCGATCTCAAACGCGTGACAGCCTCATAAGGTAACCAGGAGGCCTAATGAACCGTCGTGCTGCCCGAGTATTGATTTTCAATGAGCATGATTGCGTGCTCCTCTTTCGGGAATTCGATTCGACAACGCCCGAGCATCTGCCGTGGTGGTGCACGCCTGGTGGCGGCCTCGAGCCAGGAGAAACACTGCACGAGGCGGCAATCCGCGAGGTGAAAGAAGAAACAGGAATCACGTTGACGTCGGTGAGCGGTCCCATCTACGACGAAGAAACGGATCTCACCTATGAGGGTGTTGAACTGCATCAATACCAGCAGTTCGTTGTTGCCCATGTGCACGAGGTCGCAGTATCTGCAGAAGGTTGGACTGACCTCGAGAAACGCATCATGCTCGAATCACGGTGGTGGAAACTCTCGGACTTAGAAAACACCACCGAAACTATCTACCCCGAGAATCTCGCCCAACTCGTTCGCGCAGAGTTGGAACGCTAACGGGCGTTCCTCATCGTCGCTAGACGTCAATACGGTCGCGGCTCAGACCCGCAGCGCCAGCGACGATGAACTCTTTGCGTGGAGCAACCTCGTTGCCCATCAGCAGTTCGAATACTTTCGCTGCGTGTTCGGTATCCGTGATGCGCACGCGACGCAGGGTGCGGTGAGCGCGATCCATCGTGGTCGAAGCCAGCTGATCGGCATCCATTTCACCAAGTCCCTTGTAGCGTTGAATGGGGTCTTGGTACTTCTTTCCAGACCTCTTCAGGCCCGCAAGTATGGCGTTCAGTTCGGCTTCTGAGTATGTATAGATCGTCTCATTGGGCTTCGTGCCTGGGTTCATCACGACGACCCTGTGCAGTGGTGGCACTGCGGCATACACGCGACCATCTTCGATCATCTGAGGCATGTAACGGTGAAAGAGCGTGAGGAGCAGGGTGCGGATATGTGCGCCGTCGACATCCGCGTCACTCATGATGATGACTTTGCCGTAGCGAGCGCTCGACAAATCGAAGCTGCGGCCAGACCCCGCACCAATCACCTGAATGATGGAGGCGCATTCCGCATTGCCGAGCATGTCAGGCAACGATGCCTTCTGAACGTTGAGAATCTTGCCACGGATCGGCAAAAGCGCCTGGTACTCGCTGTCTCGCGCCAGCTTCGCTGTACCGAGAGCAGAATCTCCCTCGACGATGAACAACTCGCTGTTAGCCACATCGCTGCTGCGGCAATCCACAAGTTTTGTGGGCAACGATGATGTCTCCAGCGCATTCTTGCGCCGTTGCGTTTCTTTGTGCGCTCGGGCCGAAACGCGGGCCTTCATCTCCGCAACAATTTTCTCGAGTACGAGGGCAGCCTCGGCCTTGTCATCGCGCTTGGAAGACGAAAAGCGCTCCCCCAATCCCTTCGCAATGACACTGGACACAATGCTGCGAACCGCCGGAGTGCCGAGAACCTCTTTAGTCTGGCCCTCGAACTGCGGCTCGGGTAGTCGAACGGTCAGTACTGCTGTGAGCCCAGCAAGAATATCGTCCTTGTCGAGCTTGTCGCTGCCAACCTTCAGCCGGCGAGCATTCTGTTCTACCTGAGCACGCAAAAACTTCATCATTCCGTGTTCAAATCCTGCGAGATGGGTTCCGCCCTTTGGGGTCGAAATGATATTTACAAAGCTTCGAATGTCGGTGTCGTAGCCCGTGCCCCATCGCAGCGCGATATCTACTTCGCACTCCCGCGTGAGCTCGGTCGGGCTCATGTGCCCTTTGTCATCGAGCACGGGAACAGTTTCGGTGAACTCGCCCGTTCCCGTGAGGTTCCAGGTGGAGGTGATCGGAGCGTCCTTGGCAAGAAAATCAACGTACTCAACCAAGCCGCCCGCGAACCTGAACGTTTCAACCAGCGGTTCATTGCCACGGTTGTCTTCGATGCGGATGCCGAGCCCGGCAGAGAGGAAAGCTGTTTGCCGGGCTCGCTGAAGCAATTCGTCTGTCTGAAAAGTGGCCCCGCGTGAGAAGATTTGCGGGTCTGCCCAGTAGCGCACCCGGGTTCCAGTGACACCCTTTGAGACTTTGCCAACTGCGCGTAGTTCGCTTCCGGAAACATAGGCAGTGAAAGGCGCATCAGGTCGTGGTTCTCCTGAATCAGCGAACACCCCCGGCTCGCCCCGATGGAATGACATCGCCCACGTTTTGCCGTCGCGATCAACCTCAACATCGAGACGCTCTGAGAGTGCGTTAACCACGGAGGCTCCAACGCCGTGCAGCCCACCGGACGAGGTGTACGAACCGCCACCGAATTTTCCGCCAGCGTGAAGTTTGGTGAAGACAACCTCGACGCCCGTTAACCCCGTTTTTGGCTCGATATCAACCGGAATGCCACGCGCAGTGTCTCGAACCTCCACGCTGTTGTCGGCATGAAGAATGACGTCGATTTGGTCCCCGTAACCGCCGAGGGCTTCGTCAACTGCATTGTCGATGATCTCCCACAGGCAGTGCATGAGCCCTCGGGAGTCGGTAGTGCCGATGTACATTCCCGGGCGCTTGCGAACGGCATCCAGACCTTCCAACACGGACAAATGCCGTGCAGAGTAGCCTGAGCTTGCCATTTTCAACCTCCGAAGTGTTCCCAATAACTGCCGCGAGGCACGCCCCGAGTGTCGTCTTCCAGACTAGTGAGCACCAACGACAGCCCGAGGGTGCGACACCCCCTCACCGCCATCCGCTACGCGTACAGCGAAATACCGCTCAGGAGCCAACGGATTCTTCGCCACCGTGTTTTGATAGACAGTGACATCAGCGATAGGAGTGCACATGTCTCAGGTCACCGCAGAAACTACGGACACCGTCGAACGCGACTCCTACCAGCTCACGGCACTAGACCGCTGTGACAGTTGTGGGGCTCAGGCTTACATTCGCGTTAAGATTGGCGAGAGCGAACTCATGTTCTGCGCTCACCACGGACGCCGCCACCAAGAGAAACTCGAAGCAGTTGCCACTGATTGGCACGACGAATCGAGTCGCCTCCGCGAGGAGCGCTAAGTGACCGAACGTCGCGGCCTCGGGCTGTGGCGACGGATCAAATACTTTGCTTGGCGCGCGTCAAACGTTGATACCGCCAATCTCTTTCGCATCGCGCGAAAGCTCAGTGCATCATCCGGCAAGCCGATGCTGTGGATCGCCACCGACATGGTGTGGTCTGCTGCCGTGCACGAAACAGGCTTTACCGACTATCAGGATTGGGATTTCCACCTCCTGAAACACAGCGACCGCATCACTTATATGACGCACCCGAAGTCGAATCACATCGCCCAGATGTTCAACCAGAAGCCGTTCCGGCATTTCTTTGCCGACAAGTCTGAGTTTGTACAGCACTTCGCGAAGTATGTCGGCCGAGAGACCCTGGATGTGCGAGCTGCTACGGTGCCACAGCTCACTGCATTTGTGCAAAAGCACGGTTCCGTCATCGTGAAGGTCACAGATAGTGACGGCGGCCAAGGGATCGAGCGGCGGGAAGCCGCCGACATCCCGGACTTCAGAATTTTTCGAGAACAGTTACTCGAGCAGCGACAGTTCCTCGTAGAACAGATCATCCCGCAGCATGCAAAAATGGCGGCGCTCAACAGCAGCAGCGTCAACTCGTTGCGGATTGTGTCATATTTCGATGGCACTGACGTGCATATTCTCGCCCGCGTGCTCAAAATGGGCAATGGTGGCGTCATTGACAACTTCGCTCACGGTGGCATGTACACAATGCTCGATGAGAACGGCATCGGACTCCACGCGGCCTTTGACATCTTGGGCGATGCCTACGAAGTTCATCCCATTTCTGGGATTCGGATAACCGGTTTCCAGGTGCCTCTTTATAAAGAGGTGCTTGAACTCGTTGACGAGGTTGCTCGAGTTGTACCAGAGATTCCTTACGTGGGTTGGGATATCGCGATCTCGCCTGATCGCCCCGTTGTGATTGAAGGAAACTACAACACGGGGGTGTTCCAGGCGAAGCCAAGCTTGACCGATACCAGAACGGGTTTGTTACCGCTGTACCGCGAGGTCATCGGCTTCTAGCTACCAGGCTCGGCGTGCTGATTTACTCGGCCAAGGCGCGGATGATTCCCAAAGGTGTGCTTTGAGTTCCCTGCCCCAAAGGGTTGTCGGCGAGAATACGCTCAACAAGCTTCTCTGTCGACCTCGGCAGAGTAGAACCAAGCACATTGCCGCCAAAGTCGTTGATGTCGACGATGAGCACGTCGTTGCCAACGGCATCCCGTAATTGCTGCGCCACGCGATGGGGCCGGTCTGGTGCTAACACCACTGAAGAGTCGTAGGGCGCAATTGTTCCCGACGTAGGCCCGTCGATTCCTCGCGCCTTCGGGCCGGCCACATTGTAGAAAGCTCCACGCATTCCCAACAGTTTGGCCACGACAGATACTGCCGCCGCGAACAAGATTCGCGGGGTGCCACACTCGCGCAACGCCATTTCCATGGTTTGCGGCATACCAAGACCGATACCCGCAGGAGTGTTCGTGACGCGACCAGCCAACCGCACAGCGAGTGGCCGAGGCACTATCGAGTCAATCGGCATTGAGCGCCCCTGAGTGATCGCGACGATCTTCTCTGTAACGAACACGAGGTCGCCAGATTGCAACTTGCCTTTCGTTGCGTCCACAATCTGCGCAACAAGGTCATCATCTGGGCTGATTAGCCCGGTACGCAACGGAATGCGCTGGTACCGAACTCCCTCAACTTCAATGTCCAGTTGTTTGCCCTCGTTGGGCGTCAACGGCATCGATTTACTCTAGGTAATCGCGCAGCGACTGGGAGCGGGACGGGTGGCGAAGCTTGGCCATCGTCTTGGATTCAATCTGGCGGATGCGTTCGCGGGTAACACCGAACGTGTCACCAATCTGGTCGAGTGTCTTCGGCATTCCATCGCCAAGTCCGAAGCGCATGCGGATGACGCCAGCCTCGCGCTCCGAGAGCGAGTCAAGCAGACTCTCAAGCTGTTTCTGCAGCATCGTGAAGCCCACAGCATCTGCTGGAACAACAGCTTCAGTGTCTTCGATCAAGTCACCGAATTCGCTGTCGCCATCCTCACCAAGCGGTGTGTGCAGCGAAATCGGCTCACGCCCATACTTCTGAACCTCGACAACCTTCTCTGGCGTCATGTCGAGTTCACGGCTCAGTTCTTCAGGCGTGGGCTCGCGACCCAAATCTTGCAGCATCTGACGCTGCACCCGCGCAAGCTTATTGATGACCTCGACCATGTGCACAGGGATACGGATTGTGCGGGCCTGGTCGGCCATCGCGCGGGTGATCGCCTGGCGAATCCACCACGTTGCGTAGGTGGAGAACTTGAAGCCTTTCGTGTAGTCGAACTTCTCGACGGCACGGATGAGCCCAAGGTTTCCTTCTTGTATCAGGTCGAGGAACTGCATCCCACGCCCCGTGTAACGTTTCGCGAGGCTCACAACGAGGCGAAGGTTTGCACCAAGAAGATGTGACTTGGCGCGCTGACCATCCTTGGATACCCAGCGAAGTTCACGTTCGAGCTCTTTACTGACCTTGCCGGTCTCGTTAGCAAGCTTGTCTTCTGCGAAGAGACCAGCCTCAATACGCATGGCGAGCTCGACTTCTTCAGCGGCGTTGAGAAGCGCGACTTTGCCGATCTGCTTCAGGTAATCCTTGACAGGGTCGGCCGTCGCTCCGGTGATCGCCGCCGAGTAGACAGGGACTTCATCTTCATCATCGACGAGAGAAAGCCGCAGAGCGCCAGTGGGAAGCGGCTCTTTCGCCGGCTTTTCTTCATCGTCCGAGTCGTCGTCTGCGGCATCTTCGGCATCATCTTTCGGTGCTTCAACAGCGGCCTTCTTCTTTCGTTTCGCCGCAGCGGTTGTACCTTTAGTGCCGTCGACGGCCTCGACTTCGCTTGGCACGACATCGGCATCATTTGCATCATCGCTGCCTTTGGCAGACGCAGTTTTTTTGCCGGTAGCGGCCTTTTTGGCCGTCGTTGCCGTGGTCGTCGCCTTTACGTCGGCGCCTACGGCTTTGCTCGCGGTGGTCTTGCTCGGTGCTGCCTTCTTCGCTGGAGCAACTTTTGCCGCGGACACCTTTGACGCAGGTGCCTTTGTGCCCGCCGCGGCCTTCTTCGGCACCGTCTTTGTGACGGCGGCCGTCGAGCTCTTCGCTGCTGCGGTCTTCGCCGAAGCAGCGGCCTTAGTTGGCGCAGTCTTCTTTGCCGTTGTTTCGATGGTCTCTTCCGTCGTGCTTGCGGCTTTTGTAATCATTGTTTTCGTGGGGCTAGCTTTCTTGTTGGGAGCTTTAGTCTCGGCGTTCTTTGTCGAAGACGGCACGATGTTGGTCTCAGCAGACGCTGCAGTCGGTATGGCCGCATCTGGAGCTGATTCTGCGCTCGATTTTACTTTTCTCGCACGCGACGCAAATGCCTTTGCTACTGCCATCATCCGACCGCTCGACCCGCTCTTCGCAGTCGCTTCGTCAGTGTGTGGTTCATCTTCGCTCGCCGTGGTGGCGTTGGTCTTGCTTCTGGCTGCCATGGAGTCACCTTTCGTCAGCCGAACACCAGCACTGCTCGAACCACCGCCTGCTCTCGCACTCAATGGTCGTTTTTGGGCAGTACTAGGACCCATGTCAAGTCCTTCGCCGAAAAAACTTCTCGCGACAAATGGTGACCTGAACGGGTCCGTGATCAATTATTGCATGGAATAATGCCACGCTTGACCGCACGCCTCTTTATCGTCATTTCCTGACTTCTACAACAGTTAAGAGCTAGGAGTTATTCCGATGACACCGGCTCACGGGCTGCAAGCATCATTCGGCCGCAGGCGGTTGTTGCTCGTCGTCACCGTTGTGTCTCAGGGCGAGAAAGATCTCGAGCTCTGCTGCGATTTCGTCAGCAGTAGGGAGTTCGCCATCTTCATCTGTGAGAGGTGAGCGCAATGGATTGCCTGCCATATACGAGTCATGCCGGTCTTCGAGAGTTCCTACCAGGCGCGCGAGCTCAGGGTTTCCTTCTACTTGCTGGTTGATCTTCTCGACGAAATCTCGGCCCTCGTCGCGCAAGTCTGAGGTGGCAAATATCAAGCCCGTTGCCGAGCTCACAGATTCGAGCGCTATGAAAGCCGCATCAGGATATTCCGTGTCTGCTAAGTAGTGCGGAATGAGCAACACAAAACCTGTGACCGAGTGTTCAAGCTCCTGAAGACGAAACTCCAGAAGATGGAGTGCATTTGCCAGTACTTGCGTGTGCGGCTTCCAGACAGAGAAGGTCTCGATTAGGTCAGCACGGTTGCCGCTCACCGTTACCCCAATGGGACGCGTGTGCGGAACAGGCATGGGGATAGCGTGCACCCACGTCATTGATTTCGCCTGAAAACGGTCGACAAGTCCGAGTACCGCAGCAGTGAAGCGCTCCCACTGGAAGTCGGGTTCGTATCCGCTCAACAGAAGGAACGGTTGCCCGACCTGATCCTGGGCAAGGTGCAGCGCGAGCGACGGTGGCCGGTAATCCGTGAGATGGTCTTGCTCGAAGTAGATAGTCGGCCGACGAGCACGATAATCCAGCAAGGCATCATTATCGAAAGTGGCGATAACGCGCGAAGTTAAGGTGTCTCGGAGGTTCGTGGTGAACTGACCCACAGCACCACCCGCGTCGGCGAAACCCGTGAGCCCTGCCACAAGAGGCAACCCAATGGGCACGTCGCAAACGTCTGCCGCGAGTGTGTAAAGGCTTTCTGCGTCTTGCATTCTTCAACTCTAACCGTGAGAAAATGGGCACGTCGTGCGAACGGAGGCGCCGCATCAAGCCCTGAGCGAACACAGCGCAGCGAGACCGTAGCTGCGCCAGATAACATTGCGGGATGACTGTAGCTGCTCTCCATCTCACATCTGATTCCGCACTTTCAGTGTCTACTGACGTTCTCGTCATTGGGGTGGGTGGGGCCGATTCAGGGCCGACGCTCCACACAGACGACGCTGTATTCGATGGCCTCCGTGCCTCGCTTGGTGCTCTCGGCGTCACAGGCGCAGAAGACGAAGTACGCAGGTTTGCTGCACCTTCTGGCTCCGCCAAGAGCGTTGCGCTCGTGGGTCTTGGTTCAGGCGAAGTCACGCCGAACCTACTTCGCCGGGTAGCCGGATCAGCGATACGTCAGCTCGCCGGTGTTGCGTCGATCGCACTCGCACTGCCCACGACCACCACAGACGACGTTCTGGCCGTTCTCGAGGGTGCTGGTATCGGTAGCTATTCCTTCACTCGCTACCGTTCGCAGCCGCGGGATGTCTCAAAACTGCCGGCCACAGACATCACGGTTGTCACAAACGTTAGCGGCGTCGAAGACTTACCAGCGCGCGCAACCGTCATTGCCGATGCCGTGCACAACGTGCGCGACTTGGTCAATATGCCGCCGTTGGATCTCTACCCTGAAACTTTCGCCACCGCGGCCAACGAACTTTCCGATGGCGCGCCTGTCACCGTCACGGTGCTGGGCGACAAAGAGCTCGCTGAAGGTCGATTTGGAGGAATCATTGGCGTTGGTCAGGGATCAACCCGATCACCACGCCTCGTGAAAGTTGAGTACGCGCCGGAAGGTGCCTCCAAGCACATCGCCCTAGTTGGCAAAGGAATCACTTTCGATTCCGGCGGATTGTCGCTGAAGCCCGGATCGTCCATGGTGGGAATGAAGTACGACATGACGGGTGCCGCGACAGTGCTCGCAGTGGCGCTCGCCGTGGCACGGCTGGGGCTGGGAGTGCGCGTGACAGCATGGCTGTGCATCGCAGAGAACATGCCATCCGGTTCTGCTATCCGCCCCAATGATGTGCTGACAATCCGTGGAGGTAAGACGGTGGAAGTTTTGAACACGGATGCGGAAGGTCGGCTGGTTCTGGCAGATGGTCTTGTGGCTGCGAGCGAAGAGCAGCCGGACGCCATCATCGACGTTGCCACGCTGACCGGTGCCGCTCGCGTTGCTTTGGGCGACCGATACGTGGGAACGATGGGTGAAGATGCCCTCGTCGGTGATGTCATCGAGGCCTCCAAGTTGGTCGGTGAATTGATGTGGCCCATGCCATTGCCAGCAGAGCTTCGGTTACTCCTTAACTCAGATGTTGCCGACATTGCGAACGTAAAGATTGGGAGTTCAGCGGCAGGCATGCTCGTCGCAGGCGTCTTCCTCCAAGACTTTGTCGGAAACGCAGAAGACGGATCTCGTATCCCTTGGGCGCACCTCGATATCGCCGGTCCCGCCAGCAACGACGCCAGTGGTTACGGCTACACGGGCAAGGGCCCTACCGGTGTTGCTGTACGCACCCTGATAGCGCTGGCCGAGCGAGTTTCTCTGTCGTAGTAAGGTCGAAGTTGCAGAAGAACCTGCCAGATCAATCCCCGCAGCGCGACCCTGCGCGCGGTGGCGTATAAGTACTAAAACCCGAGGGAGTTACCCGGTGTCGGAACAGAATTTTGACCTTGTAGTCCTCGGAGCCGGAAGTGGCGGATATGCTGCGGCTCTGCGTGCAACCGAACTAGGAATGAGCGTCGCGCTCATCGAAAAGAACAAGGTCGGCGGCACGTGCCTGCACGTTGGCTGCATCCCAACCAAGGCCCTTCTGCACTCCGCAGAAGTCGCTGACGTCTCGCGAGGCTCCGCCAAGTTTGGCATCAACGCCAGGTTTGAGGGCATCGACATTGCGGCAGTGACCTCGTATCGCGAGGGTATCGTCGCCAGCAAATACAAGGGTTTGCAGGGCCTCATCAAGATGCGCGGCATTACCATGATCGAGGGCGAAGGCAAGTTGGTTTCCCCCACGACCGTGCAAGTTGGAGACGACCGCATCACGGGCAAGAACGTTGTCCTTGCCACCGGCTCCTACTCCCGTTCACTTCCAGGTCTAGAAATCGGCGGACGTGTGATCACCTCCGAGCAAGCACTTGAGCTTCCGTTCGTGCCGCGCAAGGTTGCAGTTCTCGGTGGTGGCGTCATTGGCGTTGAATTCTCCAGCGTGTGGCGCTCATGGGGTGCAGAAGTCACCATCATTGAAGCCCTCCCCCACCTTGTCCCCAATGAGGATGAGTCAGTGAGCAAGCAGTTCGAACGTGCATTCCGTCGCCGCGGCATCGACTTCACGCTCGGAGTCCGCTTCCAAAGCGTGACTCAGAACGACTCCGGAGTCGTCGTGACCCTTGAGAACGGCGACACTGTTGAGGCCGAGATCTTGCTCGTCGCTGTGGGCCGTGGCCCGTCGACAGCCAATTTGGGCTTCGAAGAAGTTGGCGTCACGATGGACCGTGGCTTCGTCATCACGAACGAACGGCTCGCAACCAATATTCCTGGGCTTTACGCCGTGGGCGACATCGTTCCAGGACTACAACTGGCCCACCGCGGTTTCCAGCAAGGAATCTTCGTGGCAGAGGAAATTGCTGGCCTGAACCCGATTGTCATCTCGGATGCCAACATTCCCAAGGTCACATACTCTGACCCGGAGGTTGCCTCGGTCGGTCTCTCAGAGGCAAAAGCCAAAGAAGAGTACGGCGACGACAAGATCACCAGTTACGACTACAACCTCGCAGGGAACGGCAAGAGCCACATCCTGGAAACCGCAGGGTCAATCAAGGTCGTTCGCGTCAACGACGGCCCCATCGTCGGCGTGCACATGATCGGAGCCCGCGTTGGCGAGCTCATCGGCGAGGCGCAACTGGCAGTGAACTGGGAGGCATACCCTGAAGACATTGCACCACTTATTCACGCCCACCCGACCCAGAACGAAGCGCTCGGTGAAGCGTTCCTCGCTCTTGCCGGTAAACCACTTCACGCGATCTAGTCCGCCAAGCGAACTATGCTTGACGAGATATCCAAGGTTTTAAAGGAGCACCACTGATGAGCGAATCCGTCAACCTCCCGGCACTCGGCGAGAGTGTCACCGAAGGAACGGTGACCCGTTGGTTAAAGAAGGTCGGTGACCGAGTTGAGGTCGACGAGCCTTTAGTCGAAGTGTCCACTGACAAAGTAGACACGGAGATCCCGTCACCCGTCGCCGGCATCCTTGAGGCGATTCTCGTCGCCGAGGATGAGACCGTGGAGGTCGGCACTCCTCTGGCTACCGTTGGGGACGGCACTGGCGCATCTGATGCTCCTGCGGCCCCCGCTGTGGAAGACGCACCCGCCGCCCCCGAGGCGACGCCTGCGCCTGAAACAGCACCCGCTCCCGCATCCCAGTGGGCGCCAGCACCCGAAGCCGCAGCTCCGGCAGCTGAGGCCGCACCTGAGGCTGCGCCAGCAGCACCGGAAGCAGCACCGACGGCAGCACCGACGGCACCGGAAGCGGCTCCCGAGTTTCCGCCGGCAGCTCCAGAAGTAGTTCCAGTGTCTGATGCCGCTTCCGAGGGCACTCCAGCACCTGAAGCTCCGGCAACGGCTCCCGAGTTTCCCCGAGCGCCCGAAGCTCCAACAGAACATGCACCAGCGCCTGAGGCCTCAACAGCCCCTGACCCAGCTCCTGAAGCCCCGCCCGCGAATGAGTCTGGTCCGGTCGCCACTTCGACGCCAACAACTGAAGAACTTGCGTCGACGCCGGCGCCCGGTCTCACAGCCCCCGCACCCGCTTATGGGGCACCGCCTGCACCGGCAACCGAGTCTGCACCTGTCGTGGCGACTGCCCCTTCTGTGGCAGCACCTGTTCCGGCGCAGTCCCCCGCGGCAAACACTGCTGGCTACGTCACGCCACTGGTCCGAAAACTTGCGAATGACAGTGGCATTGACCTTTCAACCATCAGCGGTTCAGGGATTGGCGGCCGCATCCGTAAGCAAGATGTAATCTCTGCCGCTTCAGGTAGTCCCGCATCCGGCGCCCCCGTGCGTCACGCACTTGAGACGTCGCCATTGCGTGGCACGACTGTTCCGATGTCGCGGTTGCGCAAAGTTGTGGCAGAGCGTGCAGTGATTTCAATGCAGTCGTCTGCGCAACTCACCACCGTGGTCGAAGTTGATGTCACGGCTGTTGCCTCCTTCCGCGACGATGTGAAAGCAGAGTTCCTGGAGAAGACCGGCAACAAGCTGACCTTTCTGCCGTTCTTCACGCTTGCAGCGGCAGAGGCGCTCAAGGCGTTCCCGATCATCAATGCGACGATCGAAGGCGAAAGCATCGTTTACCCAGGCCAGGAAAATATTTCTATGGCAGTGGACACTGAACGCGGGCTACTGACTCCGGTCATCCGCAACGCTGGTGACCTGAATATCGCACAGTTGGCGGCAGAGGTCGCCGATCTTGCTAACCGCACCCGCAATAACCAGTTGCGCCCAGATGAACTGGCCGGTGGAACGTTCACCGTCACCAACACTGGATCACGTGGGGCGCTCTTTGATACCCCGGTAGTGTTCCTTCCGCAGTCGGCCATCCTCGGTACCGGCATTGTCATCAAAAAGCCGGTCGTCGTGACAGATAACGGGCTCGATGCGATAGCGATCCGTTCGATGGCCTTCATGGCGCTCTCCTACGACCACAGAATTGTGGATGGCGCGGATGCCGCACGCTTCCTCGTGGCGGTCAAGGAGCGTCTAGAGGGCGGCGACTTCCGTGGAGTGCTAGGAATCTAGTACGGCGCATCTGCCATCGGCACGAGATCCCGGATACGCCACCCCTCGTCGCCTTTGATGATGAGCAGCGAAAAGGATGCCGCCTGCGTGGCCGCTCCTTCGGGAGCAGCATCGGAGTTGGGTGCGTCAAAGCTGATACTGAGCAGAACGCTGTCACCCAGGCGTTCCATTAGGGAAACGTGGCGGGGCATCGAGGCTCCGCCATTCGGGCTCGGTGGCAGCACAAGAGAACCGTCGGGCGCACCACCGTCTTGCAGCAACCTCACCTGAGTAGAATCTGAATCCATGGCCGCGGAGCCCTGCTGGTTCACCGAATCAAAGCACAAGACCGAATGCTCGATGATGCAGTCGTCACGTAAATCAAGCAGAGCCGTAGCGGCCGCCAACGGGTCGTCACCGAGAATGGCAGCATCCGTCAACGGTGCTGCGAACGTCGGCGTTGGTAACGGTGATGGCTGGTGAGACTGCGCAGAATCCCCGCCACCGTGTGAAGGAAGAATAGCGGCCGCCGCCACGACGCTCGAAGCAACAATCGCCGCGATGATCCACACCGGCTTTCGAACCGGGCCCAGCATTTTTCTGATGCGTTGGATGAGGCTCGACACCGGGCTACGCTCGAGGATGCGATGCGACGACTCGAGCAGTGTGTTCACCATGCCATCGGGCACGTGCAGAAATGAGGCAATATTGATTGCCAGTGGATGAGGATCCACAATGGCACGTTGCGTTGTGATTTCGTGCTGAGCAGCGGGCGTCGACTCACTGTCAACGCGACTGGCGTGGGATTCCACGCGAGAGGGGATAAGTGCTGAGGGCTTCTCGCCAAAGGAGGTCGCGAAATTTATTGGAGCAGCACGAGCGGACTGAAAGAGACGGTCGGCGAGCTCATGGGCAAACGACGCATGGTCGCGATCAAGCGATGTAGAAAGCCATCGCGCGATGTCGCTGGTGGAGTCCAACGTGGTGAGGCAGGTAGCCACAAGCCCACTAAGGTCAGCGGCGACCGCTGATTGCTGCATCAGCAACGCGGGCGAAACGCTGAACCCCGTTGCTTTTTCTGGCATGGCGGTAAAGATCTCAGAATCGCCGAAACTCGTGAGAACGGGAGCACCTGCATCGTCGAACAGAACTGAGCTGCTTCTCATGCGCCCATGTGCAACGCCTATTCGGTGGAGGTCAGCCACGGCCAAGCACAGTGGGGCAAGGATAGTGACGGCCTCCCCGTCGCTTGGTCTAACACTTCCCAGCACGCGGCCAAGGTTCCACTGCGAAAGCCGCTGCAGGATGAGGCACGGCACGCCATCCGGGCCCATCGCGAGATCCTCAAGGCGAAGCAGATGTCGCCCTGATGCTCGCCCAAGTGCCTCGATCTCACTATCGATACGATCACGAGAGGCTCCCTCGTGGAAGACTTTGATCGCCGCCGTTTCTGAACCGTCATTGCCTAACCAGACGTCGCTGCGCGAGCCGACACCTAGCCTTCTTATAAGTCGATAACCACCGAGTGAATCCACGCTCACATCCTCGCGCTGCTCCCACGCAGTGACGCCACACTCTTCCGCGGATTGTGTATTGCACCCTAGTGCCATACGAGTGGAGGAGAAGAGCCGGTATCGTTGTTGTTATGGCACGCGAGAAATCCACTACCCCCAAGGCCGCCAAAGAACCAGGTCGTCTGAAGCAGATGTACCGGGTCTTCCAGATGACCCGTCGCTACGACCCCCGCTCTGTCTGGTGGATGGCTCTTGCGTTTGCTGTTCCGGTCATCATCGGCACCGCGGTGGGCTTCCTGATCTCCGGCAATAGTGCGCCGGGAATCATCCTTTGGATCGTTTCTGGCGTGCTCGGTGGCGTGCTCGCTTTCATGATGGTTTTGGCCCGCAAAGCAGAGCGCGCGGCCTACTCCCAGATCGCGGGCCAGCCAGGAGCAGTCGGGGCCGTACTCAAAAGTTCTTTGCCACGCGGCTGGAGCGGGAGTGAGATGCCCGTCGCCATCAGCCCGAAAACTCAGGATGCCGTCTACCGTGCCGTCGGTAAGGGTGGTGTTGTTCTCATTGGTGAGGGCCCCGCAACTCGCACCCAGAAGATGATCAACGACGAACGTCGCAAGATTTCTCGAATCCTTCCGAATGTTCCGGTGAACGTATTGCAGGTTGGGCCGGATGCAGACGCAGTGCCACTGCACAAGCTCGCACGGCGACTCGGAAAGTTTAAGAAGTCACTCAACAAGGCTGAAATTTACGCGGTGAACAACCGGGTCAGCTCGCTACATAAGGGTCCAAACTTGCCAATCCCCAAAGGTGTCGACCCCATGAAAGCACGATCTTCTCGTCGAGGCTAAGCCTTGCGTTTTAGAGCCCTAACGAACGACGAGGATAGTTCCGGCTGCCTTGTCGTGAAGCCCGCGTTGCTCACGGTCCCAGATGAGTGCGGGAATCAGAAAGCACAGAAGAACTGTGCGCACGATCGGACGCCACGCGCCAATCCAACCGCTCGCGATCGGGACAACGCGCATCCTGAAGACAATGTGCCCAATGCTGCCACTCACGAACATGAGAAAGACAATTTGTGTGAGCGCAAAGACACCCAGGGTCGCGAAGCTATCGAACTGAAAAAACCCAGCAGACACAAGCAGGCTAAGGCCCCAGTCGACGCAGAGAGCGCCCATGCGCCGCCCTGTTCTCGCCACAGAGCGCGGCCCATGCTGAGGCAGCCCAAGGCGTTCCCCCGGCCAACGCTGGTCGAGCGGGGGCAGGGCAGGATTGGTTTCATGCACGCTCCGATACTATGGGAGGCCCGAAACATGGGCGAAACATCGGTGATACCGTCGCGAAATCGGTGGAGCGTAATGTCAAACCTGTTGCAGAAGAACGCCATGTACCGCACGGAACCCAAGGAGTCCGCACATGTTCAGTGAACCATCCGAAGTCCTTAAATTCATTAGGGACACCGACGTCAAGTTCCTCGACGTTCGTTTCACCGACATGCCGGGGGTGCAACAGCACTTCAATATTCCCGCATCCACGGTCGATGATGAATTCTTCACCGTGGGGCAGCTTTTTGATGGATCCTCCATCCGTGGTTTCGCGACGATCGCCGAGTCGGACATGCAATTGATCCCCGACGTCACCACGGCCTACATCGACCCGTTTCGGATCGAGCGCACGCTCATCATGCTGTTCGACATTTATAACCCGCGCAATGGCGAGATTTACGGCCGTGACCCGCGTCAGGTTGCCCGCAAGGCGGAAAAGTACCTCGCATCGACCGGAATTGCCGACACCGCATTTTTCGCACCTGAGGCTGAGTTCTACATCTTTGACGATGTGCGCTACGAGGTGAAGGGCAACTCCAGCTTCTTCGCTGTTGACTCCGTCGAGGGACACTGGAACACCGGCCGCGCTGAAGAGGGCGGCAACCTCGGCAACAAAACTCCGCTTAAGGGCGGATACTTTCCGGTGAGCCCGGTCGACAAGCAAGCTGACCTGCGCGACGACATCTGCCTCAAGCTGATGGACGCAGGCCTTCATCTGGAACGTTCCCACCATGAGGTGGGCTCGGGCGGCCAAGCAGAGATCAACTACCGGTTCGACACGCTGTTGCACTCTGCAGACGACCTCCTCAAGTTTAAGTACATCGTCAAGAACACGGCAGAGCAGTGGGGCAAAACTGCCACCTTCATGCCGAAGCCTCTCTTCGGAGACGCCGGTTCTGGTATGCACGTTCACCAGTCGCTCTGGAACGATGGCAAGCCGCTGTTCTACGACGAAAGCGGCTACGGCGGGCTCTCTGACCTTGCGCGCTGGTACATCGGTGGTCTGCTCAAGCACGCCCCCGCTGTGCTCGCGTTCACTAACCCAACGATCAACAGCTTCCGTCGACTCGTGAAGGGCTACGAAGCACCGATCAACCTCGTGTACTCGGCGGGAAACCGCTCGGCGGCCATCCGGATTCCGATTACCGGCACGAACCCGAAGGCCAAGCGTCTAGAGTTTCGTTGCCCTGACGCCTCTGGGAACCCTTATCTGGGCTTTGCTGCCCAGCTCATGGCTGGTCTTGACGGCATCCGTAACAAGATCGAGCCCCTAGACCCGATTGACAAAGACCTTTACGAGCTTCCCCCTGAGGAAGCCAAGAGTATCCCCCAGCTGCCGGTCACTCTTGAGGCTGTGTTGCAAGCACTCGAAGCGGATCACGACTTTCTCTTGGAAGGCGGGGTCTTTACGCAGGACCTCATCGACACATGGATCTCGTACAAGCGCGAACACGAACTTATGCCAATGTCGCTGCGCCCGCACCCATACGAGTATGAGCTGTACTACGGCGTCTAGATCGACAGAGGCCGCACTTCGCGCTGGATCACGGGGGCATCGAGAGCGCGCCTCGATGTAGGCAGCGAGTTGCGTCGCATCGTCGGCGCAAATAGTGTCGACCCGCTTTTTGGTGCAACTCGCTATCTGGCACGCGCCGGAGACACCGTATCGCCGTAGAAACGCATTTCGAATACCCGACGTGATCGGCGGGTAGCTCGCAGGTAGTCGTCTTCTAGGCGACTGGCCGAGTTCGGCGGGTATCCCATTAGTCGGGCGACTCCGTCTAGCTGTGCGCGATCGGTGGGTAAAACGTCAGACGTTTTCGACGTCCACAGTGTGAGTGCCGATCGGGCGCGAGATGCGAGAAGCCATGCTTCACGCAGCGTGCGCACATCGGATGCTGTGAGCAGGTCAGACTCCTGCGCTATAGCAAGCGCGTGCAGGGTCGAGGTGGTGCGCAAACCATCTATGGCGGCCCCGTGTTGCAACTGCAGCAGTTGAGCAAGCCATTCCACGTCACTAAGGGAACCGCGACCTAGCTTGAGGTGACGCGAAGGCTCTGCACCCTGCGGCAAGCGCTCAGATTCGACACGAGCCTTAATTCGCCGAACCTCCCGCACATCAGCCGTAGAAATCGCTGCCGGATATCGCACCTCGTCCGCGAGAGACTCGAAGTCCTGACACAGCGTCTCGTCCCCCGCGATCGCCCGCGCGCGCAGGAGCGCCTGCGCCTCCCACGTGAGCGACCACCGCTCGTAGTAGGCGCGATACGAGTCGAGCGAACGCACGACGGCACCGTTCTTGCCCTCTGGTCTTAGACCGATGTCGAGGTCGAGCGGAAACTGGAGATCATCGGTGAGACGCCCAAGCTCAGCAACGATGCGCTCCGCCGCCTTTTGTGCCTCTTCACCGTTGCCCTCTGCGGCGCGGTACACGTACATGACGTCAGCATCCGACCCGAAGCCAAGCTCAGCACCGCCATAACGACCCATACCAATGACCGCGAACTCGGAATCTTTTGGCATTGTCAATTCAGGCTGTGACCGCGCAATGTACATCGCAGCGCGAATCGTAAAAGTGGTGATGTCACTGAGAGCACGGCCCACAGCATCGACCTCGAGCAACCCCAGAATGCTGGAGATTGCTACCCGCAGGATCTCGCGGCGACGCACCGTACGAACCGCAAGCGCTGCGGCGTTCGGGTCACGAGCGTGCCGCTTGGCAATTGCTTTGCCCTCGTCGTCCAAGATGTTCAGCGTGCGCGGCACCAAATCTGCTCCGTCTTCTAGCCACGCGACCGCTTCTGGAATGCGCTCAAAAAGGTTGCCAACGAAGCGGCTGCCAGAGAGCAGCTGGGTGAGGCGGTGGCCCGCGCCCGAAGAATCGCGCAGCATTCGTAAGAACCAGTGAGATTCCCCCAGAGCATCGCTCAACCGGCGAAAGACCAAAAGACCGTAATCAGGGTCCGCCCCTTCTGAAAGCCACTGGAGCAAAATGGGAAGCAAGTTCCGTTGAATAATGACGCGACGTGAAAGACCAGTCGTGAGTACCCCGATGTGGCGGAGTGCACCATCAGGGTCTCTAAACCCGATTGCGGCGAGCCGCGCCGCAGCCTGTTTGCTCGTGAGTACAAAGCCTTCTTCTGGAAGCGCAGCAACTGCCGAGAGCAGCGGGCGGTAAAAAAGACGTTCGTGCAAAGTACGTACCTCAGTTTTTACTGCGCGCCACTTCGTCATCAGCGCGGCAGACGTGGTGGCCAAGCCACTCGCCCGCGCAAGCGCTCGCAGAGCGTTATCGTCGCGAGGCATCAAATGGGTGCGTTTTAACCTCGCGAGCTGCAGCCGGTGCTCTAGGAGCCTCAAGAAGCGATAGTCAGAACCAAAACTCCCGGCTTCTTCACGACCGATGTAGCCGTTCTCGGCAAGTGCGGCCAGCGCGGGAAGTGTGCCGGCTTGGCGTACCCCCTCATCGGTCTGACCGTGAACAAGTTGTAGAAGCTGAATAGTGAACTCAACGTCTCGCAGGCCGCCTCGACCGAGCTTCAATTGCACGTCTGCCTCGTCTGGCGGGATGTGCGCTGTCACCCGCTCGCGCATTCGTTGCACCGACTCCACGAAGTTTTCTCTACTAGCGCTCGACCAGACAAGGGGCGAAACCGCGTCAATAAACCGAGCGCCAAGCTCAAAGTCGCCGGCGATGGGCCTCGCCTTGAGTAGCGCTTGGAACTCCCAGTCCTTCGCCCAGCGACCGTAATAGGCCACGTGTGAATCAAGGCTACGAACCAGTGCACCGTCTTTGCCCTCTGGACGAAGATTAGCGTCCAGCTCCCAGAGTTCAGGCTCCAGGTCAGGACTCTGAATGATGCGGCCAAGTTGCACAGCGAGCCAGGTGGCAATCTCGACAGCGCGATCTGCCGCGATTGCATTGCTGGCTTCTGTGACATAAATCACATCTACATCGCTGAGGTAGTTGAGTTCATGTGCGCCCGTTTTTCCCATCCCGATAACGGAGAGCCGGGTGGCGGCGACGTCAACCGAAGGGTATGGGGCGGTTTCTGCCGCCAGTGTCAACGCCACATCGATGACAGCACCGGCGAGGTCGGCCAGGCTTGAGGCAATCGCGTCGACTCCCGACAGCTGGTCGTGCTGTTCAAGATCAATCGCAGCTATGCGGGCCAAAATGCGACGGTACCGAACCCGCAACTCCACGACGGCGTTGCCAGCGCGCTCCCCTGCTGGGTAATGCCGCCCGCCGTGGCTCCCCTTGGAATAATCTCCCGCCGGTGCGCGACCGCTCACCGTCTCTTCCGCCGCCATCACGTGAGCAACCGCATCGCTCAGCTCTGCCCGCATGTCGTCGAACGACGGTAACTCCGAGAAAGGCTCGGCCAAAACGAGCAGTTCATCTGGGCGCCTGCGAAAGAAATCCCCTAAACCAGATGATGCCCCGAGTAAACGCACGAGACGGGCAGCCGCCATCGGAGAGCCGAGCACCGTTCCGACAAGTTCAGGTGAGCGCTCTTTCAACTGCACAAGGTAGCTCAGCGCTTGATCAGGGTCGGCGCACTTGTTGAAGTGCGAAACCAAATCCACATCAAAGTTTTCGAGGCTGCTCTTTGCCGTCGCCAACTCGGCAAACCCGAGCCGAGCGAGCTCCGTGAGCGTCACCGTGCCCCTTGCTGCCTGCGACCGGCCCATGGCGCGCTAGAGCATCTCCAGGTTGCTGTGAAGCTCAAAAGGCGTCACCTGGGCGCGATACGCGGACCATTCGCGTTGCTTGTTGAGCAGCACGTAGTTAAATACCTGTTCTCCCAGCGTTTCTGCCACCAGTTCGGAGCGCTCCATAATCGATGTGGCGTGATCGAGGCTGGCCGGCAGCGGGCTGTATCCGAGCGCTTTACGTTCCGACTCGGTCAGATCCCACACATTGTCCTCGGCTTCTGGAGGCAGTTCATACTCTTCTTCAATTCCTTTGAGCCCCGCTGCGAGCATGAGCGAGTACGCAAGGTAAGGATTTGCCGCTGAGTCAATGGCGCGATATTCGACTCGCGAACTTTGGCCCTTGCTTGGCTTGTAGAGAGGAACCCGAATGAGCGCGGATCGGTTGTTGTGACCCCAACACACGAAGCTTGGCGCTTCTCCCCCGCCCCACAGTCGTTTGTAAGAGTTCACGAACTGGTTCGTCACCGCGGTGATCTCTGGCGCGTGTTTCAGTAGCCCGGCGATGAAATGCCTGCCCACCTTCGACAGTTGGTACTGAGCACCCGCCTCGTAGAACGCGTTAGTGTCACCCTCAAAAAGCGACATGTGCGTGTGCATCCCCGAGCCAGGATGTTCAGAGAACGGCTTGGGCATAAAGGTCGCGTACACGCCCTCTTCTATTGCCACCTCTTTCACCACGGTGCGAAACGTCATGACATTATCGGCAGTTGTGAGGCCGTCTGCGTAACGAAGGTCGATCTCGTTTTGCCCTGGGCCGCCCTCGTGGTGGCTGAACTCTACGGAGATACCGAGGTCTTCGAGCATTCGAACAGATCGGCGACGAAAATCGTGTGCTGTGCCCCCTGGCACATTGTCGAAGTACCCGGCGGAATCCACGGGCACTGGTCGACCGTTCTCGTCAAGTTTCGAGCTTTTAAGAAGATAGAACTCAATCTCGGGATGAGTGTAAAACGTAAACCCACGATCGGCCGCCTTCGCCAAGGTGCGCTTCAACACGTTGCGGGGGTCAGCAACCGCTGGCTCGCCATCCGGCGTCTTGATGTCGCAGAACATGCGCACGGTGGGGTCGATCTCTCCACGCCATGGCAAAATCTGGAACGTCGCCGGGTCTGGATGCAGCAGTACGTCTGCCTCGTAGCGGCGCGTGAGTCCCTCGATAGCTGATCCGTCAATACCAACGCCCTCGGCGAATGCCCCCTCGACCTCTGCTGGCGCAATCGCCACCGACTTGAGAGTTCCGACAACATCGGTAAACCAGAGTCGTACGAACTTGACGCCGCGCTCTTCGATGGTGCGTAGTACGAAGTCGCGCTGCTTGTCCATGAGTTCCTCTTCTATGACGCTGGCACATCGTTGTTTCGGCCCAACTATCAGGGTAGTGGCTAGACTCGCTCCATGAATGATCCTGCAGCGGCCGCAGCCCAGGCGAATCTCAAAAAGGTGCGCACCCGACACTTTCAGTCGGCGAAAGACAACGGGAATAAGATTGTTGGACTCACAAGCTACGACCAGTTGAGTGCAGAGATTTTCGATAAGGCCGGCATAGATTTTCTGCTCGTCGGTGACTCCGCTGGAAACAATGTGCTCGGTTACGACACGACGCTTCCGGTGACGGTCGACGAGCTCATCCCACTCACGCGTGCGGTTGCTGGCGCGGTAACCAGAGCATTCGTTATCGCGGATATGCCCTTCGGTTCATACGAAAGTAGCCCAGAAGAGGCGCTCCACACAGCCTTTAGGTTCATGAAAGAGACGCACGCCCATGCGGTGAAGCTTGAAGGTGGCCAGCGCAGCGCCGAGCAGATTCGCCGCATCGTCAATGCCGGCATCCCGGTCATGGCGCACATTGGTTTCACCCCGCAGAGCGAACACGGTTTAGGTGGGCATATGATTCAGGGACGCGGCGAAGGGCTTGAACAGCTTCTCGCCGACGCGCACGCCGTCGAAGAAGCCGGTGCGTTCTCCGTGGTGCTGGAGATGGTTCCAGCATCGGCCGCCGCACAGGTGACCAAAGAGTTGCGTATTCCCACGATTGGTGTTGGCGCCGGTCCAGACGTCGATGGCCAGTTGATGGTCTGGACAGACTGGGCAGGTTTCACCAGCGGTCGGATCCCGAAGTTCGTGAAACAGTACGCGAATCTCGCAGGGGTTCTTACGGATGCCGTCAGCGCTTATCGAGCAGACGTCGCAGATGGGGCCTACCCGGCCCCAGAGCACAACTACGAGTAACGCAGCAACCATTCGCCCTATCCGCGCCCGGTTCCCGCAGTGCGCTTCACCGTCTCGAGCGAAAGAGCATCGTGTCCCTCTCAACTTCCAACATTGTCAATGATGTCTTCGAAGAAACCGCCGCCAGGAGTCCTGGCGAGTCAGAGTTTCATCAGGCAGTTCACGAAGTACTCGAGTCGATTGGGCCGGTACTGCATCAGCACCCCGAGTTCATCGAGGCGGGCATCTTGCCTCGACTGCTCGAACCAGAACGACAGATCATGTTCCGGGTGCCATGGGTCAACGACAAGGGCGACGTGAAGGTGAATCGTGGATACCGCGTGCAGTTCAACTCTGCTCTTGGTCCATTCAAGGGTGGACTGCGATTCCACCCGTCTGTAAATCTCAGCATCATGAAGTTTCTCGGATTCGAACAGGTATTCAAGAACGCCCTCACTGGTCAAGGAATCGGCGGAGCAAAAGGTGGCGCCGACTTCGACCCTCACGGCCGCACCGATGGCGAGGTCATGCGGTTCTGTCAGAGTTTTATGACCGAACTCACTCGTCATATTGGGCAGTACACGGATGTTCCCGCCGGTGACATCGGCGTTGGCGCCCGGGAGGTCGGCTACCTTTTTGGACAGTACCGTCGCATGACGAATATGAACAACCGTGGGGCTATGACCGGCAAGGGGCCGGATTGGGGCGGCGTGCACGTGCGCACAGAGGCAACAGGGTATGGCGCTGTCTACTTCTTGCAAGAAATGTTCGATGTGCGCGGCGAAAGCCTTGAAGGCAAGACCGCGATCGTTTCTGGCGCCGGCAACGTGGCGATTTATGCAATAGAGAAACTGCAACAGCTAGGTGCGAAACCTATCACCGCATCCGATTCCTCTGGGTACATCGTTGATGAAGACGGAATTGATCTTGCTCTTCTGAAGGAGTTGAAAGAAGCGGGAAGTGAGCGAATCTCTGTGTATGCCGACCGCCGCAGCAGCGCGGTGTTCGTGAGTGCTGGAAAAGTGTGGGACGTTCCCGGTCAGCTCGCAGTGCCATCGGCGACACAGAACGAACTAGACAGTGAGGGTGCTGCATCTCTCATTCGGGGGGGCGTGCTCGCCGTCTCCGAAGGTGCCAACATGCCGTGCACGCCGGATGCCGTGCAAGCCTTCCAACAAGCTGGAGTGCTTTTCGCTCCCGGCAAGGCAGCAAATGCTGGCGGTGTTGCCGTTTCCGCGCTCGAGATGGTGCAGAACGCTACACGGGAGAAGTGGGGTTTTGACGAGAGCGAGGTTCGTCTGCGGGGCATTATCTCCGACATCCACTCCGCAGCGTTTGAGGCGGCCGAACGTTACGGGCATCCCGGCAACTATGTTGTCGGTGCGAACGCCGCCGGATTCGTACGCGTCGCCGATGCGATGCTCGCGCAAGGGATCGTCTGACATGACCCGTGAGACGGCATAGTGCACGGCCGTTCAGCGGGCTAGCTCAACGGCCTTCTGCTGCGTCATCCGCGGCCCAATCGCGAGCACGACTGGCGATGATCTCGTTGGCACGGGAGGCTTCCTCCTGCGTGTCGAACGGGCCGACTCGGTCTGACGCAAGGGACTGCGGCCCCTGTTCGACTTCCTGTGTCTTTGTGTTGAACCACCACTCGGTCATCAGATTCTCCTTCGCAGCCTAAAATTGATCCTATGCCTAGGGAATCACACGGACACCTCATCGCGGGACGACTCTCACCGCATCGTCAGGTACCGCCACACATTGTGCGGCCAGAGTACGTCGGCAAAGCCGAACCAACTCCTTCTGGCATCGACGTGTATAACGAGGAAGCGATCGACCGCATCCGGGCGGCGGGACGTATTGCCGCCTCCGCGATCGACGCGGTCGGCGATGCGATCCAGCCAGGAGTCACCACAGAAGAACTTGACCGCATCGGCCACGAGTTCATCCTCGCCCACGACGCCTACCCGTCAACACTCGGCTACCGCGGTTTTCCTAAGTCACTCTGCAGCTCGATCAATGAGGTCGTGTGTCACGGCATCCCCGACGACACGGTGTTACTCGACGGCGACATCATCAACATTGACATCACCGCCTACAAGAACGGCATGCACGGTGACACAAACCGTACATTCCTGGTCGGTGCTGTGGCCCCGGATGTCGCGGCCCTCGTCGAACGCACAGAAGAGGCCCTGAGTCGGGGAATCAAGGCCGCCGCCGTTGGTCGCCAGGTCAACGTGATTGGGCGCGCTATCGAGTCGTACGCGAAGCGGTTCGACTACGGCGTGGTGCGCGATTTCACCGGGCATGGGGTTGGAGAAGCGTTCCACTCCGGGCTCATCATCCCGCACTACGACTCCCCCAACTTCACTGACGTGATCGAACCGGGAATGGTTTTCACGATTGAGCCCATGCTCACTCTCGGCACCACAGAATGGGATCTGTGGGATGACGACTGGACCGTGACCACAAAAGACAAGAGCATGACCGCGCAGTTCGAGCACACGATAGTTGTCAGAGAAAATGGCACCGAAATCCTGACGCTCAGCGAAAGGAGCAGCGCATGAGAACAACGGCCATTGGAATCGATATTGGTGGCACCGGCATCAAGGGTGCCATCGTCGACGTGTCGTCAGGTGAGTTGCTCACCGATCGCATGAAACTTGCCACGCCAAAGGGCGGTGCACCCGAGGACATCCTCGACACAGTTCTCAAACTCTTTGACGGACTCGGCGACATTGACCCCGAGACCCCGGTCGGAGTGTGCTTTCCTGCGGTTGTGATTGGCGGCAAGACGATGTCGGCCGCGAACGTGTCAAAAAAGTGGATCGGTCTTGACGCCGAAAAACTATTCGAAAAGAAGCTCGGACGAGAAATACATTTTATCAACGATGCGGATGCCGCTGGCCTCGCAGAAGCACGATACGGTGCCGCCGCCGATGCGGCTGGTCTCACGATCCTCACCACGCTTGGAACAGGAATCGGCAGTGCGATGCTTTTCAATGGTGACCTCATCCCGAATTCGGAACTCGGGCACCTGACTCTAGACGGGCGCGATGCGGAGCTTCTAGCCTCCACCTCGGCGAAAGAGAACGACGATCTTAGCTGGAAGGAGTGGGCGAAGAACCTTCAGGCCTATTACGAGCTGTTAGAAAGTCTCTTCTCCCCCGAGCTCTTCCTCGTGGGAGGGGGCATTTCTAAAAGTTCCGACGAGTTTTTGCCACTGCTTCACCTGCGAACGCCCATTAAACCGGCAGCACTGCGCAACAACGCCGGCATAGTCGGAGCAGCAGCCCTGGCAGCACAGTAGAAGCAGACGGCGAGTGAATGGGCCGGCTGATACGCCGGGTTCTGTCCCAGTGTTTATCCACCGTGGACGGCCATCTATCTACGAACTACGTTGCCGCAGCCCTCTAGCGATCTACCCAGGAACTTGGCGGGCAGCCTTAGCGTTCCCTGTTGATCTTGCTCCGGACGAGGTTTACCTAGCCGACGCGATCACTCGCGCCGCTGGTGGTCTCTTACACCACCGTTTCACCCTTACCCCTGGCCCGCCAATAAATCAACGCGCCAGTGGCGGTTTACTTTCTGTTGCACTTTCTCGCGGATTGCTCCGGGTGGGTGTTACCCACCGCCCTGCCCTGCGGAGCCCGGACGTTCCTCGGCGTGCATTTCTGCACGACGCGACCGTCTTGCCGACCCATTCATGTTCAAGTGTAACGAGGTGGCGATCCGTTCGAGGGAGGCTTCGACCCCGCTCAGGGAACGAGAGCAATGTCCGCCCCCCTGAGGAGATTGCGCAGCAATCGTCTCGAAGGGAAGCCGCGCTAACCAAAATTGGCGCGGAGATCCATAGCTTTGTTTGCGGCGGCGTCTGCGCGGAAGTTCTTTTCGCGCGGAATCCACTCGAAACGCACGGGAGTTCCGGTGAGAAGTTCGCGGGCAACAGCGGCAAGCTCCGCCATGTCTGGGTGCTTGATCTTCCAGCGGCCACACATTTGCTCGACCACGAGCTTGGAATCCATGCGCACGTGAAGTTCGGCATCCGGATCAATCGCGAGAGCTTTGCGAACGCCTTCGATAAGCGCCGTGTATTCGGCAACGTTGTTCGAAGCGATTCCAATGTAACGCCCAACTTCGGCAATCACTTCACCTGTTGTCGGGTCGATGACAACGGATCCGCTGCCTGCCTGACCAGGGTTTCCGCGTGATCCGCCGTCCGCCTCAATCACGAGCATTCGGGGCACTAGATGCCTGACTCTGCCGTGCGCACGAGGATGGCATTGCTGTCGGGGCACAGCACCACATCATCCGGCGCAGCAGTACGAATTTCTGCCATGTCGCTTTCGTTAAGCTTCACACCGCTCGCGCTCGAAACGCCGCCCCGCAAGTGCGAAGCACCAGTGCCGTACCTCTCACGCTGCCTCTCATAGAGGGCGACAAGCTCGGCGGGCAGATTTGAGACGATGGTGGCACGATTCGCGTCTGTGTGATCCCGATCTGAGTGAATCGTCGCCAACCCCGCATCCCTCGATGCTTCAGCTTCCGCGAGCTTTGCCAGAAGCCCATCGTGAGATGACGTCGACGACGACGATGTCGCTTCGAACTGCTCAATGCGTTCCATCACGGCAAGTTCGATATCTTCGAGGTCAGACTGACGCTTGCGAAGGGAGGCCAGCTCGGCCTCGAGCCCCGCAATATCTTTCACAGACGAGGTCGACTCAAGCCGCTCTGTGTTGCGTTTGATGCGAGCTTCTACGATCACGACATCGGATTCGATTCGCTTGAGTTCGGTATGCGCATCTTCTAGCGCGCCACTATCTGTCACGCCGTTAAGCCTCGCCTCTTCCGCTTCAGCGGTCAAAGAAACGATCGTCGCCAGTTCAGGCAGACTCTTTGCCTTGTGCGCAAGCTGCTGCAGTTTGGTGTCGATCGCCTGAAGATCCAACAGGATGGCTTGGTCGTCTGGGCTAGCTTTCAACGGCATCGCGGGGGAACCATCTTTCTCTTCTGTTTATTGCACAATTGTGAAATCCCACGGATCGGTGCGGAGTTCACTGACCGTCACCGTAACACCGGGAAGGGCGTCACGGAGTTCGCCTGCTGCCGTGTCCAGCCACAACCATTCGCTCGCCCAGTGCGACACATCGATCAGGGCTGGTCCGCCCGAAAGTTTCGCTGTCTCACGGAAAGCCGATGCCGGATGGTGACGCAGGTCTGACGAGATGTAGACGTCCGCTGCCTGAACTGACGGTTCATCAAGGTAGCTGTCTCCGGCGCCAGCGCACAGGGCGACGGTCGAAATAGGTGCGTCGTATTCACCTGATACCCGCACCCCGGATGCCGTTGCTGGGAGCAGCTCGGCTAGCGTGCGTGCCAACCTGCCGAGCGTCGTCGCTTCGGCGAGTGTGCCTACCCGACCGATTCCGGCAGATTCCCCCTCACTCACCGTGATGGGGCTCGTATGGGTGAGTCCAAGCAGTCGCGCCAATACTGCTGAGGTACCTGTCTTAACCACATCAGCGTTCGTGTGCGCCGAATAGAGAGCCGCACCACTGCGAATGAGCCGCGAGAGCACCGCGCCCTTGAAACGATCTTCTGAGACGCTTGTCACGCCGCGGAGAAGCAGAGGATGATGCGCTAACAGCATCCCGGCACCGAGCGCCACTGCTTCATCGGCAGTATCGGGAACGGCATCAACGCAAAGGTGTACGTGATCGACGGCGGCAAGAGGATCGCCTGCGAGAAGCCCCACAGCATCCCACGGCTCAGCCCCAGAGAGTGGCCACAGTCGCTCCGCTGCGAGAGCGACACCGGCGACAGTAGGAGCAGGTTCGGCCTTCGACGACATGGCTCCAGTCTAGATTGCCTCGCGCGTCGAATCGATTAGCTTGCAACAGTCTGGGACTGCTCGACTGTGATGCCTTCTTGTCTGCGGATTCCGGGGATCCCTACGACGATTGGGGTGAGAATTCCGATGATCAAGGCAACGAATACTCCAAGGTCGCTCGCCGCAAGATCACTGGAAAGCGGAACTCCGAGAACGCTAAAGAGGTAACCCTGCCACCCCAGCCATGCCACCGACGCCGTCGTCAAACCAAAACCGATAACAGACGCGACGACGAGCGTTGCGACGTTCACCCAGTGGAAGTCGGCGTACACGCCACGGCGGTGAAGAAGCGCGTGCGGAGAGAATCTTCTACTGCGAATCATCATTTCGGCGCCGAATATCCCCGCCCAGGCGGCGATGGGAACTGCGAGAGTTGTGGCAACATCCCGAATGATCAGCGAGAAGTCGCCAACGGTGAACGCGAGCACACCCGCCAATACCCCGACTCCAGCACCAACAATCACGACAGCTGCCGGCCTGCGCATGGACGCACCGGTCGCCTGAAGCGCGAACCCGCCGGAATAGATGGAGATCACGACTCCTGAGAGAAGACTCAAGGCAAGGGCGGCGATCAACGGCACCGGATACCAGACCGGAATCAGAAGGGCGATCGTATCGAGCGGAGTCTCGAGAAGCCCGGCGGCAATCTTTGGATCTGATGCGGCGAGAACGGCACCGTACGAGATGAGCACGAATGCCGGAATTGTTGCCCCGAACGTCGACCACAGCATAGAGGCCGCTCCTGAACCGGAAGCACGCTGGTATCGAGCAAGGTCGGCACTACTCACAGCCCAGACAAGCCCAACAAAGCTGAACACCAGGACTGCGCCGGTGATCACGAGAATCCAGGGACCATCACCCACCGTGAGAGCCATAGGAATGTTCACAGCGGGCCACGTTATGACGATGAGCCCGACAATGAGCACGGCAGAAAAGATAGTGAACACCAGTTGCACGCGGGCGATCAGGCCATATCCGAAAAATGCAATGACGAGCGCAAGAAGGAACCCCACCGCAAGGCCAATAATCATGACCTGCATTTCGGTGAGTGGGCCCGTCATCTCAGCGCCGACCATGATTCGCGCTGTACCTGCCGCTAGGAACCACAAGAGCACCGCGCCCCAGAACACGCGCACAATGATGGCAAGTACGGAAGGAAGAATGTTGCCGAGGTGACCGAAAGTGGCACGCGAGACGATCATGGTCGGTTGGCCGCTCCACTTTCCGGCGAGGGTACCGAGGCCCAACGGGAGGAACGAGACTGCAACTCCGATAAGTGTCGCGACGATGGCCTGACGCAAACTCATGCCGAGAGACAACACAGCCCCGCCAAAGGCGACACTCACAATGGACGAGTTCGCGGCAAACCACAACCAGAACAACCGCGACGCACGACCGACACGCTGATCAGTTGGTGTCGGTTCTGTAGAAGTCGATTCGACCCGGAACGCCGGCGGAGCAGAGAGATTCGCTTCCGCTGTCGGGCCTTCAGAGATCGGCGCCGAAGAACTCGGGACGGGTGCGAACGGAGCACCTGGTGCCGCAGGGATACTCGCAACGCCCTCCGACGTGACCGGGAACGCACCGATCAGGCCCTCAAACACGTGATCGGTACCGGAGGCGTGGTCGTCGCGAAGTGAATCGTGAGCTGGCTCGGGTGTGGGCTCAATCAGTGGTTCGGGTGTGGGCTCAACAAGTGTTACGCGATCGGGTACCACTGCATCGTTGAACGAGAACACAGTTGGCACTTCGTCAGCAACAGCCGTTTCTCCGCCAATAAGCACATCAAAGTCGAACGGGTCGAACGCAGCAGGATCAGCGGGTGGTTCAACGAGATCCGGAACGGGCGAAGGCGAAGAAGCCGGTCGTGCAAACCCGAGATGAGCTTCTAGATCGAACTCTGGTTCTGGCCCCGTCTCGGGTGCTGCCTCCGGCTCGAGTTCAGGAGCATGCTCGAATTCCAAAGGATGCTCGAGGCCGGTTTCTCGTTCAGCTTCAGGTTCACGCGCAGCGAATTCGGTTGGCTCCTCGTGGACTGGAGACGGCGGCACAGGCGTCGGTGGCACAGAGCTCGGAGGTACAGAGATCGGAGGTACAGAGATCGGAGGTACAGACAAGGGTGGCGGCGTGATCGGAGCCGCATTCATCGAAGGCAGAGGCGCGACGAGGCCATCCAGAGAAAACGATCCAGGTACGTGATCAGCAGGTGGCGGAATATCCGACACCGGAGTGGTCATCGGGGCCGGAGCGCTCAGCAAGTCGCTGTCAAGCACCTCATCAATGCGAAACGTGTGCGTCGCCAGTACTGGGCCAGCCTCTGTTGCTGTGGCTGTTTGAGGCGCCGATGGCGCGCTTTCGATGATGTCGCCAAAATTCACTCGCACGGATTCGACTTGTGCAAGCGCCTCCGCGCTGCCTTCCGCAACCTTGGATTCTTGCCAGCGAAGGAATTCGGAGACATCCTGCTCCCGCAACCGCAGCTGATCTTCGAGTTGTGCCATGAAGTCAACAGGGGTTTCGCCGGCGTCATCGTGCTGCGAAAGAGCGGCAGCGAGTTCTGATGTTGGTATCGAACGCCTCACCGGCGGTTCATTCGTTAGCGCAGTTGGAGGTTCCGGGGGTTCACTAGCTTGGACTTGAGGTGCAGACGCTTCGTGAAAAATCGGGTATGCGTCTGAGGGTGCCGAGGCTGCAGCCTCTTGCTCCATGTTCATTGCGGCCCACGGGTTGTGGTCAACCACCGTCGGGCCCGACTGCGTTGACTGAAAGTACTCCCCTGACAGTGGAACATCATCGAGCGCATGCACAACCCCCGGCTCGCTGCTCGCCCATTCAGGAGCTTGCCATTCGGGTTCGTCTGACTCAGGGGCTAGCGACTCAGGCGCGTCTGACTCAGGGGCTAGCGACTCAGGTGGTAGCGACTCAGGTGGTAGCGTCTTGGGTGCATCCGGCTCATCTGCTAGTGGCTCAGCTGCTACCGGGTCATAGGAGACGGGATTCGGTACATCCGGCACCAGTGGTTGCGCAAAGGGGTTAACAACTGGCAATACCCCGGTGTGCGTAACACGCGCGAAGTCCTTTTCGAGTGCGCGCGCAAGGTCGTCGTCGCTCATGTCCGTGACGTTGTTGACGTCAGTAGCAGTTGAGGGCGACGAAGTCGATCGATTCGGTGCTGACGGCGCGCCAAAATCTGCGCCCTCTGATTCGGGAGCGAGATCGCCTACTGGCGGGTTGTCGTCGTCAACCATGGCTCAGATAATACGGCCTCCGCAGCGGTAGTGCACCTGCGGCGTGCCGAGTGAGGCCAACAATCCATGCCGCATGCGCAGTGCCGCGGATGGTATCTAGCCGGCAGGCTCGGCCACAAAGGCGGTGTCGAGTTTGACGGAATGTCATTCGAGGCGGAAGAAATGCGCAGATAGTGAAACGCCTCAACCAATGGGTGGGCCCTACCGGGATCGAACCGATGACATCCACGGTGTAAACGTGGCGCTCTACCAGCTGAGCTAAAGGCCCGCGCCCGCATTGCGGGAACGATGCTCTATGTTACCGGTCTGAAGCCAGCACAGACTTACACTGACGAAATGACCGATAAAACGCTTAACTGGCACCAGAAGCAGAAAGCTAGTCTCAGCACCGGTGAGCGAGCCGCTGATCTCATGCGCAATGGCATGGGCAGTTGGATGTTTGTTGGCGTCTTCGTGATCTTCATGGTGGTGTGGGCAATTCTCAACACGACGATCCCCAGTATCAAATGGGATCCTTACCCGTTCATCCTTCTGAACTTGTTTTTGAGCATGCTTGCCGGTTTGCAGGGCGCGATCCTGCTGATCGCCGCCAAACGGCAGGATGGCATTGCCGCAGCATTGGCCCAACACGACTACGACACCAATGTGGCCGCAAAAATGGATATCGAACAGCTCATGAAAATCAGCCAGCGACAATTGCTGATCATTGAGGAGCTACGTGAGTTGCTCCTGACGGCGGCCCCAGCTAAGTGACCTTCCGAGAGTAGAAACCATGACAAGCTGAACTCGCTAGAATTGGCGTGCTCCAGCATCCGTGCCGCATGAACTGCAATCCAGTCTTGGCGGCACGCTGGCCACAATGGCCATGCGAACCACCGCAACGAACATGAACCATGCGAGGTCAACCGTGACAGTCAACGACCAAGACCCCTACTCGATGAACCACATCGATTCAGACCCAGAAGAGACCGCTGAATGGCAGGAATCACTGGACGCGGTGGTCGCCGTTCACGGCAGAGAACGTGCACGTGACATCATGCTGAGCCTGCTCAAGCGCTCAGAAGACCTGCAGCTTGGTGTGCCGATGGTCCCCACCACGGACTACATCAACACCATCGCCCCCGAGAACGAACCAGATTTTCCGGGAGACGAAGAAATTGAGCGCAAGTACCGGGCGTGGTTGCGCTGGAATGCTGCCGTCATCGTTCACCGCGCCCAGCGTCCCGGCATTTCTGTTGGCGGGCACATCTCCACTTACGCATCATCTGCGGCCCTCTATGAGGTGGGCCACAACCACTTCTTCCACGGCCACGACAACCCAGGCGGCGCCGATCAAGTTTTTTATCAGGGGCACGCCTCCCCCGGAATGTACGCGCGCGCTTACCTAGAGGGCCGTATCAACGAGACGCAGCTTGACGGCTTTCGTCAAGAGAAATCGAAGGCCCCCAACGGGCTCAGTTCCTATCCGCACCCTCACCTCATGCCCGACTTCTGGGAGTTTCCCACCGTCTCTATGGGCATCGGTCCGCTCAATGCGATCTGGCAGGCCGAGACAAACCGCTACCTTACTAACCGCGGCATTAAGGACCTCAACGAGAGCCACGTTTGGGCGTTCCTCGGCGACGGTGAAATGGATGAGGTCGAAAGCCGCGGCGCCCTGCAGTGGGCAGCAAACCACAACCTCGACAACCTCACGTTCGTCATCAACTGCAACTTGCAGCGCCTCGACGGACCAGTGCGAGGCAATGGCAAGATCATCCAGGAGCTGGAGAGCTTCTTCCGGGGTGCAGGTTGGAACGTTATCAAGGTCGTCTGGGGCCGCGAATGGGATGACCTGCTCGCCAAAGACACTGAAGGCGCACTCGTCAACCTCATGAACCAGACGCCAGATGGCGACTACCAGACCTACAAAGCCGAGAGCGGCGCCTACGTGCGCGAAAACTTCTTCGGCCGCGATCCACGAGCTGCGGAACTGGTGAAGGACCTCACCGATGATCAGGTGTGGAAGCTCAAGCGTGGTGGCCACGACTACCGCAAAGTTTACGCAGCATTCAAAGCAGCCACAGAGCACAAGGGTCAGCCCACCGTTATTCTCGCGAAGACCATTAAGGGCTACGGTCTTGGCCCGTCATTTGAAGGCCGCAACGCGACCCACCAGATGAAAAAGCTCACGCTAGACAACCTCAAGGACTTCCGCGACGCGATGCAAATTCCGGTGACGGATGCGGTGCTTGAGGAGAACCCCTACCTTCCGCCCTTCTACCACCCTGGTGAGAACGATCCAGCGATCCAGTACCTGCAGGAACGCCGCCGCGAACTTGGTGGGTACGTGCCAGAGCGCCGCTCACGATTTACGCAAATCACTCTTCCAGATGACAGCGCGTACGAGGTGGCGCGCCGTGGTTCTGGAAAGCAAGAGATCGCCACGACGATGTCATTCGCGCGTTTACTGAAAGACCTTTTGAAGTCAAAAGACTTTGGCCACCGCATCGTGCCCATCATTCCGGATGAAGCGCGCACCTTCGGCATGGATGCATATTTCCCCACCGCGAAGATATATAACCCCAATGGAATGAACTACACCTCGGTGGATCGTGACCAACTCCTTGCCTATAAAGAGAGCGAACAGGGTCAGATTCTGCACGTTGGCATCAACGAGGCTGGCGCGTTCTCCGCATTTACCGCTGTTGGTACTTCTTACTCGACACACGGCGAACCGCTCATTCCGATCTACGTGTTTTATTCGATGTTTGGCTTCCAGCGCACGGGCGATGCCATGTGGGCAGCAGGCGACCAGATGGCACGAGGATTCATCATGGGTGCCACCGCAGGGCGTACGACGTTAACGGGAGAGGGCCTCCAGCACGCAGACGGCCATTCCCCGCTGCTTGCGTCCACAAATCCATCAGTAGTGTCATATGACCCCGCCTACGGTTACGAGCTCGGCCACATCGTTAAGGCGGGCCTTGAGCGCATGTACGGCGGGCAGCACCCGCACCCTGACGTCATGTACTACATCACCATCTACAATGAGCCGCTCGTGCAGCCGGCTGAGCCAGAGAACCTCGACATAGACGGTCTTCTCAAGGGTCTCTACTTACTCAAGCGCTCTGACGCGGGTGGGCCAAGAGCACAGTTGCTCGCTTCTGGCGTTGCCGTGCCGTGGATTCTTGAGGCTCAAGAGCTCCTCGCCCGCGACTGGGGAGTTGCCGCAGACGTATGGTCGGTAACGTCGTGGACTGAGCTTCGTCGCGAAGGGTTGGCGGCAGACGAATGGAACTTCCTCCACCCTGAGGAGGGCGGCCGGATGCCATACGTCACCGAGAAGCTCACGGGCGCCGAGGGACCATTCGTCGCGGTCACCGATTACATGCACGCTGTACCCGACCAGATTCGCCGGTTTGTTCCCGGTGACTTTGCGACCCTCGGGGCAGATGACTACGGATTCTCTGACACCCGGGCAGCAGCGCGCAGGTTCTTCAAAATTGATGGCCCGTCCGTCGTTGTGCGAACACTTCAGGCGCTTGCTCGTCAAGGTCGCATCGACCCAGCCCTCTCCCAACAAGCGATCGACAAGTATTCGCTGCACGATGTGACAGCGGGAACGACCGGCTCCGCCGGCGGCGAGAGTTAGACGGTCGCACACTATGCCTACAGCCACGCCGATGACGCCGACACCACGGTCTAAAGAGCAAACTCTCGCGTGGCTGAAGACTGTCTCTGGTGAGCTCGCCACCGCCACGCTCAAGCGTCTCGAGGACACCCTTCCGTGGTACCGAGAGATGCCGCCTGGCCGACGGTCCGCAGTGGGGATGGTTGCGCAAGCGGGGATCTCGTCGTTCATGCAGTGGTTTGACGACCCAAAATCCACTCCGTGGATTGCAGCAGACGTTTTCGGTGTTGCGCCGCGCGAGCTCCTTCGCTCCGTGAGCCTCACGCAAACACTCCAGCTCATCAAAGTGACGGTAGAAGTTGTTGAAGAACGCGTCAAGGGCCGTGATGAATCACTCCGGGAAGCGATTCTCCTGTACTCGAGAGAAATCGCTTTCGGCGCGGCAGATGTCTACGCTCGCGCCGCAGAAGCTCGTGGGCTTTGGGATGCACGACTAGAGGCCCTGGTCGTCGACAGCATCCTGAGCGGTGAATACGATGACGAACTTCCGAGCCGCATAGCGGCTCTCGGCTGGCACGGTCACGGCGAAGTTTCGGTGCTCGTGGGAACAACTCCGAAGCAATTGGATGTCGATATGCTCCGTCGCACGGCGCGTCATTTGGACGCCGACGTGCTGATTGGTGTTCAGGGTGCCAGGCTCGTGCTCGTCATTGGCCGCGCGCTACCAGCACCGGTCGAGAACGATGACACCTCAACGACTCCGCTTTCTTTTCTCGATATTGCCAACGCACTTGAACCAGGATTTGGCGAAGGGCACCTCGTGCTCGGCCATGAGGTGCCGAGCCTCGTTGATGCCAACCGGAGCGCAAAGGCGGCGCTTGCTGGCTTTGCTGTGGCTCGCTCATGGCGAAATGCTCCGAGGCCCACCCTCGCCGATGACTTGCTTCCTGAGCGCGCACTTGCCGGTGACCCGCTGGCTCGGGCCACGCTCGTTACCCGCATTTACCGTCCATTGCACGCACATGCAAGCGAATTGCTCACCACATTGTGGGCGTATTTGGACAACGGTCGCTCGCTCGAAGCAACCGCGCGTGAATTGTTCGTGCACCCGAACACAGTGCGGTACCGGCTCAAAAGAGTGTCAGAGGTCATCGGTTATGACGCCACAGGCGCTCGTGAGTCTCTCATCCTTCAGTCAGCGCTCATTATCGGTTCGATTTCTGAGGCCGATACCCTAAACCGGCGCCGCTAATGGGTGCATCCACGGCGGTGTGCTACGAATGTCGACAACACATCCGGCTATTCTTAGTGCCATTGTCACAGTGAATTACGTTCAAATGTTGGGAGACTAGATAGGTGATTGTCGTCGTATGCCCCGGACAGGGCTCGCAAACTCCCGGATTCCTCACACCATGGCTCGAGGTCCCCGGCCTCTCCCAGCGCCTAGCTCGCTTCTCAGAAGCGGCACAACTTGACCTCGAGAAGCACGGAACGGTGTCAGATTCCGACACTATTCGTGACACGAAAGTCGCGCAGCCGCTGATCGTTGCAGCGGGTCTCCTCACCCTCGGAGTGCTGCTCGAAGGCCGTCGTGACCGCGTGGGAGGCATTGCTGGCCACTCCGTCGGCGAAGTGACAGCCGCGGCCGCTGCAGGCATCCTCACTGAATTAGATGCGATGGCACTCGTTGCCGAGCGAGGCCGCGCTATGGCGGATGCCGCAGCACTCGCCGCCACCGGAATGAGCGCGGTGGTCGGAGCAGAGGAAGCAGAACTTCTCGAGCGTCTGGCAGATTTCGAACTAGACCCGGCGAACTTCAATGGCGGCGGCCAAGTGGTTGTTGCGGGAGCGCTCGATTCACTCGAAAAGCTCAAAGCAGAGCCGCCCGCATCCGCCCGCGTCATTCCCCTTCAGGTCGCTGGTGCATTCCATACGCGATACATGGCTCCTGCCGTCGAGCGGTTGACCAGTGCCGCTGCGGCGCTCGACGTCCACAACCCGTCACTGAATATCTGGTCCAACCGCGACGGAAAATTGGTGTCGAACGGGCGCAACTTCCTTGACTTACTCGTCGGCCAGGTGTCGTCACCAGTGCGCTGGGACAAATGCATGGAATCTTTTGCTTCCGCGGGTGTCACCGGAATTATCGAGGTCGCACCAGCTGGTGCTCTCGTCGGTCTCGCAAAGCGCGCACTCAAAGGTATCCCCGCCGTGGCTGTCAAAACTCCTGACGACATCCACACCGCCATCGATATGCTGGAGAACTCATGACATCCCCCAGACTCAACCAGTCCACCGGAGCACAATTCACGCGTCTTTATGGGTTCGGTGCCGCCCGCGGAGACATTGTGGTGCCCAATGAAGACCTCGTAGGTCCCATTGATTCGAGCGACGAATGGATTCGGCAGCGCACCGGTATCGTGACGCGCAGGCGCGCCTCAGTGGGCATTCTCGCCGTCGACCTCGCCACTGAGGCAGGCAGAGAAGCAATCGAAGCATCTGGTGTTGACCCAGCAGACATCGACCTCGTCATTGTCGCCACCGTCAGCAATGTTCAGCAGACGCCTTCCATTGCCGCCGTCGTTGCCGACCGCGTCGGAGCGAATCCTGCAGCCGCCTACGACTCGAACGCGGCGTGTGCGGGCTACGCCTACGGGATCGCTCAGGCGGATGCCCTCATCCGTTCCGGCGCTGCCCATTACGCCCTCGTTATCGGCGCAGAGAAGCTTTCTGACGTCGTGGACCCCACCGACCGTTCCATCTCATTCCTGCTCGGAGACGGCGCAGGTGCCGTTGTGGTTGGCCCAAGTGACTTTCCCGGCATTTCCCCTGCGGTGTGGGGCTCTGACGGCTCTAAGGCTGCTGCAGTAGGCATGAACGCCACCCTGATTGACTATCGAGAAGGCGACGCAAATTGGCCAACTCTTCGCCAAGAAGGCCAGACAGTGTTCCGCTGGGCAGTGTGGGACATGGCAAAAGTTGCCAAGAAGGCGCTCGACGAGGCGGGCATCACCGCCGAAGACTTGGCCGCGTTCATCCCCCATCAGGCGAACATGCGCATCATTGATGAGCTTGCAAAACAGCTAAAACTTCCTGAATCTGTCATGATTGCGCGTGACATTGAGACGATGGGCAACACCTCAGCCGCCTCAATTCCGCTCGCGACACACAGGCTTTTGAAGGAGCATCCGGAGCTCTCAGGAGGTCTTGCGCTACAGATTGGTTTCGGCGCAGGGCTTGTCTATGGGGCACAGGTCGTCGTCCTGCCCTAAACTATTCCCCGGTCATCAATACCCCAAGGAGAAACACAATGGCATTGTCCACCGAAGAAGTTCTGGCCGGCCTCGCCGAGCTCATCAACGACGAAACTGGCATCGCGACTGACACGGTCGAGCTGGACAAGTCGTTTACCGACGATCTCGACATCGACTCGATCTCGATGATGACCATTGTGGTCAACGCCGAAGAGAAGTTCGATGTGAAGATTCCGGATGACGAGGTCAAGAACCTGAAGACCGTCGGCGACGCGGTCAGCTTCATTACCAGCGCCCAGAACTAGTTGTGACGTGCCCTCGGTCTTCTCCCTCCTGTTCAAAAAGGCGGGACGGGCCGGGGGCTCACAGTTTCATCGATAGAAAGATGCTTCAATGACGCTCAAAAAGATCGTGGTCACCGGAATTGGCGCAAGCTCGCCACTCGGTGGCACAGCGCGTGATTCATGGAATGCTCTGCTCGCAGGAGAATCTGGGGTACACACATTGGAGCACGATTGGGTCGAGCAGTACAGCCTTCCCGTGACGTTTGCTGCGGAGGCGCGCGTCCGTCCAGAAGAGATTCTTGAACGCCAAGAAGCGAAGCGCCTCGATCCATCCTCGCAGTTTGCGCTCATTTCAGCGCGTGAGGCATGGGCAGATGCGGGATCTCCCGACGTTGCGCCCGAACGCCTTGGCGTCGATTACGCCACTGGCATTGGAGGCCTGTGGAGCCTTCTCAACGCATGGGATACCTTGCGTGAAAAGGGAACCAGACGCGTTCTGCCTATGACAGTTCCCATGCTCATGCCGAATGCTGCGTCCGCAGCGGTATCCATGAGCTTTCACGCGCGTGCCTTCGCCCACACCGTGGCGTCCGCGTGTGCGTCCAGCACAGAGTCTCTCGTCAACGCGTATCGCAATCTTCAGTTGGGCCTTGCCGACGTTGTCATCGCCGGCGGTACTGAGTCCGCAATTCATCCGATCACTTTGTCAGCGTTCTCATCAATGCAGGCCCTCTCTCGACGGAATGACTCGCCTGAGACAGCATCCCGCCCCTACAACCGTGACCGCGACGGTTTCGTCATGGGCGAGGGCGCTGGAAGCCTTGTGCTCGAAACCGAAGAGCATGCTCTCGCGCGCGGTGCCCGTATCTATGCAGAGCTTGCGGGCGGCGGAGTGACCGCCGACGCGTACCACATCACCGCTAACGACCCTGAAGGTCGTGGTGCTTCTCGCGCCATCGAACTCGCGCTAGAGCATGCCGGGGCATCACCAGACGACGTCACGCACATCAACGCTCACGCGACGAGCACGCCGGTCGGCGATATTGCCGAGTATGCCGCGCTCAGGGTTGCCTTCGGCGACCGCCTGCACGATATTCCGGTGTCGGCCACGAAGGGTGCCACTGGGCACCTCCTCGGTGGCACGGGTGCCCTCGAGGCAATCTTTACCATTCTTGCCCTTCACGAGCGCACTGCACCACCAACGATCAACCTCACGGATCAAGATCCAGAGATTCCGCTGGATGTCGTCACCTCACCTCGCGCCCTTGGCGACGGGCCACAGTTGGCGATCAGCAACTCGTTCGGGTTTGGTGGCCACAACGCTGTGGTGGCGTTCCGCAGCGTCTAACTGTTTTACCGATACACATCGGGGCGTCGAAAATTGGTCCTTCGGACACACGGTAGCGCCTACGCGCTATCGCTCGTCCGTTTCGCTGTCTTTCGCGGCCTATGCCGAGCTTCTGGGGTTAGCCAACCTTGTGCAGCCACACAACTTGGTTGCTGTCGCTGGCGTGACGAAATGCCTCAAGCTCGTCATCCCACGCCTGCCCGAGGGCAAGGCGCAGTTCACGGTGCAACTCGAAAGCGTCTGAACCAGCAACTTCCATCGCGTAACGCAGCCGGTCCTCGGGAATCACGACGTTGCCGGCGGTGTCAGTTTGCGCATAGAAGATCCCGAGGTCTGGAGTGTGCAGCCACCTGCCCCCGTCGCTGCCTGGCGTCGGATCCTCCGTCACTTCGAAGCGGAGGTGCTCCCAGCCGCGCAGAGCAGAGGCAAGGCGCGCGCCGGTGCCTTGGGCGCCCTCCCAGTAGTACTCTGCGCGCATGGCACCTTTGAGCACTGGTTGAATATCCCAATTGAAATTGACGGCGCGGTCGAGTGCGCCACCCGCCGCCCATTCAACGTGTGGGCACAGGGCTTTAGGCGAAGAGTGGACGTAAACCACTCCGCGCGCTTGTGATGCAGTCACGATGTCTCCATTCCGTCAGGTGCGACTTCCCCATCGACCTAGTGGAACTGGATCTCGTAACGTCTTAAGTTGTGGTGTTTCCCTTGCATTATGGCCTACAAAGCTGGCAAATGACAAGCATGTGATTCACGACACGCTTAATCGCTTGCATCCGGCATACCCGGTATAGCTATACTCAGCGCATACATACTCAGTGCTTCTTTATCGAAGGGCCCAAATGTCGGTGCGCCAAAGCCTTCTCGCGATACTGGACCAGGGGCCGTGCTACGGCTATCAGCTGCGCACCGAATTTGACCGCCGCACCGGCTCAACGTGGCCGCTCAATGTAGGTCAGATTTACAACACCCTCGATCGGCTCGAGCGCGACGGACTTGTCGAAAAAACACAGCTCGGTGCAGACAGTTCTGCCTCAATCACGGAATCAGCTTCGGGCCAGATCTATTACCACATCACGGATGCCGGCAGCACAGAAGTGGCGGGCTGGCTTGGCTCTGCTGTCGAACGCACCGCGGCAACCCGCGACGAACTCGCCATCAAGATTGCCGTTGCAGTGACGCTCCCTGGCGTCAACGCTTCGAACGTAATTCGCGTTCAACGCACCACAACGGCGGCCGCCCTGAAGGAACTCACGAAAACGAAGGAGGCGGGGGGTGACCCCGCATCTTCCGAGGAACTCGCACGGCTTCTCGTTGTGGACTCGCTGATCTTTCAGGTGGAGGCAGAGATGCGCTGGCTCGACCACTGCCAAGTTCAACTGTCGCGCGCATCCCACGCGGGGGCCGCCACCCCGGTGCCGCTCAGCGCAGAGGTTCCGAAGCGCGGAAGGCCAGCCAAGCCTTCCCGTCGATAAGCACTCGCGTCGACGGCACGCGGCAACCCCTACTTTGCATCAGAGTAAGCGTCAACGACGGCCATGGTGAGCGGAAACTCCACCGGCATTTCGCCAAAAAGCAGTCGTCCAGCTTCGGTCGCCGCGCTGCCAATCGCTGCGACCACATCCTCCGTCATCGATGCTGGTGAGTGCACGACAATCTCATCGTGCAGAAAAAACACGAGATGCGGCGCATCAGTGATCCACGCGTTCCCGCCGAGTGCACGAAGACTTCCGCGAAGGGTCGCCATCCAACACAGTGCCCATTCTGCAGCAGAACCCTGCACCACAAAGTTTCGAGTGAAACGACCCCAGGAACGTGCCTGACCGCGTGCGCGGCGCGTGTCAGCCTCTGTGGACGCGTCACCATAAGCAGCCGCCAGCACGTCACCCCATTCGCCACCAGGGCGTGGTGAGCTGCGCCCCAACCTCGTCGTCACGACCTCGCCTCGTTCCCCCGCCCTCGCGGCGCTCTCCACGAGCCCAATCGCCCGCGGGTATGCGCGCGTGAGCGCCGGCATCAGTCGACCGCTCTCCCCCGTTGTCGCGCCGTACATCGCGCCCAGCATCGCGAGTTTCGCCTTGTCACGAGTTGCCACAGCACCACTCGCCACAATCGCCGCGTACATGTCCTGCGCCTGGCCAGCCTCTGCCATGGCTCTGTCGCCAGAGAGTGCCGCAAGAATGCGCGGCTCAAGTTGCGAAGCATCTGCCACGACAAGTTTCCAGCCCGGGTCAGCCACGACAGCTCCCCGCACCTGTTTCGGCAGCTGCAACGCTCCTCCGCCACCTTTGCTCGCCCAGCGTCCCGTCACCACCCCGCCGACCACGTAGTCGGGCCGAAACCGGCCGCCCTTCACGTTCGTGTCTAACCAGTGCCAACCATTCGCCCCGAGCAGTCGAGCAAGCTTCTTGTACTCCAACAGCGGTGCAATCACCGGATGCGTCAACTTCTTCAACTCCCACGACCGAGTCGAAGTCACCATGAGGCCAGCGCGTTGAAGCGCCTTGATGAGCTCGGCCGGTGAATCAGGGTTCAGGTCAGGGGCATTGAGCTTCTCTCGAACGCGTTCGAGCACCGCCCCCAGTTTCTTCGGGCGCTCCCACTGCTCTGGGCGCGGCCCGAGAAGTGACACCAAAAGTTGTTCATGGAGATCTACCCGCCACGGTAACCCTGCAAAGCGCATCTCTGATGCCACGAGAGCACCAGCGCATTCCGCCGCCAATAGTAGTCCGATTCGATTCGGCTCCGTTGCTGAGGCGACAGTCGTCCTCTGCCGTAAAAACTCTGCGAGCGGATCACATGGGGTCACCACAACATCGGGCTCAAGTACAAAGAGCCCATCGCTGCGCTCCGGCGCATCCGAGTGCTCGTCTGGCGACGGTTCGTCCCACGAATTCGGGGCGGCACGCGCGAACTCGGTCCCCGCGGTCAACTCAGAGTTTCGCAAGATAGCGTGCGACAACCTCAAGTCCACGCACCGCTCAACGCGAACACCTGCCGCCAAAAGGCGCGGGTACCACGACGAGGTATCCGCCCAAACCCAGCGGGGTCGCTCAGGCTCACGAACCGCAACCTCTGCGACGAACCCGTCCCAAGAATATTGCCGTGGCGCCCCCCTTGGTTCACCGTGATCATTGAGCACGGTGATTGAAACCACATCAGCGGTCGAAGCGAGAATGTGGAACACGCGACCAGTCTGCCCTGTTACACCGACAAATCTCACCCCACAGGTACCGGCATGAACATTCATCACTCTGGGAATGCGCGGCAAAGGTTCTCGGTTGATGACATCATGAACACAAATATCACGCTGTATGGTGCCGAATGGTGCAGTGACTGCCGCCGCTCAAAGAAGCTTCTCGACGACATGAAAGTCGATTATGAATACGTTGATCTCGAGGCAGACCCTACCGCCGCCGAACGCGCTCAAGCGATTAGCGGGCGCACGAGTATCCCCGTCGTTGCCTTCTCAGACGGCACCCATCTTGTGGAGCCGAGTGACGCCGATCTTCGCAGCAAAGTAGAAGCTCTCAGCGCGCAGGCTTAGTCACCGCTCAGTCGGAAACTCACCAGTCGGCTGGGTGACGCTTGCTAGTGCAGGAGTGTGCCGTCTTTCGCCAACACGTTCTTCTCCCCCGCCTCAACGGCGACCGCAAGTCGATTCTGCTTCGGTGGCATGGGGCAGTTGAACGCGTAGGAGAAGCCGCACGGCGGCAGCACAGCACGGTTGAAATCAAGTGTCACCCTCCCAGAAGCATCCGGTGCCACGAAAAGAAAGCGGCCGACGCTGTAGGTATCAACACCGCTCGTCGCATCAGAAAAAACAATCTGAAGCGCGCGACCTGAACTGATGGCGGCTAGCGAGTAGTCGACGCCGTCTTTCGTGAAAGAGATCTCACCCGGCACCTTGACCTCGCGGGTCTCACCCTCGTCTTTGCTGTGCTCAAACGGAAGCGTGGCATCAGGCAGTTCAGTGAACTGCGCGTCAACAACCCACTCTGGGCTGTACGAGAACGCATCGATGCCACCAAAGTTCTGAATGCCCTCAGAGTCGGCATCCCACAACCGCAGCGCGTAGTTGCCCGTGTGCCCGGCAATCACGAAGCCGCGCATCGTCTCACTAAAAACGATGTCTGCCGGTTCAGCGGAATCCTTGCCGACAACTACAACATCGCCGTCGACAAGTGCCCCGTTCACTCGGATGCCGTCCTCAGCAACGGCGGTGAGCTTCAGCCCCGACTCCCCTGTTGGACGCGGTGACCACGCACCAGGCACTCCCCATACCGTCTGCTCAGTATCTATCCATTGCGTAGTGACGAGCGCGAGGTTGCCAAAAGGCTGCACGACAGCCTGGTCGCGGCGCGCTCTGAAGGTGGCAAGTTCATCTTCGGGGGTGCTGGGTGCGGTATCTGTCATGGTTCCATCTTTGTCGACGTCAGTGACTGGCGCCAGTTCACACTCGCGGGCGTTCAAACTAGCGGCCGTTCAGGCACGCGACTGTTCCCGTATTTCATGTTCTTGCTCGGTCGCAAAGGCCCATTAGCGAAAAACCGGAACAATTGACCCAATAAGGTCGCGTTTTGGGCAAAGAAAAAGCCGGCCCCGCGGCGATAAATCGCAGCGCGGAACCGGCCTAATCTATTGACTACATCGGGCGAATGTTCTCCGCCTGTGGGCCCTTGGGGCCCTGAGCCAGGTCGAATTCGACCTTCTGGTTCTCGTCGAGCGACTTGTAGCCGCTGCCGGTGATGGCCGAGTAGTGGGCGAACACGTCAGGACTTCCGTCCTCAGGGGCGATGAATCCAAAGCCCTTTTCCGCGTTGAACCACTTAACGGTGCCTACTGCCATTTTCTTTTCTCCTTCAGGAGTCCTGCTCGGTGGCCCCGACTTTCGAGGCCACACGTCGCGGTGTTCATCGTCCGCTCCCGAAAGGTCCAAATCGCCATCTCTGGCGCCTGGCAATCAAGATCTGCGAGGTACTGCAACTGCGTTATAGACAGTAGTGCACTTCTGCTCGTTCGTACAGATATTGAGCAAGTTCGGTGCGAATTGTTACTTATCGAGTTTTTCCTCGCCAAGTAGGCCCATTCTGAGACGCACCTGATCACGAACCAGCCCGATCAGCTCGGACAATTCCTCTTTTCATGGTTAGCCATATGCTCAGACCGGTATGATTGATCGGTCGCAGCGGACTGTTCGTGCTCACGCACGAGAGATACAGGCCCCTGCTTCGGCACCGAGCCTCACAGTGAGCTTGCGTCAGCGAGGGTTGCAGAAAGGTTGGTGAAATGCTTATGACTTCGAACGAGGAAACCCCAACACCGGTTCGTTGGATCGCGGAAAACGCCGGGGGCGTTGTCGGCGCAGTCGACCGCACGTCACGGGGCATGTATCGCGTAACCAACAGCAGCGGGCGCACCGTTGGCACGTTTCGCACTCTCACAGAAGCGCGTGCTCAGCTCGCCAAGAAACACGATTCAACAGCTATTCAGCGGATGGATCAATCCCGCGGCCTTCTGATCGGTGGTCTCATTGCGCTGCTTGCCACACTTGCGGTTGCCATCGTCGGTGTCGTTCTGCTGCTGTCCTTGTGAGAGGTATCGTGCGCTAGCCGACGAGAAGACTCGTCGTGATACCACCTATGCCAACAACAGCAATAAGCCATAGAAGCACCAACGCCGCAGTAACCCACGTGAGTCTCACATGTCGCGCCTGGATCATATCGGATCGCACTTTGCGGAACTCATCGAGAGCGAGTGCCGACGACGACCCCACTTCGCCCACCACATAACAGTCGCGGTCGGCAGCGGCGCTTTCGCGCAAAGTCACTGCCTCCTCGTTCGACAAGACGGGGGAAAGCCCCTTCAGCCACGCTCGAATGTCACGAGTCCTCATAACGGCAACACGACGAGGCGGCTTAGCCACCGAAACGCTCCTCGTACCCGTCAAGACGAGACAGGGTGCCGCCGCGACACGTGACCCAACGGCGTCAGACATCATTTGAGTAAGCCTGACTGCGGCATACTCCGCATCGCGAAGGTGGGGTAGACGCTCACCGTCAGCCAGAATTACGCCACCATCAATCCAGATTGCATCATCGAGCTGATGCCTCACAATCATGCAAAAAATTCCGGACGGCCCCACAAGCACGTGTTCAATACCTTCGCCATCCAACGAATCGCAGCTACGTACAAGCCAATCCGACCCAAGCTGCGACAGCACCTCAATGACCGCGACATCCCCCCACGCGATCCGGTACTGATTGCGAAGAGAGCGAGGAACCGGATTTCGCCCGAAAAGTCGGGGAAACAGCGGTGATCGGGGAGCAGAATTCTGCGCGCCGAGGAATGACCTGACACTGGCGGGAATGCCACCTCCTCGAGGCGGTGCCCCCTCGAACGCAGAATCAGGCATCGCCGGATCAGGCACAATCGACCACTGCGCGTCGCTGCTCAACGCCAGCTCCTCCCACTCTCCCAGTGAATGCCATCAGGTGGCATCCACACGGGTGTACCACCTCTGAAGGTACAGATTGAACCTCACCGCGGAGACCCCCAATTCGGATGTAGCCCCTCCGGGGGTGACAAGTTTTCACTTTCTCTCGTGATCAAATTGCTTGCAAATTCTTGACATCAGGCGCACGCTTGGGAAAGAACAACTCATCGCCCGGGAGAGCCGCACCAAGTGCCGCACCGGGCGATGAGTCTGTGCGCACGGCACCGTGAGCAGGAGGCGTTTTGCGCAGTGATCGCCCGCTCTGATCGCCAGACTTATCGATCACACATCATGAATGCCACTCGTGTTCTCACCCTTTGGTTGACAATGAAACCCGACTCATGGCTACTCGAGTTGAAGACCGCTCACAGCGTTCTGCGCCTCAGCGAACACAAGCCGCTGCGTTGGCCGCGTCATCGACACGTACAGTGCACCAGCCCCCCGTTCTGATTCCGCAACAATTGCCGCCGGATCAAGGATGACAACCGAGTCGAACTCGAGGCCCTTCGCCTCCTGTGCGCTCAGAACTGTGATGTCAGAAGAAAGGCTCTCCGCGCCATCCCCCACTCGATCGCCAAAGGTGGCGACGAGCGACGCGTGCACCGCGGCGAGGCGGCCTTGAACGGCAATAACTGCAACGGTGCCGTGAACCTCGAGAGCGAGACGGACAGCTGCGTCAGCATCCCGTACCGACTGAATTGGCCACTCGCTTTCGCGAACAGATATGGAACGAGTTACTGGAAGGCCGTGCGCGATCGCCATCGTTTCCGCGGCGGAGGCAATCTGTGCGGGCGTGCGGTAATTCACCGTAAGCTCCTCTCGACGCCAGCGGTCGCCCTCCTCACGCTGCCCGATGAGTGGGGCGAGCGCGTGCCGCCAAGTCTCCGAAGCGGAAGCCGCCGCGGCCTGCGCAATGTCTCCGACGATCGTGAACGAGCGCGACGGCGCCTTGCGCAGCAGAACGCGCCACTGCATCGGGGAGAGCTCCTGTGCTTCGTCCACAACGATGTGCCCGTAAGCCCAGGTGCGGTCTGTTGCTGCGCGCTCTGCCGTGGTGCCGGCATCCGCATAATCCGCGAATCCGGCGGCCAACGTCTCGGCATTCACTATTCCTCCCACGCCCATATTCTCGATCGCCTGCTCAGCGTTTTCAATGTCGCGCTTGCGCTGAAGCTTCTCTTCCCTTCGAAGTGCAGCATTCTCGATTTCGACTTCACCAAGGAGCTCTGCTGCTTCGTCAAGCAATGGAATGTCTGAGACGGTGAATGGTGCTGTGCGCTCCCGGTGAAGCAGTGCACGCTCACCCGCACTCCAGTGTGGCGTGAGCGACTCAAGCCATTGTGGGCGCGCATAAAGGTCGTGCAGCAACTTTTGTGGCGTAAGCGGCAGCCAGGCCGTGTTCAGTGCGACCCGAGCGTCGTCTGAACTTCGAACATCCTCCCGCAGCATTGCCTCGTCAGAATCGTCGATCGAGTTACCCTGCGCCCGCAATTGGGAAACGAGAATACGCGTGATAGCCGCAATCGCGTTCTTGGCAAAGACAATTCGTGCTTTGTTGTAGGTCTTTCCGCTTTCACGCGCTCTGTGTATTGCCCTCGCGAGGACCTCGGGTTCGAGAACGACGATCTCGCCATTGATGTTGAGAGGCTGTGGACGGTCTGGTACGCGTTTTCGCGATTCCACGGCGCGCGCCACAAGGGATGCCATCGCGGTCTTACCTTTCAGAAGCGCGACGGTCGGTGCATCTTCCTGTGTTGCCTCAACGCCCGGATAGAGCTGACCGAGGCTCGCGAGCACCACCCCAGACTCTCCAAGCGATGGAAGCACCGCCTCGATGTAGCGCAAAAATGATTTCGACGGGCCGACGATAAGTACCCCGCTAGTCCTGAGGCGCTCGCGGTGCGAGTACAGGAGGTAGGCGGCACGGTGCAAGGCAACGGCGGTCTTTCCGGTTCCTGGCCCACCCTGGACCACGAGGATTCCGCCAAGCTCAGAGCGGATGACGCGGTCTTGTTCGGCTTGAATGGTCGCGACGATGTCCGACATCTGCCCCGTGCGCTGAGAGCTGAGTGCCGCCAGAAGAGCGCCCTCCCCCTGCAAATCAAGTGTGCCGTCTACGAGCAACTCAGAGTCAAACACTTCATCTTCTATGCGCACCAACGCGCGGCCTTCGGAGATCAAATGTCGGCGAGCTTTTGCCCCCATTGGCGTCCTGGCAGTGGCTTGGTAGAAAGCGCTTGCTTGAGGCACACGCCAGTCGAGAAGAATCGGCACGAGGTACGCATCACGTAACCCGATCCGGCCGATGTAGTGGTGGACAAGCTCACCGGTGTCATCCTCGACAGTTAGTCGGCCAAACGCTAGACGTTCACCGATCTCTCTGAGCTGGAGAACTCGATCCTCATAGAGCCGAGCGAAACTATCTCGTTCACTTCGCGCCTGGTGTCCCCCACGCCCGCCTTGGGCTCGAATGGATGAAAGTTGGTCTTCGGCCTCTAACTTGAGCTCATCAAGTCGCCGATAAAGGGTGCCAACATACTCACGTTCACGATTCAACTCGCTTGATGCCACCCAGGCTCACACCCCTCAATTTCGGACATGCAAGTCTATCGCCCCGGCGAGGTGTGTTTACGTCAGTGAGGTTTGCTGTCTTGCCCCTGTTGCTCTCGAAGAATTGCCAATGCGCGAGATACTCTCTCTGTGAGACCAGCAACTTTGCGCGGGGTCTTGCGTTCAAGGTCATCCAGCAAAATGATGGCCTCTGCACGTTGCTTTTGATGAACCGCATGGATGGCGAGATTCCTCGCCAAAGCGGTTCGAGCCCCCCATACCCCAAGCCACGCGCTCACCGCGACAGGAACAACGCAGAGCACCGCCTGCCAGATAGGCGCAGCGTCAGAGAACGCAAGAATGACAGCAGCAACAAGAGCCAGCCCCGCAAGAGAGACCGGAATGGCCCGAACCCATCGACCGACAATCACTCGACGGCGTAGATCGTTCGTACGCGAATCGATGGAAGAAAGCCACGAGCGGTAGTCGGCGAGCCGGCCCTTCACAAGGCGAGAGCCCGACTGTGCGCGCAACTCGTCGCGAAACACCTGGTAGCCGGTGTTCGGGCGCCGGAGGGCCCTCGCCGCAAGGAGCGCCGTGCCAGCTCCCACCGCAAATATCACCACAAGGGCGAGCCCACCCCAGAGAATTTCTCTCTCGTCCACGAGCAATCGTGCCGCGAAATCAACTCCACCAATAACAATGAGAAGCATGATCGTGCACACCGCAATCGTCCAGGCGAGCACCCGATCCCGGTCGCGTGTTCCCGCGGCCCGCCCTGCACGCTTTACTTGATGGCCGGTAATCACATCGACGAGTTGGAGCAGGAAGGCAAGCGCCCAGCCCGCCACCGCGATCGAGACGATCGTGATGAGAGTATCCGTTTGCATATGCACTCCTCTGCGCGAGCTTAGAAAACCTTGCCAGGGTTCAGTATCCCGTGTGGATCGAAAACCTGCTTGATTTCACGCTGAAGCGTGAGCTGTTCGTGGCCCAGTTCATCTTCAAGCCACCGTCGTTTCAGAATACCTACCCCGTGTTCACCCGTGAGCGTGCCACCGAGTGCCAATGCGGCAGAAAACATCTCTCCCGCCGCGCTCCACACCGTGTCGGGAATCTCAGAACCTTCCACAACGAAGTTGGGGTGAAGGTTGCCATCCCCCGCATGTGCGACCGTCGGAATCGTGATTCCGTACTTCACTTCCAGCTCACCAATCACGGCAAACATCTGCGACATCTGACTGCGGGGAACTGAAATATCTTCAATCAGAACGGTTCCCCTGGCTGCGAGCGATGGGTGGAATGCCCGACGAAGTGCCAGCAGGCTCTCACCACCAGTTGGATCATTCGACACTTCGGCGTCACCACCATGAGCGCGGATGATGCCTGCTATCTCTGCTGCCTCCTGCTCGCTACCCACACCATCTGTTTGCACAAGCAGGAACGCTCCACCGCGTTCACTGTGTCGAAGGCCAAGATGGGAGTCTATGACGCGCAGCGCTGCTGAATCCATGAGTTCGAGTACTGCAGGAGTTATTCCCGCTGACGTGATCACTGTGCACGCGTCAGCGGCGCTCACAACAGTGGCAAAGTAGGCGCCGACCGTGCACGTCACGCCACGTGGAAGAGTGCGAAGCCGCACCGTTGCCTGAACAATTACGCCGAGAGTCCCTTCGGAGCCAATCATGAGGGCCGTAAGGTCGAGGCCTGTGACCCCTTTAATGCTCTGATGACCGAGTTCAAGCATGCGTCCGTCGGAGAGCACCACGGTAAGCCCCAAAACAGATTCCCGCGTCACGCCGTATTTCGCGCACAAAAGCCCGCCCGCATTGGTTGCGATATTGCCGCCAATGGTCGAGATCGCCCTGCTGGCGGGGTCAGGGGCGAACCACAGCCCGTACTTCAGCAGCGAATCGTTGAAATCTCCGTTGATGAGCCCAGGTTCAACGACAGCACGCTGATCAGCAACGGAGAGTTCGATCACCTGGTTCATTGCGAGCGTCGACAGCACTATCTCGCCTGCGCTCGCGGTTGCGCCGCCGGCAAGCCCCGTGCCTGCCCCACGCGTGACGACGGGGGTGCGGAACTCATTCGCGATACGCATGGTGGCGCGCACATCATCGATCGAGCGCGCTGTCACAATCGCCATTGGCGACGCCGCAGAGACGTAACCCGACCTATCGGTGCGCATCACGTCGAGTTGGTGTGGCTCAGTTGATACCGCGTCACCAAGGGCCTGCGCCAAGGCGTCGAGAACCGACTGTGTCACTGTGGCTCCGACAATCCTGGCGCCGACAAACGTTGGATCGAAAGCAGTGCGTCTATGCGGTCTCGACCAGGAATCGACGGCACTGCTCCCAGAACTTGAACCGAAAGGGCCGCAGCCGCAGTCGCAAATTCGGCGGCAACGGTTATTGAACTGCCCTCTGCAATAGCGGCTGCGAAGGCACCGCAGTACGTGTCGCCTGCCCCCGTGGTGTCAACAGCGTCAACTTTCAATGCCGGCACACGTGAGACAAGCTGACCATGCTCATAAAGTGCTGAGCCCTGCGCCCCAAGAGTGACCACAAGGTTTGTCACACGCGACGCAAGGCGGCCGGAGGCCACGTCGAGATCCTCGGAACCTGCCAGAAGGCAGGCCTCATGCTCATTAACCATGAGGTAGTCGAGGTTCTCGATGAGTTCTTCGGCTAGTGGGCGCGCTGGTGCAGCGTTCAGAATCACGACGGTGCCGGCCTCACGGGCGACCCGCGCAGATTCGGCCACGACGCCGAGGGGCAATTCAAGCTGCAGGAGAAGCACAGCGGAAGTCTTCACGACATCGCGTTCCCCCTCCGTCAATTTGGTGACGGTTGCGTTCGCCCCAGAGGCAACAATGATGGTGTTTTCTGCGCTCTCGGCCACCACGATAAACGCTTGTCCCGAGTCCTGTGGCACGCGTCGAACCCCCTCGGCGCTAATGCCAGCATCCGTCATCGTCGCAAAAAGTTCGTCACCACTTTCATCCTGACCAAGCGCACCAATGAAGCTTGTGTGAGCGCCAGCTCTGGCTGCGGCAACGGCCTGATTCAAGCCTTTTCCGCCAGCGTATTTTGCCGACGAGTTAGCCAAAATTGTCTCGCCTGGGGCAGGTATTCGCGAGGTCGAAAACACGACATCCATGTTCGCGCTACCAACAATGACAATGCCTGAATGCAACGAGGTTCCCATGATCCCAGCGTATCGGCGAAGGCGACACGTGCGAGAGTGGTGACGTGACCAAGACCCGACTCGCAACAAAGGAACCCTTCGACGGTCGGGGGCTCATGCGGTACCTTGCCGGCCACGCAATTCCGGGAATCGAATCCGGCGATGACGCGAATTACCGTAGAAGCATTCGGGGTGCGAGTGGGAAAGCGCTTACCCTCCACGTCGTTCTGGATGGCACGGACGGCATACTGGCTTCTGTGAACGGAGATGAGCTTTCTACCGCTCTGATTCCTCGGTTGAGGCAGCTCTTCAATTTGGATGCCAATTCAGTTGCCATTGATGCTCATCGCTCTACGGATCCGGCGCTGGCTGGCGCAGTGGCACGACATCCAGGGATCAGGCTTCCCGGCTCCCTTGACCCACACGAACAACTCTTTCGCACCATGATCGGCCAGCAAGTCTCCATTGCCGCCGCACGCACCACCGTCGCCCGCCTCGCCCGCGAAATCGATGGCACTGGGCTCTTCCCCACTGCTGCTCAATTCGCAGAGAAAGGCCTCGATTCGCTACGCGGCCCAGCAGCCAGAGTCTCCGCCGTGCATGGTGCAGCGCTCGCGCTAAGCTCCGGCACACTCTCGCTGACCGGCGATCTCACCCCTGAAGAGCTCACCGCAATACTTGTCGCACAGCCTGGCATCGGACCATGGACTGCTGGATATGTGGCAATGCGCGCGCTTGGGGCTCCAGACGTTCTGCTTGCCACCGACCTTGTACTCCAGAAAGGGGCCGCAAAACTCGGCCTACCAACAGCGCCCCGCCTACTCTGTGACTATGCGCGGCGCTGGGCCCCCTATCGCAGCTATGCAGGCTTGCACTTGTGGCGAATCGCCCAAGAGTCCTAGCCCTCAACACACTGGCAGGAATCACACAGTGGCCTCTCACAGTGTGAACAAGTACCGTTGAGGTATGCGATTAAAACTGCTGTTCATTGTTGGCCTCGGTGCCGGATACGTTCTCGGCGCGCGCGCGGGCCGCCCGCGCTACGAGCAGATTCGGTCGAAAGCAACCGAGGCATGGGAAGACCCTCGCGTTCAGAAGGTCGTCACTGAAACACAAGATTTTGTGAAAGAGAACGCACCCATCGTTCAAGAAAAAGCGGTCGCGGGAACGAAGGCTGCCGTCTCAGGAGCACAGGATGCTGCTGTTCGCGCCACAGAAATCGCTAAAGACGTGTCGGGCAAGATCGCTGACACGACCAAAGATGTTTCTGGCAAAATCGTCGAGACCACAAACATCGTCACTGGCAAAGTCGCTGACACCACGAAAGACTTTTCTGGGCGGGTGGCAGACACCACCAAGTCTGTTTCAGAATCCGTGGTGAAGTCCTCCAAAGACGCAACAAAGATGACTAAGGATGTCTCCAAGAAGGTCGCGAAGACCGCAAAGAAGGCATCAAAGAACGTATCGAAGACCGCAAAAGAGGTTCGCGATCGCATTGTCGACCGCAGTGAAGAAGTCGTCGGTGGCGTGATAATCGCGGCAGGAACAGCGCGCGACGACGCGCTCGATACTGAATCTGAGGACGAAAACTAGTAGCCGCCGTCGCGATAGACCACGCGGTCGACTACCCGTTGCGGATTTCGACTTCCGGGATGATGTTAATGACCCCGGTCGTTGGCATGAGTCCGCTCAAACGCTCAGGCGAAAGCACGCGAGCAACATCTTCTGCTTTCATCAGCCCGGCCTCAACGACCAGGTCAGCAATCGACGCGTTTGTCGTTAGTGCGGTGTGCGCAAGGGTGGCGGAAGCCGCATAGCCGATGTATGGCGTAAGAGCCGTCACAACGCCAACTGATGATGACACCTGCGCGGCAAGGCGAGCCTCATTCGCCGTAATGCCATCAATACAGTGCACGCGAAGCGTGTAACACGCGTTCTTCAACCATGCGAGCGACTGCAAAATGCTGTGCGTTATGACCGGCTCGAAGGCGTTCAACTGAAGCTGCCCGCCCTCCGCAGCCGCGGTGACCGTTGCGTCGGCACCGATAATACTGAACGCAACTTGGTTGACCACTTCTGGTATCACCGGGTTAACTTTGCCCGGCATGATCGAGGAACCGGCCTGCCGCACGGGAAGGTTAATTTCACCGAAGCCTGCTTGCGGACCGCTGGAAAGCAGTCGCAGGTCGTTGCAGATCTTCGAAAGCTTCACGGCCGCACGTTTCAAGTGGCTACTCAGCGTCATGAAGATTCCCACGTCACTTGTTGCCTCGATGAGGTCAGCTGCTGTCACCATCCCAAAGCCGGTGATATCGGCCAGGTGGCGGCACACTGCTGCCGCATAGCGGGGATCGGCGGTGATTCCGGTACCGATAGCGGTTGCACCCATGTTGATCTCATTGAGCCACGGGATGGTTTCACTCAGTCGGTCGTAGTCTTCGGCAATAGTGTGGGCAAAGCCATTGAATTCCTGTCCGAGTGTCATCGGAACGGCATCCTGCATCTGGGTACGCCCGACCTTAAGCACGTGAGCGAACTCTGTGCCCTTTCGCGCGAAAGCTGCGGTGAGCTGAACGTGTTCTTCTAGCAGCTGCTTCATGCTGATGACCATCGCGGTTTTGATCGCTGTCGGGTACACATCGTTTGTGCTCTGGCTTCGGTTTACGTCATCGATGGGATGGAAGTTCGCGTAATCGCCGAACGGTTTGCCCATGATCTCGAGGCATCGGTTCGCGATGACCTCGTTCGTATTCATGTTCGTTGAAGTTCCTGCGCCGCCCTGAATAACGCCGACCATGAACTGGTCGTGCAGCTTGCCATCAATGATCTCTTGACACACCTGATCGATCAGGTCTGCCTTCGTAGCGCTGAGGGTGCCAAGTTCTTTGTTTGCGCGCGCAGCGGCCTGCTTGACCATGGCAAGAGCCTGAATGAGTTCTGGATAAACGGAGATGGGTCTGCGCGTGATCGGAAAATTTTCTCTGGCACGGGCGGTATGAATGCCCCAGTAGGCGTCCGCAGGAATTTCCAGCGGCCCCACAGTGTCACTTTCAGTTCTCGTTGGACCTTCAGGGTCAACGACGGGCAACGCGCTGGGCGCTTCAGACATCCGATTATCTCCTTTGACGGTGGGTGATCTCACTCTACTCGGGCAAAGGGGGCCGCAAAATTCAATGGAATGCGGGAACGATGAGGTACACACCAAAGACCACAATCAATGCGCACAGCCCGAAGAGAATTCTGGCCACGGTGATCGCCACGCGCCCAGATGATTCGTGCGTCACGCGCTGTTGAAGCGCGTTCTCATACAATTTAATTCCGAATGACGCGATTGTTGCCACGGCGCTCGCGGCCACAAGAGAAACGACCCCGACAATAAGGAACGAACCCCACTCAATCATGACGCGACCACCCGGCTACTTCGAGTCATGAAAGATCCTGATTCAGTGACTCGACAGCCGTCGCTGATGGTTTAGGCGGTTTTGCGCTGGCAATACTTGGCGGGACTTTTGGCATCGCCACAGTTGGAGAGTGCCGCGCCGTAGGGATTTCGCCAGTGACGTTTTTATGGTTCACCGGATTTTTGCGCCCGCGCACGAACATGAAGACGATCACAGTGGCTCCAACGATGGCATCTCCTAAAATACCGAGAGGACCTAACCTGGCCACAAATTCGGCAATCGCGGCCATGATCGCCGCACACGGAAGAGTGATGAGCCACGCCATGGTGATTCGACGGGCTACCCCCCACCGCACAGAACCTCGCTTGCGACCGAGCCCCGCGCCGATAATGGACCCGCTTGCCACCTGCGTTGTCGACAGCGCGAAGCCCAAGTGAGAACTCGCAAGAATCGTCGCCGTAGTCGAGGCTTCGGCCGCAAAACCCTGAGCAGGTGAGACATCGGTGATGCCAGTACCAACGGTTCGGATAATTCGCCACCCACCCACGTAAGTTCCAAGCGCAATGGCAAGAGCACACACTGCGATCACCCAGAACTCTGGGCCTGTTCCGGTTGCTTGAAAACCGGCAGCGATGAGGGTGAGAGTAATAACGCCCATAGTCTTTTGCGCGTCATTCGTGCCGTGCGCAAGCGCAACAAGACTCGACGTGAAGATCTGACCGACACGAAAACGCTGCCGAGTGAGGTGCGCGTTAGGGCCAGAAGTGACTCGATAAGCGATCTTGGTCACGATAAACGCAATGCCGGCGGCCATGAAGGGTGCGAGAACCGCGGGGAAAACGATCTTGCTGAGCAGAACGCCCGGATCGATCGCGTCGAACCCAGCCCCCACGACAACGGCACCGATCAGCCCTCCAAACAGCGCATGCGATGAACTTGATGGCAACCCAAATAGCCACGTTGCCAAGTTCCACATAATCGCGCCGATAAGGCCGGCGAAGATCATGGTCGTGGTGATCTGAATACCGCCGTCGCCCTCGCGGATGAGGCCGCCGGAAATCGTCTTTGCCACTTCAGTACTGAGAAAGGCGCCAACCAGGTTGAGGACCGCAGCGATCGACACAGCGACCCTCGGCTTCAGCGCGCCGGTGGCAATGGGGGTAGCCATCGCGTTGGCCGTATCGTGAAATCCATTCGTGAAATCGAAGAACAGAGCCAGTACGACAACCAGCGCGACCATAAGGGAGATGTCCACTGCGCATGAGTCTTCCATTGGAGAATGCCACGGTCAATATGAGCAGCAACTCTGATTAAGAATGTTCGTACTAGGCACACTGCATATTGCGGATGTTGTCGAATCGATACCCGGTCACCCCCACGATTGGGGGAAGATTAGATGTTCTCAATAGGTGGGGGCAGGCTCTAAACTTCGAACGTACCCAAGTTGACATGAATTACGGGGGTCGATCCTTGGACGACAACAGTTTTTACGGCGCACCTGCTGGCTGGTATCCGGACCCGTTAGGGCTTCCGCAACTTCGCTGGTGGGATAGCACGGCGTGGACGCATCAGACAGCTGAGGCGCGCGCGCCCATGGTCATGCAAGAAACTACGTATGCGTGGCCAGAAGATGACCTCAACAACGACGAGAGTGGCCAGTTCGCCGCTGACGACGATTCGCTCACTCGTCGTGAGCGCCGTGAGCGCGAGCGTCGCGATGGCAACGATGTCCCAGCACCTACCGCAATGACGCTTCTTCAGTTGGAGCCTCCTGGCAGCTCTGACATGCAGCGAGACGTTCCCCAGCCCGCACCGTTCAACCCGTTCGCTGCCCAGGCCGCACAAACACCGCAGCAGACGCATGCTCCAGAGACCACAGAGTCATGGAACACCCCAGACCCTATGGCCGCAGCACGCGCCGCTTCGCTGCAAGACCAGACCAGCGAGTCGTTCCCGGCCACTTCGGCATCAGACCAGTTCACCGGCACGTCCTATGCACAGCCTGCTCCTCCCTCAGCACCAGCCGAAGAAGCGGTTTTCAGTGGTTTCGCTGCGCAGCCGAGTCACCAGAATTTCGAGGCGCAACAGCAGACCTTCGACTGGGCGCCTGCCGCCGACCCACTTCTCGACCCTCAATACCAGGCGTACCTGAAGGCACAGACGGCTCCGCACACTAAGGCAACGCACAACGGTGCAGTGTGGATGATCGCCCTCATTCCGCTTATTCAGTTGGTTCTTAGCCTTCTGGTGGTCACCGGATTCGGAACATCCGACATCTCTGCCATCATGATCGCGATCTGGCTTGCTCCGTATCCGATCGTGATTGGGCTTGCGGCATACGACCGATACCAGCTCAAGAAGACGGGCCACGAGGTCACGGCACACTGGGTATGGGCACTGTTCACCGCACCTATTTACCTGATCGTGCGTGCCATCGCCGCCATCCGTGAGTCTGGCGGAGGTTTCGGTCCTGTTCTTGTCTGGTTCGCACTTGGGCTCTTGCAGATTGGCGCCATCGTCGCTGTACCTGGCCTTGTGATTGCAACGATTCCGGCAGTATTTGCTGGGCAGGCTGAACAGTCAATCGTTTCGGATGCGGCCATCATTGGTTCGAGCCTCGACGTCACCTGCCCCACAACGCCGCCTCTCTTGGTCGGTCAATCGTTCGAATGTTCCGGCCAACCTGCCGGCGATGAGCCGCCCTATGACATCGTGGTGAGCCTTGAGCGCGTCAACGGCTGGGTCGACTGGCACGTCGACGACTGGGGAATCTACACCCTGGGCTAAGCCCGCAAAAGTCAAAACGAAGCGCCGTGACGGTAATCGTAACGGCGCTTCGTCGTTTCCGCTTCGTCGCTATCGAGCTGATCGCCGCTACCCGAAGGTTGCGACAATCACCTCCTATCCGCCGAAGAGTACCTCAATGGGTCCGCGCCCGAAGTAGACGAGGAATCCGATGGCAACGATCCACAAGAGGGGAGAGATTGCCTTCGCCTTGCCAGCGAGTGAACGAACGATGACCCAGGAGATGAAGCCCACACCAATGCCGTTTGCAATCGAATAGGTCAACGGCATGACCACGATGGTCAGAAAGACTGGAAGTCCGATCGAGAACTCGCTCCAATTTACGTCCTTGATCTGCGACACCATGAGCACCCCTACGACTACGAGAGCGGCGCCGGCGACTTCCAGCGGCACAACCTGCGTGAGCGGGGTGAAGAACATCGCCAGCAGAAAGAGCACGCCCGTTACCACGCTGGCAAGCCCTGTTCTTGCCCCCTCGCCGACACCTGCCGCGGAGTCGATGAAGATCGTGTTGGATGAGCTTGACGTGGCTCCACCAACAACCGCGCCGATACCCTCCACGATGAGAGATGACTTTAGACGAGGGAAGTTGCCATCCTTGTCGGCGAGCTCTGCTTCTTTCGTGAGGCCGGTGAGAGTGCCTACTGCGTCAAAGAAGTTCGTGAACACGAGTGTGAACACGAGCATGATGCCCGCGAGCCAGCCAATACGCGCGAAGGCGTCAAAGTTGAATGCGCCAATGAGACCGAAATCGGGGACGGAAACGATAGCGTCAGGAAGCGCTGGAACATTGAGACTCCATCCGGCCGGGTTCGGCTTGCCGTTTGCGAACGAGGGCCCAAGCTTGAATATCCACTCAAGAATGATGGCAATCACGGTGGTGACCAGAATTCCAATAAGGAGCGCACCTCTCACCTTGCGCGCCATCAATACACCCATGATGAGTAGCCCGACGATAAACGTCACCGTAGGAATCGTGGTGATCGAGCCACCATCACCCAGCTGTACAGGCGGGCTGTTGGCGCCACTCGAGCGCACGAATCCGGCATCCACTAAGCCGATGAACGCGATGAACAGCCCGATCCCGACGGTGATAGCGATCTTCAACTGGGCTGGAACGGCCTGGAAAATGAGCTCTCGCAGCTTTGTCGCCGACAGCAACACGATGATGAGGCCATTGATGACGACGAGACCCATGGCTTCCGCCCACGTGACCTGGCCGACAACGCTGACGGCGAGAAACGAGTTGATCCCGAGCCCTGCCGCTAGACCAAACGGTAAGTTCGCGACGAGACCGAACAAGATCGTCATGAGGCCAGCGGTAAGGGCGGTGACGGCGCCTATTTGCCCCCGGTCAAGCGATCCACCTGCGACATCCGCGACACCGCCAAGGATGAGGGGGTTCAGGAAGACGATGTATGCCATCGTCATGAAAGTGACGAGCCCGCCACGGATTTCGCGACCTACCGTGGACTTTCGAAAAGTGATCTCGAAGAATGAGTCAAAACGATCTCGGAACGTTTTGCCACTCCCCCGTTTCACCGGATTTTTTTGTGCCCAGTCACGTGGCACATCTGTGGTGGTGTTGTCTGCGCTCTCGTGCTGCTCGGTGGATTCTGATGACGTGGAAATGGTCAGCTCCTTTACTTCGATGATCAAATGGTGAGGAACATTCCCAACACTATTGGCGAGCAGGAGCTGACCGAAAGAGTTTGGCGCGATGTCGCGTGCATGTAGCAATGGTCGCCGCCAACATCCTGAAGGATTGCGGGCCCTCACAGATGCGGGAGGTGCTCAAGCAGACGCCCTTAAACATCCGCTTGCTCACGAAGGTATCGGCGCGATCTACGCATCGACGCTCGTACGTACCAACTGACCGCAGCACCAGTTGCTGCCTCTCGCAAGCGTGATATCGAGGTGCGAAATGGGCTGCATGAGATCAGTGCTGCGGAGCTCGAACTCCGCAACGACAGTAAGTCGATTCTGCGGTACCGCGACACCATTTTCGCCTGGGGCCGAGGCAACCTCGACGCAACAATGCCGGGCGGAGCCGACGGACACGAGTTTTTTGGTCGATTCGATGCAGTTATTGATCACATCGCCGGTTCCGGTGTTGAAATTGCCGCAGCATTCACCCACGGCGCGGCAATCCGAGTGTGGGGGTCCCCCGGCGAACGCTGGGCCCTCGCGGAATGGGCCGATCAGTCAGTGCCATTCGTGCGCGACGCGAGGTAGCCGACGCCAGAGTTGACGCTGTGCACGCGTGACCACTTATGGGACTCGACCAGACTCCCACACAAGCGATATACAGGAGTATGCCTCACGTAACCCGATTTACTTTTGACGGCGCCACGACCACGTATTGTGGCTCCGCGCTTCTTGGCACTCTAATCACCGCTCTCACTTTCGGTATTTGCTACCCATTTTCGCTCGTCTTAATGGAACGCTGGAGGTGCAAGCACACCTTCATTGATGGCCAACAGTTGAATTTCACCGGCAGAGCTGGTGGGCTTCTTGGGCGCTGGGTTTTGTGGTGGCTTCTGATTATCATCACGTTGGGTATCTACCTGCTCTGGGTTGGGCCAAAGATTCAGAAGTGGAAAACCGTCAACACCGAGTTCGCATCGCCGGCAGCTCCCATCACGTCATGGGCCCCGAATATTCTTCGGATGAACTAGACACGCATACGACAGGCTCAGCGCGCTCCTCACGGGCTAATAGGCTGGAGGGCATGAGCGAGCATCAGTCTGGCCCCCTCCCCATCCAGTGGATTGACCCGCATGCCGTTCTCTGGAACGTGCCGCCTGAGGAGCGCGCTGGCAAACCGCTTCTCGTGATGATGCATGGCCTCGGGAGTCACGAGGGCGACCTTTTCGGATTGAACCGCTTCATGCCAGCTGGGTTAGTCGTCGCCTCCTTGCGTGCACCCTTGACCTACGGCGGCGGATTCGCGTGGTTCGATACCTCCACGAGAAGCGGCGATGACACCTCCCTTCTGGACGCCTCCGCGCAGGCGGTTCTGGCGTGGATTGACGGCCTGGAGGTCTCGCCATCCGGAATTGGACTCATGGGCTTCTCTCAAGGCGGGTGCATGGCATTGCAGTTGATGCGAGAGACACCGGAGCGTTTTGACTACATCTTGCAGCTAAGTGGTTTTGTTTCCCCAGCGCAGCATCCCAACGATGCGGCACTCGCGGCCCGGAACCCCCGCGTGCCTGCGTTTTGGGGGCATGGCGACGTGGATGACATCATTCCGATTAGCGCCGTCGAGAACACCGGTCAATGGCTTGCAGAGCACACAGCGGTAGAAGCACACCGCTATCCGATGGCTCACACAGTTTCTCAGGACGAGTTGGCAGACATCGTCTCCTTTGTCACTGCACAGCTCGCGGGCTGAACGGTATTCTGAAGCTAACCAGAAGGAGAGACTAAATGACTGACCCACGCCTGGGTGCGATTCTCGAGGGGTCTACGACGATTGCTGTCGTGGGGGCTTCCTCTAACGAAAAGAAGGCAGCAAACCGCATTCCGCGCTGGCTGCTTAACGCGGGTTTTACAGTGATTCCCGTGAACCCAAGTGCGGAAGAGATTCTCGGTCAAAAGGTCTACAAGTCCCTCGCGGATATTCCCGTTCCCGTCGATATTGTCGATGTCTTCCGCCCCTCTGACGAGGCCGGGGATGTCGCTGAGCAGGCGGCAGCCATCGGAGCTAAGACTCTGTGGTTGCAGCTTGGCATCACATCAACGAAGGCGAGTTCCATTGCCAAAAAGGCGGGAATGAATTTCGTTGAGGACAACTGTCTTGGCGTCACTGTGAACGAACTGGGGATCACGAAGTAGCTGGTAATGACACTGTGTCGTTCTGCAATCCTCACCGCCCGTGCACGGCGATAGCAGCTGGGTTGTCGTTGTGTCGTTGTTACGCGGGCTACCAACGCCAGCATGATCGGAGTATCCCGGCAGTTATTTGCGAGGAGCAATAGCGAGAAGTTCTGCGACCCACCGGTCAACTTGTTCACTCGCGAACCCGAGTCTGGTTTCTTCGAAGTCGGAGTTCACTTCAGATTCGTCTAGGTTAATCTCGACAGTATGCGCCCCAGCGCAGCGAGCAAGTTTTACGAATCCCGCGGCAGGATATACGTTGCCACTCGTGCCGATGGCGACGAACAGGTTGCAGAGTTCCAACGCCGTAAACGTCTCTTCCATCCGCAACGGCACTTCGCCGAACCACACGATATGGGGTCGCAACCGTGCGCCACATTTGTCGCACGCGTCATCAACGGTGAGATCGCCGCGCAGATCGGTAACCGTGCCGCAGTTTTCGCAGTGAGGTTTGAGAAGTTCACCATGCGTGTGGATGACGTTGCGACTTCCAGCGCGCTCGTGCAGATCGTCAATGTTTTGGGTGACGATGAGCACCTCGCCATTGAATTCATTCTCGAGTTTGGCGAGGGCACGGTGCGCAGTATTGGATTGTGTGTCATTGTGCAGCAGGTGGCGTCGGCGGTCAGTCGCGATTAGTCGTGCAGAGGGCGAGTGTTGTGGCAAGCCCTGCAGCGAGGAGCGCAGTAGGCACGCGTGTCTGGTTGATCCTGTGTGCTGTCATGCCACGACGTTAGGTCGCCCACCGGAAAGTCTGGTTAATTCTCGGGGTCAACAACGCCGTCTTTCAGAACCCCTTAGGGTAGTCAAAATGACGTTGGAACCTACTCGCACCTACACGTCGGCGTTGCGCGCGGAGCAGGCCGCGAACACGCGTCGACGAGTTCTCGACGCCTCCGCACAGTGCTTCTCCGATAGCGGTTTCGCTGGAACGTCGCTTCGAGACATCGCTGCTGTTGCGGGCGTTTCGGTAGAAACAGTAAAGCTGAATGGGCCCAAAAGCGCCCTCTTAATTAACGCATTCGAACACGTATTTTCGGGGGCAGAGGGCCACGAGAGCTTTGAGGAACGCGACGCAGTTCGCGCGATGATGGCGCTTAAGGACAACGACGAATTTGCGGCGCAGATGATCGGCTTCATCACGGATGGCCGGCGCCGAACAAGTCGTCTGTGGTCTGCGTTCGTGGCAGCGGCATCCTCTGATGAGAGGGTCCACCATGTGCTCGGCGACTTTCTTCAGCGCACGGAAAAGGACATGAACAACGCGATAACTGAGTGCGACCGTCGTGGCATGATCACCACGAGAACGCCTCGCTCAGAGCTCGCAGATGCGCTCGCATTTCTAATCTCCCCTGAAGGCTACGAACAGCTTGTTGCGCAGGCTGGTTGGAGCCATGAACAGTACACAAAGTGGGTTGTGGATGCGGTGCGAAAGGTTGTTTTAGGGGTCTGACTGCGCTCTTTTTTTCCCCGGTTTGGTTGCCCCCAAACCGGGGCGCATGGCACCCAAATTGCACGCTTCACTGGCAGACTGTAAACATCCAATCGGGGGGTGTGGATGTCGGCCGGAACCTCTGCCGCGCAAGAAGCGCAGCGTCAAAGTGCGATGGCGAGCAGTTTTCGCGTCGAGGCGGAGCGCGCAACCGCGTCCGCAGGAAAGTTCGCTGCTGCCGCGATTGCCGAGAGGCGCTTGGCCAGTCGGCTTTCGCCGCTCACCGCCCATGGGTACTTTCTCTTGCCTGACCGCCATTGGCCCGGCTTCAAGAACGCGCAACTTGACCTCATTGTTGTCGGGCCCTCTGGGGTGTGGATCGTTGACTCAAAGCACTGGAATGATTTCCAGGTGGCTGGCGGCTCCATTTTTCGCGACCAAGCCGATGTGACCGATGAGGTTTTGCGGCTCGCGGATGTCGCATACGACGCAGAAGACGCGTTTGTGCAAGTTGGCCTTGCACCCGGCGAGATTCATCCACTGCTCGTGATGGTAAACCACCGCGGTAAAATGGGCGACGTCGGCACCGTTGAGGTGGTGGGCGAGGCCGACGTTCACAAGCATTTGATGGCTCGTGGACGACGCCTCACACCATCTCAGGTTGAGAGCGTGCTCGCGATCGCGATGAAGTACTTTCCGGCATATTCCGGGCCCCAACGTTCGGAAATAGTTACTGCTGTCGTGGTGAAAACTCCTGTGTTGGCAGAGTTGTGCGACCCGATGCTCGAAGATGGCGCGCTTCTCAGCGAACAGGAAGTGAACGACGCCCTCACTGAGGCCGAGCTCGCCGCACCGGTAGAGGACTGGATGACGTTTCTCCACCCCACCCAGGCTGCCCTCGTGCGTCGCACTTTCAACGGGCCAGCGCGCATCCGGGGTGGGGCCGGAACCGGCAAGACAGTGGTGGGACTCCACCGTGCAGCGTACCTGGCGAGGGTTCACCCACAAGGTCGCATCCTCTTCACGACGTTCGTTCGAACTTTGCCCGCCGTCATGGCCAATCTACTGAAGCGCATGGCACCGGAAGTGGCGGATCGCGTCGACTTTATACACGTGCATGGTTTCGCGACAGACCTTCTGCGCACGCGAGACATTCGGGTGAAGATCAACTCTCGTCGCGCAACTCAACTGCTCGATCAGGCGTGGAACGGGCTCGAGTTGGAGCAGCGTGCGAGGCTCGCACGTCAACGCCCCCTGCCCTACTGGCAAGAAGAGGTGGCAGCAGTCATCAAAGGTCGCGGTTTTGTGACCTTCGACCAGTACGCGGACTGCGCGAGGCCAGGGCGGATGCTACGCCTCAACGTTGATGACCGACGGGCAGTGTGGGCGCTGTGTCAGGCCTACGACACCCTGCTGCGCAAAGAAGGCTTAAGCGACTTCCACGACATTGTCTTGCTGGCCGAAGCCTCGCTACTCAAACACCCGCTCAAGCGCTACTCAGCGGTCATCGTTGACGAGGCACAAGATCTGTCGCTCGCCATGATTCGGCTGCTCTTCTCGCTCGTGGGTGATGGGCCGGATGTGTTCACACTTATCGGTGATGGTCAGCAAAGTATCTACCCGGGCGGTTACGTGCTTTCAGAAGCTGGAATCTCTCTGGCCGGACGCGGCGTCGTGATGGATCGGAACTACCGAAACACCGCGGAGATTCAGGAGTTTGCCGAGAGCCTGATCGCCGAGGACAACTACTTCGACATTGATGACAGCAGCGCCACCGTAACAACGACCAGACGAAGATTTTCTGACACCCGTCATGGCTCCGCACCAGAGCAACAGCGTTTCGCGACGCGTGCAGCTCACGACGCCGCCGTGGTCACGCGAATTCGTCACGCGATTGGTAGAGGGGAAATGAGGCTCGGGGATATTGCGATACTTTGCGACACAAACGGTGAAGTAGCTGCTTATGAGAAGTTGCTCGCAGGGGCAAACATCCCGACGATCAACCTGCTCGAGTACGCGGGTCTCCCTGCCGCGTTGGTAAAAATAGGCACGACCAAACGCGCGAAAGGTCTCGAGTTTAAAATGGTGATGCTGCCCTGGGCGACACACACGCACTCGTGCGATGACGAAACTGCGGCTCGCGCGATCCGTGAACGCTATGTGGCAGCGACTCGAGCTCGCGACGTGCTGTGGATCGGCACCGGTCACTAAGCAGGACGAAGCAGCTGCTCAAGTCTTTCGTGCCCTAAAACCACACATCGAGCCACGGTGTGATCGATGAGCGCAACATCGCGTCTGCTAACAAAGTAGCTTCGGGAGTAGAACCAATTACCCTGCCCGCACGCTCAAGCGTTCTTGCGGGAACCCCACCAAGATACAGGGCAGAGAGCTCATTGACCGACAGGGTCAGTACAGGCGTCCCGTCAGCATACTGGCGGTCAACGCGGCTCACCACTCCCGCACGATCCGTGACCGCAAGCACATACCGACCCGATGTGTAACCCTGATCGTCACTCACATCGAAACCAATCTGACCGTCGGCGCTGTAGTTGCGCGCTTCAAGCGCCGCCGCAACATCCAGAATTCGCACCCATAGGTGATCTTCCCGGGTTTCTGTGAGCGCTCGCTGGTCCACCAGTTGCCATCGAAGAGGCTCGTCTACTGAGCGAAGCGGTGCCTTAACCTGTGAAACGAGGTCAACGCTGAGTAGAAAACGCCACAGAGATGAATAGGCATCTGGCGTGATCGACAGGAAGTACTCCACCTGAAGCACGTGCTTCGTGAAATCCTGATCGCCTCCAGTTACCCGGTAAATCACGATGCCTTGGATGTCACCCTCTACGTCTTCGTATTGCACAGCGCGCAACGACTCCGCCTTGTCGGGATGTTTGCCATCTCGCCCCGAGAGCTCATCCCACAGCCCAGCCCCCACATCGATCTGGCCGGGGATCTGCACGCGAGAGAGGTCGTGAAGATATGGCAGCATCTCGCGCGCCTGATCGAGAGAAACGAAACATGTACGCCCCTCAGCCACGCTGCCATACATAGCGGCGCGGTGGGTTTCTATAGAGAGGTGAGAAACGTCTGCGGCAGCGGCAAAACCAAAGCGACCGTAGATAGTCGACTCCGACACTGTAATAGCAGCGATCGCAAGGCCAAGACTCGATGCGGTAGCAAGCTCGGCGTCTAATAGCGCACGCGCAATACCGCGTCGCCTATGAGTGGCGGCCACCGTCACGGAGCTGATCGCCCACGCGGCCACCGCACGGTTAGGCGACACAGTGATGTCCACGGCCCATGATGATACTGTGCCGACGGGCTCATCGGTTGGAGAAGCCCCACGCTCCCACACTCCTGTTACGCGACGATCACGTTTACTCGCGCACTGCGAGGCCATCGCCGCACCGACGGGACTGGGTTCATGAAAACCCCGAGTCTTGGAACGCACCCAAGGCTCGAAAACGTGGGCGTCTGCGGTATCCACTAGAGAAATCTGAAGGCCGGATGCAGACATGCGATCGACGATGGACGATGGGAGTGGTGTCCTCGAAAATTCGTTCGCCATAACTAAAGCGTAACGAACATCAAATGGACGGCATCACGATGCGCCTGCCGTTGGCATACTCGCGTCGCTCTCCTTCATCCAAACCTTGGTTTTCTCGAACCAGACGATTTCGTCGATTCCGACCGCGATAACCGAAAAAGCAGCAAAAGTGTCGCTGAGCTACGCTTTTTGATAGATGTCACGACCATCAGCAACGTGCGCTCATGCTCGAATATGCGACTGAACAAACGCACCACCACGATAGATTGGATTCGGAGGTCTCATGCGTATCGCCATCATCGGAGCGGGCATTGGTGGACTAGTCACTGCCGCCGCATTACAGCGAGACGGTCATGCCGTCACAATTCTTGAGCGGAGACCACAGCCCGGCGCCGTTGGTGCAGGAATCTCGCTCTTCGGCAACAGCTTCGCTGCGCTCGAGAGCGTCGGCCTTGCCGACGTCGTTGCGCCTCTCACGAACCAGGGCCCCGCAAAGTTTCGCGCAGGTCAGCGCACGCCAGACGGACGATGGCTCGTTACCGTGCCCCCAAAATCTCTTGCGACAACACGCATACTTCACCGCGTAGATTTGCACGGCGCCCTGGCAGGCTACCTCGAGCCAGGAATACTCCATGTCGGCTGCCAAGCTGATGTTGCCAGCGATGGTTCTCCCACGGTTACCGTCACCAGCACTGTTGATGGCGATACCGCAGATCCGGTCGCGGGAAGCGCGGCTAACTTCGATCTTGTCGTCGCAGCCGACGGCATCCAAAGCAGCAGTCGCGAGGCGGTAGGCCTCGATACTGGCGTGCGCTACTCCGGATACACCGCGTGGCGCGGCATCACCACGAAGCCGTTTGACGTGCATGGCGAGGCCGGTGAGACCTGGGGCAGTGGCATGCGGTTTGGCATCGCTCCGCTCCCCGACGGTCGCGTGTACTGGTTCGCGACCGCTAATGTGCCAGAAAGCTCTACCGCAGACGATGAGAAAGTGGCAGTTCTTGGCCGCTTCAGCTCATGGCACTCCCCCATCCGTGCGCTCGTGGAGGCGACGGAAACGCGCGCCATCAGTCGCCATGACATCTACGATCTGGCGTCACCCCTCACCAGTTTCGTTCGGGGTCGAGTTGTTCTTCTTGGTGACGCTGCACACGCAATGACGCCGGATCTCGGCCAGGGTGCAGGGCAAGCTATCGAAGATGCTGCAACCCTCACGCTCCTTCTGAGAGGCACTCGAACCGACACGGAAGTTGATGCCGCACTTCAGGAATACGACCGCGTGCGACGCCGCCGCAGCCAAGCAATCGCACGCCGGTCGCGAAGCATGAGCACAATAGCGCAATGCGATTCACCCTCCCGCGTGAAGGTACGCGACATCATGCTTCGACTAGCCCCGAATGCGCTCGTGGGGGCGTCAGCCTCTCGAATGCAGCGTTGGAACCCGCCGCGTCAGCGGTAGGTACGCGCGCAAAACTACGGCCGCTGGAACCAGGGCGGATACACTGACACCTTTTGCGAATGGCCGTGCGCCCCGATGAGTGCGCGCACCTGAGTGCGCACCTTGTCGTTCGCAACACCCACAAGCGTGACGGAGGAAAACGGAAACGCATTTGGTACAAGAAACTCGGCTGAACGAAGCGAATCTTCTTCTTCAAAAACCCGTCGCGGCATGCGGCCACCGAGCATATCCGGCGAACTAAAGTGCGTTGTTGGGTCTGCTGCATCACCGTCGGCAATCACAGCATCAACGCCTGCGCCACGCACGGAGCCGACAAGCATCACAAACTCGGACGCCGGGATACGCTCAACATCCTCTGAGAACCGGAAGTTAGCGATACCACTGCGCAGGCCTTCCCAAAGGATGGCATCTGGGGCGAGAAAGAACGGAACGTACGTCGCGACGGCGGCAGTCCCCGCGCTTGCTTCGCGCCGGAGCTCACGATTGTCGGCAGAAGAAATGTCGATGACGGGGCGTGCCCCTGAGGCATCTGAAAGAATCTGCTGCTGGGCAAGGATGCCCTCAAGGTTCTTCAGGTGGGTGAGGTGAAAAATGCGTCGAGTGCCAGGATCAACGGCAATCTGCTTGGAAGAAGCACTCGCCCGCGACGCTCGTTGTGTACGCGCACGCGTCGGCTTAACAGCACCTGCTGCGGCGACTTCTGCACTCGTCTTACGGGGCGAACACGCATCGCATCGCTCAGTGTCTAACCCGTGGATGCACTCCGTCATCGTCTCCCCTTATTCGCAGCGTGCGAGTAGCTACATAGTCAACGTTACGCGGGAAGGGCCCGCACGTATAACCATCGCGCATGAACGCGCGATCCTCGACCCGCGAAATGGGGCCTGCTCAGCGCTCGCGAAACAACTAGCGTGGCAAGAGGGAACGGCACCCGATAGAGGGACTGAACACCAAACCTCAGGGAGAGCTATGTCGATCGATACGCCGGGCACGGTGATTATCGCTGGATGGTACCCAGACCCCGCGGATGGTTCTCAAGCACGTTGGTGGGATGGCGACCAGTGGACTCAAACCATCCGCCCACGCGAGCCAGAGGCTCCCCCGCTCGCTCCAGTTCAGCAGAACCGCTACTTCTCACCTGTGGCCGTTCGCACGGACGCAGAACTCCCGCCTGTCGACCCCTACCGACCACTGAAACGTCGAGATGATTCCCAAGGTTTCGTTTCAATGGGTGTCAAGGCGACAATGCACTTCCAGCCAACTCGTGCGTACACGGGGTCGGTGTGGGCAATTGCAACGGTACCAATTTGGTCTACGGTCGTACTCCTTGCGTTAGCTTTGGGCCTCGGCGACTTCTTCACAACCTTTCTTATTTCGTTGGCCAGCTTTGTTCTTTATGTAATTTCCATCGCCTTCGCTATTCATGACCACAAGGTGCTGCTCAACTCCATGCATCCGAAGGCAGCATCTCACTGGTGGATGATTCTCGGCCCTCTCGTTTACTTGATCGTGCGCGGGGTTCACGTGAGCCGTGCGGTCGGCCACGGATGGGCGCCACTTATCGTGTTCTTGATCTGCTCCCTCGTGCCCACCGCTGCGGTTCTGGCACTAAGCACACTTTTTACCTTGTTCTCGTCACTTCTTGGCTAACTCCGCAGGCTTGAGGCAGGCGACTACTCATTCCAGCGCGACAGCGTCGCGAAACGTAGTGTGGAGGCATGGATCTCAAAGATATTTCGCTGACCACCATCGACGGCGAAGAAACCAGTCTCGCTGCCTTCACGGGCAAAGCCGTGATGATCGTCAATGTGGCCTCGAAGTGCGGTTTCACTCCGCAATATGCGGGGCTCGAAGATCTCTACAAGAAGTACTCAGAACGAGGCTTTACCGTTCTCGGATTTCCCAGTAACCAGTTTTTGTTTCAAGAGCCTGGTAGCGCAGAGCAAATCAAAGACTTTTGCACCATGAACTACGGAGTGACTTTTCCGATGTTCGAGAAAGTCAACGTAAAAGGTCGAAGTGCGCATCCGCTTTTCGCGGAACTCACGAAAGCAACGGATGCCAGCGGTGAGGCAGGCAAAGTGAAGTGGAACTTCGAAAAATTCCTGATTTCACCAGACGGCACAGTGCAGCGGTTCCGTTCGGCCGTCACCCCCGACTCCCCCGACGTCGTCGATGCCATCGAAAATGCATTGCCGCACTAACCCCATAGCCGTCGTCAAACTCCACCCCGCGCAGGCGTGTGACTAGATGGTGTCACCGCGCAACGAGGCGTCAGTCCCACCGTCAACAAAAAACGTGTGACCTGCCACGCGAACGTCACCGCATTAAGCGGAAGGGTTGTTTAATCGCGCGCCGGGCGGGGCGCACCCCCCCCCCCGCGGGAAAAAACCCGCGTAGACGCCCACCCGCGTAACGGCTAAAACGAGAACCCCACAC
>JBBSQX010000014.1:0-89121 GCA_038243605.1 Actinomycetales bacterium
AAACAGGAACCGCTGGTCTTCGCCATCCTCGACGATCAGGACCTTCACGGTGCGTTGCTCAACCATGCCCAACATGGGTCTACCTGACCTCCGCCGACTCGCGAATGATCTCAAGCGGTTCACAAAAGCGACTCTGACCGTACCGGGACCAATAACGAGCTGTCGCCAGAGCGAAGTCTGGTTCGAGAAAACGAGGGCGGTCTCCGTGCTGTGCAAAGCAACTCAACATCTCGACTTTGGTGTCAGTGAAATCATCGACCGCCACGAAACGGTTGGGTTGAAAATCGACAGTCGCCGTCGAACTTTGATAACAGACGATCGAGCCTACGGTGTCTGCCGCGGCTATAGTCGCATCGAAAACGGTGCGGTGATCTTGATGGCGATCATTTTTGCTGTGCACGTAGATCACGGTTGGATTCATCTGCGTGATGGTTCGCTTAATGACCTCAATCGCAACCTCGGGGTGAATTTCATTTTCTGTGACATCCTCCATAAGAAGACGTGCACCAATCACCTGCGCGGAGGCGGTGCCTTCCTCCCATGCGACCTTAATTCCCCCCTCACGCGCCCCGCGCGAAAGCGTGAGAATCGTCACAGGATCACCGGCGCTCCGATGCGCGGCAAGCGTCCCGCCGACACCGATCTCCACATCATCAGGATGCGCGCCGATAGCAAGCACGATGGAACGCTTAGGTGCGCGTGATTTCACCGCGCGTGCATCCTCTGCCAACCGTTTCACATGCGCCACAAGATCAGCAGATGACACCGGCTTTGTAAGAAATTCATTCGCATTGTTTCGCAACGCTGTTACCGCATAGTCAATGGAAGCGTGAGCAGTCATCACAATGACAGGAATACTAGGATCCACCTCGCGGAGCTGCTCAATAAGCTCAAGACCAGACATTCCCGGCATCTCGATGTCTGTCACGATGACGTCTGGTGCGAAACTTTCGAACTCGTCGCGCACTTTCCGCGGGTCAGCAAAAGTGAGAACAGTACAGCCCAACTTGTTCTCAAGAATGGTTTTCGTATATTCTGCGACATCGAGATCGTCTTCAACAACGATCACGCGATACGGTTCGGACATCATTTCCCCCTGATGAAACGCGTAAGTGTCCACTTTACGGCCTCAACTGCCGGATCGGAACAGTTAGCGCCTCTGATCACAAAATCAGCCTTCTGTCACACAAAAACGCCGCAGCTGAAGCGCAGGGTTCATGGCGCGTACCTCTGCAATGCGAGCGGTGGAGATCCAGCCGAGCGCGACATCTGTGTTCTCGCCGATCGCCGCAATTTCAACCCCCATGGGGTCGACGATCATGCTGTTGCCCGCGCCAATAGGCGGGGCGTGGTCGGCGGCAGCAACGTACACGGTGTTCTCCAGTGCCCGCGCAGTAACGAGTGTGCGCCAGTGGTGCTCCTTGAGAGGCCCACGCACCCACTCGCTGGGCAGCAGAACGAGATCGGCTCCAGCATCCACAATGCGGCGCGTAACCTCAGGAAAACGTACGTCGTAACAGGTCTGCAAGCCGACAGTAATTCCGTCGATAACGAAGGTCTCGGGCTGCTCGATCGGCCCGGCGACGACCCAGTCAGATTCCTTCTGGCCGAACGCATCGTAAAGGTGAATCTTGCGGTACTTTGCCACAAGCGCACCCGAACCATTAAACGCGACAAGGGTATTCGAGAAACGACCATCATCCGACGAGGTTTCGAGCATCCCGGCAACAAGATGCACCCCGAGTTCTGCGGCGAGCGACGACAGAGCGGTAGCGAACGGGCCATCGATTGGTTCAGCGGCGACCACAGAGTGTTTCCCAAACTCTGGAACGAAGAACGATGAGTACTCAGGAAAAACAACAAGTTTCGCCCCGCGAGAAACCGCGCGTTCCGCAAGTTCCCGGATGCGCTGAAGGTTCGCGGTCTTGTCGTCGCTCGGCGCGAACTGGGCGACGGCAATCGCCGTGGTGTTGTCAGCCATGGCCTCAGTTTACGAGCAACGTGTGGGATGCCTTGACGACGCTCGCCCAATGATGAATGACAGTTTCGCGTTGCCGAAGAGCAGCACACGCGGATACGCTGCGAGTGGGTGCCACATGTGCCCGCGACCGAGGGAGACGGATGTCCGCCAGTTTTGTGTTCGATGCCGTGCGCACGCCGTTTGGTCGGTTCGGTAAAGCGCTGAGTGGTATTCGACCAGACGACCTTGCCGCCACCGTGCTTGCGCAACTTCTTGAACGCAACCCCTCACTTGACCCGGCATCCGTCGACGACATTATTCTGGGTGACGCGAACGGTGCGGGAGAAGACAACCGCAACGTCGCGCGAATGGCCGCGCTTCTTGCGGGGTTCCCCACATCTATTCCAGGAGTCACGGTCAACCGGTTGTGTGGGTCCGGCGTTGAAGCTGTCATCCAGGCCAGCCGGGCGATCGAAACCGGGGACGCCACGCTCATGCTTGCGGGCGGTGTCGAGTCGATGAGCCGAGCACCGTGGGTTGTATTGAAGCCAGAGAAGCAATTCCCTGCGGGGAACGAAACAATGCATTCCACCACGATCGGGTGGCGAATGATCAACCCGAACATGCCAGATCAGTGGAGCGTGTCGCTCGGTGAGACCGCAGAGATTCTCGCCGACCGCTACGACATCAGTCGCGAAGAACAAGACGCGTTCGCCTTGCGCAGCCACCAGCTCGCCGCAACTGCCTGGGATTCTGGCGTCTACGACAACGAAGTTGTCACAGTGCCTGGGGTAAAACTTTCGCGCGATGAGGGCATTCGCGCGGACTCGACGCTCGAAACGCTTGCGGCGCTGAAGCCCGCCTTCCGCGCCGTCGGGTCGGTCACAGCCGGAAACTCCTCACCACTCAACGACGGTGCGGGGGCACTAGTCATCGGCGCCGAGAATGCGCTCGCCACCGAACCGCTTGCGCGAATAGTTTCTCGAAGCGTTCACGCTGTTGACCCCAACATTTTCGGTATCGCTCCCGTTGAGGCGGCCAACAAAGCCCTCGCGAGGGCCGGAAAAACCTGGGCGGATGTCGACGTCGTTGAACTTAACGAAGCATTCGCCTCACAAAGTTTGGCCTGTCTGAAGCTCTGGCCAGACCTCGATCCTGAGAAAGTAAACATGCACGGTGGTGCGATTGCCATCGGTCACCCCCTTGGTGCATCCGGGGCACGGATCATCGGCCATGTCGCGCACGAGTTGGTCCGTCGAGGTGGCGGAGTCGGTGTTGCCGCGATTTGCATCGGTGTGGGTCAGGGTCTTGCCGTCGTGCTCGAAAGATAACCGCCACAACGCTTCCAACTCCCATCATTTTGGCCCCATTATGAGACAACGGGACGGCATCCGTCGTGATTGGCCGGGCGAAAGTAGTGAGTGTCACCATCGCGACTCTGGTTAGATTGCGGGATGGCGGTTGGTTGGTACCGACACCGCGTTTGAGCATGGCACGGGGCCAGTCAGCGCCACCGCACTCGTGCTCCTTCTCGCCGTCTCTGGTCAGCCCGTTGCAGCGTTAGAACTCGCATGCGCGGGGGCTGAAGCATTCTTAGCGTCAACAAAAGCGGGTCGGCATAAGCGCCGCAACCCCGCTAACCTCATGGAGTGACTATCGCGAGAGGGCCTTTTGAAATTGAAACGACCCCGGGCCGCGCAGAGTTCGCCGGAGCTGTGGATCGGCTAGATTTCACGAGAGTGTTTCATGGTGAACTTGAGGCTGAAGGAGTTGGCCTGATATTGTCCGCCGGAGATCCGCAGGCGGGCGAAGCCGGATACATTGCAATCGAGATCGTACGCGGTCGCCTTGGCGGCAACGATGGAGGCTTCGCTCTGCAACAGTTCGGCACAATGCACAAAGGCACACACACGGTGCACTACGAGGTCGTGCCTGGCTCTGGGCACGGGGCCCTCACAGGCATCACCGGAACACTCAACCTCACAGTCGAAGCCGATGGTACCCAGCGATACAAACTCGACTACGAGGTTTAGAAAAATATTCGCGCACCGACAACACATGCCTGGATGACAGGCGCACCAGTCATCGCAGCAGGTCCAACATGAAATACTGACGTGTATGAGCAGCCGACGTCGCACGACCTTCTCGTGGATTGCCGGCGCAATCGTTCTCGTTGTTTTGCTCGGTATTGGTGCGAACGCTCTGAGCAACTCCCGCCGAACTCAGTTGTTTGGCGAACTGATTCAGAGGGTCGAGACCACCGACAAAGTTGTTGCCCTGACGTTCGATGATGGGCCGACTCCCGACGACACAGAAGCCGTGCTGAAAATCTTGAATGACAAGAACGTCACGGGCACCTTCTTTCTCACCGGCCGATCAATGTACCGGCATCCCGTTCAAACCAAGTTGATTGTGGACGCAGGGCATCAAGTGGGTAACCACTCGTGGAACCACAACCACATGTGGTTCGTCAACCCGCAGGAGGTGCGGGACGAGTTAGATGACACCGACAAGCTGATTCGCGCGAGCGGATACAAGGGGAGTATAGATTTTCGACCGCCCTACGGAAAGAAGCTTGTTGTTCTGCCATGGGTCTTGAACGAGCGAGGCACCCGCACCATCACCTGGGATGTGGCCCCCGAAGATTTCTATGACGAGACACAAACACCCAAGCTTTTGCACGACATAGTGATGGACACGGTGCGCCCGGGGTCCATCATTTTGCTCCACCCCATGAACGGTCGCACGAAAACTCAAGAAGCTACCGCGCTCATCATTGATTCGCTCAGAAAGGACGGATACCGATTCGTCACGGTCGAGGAGTTAGCGAGCGGGCAGTAGCTGCAGAATCAGTCGGCATGCCAGCCACAAGAGATCCGCTGCCTGCAGTTCTTCTGCGCTCTCGTGCAGTCCCGGTATTCGATCATCACCGATCAATTCCGCCTCGACCGCGTACGCAGCATGTTGGAAGCCCAACAAAGCCCGCGCGAGCTCGAGATTGCTGAGCGGTGAGCACTGAACCACGTGCACCTCAATGGCAGCCATTCAGCTAATCCACGCTCTCTGACAGGTGCCCCTCGGTGGAAGCGGCGAGTTGCTCTGTCATAATGCTGGCCTTTCACCTAGTTACCGCGATGACCAAAATCTAGGTGACAGGCGCGAAAACTCACATAAAAGGTGAAGGCCCGGAACCTTGCGGTTTCGGGCCTTCACTCGCGTGCCAGAACTAACCTGACAAGCATTGCGTTGCGGGGACAGGATTTGAACCTGTGACCTCCGGGTTATGAGCCCGGCGAGCTACCGAACTGCTCCACCCCGCGTTACGAAGGTCAACTCTAACACAGTGTTTCGGGTGCTCCGCCCGGGGGCCATCGCGCTAAGCAATTGCCCCCGAAAACGACTACGGAGCGACACCGGATGCTGCGATGGCGGCCTCGAGGGCATCCTGCAGCTTCTTGTCCGCCTGAGCGGCCGCAACGAGGTCGTTAGCAGCGTAGGCAGCCTCACGGTCCTTGAGCGCCGCGGCGGCATCCTTGAGTGCGGCGTCGAGCGCTGCATTCTGGGACGGCGTTGTCGGCACATCCGTACCCGGCGCATCCGTGCCGGGCGTATCGGTTCCTGGCGTACCTGTGCCCGGATCGGCAGGAGTGCCACCGTCACCAGCAGAAGCGCCGGAGTCACCACCGAAGATCTTGTCGAGAGCGGCATCCAGCGTCGGCTCGAAGGCGATCTTGTCACCGAAGGCCACAAGAACCTTCTTCAGCAGCGGGTAACTGGTCTCCCCCGTCGACTTGATGTAGACGGGCTGCACGTAGAGCAGTCCACCACCCACCGGCAGCGTCAGCAGGTTGCCCTTGATAACACTCGTGGAACCCTGACTAAGCAGGTTCAGCTCGGTCGACACTGTCGGGTCGGAGTTGAAGTTGTTCTGCACCTGACCTGGGCCTGGCACAGTCTCGGCCTTCGGAAGCGTGAGCAATGTGAACTTGCCGTAGTCCGGCGAGATCTTGCCCGGCGTGTTCCCCGCATCCGCGTTCACCGCAAGATATCCGGTGAGAATGCTTCGCGCCTTGTCACCCGACTCCTTCGGAATATAGGTGGAGTAGATCGTAAACGCGGGAGATTCCGTACCTGGCACCTGCATCGTGAGGTAGTACGGCGGCTGCAGTCGCGCACCAGCGGCGTCCTGAGTCGGGTCGGGCGGAGTGACCCACGCGTCATCACTAGAGAACCACGAGTTCGTATCGGTCACGTGGTACGTGCCGAGGATCGCCCGCTGAACTTTGAAGAGGTCTGCGGGGTAACGCACGTGGCTCAGGAGATCAGGGCTCATGGCGCTCATTGGCTTAATCGTCGTGGGGAAGATCTTTTGCCACGTCTTTAGGATTGGGTCTGAATCATCCCACGCGTACAAAGTCACCTCGCCCGTGTACGCATCCACGGTGGCCTTCACCGAGTTGCGGATGTAGTTGATGTCGTCCATGGCAAACAACGGCGTCGGTGTGTAGGTGTCAGCAATCGCATTCGAAAGCTGCTCCACGGTCGAGTACGGGTACTGGTCGCTCGTCGTATAACCGTCGACGATCCACATGATCTTCCCGTCAACGACAGACGGGTACGGGTCTGTATCGAGGGTGAGGTACGGGGCAACCTTCTGCACTCGCGTGGCCGGATCGCGATCATACAGAATCTGCGAGGAATCGTTCACGTCACTGGAGAGAAGAATCTGCTCCGACTGGAATTTCATCGCGTAAACGATCTTGTTGAAGAAGTTGTCAAGCTTCGGACCGCCGTCACCGTCATACGTGGTGGTCGCATTCTGACTGTTCTCTTCTGAGCCTGACGGGTAGTCGAGTTCTGCCGCCGCGCCGCCCTTGGGCGCACCAACAATCGAGTAATCAGGTGAGCTTTCACCGAAGTACACGCGCGGCTGGAAATCGCCGAGCGCCCCGGTGCTTGGAATTCCAGACTCGAGGAAGACGGGAAGTCCATCGGACGTGCGCTGGTTGCCGTACGCTGCCACGACACCATAGCCGTGCGTGTACACAATGTGGTCGTTGACCCAGTTGCTAGATGAACCAATGCCGTCTTGGTTTAGCTCGCGCACCGCAATGACGGTGTCTTGCGACGTGCCGTCGATCGTGTAGCGGTCCACGTCTAGGTGGGGGGCGAACTGGTAGTACTGCTTGATCTGCTCAAGCTGAGCAAAAGCTTCCGTCACCAAAGCGGGGTCGAGAATGCGGATGTTGGCGGTCGTCTCTGCATCGTTGCGCAGAGCGCCAGGCTCGGCATCCGTCACGGCCTTATATGGAGATTCGGTGACATCAGCGACACCGTAAGCGTCACGGGTGGCCGCAATGTTTCGCTCAATGAATGGCGACTCCAGGGTGCGCGCACTCGGGTCGACCTGGAACTTTTGAACAATCCACGGGTACACGCCACCGACGAGAATGCTGCTCACGAGCAGCAGCGCCGTTCCTATAATGGGGAGCTTCCAGCGTCCGATAATCGCCGTCACTATGAACAAGATCGCCACAAGCAAGGCGATGCCAGCAAGGATCGCTTTACCGGGAATGACAGCATTCACGTCAGCGTAGGATGCGCCCGTGATGAGGTCGGTCGAGGATTGTGTCGCCATCGTTCCGTACTGGTCCAGCCAGAGACTCACTGCCTGAACCGCGAGATAGAGGGCGCCCATCGTGGCGAACTGGATGCGTGCTGAGCGAGAAATGCGAACTTCTCGGCCGCTAAACCTGAGCGCACCGTAGAGGTAGCTCGTCGCCACCGCGCCGATGATCGACAGCAGAATAATGGCAGAAACAAAGGCAAGAAGCGCGTGATAAAACGGCAGCTCAAAGAAGTAGAACGAAACATCTAACCCGAACTGCGGATCAGTTTTGCCTGAAGGGGTGCGGTTGAGCCATTCAAGGGCAAGCTTCCAGTTCGCACTGGTGGCAAAGCCGGCAAAAAGTCCCAATACCACGGGGATTCCGTACATGGCGAGACGGCGCAACGGCTCGATGACCTGTTGGTACCTGTCTAGCTGCGAACTAAGTTTCGCGTAGACGGGTCGCCAGCGGAAGGCTATCTCGATGCTGAGCCACACTGGGATGGCCATGGCAAAGAAGCCGATGATGAACATCACCGCAGTGGCAATCCACTGCGTGGTGAGTACACTCTGGTAGCCGAGTTGCGAGTACCACAACCACTCACCATAGAGGTTCGAGAAAATGAAGAACAAGACCACAAGTGCAACGATGACGGCAACAGCTGCCATCAGAGGGGCGCGTGAGCGCCCGGTGGGCTGTCGTTCGGTGCTGGACGAAGTCAAGGAATCGCTCCTGGCTCAAGAAGGGGGACAACCCATGGTAACCGCGAACCGCTGGGAGTGTTCCTCGATTACCCCACAGAACAGGTTGGCAACGATGCTGCCGGTGCTCCCGATTCGATTGCCGTGAGCGCTGCGAGCGATTCTGTGAGTGTCGCCACGGGGATTACAGTCAGCCCAGATGGCACATGGCCTCTCACGTCATCGCAATTCGAGGTGGGGGCGAGAAACCACGTTGCCCCCGAACGCACTGCACCATACATCTTCTGGCGGATGCCACCAATCGCCCCAACCGTTCCGCTGGCGTCGATCGTGCCGGTGCCTGCGACCATCTCACCGCCGTTCAGCTCCCCCGGCGTCAGTTTGTCGATGATGCCGAGCGCGAACATCTGGCCGCCGCTTGGCCCACCAACGTTCTCCAACTGAATTTTCACCTCGAACGGAAATGAGTAATCAATCGAGGGGATGACGCCAACGAGCGGAACACGCGGAGTTTCTTTACTGAGCTTGGGGAAAACCGAGACAGTCATCGGTTCGTTGTTTCGCAGAATCTCAATCGGCACAGCGTTCCCGGCTCCCACATCGGCGATGATGGCGCGCATCCCCTCGACCGACACCACGGTTTTACTGTTGACCGCCACAATCACATCGCCGGGCTCGAGGATTCCCTCCGCCGCGGACTCATCGGTGAGTGCCCCAACCGTCACGACCCGAGGAATGTCGTAGTTCAATTCCGTCAGCGCGGCGGCAATGGCATTCTTCTGGGAGTTCTGCATCATGATACGCCCCTCCTTATTCACCTCTTTTATGGAGGAACCGGGCGGGTAGACGACATCAACCGGCAGCACTGCCTTGCTGGGGTCAAACCATGCGGTGACAACCTCAAACCAGTTGGGCAGCGATTGGGGGTTGCCGAGAGCGCTCACTGTGAGCAGATCGAGTGCGCCAGACGTTGGATACGTTTCTTTATCCACAATCTCGATGAGAGGAACGTCGTTTCCCTTTATCACCACCGTACCGAGCGTGTTGAAAACGGGCCCTGGCGTCTCGATGACGTACGGAGAGGGCACGAGCGCAAACAGGAACATGGCAAAAATGGTGATGGACACCATCCATCCACCAACTCGCACGCCCTTGCGTTGATGAGTGCGCGGCGACTCAACGGAACCATCGAAAAGAACCACGTTCAACCTTTCGAGCTCCGTTGTTCGCCACGGGCGCAGCGCCAAAGTGCAAGCCTAAGTGAAATCTCAGCGGCTCCTCGTGCACAACGGCTAGCGTTGTTTTTATGTCTGACAATTCGGATCGAGAAGCGGATGAATTTGGTGACCGCAGCCCTGAAGATGAGCTGCGTGACATGCTGCGCGATTTTCTTGCCGGCAATTCCGAGATAGACCCTTCAAAGCTTGCCGGGGCCGCCGGTCTTGGCAATGACCCCGCTCTCGTCGCCCAGCTTATGAGCCAACTACAAAACGCACTGCAATCCAGTGACGACGGCATCAATTGGGATCTCGCGCTTGATCAAGCCAAGGCTGTGGCCAACAAAGAACGCGTACCGTCACTGCCCGCTGAACGCGAATCGCTTGAGCAAGCGTTCCATGTCGCCGCATTGTGGCTCGACGAAGCAACATTCGTTTCTGAACTCAGCAGTACGCCCAAGATCATCAGCCGCACGGAATGGGTTACGGCAACAATGCCGATCTGGACCCAGTTGGCGGGGCCGGTTGCCACTAGCATCGCCGATGCCCTCACACGAGTGCTGCAAGAACAGTCGCCAGAAGAGATGAGCGAGATGATCGCTGGCGCTAGCAAGCTCATGCGCAATGTGGGCGGCACCCTTTTCGCTATGCAGCTCGGGCAGGTTGTCGGTCAGCTCTCTACAGAAGTAGTTTCGGGTGGGGATGTCGGTATCCCGCTCTTGGGTGGCGACGCGAGCAGCGGCGATGAGAACGCACTCCAGGCCGCGATAATTCCGCAGAATGTCATTGAGTTTGGTCGCGGGCTTGACGTGGATCCAGAACAAGTGCAGCTCTACTTGGCCGTGCGCGAACTCGCTCACGCCAGACTGTTTCGCCATGCCCGCTGGCTTCGACTTCAGATGCTCACAGCTATTTCGGAGATCTCGCAGGGCATCACGATCGACACTGGGCGCCTAGAAGAGCTGACAGAGAACTTCGACCCCGGTAATCCCGAAAGCCTTCAGCGCGCGATGTCTGCTGGCGAGCTTTTGGCCCCGAAGAACGATCAGCAAAAAGCTGCTCTCGCGCGCTTAGAGACAACTCTCGCCCTCATCGAAGGCTGGGTGGATGTTGTCACAGCCGATGCCACAAAACGTCTTCCAAAATCTCAGGCTATCGCCGAAACTGTGCGGCGGCGGCGCGCATCTGGCGGGCCGGCAGAGTCGGCATTCTCGACACTTATCGGGCTCGAGTTGCGCCCCCGCAGGCTGCGCGAAGCAGCAGCCATGTGGCAAAAAATTATGGATGCGGTTGGCGCCGAACGCCGAGACTCCCTCTGGTCGCACCCGGACCTCGTTCCCTCGGGAGAAGACATCGATGACCCGGAGTCACTGATTGCCCGTGTGTCGAGCGCAGAGCCTGAGCTCGACGACGTCGACAGAGCGATTGAAGATCTGCTGAACGACGACAGCGAAGATCGGCCAACGGAAGAGTAGCTGCGGCGCTAGCGCTCGTGTCAACCGCGCGGGGCAGTCTGTGAGTGGACCAGCCCCAAACGCGGCACTGCTGCGGGGCTGCACGGGTTCAGGGGTGCACGGGTTCAGGGTTGCACCGCCTGTGGACGGTTTGCTCGCCCCGACCTGGCATCCGGGCATCATGTCGTCATGACGCTTACGCTGGACCCGCGACTCCCTCTCCTGTGGCGAACACCAGACAGTCTGCAGTGTGGCGTCGACAAACCTCCCGTGGTGTTGCAGGGGGTCTCGACGGCGCACGAGCGAATGCTCGATGCACTCGCTATCGGCCTGACTCCTCAAGGCCTCGCGCTCATCGGTACAGAGGCCGGCCTCACCGCAGCGCAGGTCGCAGACTTTGAGCGCGCCATTCGCCCAGCGTTGTTGACACCGAAAGTTTCTATCAGCGTCAATGTCGATATCGACGGGTTCGGCCCCACCGCTGACAGGCTCGACTGGCGACTGCGCGAGGCCGGGCTGCTTTCCCGCAGGGCACCCGCGTGCTCAGAGGGTGCTACTGAGATTCCGCCCGAAAGCCCACCCACCTTCGCCATCATCGTCGGCGAATTCGTTCTGGACCCTGAGCGCCGCGGGCGATGGCTTCGCCGCGACATCCCGCACCTGCCCATCGTGTACGGCGACGAGAGCGTTATGATTGGGCCCTTCATTGAGACCGGAACCGGGCCGTGTCTGTACTGCCTCGAGCTTCACCGTAGAGACGCAGACCCCGCATGGCCTGCACTCGCCTCTCAGCTGATGGGTACAGTGAGCGCAGCCCAGCAACCGTTTATCGCGAGCGAAGCAGCCACCATCGCCACGCGGCTCGTGTTGAGCCGGATGCGAAACGGTGCTGCGGCATCCGCAACTTCTCTCACTGTGGACGTCGAAACAGGCGGATGCCGACGCCAGACCTGGCAGGCACACCCGGAATGCGCGTGCGCTGGGATTTCGCTTGGCATCACGAACAGCAACGCGAACAGCAACTCAGCGCACGCTGCATCACTCAGCGCTCAATGTCCGCCAGAAACCGCGAAGGAACATTCTTCGCGGCCCGCTGACCGTGTGACTGAGACCACGAAAGTTGAAGTCGCTGGCGCGCCCGTGTGATTCCCACGTAGAGCAGGCGGCGCTCTTCATCGATCGCCGATTCAGTGGAAGCGTAGCTAATCGGCATGAGCCCCTCTTGCAGGCCGATAAGAAACACGGCATCCCACTCGAGCCCTTTTGCCGAGTGCAACGTTGCGAGAGTCACCGCAGACATTGTTGGTTCGTGATGGCTCGATGAGCGTTCCACTAGTTCATCGACGAAATCTTTGAGTCCAGTACCTCGTGGCTGCTCCTCAGCCAACAGCATGAGCGCATTTAGCGACTCCCACCTCGTGCGCACCGCACCACCGGCCTCTGGCGGATGTTGAGACCATCCCAATGAACGCAAAACATCGCTCACCGTCTTAAACAACGCCTCGTCGGTCTTCACGATCGTGGCGCCCTTAAGCATCATGATCGCCTGCTTCACTTCTGGCAGGTCAAAAAATCTCGCGCCACCTCGCACCTGAAAGGCGATTCCGGCATCATCCAGTGCGGTGCTCATGGACACAGATTGAGCGTTCACCCGGTACAGCACCGCAATATTTTGCAGCGTCATTCCTGCCTGTACGAGCTCAGCTATGCGCCCCGCGACGGCCCTGGCTTCAGCGGAATCGCTCCTCTGCACCTCGATTGTCGGAACCACTCCCGCTCCAGCATTGACCGTCGAGGTCTCACCATTCGAGGCCTCCGTCATCGACGCGGGGTGGGCAGCAACAAGATGAAGCGCCCCCATCCGGTCGCGCATAAGGCGGTTAGCGGTATCGATGATGGCGGGTGTGGACCGGTAGTTTCGCTCAAGCTGAACGAGTGTGGCATTCGGGTATCGCCGGGGGAACCCCAACAGAAAATGGGGGCTCGCGCCAGTGAACGAGTAGATGGTCTGACTCGCATCACCCACAACACACAGGTCCTGCCGCTCACCCAGCCACAGGTCGAGGAGTCGTTGCTGAAGCGGCGAAACGTCTTGATACTCGTCGACGACGAAGTACCGATACTGTTCTCGAATCTGCTGGGCCACTCTGGGCTCTGCGTCAATCATCCCCGCGCACGCGAGCAGCACGTCTTCGAAGTCAAGTTGTCGACGTTCGTCTTTCAAGTTTTCGTATGCCTGCTGCAGCGACAGCACTTTCGCAATATCAAGACCGTGGGGTACCTGGCGGTCGGATGCCGCATATTCGTCGAGCGAAAGGCTCGAAACTTTTCGCCACTCGATCTCTGCCGCAAGATCACGCAGAGTCGCGGTATCAACTTTGATGCGCAAAGACTCAGCAGCTTGACCCAGCAGGCGGGCTTTGCCCTCGAGAATACGAGGAAAAGTTCCGCCGACAAACTGTGGCCAAAAGTAGGCGAGCTGTGAGAGCGCGGCAGCGTGAAACGTTTTACTTGCCACACCCGGCGCGCCCAGACGCCTCAGGCGCCCACGCAACTCGGATGCCGCGCGCGTCGTGAACGTAATCGCCAACACTTTCGACTCTGTGAAGGCACCCGTCGCAATGCCGTACGCGACGCGATGGGTAATAGCGCGGGTCTTACCTGTTCCGGCACCCGCGAGCACGCGCACGGGGCCGTGAAGCGACTCGGCGACGAGCCGCTGCTCTGGGTCGAGGCCATTGAGCAGGTCTTCCGCACTCACTCCGCGCCCAACCATTGGTCGATAATCGCACGCGCTATCGAGGCGGGGCCCGGCAGCACGATATCCATATTGCTTCTCAGCTCGTCGCGCGAGAACCAGCGCAGGTCGAGAATCTCGCTGCCATCCGGGGTGAGCTCCCATTCCTGATCAGGGTCAGCGAGCGCGCGAAAGCCCAGCATGAGCGAGGCCGGGAATGGCCACGGCTGCGATCCGAGGTAAGCGGGTTCAATCACCCGAATCCCTGACTCCTCGTAGATTTCTCTCACGACGGCTGCCTCCAACGACTCACCCGGCTCCACGAAACCTGCGAGCAGAGAGTATCGATCGTTCTGCCACATCGCGTTCGATCCGAGAAGAAGACGGTCGTGCTCATCAACAACGGCGACAATGATGGCGGGATCAGTGCGCGGGAACACTTCAGCAGAGTCGCCCTCTGCCCGCAGCACCCAACCGCCCTGTTCTGGCACGAGCGGCTGCCCGGTGCGCGGAGAGAAGCGATGCGACGTGCGCCAGTTCGCGAGCGCGACAGCCTCGACAAGCAGCCCAACATCTCGGTCATCGAGCACGGCGGCCAGGTCCCGAATGCCAACCCACTCGGCTTCAGGAGCAAGCGCGTGTGCTGCCTCATCGGTCAACTCCACAGCAACAATTGCTGTTCCGACGGGCTCACTGCTGGTCAGAGAAATGGACCTTCCTAAATAGCATTCTGAGCGAATGTTCGCGACGATACTCTCTGGCAGTTCAGCCGCGCAGAGAAAACGAAGAGCCATGGTCGCCTCAGGCATGCACAGTGATCGGCCATCCCACAGAGGCAGAAACTTGGTACCCGGTTCACCGCGAAGCTCGTGAAAGAGCTCCGGGCGGGCCCGCGCGAGGTAGTCGCGGTCTACAGCGCTGCGCGACAGCGCGGTTTTCAATGGCGAAGACCAGTTACCGGGCCCCGAACTGGTCTTTATCACTCCCTCATCATTGCAGGAGAGGTGACCGCTAAGTGCGTGGCGTTGGCCCTCGACCGCGCGCCAACGACCTACCCTGACGATATGGCCAGATCCCACCTCACTCTTGCCGCGCTCGCAACAGCGGCAGTGCCCGAGCTCAATGCGGCAAGTTCTATGACGATCGGAAGCGGGTCTCGAGGCGATTATGAAGCAGCTCTCGTCACCGGTACGGATGGTTCGCACTGGATTATTCGGGTGCCAAACAACGAGCGCGCTGAAGCTGACCAGTCCGCCGACCTCGTTGCGCTTCGCGCGCTGAGTACCGGAATTCGCAGTCGGCTGCCGTTCGGCGTGTCAGCTTTTGCTGGTCAGGTGCCGACGGGGGGAACCCGCGCCGTCGTCTACGACTATGTTGATGGTCAACGCATCGCACTGAATGACATCGCGCCAGGCGAAGGAATCGCTACGTCCATCGGCCGCGCCATCGCTGCCATTCATTCGTTGCCGACAAGTTTTGTCACGGATGCTGGCCTGCCAGTGCTCAGCCCCGTTGAGCTGCTGCGTGCGAACCTTGTGATTATGGACCGTGCTTCCGCCACCGGGCTTGTTCCAGGCGCACTGCTCGGCAGGTGGGAGGGTGCCACCGAAGACAGCGCTCTGTGGCAGTTTGCACCCACCGTGGTCAACGGCGCGCTTTCGGCGGATTCGATCTTGGTCGATGGGAACGAGGTCTCTGGCATTCTCGGTTGGCAGGGCTTGAGCGTGGCAGATCCGGCAAAGGACCTTTTCTGGCTACTCGGCTCCACCAGAGACGGTGTCGCAGACAGCGCGATCGACGCGTACCAACTCGCACGCGGGTCGAGCGATCGTCAACTCGCCAGACGCGCACGACTTTACTCGGAACTCGAAATCGCCAAATGGCTCTTGCATGGATCACAGGAACGCTCCACCGAGATCGTCGACGACGCCGTGGCGATGCTTCACAGCCTCTCCGACAGCGTGCAGAATGATCTCTCTGCAGCGCTGACGGCCACCCCGCACCCCGCGATGGCGGTCAACGAAGTCAAGGCCATGCTCGACGGTCGCAACGCCTAACTACTGCGCAGATCATCCCAGTTGGCCACGTACCTCGATCGATAACGGGATGATGTGTTTACGTAACCTGAATTTCAGGTGAAGTCTTCCCGACCTCGCCAGCAAAATCGCGATCACAATTGCCGCGATCGCTGGCACAACTCCAGAAGCAATCATCGCGGCTTTAACACCCCATAGCTCGGTGAGCCAGCCCATGAGCGGGCCGCCGATTGCTTGACCGCCAAGAACGACCATGGCGTAGATCGCCATCACGCGGCCACGAATCACTCGGTTTGTTGACATCTGCACGATCGATTCCGCTGCCGTGGCAAACAGCAACCGGGTGAATCCGATCGCAGCAAGACACAGTAAAAACACGGAAACAACGGGAGCCATGCCGGTGGCAACGATAGCTAGACCAAAGAATCCGGCCGCAAAAACGATCGATCTCAAGCGATAGGCCATTCTGCGGGTCGAGGCGATGGAGCCGGCGAGGGCACCCAGAGCTGCCGCTGAGCTATAAAGGCCGTAACCCGCAGCACCGGAGTGATAAACATGATCCGCAAAGGCGACGAGCATGACCGGCAGATTCATGCCAAACGTGGCAACAAACGCCAACATGACGATGGGCCAAAAAATCGTTGGCTTGGAGAGCACGTAACGCAGACCTTCTCGGATTTGCCCCTTGCCTCGCACGGCAACCATCGACGGCAACAGCTCGGCGGCGCGCATACTCAGGAGCGTGACGATGACGACACACGCGGCGAGACTGTTGGCCGCAATCGACCAACCTGCCCCGACAACCGCGATGAGAATTCCACTAATCGCGGGGCCGACGAGACCGCCCAAGTGAAAGATCGATGCGTTGATGCTGATGGCGTTCCCTAACCGCCGGTGACCTACCATCTCGTTGACGAAGACGGATCGCGCAGGCGAATCGACCACAGCGACGCAGCCCATGATGAGAGCGGTGGCAAAGACTTGCCACACCACGACAACGCCCGAAATGGTGAGCACCGCCAAAACGGCGCAGGCTACAGCGTTGGCAGACTGGGTAATCACGAGCAACCGGCGTTTAGGATACCTGTCGGCAATCACCCCACCGATGGGGCCGAGAAAGAGCATCGGGCCGAACTGCAGCGCAACCGTGACGCCAACGAGAGCAACGCTGCCAGTCAGCTCAAATACGAGCCAGTCGATCGCTATGCGCATAGCCCACGCTGAGGTGTTGGAGATGAGCTGGGAGATCACATACAGCCGATAATTGTGTACCCGCAGGCTCGCAAAAGTGTCGCGCCAGCGCGGGCGCTCCAATATCACGGGGATGGGTGCGGTCAGCGCATCTTGCCCCAATTGTTCCGGTGTCACCTTGTCAACAATATGGTGTGATGAACCATTCAGAAGCATTATGAACGCTATTATTATCATTCGTTTCTGTAATACTTAACCGATGTTCGACCCCGTGCTTCTCAAAACGTTTGCGACTGTCGCCGAAACGCTCAACTTCACTCAGGCCGGTCGGCTGCTAGGACTCAGCCAACCCACGGTGAGTCAGCACATCCGAAAGCTCGAATTGGCAGCGGGGCGCTACCTCGTGACGCGGCACACGAGGAACGTTCAACTTACCGACAACGGCGACGCCCTTCTCGGCTTTGCGCGAACCATCCTGGCTGCTCACGACGAAGCCGAAAGTTATTTTACTGGCTCAGCGATGCGGGGCCGACTGCGCTTCGGTTCAGCGGATGATCTTGCCCTCACCCAGCTCCCACAGATTCTTCGCGCGTTTCGTCAGCTCTACCCAGAAATCAATCTTGAGCTGACCGTGAGTCAGAGTGGCTCGCTCATGCGGCGGCTGCAGGCAGGGCAACTCGATCTCGTCTTCATCAAACAGGAATCTGGTGACCCTCTCGGGCGACTGGTGCGCAGAGACCGGATGGTGTGGGTCGGCCATAAAAGCATCACCATCGACCCGAAGGCCCCGCTTCCGCTCATCGTTTACCAAGCGCCAAGCCTGAGCCGCAACTACGCGATTCGTGCGCTCGAGTCAGTGGGCCGCACCTGGCGCATCACCTGCAATGTGAAAGAGGTCAACGGGGTTCTCGCGGCCGTTCGTGCCGGCATTGGCGTTGCGGTGTTCCCACAATCATTGCTTCCCACCGACCTGGTCGAGATACCTTCGGCGATGCTGCTGCCAGAAGTGGGCGATGTTGATTTCGCTCTCGTTGAAAACCCCGCAGCACCTCGTGAGCCAGTGGAGGCTCTAGCCTCCGCCATTATGGGAGGGCCAGCCGAGCTGCGTCCTGTGTCGAACCTTGTGCAGGGCCGGTCGGTGTAATGGCGTTGCGCCACACCTCCAGCAGTTGCTCTTCGCCGAGAATGTGGTCTGGCCGAATGATGCGGTCCTCAGACACGTAGTAGAAGATGGCGTCGATCATCTCTGGATCGATGCCCTTCCATGTGGCGAATGCGAGGCGATACAAGGCGAGCTGCAGCTGCCGCTCCGTCAACTCTTTGGCTGTCGTCGGCGCTTTACCTGTTTTCCAGTCAACGATCTCGAACCGGCCATCCCTCTCGTACACGGCATCAATCTTGCAGATGACGATGTGCCCGTCGAACGGTAAGTGCAATTCTCTTTCGACTTCCAACGGTTTGCGGGCGGCCCACTCTGACCGTTCGAATATCTGCTGAAGTCGCGCAAGCTCAGCACGATCGATCTCGGAACCATCGAGTGTGGAATCGTCGACTGTGGAACCATCGAGTGTGGAACTGTTCACAGTGGAACCCGCGATTTCTGCATCATCGAGATCGATCTCGGTTGCCAACACATCGATGGTGTCGCGAGACCCGATCATCCCTGAGCGATCTTCCACCCAACTGTGAAACAGGGTTCCGAGCCTCGTCGCCCGGTACGGTTTCTCTGGCATCGGGCGCCGGATGGCCGCGGCAACTTCTGCTGGTGAGGTGACGAAGTCTTTGAAGCGGCTGGCAGGAATGCGTGGGGGAACCTCGACACGCTCTGTTGCCGCGAACAAGTTTTCGCGCTCGGCAAGCAACAACTCAATCTCTTCGCGCAGGGGCCCCGCCGCGGATGGCACCGACGCACTCACGAGTTCGGCTGCGCGCACAACTCGCTCACGGCGCGTTCCGAGAGGATCTTCTGGCCAAAAAAATGGCGTCTCATCGTCAACTTCTGGCCGATCTGCGTTCTCAGGGGAATCAGGGAGTGCGCCGATAATTCCCGCGCCCGCGAGCTCAGCCAAGTAGGCGCTTGGCGCACGCGAGCCCATCTGGCTCGACCAGAATGACCCAGTCAACAGCAGCGCGTGCCTGGCTCTGGTGATCGCGACGTAGGCAAGTCGGCGCTCCTCTAGCCCGTGTCGGTGTTTCACCCCCTCGCCAAACTCAGAAAATTTTTCGAGCAAGTCTTTGCGGGACTCTGCGGACATCCAGTCGAAGGCTGCCAGGCTCTCAGCATCGCCACGAAATTCGTAAGGCAGTTTGCCGAAAGCCAACCAACCACTTGAATCTCTTGGCTTGGCAGGCAACTCGTCTTTCACCATTCGGGGGATGACGACAAAATCCCACTCAAGACCCTTTGAGCCGTGCACGGTCAGTAACTGAACGGCGCCCTTCTCCGGCTTCTCTGGGCGAGGAGAAAGATCATCTCGTCGAACGGCTTCGGCGAGCCAGGTGAGAAAACCAGACAGTCCTCCAGACTCATTAACCGCCCGGAACGCGTCAATAGCATCAAAGAACGCCTCGCGGCCCGCCGAACCTTTCGACTGACTTTCGTTTGCCATAACCTCTATATCGAGACGAAACTCCTGCTCTACCAGTCCAACGAAATCAGCAAGCTCAAGCGACGCTCGCGCTCGAAGGCGAGCGAACAGGCCACCGGCATCCCTCAAACGCGCCAATCCAACCTCGGTAAAGTTCTCGAGCATCCAATGGCCCCGTTTGGCCTGTGCCACGAAGTCGAGAGCATCGACTATCGAGCCCCCCTCGCCGTCGGCGACGGAATCGCGTAGCTTCTGTTTCGTCGCATCGTCAAGCTGGCGCCCGGCATAATCCTGCTCCCTCAACTTTGAGGCGACCCTGCCGAGCACTCTGAGGTCGCGAACACCTATTCGCCACCGAGAACCAGCGAGCAGCCGCACCAAGTACGACCCGGCAGTGGGGTCAGCAACCACCGTGAGGGCGCACACCAAGTCTGCGATTTCTGGTTCATCGAGAAGCCCCCCGATGCCGAGCACGTGATAGGGAACACCCGCCTCCCGTAGCGCCTCAATGAAGATACCTTGCGTGCGCCGCGCACGAAAAAGCATGGCGGCGGAGGGAGGTTCCTCGCCCCTCGATACCGTCAACTTGGCTTTCAACCACTCAGCAGCGCGCGCCGCCTCGTGCGCAATCGTCTCTTCGAAATGCACGTCGATGGGGCCCTCACTCGCGGAAGGGGATGCGTGCAATTTTTCGACGTCTACAGTTGTCGCCGCAATCAGCGGTTCTACGATCGCGTTGGCGGCATGCAAGATTCCGTGCCCATTGCGCCAACTCGTCGACAGCGCAAAATTCTGCACGGCTGCGCCTTTCCCGAAGCCGGTGGCGAACTGTTCAAGGTTCGCTGCGCTCGCCCCACGCCATCCATAAATTGACTGGTTCGGATCACCCACCGCCATCACCGGATGGCCGGCAAACAGCTCCGAAAGCAACCACGTCTGCACAACACTGGTGTCTTGGTACTCGTCGAGAAGAACCACCTTGTAGCGATCACGAAGGTCGTGCCCCACGCGCTCCACGCGGCGGACAACCTGAAGCGCCAGCATTACCTGGTCGGCGTACTCGACAAAACCGTGCCGCGCCTTGGCCTCAGAAAACTGTTCGGCAAGTTCAAGAAGCAGCGGCAGCGACGACACCGTCGAAATGAGCTTGAGCGCATTCGCATATTCTCCACGCCCACCGTTTGGCAACTCAGCGAGCTCCGAAAAACGACCAGCCATTGCCGCGACATCGACTGGATCAACGACGTTCTCGCTCAACTCGTGGCTCAGATTAAGAACGGCATTGGTGATCTGGTCAAGGTTTCGGTCAAGCCCAGCGAGTCGCGAATCACCGCTCGATATCGCAATCGATCTCGCCAATTGCCACGCAGAAGCTTCGCCCAGGATTGAACCATCGCTTTCGCGACCAAGATAAATTGCGTTGTCGCGATAGATCGAGTTGGCAAAAGAGTTGTAGGTCGACACTGTTGGCGGATCCAACACATCCGTTTCCTGAGTCATGATCCCCGTTGCGGCAAGTTGCGTAATGCGCTTGCGAATGCGCTCCGCCAACTCACCAGCCGCTTTACGGGTGAACGTCAATCCAAGAATCTCCCCCGGCTCAACGAAACCGTTCGCCAGAAGCCAGACCACCCGGCTCGCCATTGTTTCAGTCTTACCACTGCCGGCACCCGCGATAACGAGCGCAGGAACGCGGTCGCTCTCAATGATGGCCCTCTGCTGTTCCGTCGGCGGGGGTAGCTCTAACGCGCCGGCCAACTCGTGGGCACCGATCATTCGCCTGACAGGGTGGAATGCGCTGTTCTCAGTCACTCGAGACCGCCCTCACTCTGTGCACCAGACGCTGTGTCGACGTTCCAAAGCTGTAGGGATCAAGCACCCGAGATCCCGGATACACGCCGAGTGCCATACCGATTGCGGCCTTTCTGATGCGTTCGCGAAACTGCTCGAGCTGTTCATCGTCGAGCGGTGCCTGAACGGCCTCCCGGTAGGATTTGCCACCCTTTCCTTCGCGCACAAACAGCAGTTTCGCCCCACCAGCGCGATGCTCCCCCAAGGCCGCAAGTACCTCATCAAGGGCACCTGATTCGTACGCAAGCTGGTATGCGCCGAGTTGCGGAAACTCATCAATAACAGACTGGCTTGTTTCTGGCTTACCAGTCTTGAGGTCGACAATCACGATGCCGCCATCGGGGGAACGCTCCACCCGGTCGATCGACCCGTTCAACTTCCCTCGACCAATCTCGAGACCAAACTGCTCCTCCGCGGCAACAAGCACTTTCTGTTCTCGTGCGAAATCACCGAGATACTCCGCCACCGCTGATGCCAGTTGGCGCGCAGCGCGCTTCTGCTGTTCAGCCAACCACGGTGCCTCGAAGATCAGTTCTTTCCAGCGACTCTCGATCGCCGCCCACACTGCATCGACATCTGGATCTATCGCTGTCTCCATTGCCCAGTGCACGATCGTGCCAAGACCCATTGCCGTGCTCGACTGCGTTCCAGACACCGAATCAATGAACCAGTCGAGAGGGGACTCCTCGAATGCCCCAAGTCTCGATGGTGACACCGGAACGATCTCGTCATCGAGAAATAGTGGCCCTTCACTCGAAGGCTCAAGCACGCCGTGCCACTCCTTCGGGTCTGCGCCAGGGATGCCATTCTCCGCAAGAAGGGCAAGGTTCGCTGCAGCCTGCACTTCTCTATCGGGTGTCTCAGTGAGGCTCCGACGAAGTTTGCCGACAAGACCTCGCAGCGTTAGTGGCGTTTCGACATCAGCAGGGAGAATGGTCGACCCGTTTGGCGGGAGATCAAAGAAAACGCTCACCGCCTCGTCGTCATTGGCCACCGCGGCAAGCACGACCTCCTTACGTGCACGAGATATCGCGAGTGCAAACATGCGCAGCTCATCCGACAGCACCGCCTTTCGCTCATCGAGTGTGTCTGCGCCAAGGTTCGGCTCCGACCCCGCCCTCGGTTCAAAGCCCGCTAGTTCAGCGCGCACCAACTCGGCGGCAAACAACAGAGAACCTCGTGGCCTCAGGTTCGGCCACACGCCATCCTGTAAACCCGCCACCACCACCGTGTCGAACTCACGCCCGAGCACGCCAGCCGGGGTCGTGACGAGCACCGCGTCAGACCGGGCGGCCGGGGCAAGCGTGTCTTCGGGCACTTCGGCATCCAGAACTGCGGCGAGAAACGCAGAGGCTGGCGCACGCGGGTCGCGCTCCACAAAACGCTTCGCCGCCGTGAACAACGCGAGAACCCCATCGATATTGCGATTCGCCTCAGCGGCGAGAATTCCAGAACCCAGCGCCTGCGAACGCCACTCTTGTGCGCGACCGCTGCGATCCCACGCGAGCCAAAGAAGCTCCTCAATCGAGGCACCTTCAAGTGCGGTAGAGCCGATGAGATCAAGAGTCACTGCGAGCTTCGCTGCCGCACGCGAGGATGAGTGATCGATTGTAGCAAAACGGCCAGGTGCCCCGAGCGCCTCCACCAAAAGCTCATCGCTCGGGCGATCCCCACCGCCAGCGATCTCTTCTGTACGCAAAGCAAGACGAAGCCGACGAAGTGAAAGCTTGTCGAGCCCGCCAAACGCACCAAGAAGTAAATCGGTTGCAAGTTCAGCGGTGACGGGAGCCCTGCCAATACCCACCTCAACAATGGAGAGTAAAGCGCGTGCCGCAGAGTCTTCCCGAAGGGGTGCCCCACCTGCAGCGGTGCGCGTTGGCACATCGGCGAGCGCCAAAGCTCGAGCAATGGCAGGAACCTGAGCGCGGCTGCGCACCACAATCGCCATATCGTTCCATGAGGCACCGGCATTAACATGGTGCCCCCGCAGCCGACGGGCGATAGTCGACCACAATCGCGCAGGGGTGGGGCTCATGAGCGTCACTACGTCACCGGGTTTCGGAGCACGCGCGTCTGTGCCGACAACAGGGTTGCGGTGGCCCACTGTCGCCGCCGTGCCGATGCGGCTGGTCACCGCAGCAGTGAACTCCCGTAGCGCTCCTGCCTGCCGGTGAGAGGTATTGAGGTACAGGGTGACCACATCGTTACGCCCCAGCTCTGAACCGAACCGCGCCACGACATCTGCCTCGCCTCCGCGAAACGTGTTGGAGGCAACATCCGGGTCACCGAAAGCAATAACACGCACACCGTGACGGGCCAGTGCAGTAATGAGGGTGAGAGTGGCTTTCGTCGCCTCTTGCACGTCATCGATGATGAGGAGGCGCAGTCTCGATAACGACTCGGGAACGACCCCGGCATCAAGAGACCTCACAGCGGCGGAAACAAGCTCTGCCGCGTCAAGCTGGTGTGGCCGAACATCACCCATGATCTGCAGGTACTCCGACTGAAAGTCTGCGACGGCACCCCACTCTGGCCTGCCCTGCCGCCGCGCCAGCTCGCGCAGACGCGAAGGGTCGATACCGTATTCCGTGGCACGCATCATCGTGTCGCGGAGCTCGGTGCGAAACCCTCGAAGACTACGCACATCAGCGGTGAGAGGGTCCGGCCAGGCAGGGCCGAAGCTCTCGGCAATATGACCTTCAAGAAGTTGGGCAATGTCGCTGTCTTGGTCTCCGCCGGTGAGCAATTGGGGCGGTGGATTGCCCGTAGTGTGTCGCGCAAAGGACACAGCTTCAAAAGCAAGCGAGTTGATGGTTCTCGCGAGAGGCCCCTCCGTCGCCACGGCGATGCGAAGTGCCAGGCGATCTCGCAACCGAGACGCGGACGCCCTGCTCGGCGTGATCACCACGAGGTCATTCGGATGCCACCCTCGACCAAGCACGCGCTCGGCCACCATTTCAATGATCGTGGCCGTCTTGCCGGTACCAGGGGCTCCTACGACAACAGCAGAAGCATCGTCTGGTAGCTGAACGACAGCGGCTTGAGAGTCGTCGAGTTGAATCGCTCGTTCGCCTCCAACGTCGTCGATCCCAGCGATCTCGGTCCCAGCCTTCTCACGCCCAGCATTCTCACGCCCAGACCTCTCAAGCCCAGACCTCTCAAGCCCAGACTTCTCACGCCCAGACCTCTCAAGCCCAGACCGCTCACCCCAGACTCCTGCTGCTCCTGAAGAAAAACCGGCGACTCTCACAATGGCAAAACTAGCCCAGACCACAGACACGAGCTATTGCGCTTTCAACGAACCGGCACAACCCGAGGCGAGTTCTGTCGTAATCTGGGCACGTGGACATTCGCATTGGCATTACCAACAGCCCAAGAGAGCTGAGTTTCGAAACCGACCAGTCAGCAGCCGAGATTGAGACAATCATCGCGACTGCTCTTGAAGGCAACGCGAAATTCATCAAGCTTGTTGACGACAAGAACCGCGTCTATCTCGTGGCGTCTGACACTTTTGCGTACATCGAGTTGGGGTCAGAGAGCTCCCGCCGCGTCGGATTCGTCGCGTAATGGAACTTCTCTTCGTCGTGTTGATTGCCGTCGGAATTGGCGCAATCCCGCGATACATACTGCCCCACCGCTACACGTACGGCAGCGCGGTGTTGCCAGCCGTGAGCGCCGCGGTGGCGAGTATCGTGTGGGCAGCGCTCTCGTGGCTCGGATGGCCGTTCGACGGCGGATGGATCTGGTGGGCAAGCCTTGGAGCTGGGGGGCTAGTGGCCCTCTTCCTTCCCTTGATAATTGCGCCACCCCGCCGACGTCGCGACGAAGTTCTCTTCGCGCGCCTGCTGCGCCCCTGAACCGCAGCTTTTCACACAGCTGCGCCGCCAAACTTCTGCGCCGCCAAACTCCTGCGCCGCCAAACTCCTGTGCGCTCAGAACGCCGTACCGTTAAATCCTGACGGTTGAGACTACGCGGTGAGGCCGAGATCGTCCATCCTGCGGGTGTGATCGGCAATGAGTTCCGTGAGTACGGGTTCGAGTCGCTCATCATCCGGCGCCGTGTTCTCTGGAAGGTCGAGCCCAGAACGCGCGAGAATTAACACGTCGCCAACGAGCCGCCGGCCAAAAAGTGCAAGCCGAGACGAAAGCCTGGGATTGGCTCCAATCTCCACTGTCAACAGGCTCCCAATAAGACTGATCGCCTCATCATCACCCAAGATGTCAGCGATGCGGTCCGCACGCGCGCGATCAAACCCTTCGGCGATGCTGGCGAACCCGTCATCCAGAATTCCGGCTTCAACGTAGTAGGCCAGCAAATTCTCTGCCCAGTCACTGCCCTGAGTGCGAGACCGAAACTCGTCGATCGCTATGACGAACGGTTCCATGGCCTCAGCGGGGGCGAAGCCAAGCTTCTCGATCTCTGCGGCCAGCGCGTGATGCCGAGCAAGCGCGATGCCGGCAGCTCTACTGACAGTCTCTTTGGCTGCCGTTGTTGGGGAGGTGCTCACCGCACCAGAAAGGCTCTCGAAAAACGACAATTGGAGGTACGCGGCTTGGCCGAGAAAGTCAGTGAGTTGTGGAGTGAGTTCACTCAAGCCCACCCGGTTGACCGTCTGGTTGGGGTCGGGGCGCCGGGAGCGGTGCCGCATGGGCGACGGACGCTTCTTGCGACGCGAGAACGGGTTAAGCACGAATACAGCCTACCGTCGCGCACCTTAGCAACAAGCTAACCCCCTTGTGGCGCCAACGATCACGACCCTCGCAATCGAACTGGCCGCACCCAATTGGCGGGTCTGTGCGCATCCCTCCTCTAAACTGGTTTTGGCCCCCACTCTGGCGGGGCTCTGCGCCCTGGGAAAAGATGGGCGTACTCACCACACCCAAGACAGGGCCAAATAACTTGACATTCTCAGAACTCGGCGTCGATCAGGACATGGTCGACGCACTCGCCGCCAAAGGCATTCTCGAACCATTCCCCATTCAGACGCAGACCATTCCGCTTGGCCTCGGCGGCCAAGACATCATCGGTCAGGCCAAGACTGGCACCGGCAAGACTTTCGGTTTCGGGCTCCCGTTGCTGCAGGAACTTGGGCTAAACCCTGAGCCCGGAGTGCAGGCACTTGTCGTCGTTCCGACTCGTGAGCTGTGTGTACAGGTTGCAGAGGACCTCGTCACCGCGTCGTCGAACCGGGCCACCAAGGTTGTCGCTATTTATGGCGGCAAGGCGTACGAAGGCCAGATTGAAGAGCTCAAGGCTGGCGCGCAGGTCGTTGTCGGCACCCCTGGGCGTCTTCTTGACCTCGCCAGCCAGCGGATGCTGTCCCTCGCAAACGTGAAGGTCATGGTTCTCGACGAGGCCGACAAGATGCTGGACCTCGGCTTTCTCAGCGACATAGAAAAACTCTTCGCGCAGACGCCACCAGCGCGCCACACCATGCTGTTCTCCGCCACGATGCCGGGCCCAATAGTCGCCCTCGCGCGGCGCTTCATGAACCGGCCTATCCACATCCGTGCCACGGACCCGGATGAGGGCCTCACGCAGAAGAACATCAAGCACATCGTCTACCGCGCGCACGCACTCGACAAAGACGAAGTGGTCTCGCGCATCCTGCAGTCAGAAGGTCGCGGCAAGACTGTGATCTTCACCCGCACGAAGCGCGCAGCAGCGAAACTCGTCGAGGAGCTGAACGATCGCGGATTCAACGCCGCCGCGGTACACGGCGACCTCAACCAGGAGCAGCGCGAGCGCGCCATGGCCGCGTTCAAGGCGGGCAAGAAAGATATTCTCATCGCCACGGATGTTGCAGCCCGCGGCATCGATGTGCTCGATGTGACCCACGTGATTAACCACACGATTCCCGAAGATCACGATGCCTACCTGCACCGTGTTGGCCGCACTGGCCGCGCAGGCAAGACGGGAATCGCCGTCACCTTCGTGGACTGGGATGACATGCACAAGTGGGGGCTGATCAACCGCGCCCTCGAGATGGGCATTCCTGAGCCGGTTGAAACGTATTCTTCGTCTCCGCACCTGTATGAGGATCTCGACATTCCCACCGAGGCGAAGGGCCGTCTGAAGTCGGCTGGCCCGGCGCGCGAGCGCGAGCCTCGCTCAGCGACTGCGGGTCACGCATCCTCTCGTGGGCCACGTCGCGAAGGCAGTGGCGGTGGCAACCGTGAGCGCACTCACTCGTCAGAGCGTGACCGCACGCGCACACGCGGCGGCCACACCACGGATGCTCCAGAAGGCCAGAAGGCCGCAGGGGCAGGAACACACGACGGCACTGGCACAGCACGCCGTCGTAACCGCACCCGCACGAGGCGCCCAAGCACGGGCACCACTCCGCCCGCCTAACGGTGTCTGACCGCGACAAAGTTATGTCGCGGGGCATCAGGATCGACCGTGACTCTTCGTCGCCGACACATCCTTCTCGTCAACGATGCGGGGTTTTGCTAACAATGAGCTGGTTCAATCCTCAGCATTGTTAGCAAAACCCCGCATTGTCATTTTGGGCTTGCCTTTTGGGCTTGACATTGCCACCCCAACTACCTAGGTTAGCTAGTGCACTATAGAACCTAAGGAGGTGGCATGCTTTCTGGAGAAGGCCCAATCTTTCTGCAGCTTGCCGAGCGGGTGGCAGAAGACATCATCAACGGCACGTACGCCGAAGATGCTGGCATCCCCTCGACGAACGAGTTCGCAACTTTTTACACCATGAGCCCCATCACCTCGGCGAAGGGCATCAACATGCTCGTCGATCAGGGAGTGCTCTATAAGAAGCGCGGCATCGGGATGTTCGTTTCCCCCGGCGCTCGGCAGCAGTTGCTCGCCGAACGCAAAGCCGCCTTCAAAGATCTACACGTCGCGCCGCTGCTGCACGAGGCCATGCTCCTCGGCATCACGAGCGACGAACTCGCCGACATGATCAAGGAGAAGAACGAATCATGACAACCGCTATCGACATCCGAGGCGTGAGCCGCAGTTTCGGCCAGGCAAGAGCGCTCGACAACGTGAACCTCACGGTGCCTGAGCACTCCATTCTGGGGCTGCTCGGCCGCAACGGCGCAGGTAAGACCACACTCATGTCCATCATCGCTGGGCAAGATCGCGCCACGCAGGGGCAGGTCGACGTTCTCGGTCATGCACCGTTCGAACACGCCGCCACTCTTCGGCAGGTCATCTACGTGCGCGATAACCAGCGCTATCCGGACGACTACAAACTGCATCACGTGCTGCGCATTGCTCCCGCATTCGCCCCCAACTGGAGCGCCGAGCTCGCGCAAGAACTCGTCGAGGCTTTCCGGATTCCCACCAAAACTCAGGTCAAGAAGATGTCTCGCGGGCAGCTCTCCTCCGTCGCTATCGTGCTCGGGCTCGCCTCACGTGCGCCCATCACCTTGCTCGATGAGCCCTACCTAGGCTTGGATGTGACCGGCCGCAACCTGTTCCACAAGGTTCTTCTTCGCGATTTCGAGGAACATCCACGCACCGTGGTGCTCTCCACACACCTCATCGAAGAGTCGGCCGCGCTTCTCGACCGGGTCGTCATCCTCGACGAAGGCAAAGTGATCGTCGACGACGAAACCGAAAACGCACGCGACTCCGTTGTTGTTCTGAGCGGCAGTTCGGATGACGTGCACGAGGTGCTTGCAGGCCGTCGCGTTCTGCAATCCCAATCGATGGGCTCCATCACCACCGTCACCGCCACCGGCGCAGTTGATGATGTGCTGAAAAAACTCGCCGCGCAACGGGGAGTCCAGGTCGGCCGCGCATCACTGCAAGACCTCGTCTCTGCCCACGGAGAGAACCACGACGAAATCCACGGTAATGCCGAAGACGCATCCCACGAAGCGAAAGGAGCCTGAGCATCATGAATGCCACACTCGCAACAACGAAACTTCACCTCAACAAGCGTGAGATTACGTTTGTAGTGCCGCTGTACATCACAGGAATGGTGGCCGTGATCTCAGTACTCATCGCCCTACTATTCTTGCGTGGCGGCAGCGTACCGGGGTCGGCAGACTGGGTGACCAGCTCCCGACTCAACCCGGGCATCATCTACGCGTTACCGGGATTCCTCGGGTACCTCGGGGTTCAGTCCGTGGCGAGGACATTCCCGTTCGCCTTGACACTCGGAACCACTCGTCGTGCGTTTGTCGGCGGCACTCTGCTGTGGGCGATCATTACTTCCGCGTACCTCACAGTGGTCTTGGCTGTCCTCGCGATGATCGAAATCGCGACCGGCCACTGGTTTTCGCACTTCTACATCTTCGACATCATCGTGCTTGGCGGCGGCAACCTTGCGCTGTTGATCCCGATTGTGTTCCTCGGCGCGCTGTCGATTCTGACAATTGGCGGGGTTTTTGGTGCCTCCTGGATTCGATATAGCGCACGTGGTCCACAGTTGATTGCCGCGAGCGTCGCCATTGTGATCATCGTCGCGCTCATCATCATCCTGCCGTCGGCACCCGCAATCATCGCGGCGTTCCAACTGTGGTGGCTGGCCGTTCTCGCGGTTGCGGTGATCGCGCTCTCCGCCGTCGGGATGTGGCTTCTTCTGCGCTCCGCGATCGTGAGGTAACGCGACGCTACCCGAAGAACGCGGCAGAGCCTGAACTTTGAGCGAGAATTCGCTCGAGCATTGCAGGCTCTGTCGTGTTCTCGCCGAGTCGGTTCGGTTTGCCTTCACCGTGGTAGTCACTTGAGCCGGTGACGACGAGGTTGAAGCGCTCCGCAAGCTCAAACAGGCGCTCCTGAGCATCCGGAGTATTTTCCCGGTGATGAATCTCTAGACCGAAGAGCCCAGCATCCACGAGTTCGGCCATGTTAGATTCGCTCACCACGTTCTCTGCACCGCGGGTACCTGGGTGCGCCAACACCGGCACCCCGCCCGCTGCACGAACGAGTGCCGCAGCGACCCGCGGCTCGGGCGCATAATGCGGCTCGTAGTAACCAAACTTTGGGTGCAGGATGTCGCGAAAGGCTGCGCTGCGGTCGGCAGCGGCTCCGCGCACCACGAGCGCATCGGCGATGTGCGGGCGCCCGACGGTTGCCCCATGCGCGGTCTGGGCCACGACATCCGCCCAGGAGATCTCGAAGTCGGCGGCGAGCCGCGCAACAATCGACTCTGCCCTAGTGAGACGGGCCTCACGGATGCGCAGAGTTTCTTCACGCAGTGCGGTATTTTCTGGGTCAACGAGGTAGGCGAGCATGTGCACGCTGTGCGAGCCATGCCTGGTGCTGAGCTCCATCCCCGGAACGACGATGATGCCAGTGCCCGCTGCCGCGTCGAACGCTTCTTGCCACCCCGCCGTTGAGTCATGGTCGGTGATCGCCACTGTGCCAAGACCGGCGGCAATGGCCGCACGAATAAGTTCGGTGGGCGACTCGGTGCCGTCAGACACCGTGCTGTGAGTATGAAGGTCGATAGGGCCTGCCATGCTGCAACTCTATTCCCGCCCGAGAACAGTTATGCTCACCAGACAATGTTTCGTCGCGTGCTCGTCATCCTCACCGTTCTTGGTGCGTCACTCGTGGCCCTCGTTGTCGTGTGGCCACAACCTTTTGGCCTTCAGCGCCTGCCCGTGATCGCCCAGGCGGTGTCACTTCGGGGCGCCGCCATTGTGGCGGCCCTTTTCGTGCTGATCGTGATGACTCTGCTCGCCGCTGTCATCCGCAGCTCACGTCGGGTGCTTGGTGCACTCGGAATCGTCGTGGCCATTTTCTGCATTGTGTCTGTCGTTGTTCTCGCAACGCGGGGCGTCGGCGATGCCTCGTTCCAAAGAAAGGGCCCTCACGACATCACCGTACTTTCGTGGAACACGCTAGGGGATGCGCCGGGCGCAAAAGTGATTGCTCAACTCGCCATGGAGACGGACGCAGATATCGTGTCCCTGCCCGAAACCACGAGCGAGACAGCCGCAGAGGTGGCCGAGATGATGCGCGCGGGAGGGCATCCGATGTGGGCGCACACGTTCCACTACGACCTCATTTCGAAAGCGCGCAGCACGTCACTGTTGACGAGTGTTGAGCTTGGAAACTACGTCGTCGATACCGATCACCGCACCACCAATGTTCTTCCCAGCATTGTCGCGACGCCCGTCAACGGTGAGGGCCCCACGATCGTGGCGGTGCACGCGGTCGCTCCCATCCCTAGCGAACTGAACCACTGGAAACTTGACCTCACCTGGCTCGCACAGGCGTGTTCTGGCCCAAATGTCATCATGGCTGGTGACTTCAACTCCACTCTCGATCACTTTGACGGGCTCGGAACACGCGCGGGTGCCACGCTCGGTAACTGCGTCGATGCGGGCGACGTGACCGGCAACGCCGCGGTCGGAACATGGCCGACAAGCATGCCTCCGCTGCTCGGCGCGCCGATCGACCACGTCATGGCGACTCCGGGCTGGCACATCACCGGAATGCGCGTGATCGCGAACAGGGATGGCTCGGGCAGCGACCATCGACCGATCGTCGTGCAGCTCTCTCCCGGTCAGTGACAAACTAGGGAAATGGCCGAATCAACTTCCCCCGCGTCTAGCGCCCCCACCAACCGCTCAACTACTCCGGTATCCAAGCGTTTTAAGGATTACATCGCCTCAAACTGGGCCGACCGCACAGACGCTGTGCCCGCAGCCCGTGAGCAGGCACCGTACGCTGCGGCTCGCCGCGACCGCATCTCCACGATGTACACGGGGCAGCGTCTCATTGTTCCCGCCGGTGCGGCCAAGGTGCGCTCGAACGACACCGACTACCCGTACCGCGCACACTCCGCGTTCGCCCACCTCACCGGCTGGGGTTCGGATTCTGAGCCCGACGCGGTACTCGTGATGGAACCCGTTGCCGACGGCCACCGATCAACACTGTACTTTCGTGAGCGCGCGGGGCGTGACTCTGATGAGTTTTACGCCAATTCTCAGATCGGTGAGTTCTGGATCGGCCCCCGCCCCTCCCTCGCGCAGGTTGCCGGCGACCTCGGCATCGACGCCAAGGACCTCTCTGAGCTGAGCGTCGTACTCGATGCGATCGACGCACACACCCTCATCGTGAGAGACGCTGACCGCGATCTCACCGACCAGATTGACGGCCGTCGCCTTCTCTTCGCCGAAGCGGATTCCGCAGACTTCGAGGGGATCGAACAGAGCGGGGATGACGCACTGGCCAGGGATCTGGCCGAATTGCGCTTGGTGAAAGACGCGTACGAGGTGGATCAGATGCGCAAAGCTGTCGACGCCACCCGGCAGGGGTTCAACGACGTCATCGCTGACCGCCCCGCGATCGTCGCACACCCACGAGGCGAGCGGCTCGTGGAGGGCACGTTCAACCGTCGCGCCCGCGCCGACGGCAACACCGTCGGCTACGACACGATTGCGGCATCCGGTGCGCACGCGTGCATTCTGCACTGGACTCGCAACGACGGCCCGGTGAACGACGGCGACATGATCCTGCTCGACGCGGGCATCGAACTCGACAGCTACTACACCGCGGATATTACGCGCACGCTCCCCATTAATGGAAAGTTCACCGAGACGCAGCGCAAGATCTATGACGCGGTGCTTGAGGCAGCGGATGCCGCCTTCGCGATCGTGAAGCCCGGCATCATCTTTCGCGAGGTTCACGCCACCGCGATGGCCGTCATCGCGCGCAAAACGGCCGAGTGGGGTGTGCTTCCGGTCAGCGCAGAGGAGTCAATGGAGCCCGACGCGCAGTTCCACCGCCGCTACATGGTGCACGGAACAAGCCACCACCTCGGTATTGACGTGCACGACTGCGCGGGGGCCCGACGCGACATGTACCTCGATGGCGTGGTCGAAGAGGGAATGGTATTCACCATCGAGCCAGGACTGTACTTTCAGCTAGACGATCTCAGCGTGCCAGAAGAGTTTCGTGGCATCGGTGTTCGCATCGAGGACGACATTCTGGTGACGGCGGAGGGCGCTGAGAACCTTTCGGTTGGCATCCCCCGCACGGCAGACGAGGTCGAGGCGTGGCTTAACTAGCCCTCAACCACGGGCCGCGCGAGAATCTCTTGCGCTTTTACGGTGAGCGTGGGGTCGATCATCACCTCATATTTCGCTGCGATCACCTGATGGATTGACGTGAAGTCGCGTCGGCGGCGGTTGAAGGAGTAGCTGACAATTCCGAACAGCATCCCAAACCCTGCGCCGATAAGGATGGCGGCGCCGACATAAAGGAACGAGTTGTCTGTCGGCGAAAAGATGAACAGCAGGAGGCCGAGAAAGAGCCCGAACCACGCACCGCTGGCAGCCCCGGCAAGTGCTGCGCGCCCGTAGGTCATTTTTCCGGTGACGCGCTCCACCGTGCGAAGGTCGCTACCGACGATGGATACTTGTTTCACCGGGAACTCGGCTCGCGATAGTCGATCGACGACGGCCAGCGCCTCTTCGTAAGCATCGTAGGTGCCCAGCACATCGCCTTTGGGCAGCGACGGAAACGCTGCCGGGCGGCCCGTAATTTTGGTCTGGTTGGTCATCAGCCCATTGTTGCACCAGAAGGCTAGGGTTGTATCGTGAGCGCCACGAGAGTATTCGTCGCCCGGCTGGTCGGGTGTGCCGTTTTCGACCCTCTCGGTGATCGCGTTGGCCGCGTTCGCGACGTTTTGGTGGTGTACCGACGCAATGATTCACCACGCGTCGTTGGTTTTATCGTTGAGGTTCCTGGACGACGCCGCGTGTTCTTTTCGATCGGGCGCGTGACGAGCATTGGCAGCGGCCAGATCATCACAACGGGTCTCATCAACCTTCGCCGGTTCGAGCAGCGCGGCGGTGAGGTTCGGGTTATTGCCGAGATACTTGGTCGAGTGGTGAACTTCACGGATGGTTCCGGGCGAGCCACAATTGAAGACGTCGCCATCGAGCAGAACCCCCGCGGCGACTGGGAGGTGCAAGAACTCTTTGTGCGCCGGCCCAAGACGAGTGCGTCACCGTTCGCGAAAGGCCATACCGTTTTCGCCTCGTGGTCAGACGTTACCGAGCAGAAGAAGGCTGGTGAACCGCAGTCGGCGAGCCACCTTTTGGCGACGTATGAAGACCTTCTGCCCGCCGACCTCGCGAACGCGCTGCTCGACCTCCCCGAGGAACGCATGCTGGAGGTCGCTGAAGAATTGAGTGACGAGCGTCTCGCCGATGTACTCGAAGAGATGCCAGAGAGCGAGCAGGTCGACATCCTCAGTCATCTTAAAGATGATCGAGCCGCCGACGTGCTCGACCAGATGCAACCGGATGACGCCGCCGACCTGATCGCACAATTGAGTGAGGAGCGCGGTGAGGCGCTACTCGACCTCATGCAGCCGGAAGAGGCAGAAGACGTGCGTATGCTGCTCGCCTACGCCCCCGATACGGCCGGTGGCCTCATGACGACCGAGCCCGTAATCGTCTCCGCCGACACGACGGTGGCGGAGGCGCTTGCGCTGATCCGTCGCATCGATCTTGCCCCCGCACTTGGTGCAGCAGTGTGCGTGACCCTGCCGCCATACGAGCCGCCGACGGGGCGCTTTTTGGGCATGGTGCACTTTCAGCAGATGCTGCGGTTCCCGCCCATGGAGCGTCTGGGTACGCTGATCGACCAAAAACTTGACCCCGTGCAGGCCGACACCTCCGCGGCCGAGGTGAGCCGCATCTTGGCCAGCTACGATCTCGTCTCTGTGCCTGTCGTCGACGAGAATCACCGACTCGTCGGGGTGGTGACCATTGACGATGTTCTCGACTATCTGCTGCCGGATGACTGGCGAAGTCACAACGAAGACGAACCAGCGAAGCTGCTTCGCGCCGACACGAGCCCACTAGAGATCATCACGACACCCAACACATTCGGAAGCAAAACCTCGCAGGGAAGGAGAAAAACTGATGGCACCCAGCTCTCGCCAACGTCGCTCTGAACCTAGACTCGATTCACCAAAAGGGTTGCGCACAACTTTCGTGCCGTGGATGGGTGCGCCGAGCGATCGTTTTGGGCGCTTCACTGAATCCGTGGCCCGCCGAATGGGAACCCCCTGGTTTCTGTTCTTCCTCAGCCTCTTCTGCATCGCGTGGTTGAGCTACAACGTTCTTGCTCCCGATGGTTGGCGCTTCGACTCTGCCGCCCTCGGCTTTACTGCGCTCACCCTCATCCTGTCGCTTCAGGCCTCGTACGCTGCTCCCCTGATCCTGCTCGCTCAGAACCGTCAAGACGACCGCGACCGCGTGCAGATTGAGCAGGACCGCCAGCGCTCCGAACGCAACCTGGCCGATACCGAGTATCTGGCGCGCGAGATCGTGTCACTGCGCTTGGTCGTGCGGGACCTTGCGAGTAAAGACTTCATTCGCGCCGAGCTTCGATCGCTTCTTGAAGAACTGGATCGGGACAAGAGCACACCAGTTGACTGACGCAGCTCCCCTGCAAGAGTCGCTCGACAAGGCACTAAGTTTTGTCATCGACCCCGAGATCCGCAGACCCATCGTGGAGCTGGGGATGATCGAGTCGGCGACGATCGACGGAGATCACGCCACTGTCAACATCAACCTCACCATCGTTGGTTGCCCGGCCGCGTCGCGCATTGAGCGTGAGGTGCGGGAGGCTGCCGCCTCGGTCGATGGCCTCAATCAGGTCACGGTGAATGTTGGGGTGATGAGTGTGGAGCAGCGCACTGCCCTCACCGATCGGTTGCAGGGGGCTCGCCGTCGCGAGGTTCAGTTCGGGCCGGATTCGCCGACCAAGGTTTTTGCCATTACGAGTGGCAAGGGCGGCGTCGGCAAGTCGACGATCACCGCCAACCTGGGCGTGGCCCTTGCCGCCCGCGGGCTCAAGGTTGGCATCGTTGATGCGGATGTGTTCGGCTTCTCCATCCCAGCGCTCCTCGGCGTTTCAGATGAAAAACCAACCCGCGTGGGCGAACTCATGCTTCCGCCCATCGGGTACGGGGTGAAAGTCATTTCGATTGGAATGTTCTTACCGGGCCCGGCCACCGCAGTGTCATGGCGGGGGCCCATGCTCCATCGCACGATCAAACAGTTTCTGAGCGAGGTCTTCTTTGACGAGCTCGACATCCTGCTGCTCGACCTGCCACCAGGCACTGGCGACATCGCAATCTCGGTGGGGCAGCTTCTCCCCCAGTCCGAAGTGATTGTCATTACAACACCTCAGGTGGCCGCCGCGGATGTCGCCGAGCGCAGCGCCATTGTGGCGCGCAAGACAGGCCAGCATGTGTTCGGTGTCATCGAAAACATGTCGGGTTTCACGCTGCCAGACGGCACCGCTCTCGAGCTGTTTGGCAACGGAGGCGGCGCAGATGTCGCGGCGCGCCTCTCCACTCCAGAACAAACTGTGCCGCTGCTAGCTTCGATTCCGATCAGTATCGCCTTGCGCGAGGGGGGAGACGCTGGTGACCCTGTCGTACTCTCGAACCCGGATGACCCGGCCGCCGCGGAGATCCTCGCCGTTGCCGACGTGCTCGCGGCAGCTATCTCCGCGCACTGAGGCTCTCGAAGGGAAAAGGTCGGTTTAGTCTCCCTTCGAGACGGCCTACGGCCTCCCTAGGGAACGAATCCGCTTCCGCTCCCTGAGGCACTCGGAGGGAACGTACACGCCCGCTACGGGTGCTTGCGCAGCCACTCTAGCACCTGCTGTGCATGCGTGTTGGGCGGAAAGATCGGGTAGAACACGTGCTCGATCACGCCATCGTTGATCACGAGTGTCAAACGCGAATAGAGGCGGCCTTTGCCGGGCACGACGAATGTTGGAAGGGTGAGGGCGTCCGCGAGCGCGAAGTTGACATCCGAGATCATCGTGAATGGCAGGTGAAGCCGTTCGACGGCTTCGGCCTGATACTCGGGTGTCTGGCTTGAGAGCCCAAAAACGTGAGAAACGCCAGCATCGTGAAGGTTGGCGTGGTGATCGCGAAAATCGCAGGCTTCGTTCGTGCAGCCACGTGCGCCAGGGATAGCATCCCACCCGTTGGGAAGATCGGTGCCGGGTTGGCCGGTCATCGGGTAGAGGTAGACGATTGTTCTGCCAGCGCCGAGTGTCGACAAACCCACGGTCGAGTCATCGCTGGTGGAAAGTGTGAGCGCAGGCATCGCCATCCCCGCCAAATGCGCCGCGGCACCGTCGTCTTCCGGCACCGGGAGGCCTTCAGGGAGTGAGTTGTCGTTGGCCATTTATGTCTCCTTTGATTCGTAGATCACGCGACCGCTCTTTACGACGACGGCAATGCGACTGAGGTCACGGGGCATCACAGGATGAGCTGCTTTCTCAAGCAATGTGAAGTCTGCGATCATGCCGGGCTCGATCGCGCCCGCATCCGCGCACCCGAAAGCTGCAGCAGGTTCGGTCGTGAGTGAGGCAAGAATCTCGGCACTGGTCAGGCCGCACCGCTCGAGAGCGGTCATTTCGCCTTCCGTACCGTAGTCATTCATGTATCCAACATCGGTGCCGAAGAGGATGCGCCCGCCCGCCGCGATGACTGTTTGGAGCGCGGTGTAGATCGGGCCGATGTAGTCGGGGGCCGAACTGACCGTATGGGCGAACATGTGCAGTGTGGGGATCATCCGCATCCCGGTTTCGGCGCATTCTCGCACTAGCGAATCAATTCCCTCTGGCTCGCTGGGTACGTGCGCGATCACGTCAACACCAGCGTGCAAGGCCACCGACAGTCCCTCGTGATTCGAGGTGTGGGCGAACACGAGCGCACCGTGTTCATGCGCCACCCCAACGGCGGCACTGGCGACCTTGGGCGACATCGTCGTGATCTTATCGCGCTTCACGTAGGTGCCAGTGAAGAGTTTGATCACGTGAGCGCCTTTGCGCAGCTGCCGTTGTGCGCCCCTCGCGGCCCCGCGAGCACTCCACGGTGTCGGGAGCATCCATCGCACAAACCACGGCACGGAATCTTTGATGTAGAACGGGAGGCCGCTGGCCGGATTAATCGCTTCCGTCGCTGTTCTGATGCGTGGCCCGGTCAATTCCCCTGACTCGATTCGGGCGATCAACGGCAGTGTGTCTCGCGAATTGGATGCCAGATCGACCACGCTGGTGAACCCGCGGCTGACCAACATGGTGTCCAGCGCTTGCTGCAGTTTGGTCGCGTCGGCTCGCCTTGCACCTGACCACACCGTCTCGGTGAAGTGCACGTGACAGTTCCAGAAACCGGCGGTAAGAATGCGGCCACCAGCATCGACGATTGGGATGTCTCTCGGAACGTCAGCAGCACCCGCATTCGCACACGACGCCACCATCGGGCTTACCGAGTGCACTCTGCCGTCGCGCACAACAACGATGCAGTCGTGAATGACGTCTGCCTCGGGCCGCGACCAGACCGCGACGTTTGTCATGACCAGATCATGACCGCGCATGTTTCGCCCCTCGCCGTTCCGTGCCGCGACTGTCTCGCGACCTCAACTCTACGGTTCGATCAGGCTGAACCAGAGAGCCTGGGGCCTGGGGCCTACTATTGCTCCATGAATGTGACGAAGGCGGCAGCCGGCCAACGTGGCGTACGTCAACCGCGCGAGTGGCGTGGGGCAGCGTGGGCGACAGCACTTGCGGTGGCGGCTACCACTCTGATCTGGCTGGCTGCGCTGCCGTGGGGCCCAATAGTGTGCCCAGCCATCTCTCCTATGCCGACCAACTGTGACCCGGGCTACCGGATGGGGACGTCGGCAGTACTCACCGGAATCATCATCGGGGTGTACCTCGTGACGTTGCTCGTAGCCTTGAGCGCGAGAACACGATTGCGTGCCGTCGTGGTTACGGGAATCACGATTCTCGCGGTTCTGCTCTTCACGTCGTACTTTATCGTTGCGTGGTCGCCTGGCTTCATTATTGGCGCGCCCTAGAAAGACTGACTAGCCGGTACCACTAGGCTCGCTGCAACTCACTCTGACGCGGCGCCTTCAACTCCGTCATGGAGCCGCCTGGTGTGGCCACACCGCCCGAAGAATGCGGATTGTGTCGTCGAGGTCGGTGCCTGCGTTCACGCTAGCGCGGGCGAGCCGCTGGGCTGCCTCCATCACGGGAAGCGGTGTTGCGGATGCTGTGGGGCTCACGCGGGTTCCACTGCCGGCTCGGGATACGACAAACCCTCCCGCCTCCAGTGCGCGGTAAGACTTGGCGACAGTACCGGGGGCCACGCCGAGATCTTGAGCGAGTTGCCGCACCGACGGTAGTCGTTCGCCTGCGGCAAGGCGACCGGTCGCGACGAGCCCACGAATCTGATCGTGAATTTGATCCGTCGGCGGGGCGGATCCAGACAAAGTGATGTTCATGACCCGACAGCGCCCCGCTCGCGGCGGAGTGACGGAATCGCGGAGAAGGCGACGATTGCCCAGAGCGCGACTCCGAACACGGCACACACTATCGACGCGCCGTCAAAAGCGGGCCCGAAGGCGGAAAAAGGAGGCGTGATCGTCACCGGACCGTGAGCGGTGGCGAACTCTCCCCGCATGGATGATGTCGCGGAGAGAGAATGGAAGATCAGCCCAAGATGCAAGAGAAGTGCGCCAGTTCCTCCGGTAATAACGTTGCGAGCCCTGATTGTGCGTTCGCGGATATCCCGCTCGCGATTTACTTCCAGAGCCGGGCGCGCAATAAGGAAGAGGCTCACGATGATGACCGCCGTCAACACACCCGCGAGGATCAGTGCGGGAACAGAGTAGAACCATCCATAGATGCGCGTTCCCATCCCAAGCTGCGCACCAGGCTCTACCCAGTACGTCATGTACCGCCCCGTCTCGGAATCTGGTCGAGAGGCGCCGCCCGCCAAGACTGTAATGAGGAGGATGAACGCTAGGACTACACCTGGGGCCGTGAACCACCCCGCGCGAATGAACGATGCTGGAGTGCGTCGAGTGAGTTCAGCGGTACCTTGCCCACGCCGCGACCGCACCGGGAAGGTAAGTAGTATCGCGCCAAGAATTCCCAGCAGCAGGGGGACAGCGAATTGGTTGTCGTTGTACCAGAGCCAGAAAGCGCGTGGCACATGGAGGGGCAGAAACATAGACACATCCGCCAAACGCACTGTGAACTCTCCCAGCAGGGCGAGAAGCCCGGCGGCGAGAGTGAACCCGCGTGCGGCACCGAGAGGCAGCGCAGCCTTTCGTCCCCAGAGAAGCCACCACACGAAAGCGAGAATGAGCCCAGCAGCCAACGGCCCAAAAACCAACAAATACAAGACAGCCATCCGTTGCCACCTCCACTTTATGTACCATTCAAACGATACACTAATGTGTCAACGCATTGCTACGGTTCGATCAAGCGCCCCAGCAGTTCGGTGAGCAGTCGCTCCGTGATGGGGGCAGGCAGCGCCTCCACAAGCGCCAGGATCGGCGCCATGCGCTCAGGGAGGGCTGCGGAGCCAACAGGGTCAGAACCAAGCCCAAACCCGCCCAAAAGCGACGCAGCCGTCTCGGAGTCGAGTGGTGCGCTTGAGGAGGGCACGACGCTAGATGCAGCATCGCCACTAGGCGCCGCGGTCATCGCCAGCACGGCGCCAGCGATCTCCGGCGAAACGCCCGCGAGGACATCCGCCACGGTCACTGACGGAACCCCACGCACCTCGTCCGCCGAAAGCTGCAGTGCCGCTGAGAGGTCGTCGAGCACTGCTTCAGTCACGGGGGTGATCGTGAGATGAGTCGTGGACGGAAGGCGTGTGCCATCCGACTGGGTGAAAGCCGGTTGTAATTGCAGCAAGAATCCGCGGGTGCGCACCTGGTCGGCCCAGTGGTGTGGGTCAACGCGGCGATCCTCTGGCACAGTTTCATCCGCCGCGACGGCAAACAAAGGCCCCACCGGGTCGCCGACGACGCGCAGCCCCTCGATACCCTCAATGACTAACTGCAGTGCAGAAGTTGCCCGCTCACACGCAGCGGCAAGTTCCGCGTAACCACTCTCGCCGAGCGCGTGGATGATCGCCCAACTCGCCGCGAGCGCCCCCACCGATTTCGACCCCAGCATTGTGGGGTTCACGACGGGGTAGCCAGACCACCTGGTGGTGGCAAAATACTGCGCACGCTGGCGGTCGCGCCCACGCTGCAGCAGAACGGATGCCCCCTTGGGCGCATAACCAAACTTGTGCAGGTCTGCGCTCACGCTCGTCACACCATGCACACGAAAGTCCCACGGCGCAGTATCAAGCCCCGGCAGGCTGCGCCCATTTTCTGCTCCCCAGAAGGGCAGCACGAAGCCGCCGATGCACGCGTCAACGTGGCACGAAATACCGCGCTCGGCGGCAGCAGCAGCAACCTCAGCGATGGGGTCAAGGGCTGCGAAGGGGTAGCTCGGGGCGGAAACCACAACGAGTGCAACGTTGTCACCCATCCGCTCGATGAGGTCGGAGGCGGCGCACGTGCCGTTGTCTCCCACGGGAACGAGGTCAAGTTCAAGCCCGAAGTAGTGTGCTGCCTTCTGGAATGCTGCATGAACGGTTGCCGGTGCGAGCAGCCGTGGCATTCCTGCGTGCGGAGGCAAAACACGCCAGTTGTCACGCGCCGTTTTCACCGCGAGCAGGCAGCTCTCGGTGCCGCCACTCGTGACGGTGCCGACAACTTCTTCACCGGGCTTGACTCCATCGCCACCACCGTCAACATCGCCGTGCAGGATACGGCGGGCAAACTCCAGCACCTCCCGCTCCATGGTCGCGACAGAGGTGAAGGTAGTCGGGTCGAGCCCGTTAACAGGCTGTACCATGCGGATAGCGGCCGCCGCCAAATCGTCGAGGGCGGCGAGCCCGCTGTCGTACACGTACGACAGTACGTGGCCGCCGTGGGTGGGCGCATCCGCGTCGCGAAGGTGCTGCAACCGAGTGAGGATTTCTGACGGTTCTTCGTGAAACTTCATGCGCTGATCGATTCCTTCCGCAGTCGGTAGCGAGCGAGCGTAAGAAGACTCACCGCGATGATCGCGGCAGGCACAATACTGAAGCTCAGCACGATGCCAAAAACCGCTGTCGCCGACTGTACAACATCCGCTCCCGCCACCGATTCAGCGTATCCAGAGAGGGTAAGAACGATCGTGAGCGCGGTCGCTCCAAGCGCCATTCCGGTGGTCTCCCCCGCCGTCCACATGCCGCCAAAGATTCCCGCATGACCATCGCCATTCGTCGCAGCGTCGTGAGAGATCACGTCGGGGAGCATCGCCATGGGCAGCGACTGCATTCCGGCGTAAGCGGCACCGGCGAGCGCGACCGGGATATAAACCCATTCACCCGGAGACCAGAGCAGCCCGATCATGCTGAGCGCAGCGAGACCGTAGAGTGTGCTCGCGTAGGTGAACCCACGCTCCTTGCCGATTCGATTCGCAATGGCGCCCCACACCGGGGCCGCGAAAAGTGCGGGCGCAATAAGCGCAATGAAGAGGAAGGTCACCGCGCCTTCGCTCTTGAGCACCCACGTCGCAACATACTGGGCACCCGCGAGCATGAGCCCGGTGGCGAGCCCCTGCAACAGGAACGTTGCCAACAGTGATCTAAAGGGCTGGCTGCGTTTCAGAGCACGGAGTCCGGAGGCGTAATTCTCGCGAATTGAGACAGGTTTCACCACGTCGACGGCAACGAAGCCCTTCTTCGCGACAAAGCTGGAAGCATAGAGCCCTCCCCCAATGACGAGCCCCGCCACCACAGCCATCAGTAGGTAGCCGGAGTAGGTGCTGCCACCTCCGAGGCTTCGTAGCTCTGGGCCACCGGCGCCAAAGACCAGAATCGCCAGCGTAAGAATCACCACGCGCCACGTGAGCAGCCTCGTGCGTTCGTCGTAGTTGTCAGAAAGCTCGGCGGGAAGCGCAATGTACGGCACCTGAAACAGGCTGAACGCTGTCGCCGCAAGTATAAACGCGAAGAATACCCAAATACCGGCGGCGAGTGGCGGAGTTCCACTCGGTACCGCGAACATGAGAATGAAGAACGCCGGCAAGAGCACCGCGCCAAGCACCATGAACCGTCGGCGCGACCCGGTGCGCGCGAGGCTCACATCGCTGCGCCCACCGATTACCGGGTCGATGATGACATCCCACACTTTTGCGAGCGTCACGAGGATGCCGGCGAGCAGCGCGGTGACCCCGAGAGTGTCGGTCAGGTAGTAGACGAGGACGAGGCCCGGGAGGGTCGCGAAGCCTCCCGTGCCAATCGAACCGATCGCATAGGTCGCGATTGTTCGGCGAGGAAGACGGATGCTGGCAGTTGAGCGCTTCGTTGCGGTCATGCACCCGAGTGTAGCGTTGAGCCTATGACCCGCACATTCCTTTCGCAGGACGTTATCAATGACCTCCACGGCGACATCAGTTCTTCTGGCACCTCCCACGCGGCCGTCGCGGCGCCGTTCACCGGAGAAAAGCTTCACGATCTGCCCCACAGTTCGGTGGAGGATGTCGCGGCGGCAGCAGACCAGGCTCGCATCGCGCAACTCGGTTGGCACGAGGCAGGTTTCGCGCACCGCAGGGCCGTACTGCTCAAAGCGCACGACCTGGTCATCGAGCGTCGGGAACTACTGCTCGACGCCGTGCAGTCAGAGACGGGCAAGACGCGTGGCCAAGCGTTTGAAGAGGTGTTCCAGTCTGCGAACGTGGCCAGGTATTACGCGGTGTCGGCGCGCAGTGCGTTGGCCTCTCGTGCGCGCCGCGGCGGCATCCCCTTGGTCATCCGCGCGCGCGTCGACTACCACCCGAAGGGTCTCATCGGCATCATCACACCATGGAACTACCCGCTGAGTCTCGCCGCGATGGATGTCATTCCCGCGCTGGCCGCTGGCAACTCCGTGATCCAGAAGGCGGATGACCAGGGCGCATTGAGTATCCTGACCCTTCGCCGCGCCTTCATCGACGCTGGCGTGCCCGCAGCGGTGTGGCCTGTCGTGACCGGACCAGGTGGTGTCATTGGCAACGCTGTGAACGATGTCAGCGACTACGTCTGCTTTACGGGGTCGACAGCCACCGGCATTCAGGTCGGAATTCGAGCTGCTGAGGCCCTTCGCGGAGCGTCGCTAGAGCTCGGCGGCAAGAACCCAATGATCATTCTCGATGACGTGGACCCAGTCGCCGTCGCCAAGGACGCCGTCTACGCGTGCTTCTCGTCGATGGGCCAGCTCTGTGTCTCTATCGAGCGGATCTACGTGCTCCGCTCTGTCGCTGACGCGTTCACCAAGGCTTTCGTCGAACAAACGAGCGCACTCGTTCAGGGTGCAGCCTTCGACTACACCACGGATTTCGGATCCCTGACCCTTCCGAGCCAGCTCGAGCGCGTAGACGAGCACGTGAAGGACGCCGTGGCGAAGGGCGCAAAAGTTCTCACCGGGGGAAAGGCGCGCCCCGACCTCGGCCCACTGTTCTACGAGCCCACCGTGCTGAGCGGGGTGACGGACGACATGAAATGCTCTGGCAACGAAACGTTCGGCCCGGTGGTGGCGATCACGCCCGTCGACACCGTCGAGGAGGCCATCCTGGCCGCCAATGCGACACCGTACGGCCTCAACGCCTCCGTGTTTGGGCGCGACAAGCGCCGCGCCAGAAACGTTGCTCGCGCCCTCGACGCGGGAAGCGTGAACGTGAACGAGGGCTACCGCGCCACATTCTCTTCCATCGACGCGCCGATGGGCGGCGTGAAGCAGTCGGGTCTCGGACGCCGAAACGGGCGCGAAGGCATCCTTCGCTTTGTAGACTCACGCACTGTCGCCGAATCCACCGGGCTCATGACGCTGCCGCGCACGGGCAAAGAGTTCGCCAAACTCACCGGGGTAATGCTGCTGCTCCTTGCCGTGCTCAAGGCAATTCGCCGCCGATAGCTGGCTCGAGACAACCGGTCAAAACGATGACGACACGAGTCTTTCTTGTTCGCGCCGTGAACGTGGGCGGAACAGCGCGCCTGCCGATGGCGGAGTTTCGCACGATGCTCGACGAGTTGGGCGTAAGCAACGCCCGCACGTACATCGCCTCCGGGAATGCCATCGTCGATGTTCCGGATGAGTGGGAGCCTGCTGACTTCGACGATTTTGATCGCGCGGTCGAGCACGAGCTAGAGAGCAGGTTCGGATTTCAGCGAGAAGTCGTCTCGCGCAGTATCGACGAACTTGTGGTTGCGCTCGCCGAGCATCCGTTCAGGGTCGACAACCCTGCGTGGTCGTACGTCACGTTTCTCAGCGAGGAGCCCGCGACCGACAACAGGGCAATCGCGGCGGAGCTTGCCACCGGAAATGACGAGTGGACTGTGTTCGGGCACCATCTTCACCTCCGCTATTCCGAGGGAATGAGCAGCGCCACTCTCAAAATCGACACGCTAATGAAGCGGCTCGACGTGGTGGGTACCGCTCGCAACCTCCGCACCGTGCAGGCGATTATCAACCTCACGCGCCGCTGAAGCTTAGGTTGCTTCGGCGTCGAAGGGTGCCTTCATACCTTCTTCTTCTAGCCGTCGTTTGCGCTTCGCATACGCAGAATCTGCCATAGGCGGGGCGCTCGGGGCCTTCACGTCGTCGACGAGTGCTTCGCGGATGATGCGGCGAGGGTCGTACTGCCGGGGGTCAAGCTTCTTCCAGTCGACTTCGTCGAAGTCTGGGCCCATCTCCTCGCGCATTCGGTCTTTCGCACCGTCCGCCATTTTCTTCAGATTCTTCACCAGCCTGGCCAGTTGAGAGGCGTAGTACGGTAGCCGTTCTGGGCCGAGCAAAAAGACAGCAAGAACCCCAATCAACAGGAGCTTCTCAAACGTCAACCCGAACACGGATTCAGACTAACCCGTTCTGACGCGCGTTCGCTCTAGAGTTGGGGTGACAAGGAGAGCATTGTGGCAGGAAAAGAATCAGACTGGAAGTTCGCGGAAGATTTCATCGTCGAGCCCGATGACATCGCCCTGGCGCGCGCTCGTTCCATGGAACTAGGCATCGACGCGATCACCCCTGCGATGGGCGCACAGCTGGCAATATTGACCGCCGCCACCGTCGCAACCTCGGTGATCGAGATCGGCACAGGTGTTGGCGTGAGCGGCCTCTGGATGCTGGCAGGTGCTCCGCAGGCGACACTGACATCCATCGACATCGAGGCGGAGCACCAGCAGCACGCTCGCCTCTCGTTTCAGAACGCCGGCTACCCCAGCAACCACGTTCGACTCATCACCGGTCGCGCGCGAGAAGTTCTGCCCCGAATGAATGAGAACGCCTACGACATCGTGTTCATCGATGCCGATCCGCAATCCGTCATCGAGTACGTCGAGCACGGATTGCGCCTCGTGCGCTCCGGGGGAACAGTGGTCGTCGCACACGCCCTGTGGCATGGCAGAGTGGCCGATCCAGCGCACCGCGACGATGTCGTCGCCGGATTCCGCAGCCTGTTGCGCGAACTCTCGGCCTCCGAGGCGGTCATCAGCGCGCTCTCACCCGTGGGGGATGGCCTTCTGCTACTGACAAGGCTGGACCAGGAATGATCCACAACTTTCGGGTCGTGCCCGCCTCCTACGTCTTTCTTCGACGCGCCGACGACGTTCTGCTGCAGCTACGGCACGGCACCGGATACATGGACGATCACTGGGCGGCAGCAGCTGCCGGTCACGTTGAAGAGGGTGAATCTGCGCTCGCGGCCGCGTGCCGTGAGGCGCGAGAAGAGCTCGACGTCACCATCGATGAAGCAGACCTTAAGCCACTCACTGCTCTGCATCGCACGGAGGGTAATCACGCTGCCATCGACGAACGCGTCGACTTCTTTTTCGAATGCTGGTCGTGGAGCGGAGAACCACGCCTAGTCGAAACAGCGAAAGCTGCCGACCTTGGATGGTTCTCTCTGAACGCGCTTCCTCATCCCGTCGTGCCACACGAAGAATTCGTGCTCGAACAGATGCTCGCGGGAACGCTCGCACCCGTCGTGGCATTCGGATTCTCAAACGGCTAACGCCGCGTGACCACGAAACGTGGCGACACGGCGTTAGCTACGTATTGTGGTTCAGCGACGTGAATACGACGCGCAACAGCGCTATTTAGCAGCGGCGGCGACAACTCCTGCGAGCGCGTCGTGAAGTTCTTTTGCCTCTGCATCATTCACGGACACAACGAGGCGACCGCCACCTTCGAGCGGAACACGCACGATGATGAGGCGACCCTCCTTTACAGCCTCCATTGGTCCGTCTCCGGTCCTCGGCTTCATGGCTGCCATGAATGGTCCCCTTTCGTAAAGTGTTCTTCTATTATCCCGTATTTTCGGAATGCCCGGAAACCAAGCGTTCTACGGAGGCGTCCAGTCGTAACCATCCACCCACCAGCAGTAATAACACCACACCCACTGACCGACGATGAAAACTGCCACAAGAGCCCAACGATAGAGGCGAGATCGGGGCTGTGCAAGGGCACCGACAAGCGGAAACATCGGTAATAGGAGTCTGAAAGTACTCGACTGCGGAAAGAACACCGCGAGAAGGTAAAGACCGTAACTGGCCACCCAAAACCGCAACACGGGGCCAAGTTTGCGAGCCAACGGGGTGAACAGAAACGCAAAAAACCCAACAATCACGACAGCGAGCACGATGATTCCGAGCACCCCAGGCAACCAGAATCCGGCCGCTTGCCACCACGGGGTGAAGGGCACCAGATCGACATAGCCGATGTAGGGGGCGCGCCAGGCGAGCTCAGTGTCGGTGTAGGCAGTGATCGAACCCGTCGTCATCCAGGCCAGAAGGAGCCATACGAGACCCATGAGCCCGCTCCAGGCCATCACCCCAAGAGCGAGGACTCTCTCCCACGCCGGAAACGGATCCTTCTGGCGCGTGAAGAAGCGATGAACAATATGCACGCCGAGCGCGAGAGCAAAAGCGAGCCCGCTCGGCCGCGTGAGTGCAAGCACAACTATCACCGGAATGAGGGCCACGTAGCGGCGCTTCATCAGCAAGTACAACGCAGCAGCGAGCAGAAAGGCGTGCATGGACTCCGCGTACGAGACCTGCAGAATGGGCGATAGCGGCCCCACGCAGAACAAAACGACAGCGAACAACGCGGTTTCCGCGGGAAGCACAAGGTGCAGCATCCGGTACACCATGAGCGCCGCCCCAAGGGAGAAGATCACAGAGATGAACACAGACATCGGCGCCCACGGCAACCCGGTGACGAACATGAGGGCGCGCACGAGCAGTGGATACGCGGGCATAAAAGCCCACGCGTTCTCACCGACGTGACCATCGGCCGTGATCGGAAGCTCCGAAGGGTAACCACTCACCGCCACGATGTTGTACCACCTGCTGTCCCACAGTTGCGCAAAAGACAGGTAGTCGGGATGTGCCGCCGTCCATGAGTTGGCCTGCTGTTGCGCAGCAAACCACAACAAGATGGCCGTTGTCACCACCCGTGACAGAGCCCACACCATCGCCACTCGCAACCACCACGGCGTGAGCCGATAGCGGATGCGGATCGCGGTGCGCACGCTCTGCCGCGCAAGGCTCGGCTGGTTCACTCCCCTGTGAGCCAGGCGCGCAAGCCCCGCTCGCACTCCGTAATCTCTGCAGTGTCGACGCGTTCGTCGTCAGCGTGGGCGAGCAGCGGATCACCGGGCCCATAGTTCACTGCGGGGATGCCAAGGGCAGAAAACCTGGCCACATCAGTCCAACCGTATTTGGGGTGCGCGATGCCGCCTACTGCAGTGAGAAAATCTTTTGCAAGTGGTGCGTCAAGGCCAGGCCGTGCACCCTCGGAAAGGTCTGTGACGGTGATGTCGACGTCAACATCTGGGATATTGCCGAATAGCTCGCGCACGTGCACAATCGCCTGTTCACCCGTGTAACTCGGCGCAAAACGGTAGTTGATGGTGACGGTGCACTCATCGGGGATCACGTTGCCGGCAACTCCTCCACTGATGGAGACGGCGTTCAAAGATTCTCGGTATCCGAGCCCATCAACCTCAATTTCTCGTGGCTCATACGCGGCAAGAACCGACAGAATTGGCGCGGCCCTGTGAATGGCGTTGACCCCGACCCACGCTCTCGCCGAGTGAGCACGCTTTCCCTTTGTCGTGAGATCGACCCGGAGAGTCCCGTTGCAGCCGCCCTCGACCCGGCCCCTCGTCGGTTCCCCAAGGATGGCAAAGTCGCCCTTGAGCAGCTCTGGATGTTCGCGAGCGAGGCGGCCGAGCCCATTCAGATCGTCGGCGACTTCTTCGTGGTCATACCAAATCCGGGTAATGTCGACGAGCGGCTGCGTGAGCTCAGTGGCGAGCTTCAACTGCACGGCCACTCCGGCCTTCATATCGACAGTGCCACGCCCAACGAGAAACTCGCCATCCATGCGGGTGGGCAGATTATTATTCAGCGGAACAGTGTCGAGGTGACCGGCGATGAGCACTCTGCGCTGCCTGCCCAGGTTCGTGCATGCGACGATCGCATCACCGCTGCGCGTCACCTCAAGGTGCGAAAGGCCAGACACCGCGTCGTCGACAGCATCCGCAAGCACGCGTTCGTTGCCCGAAACCGATTCGATGTCGCAAATTGCCCGCGTGATATCGATGGATGACGCGGAGAGGTCAAGGGTGGGCATCCGCCCAGTTTATCGACAGCGGATCGCCCCACTAGCCTTGTCACATGACAGACACCACCGCTTGGGGGCAGGGCATTGCGACAGTCGCTGACAACGCGACCGTCTTAGATGCTTGGTTCCCCGCCCCCCACCTTGGCGCGCTCCCAGCGCACATTGACCCGCGCGCAGTCCCCACGGAGTTCACCGAGTTTTTGGGTTCGGACGAACAACGTGCAGTGCGGCGCGATTTTGTCACCGTGGAGTCCGACCTCACAAGCCCACCCACCTCCACTGTGGATGCGTACTTGCGTTTGCACCTGCTCAGTCACCGCCTCGCTAAGCCAAACACGATCAACCTCGATGGCATTTTTACGTTGCTTCCTGCCGTCGTGTGGACGAACGCTGGCCCCATCCATCCCGACGACGCTTCCCGACTGCGTGCTCGGCTTCAGCGGGCCGGGATTGTCGCGCACAGCATCGACAAGTTTCCACGACTTGTCGACTACGTCATCCCTTCGGGCGTGCGCATTGCGGATGCGAATCGTGTGCGGCTTGGTGCCTATCTCTCCCCCGGCACGACGGTGATGCACGAAGGATTTGTGAATTTCAACGCGGGAACGCTCGGCGCTTCGATGGTCGAAGGCCGCGTCTCGCAGGGCGTCGTCGTTGGCGATGGAACGGATATCGGCGGTGGAGCGTCTATTATGGGCACGCTCAGCGGTGGTGGCGCTGAGCGAGTGTCGATTGGCGAACGCACGCTACTGGGCGCGAACGCTGGAGTCGGAATCTCCCTTGGAAACGATTGCGTGGTGGAGGCTGGCCTTTACGTGACCGCGGGAACAAAGGTGGTGCTGGCGGATGCGGCGCCGATGTCAACCGGCGAGCGCCCCACTGTCACCGCAGCATCGCTTTCGGGCCGAAATAGTTTGCTGTTTAGACGCCATTCCCTCACGGGTGCAGTAGAAGTTCACGAGCGTGCGGGCGACGGAATTCACCTCAACTCTGTGCTGCACGTCTAGGGCGCGGCACCGCACCGGCGCGTGCACTTCCGCTCACGCAAAGGGGCACGAGGGAGCGCCAGTACTATCCGCGCGGCCACGCTCGCTCTGTTGGACCAACATATAGCTGCTGAGGGCGACCAATGCGAGTGGCCGGATCTGTGTTCAATTCACGCCAGTGCGCGATCCACCCCGGCAGTCGACCGATCGCGAAAAGCACCGTGAACATGCGTGGCGGAAAGCCCATGGCCTTGTAAATCACACCGGTATAGAAATCCACGTTCGGATATAGCTTGCGCTCAATGAAGTAATCATCTGCCAACGCAACTTCTTCAAGCTCCTTGGCGATGTCCAGCAGCGGGTCGCGAATACCGAGAGCTGCGAGCACCTCGTCTGCACTCTCTTTGACAAGTTGGGCGCGTGGGTCAAAGTTTTTGTACACCCGGTGGCCGAAGCCCATCAGACGGATGCCGTCTTCTTTGTTCTTCACACGGTCGACGAAACTCTTCACGCCCTGGCCAGATTCCTTAATCTCACCAAGCATCGTCAGCACGGCTTCGTTTGCACCACCGTGCAGCGGACCATACAGAGCACTAATGCCAGCAGATATCGACGAAAAGATGTTTGCCTCAGTGGAGCCAACGAGACGCACCGTCGACGTGGAGGCATTTTGCTCGTGGTCTTCATGAAGGATCAACAGTCGCTCAAGCGCTCGCGACACCACAGGGTTGACCTCATATGGCTCCGCCATGTTGCCAAAGTTCAACTTCAAAAAGTTGTCGACAAAACTCAAACTGTTATCGGGGTAGATGAACGCCTGCCCTAGCGCCTTTTTGTGAGCGTATGCCGCAATCACGGGAAGCTTGGCGAGTAGACGGATGGTAGAAATCTCAACCTGAGCAGGATCGTGCACGTCGAGAGAATCCTCGTAGAACGTGCCCAAGGCACCCACGGCGCTCGACAGCACCGACATAGGATGCGCACTGTGCGGGAGTGCATCAAAAAAGCGACGAAGGTCTTCGTGCAACAGCGTGTGGCGGCGGATGGTCTCTTCGAACCTGTCGAGCTCTACCGCCGTGGGAAGCTCACCGTGGATCAAAAGCCACGCAACTTCAAGGTACGTCGAGTTAGCCGCAACATCTTCGATCGCATAACCGCGGTAACGAAGGATTCCCGCATCACCGTCAATATAGGTGATCGCGCTCTTCGTTGGCGCGGTATTAACGAACCCCTGATCGAACGTCGTCAGGCCGGTTTGCTTGGTGAGCGTCGAGATGTCGATAGAAGAGGCACCCTCGGTGCCCGCTCGTATCGGGAACTCGGCGCTGCCCCCCGGGTAGCTGAGGGTCGCCATGGTCTCGTCAGGTACAGCTTCATTCACCTCTACAGCCTAATTGCCCACAGAGTCGACCGTGGAACTCTCTCATGTTTCTCTGCATTAGAGAGAGATATCCTCTAAACGCTGCGCGGCTTCCGCAATCGCACTGTCACTCGCCGTCACGGCAAGCCGAACGTGAGACTCGTCGCCATAAAACGTGCCGGGAACCGCGAGGATGCCGGCATCCGCAAGAATTCCGACCGTCTTCCACGCTGGCGCACCGGTCGATGCCCACAGATACAGGCCCGCCTCGCTGTGGTCGATGCGAAACCCAGACGCCTCTAACGCGGTTCGAAGAACGGTTCTGCGGCGACGATACACCTCACGCTGCGCATCCACATGCGCTTCATCCGCCAGCGCCGCAACCATCGCTGCCTGGATCGGCGACGGCACCATAAGCCCCATGTGCTTGCGCACCTCCAGCACCTGACCCACAACCTGAGAGCAACCGGCCACAAACCCAGCACGGTACCCCGCGAGATTCGACTGTTTGCTCAGAGAGCACACCGCCAAGATGTTGTGCCGCGAACCATCTGTGACGCGCAGATCCAGAATGCTCGGCGTCGGGGTGTCTCCCGCCCAGTTGAGCTCTGTGTAGCACTCGTCACTGACGATGATCGCGTCGAGTTCGCGCGCGCGTGCCACAGCCGCCCGCAACTCATCCACTGAGAGCACCCGGCCATCCGGGTTGCCCGGGGTATTGAGCCAAATAAGTCGAGTTGTCTCCGGCCACAACGCGGGATCGTCTTCCGCGAGGGCCGTCGCACCAACAATCGCCGCCCCCAGCGCGTAGCTCGGGTACGCGATCGCCGGGTGAACGACGGTATCGGTTGCCCCAAGCCCCAGAAAAACTGGCAGGCCGGTAATGAACTCTTTGGAACCAATGACGGGAAGCACGTTTGTGGTGGTCAGCTCCACTCCGCGCCGCCTCGCAAACCATTCGACAATCGCCTCACGCAACTGAACGGTTCCCGCAGTTTGCGGGTACGCGTGCGCGTCACCAGCTGCGGCGAGCGCATCGCGGATGACGGTGGGGGTTTCGTCGACGGGCGAACCCACCGACAGGTCAATCATGCCGTTCGGGTGAGATCTGGCGCGATCCGCGAAGGCAACAAGTGCGTCCCACGGAAAGTCCGGCAGCTCTAGGGGCATCAGGCCGTGGGGTCTGTGTTGTTGATGTTCACGGGAAGCGCCGCCACGATCGGGTGGTCCTTGTGGATCACACCCACCTTTGCCGCGCCTCCTGGCGACCCGACGTCATCGAAGAACTCGACATTCGCTTTGTAGTAATCCGCCCACTGTTCAGGGGTGTCATCTTCGTAGTAGATTGCCTCGACCGGGCAGACGGGCTCACATGCGCCACAGTCCACGCATTCATCGGGGTGGATGTACAGCATCCGGTCGCCCTCATAAATGCAGTCGACAGGGCACTCATCGACACACGCGCGGTCTTTGACGTCGACGCAGGGAAGCGCAATGACGTAGGTCACGAAGCATCCACCACCTTTTTGGGATCGGTAACTTTCTCCATGGTATCTCCCGCACGCCTGCCGACGCTTGGCCAGGCGAGAACGAGAAGCGCCATCACCGGAAGTGCGTAATTCCAGGCAACACCAGCAAAACTCACCGGAATCAGGTGGGAGCCTCCCGAGCTTTCCGTCGACAACAATGTCGCCATGAGAAGCACACCAAGCGCAGCACACCCCGCGACGGTTCGTATTCCAAAGAGCAGGCGTAGCCCAACGAGTGCGCCCGCCGACACAAGAAGAGAAATTGCCCCAAAGGCAATCTGATGATTTGCCGTGCCGATAGCTCCGATCACGGCTCCCACGAGGAAGGCAAGAACGCAGGTGACGATTTTGCTTGGCCCGCTCAAGCTCGACCAGTCGAGCTCGGAACCCTTCTCTGTGCCGTCGCGTCGAAACACTTCCACACTGGCAATCGGCTCCACCTGACCGCCAGAATGCACTATCGAGTCGCCATGCACCATGAGCTGGGTGCGATACGCCCGCAATGCTTGCTTCTTGCGCTCCATCACGTGACTCACGTCAACCCGGATATCACCATCAGTCGCGGGGCCCGCCGGAACGATCGTATAAAACGGCAGCTCCATCATGACGGCGGCAATACCAGCGGCATCATGCGTTCGCACATGATCCGGATGACCGTAACCACCCCCGCTGTCGTAGCTGACTACTGCGGTCGGCTGCACATCGGCGATCACCGAAGAAATATCGGCGACCAGAGCCTCGAGGCTTGCTTCGGTGAGCGAGAACGAGAGTGGGTTGGATGCGTCATAGCGCGTCGCCGCCAAAGGTTCTGGGCCGGTCGGGCCCCACTGCATTCCAGAATCACGGAACCGGTGGGGAGCCGCCCCCACCGCACACGCCTTCTCGCTTCCGAGAAAGCGATAGTCGTCGAGCCCGAGCACCGCCATGGCGGCGGCGAGCTCACTCTCGCGATGCTCACCAAGCGCATCACCAGAGAGATGCTGCAGCTCGGCCGGGACTACTTCTCCGAGCTCTCCCCGCGTGCAGGTCACGAGCGTGACCGCCGCTCCGCTATCAAGGAGCGTCGCTATCGTGCCACCCGTGGTGATGGACTCATCATCCGGGTGGGCGTGCACGAAGAGAACATGCTCTCGTGGGATCGACGTCGTCACAGTCGACAAGGATAGGCGGTTATCTGTCATCCAGGCTCAACGACAGCGCCGACAGCAGCCACCTTCGCTGTCTCGACCGCCACGCAATGGTTGCGGATTCGCTCAACATCACTCGCCGAGAGTAGACAAACCCCTAGTATTCAGGTTAGGTTCGACGAGTAAGGTAAGCCTTACCAATCTTGCCCGCTAGTTCGGTTCTCGACGTCAGCTCGTTGCCGGCACCATCCCAAAGTGAACCGTGATCGCCAACCTTCTTATCGGCCTGCGCGAAGGCCTAGAGGCCGCACTCGTTGTCGGCATTCTTGTTGCCTACCTGGTCAAGCTCAAACGCCGCGATGTACTGCCAAGGCTCTGGACCGGAGTAGGGCTCGCAGTGGCGCTCTCCCTCGGCCTCGGCGCGGCGTTGACGTTTGGCGCGTACGGGTTGAGCTTCGAAGCGCAGGAACTCATCGGCGGTAGCCTTTCCATCCTGGCCACCGCCCTCGTGACGTGGATGATCTTTTGGATGCTCCGCACCGCCCGTTCTCTGGGCTCGTCCCTGCGTGATGACATCGACAGTCACCTGGATGGGTCCGGCTGGGGGCTCGTCTTCGTCGCGTTTCTTGCGGTGGGCAGAGAAGGAATCGAAACGGCACTCTTCATCTGGGCCGCGGTGCAGGCAACCGGCGAGACAACACTTCCGCTTCTGGGCGCAGGCGTCGGCATAGCTCTTGCCATCGTTCTCGGCTGGCTTATCTACCGCGGAGTCGTTCGTATCAACCTCACAATGTTCTTCGCCTGGACGGGCATCTTTCTGATCATCGTTGCCGCAGGAGTGCTCTCGTACGGCGTGCACGATCTTCAGGAGGCGGGAGTGCTCCCCGGGCTCCACAATCTTGCCTTCGATGTGAGCGGTGCCATTCCGCCCGACAGTTGGTACGGCACCCTGCTCAAGGGAACAGTCAACTTCTCGCCCGCCACAACCTGGCTCGAAGCGAGCGTGTGGGTTCTCTACACCGTTCCCGTGCTTGCGCTCTTTATCCGCGCCCTTCGGCGACCACACCGAAACGACTCAACGCCGTCGGCCCCAACCACGCCGACACCCACTTTCACCTCACAAGGAGCCTGATGATCCGTCGCCCACTTTCCCTCGCATCAGCAGCAACGATTGCTGCCCTGAGCCTCAGCGGTTGCGTCGCGAACCAACCAGCACGTGGAGAAACCCCGACGTTGACCGTCACCAGCACGGCAGACGGATGTGCGATATCCGCGTCTTCCGCCCCCAGTGGCAGCCTCGTCTTTTCGGTAGAGAACTCTGGAAGCCAAGTGACGGAGTTCTACCTGCTCGCAGAAGACGGATTGCGTATCGTCGGTGAAGTAGAGAACATCGGGCCAGGCATCAGCCGCGACCTTGTGATCAACGCGCTGCCTGGTGACTATTTCACCGTGTGCAAGCCAGGCATGATCGGAAGTGGAGTTGGCAAGGCGGTGTTTACGGTCACCGACTCTGGTGACGCATCGAGTCTCGGTGGCAACCTCGACGAACAGGTCGTCACAGCCAACGTCAACTACGCGGCCTACGTCAAAGACCAGGTGGAGCAACTCGTAACGGGAACCGAAGCGTTCACCTCCGCCTATATCGCAGGCGATGATGACGCGGCCCGCGCCTTGTATGCCCCAACACGCATGCACTGGGAGCGCATCGAGACCGTAGCTGAGTCCTTCGGTGACCTTGACCCCCGCATGGATCTGCGCGAAGCAGATTTGGAAGAAGGACAGGAGTGGACCGGATGGCATGCGATGGAGAAAGACCTGTGGCCGCACGACGCAGAGCCAGGATTTACCGCCTACTCCCCCGAAAAACGAGAAGCACTCGCCACCGGGTTGGTGACTGATACCAACACTCTGTACTCCAAGGTTCAGAAGGTGGAGTTCTCACTCGACCAACTCACCAACGGCGCCATCGGCCTCATGGACGAGGTAGCCAGCGGAAAGGTCACGGGTGAAGAAGAATTTTGGTCACACACCGACCTGTGGGACTTTCAGGCCAATATTGATGGCGCACACGTGCTCTTTGATGGCATCCGGCCCGTACTGGACCAGAAGGATCCTGCGCTAGCCGCAACACTCGACACCGAATTTGCGCGTCTTCAGAACCTCCTCGATGAGCAGCGCGTTGGCGACGGATTCCGGCTTTACACCGACCTTTCGACGTCGGAGATCCGCGCGCTGTCCGATCAGGTCAACGCCCTCGCCGAACCACTGTCACGCCTCACGGCGGCGGTGCTGTTGTGACAGAAGGCACGCGCGCGCTCTCCCGCCGCGGCCTTCTCGGGTTGGCCGGAGCAGGCGTCGCGGGGGTCGCGTTGGGGGTTGGCGCCGACCGCGTCGCGCTGGCGATGAACGGCATGAGCTCCCCCGCGCAGGGCTCGTCGGCGACCTACCCGTTCTTCGCTCAGCACCAATCCGGAATCGTCACACCCGCCCAGGACCGACTCCATTTCGCGGCGTTCGACATTGCCGACATCACCCGCACCGAACTCATCGAACTGCTAAAGGACTGGACGGCAGCTGCCGCCAGAATGACGATGGGCGCATCAGCGGGCGAATTCGGACCAGCAGGCGGCCCGTACGATGCTCCCCCGGATGACACGGGAGAAGCGCTCGATCTGCCCGCAGCTGGCCTCACCATTACGTTCGGATTTGGGCCACAACTTTTCGACAACCGATTCGGCCTCGCCTCCACGCGACCGGCACCCCTCGTTGACCTGCCCCACTTTCCTGGCGACGCACTTCGGCCAGAGGTCAGCGACGGCGACCTGTGCATTCAAGCGTGCAGTGACGACCCGCAAGTCGCGGTGCACGCCATCCGAAACCTCTCAAGAATTGCTTTCGGGCGAGCGAGCATCCGCTGGTCACAACTCGGCTTCGGACGCACATCCTCAACATCGCGAGCCCAAAGCACACCACGCAATCTGTTTGGCTTTAAAGACGGAACCGCCAACCTCAAGTCAGAAGACACGTCACTCATCAATGAGCAGTTGTGGGCTCACAAGAACGACGGTTCGGCATGGATGGTCGGTGGCTCGTACCTTGTCGCCCGCACCATCCGCATGACAATTGAAACGTGGGATCGCACCTCGCTTCGCGAACAAGAAAAAGTCTTCGGCCGCAATAAGGGCGAGGGTGCGCCGCTGTCTGGTGGCTCGGAGTTCACGGAACCCGACTTCGACCTCGTTGGCCGGGGAGAGGCGCCTTTGATCGATGAAAATTCGCATGTTCGCCTTGCGCACTCCGACTTTCACAGTGGTGCACAGCTGCTACGTCGCGGCTACAACTTTGTTGACGGCAATGATGAACTCGGCCGACTCAACGCCGGACTGTTTTTTCTCGCCTACCAACGCGACCCGCGCACGCAGTTCATACCCATTCAGCTTGCCCTCGCCAAGAGCGATCTGCTGAACGAGTACATTCGGCACGTTGGGTCAGCAATTTTCGCCGTTCCCCCCGGATGCCGGGAAGGAAGCTACCTCGGAGCCTCGCTCTTCGGCGACGACGAGTAAATAGCACTTCGCGCCGCCGCTAAGAGCTTCTGTTACTCGTCCTCAATTGGGCTGACCACGTACGAGACCCCAACTTTGCCATCGATTTGGTCAACACTGACGACAGCACCGTACCCGTTTCCGCCAAAGGACCCCATCTGAGTCTCTCCCGTCGTGCTGAAGGTTTCTTCCATTCCGGCCTTTGCCATTTGGCTCTGGATCTTCTCGAAAATGTTGGGGTCGTCAACAAGAATCCGAACCGTCCATATAGTGGCCCCCTCGCTGGTCATCGACGCGCCGTACTCGACCTCTCCCTCGACAAGCGGAACCTCAGAAGGGAATCCTTTGGGAATCGACTTACCTCCTAGGTCAATATCAGCGCCTGTGGCGTTCTTGATCACGTCGCTGGCGCCCCCCTTTATCAAACCTTCTATGGGGTTAGAAAAGCATCCACTGAGAGTGAAGGTTGCGCTGACGGCGAGCACCACTGCTGTGGTGAGAGTTGTGAGTTTCTTGGCGCTGGTACGCATGATTAGATGAGTCCTCCCTGGTTCGAGTCGTTGTGACCGCCTGTCATCGTATTTACCCCCCGTGTGAGCATTCTTAAACTCCGTATCATTGATCTGAATGACTGAGCCACGATTGGCGACCCAGCCATCTCTGGGACTACCGTTCCGCGGCAAGACCGCTGAACTGCGTTTTGTGGGCCGCGACGCGCAGTTTCGCGAACTGGTCGCCGCTCTTACCCCTGGGTCAGCCGCCCTCAAGCTTGTCACCGGAGACGCAGGAATCGGCAAAACGCGGCTTGTCTCAGAAGTTGTCGCTGAAGCACAAAAACGCGGCCATCGTGTTGTTAAGGGTGTTTCGTGGGAGGTGGAGGGCGCCCCGCCATTTTGGCCATGGACTCACATAGTTCGAAGCATTTTGCGCACAACGCACGGCACGGACCTCAGTGCACTCCTTCTCGATGATCCCGCCGCAACGCGATTAGATCTGTTCAATGCTGTTGCCGAACTCTTTCGCGCTGCGCAACAACAATCGCCTTTGATCGTCGTACTGGAGGATCTTCACAGAGCCGACCAACCTTCCCTCGCCCTCCTACGGTTTCTCATTCGGCAGCGTCAGTCTCAGCGCATCCTCTTCATCGGAACCTATCGGGAACGTGAAGTACGCAACACGGCGGCAGGAGAGCAACTCAACGAACTGAGCCTGCCCGGGGTAAGAATCGACCTCGACGAGCTCGCACTCGACGAATTGCGCTCGCTCATACCGGAAGATGGGCCCGAGCCCTACGAGCTCCATGCGATTGCCGGAGGGAATCCACTCTTTGCCGAACAGGTTTTGCGGCTCTGGGTGACAAAAGGTGAACTTCGCGCAGATCAAGGCTTTGTCGGAGTGACGATCGATAGTTCGTTGCGTTCGGTGACCAGAAGCAGGCTTGAGCACCTCTCCGCTGCGTCACGGCGAGCGCTGTCGGCCATTGCTGTTCACGGGCGCCCCATATCGATGAAAGACCTCGCACTGTTACTGGAGGTATCGAAAACCGAGGTGAGTGCCTTGCTCGCGCCGTCAATGGCGGCAGGGGTTATCCTTGCATCGTCGAGAGAGCTCGACCACGAAGAGGTCGCTTTCGCTCACGTGCTCCTCGCAAACGCGGCTGTTGAGCTCACCACGCCCGACGAGCTGCGCGCGCTACACCGCCGTTGCGCCAAGATTCTCGCCGGTCGTCAAGGGCGCGGTGCAGAACGAGCGCACCATCTTTTGCAGTCTGGTGACGGTCACGCAGACGAGGCGCTCACTGCGTGCAAAGTGGCCGGTGATGAAGCGATGTCCGCACTTGCGTTTGAGGATGCCGTCTCGCACTACCAACAAGCATTGCGAGTGATCGACTTCTTTGGAGCTGGGGATGCGAACCGGCGACTGTTAGCCGTGATCGATCTCGGCACCGCGCAGTGGGTCGCCGGAGACTATTCACGTGCCGACACATCGTTCACGTCAGCCTGGCAAGACGCGAGCGAGGTGGGAAATGCCACCAGCTTGGCGCTCGCGGCGCTAGGCCCTGGCTTTCGATTCGAATTTAGTGGCACGCATGCCGACGAGCGCGCAACACGCTGCACGAGCGCACTTGACGCGCTTCCAAGCTCGGCGAGTACGCTGCGGGCCAGGCTTCTTTGCACGCTCGCGGCAGCACAGCTTGTGAGCGCCGACCCGACCGTCAGTCAACGCACTGCGCAACTCGCCATGGCGATGGCGGAAAGTCTCGGCGACGACCTCGTTATCGGCTACGCCCTCGTCGCCAAGATCGTCACCGACCTAGACCCAGACACGCTGACGGCGCGCCTCTTCAGCGCACGCCGAGTGCTCGCTATTGCCCGAACGTACGGGGATCGCGAGCTCGCGGCCAACGGCTATTTTTTACTACTCGCCGCGTTACTTGAAGCGGGTGACATCCGTGCGATTGATGCCGAGCTTGAGCCGCTTCACAACGCCATCGAAGCGTTTATGGAGTTTCGCGATTCACGTCATGCGGGATGGTTCCGTTGCTCGCGAGCGCTTCTCGACGGCAAAGCAGAACTGGCTGAACAGTTAGCCAACGCTTCTTACGAACTCGCCACTGGCCACCATGACCCCGACGCACTCAGCGTGTGGATTGCGCAAATCTCCATCGCCCGTTGGATGCAGGGGCGTGTCAGCGAAGTGGAAGACTACTACCGTAGGGCCCACAGTGATGAGCCGAGGCGACCGGTTTGGACCGCTGTGCTCGCGTGGTTATGGGCCACACAGGGCCGTCATGACGAGGCCGCAACTGCCCTCAAGATCATCGGGCCAGTGTCTGAGATACCTCGCGACCGGCATTGGTTCCTCACGATGTCCACCCTGTCTGAAGTGGCCGCCATCATCGGCGACAAGGAAAGCGCTCACGCGCTGAGGGATGCCCTCATCAGTTACGCGTCGCGCCTCGTTCCGATCGGTCTCGGTATCGCTGCGTGGGGCACAGCCGCACGGCCACTCGGCCTTCTCGCCCGGCTGCTTGGTCGACATGACGAAGCACTCTCGCATTTTCGCCACTCGGTCCAGGTGTGCACGCAGGCCGGGGCAATCCCCTGGCTGGTGGAGTCACAACTTGACCTCGCTGAAACCCTGTTCGCTTCCGGATTAGGCGAGACATTCCCCGAGGCGGTGGCTCTCGCAAAACGTGCGTGCGCAACAGCAGGCGAACGCGGGCTCGATGTTTTTGTTGTTCGGGCGAAACTGATGCTGGCGAGTGTTGGCGCCGACACGTCAGTCACTGACGACGGTGCACACGGTCCGACACAGGAGAGGCGCGCGGCTATCACCGTCATGGGGAGGTTCGAAGTGACGGCAGCAGACGGTTCCCTCGCTCACTGGACCTCCCGAAAGGCCAGGGCACTCTTGCAACTTCTCATCGCCTCGCGTGGTGAGGCCGTGCCGAGAGAGCGGATCATGGACACCCTTTGGCCCGACGAGGAGCCCTCAGCGTTGGCCAACCGGATGTCCGTCGCCATCAGTACCGTGCGCAGAGCTCTCGACCCGGCGCGAGCTCACCCCGCTCAACACTTTCTGCGGGCGGAACGCAATGTGCTCCAGTTGAATCGAGAGAACCTCGACGTTGATATCGAGGCTTTTCTCCAGTCAGCGATGATGGCGCTCACCCAGTCCGAGACGCCACGCGACGCGCAACTATCACATGCGATCGAAAGCTACTCGGGCGATGTGTTCGCTGACGAGCCTTACGAGGAGTGGGCGCGGCAGCTGCGCGACAAAGCCAGGAACACACTGGCTGCGCTGTGCCGGCGCCGTGCAGAAACGGCAACGCTACGCGACAACCCCCTCTTGGCTGCTGAGCTACATCGCAGAGTACTGAGTGTGGATCGTTACGACGAGATTGCTCACCGTGGACTCATCACTGCCCTTAAATCACTTGGTGTCGATGGGCAAGCCAAAATTGCCCAAGAAAACTACCACGCGGCGATGTCAGAGCTCGCCAGCTAGGGCATGCAGGCCTTAAGGCATTCGGCTCGACCGCACGGGTGAGTCGACTCAGCTACGCACGCTCGCATTTAACACCGAGGGGTCAAGAACTCGGCTTCGTGTAGGTCACAGAATAGTTGGCGATGAAGCCAGCCTTGTCGTCCTTCGCAATGATCACAAGAAGCGAGTACGGCTCTTTCGTGAAAATATTGGCGGAACCTTCTTTGGCAGAGAAATTTTCGCCGATGTTCTTAAAGCCGGCCTCGATAAGCTGCGCCGCGATATCGCTAATCGCAGAAGCGTCCGAAAGCCTGATGGCCACATTCCACACCTTGCCTTCGTCAAGGCTGCCGAACGCGCCCGCCGAAACGATCTCGCCAGAAACGAGGGGAACATCAGACGGGAAATCAGCAGGAAGTGTAGTTCCGCCAACATCGAGCTGACCACCGGTGGCACCCTTGATCACGTTCTGAATCGGGTTTCCGCCGCACGCAGCGAGCATGGGTGTGAGCGTCAACGCGACCACCATTGCTACGGGTACGAGCAAAGTTTTGCGACTAAACGACATGATGAGAACCCCTACTTAGTGGTGCACAGAGCGCCGTCGTTCGACGGAATCCACGCAAGCGTACTATGCCTCGCGCCCGCAAGACAATGAGGAAAAGATACTTAAGAGTTAGCGCGCTTGAGGCTCGCAGTGTTGCGCGCACGCGCGTTCTGGTTCAGCTCAACCTTGCGAATTCGCACGAACTCGGGCGTCACTTCGACACACTCGTCTTCACGAGCAAACTCAAGGCATTCCTCGAGTGTGAGCTGACGCGAAGGCGTCATCCGTTCAAAGGTGTCAGAGGTGGACTGTCGCATGTTCGTGAGCTGCTTCTCTTTGGTGATGTTCACGTCCATGTCTTCGTTTCGTGAGTTCTCACCCACGACCATGCCTTCGTACACTTCTTGCGTCGGTTCAACGAAGAACGACATGCGCTCCTGCAGCGCGACCATGGCAAACGGCGTTGCCGAACCAGAGCGGTCGGCCACGATGGAGCCGGTGTTGCGCGTCACAATGGAGCCAGCCCACGCGTCGTATCCGTGCAGGATTGCGTTGGCGATACCTGTTCCACGCGTGATGGTGAGGAACTCGGTGCGGAATCCGATAAGACCGCGCGACGGAACGATGAACTCCATGCGCACCCATCCGGTGCCGTGATTGCTCATGCCATCCATGCGGCCCTTGCGCGCGGCGAGAAGTTGGGTGATCGCACCGAGGTGCTCTTCTGGCGCATCGATCGTGAGGTGCTCGAATGGCTCGTGCACCTTGCCATCGACGCGGCGCGTCACAACCTGGGGCTTGCCGACCGTGAGCTCGAAACCTTCGCGGCGCATCTGCTCGACGAGAATAGCGAGAGCAAGCTCACCACGGCCCTGAACTTCCCACGCATCCGGGCGTCCGACATCGACAACTTTGAGGGAGACGTTACCCACGAGTTCGCGGTCGAGGCGGTCCTTCACCATGCGCGAAGTGAGCTTGTGACCTTTGACCTTGCCCACCATCGGGCTTGTGTTGGTGCCGATCGTCATCGAGATCGCCGGGTCGTCAATTTTGATAGACGGGAGGGGACGGATGTCGTCGGGGTCGGCGAGCGTGTCGCCAATGGTGATGTCGGCAAAACCAGCAACGGCGACGATGTCGCCGGGGCCAGCGCTCTCGGCCGGGTAGCGATCAAGTGCCTTAGTGATCAAAAGCTCTGTGACGCGCACGTTGTGAACTTCGCCATCTTGGCGCACCCACGCGACGGTTTGGCCCTTCTTCAGCGTTCCATTGAAGACGCGCAGGAGCGCAAGGCGCCCAAGGAACGGTGACGCGTCAAGGTTGGTGACGTGCGCCTGGAGCGGAGCATCCGTGTCGTAGCTTGGAGCCGGAATGTGCTCAAGGATTGCGGCGAAAAGCGGCTCAAGGTTGTCGTTGTCTGGCAGCGTGCCATTTTGCGGCTTATTGAGGCTCGCGGCACCGTTTCGTCCAGAGGCGTAGACGATTGGCACATCGAGCAGAGCGTCGATGTCAAGATCTGGCACGTCGTCGACAAGGTCACTGGCGAGTCCGAGCAGAAGGTCCTGGCTCTCGGCGACGACGTCGTCGATGCGGGCATCAGGCCGGTCAGTCTTGTTGACAAGCAGGATGACGGGAAGCTTTGCCTCTAATGCCTTACGCAGTACGAAACGGGTTTGTGGCAGCGGGCCCTCGCTCGCGTCAACGAGCAGAACGACGCCATCTACCATGCTGAGACCACGCTCAACCTCGCCACCAAAGTCAGCGTGACCTGGCGTGTCGATGACGTTAATCGTGATGGGACCGTCGGTGGCGTGAATGCCGGTGTAGCTGATGGCCGTGTTCTTGGCCAAGATCGTGATGCCCTTTTCGCGCTCCAGATCGCCGGAGTCCATGGAGCGTTCCTCGACGTGCGAGTGCTCTGCGAAGGAGTTGGTCTGGCGCAGCATCGCGTCTACGAGGGTGGTCTTACCGTGGTCGACGTGGGCGACGATCGCCACGTTGCGCAAGTCATTGCGAGTGGCAATGGGCATAGGTGTGCTGTCCTTGTTCTTTTTGGGGGGCAATCAATACTACGTGACTATGCGGCACCCAGCGTCCATGTCGGCTGAGAACTCGCTAAAACAGAGTGTTGCCAGATCGGATGTCTGCTTCAACGGTCACCAGGTCTACTTGTCGTCGTCTCTCTCGGCAGGCGCCCATTCCCACACGTTCCAGAGGATGCCGCGTGCGAGTGTCGCTGGCGTCACTCCAGTGAGCGTTCCGTTGTGCGCAACAACGGTCTGGTCTTGATACAAGGGCAACCCGTATGCATCCGAATACAGTGTCTTATCGAGGTCAAGGCGAAGAGCGTTCTGCCCTGCCGCCCCGGGGGTCACCGCAAGCTGCGACAGTATCTCTTCCACCGTGGGGTTTGAGTAGCCGTTGAGGTTGCCCCTGCCTCCAGCGCCAAAGATGGACTGCAACCCGGCCACCGACGTGTTCGTGGATGACCAGGAAAAGATCGACGCGTCGTACACGCCAGGCACCCCCAGGAGGTTGCGCCAGTCGGGGCCAGAACAGTTCGTGACAACGAACCCTGCGAGAGCCGCCGATTCCGCGATGAGTTGGAACTCCTGCACCCTTTTCGGGTTTGATGGGTCGAACATCATGCACACGGGCGGCGCCACGACACCCGCTTCGTCCACGAGCGCGATGGCGCCTTTGATATCTGGATGAGCGAAGCGCGCAGACCCGTTGTCGACGACGGCCTCTGAATATGCAGGAGTGCCAGGTAAGAAGACAAGTGACGACCTCTCAGACGCGCTGGCAAGAGGGGTTCCGATCACCTCGTTCCTCATCGACTGAGTCGGAATGGTTTTGAGAAAGGCTTCACGCAGACGTACATCGTGGAAGGTGGAGTGTTTGCCGTTCGCAACGGTCAGATCGAGGTGCTCGTAAGTGCCGCCCGGTACCGGCAAAATTTTCGCAGCCGGCACATCTTCCAGCGCCGTCATCGCGTCAGAACTTGACCGCGGAACGATCACATCCGCAGTACCATCTGCCAACGCGGCAATGTGGTCGAGTGGGTCGACGAGAAAATGCACCACCACTGTCTCGAAGACCGGACTGTGCGCGCCATGGTATCGATGGTTGGCGGTCAGCGTCACGCTTTCGCCCGGAGTGAATCCGGCGATCGTGTATGGGCCCGTCGACACGAGGAGCGATTCGTCTTCTGGCTTCGATTCAATGTCGAAACCGCTGTTCCAGAAGTTCGCGAGCGTGGAAAGCGTCGGAACATCACTCGTGGTGATGGCCTCAATGAGCGCGTCTTTCGCCTTTTGTGCGTCGGCGAGACGGTCAGCATCCACGTTTTCATTGCCGGTATTGGTATCCGGCGAAAGCGACATACCCAACGCCTTCGAGGCAACGACGTGAGCGGGCAAGCCCACCTGCAACAACATCGGCCAGTCGACGATGTAGCTGTCCCATATGAGCGTGATCGACCGACCGTCCTCGCTCACCTCAGGCAACGTCGTCACGTACTGAAGCCCCTCGCTCGTTGCCCCATCGAAATACACCACGTCATCCGCGAACGGTCTTGAATACTTGCCAGTTTCTGCATCCCGGTAGCCAGCGTCGTTAACACCGTCGGTGTTGAGCGCACCCGAATTTGCAACCCATGCGAGCAGGAGGTCTGCGGCATCCACGGGAACGCCGTCAGACCAGGTGACGCCGCTGGCAATCGTGTATTTCACCGTCAGCGGATCATTCGACAACAACTGGGAGGTACCGAAGGAGGTATCGTCCACGAGCACCGACTTTTCGTCGTATCGGTTGAAACTCGAGTTAGTCGCCTGAAGCACCCCGCCGTTCGCGGGAGAGTCTCCGTACGACGTTCGATCATTCAGCGAAAATAGCGCGGTACTGGTGGCTACCGTCACGGTGCTGCCTTCCAGCACCGTTGGTGCTGTGCATCCGCTCATGGCGAGCACTGCCACAATGCCAAGGGAGACGCCGCGTAGCCACCGCAGCGCCCATGGCAGCGCACCAGTCGAGCTTGCGCTACTCACGCCGGTACCACTTAACTTTGCGTCACTCACACCGGCACCACTCAACCCCGCCTCAACAAATGCAGAGCCCGCAGCTATCTCCGCTAAATCCCAATTTTAAGTCGAGACCCGGGAATTGCGTTAAGCAGATCGCGCGTGTACTCCGTCTTCGGGTTCTCGAAGACTTCATCCACGGTCGCGGCTTCAACGATCTGTCCTTGACGCATCACACACACGTTGTCGGCGATCATTCGCACCACGGCGAGGTCATGTGTGATGAACAGGTACGTGAGCTTCAATTCTGACTGCAGTTCAGCAAGCAGGTTCAAAATCTGGCCTTGTACGAGCACATCGAGTGCCGACACCGCTTCGTCAAGAATCACGATCTCAGGCTTGAGCGCGAGAGCCCTGGCAACAGCGACACGTTGACGTTGGCCACCAGAGAGTTCACCCGGGTACCGAGACGCCAAGTTCGGCGGTAACGCTACCTGCTCAAGAAGTTCAGTAACCCTCTGCTTGCGGAACTCGTGGTCGCCAGCTTTATGAATAACCAGGGGCTCAGCGATAATGCTGCGAATATTGCGCAGCGGGTCCAGCGAACCGTACGGGTCTTGGAACACCGGTTGCATCTTGCTTCGCAACTCGAACAGCGCCTTGCGTTTCATCCCCGCCGTGTTCTGTCCGGCGATAATGATAGTGCCGCTCGTGGAGTCTTCGAGTTGCAGCAGAAGTTTCGCGACTGTCGACTTTCCTGAACCTGATTCACCCACGAGAGCCATCGTCGTGCCACGATCAACCGAAAAACTTACGTTGTCTACGGCCTTCAGAAGCCCGGCCGCGCCCCGGCCGCCCCGAATCTTGAATACCTTAGTCAGACCATCCACCACGATCACTGGCGCGCCCATGTCGCCTGTCGCCATCCTCAACGATTGCGTGGCGGTGCGTTCCTTCGCATGAATGGGAATCACGTCAGGTTCAGTACCGTCGGCCTTTGCCTTCACATGGGATGCCTGAATGCGCCGAGAGGCGAGACTTGGCGCTGCAGCGACCAGCCGCTGAGTGTACGGATGACGCGGGTTGAGCAGAATCTCTGCAGATGGCCCGGACTCCACAATTCGTCCTCGATACATCACAACGAGTTGCTCTGCACGCTCGGCAGCAAGGCCAAGGTCGTGAGTGATGAACAACAGCGCAGTGCCGGATTCTTTCGTCATCACCTCGAGGTGATCGAGGATGATCTTCTGCACCGTCACATCAAGCGCAGAGGTGGGCTCGTCAGCTATCAGCAATTTCGGCCGAGCTGCCAAGCCCATGGCGATGAGCGCGCGTTGCCGCATGCCGCCGGAGAACTGGTGCGGAAATTGCCGAAGGCGCTTGTCGGCATCTTTGAGCCCAGCAAGCTCAAGTGCTTTAATCGCTTCGCGCTTGACGTCACGTCGGCCCTTGGCAACACCGTTGGCACGCACAGCCTCTTCCATCTGGAAGCCGATGCTCCACACCGGGTTGAGGTTTGACATCGGGTCCTGAGGAACGAAACCGATTCCTCGCCCGCGAACACGCTCCAGCTCTGAACGACTCATCGCCGTCAGGTCATTACCGTCAAAAAGCACTTGACCGCTGGTGATCTTGCCAGAGCCGGGGAGCAAGTTGATGATGGCGTGCGCCATTGTCGACTTGCCGGAGCCCGATTCGCCGACGACCGCGACGGTACCCCCGGGCATCAGGCTCATGCTGACGCCGTCAAGCGCCATCACCATGCCGTCTTGGTTCGGGAAACCAACGTGTAGGTCTTTGACCTCCAACAGCGGTCGCGGTGATGACTGCGTCATGTTTGTTGGCTTCTCACGTGACTCGGTCGCGCTCATCGCTGCGCCCTCGCTTTCGGGTCGAGTGCGTCTCGCACAAGTTCGCCCAAAGAAATGAACGCGAACACGGCAATGAAGAGGGCAGCAGACGGGTAGATCAGGGTGAGTGGTGCAGAACGCAGGTAAACCTGAGCCTGATTGATGTCGTTACCCCACGACATGATGTCGGATCCCAAACCAACGCCGAGGAACGACAGGCTCGCCTCGGCGACGATCGCACCTGCCAGCGACAGGGTGGTAATGACGATCACGGGGGCAATCGAGTTCGGCAGCACGTGCTTAAGCAGAATCTTGAATCGCGACATGCCTAATGCCGTGGAGGCCATCACGAAGTCGGCGTTCTTCACTCTGAAGATCTCCGACCTCAACACTCTCGCTGTAGCTGGCCACGCAAACAGCCCGATCGCAAGCGAAATGCTCCAGACACTGCGGTACTGCGAAAGCACCGACATGATGACGACCGCGGCGAGGATGTAAGGAATCGAGAAGAAGATGTCGCCCACTCGGGAGAGCACCGAGTCGATCCAGCCGCCGTAGAAGCCAGCGAACGCCCCGAAAACTAAGCCCAGCACCGTGGTCAACGTAATCACGATAAAGCCGACCGCGAGTGAGGTCGAGGCACCGAAAATCAGCCGAGCATAGATGTCGCATCCCTGCTTCGTGAAGCCGAGAGGATGACCATCTGCTGGGCCGCCATGGCTATTGGCAAGAAAGCATTGGTCGTTCGGCGGTGTTTGCGTGAACAACCATGGGAACAACGCGATCACTAAGAGCGCCACGATCATGGCCGACGATATCCAAAAAAGTGGACGGCCTTTCAAGTCTCCCCAGGCGTCAAGCCAAAGATTGCTCTTCTTCTCGGTGACCCTTACGGCGTCAACGCCGAAACTCTCGTCGCCCGTTGACGGTGCGACGAAGTGTGGAATCACACTTTTGCTTGCAGAGGGCCCGGTTGCAGTTGGTTCAGTGTTATTTGACATAGCGAATCCTTGGGTCCAGCAGTCCGTAGAGCAAGTCGACAACGAGGTTAACAACCAGGTACAGCAGCACCATCACGGTCACAAACGACACGACGGTCGGTCCCTCACCTCGGATGATCGCCTGATAGAGGGTGTTTCCGACACCGGGAACGTTGAAGATTCCCTCGGTGATCGTGGCACCAACGAGAAGTACACCAAAGTCAGTCGCCAAGTACGTCACGCTAGGAATAAGCGAGTTGCGCAGGATATGCACCGGGATGACTCTGCGCCGGCTAAGGCCCTTGCTGTACGCGGTGCGCACGAAGTCTTGGTTCATCGTCTCGAGCGTCGAGGATCGCGTCAGTCGCATGACTTGCGCGAAGCTCGCTGAGGCGAGCACCACCGCTGGCATGATCAGATCCTGCAGCGGCGCCCCGCTTCCTACCGTGGTTCTGAACCACCCTAGCCACACACCGAACACATACTGCACGACGAAGGCGGTGACGAAGATAGGGAGTGAGATCAACACGAGGCTCACAGCGAGCGACGAGTTATCGAAGAACTTTCCCTTGCGAAGACCCGAGATGAGGCCAACAAGAATGCCAGCGATCGTGAGCATCCCCAGGGCCATCGTGGCGAGCTGTGCAGTTACCGGGAAGGTGCGCTGCAAGATGGCGTTGATTGGTTCGCCGGAGAAGGAGACCCCGAAGTCACCGCGGAAAAGCCCACCGACGTAAAGAAAGTACTGAATGATGAACGGCTGATCAAGGTGGTACTGGGCCCGCAGCTGAGCAACAACGGCGGGGTTGGGGGACTTGTCACCGAAGAGGGCGAGAATCGGGTCGCCCGGCATGACAAAGACCATGAAGTAGATGAGAAGCGTTGTTCCGAAAAATACCGGAATCGCCTGAAGTATTCGGCGGAAAATATAGAGGGTCACGCGGCGTCCTTGCCGATGAGGATCTCGAAGATCAGGATCATAGATTTCTTGTGATGTGGGAGTCTATACGACGCTACCAGAGCGCAGATGGTACGAGGGGTGACGATGTTCTCGCCACCCCTCGCATTCACCAGTTTATGAAACCAGTGTTACTACTTTTTGGTGATCTCGTAGTACAGCGGAACTGAGTCCCATCCGAACTGCACGTTGGAGACGTCCTTGCCGAATCCACCCGTCACGTTCGAGTACCACAGCGGCAGCACCGGAAGGTCCTCAAGCAGGATCTCCTGAGCCTTCTGGAAGTCACCGTTCGCTTCATCCAGATCCTTAGCCGTGGAGCCAGCCTTCAGCAGCGCGTCGAACTTGGGGTTCGAGTAGTCACCGTCGTTGGATCCCGCGTTGGTTGCGTATAGCGGGCCGAGGAAGTTGAACAGACCCGGGTAGTCAGCCTGCCATCCGGTACGGAACGCCGTTTCGATCGTACGGTTCGTGATGAGCGTACGGGCTTCCTTGAAGGTCGGGTACGGTGCGCCAGCAGCGTCAATACCCAGCGTGTTCTTGACACTGTTCAGAACTGCGTCAACCCATCCCTGGTGCCCACCATCTGCGTTGTACGCGATCTGGAAGGTACCCGTCCATGGGGCGATAGCGTCGGCCTCAGCCCACAGCTTCTTTGCCTCGTCTGGGTTGAACGCAAGAACCTCTGCGCCCTTGAGCTTGTCAGTCCAACCGTCAATCACGGGTGAGCTGAAGTCAGACGCCGGCGTGCGAGTTCCCTCGAAGATCACCTTGGTGATTTCTTCACGGTTGATCGACATCGAGATTGCCTTGCGACGCAGGTTTCCTTCGTCACCGCTGAAGTGCGCGAGGCGCTCCGGGATAGTGAAGGACTGGAAGATCGCTGCAGGCTGGTTCACGGCACGGTCACCGAGGTCGGCCTCGAACGTCGCGAATGCACTGGTCGGAACGGCATCCAGAACATCGAGGTTGCCACCGAGAAGGTCAGCGTAGCCAGCATCCTGGTTCTGGTAGAAGACGAACGTGAGTCCGCCATTCTTTGCCTTACGGTCGCCGTTGTAGTCAGGGTTGACTACGAGGTCGATCTTTTCGTTGTGCTTCCAGGCACCATCGCCGGCAAGCATGTACGGGCCGTTACCGATCGGGTTCTGTCCGAACGCCTCGATGTCATCCCACGCCGACTTTGGCAGCGGCTGGAATGCGGAGTAGCCAAGACGCAGCGGGAAGTCCGCAAGCGCCGACGAGAGCTTGATGGTGAAGGTGGTGTCGTCGACAACCTTCAGTCCGCTGAGCTCGGTGTCGTCGTCGTAGCTGAAGCCTTCGATGTCTTCAAAGAAGTAGCTGGAGAGCTGCGCGTTGCTAGCAAGTGCGCCATAGTTCCAGGCCTTCACGAAGCTGTCTGCGTCGACAGGGTCACCGTTGGTGAACTTGAGGTCTGGCTTGATCTTGACCGTGAACGTGATGTTGTCGTCGGTCTTGATCGACTCTGCGGCATCGTTGTGTGCCGCACCCTTGCCGTCGTAGTAGACCAGACCGGCAAAGATCGAGTTGAGGATCTTTCCGCCACCAACCTCGTTGGTGTTGGTCGGGATCAGCGGGTTCTGGGGCTCAGAGCTGTTCGCCGTGATGATCGCTGTAGCGTCACCGTCGTTGGTGCTGCCTGAGTCGTCTGCCGGGGTGCACCCGGTCAGGGCCATGGCTGAAACGAGTGCGATTGCTCCCGCTGCCATTCCGATACGTCTGAATTTCACTGTACCTCCTGTGGAAGATGGATGAGTCAGGAACGATTAATTGTTCGTATCCTGCCCCGCTCGATACTAAGAGAACTTCCCTGCAACACCCCTGTCCTAGGGCCAGAGGAAACACAATCGTTATCCGCCGCGTCGCTTCCACATCTACTAGTCGGCACAGAAGCCAGCGAAATTCGATCGGTGGGTAACACCATTGAGGTCGCCCTGTGACCATGGGGAGTTTGCACGCGTAGCATCGGAACCATGCCGTCCACAACTTTGACCCCGTACGAACGCGCAACCCTCATCTACGACGGTGATTGCGGTTTCTGCACGAGTGCAGTGCATTGGCTGGAACGCAACCTCCCCATCATGCCAAAATCCACGCCGTTTCAGTGGGCAGCACTCGAGGAATTCGGGCTTACCCGGGAAGAGGCCACTGAGCGCGTGTGGGTTGTCATCGCTGAGCAATCCGGCGCAGGCGGTCCCTCCGACGGCGATTCAGAGCTGCTCCACCAGTACGGCGGCTACCTGGCGATCTCGGTGATCCTGCGACACCAACCGCATCTCGGATGGCGTTTTCTCGGGATACTTCTCGACACGCCACCCTTCTCCGTTGTCGCTGGACTTGGATATTCCCTCACCGCTCGATTCCGGTACCTGCTTCCGGGAGGTACCCCCGCGTGCAAAATGCGACCGGCTCCGTGAGCGAGCCGTTGGCGCTCGACCTTGGGAGGATGAATAAACGCAGGCTGTGGAGCGAAGTGCTCATCGTTCTTGGGCTGTCGCTCGGGATGTCCGCTGTGTACTCAATTGTGTCAATTGTTGAGCGTACAACTCGGCAGACCTCACTTTCACAGCAAACGGCGACGCTCAATCAATCTGTCACTCAACGCGAATACTTCGACCTGATCTACCAGTTTCTTTCGGTCTTCTCTAATCTGGTACCTGTCGCGCTAGTGGCATTTTTACTCTGGAAAGCGACACGTCCACACCTCAGCGCACTCGGAATAGACTTTCAGCGCCCAGCCAAGGATGCTGCATCGGGGCTCGCGCTCGCCCTCGTCATCGGCGTTCCCGGCATCGCTCTCTACCTGCTCGGTCGCGACTTCGGCATCACGGTGAACGTGATCCCTACAGGTCTCAACGAACACTGGTGGACGATCCCCATACTGTTGCTTTCTGCCGCACGCTCGGGGATCACAGAAGAAGTCATCGTCATCGGATACCTTTTCTCTCGATTAGGCACTCTCGGCTACGGCCGCTGGATCATCATCATCAGCGCAGCACTGCTTCGCGGCTCGTACCACCTCTACCAGGGGTTCGGCGCGTTCATTGGAAACTTTGCCATGGGTCTGCTGTTCGGATGGCTCTACACGCGTTACAAGCGACTGCTTCCGCTCGTCATTGCGCACTTTCTCATCGACGCCGCCGTTTTTGTGGGTTATCCCTGGGCTGCTGCGACGTTTAGCTGGTTGTAGTACTCAGCTCTTCGTCGCGCCCTGAGGCTCTCAAAGGGAAAACCGGCCAATACTGTTCCCTTCGAGAGCCTCAGGGAGTGGAATAACCACGAGAGCCTCAGGGAGCGGTACAGCTACGAGAGCCGGAGGGAGCGGCGACAAAGTTCCGCTCCCTCAGCGCGCACCTATACCTCGAACGCCTCAGGCGGCGGGCACGCGCACACAAGGTTGCGGTCCCCGTACGCCTGATCAACACGACGAACTGGCGGCCAGTACTTGTTGCGCAGGAGAGACGCCACCGGGTAGGTGGCCTGCTCGCGCGAATACGCGTGATCCCACTCCCCCACGATGACTGAGCGCGCGGTATGCGGCGCGTTGTGAAGCGGGTTGTCGTCGGCCGGCCACGTGCCAGAGCCCACAGCATCCGCTTCTTGCCTAATAGTGATCATCGCAGTCACGAAACGCTCGAGCTCGTCGAGGTCTTCGCTCTCGGTTGGCTCGATCATGAGCGTGCCGGGAACCGGGAATGACATTGTCGGCGCGTGGAAGCCGTAGTCGATGAGCCGCTTAGCCACGTCATCTACCGTGACACCCGTGGCTTCGGTGAGCGGACGCAGGTCGAGAATGCACTCGTGCGCGACAAGACCGTTCTCACCGGCGTAGAGCAAGGGGTAGTGATCCCGAAGTCGAGCGGCCAGATAGTTCGCAGCGAGCACTGCAGCACCCGTTGCGTCTTTCAAGCCTTCAGCACCCATCATGCGGATGTACGCCCACGTGATCGGGAGAATGCTTGGGCTGCCGTATGGTGCAGCAGAAACGGGGCTGTTGCCCTTATTGCGCTGCGACATCGGGTGCTTGGGTAGGAACGGCTCAAGGTGCGACTTCGCCGCCACTGGTCCAACACCTGGGCCACCGCCACCGTGAGGTATGCAGAACGTCTTGTGCAAGTTCAGGTGCGAGACATCGCCACCGAACTCGCCAAAGCGCGCGTACCCGAGCAGCGCGTTGAGGTTCGCACCATCGATGTAGACCTGCCCACCCGCCTCGTGCACGGCATCCGTAATTGCACGGATCTCCTGCTCGTACACACCATGCGTGGACGGGTAGGTGACCATCAGTGCCGCAAGGTTGTCGGCGTGCTCAGCGATCTTCGCCCGCACGTCATCGAGGTCAACGTTGCCCAGGTCGTCGCACGCGGTCACAACGACGCGCATACCAGCCAGTACCGCGCTCGCAGCGTTCGTTCCGTGAGCGCTCGACGGGATTAGGCAGACTCTGCGGTTGTTATCACCGCGTGAGCGATGGTACCCACGGATCGCGAGCAGTCCTGCGAGCTCGCCCTGACTACCAGCGTTCGGCTGCAGCGACACAGAGTCGTACCCGGTGACATCTGCGAGCCAGCCTTCCAGCTGCTCAATGAGGTCGAGGTAACCCTCAACGTCACTCTCTGGCGCGAACGGGTGAATCCCCGCGAACTCGGGCCAGCTCACAGCCTCCATCTCCGTGGCAGCATTCAACTTCATGGTGCACGAGCCGAGCGGAATCATGCCGCGATCTAGCGCGTAATCCTTGTCAGCGAGGTACTTGAGATAGCGCATCATGCTCGTTTCGGAGCGGTGCGTGTTGAACACCGGATGCGTCATGTACTCGCTCGTGCGCAGAAGGCCCTGAGGAATCCAGCCACTCAACTCACTGTGGCCGGGCCCCGTGCCCTCGAGCGTGTCGCGGTCAGCGCCAAGTACTGCTGCTACCGCAAGCAAATCATCTCTGCTTGTCGTTTCATCGACTGACAGCTGAACTCGGTTGTCATCCACCTTGTGGAACAGATAACCCGCCTCGTAGGCGCGCTTCACGAGGTCGTCAGCACTGCGATCCGTTTCTAACGTCAACGTGTCGAAATAGTTTCCGTGAACGATCGTGTGACCACCATCGGTTGCCGCATCGGCAAGAAAACGCGCAGAAGACGTCACGCGCTCAGCGATAGTCTTGAGACCGGCCGGCCCGTGATACACCGCATACATTCCGGCCATGACAGCAAGCAGAACTTGCGCAGTGCAGATGTTAGATGTCGCCTTCTCGCGGCGGATGTGCTGCTCGCGCACCTGCAAAGTGAGCCGGTATGCCTGGTGACCTTCAGCGTCTTTTGACACTCCGATAAGGCGCCCGGGCATCTGGCGCACGAGATTAGCTCGCACGGCCATGTAGCCCGCGTGCGGGCCACCAAAGCCCATGGGAACACCAAAGCGCTGCGATGAACCAACCACGACATCCGCGCCAAGCTCACCAGGAGACCTGAGAAGTGTCAACGCCAAAAGGTCCGAGGCGACCACTGCGAGCGCGCCCTGCTCACGGGAAGCTGCAATGACCGATTCTGGGTCCCATATGCGACCAGAGGCACCCGGGTATTGAATGAACACGCCGAAGTGCTCTGGAAGCTCATCGCTTCCGTCGGCGGCGTGCCCGAACGATGACTCGACAAGTTCGATGTCCAGCGCTTCAGCGCGATGTGCGAGCAACGCCTTCGTCTGCGGAAGTGCGTCTGCGTCAACCACGAAAACCGCTGACTCAACTTTTGAGGCGCGGCGCGCGAGGAGCATTGCCTCAACAACCGCGGTGGACTCGTCGAGCATCGACGAGTTAGCGGTGTCGAGACCAGTGAGGTCAGCAACCATCGTCTGGAAGTTGATAAGCGCTTCAAGCCTGCCTTGCGAGATTTCTGGCTGGTACGGCGTGTAGGCGGTGTACCAGCTTGGGTTCTCGAGCACGTTGCGCTTGATGACAGCAGGGGTGATCGTGTCGTAGTAACCGAGCCCGATCATGGACCGATTGACGTGGTTGCGGTTGGCATACTCACGCAGTTCAAAGATCGCTTCACGCTCTGTCGCTGCGGGTGGCAGAACAGAGGCGGCATCCTCAATCAGAATCGAGTCTGGCACTGCTGCTTCGACCAATTCAGACACCGACGTGTAGCCGAGAGTCTTGAGCATGGTCGCCTGGGCGTCTGGACCAGTACCGATGTGTCGTTGGGCGAACTCACCGAACGGCGTGAAGCTCGATGGTGCCACAGGCGACGTTGCCATTATTCCCCTACCAGCGCGCTGTATGCGTCGAAGGTCATGAACTCTGCTGCGTCGAAGACGGAAGCATCCGCAACCTCTAGCTTGATCATCCAGCCCCCACCGAAGGGGTCTTCATTGACCAGCTCTGGCTTGTCAACGACAGCGGAGTTCGCCTCGGTGACGGTGCCGTTGACGGGAGCAAACAGCTCTCCAACGGATTTGGTCGACTCGATCTCGCCGACGACCTTTCCGGCCTGCACAGTTGCTCCCACTTTGGGGAGTTCAACGAACACCACGTCGCCGAGCTTGTCTGCGGCGAAGTCGGTGATGCCGATCGTGGCCGTGGTACCCACGATGTCGAGCCATTCGTGCTCGGCCGTGTACTTGCGGTCAGTCTTGTCAGCCATGTCAGTTCTTCTCTCTCTTGTAAAAGGGCAACGCGGTGACGGTCGCGGGAATCTTGCTTCCGCGAACATCGATATCGAGCACCGTTCCTGGCTCGGAATACTTTGGGTCCACAAACCCCATGGCAATCGGATGCCCGAGGGTCGGCGACAGCGCACCACTGGTGATTTCGCCCACCACGGTGTCACCATCGACGAGGGAGTACCCGGCGCGACCAGCGCGTCGCCCCTCGGAGGTGAGACCGACGAGCACGCGGGCGCCCTCAGCTGGCCCGGTTTCGGCGGCAGCGCGGCCAACAAAGTCGCCTTCTTTTGTGAAGTGGACTGCTCTGCCGAGACCAGCTTGGGCGGGCAGGATGTCGCGGCCGAGCTCGTGACCGTAGAGCGGCATTCCTGCTTCGAGCCGCAGCGTGTCGCGGCTGGCAAGCCCTGCAGGAATTAAGCCAAGAGGCGCACCTGCGGTGACGAGTGCCTGCCAGAGCATGGCGGCATTGGAGGTGTCGAGGTAGAGTTCGAAACCATCTTCGCCGGTGTAGCCGGTGCGAGCCACGTAGACAGAATCACCGCTAAACGTTGCGCTCGTAGTCCAGTAGTACTTGAGGTCGATGAGGCTTTGCTGGCCCTCCAACACGTCGAGGCCCTCAGTGGCCTGAAGTATTTCCAGGGCGCGCGGGCCCTGCACAGCGATGAGCGCTGTCGCGTCACTGTGGTCCATCACCTGCACGTCGAAATCTTTGGAGCGCGCGGTAAGTTCTTCGACAACAACATCGTGGTTGCCCGCGTTCGCCACAACAAGGTATTCGCCCTCGGCGTTGTGATAAACGATCAGGTCATCGACTATCCCTGCGTGCTCATCGAGAAGAAGACTGTACTTCGCCTGCATGAGCGCAAGGTTCGACATCTTTCCGGCAAGCGCGTACTCGAGAAACTCGATCGCCTGTGGGCCGGTCACACCGATCTCCGCCATGTGAGAGATGTCGAAGATTCCCGCAGCGTTACGCACCGCGTGGTGCTCAGTGAGATCGGAGCCGTAGCTGACGGGCATCTGCCATCCGGCAAAATCAGTGAAGCTTGCACCGCCATGGAGATGAATTTGATGGAGGGGCGAGAATTTTTCGGTAACGGGATGTTCTGAAGCTGAATTATCGGACACGAGTTCTCCTGGCACTTAAGCGGCGGAACTCCCCCTCTGTATTGAGCCTGAGAGTTTCACCGACGATTGTCGGTTTTCACCGTGGGCGGAATCGACGGGCGATTCGCTCTCCAGAGTGGCCTGAACAACGCGGTACTTGTGACCTGAGAGATTGGCGGGGAGGCTTGCTCCTTCGGTGCCGTGCTAGTTGCAGCCCGGCTCTCCCGCATTGCGTGCGGCCCGATATTCAGTTGTTGGGTAAGCCTATCAATGTAGTGCCAGTAACACCCGTCCGCTCGCCAATAGGATTGCGCCATGTCACAACGACGTGCACCTTCTGCCTCCCTCCGCGAGCGCTTCACATACTGGTTTGACAACGTGATGGCTCGTGGCACCGTGGCGGTGATGGGCCTGCTTGCGCTGGCCACAGTCGTGTTCGTCGTGGTGATCGCACTCGTCGTCGTTTTGTTTGGGTTCTTTCCGAGCGACGATGATTCCCAAACGTTCTTCGAGGTGCTGTGGGGCAACCTCATGCGCACACTCGACCCCGGCACAATGGGCGGTGACGAGGGGTGGGCATTCCGTGCCGCCATGCTCGTCGTCACGATCGGCGGCCTCATCATCGTCGCGAGCCTTATCGGTATCATTTCGAGCGCCTTCGACTCGAAGATCGAGGAACTGCGCAAAGGTCGATCCCGCGTGCTAGAAACCGAACACACGCTGATTCTCGGATGGAGTCCAAAGGTGCTCCCGATCGTGCGCGAGATCTGCATCGCCAATGAGTCACGGCGGCGACCCGCCATCGTGATTCTCGCCGATCGCGACAAAGTTGAGATGGAAGATGAGATCAAGGCGCATATTGGAAAACGCAATCGCACCCGCGTCATCGTGCGACGCGGTGACCCCATGGATCTCGGTGACCTCGAATTGGGTAATCCGCACACCGCACGCAGCATCATTCTCATTTCGCCAGAAGAGAATGAAGACCCCGACTCGACCGTGATCAAGATGGCGCTCGCCCTCACCAATAACCCACGCAGGGGCACAAAGTCGCTCGACATTGTCGGTGAGCTTCAGGAAATCCGAAACCTGGAAGCGGCGAGACTTGTCGGGCGCAATGAGGTCAGCTGGATCCTCGCGCGCGACCTCATCGCCCGCATCACCGTGCAAACGTGCCGACAAGCGGGTCTCAGTGGTGTGTACACCGAACTCCTCGATTTCGACGGGGACGAAATCTACATCGCAGAGGAGCCGAAGCTCACCGGAAAATCGTATTTCGATGCGCAACTTTGTTTTGCGAGATCCTGCGTCATCGGAATCGTCTCTGGCGAAGATGTACTACTCAACCCAGATGCCTCACGAACGATCCTGGCGGGTGACCGGCTCATTCACATTGCCGCCGATGACAGTGCCATTCATGTGGGGGCTTCGGGAGTTCCGGATGTCAGCCCCATTAGCGACCTGCCCGACTCGCCAGCAACCGCAGAGCACACTCTCGTACTCGGCCATAATGCCGACCTGCAAACGATGCTGCAGGAGCTCAGCGAGTATGTTCCTGCCGGCTCGAGCGTTACGGTTGTTGCGGACATGGAGTCGCCAGAGTTTCCCTCCTTCGAGAATCTGGCCGTGAGTTTTGTATGCGGTGACACCACGAGCAGGGCTGTGCTCGAAAGCTTGGCGATCCCCACGTTCAACCACATCATCGTGCTTGCCTATAAAGAGCTCATGGGCAGCCAGCGCGCCGATGCCAAAACTCTTGTCACGCTGCTGCATTTGCGCGAAATTGGAGAAAACGCTGGGTCAGAACTCAACATCGTGAGCGAAATGCTTGACGACCGCAACCGAGAGATCGCTGAGGTCACGAAAGCCAATGACTTCATCGTGAGCGACAAGCTCATCAGCCTTGCGCTCGCTCAGCTCTCGGAGAACCGGATTCTTGCGCGAGTCTTCGATGTGCTGTTCACGAGCGAAGGCAGTGAGGTGTATCTCAAACCAGTGGACCGCTACATCCGGCCCGGGGAATCCGCAGATTTCTATTCCGTGCTCGAAAGCGCTAGACGGCGCGGGGAGACTGCCATTGGTTATCGGATTGCGAAACACGCCCACGATGCCGAGCACGGATACGGTGTGCGGCTGAACCCTCTCAAGTCGGAGCGTCTCACTTTTGCACCTGAAGACAGGATCGTCGTTCTCGCCGAGGACTGAGTTTTTCGAAACTCCGCGAGCCAAATTCGTCGTCTCCAACAAGGAACTGTTGAAGAAGCCGGTTGACTATAGCGATTGCCGACAACGTTTTAGGGAAGCTTTTGTTTGAAGGCTACTCTCGCGAGTATGAGTGACTACCGCGCGCCTATCGCTGACCTGATGTTTTCCCTCGAGCACGTTGTGGGCTATCCCGACGTTGCCGCGCTGCCCGGATTCGAGCATGCTGACGTTGAGACCGTGCGTGACATCATCACGGAGGCCGGCGATTTCATGTCCGAGATGGTCGCCCCCACCAACCGTGAGAGCGACACCATTGGCGCGAAGCGCAATGCCGACGGCAGTGTCACTACATCTCCAGGGTTCATCAAGGCGTATGACGCTTACGTTGAGGCCGGCTGGGGTGGCGTACCGCTTCCGGAGGAGTTCGGCGGCGGCGGATTCCCGCGCACCGTAGGTCTCATGCTGCAGGAGATGATGCTGTCCTCCAACATGGCGTTCGCCCTCTGCCCGCTTCTCACCCAGGGCGCCATTGAGGCCATCCTGAACTACGGTAGCGACGAGCAGAAGGCCACATACCTTCCCAAGATGGTGACCGGCGAATGGGCCGGAACCATGAACCTCACCGAGCCGCAGGCTGGAACAGATGTCGGCGCTCTCACGACCCGCGCGGTCAAGAATGATGACGGCACTTACGCCATCACGGGCCAGAAGATCTTCATCACCTTCGGCGAACACGACCTCAGCGAGCAAATTGTGCACCTCGTGCTTGCTCGCACTCCCGGTGCGCCGGAGGGCACAAAGGGCATCTCCTGCTTCATCGTGCCCAAGGTCATGGTCAACGAGGATGGTTCACTTGGCGAGCGCAACAACGTTGAGTGCCTCTCGCTTGAAGAGAAGCTCGGCATCCACGGCTCCCCCACCTGCGTCATGAACTACGACGGCGCCACCGGCTACCTCATCGGTGAAGAGAGCAAGGGAATGCGCATCATGTTTGTCATGATGAACAGCGCCCGACTCTCCGTCGGAATGCAGGGCGTCTCTGTCGCCGAGCGCGCCTACCAGCAGTCGCTCGCGTACGCGCAGGAGCGCCGCCAAGGTCTCGCGATCGGTGCCACCGGCACCAACTCAGCCATCATCGAGTACCCGGATGTTCGCCGCATGCTCATGACCCAGAAGGCTTACATTGAGGCGGCTCGCCACATCCACCTGCTGAACGCCATCAACGTGGACATCAGCACGAACCACTCAGACGAGAAGACGCGCACCCGCGCCAACGAGATCGTGGGCATTCTCACCCCCATCTGCAAGAGCTTCGGAACGGATCTCGGAAACGAGCTCACCTCCATCGCCCTGCAGATTCAGGGTGGTATGGGCTACATCGAAGAGACCGGCGCTGCCCAGCACTTTCGCGATGTGCGCATCGCCGCGATCTACGAAGGGACCAACGGCGTTCAGGCTGCCGACCTGGTGGGTCGCAAACTCGGCGTGCGCCGCGGATCCTCGTTCAACGAGTACATTGCCGAGATCGGTTCTATCGACAAGTCGCTGGCGAAGGCTGGACGAGACTTTGCCAGCATCCGCACGAACCTTGCCGAGAGCGTGACCGCCCTCAAGAAGACCACCGGTTGGATGCTCCGCCACGGCCTGGGTGACCCGAACTCGATACTAGCCGGCTCGTCACCGTACCTGCGCATGTGGGGTGTGACGCTCGGAGGTTGGTTGCTTGCGAAGGGCGCACTCGCTGCCGCAGAGTCCGGCGACAAGAAGCTTGCAGAAGAGAAGCTCGTGCTTGCACGTTTCTACGCCGAGCAGTTGTTGCCACTGGGCACAGCACTGCAAGGTGCTGCAACCGCCGGCAAAGACGACCTCATAGCGTTGGACGCCACCCAACTCGCATAGTTAGATGCGCCGAGCGTGTGCTTGAGGGCCGCGCTCGGCGCTTTTGCGTGAGCGGCCTAGGAGCCGTCGTTGGCGTAGGTCATGCAGTAGTTGCCCAGCAACAATTTGCTGCCGTATCGTTTCGCGCCGCCCACGTCTGCCTCGCTGATGGCAAAAATCTCGGCCACGATCGCTTTACCAACGAGCTCATCGTTGCCGAACTCCATCAACTTCGTCGAGAAAACTCCGTCGCCGCCGGTGGTGGGGTCAAACGCGAGGCTTGATACGAACAGAGGTTCTCCCTTGTCGCTGAGGCTAAGGAGTTCAAATTGCGGAAGTAAACCAGCGTCTGTCGCCTCCTTCGACAACGTGACCGAGAGTTCCGTTCCGTCACCGTAAACCTGGCCTTGCGATGGGCCAGCAGACAGCGCCGACGAGGTAAAGAGAGACAGTTCAGGGTCGGTTTGGCCATCAAAAACACTGCAGTCGGCGGCGCCGCTGGTGCCGCCGGTGCTTGTGCCAGAGTCCGGGGCGGTGCCAGAGCCGGTGTCAGTTCCAGAGCTAGTTGCCGTCGGAGCACAACCTGCAAGTAGCAGTGTCAGTGTGACCGCGGAAGCTATGATCGAGCGCTTGAACTCAGAATTCATGAATGAATTATGTTCTTCCCGAACGGGCTTCAGCAATCGTTGTTACCGAGTTGTTTGCTCAAAATCGCGTTAGCAACGAATGAATAGTACGAAACCCCGAGGTTTCGCGCGGAGTAGCGCAGCGAGCCAACCGACGTGCTCTAACTTTTGTGATGAACAAAATCAGCTGCGAGCATTGCGTACACACACACTCGTCGCCCCATCGATCGTTGAAGTAATCGGTTTCCATGAGGTGGGCTTCGCGACGCATTCCTAAGCGCTCAGCAATGTTCACAGAGGCTACGTTTTCGGCATCGATGCGCGCACAAACGCGATGAAACCCGAAGTGCTCGAAGCCGTATTTGAGGAGTGCGTGTGCGGCTTCAGTAACATAACCGTTCCCGACGGAATCCGGATGCAGACTCCACCCGATCTCCCCCTGCTTACCTCTCACGCTCCCACGCTTGAACAGTATTTCACCGGCAAGCTCCTGCGTATGCTTCGGTTGGATCGCAAGAAAGTACACGTCGCCCTCGTTGTCGAACTCAAGCTTGGCGTACGACTCCATCCGCTCCACGGCCTGATCCATCGTCATCGGGTCGCGGTACATGTATCGCACCGTCTCGGGGAGACTTCGGTACGAGTGATAGCGCACGGCATCCGCTGGAGTGAACACGCGAAGCAGCAGTCGCTCTGTTTCGATCGGGAGGTCAGAGGTCTGGTGGTCCTTTCGCTCAGAGCGTGATGCGGTACGGGGTCGTGGTTGACACGGTGACGAGCCCAGCGGCCTCAAGGATAGGACGCGAGAACTCTGTGGAGTCGCTATTAGATCCATCTCTTCCCCGCCGCGAGTGCTGAGTGCGCTCTCGCAGCAGTGAGCGCCCGATAAATGCCTTGGCCCCGCCACTCCGGATGGGTCGCACCGCCCCAAATGCCGGCAAACTCGGTACCAGGCACGGGTTCAAGCCGCCCAGTGCACACGATCTGGCCACCGGATTCTGCCACCCACAATTCCATGCCGTCGTTGAGGGTGAGTCGATGCAGAAGCGCGTTCGCCATCGCGTCAGAGGGCGGGTCACCGAATACTTCATCCGCCATGGTGCTCATTGCCCGCACGTCGCCCTCGTCGGTGACGCGACGAAGGGCGACCCCATCGGGAAGATCGACATCAACGGCAAGAAGGTTCGCATCACCGATCATGATCGATTCGGGATCATCCGCCACGAATCCGACGTCGATGAGAGCCTCGTGGAGACCTGGTGCGTCGTCGTGACCTCTGGCCTTCCACTCGACCTCACTTATCGCCTCCGCCGCACGAAAGTGCGCCAATGCATCCTTGACGAGCCGACGAATCTCGGCTGCATCTGCGCCGCCCAAATCTCGATAGGTGATGAAGCCGCGACCGCCCCCGAAGGTGACCAGCCGCAGCGGCCCGAGCCGCGTCACCGCAATCGCGCTCGGTGTCTCCGCGTCGGTGCGCAACTGCTCGTCATACGCTGCGAGCAAATCAGATTTGTTCATCAGCACAATCTACGGGCAGATGATGCCTCTTGGGAGCGCAGTATTCACTCACGCCCAACCGCGGGTCGGTTAGTTAACAATGCTGGGGTTTGAAACATCGCGTTGTTAGCGAAACCCCGCAGTGAGGTGGACTAACTCGCCGCGGAGTCTGGCGCCAGAGACAGCGCAACACCGTCGAGAATGTCGTGTTCACTCGTGGTCACAAACTCGAGTGGGTGGCCAGCTGCGGCCGTTGCTGACGCTATCCGTTGTAGAACGGTAGACCAGATGACCGCGCCCGCGGCGATGACGTCGACCCGCCCAGGATGCATGAACGGCAACGCCGCGCGCTCGTCGCGCGACATGCGGCTCAGCGACTCGCAGGCTTCCAAGACGGCAACCAACGGCACCCGGCTGCCACTGATCGCCTCCGGGTCATACTCGCTGAGGCCGAGAGCATGAGCGGTGATCGTGGCGATGGTGCCCGCGACGCCAATCACTTCGGTGGCCTGCGAGACATCGACGATCGCAGTGGCGGTGTCTAGCCCAGCATTCACGTCGTCGCGGACCTTGTCGAGCTCTGCTTCGATCGGGGGGTCGCTGTGCAGGTGGCGCTCGGTGAGACGCACGCACCCGACATCCATCGAATAGGCGGAGTCTGGTGCGCTCGTGCCAAGCACCAACTCGGTGGAGCCGCCGCCAAGGTCCACGATGAGGTGACGGTGGGGAGCCACGTTGGAGCCATTCGCAGTGAGAGCAATGAGCGCTCCGCGAAACGACAGCGCTGCCTCCTCCGTTCCAGGAATCACCTCGGCGGGAACACCAAGAATCGCGAGAACCGCGTCGGTGAACTCTGCACGATTGGCGGCATCCCTCGTCGCAGACGTCGCCACGAACCGGATGCGCTCAGCGCCGTGCTCGCGGATCAACATTGCATACTTCTGGGTCGCCGCGATCGTGCGCTCAAGAGCACCCTCACTGAAACGACCCGTGCGGTCGACGCCCTCACCCAACCGCACCAACTCGCGGGCGCGCACAACATCGGTCAGGCCGCCCCGCCCATCGAGGTCAGCAATGAGCAGTCGGATCGAGTTCGTTCCGCAGTCGATGGCGGCAACACGGGTCATTGGTGGCTCCTCAGGATGTGCAGTACTTCGAGGCTACTGTGGCGTCGACGTGAATCAGTTATTGGGGGCAGAGCTTGGCTCACCGCTCGTCGCCCCGATCGTGAATGGAATAATCTGGTCTCACTATGGATGCCGACGGACTCTCGAAGCACGCTCCTCCGTTAGGCAGCCGCGCCATCCTACGGCAACGCTGGAGTGAGGTGACGTTTCTGCATTGGAGGGTCACGGCAGGCGACGTTGCGCCGTACATGCCTGAGGGCTGCACCCCCGACCTGATTGACGAGAGCGCGTGGGTGGGGCTTATTGCTTTTCAGATGTCGAAGAGTTCATTCTTTGGCGGCCCCAGCATCCCCTGGCTTGGCAACTTTCCTGAAGTCAACGTTCGCCTGTACTCGATTGATGAACACGGCAATCGCGGGGTTGTCTTTCTCAGCTTGGAAGCCTCACACCTCATCCCGGTGCTGGTCGCGCAGGCGGCATTCGGCCTGAAATATCGCTGGGCGTCAATGAAACTAGGGAAGCGCGATGGCAAGGTCGCGTACCGCACACGGCGTCACGGGCAACCGGATGCTGCATCCCACATCATCGTGCGCCCCGGCCATGATGCCCGGGCCAATGCAGCGATCACGACTGACCCCATTGCCACCTTCTTGACCGCACGGTGGGGGTTTCACGAACGCCACCTCTGCCACACGATCTACTGCCGCAACCGGCACGAACCCTGGCCACTTCAGCATGCTGAGCTTGTGCACCTCGAGGACGGATTGCTGGCCGCGGCCGGCTTCACAGGTTTAGCGGATCGCGCCCCCGACTCGGTGCTGTACGCGTCTGAGGTGACGACGGAATTCGCGGCGCCGCAACGTGGACATCGACTTCGGCGATTAGGTTAGCTTCTCAAACACCATCGTTGCCTGGATGCGGTCGCCGCCGCCTATGCCCTTGCTTCCTGAGGAGGCCGTCGTGATGGTGTGCAGGCGGTATCCGAGGGAGGCTTGCGCGTTCACTGCGCGCTCCAGCTCGGTGAGGTTGCCAGAGCCGGTGCCCCACAGTTTCTCCTTCAGAATGACCTGAAGGACCACGTAGCTCGCACCCTGCGCAGCCGGTCGAGGTTGGGCGCCCGCAACAGATTGCGCTTCGATGCTGCTGATTATGCCACCTATTCCGCCGGCGTGAGGCTGCTGTTCCTGAAAATTCTCGGTCCAGTTTTGGCCATCCCACCAGCGCTGCTTGCCAGAGCCGTCGTCGTACCAACCTGCTTGATTTTGAGCCACCAGTTCCTCGTTTCTGCCTCGAGCCAGAGACGTCGCCATCCTATTCCGCGCCCAGTGTCTTCGGTGCGAGTGAGTTCGCCGAGGTCGGGTGCCCGTGCCATGCCACTTATTCTTGATCCATGTTCATGAGACGTATCGTTGCTCGCCTGTTTTGGACCTTCAGCCGATGGCAACTCGTGACTGAGCCCGCGCCGGGTCGCCCTTCCGTGCTGATTGGGGCACCGCACACGTCGAACTGGGACTTCGTCTTGATGCTCGCAATCTGCTGGAAACTCGACATGCACATTAAATGGCTGGGCAAGAAGAGCCTCTTCCGCGGGTGGCGAGGGCCGATAATGCGACGCCTCGGTGGCATCCCCGTCGACAGGGACGCGCCCAGCCGCGTCGTCGCCGAGGTCGTTGAACGCATGCAGTCGGGTGAGGTGTTCGGTCTGGTTGTGACGCCGGACGGCACCCGCAGAGGGCACACCCAGTGGAAGTCGGGCTTCTACCGCATCGCCCGCGAAGCCCAGATACCCGTCACATTGGGCTACGTCGACCGCACCACGATGACCACAGGCCTCGGCCCGACCTTCGAGCTTTCCGGTGTTTTATCGAACGATATGGATCGCATCCGTGCCTTCTACGCCGACAAGGCGGGGGTGCGGCCCGAGCACCGAGTCGAGCCGCGAGTGAGTGAAGAACAAACATCCTGAGCGCGCAGCTCCCTGCATGGGGGCCCGAACTGCCCTCTGTCGCGAGAGGCGCGCCCCGTACGTTCGCACCGTTGCCGCCGTGGTGCTTAGGCTGGCGGTATGGCGACAGTGATTCTCGTGCGGCACGGCCGCACCACGGCGAATGCAACGGGCGTGCTGGCAGGCAGGGCCGCCGGCGTCGACTTGGACCACATTGGGCACGACCAAGCGGCCCTCACCGCTGACCGACTCGCGGCCGTTCCTCTGGTCGCGGTGGTCTCGAGCCCGCTTGAGCGCTGTCGGCAGACCGCCCAGCACATCCTCGATCGGCAGGCAGGTACGCCACACGCGCCGGTCGATCTCGATCTCGATCTTGATCTCATCGAATGCGACTATGGCCAGTGGCAGGGCCGCTCGCTCACCGAACTTGCGACCGAGGATCTATGGCCGCTGGTGCAGGCGCAACCATCTGCCGTCGTCTTCCCCGGCGGTGAATCCATGGCCGCGATGCAGGCCCGTTCGGTGGCAGCGATCCGCCGCCACGATGCATCCGTCGAAGGCGAGCACGGGCCAGAGGCCGTGTGGGTCGCGGTCAGCCACGGTGACATCATCAAGTCGATACTCGCCGACGCGCTCGGCATGCACCTCGACTTGTTCCAGCGCATCACCGTGGGCCCCGCCTCCGTATCGGTCGTGCGCTACGGCGCCAGCCGGCCCACCGTGCACGCGACCAACACCGACGCGGGTGATCTCTCGTGGCTGTCGAAGGGCATCCGATCCGGCGATGCACCGGTGGGCGGCGGCGCAGGGCACGAAGCGCCGTAAACCCTGTGCGTTTAGAGTATTAACATGCCTCCACGTGCCCTCGAGTTCGACTGGCCTGATCGGGCCGTCGTCGGCACCATCGGCCTCCCGGGGGCGCGCACGTTCTACCTCCAGGTGCGTTCAGGGACGCAGATAGTGAGCATCGCTCTCGAGAAGCAGCAGTCGGCTCTACTCGCGGAGAAGATCGACGAGATCCTCGACCAGCTCATCACCATCGACGGTAACCCCTTCAGCGTTCCCACGAGCACGCCACTCGAACTCGTCGACAACGATCAGCTCGAGGCCGTTCAGGAGCACTTCCGCACCGGCGCCATGAACTTGGGCTGGGACCCGGCTACGGCCCAGCTCGTCATAGAGGCGTACCCTCTCACGCACGACAATGACGATGACGGATTGCCGGATGAGCACAGCGAGATGCTACTGGTGCGGATGCCGGTAGGTGCCGCCCGCGCATTCGCCACGCGCACTCGTGAGATCGTGGGCGCCGGACGCCCGCTGTGCCCGTTCTGCGCTCAG
>JBBSQX010000015.1:0-88732 GCA_038243605.1 Actinomycetales bacterium
GAGGAAGCCGCCGCCTGGCTCGCCGCCATGCGCCGCTGGGGCCACGCGGCAATGACGGATGCGGAGGCGCTGGCCCCCTGGCGCCCCGACCTGCCTGTTCGGTTTGTGCGGGTTACTTCTGGTTCAGCATTGGTGTGATCTTGGCGTCGTACTCCTTGGCAAGAGCCATGAGGTCCGGTGCGTCCTTAATCTTGCTGAAGAACTCCTCCATCACGCTCGATCCCTCGACGGCGGCCCATCCGGGCGCAGCAGGGGTGAGCTTGGAATTCGAGGATGACGCAATGAGCGCCTTGGCGAACTGATCCGTTCCGAGCGAGTCGACGTACTTAGCGTTGGCCGGTCCGAGACCGTTCTTACCGAGCATCTCCTGGTAGTCCTTGGAGAAGATGATCTTCATGAGCGTCTTGGCCAACCCCGGATTTTTGCTCGTCGCCGAGATTCCGATGTTCGATCCTCCGGCGAAGACCGGTGCAGGCTTTCCATCGTTGCCTGGCAAGGCGAACACGCCGAAGATGCTGTCGTCCCAGGTGCGGGTGACTTTGCCATCCTTCTCGCCCTTAACGCCAATCGACCAATGCGCCCACCCCGGGGCCATGATTGATGCCGCGGCCAGCGAGACCGGTGTCGCTGCAGCACCCTCCGCGCCGGCGATCGAGTCATCGTCGTTGAGGTAGATGTACTGGTTGCTGTCCTTCGCGTCATTCGGCGCGTGGGAAGCGTTCTTGTAGATCTCCTGCAACTGCTGGAGGCCCTTCTGCGTGTTCGGGTCTGTCAGCGTCGATTCCCACTTGCCGTCCTTCACTTTCGCGATGTCACCGCCGTTCGCAAAGATCCAGGAGATGCCATCACGCCAGTCTTGGCCACCAAGGTAGAAGCCAGAGAAGTTCCCAATGTTGTCTGGGTTCTTCTCGGCAATGGTCGCCACCGCTGAGTTGAACTCATCGAGAGTTGTCGGGATGGCAACGCCTGCCTTCTCCCACACATCCTTGCGGATGAACATGTAGCGAGATCCGAAGTAGTACGGCAGGGTGAAGTTCTTGTCGCCCACCTTTCCTGCATCGACGAACGACTGCAACAGGTCGCTGCCGCCAAGATCCTTGTACATGTCCGTGATGTCGAGGAATGCGCCGACATTGGTGAAGGTCGGCGACTGGGTGTTACCCATCTCGGTGACATCCGGGGTGTTGTTTGCATCTGGCAGCGCTGTCGTCAGCTTCGTGACCAGGTTGCCCCAGTCCTGCTGCTCGATGTTCAGCGTCGCGCCGGTCTGCTTGGTAAATTCGGACTTCAGGTAGTCACGCAGGGTGTCGGGGGTGTCGCCACCCGCTAGCCACAGGGTGATGGTCTTGCCCGCGCCATCGGTGCTCTCAGGAGTGCCACCATCGGTGGTGCTGCATCCCGCGAGGACGAGAGCGGCAACTGCAGCCACAGCGGTGAGGCTCGCAAACTTTCTCTTCATCATGATTCCTTTCATCAGGTGCTGGTGTGCAAGTACACACCGGGTGGTGCTGTGGGGTGGACTCTGACGTTACGAGACCCCGAGTTGCCCGGAGATAACCATCACGGCGGCGCCGCGCACGACGATTGCCTCTCCGAGCGTTGTCATCCGTAACGTGAGATCGCCGTGGAATTCGGCCATCGTGCGATCACGGAGCGTGGCGATGGTTGCCGCGGCAAGCGGACCATCAAGTAGTTGCGGCGGGCCGCTCAACACAATTTCTGCGAGGTTGAGCGCTCCGACCACGGGGGCGAGAGCGAGACCGAGGTGGTGGCCGGCGTCTGCCAGCACGTCATCTTTGCTGCGGCCGGATGCTGCTGCCTGTTCGATGGCGGCCTCGAGGCGAGGCACTGCGAGCCAGGTTTCGAGGCATCCAGTTTTGCCGCAAACACACGGAAGCCCACCAGATGTTCCGACCACAACGTGCCCGATTTCACCAGCGGCGAAGCGGCTTCCGTACAGCGGGGTGCCGCCGAGGAGCAAGCCAGCACCGACGCCGTGGCCCATGGCGATGAGCATCATGTCGCCGTCTGCACCACCGAAACTGTGTTCGGCAAGCACGGCGGCGTTCGCGTCGTTGCCGACGACGACGGGGTGGGCGAACTTTTCTTGGAGCAGCTGCTGGAGTGGCAGATCAGTCCAACCGAGGTTTGGCGCAGAGAGCACTGTACCGCCGAGGTCCACGACGCCGGGCGATCCGACACCAATACCGAGGATGGGGCTTGTGGCGAGGGCGAGAAGCTCCTCGATGAGCCCTGTGACTTTGGCCGTCGCGTGCTCGCCCGTGCTGCCCGAAAGTGCAATGCTGCGGTGTTCAAGGATGGTGCCGTCGAGGTCGAGTAGCGCTCCACGAAATTCGGCGTAGTCGCTGAGATCGATGCCGATGATCTGAAAGGCATTGCGGTTGATCTCGAGAAGCGTGGCTGGTTTACCCGGGCGGGAATCCTCACGCTGCCCCGTCTCGACGATGAGCCCTTCTGCGACGAACTCGCCGACGAGGTCAGAGACGGTGACGCGGGTAAGCCCCGTGCTGCGGGCGATATCTGCGCGGCTTTGTTGACCAGCGCGATACACCGTTTGCAGCACGAGCGAACGGTTGTGTGCGCGAGCATGTTCCGGCAGAACTTTGGCACTCGGGCGAAGCGCCCGGCCGGAAGGGTATCCGCGTGTCTTATTGTCGGCGAGGCCGGATCCACGTGTCGTTCCGACGGTCATCGGAACGTTCGTTGGCGGAAGGCTTCGCTGCATTTCCGCTGCAGTCATTTTGTTAGTAAAGCGTACAAACAAACTTCTGTCTAGTGCTGGCGCGGATTTTGATCCCCGTCACCCCTGAAAGTTAAGTGGGGTAAGCCATACCTGCTGCCCTGATTTTTCTGCCGCGCAGATAGAAGTCGGCCACCAGGATGAGCACGATGATGACGAGCGCCATCGCGACATCCGCAAACGGTAGCGACTGAATCCCCCAACCGTCGAGCATGAGCGAGCCGATGAGCGCACCACCTCCGATACCGATGTTGAACGACGTCGTCACGAGGGCGGCAGAGACATCCCGCAGCTGTGGTGACGCGACCTGAAGCACGCGCGTCTGCAGGAGTGCTGGCGCCCCACCGAACGCTGCACCCCAGACCACCAGTGCCACAATCACGACAATGCTGTACGACGGCAGGAGCGCCATCGTGGCCACCGAGATGGCGATAAAGATGACGCTGAGAAGTAAACCAATGCGCGGAAAACGCCCGCCGTAGATGCCCACGAGCAGTAGACCCACGGCACCAGAACCGCCGTACACGAGTAAAAGAACACTCACTGACTCCAGCGGAAACCCGTTGACATCGGTGAAGAACGGAACGATGTAGGTGTAGTAAATGTTGTGACCAACCATGAGAAGCGTCGTGATCACGCACACCAGAATGACGCCACCCCACGAACGGTCCTTGCGCAGTGGAAGGCGGATCTCGCCCGTCGCGAGAGGTTGGTGGTGATTCACGGAGGGAAGAAAGAACAGCACGAGGGCGGCGAGCGCCAACACAACGAACCCCACCACAGTGAACGCGAGGCGCCAATCAAGGGCGTGACCGAGCGCCGTTCCTGCCGGGACCCCCAACACGAACGCTGCTGAGCCGCCCGCTGAGGTGATCGCCACGGCTCTGGCAAGGTGGGCGGGCTTCACAAGGTGCACTGGATACGCTCCGACGACCGCCCAAAACAGCCCGTGCGAGACGCCACCGAGAATGCGGGAGCCCACCATGAACTCGTACGTCTGTGCGCTGGCACTCAGAAAGTTGGAGATCGCAAACGTGATCAGCACGATGATGACCAGTGTTTTGCGCGGAAACCGCCGCGTGATGCCAGCGAGAGGGGCCGCAGTGGCCACCACAGTCGCGGCGAACACGGTGATGAGAAGTCCAATGCTGGACTGCGGGACGCCGAGGCCCTCCGCCATTTCTGGCAGCAAGCCGGTGGGGAGAAATTCGCTAGTCACGGCAATGAAAATTGCACCCGCGAGTGTGAGTAAACCCACCCACGGAAAGTCTGTGTCGGTTTTGGACGCAGGCATGCCCGGTGTTTCCTTACGTGAGGTGTGGTGCGTCAAGCCGCCCGCTGGATGCCGCGGGCCGGCGGCATCCTTTCAAGAGTAGCGGCATGGGTGCATTAGTAAGCTGGACGCGTGCCAAACATCGCTTCCGAGGGTCCACATCGTCGTGCTCAACGGATGGCGACCACCATCGGAGTAAACGAAGTTCTGCGCTTCTTTCTTGAACTGTTCGCCTTCTACTCCCTAGGCTATTGGGGGTATTTGGCGTGGCCGTTTCCGTGGCCCGCCATCGCGTTCATGATTGGCGCACCGCTTTTCGCCATTGTGATCTGGGCCCTTTTTCGTTCGCCGAGGGCGCTCATTGCCGTCGACATTGTCGGGCGCGGAGTTGTCGAGATCGCCGTGATGGGCTCCGCTGCTGTGGCCTGGGCGATGCTTGGTTACCCCATTGTGGCGATCGTATTCGGCATCATCGCGTTCGGGAGCGGAATTATTAACCTCCGCAAAGAAGCGGCACGACAACGCAACGCCGTCGGTTAGTCCATCTCGCCGCGGCGGTGGTTTGCCCACGCTTCGCGGTAGAACTCCGCATTGACCAGTTGCGCGCTTGCCGCCTCATCCACGATCACCATTGCGTGGGGATGAAGCTGAAGAACGGAGGCGGGCACGCTGGAGGTCAGTGGCCCCTCGACGGCCCCCGCAATCGCCTGCGCCTTTGCTGCCCCAAAAGCGACAAGCACGAGGCGGCGCGCGCGAAGGATCGTTCCAAGCCCCTGCGTAATGGCGTGCGTGGGAACCTCATCGACGTCGTCAAAGAACCGTGCGTTGTCTCTGCGCGTCTGAGTGGTGAGAAGTGTGACCCGGCTGAGAGAGGCCAGCGAAGACCCCGGCTCATTGAAACCAATGTGCCCATTGCGCCCGATGCCGAGCATCTGAAGATCAATTCCACCCGCGGCAATGATGGCGCGCTCGTAACGCTCCCCCGCCGTCTCGAGGGGCCCGTCTTCACCCGGAACATGCACGAGGGATCGCATAAGCCCAAGAGGTTCAACAACCTCGCGATCGATCACCGAACGATACGACTCCGGATGCCGCTTCGGGAGACCCACATACTCATCCAGCGCGTAGCCGCTCACCCTCGACATGTCGAGACCCCGTGTCGCCAGTGCGGCCCACGTGGTTAACGGGGTTGAGCCCGTTGCGAGCCCGAGCACCGCATCCGGCTTAGCGAGAACAACTTTCTCAATCTCTGCCGCGGCGATCCGGCCCGCCTCTTCGGCGGTCTCAACGATGACAACTTCTGCCACTAGGCCGCGCTCATTGGGTTAGCTCTTGACGAATCCACATGAACAGTCAACACCATCGCCCGCGCCACTTAGACGGTCTTCGAGAGATCCTTAAGCGCGTGCATCGCGTGTGAAGCCACGTCATGGGGAACAAAGATGTGGTCATGCGTGTAGCCGGCCACAACGTTGGCACTGATGCCTGCCTCGGTGAGCACCCGGCTGATTGCGGCCGTCAATCCCACCGCGTTGAGCGCTGAATGCACATCGAGAGTGATCCAGGCCGCAACGAAGTCGTACGCTAACCCCAGCTCATCTGCTTCGTGCTGCGCGAGAACAAGCGTCAGCCCTTCTGCCTCGTGCACGGTCACAATGGGCGAAGCTCCGGCAGGAACGGCGCCCTGCACTTGCGTATAGACATACTTGCCGTCGTTTAGTCGAGGGGTGAGCGAGCGCAACATCTCGGCAAGATCGGTGACGGGTTTGTTCATTTTTTTTCTCCTCATGTCAGAAAGCCACTCGCGCGCTCACTCGGTCACGAAATCGATGAGCTGCTCAACGCGGCCAAGCAGGGCGGGTTCGAGGTCGGCGAAGGTGCGCACCTGGCCAAGGATGCGCTGCCACGCCCTGGCGATATCCGCCTGCTCTTCGTGTGGCCAGCCGAGCGCATCACAGATGCCGTGCTTCCACTCGATGCTGCGCGGAATGGTCGGCCACTCGGTCATGCCAAGCCTGGCCGGCTTCACCGACTGCCACACGTCGACGAACGGATGCCCAACCACCAGCGCGTGGGCTCTGTGCGGGCCTCGCGCCACGGCATCCGCAATTTTGCTCTCCTTAGAGCCGGGAACAAGGTGGTCAACGAGCACGCCAACTCGGCGCCCCTCGGCCGGCGCAAAGTCACGCAGAATGTCTTCGAGGTGGTCGATACCCTCAAGGTATTCGACGACCACACCCTCGATGCGCAGGTCTGCGCCCCACACCTTCTCGACCAGCTCTGCGTCGTGCCTGCCTTCCACAAAGATGCGACTCGGCAGGGCGACCCGCGCCTTCTGGTCTGCAACAGCGAACGAGCCGGATGCCGTTCGAGCAGTGCCCTGCTGCCTTTTCGTTGGAGCCACAAGAACCACAGGCTCACCCTCGAACAAAAACCCGGTGCCGAGCGGAAACACCCGAACGTTGCCGTTGTAGTCCTCGAGCTTCACCAGCTTGCCCTCGATGCCCACGACTGCGCCGCAAAAACCGGTGGCCGTCTCTTCGATCACAAGATCGCGCGTCGCTTCACGCTTCTTCGGCTCCCTGCGACCCACTTTTTGCCAACCTAGCGCGAGAACATCGGCGCCGTAACGGTCGGGGCCCAGATCGTCACTCATCGTTTGCTGTAGCGCGAAATGCGATAGCGGAGGTCAGCCTTTGACTGCGACCACCCCTGCGCCGGCTCAACGGAGTCGCGCACCCACTCTGAGCCGAGCTTCGGAGCGAACGCATCGCCCGCCTCCACGTGCAGATCGATCTCGGTCACAATCGCCACATTTGCCAGAGCGACCGCATCCACAAAAACCTTCTCGCCCCCGATGATCCACACCTCGTTGCCGCTTGCGCTTGTGGCAGCGGCGGCGACCTTAGCGGCGTCAGCGGCGGTGCCGGTGTCCTGCGGGTCCGTTCCACGCACGGCCTGACTCGCCGCCTCAAGCGCATCCTGCAGCGAATGCACGGCGATGGCGCCCTCCGCGCGCCAAGACCTGTCGCGTGTCAGCACGATGTTGCTACGGCCGGGCAAAGGTCGCCACCTCTCTGGCAACGCATCCCAGCTCTTTCGGCCCATAATCACCGGGTGCCCCATCGTCACGCGTTTAAAGTGTGCGAGATCCTCTGGCAGGTGCCACGGCATGTCATTGTCTTTGCCGATCACGCCATCCGGGGTCTGTGCCCAAATCATGCCAATGAGCATTGGCGCGCCGCTGCCGTTTGTTACGGTCGCACGCGCTGGCTCCCGCACTGCCTCTGCGCTCGTCATATCGCCACCGGCGCCTTGATGGCGGGGTGATGCTGGTAGTTGACGACCTGAATGTCATCGAAGGTGTAGTCGAAGATGGACTCTGGCCGTCGCGCGAACTCCAGTGTCGGGGAGGGGTACGGGTCCCGCGAAAGCTGCAGCTCGACCTGTTCGAGATGGTTGTCGTAGATGTGGCAGTCGCCACCCGTCCAGACGAAATCGCCCGGCTCCAGCCCGAGCTGATGGGCGACCATCTGCGTGAGCAGCGCATAGCTCGCGATATTGAACGGCACCCCAAGAAAGAGGTCAGCACTGCGCTGATACAGCTGGCACGAGAGCTTACCGTCAGCGACATAGAACTGAAAGAACGCGTGACACGGCGGCAGCGCCATCCGCGGAATGTCGGCAACGTTCCACGCGGAGACGATGTGGCGACGGGAGTCCGGGTTCGAGACCAGGTTCTGCATGAGCTCGGCGATCTGGTCAATGTGGCCGCCATCCGGTGTTGGCCATGAGCGCCACTGCACCCCATAAACCGGGCCAAGCTCGCCCCCTGGCGATGCCCATTCATCCCAGATGGTCACGCCGTTGTCATGGAGGTATTGCACGTTGGACTCGCCACGCAAAAACCAGAGCAGTTCGTGCACAATCGATCGCAAGTGCACACGCTTTGTGGTGATCAGCGGAAAGCCCTCAGACAGGTCGAAACGCAGTTGACGACCAAAAACGCTGCGCGTTCCCGTGCCGGTTCGATCGGATTTCAGGGTTCCGTTCGCGAGGACATCGCGGAGCAGGTCTTCATACGGCGTGTGCACCACTCCAGCCTATGATGCGTTAGCTTCGTTGCCACGATGGAAGGCGGGTGGCTTCTGTCGAGTTAGTGAGAATAGCGAACGGCTGGTGCTGCCCGCGACCTGTCAATGTCGCTGCAGCGCCAGCCGCCGCCCTCTCGCTTTCTGCTCCTAGAACAGGATCAGAAGGTATTTCGTTTTACTGTGGGATTCGAGCGTGGAGGCGGAATCCGGAATGAGGGTCGCCTTCACTTGGTAGAACCCACTGCCACGTTTCGGCAGCGTGTACAAGACACTTCCGTTGTCGGCGGCCGTCAGCGGAACCGTTGCGACCACTGTGCCGTTCACCGAGATCGCCACCGACCCTGTCGCTGCAGCGTCGGCATCCGTTGACACGGTGACCTTCGCCGTGGTCTTCTGCCACGAGAAACCAACCGTTCGATTCAGTCGCAGATCTGTCGTCGACGAGTACGGCACCGTGACTGCGGCAGAGACCGCAGTGCCCGGTGGCAGATCACCCTTCGTTGCCGTCACCACGACCGTGAGCTGCTTGCCCTGATCAGCGGAGGTCACTCGGTACTTCACGGCGGTGGCGCCCGGGATATCCACGCCATCCACCTGCCACTGGTAAGTGAACGCAAGGTCGGCAACATCCCACTCACCGGGGTTTGCGATGAGATTCTTGCCCACCTGCGGTGTTCCCGTGATGGTCGGCGGGGAGGTGTTGATGGGCGTTCCCGGAGGAATAACGTCGCCCGTCGTGACCGACAAGAACGTCTGAGCGCCCGTGTCGCCGTAGCTGATCACCCCGAGATAGCTGCTGTGCGCCTCAAGCCCGCTCCAACTTGCCGTGTACGTGGCGGGCACCCCCTGTTGGCCAGCTATGACATCGGGCGAGAGCGTCAGTGGCGCACCTCCCGGTTCTACCGCGAACGTTCTCAGATCGAACGCCGTTGTCGGGTTCGCGCTAAAGATACCCACGTGCACCTGATAGTCGGCGGCCTCAGGTGCCACGATGTCGACACGCTCGTCTGCCGACGCGGTGGCGGACTGCCATCCGGCCACCTGGTTGCCGTCGGCATCAAGCTGGAAGACCGTGAGGTCAAGGTCGGCGACGTCATCCATCGAGTCGAGGTCGAACCGTGCGAGAGCTGCACCGGCGGGAACAGTCACCGTGTAATCGAAGCTATCGCCTGGCCCACCGGAGCCCGAATGTTCGGTCTCTGCACCTGTCGGATCAGGCTGAAGGATTCCGAGGCTAAGGCCCGTTGTTGACAGCGGGATATCGGCAGTGGAGCCCGGTGTGACCGTCACGTCAACCGAACCATTCGCACCCTCGCCCTTAACGTTGCCCGGCGCTTCGATAGCGACCGGCTGGATGGCGATCGGCGATCGCGCCACCGTGCTGCCGCTCGTCCACGTGATGGCGCCCGTCGTGAAGGTGTCAAGCGCGGCCGTCGTGCGACTGAACGTCACCGTGTAGCTGGCAGTGTCACCCGCACTGGCAAACGTCAAGGTGCTCGGTGAGACCACAGCATCGATTCCGGGAACGGATACCGCGGAGCTGAAAGTGCCAGCCTGCGTGGCCGTCACCGTGCGAGTAATCGTCTCCGGTGCCGTGAGGGAACCGATCGCAATCGAGGCAAGGTTCAAGTCGCTCGGGTCGATAGGTGTCACACCCACGTCGTACCCGATCGCCTGAATGTAGGCGTACCAATCATCGAGACCGTTGAGGTACAGCAAGCCCGGCTCAAAGAACTTCGTCGGGTCAACATGACCAGCACCTTGAAGGAAAGGATCCGTCACCGCGTTTCCGCTGCCATCCACGGTGTTGTAGGCGGTCGTCATCATGGCCGACTTGATCTGTGACGGTGACGCGGTGGGAGAAACGCCAAGGTACAGCGCGGCGAGCCCCGAAATGTGGGGAGTCGCCATCGAGGTGCCGGAGAGGAACTGGAATGTTCCGGATTCGCCCTCGGCGTTCGCGCCATCCGCGAGGATCGCCACTCCAGGTGCCGTGATGTCTGGCTTCAGAATGTCGCTGCCGTCGGCCAGCACCGGTCCGCGAGAAGAGAACCCTGCGACCTGGGGCGTTGGCGGTTCGATGCCCGTCGAGTTGTCGGGCGAGAAGCTCGCCGTCGCACCCGCCGTCGCCGCGTACGCCATGATCGCGTCATGGAATTGCGCGTCGAGGTGGATCGTGGGAATCACATGGTTGTCGAGGTCTATCGAACTCGGCGTCACGTTCACGAGAACAACACCAATGCCACCAGCCCTCGCGACCTCTGCCGACTTGTCAACGCGAGCGATCACACCTCGTTCACACACCACGATTTTGCCCGCCGTCAACGCGGGGTCAAGTGTGTCGGCGAAGCACAGGTTCGCGCTGGAGGCACCGGCGAGCTTCACGTTGTCGGCGAGCACAAGGTCTCCTGTCAACGGTGGCGCCCCCGGAGTCATATCAACGGTGGCGGATGCTCCCGCCATCTTCACACCGTCGCCCAGAGTGACGGTGGCTTCGTAGCTCGGAATCGTGCTCGCGGCGACGGTGGTGATCCACGGCGACGCATTGTCGAGAGTGGATGCGCCCGGCCCGGCGTTCCCCGCAGCCGCGGAGACAAAGATGCCAGCGGCGGCAGCGCCGAGGAATGCCTGGTCTGTTGCAGAGACCGTGGTCTGCGCCGCACTTCCACCGATCGAGAAGCTGATCACATCGACGCCGTCGCTCACGGAGGCGTCGATTGCGGCGAGGAGATCGGATGTCGCGCATCCGTCATCCGTTGTGCCGATCGGATCTGGCCCAGACCAGCAGACCTTGTATGCGGCGATCTTCGCTGCCGGCGCCACGCCGCTGATGGTTCCGAAGCTGGCGCCATCGATGGAGGCTGAAACGTCGGCGTTACCGCCGGCGGTGCTCCCGGTGTGCGAGCCGTGACCGTCGCCGTCACGCGGTGAAAGGTACTCGCCTACGTCGACGCCACCAATCTTGCTTGCGCTGAAGCCATCCACAAAGTACCTGGCACCAACAATTTTCGTGCTGCAATCGTTCGCCGCGAACTGGACGCCGGCCTCACAGGTGCCGGTGAAATTCGTGCCGTCACCTTTCGCGAACGTGATCACACTGCCGTCGAGGTAGGGGTCGTCTCCGGCTGATGTTCCCAATGGTGACCCCGCAAACGACGGGTTCTCTGGGGCGATGCCGGTGTCGAGCATTCCGACAACAACACCTTCGCCCGCTTTGTCGACGCCGCCGACCTTCGACCACACACCATCCGGTCCATCAAGACCGAGAAAAGTGGTGGAGGGAACCGCCGTGATGTGGCGAAGCTCATCGGGGGCCAGCGCCACAACGTTCTTGTTGAGTGCGAGCTGCATGGCTTGCGCCGCGGTGAGATCCGCCGCAAACCCATTGAGCGCCAAAGTGTACGAGTAGTCGATCGTCGCGCCGGCTGAGGCCGCAACGTCTTCTTGCTGAGCGGCGAGGTAATCGGAGTAGCTCTCGACCGACCGGTTCTGGGCATTAAGCTGCTTGCCCTCGTTCGGCTTCGTCGGGGCGAAGCCATTGTCGCCTCCCTGGTAGGTGGCCGCTGAGGCTGCCGCGAGAGTAACGATGTAGCGCCCAGGGGTAAACGTGGTCTGATGGTGACCGCCAAAGCCGGAGGGCATAGCTGCGGCCCCTAATGCGGTGCCCGCAATGAGGCCGGAGGCGAGGAGCGTGCTAACGGCGATCCCGGCGATGAGCTTTCGAACGACCACAGTGGTATCCCTTCTGAGCAACGGCGATGTCGGCAGCAGTTGGGTCTGCGCGTGGGGATTACAATAATCCCGTTCTACCCCCGAAAGGGTGACTTCGTTATCAAGCTGTGACTGTTTTATTCACGATCGAGGGATGCTCACATCGAAAACAACCGCTGGGGCCTCAGAACCGAGCCACGAAAAGCGCGCGGCAACTATGCCATCTCACGTCATTTCTCGTGAAGCGCGACCTTCGCGCGCATGGCAGCCAGCGACGACGAGCCAAGCTCCGGCCCACCCAGTGCCCGCAGGGCGTTCAGGATGGTGGCCAGGTCGACAACCTCCTGCATTGCCGCACCAATAATTGCCGGTAAGAAGCCAAACGCCCCCAGGAGCATGAGTCCGAAACTCAACGCAATCCCCAGCCAAATGCTCTGAAGCGCGACACGCATCGTGCGCTTGCCGATCACCATCGCGTCAACCGTCTTAGAGATGTCGTCGAGCACGATCACGACATCCGCAGACTCGCTTGCGGCCGTCGAGCCTTTAGCGCCCATCGCGATGCCAACGTCAGCCACCGCGAGCACCGGTGCGTCATTCACACCATCACCCACCATCACCACCGGTCGCTCGACGATGGAGGCCAGAATGTTCACCTTGTCTTTGGGAAGAAGCTCGGCGTGCACCTCCTCGACACCAAGCGCGTCGGCCACATGCTGAGCGGTCTCCTTCGCATCGCCTGTGAGCATCAGGAACCGCGTGACTCCGAGCGCGGAGAACGCCGCCACGGTCGATGATGCATTGCTTCGGAGTCGATCGCTGAGCACAATCGCACCAGCGAAGCTGCCATCCACGGCCACGTAGACCGACATCTCGCCGCTCGCGAGGTGTGTCGGCGTCGCCTCCGGCGCGTGCTCCTGCACAAACGTGAACTTGCCGACCACAACCTCGCGCCCACCCATCAGCGCGACAACACCGTTCGTCGCCTCTTCACGCGCACTTTCGGCACTCGTGAACGTGAGCCGGCGAGCGCGAGCATCCTCCACGATCGCGGTCGCCAATACGTGCGATGAATAGATCTCCGCCGACGCCACGAGTGCGAACAACTCATCCTCTGAAAAAGAACCGGCAGGGCGGATGGCCACCACAGTAGGGTCGCCGTGGGTCAGAGTTCCCGTCTTGTCGAACGCCACCGTGCGGGCTCGTGACAGCTGCTCGAGTGTTCCGCCACCCTTCACGATGATGCCGTAGCGGGAAGCCCTGCTCATGCCACCCATAAACGCCACCGGTGCAGCGATGAGCAGTGGGCACGGTGTCGCAACGACGAGAACCTCGGCAAAACGCACGGGGTCCCCCGACAGCAACCAGGCGAATCCGGCGATCAGTAGCGACACCACGGTGAAGGGCACGGCGTAGCGGTCAGCGAGACGAACGAGCGGCGCCTTGCTGTCGGCCGCATCTGCCACGAGCGCCACAATCCGCTGGTACTGGCTGTTCTCCGCCAGCGCAGTCGCTGTCATGATGATCGCGAAGGTGCCGTTGAGTGAGCCACTCAGCAGGCTGTCGCCCTTGGTGCGATCTTTCGGAAGGCTCTCACCGGTGAGGGATGACTCGTCGAAGGAGCCAACATCCGACTGAAGAACGCCATCGACCGGCACTACCTCTGAGGGCCTCACGAGCAGCCGATCGCCAATGGCGACGTCGGAGACATCGATCTCCTCAACCTCGCCCGCCTCGTTGATGAGGCGATGGGCAGATTGGGGAGAACGGGCAAGAAGCGATTTCAGCTCGCGGCGAGCGCGCCCCTCTGCGTAATCCTCCAGGGCTTCCCCGCCCGAAAGCATGAGGCAAATGACCAGGCTCGCCCAGTACTCGCCCACCGCCACCGTGGCGATGATGGCCATGATGGCCAGCGCATCAATCCCCCACTGTCCGCCGATCAGGTTCTTGATCATGTCCCACGCCTGAATCGCCGCAACGATGAGCGCGAAACCACTGATCAGCCATTGGGCAGCGACGACGTATCCGCTGAGGGTAAGCGCGCCGCCTATCGTGGCAAGGAGCAGCGTGATGGCGACAATAGGGTACCGGCGGATGGCCGCAATGAGCCAAGTCATAGTTCCAGTATTACGCCGAAATCTTCGGCTCCACTAGCAAGGCTAGGCTCGCCTGAGTGGTATCGCTAGCCCTCACTTAACCTGGCGATGCGCCAGTTTGTTGGCAATGCGCCAGTTGTAGCCGGAGCATCGCCAACAAACTGGCGCATCGTCAATCAGGTGTTACGCGAGGCGTGCCTTCAGGTTCTCGGCCAGCGACGCGAGGAACTCCTCGGTGGTCTGGTACGGCTGCTCCGGGCCGACGAGGAGCGCGAGGTCCTTCGTCATCTTGCCGGATTCGACCGTCTTGATGACGACATCTTCGAGCGTGTGCGAAAACTCAATGAGGGCCTGGTTGTCATCCAGCTTTCCGCGGTGGGCGAGCGCGCGGGTCCACGCGTAGATCGAGGCGATCGGGTTCGTGGAGGTGGGCTTGCCCGCCTGGTGCTGGCGGTAGTGACGAGTGACGGTGCCGTGTGCGGCCTCCGCCTCGACGATCTTGCCATCCGGAGTCGTGAGAACACTCGTCATGAGGCCGAGCGATCCGAAGCCCTGCGCAACGGTGTCGGACTGCACGTCGCCGTCGTAGTTCTTGCACGCCCAGACGTATCCGCCCTCCCACTTGAGGGATGCCGCGACCATGTCGTCGATGAGGCGGTGCTCGTAGGTGAGCCCGGCCGCGTCGAAGTCGGCCTTGAATTCTGCCTCGAAGACCTCAGCAAAGAGGTCCTTGAAGCGGCCATCGTAGGCCTTCAGGATCGTGTTCTTGGTTGACAGGTACACCGGGTAGTTGCGGCTGAGACCGTAGGCGAGCGACGCGCGAGCGAAGTCGCGGATCGAGTCGTCCAGGTTGTACATTCCCATCGCGACACCTGAGCCGGGCGCTTGGAACACCTCGAAGCTCTTCGGCTCACTGCCGTCTTTCGGTGTAAACGTCATGGAGAGGGTGCCTTCACCCTCAAAACGGAAGTCGGTGGCCTTGTACTGGTCGCCGAACGCATGACGGCCAATAATGATCGGCTTGTTCCAACCTGGAACAAGGCGCGGGATGTTGGAGATGATGATCGGCTCACGGAAGATCGTGCCGCCGAGGATGTTGCGGATCGTGCCGTTCGGGCTGCGCCACATCTTCTTGAGGCCAAACTCTTCGACGCGGGCCTCATCCGGAGTAATCGTGGCGCACTTCACGCCAACGCCGTGCTTCTGGATGGCGTGAGCCGCATCAATGGTGATCTGGTCGTCGGTCTCGTCGCGCTTTTCCATCCCGAGGTCGTAGTACTCGAGGTTCACGTCGAGGTACGGGTGAATGAGCGTGTCTTTGATGGCCTTCCAGATGATGCGTGTCATCTCGTCGCCGTCGAGCTCTACAACGGTGCCGTCAACCTTGATCTTTGACATGGGGTTCTCCTTCAGAACGACCTACATAATGTGCGACAGCTGTGCGACACAAAAATGTGCCAACAACATCCGCGTGAATACAACAACATTGGGGGCATAACCCGGGCCAATTTAGCCGAATACCAGCTTACAGCCACCTGTCAATTATCTCGACATCGAGATACCTCTAGAGGTTTCACGGTAGGTGTGGTTAGCCTGTCATCATGGCCAACCTGAGACTAGAAGAGCTGTCGGCGAGCAACGCACTCGCAGCGAACAAGCTGACACTGCGTCGCGGGCAAGAACAATTCGTCACCCCGCCGACCTACGCGATCGCCGATGCGTACCTCGACCCAACGACAACATGGCCTCGCGTTGTGCTCAGAGACGACAAAGTTGTCGGCTTCATTCGTGGCAATTTTGATGAGGATGCCGCCGACGAGGAGTTCCGCAGCTGCGTGTGGCGCGTGCACGTGGCCGCCGACCAACAGGGTCAAGGCATAGGAACTTTTGCCGTGCTTGCCCTCGCCAATGAGGCGCGGCAGCGAGGCTTCACGCGGTTGTCTGCACTCTGGGAGACGGGCGACGACGGCCCAGAAGCATTTTTCACGAACATCGGCTTCGTGGTGGACCGCGAAACTCAATACGGCGAAAAGTTCGGCGTCCTGGCGCTTTGACAGCCTTAGCCAAGTTGACCGTCGAGACAGCAATCGGCGATAGCGTCTCGGGGAACGCCAGAACTGGCCGTGGCCTTGAGCTCCAGCACTCTGAAGACTTTGTTTCCAACGTGCTGGATGTCGTCGACGCGATTCCGCCCGCCCACGTGATGGCCTACGGCGACATTGCCGCCGCCATTGGCTCACGTGCGCCCCGGGCTGTGGGCCAGGTGATGGCTCGCTACGGCAGCACTGTTCCGTGGTGGCGGGTGGTGCGCGCAAGCGGTCAACCGCCGCAGTGCCACGACGACGAGGCACTCGTTCACTATCAGGATGAAGGCACACCGACCGTGCCAACGGCATCCGGTGGGTATCGCATCAACTTACGAATCGCGCGATACCGTCCACAGTAAACCGTCACTGCGATACAGTGTGGTCTGACCACACAAGTATCGAGGAAGCAATGAACGATTCTCCCCGAGCATGGGAAGGCGTGCTCCACCATCTCGAAGCGCACCTGCTCTCTGGTGAGCTCAGCACTGGTGACCACCTTCCCCCTGAGCGCGCTCTCGCTGCCGAGCTTAGTGTCGGCAGATCCTCGGTGCGCGAAGCAGTGCGAGTGCTCGAGGCGCTCGGCCTTGTGCGCACGCAAACCGGCTCAGGACCGCAGGCGGGTGCCACCATCATCGGTGCGCCATCTGGTGGCATGTCCTCCCTCATGCGCCTCCAGGTTGCAGCGAAAGGCTTCGCCGTAGCGGATGTCGTCAAGACCCGAATCGTGCTGGAGTGCTCCATCGTGACCGAACTCGCCGACGCTGGAACCGATGTTGATTTCGTGCACGCCACCCAGCTGCTCGATGCGATGGATTCCGACTCCCTCACCCCAAAGGAGTTCCTCGCTCTCGACGCCAGATTCCACCTTTCACTCGCCGACGCGAGCGGCAACCTCGTAGTGTCAGCGATGATGGCCGGGATTCGCAATTCCATCGAAAGCTACGTGATTCTCGGCATTCCCACAATCGCGGACTGGCGTACTGAAGCGCAGCGGCTCAGGACAGAGCACCGAGGCATCCTCACCGCCATCAAAGATCACAACGCCGCCGCAGCATCCGCAAAGGTTCACTCGCACATTTCTGACTACTACGCCCGCACCCGCCTCACCGATCAGGCAGAAACCACACGACAGGACACACAATGAAGCGCCGCTTTCCGAGCCCACGCGATCTCGCCCCCCTCATGAAATTCAAGAAGCCGACCCTCAACGCGAAGAAGCGCCGGCTGCAGGAGGCCCTCACGATTGCCGACCTCAAAGAGATCGCCAAGCGCCGCACGCCGAAAGCCGCCTTCGACTACACGGATGGGGCAGCAGAAGGTGAGCTCAGCCTCGCGAGGGCCAGGCAGGCGTTTGAGGACATCGAGTTTCATCCAAACATCCTTCGTGATGTCTCGGATGTCGACACCAGTCGGGAGGTACTTGGCGGTCGGGTCGCCATGCCGTTCGGCATCGCCCCCACTGGTTTCACCCGCATGATGCAAACAGAAGGGGAGATCGCGGGTGCGAGTGCCGCCGCCGCCGCGGGCATCCCGTTCTCACTGTCGACCATGGGCACGGCCTCGATCGAAGATGTCAAAGCCGCAAACCCTGACGGGCGCAACTGGTTTCAGCTTTACATGTGGAAGGACCGCGACCGCTCAATGGCCCTCGTGGAGCGAGCCGCGCAGGCGGGTTTCGACACCTTACTGGTCACCGTCGACGTACCGGTTGCCGGTGCGCGCCTTCGCGATGCCCGCAATGGGATGACCATCCCCCCAACGTTGACTCCGAAAACGGTGATCAACGCCATACCGCGCCCGGAGTGGTGGATCAACTTTTTGACAACGGAACCGCTGGCCTTCGCGTCACTCGACCGCTGGTCTGGAACGGTGGCACAACTCCTTGACACCATGTTCGACCCCACTGTCACCTTTGACGACCTCGCATGGATTAAAGACCAGTGGCCAGGAAAACTCGTCGTCAAGGGCGTTCAGAGCGTCGATGATGCAAAGAGGCTTGCCGCCATGGGTGTTGACGGCGTGCTGCTCTCCAACCATGGCGGCCGCCAGCTAGACCGGGCGCCGATACCCTTCCATCTGCTCCCTGATGTCGTGCGCGAAGTTGGCAATGACACGGAAGTTCATCTCGACACTGGAATCATGTCCGGCGCTGACATTGTGGCTGCCGTCGCCCTCGGCGCTAGGTTCACGCTCATCGGCCGCGCCTACCTTTATGGGCTGATGGCCGGTGGTCGCGAGGGTGTCGACCGCACGATTGACATTCTCTCCACCCAGATTGTTCGCACTATGCGTCTGCTCGGGGTGACGTCGCTCGACGAGTTGGGGCCCGCCCACGTGACACAACTGCAGCGCCTCCTACCCGTGCATCGCAGTTAACGCAACGGAGCTCGCTTCACAAGGAGAAAACTATGCGTGCAGAGAATGTCACAGGCCCTGTTGCCCACCACGGCGAGGGACCATGTTGGTGGGCGCCCTGGGGCGGCCTCCGATTCATGGACGTTCAGGTCGGGGACATCCTCACGTTGGCCACCTCCAGCGTTGACCGCCTGCACACACTCGAGGACTCTGCATCGTTCATCCGCCCACGCGTGAATGGTGGTTACGTCATCGGAACTCGCAGAGGGCTCGCGTTCGCGGACTCTCCGAACGAGGCGCCCACACGCCACCTCACCCTTTTGGACGACGAAAACCAGCAGATGAATGATGGCGGCACCACTCCTGGTGGTGAGCTGCTCGCCGGCTCGATGACGACAGATGGAAGCTCCGCGGGAGTCCTGTTCCAGATCTCGCGTGACTTTTCACATCGCCAAATACAGACAGAGATCGCGTGTTCCAACGGGATCGCGTTCAACCCACGAGGCGACGTCGCGTACTACGTCGATACGCTCACTGGTCGGATTGACATCTTCGACTACCACGACACCATGCTCAGCAATCGTCGACCCTTCGTCACAATCGACGCCGCAGAGGGCTTCCCGGATGGACTCACAGTCGACGCCGAAGGCAACGTATGGGTCGCAATGTGGGGTGGCGGCCACGTAAGTGCGTACGACGAGTCCGGGAATCACGTAGAGCAGATTGAGGTTCCGGCGACCCAAGTCAGTGCGTGCACGTTCGGCGGTGCAGATTTAGGAACCCTGTACATCACCACGTCGCGGCAGGGCATCGACGACGGCGCTGACCCACAGGCGGGCTCACTTTTTAGCGCACGACCAGGCACCTTCGGCCTCCCTGTCGTTCCGTTCGCCGGCTAATGCTTTCGATAACAGAATCAATTCGGTTACCGCATAGATATGCGGTGGGCACGTTACCGTCCGTAACGCACCCACCACACCACCTCTAGCTTTACTGCGTTGCCATCGTTTTCTTCCTCAGGAACAGACCAGCGCCCAACAGCAGCGCGGCGATGAGGAACGCCACCCCTCCGGCGAACCCAGTGCTGGCAAGCACCTGAGCGACATCAGGATTCGCAGCCGGGGTATCGACCGGGGTATCGACTTCGCCGGCGGTGATGTACTGGTACGCATTTGCCGACGACACCGTTCCACAGGCTGAACTTCCCACGACACGAATATCCGTGGCCCCGACAGCTCCTGCCGGCGCGATTGCACGAATCTCAGTGTCATTTTGCACCGTGAACGAGGCCGCCTCGATCTCCCCGAACCACACACTCTCGGCCCCCACGAAGCAGGTACCGATGACGGTGACCTCTGTGCCACCAGCGGCCACACCCTGGCTTGGGCTCACCGAGGCAATCGTGGTGACATCAAGGAAGGCGAACTCCAGCGGCTCTGAGTCTCCATTGGGATGCGTGACAACAACATCAACCGACCCCACAGCGTGTGCAGGAGCAATCGCACTGATCGTCTCGTCATCCACAACTACGAAGTCACTCGCAGCGACACCACCGAAGTTGAGCCCGGTCGCGCCGATGAAACCTTCGCCGGTCACCGTCACAACCGTTCCGCCGAGCATAGAACCGCTGCTAGGGCTCATCGAGCTTGCAACCGGTGGGTCATCTGAAGCAAGCGCGGCCGGCTGTAGGAACAGCACATCGAAAACGACATACACGTCAGTCGCCAAGGGATTCTTGAGACCCGTCATCACTAACTCAAGAACGTGCTCTCCGGCATCGATTTCTCCCGTGTCGAACAACTGCGCGACTTGCAACGATGGAGCGTAGAAGTCAATTGTTTTTATGAACACTCCATCGAGGTAAATATCTGCAGTGCCTAGATTGGAGTCGACGAGACCCTGCAGGACCGCCCGCACTCCCGTGAAGGGAATGGAGAAGGCGGATCCAGCGGAGAAGCCGACAGCATTGGTGCCTGCCCACGCAAGCGTGTTGGTGTACGCACCCCATGCACCGCTGTAACTCACAACGGGATCGACATCGTCAATCGCCTGTGACGTGGAGCTGGGGATATTGGAGATAGACAAGTTATCGATCAAGGCCCAGCTTTCGCCGAAGCCGACCGTCTCCACTCCAATTTGCACGTCATCGCAGTCCGAGAGCATTTCGAAAGAAAGAATCTCTGTTCGTGCAGTCGTTGCCGTTACTGCCTTTTGCGCAATGACCTCTGACGTGCAGGTGTTGTACGCGAAAAGTCGCGCGGCGTTCGCGCCAGTGATGACATCCACCGATACCTCATATGCTCGCGTCATGAACGGCAGACCCGCAGGCGCACCATTCAACCCGAGACCTTGAAAAACTTGAGACGATTGAGTACCATCCGACTGCACAAATCCCACGCGGCCATCGGCGCCTGCGAGTGCTGTCTGCGCTTGTGCGCTGTTGAGCACGGCGGGATCAGCTGCGCTGGCAATGCCAGCATCATCGACTGAACTCCACCATGTGATATCCCATTCATCGAAGTCTCCATTGATGAAGGTGTTCGACGACAGCGCACCGTAGTCAGTCTTCATATCCGTCGCGGTGAATGCTTGATTGCCAGGCGAGTTATAAACGTTGTCATAGATTCGCACGTTGGTGATCGAGGACTGATTGTCTGTGTCACTTCCAGTGAATGGCGGTTCGCCGATATCTGTGTTGTGGCCGAAGTTCGGGTTATCGCACCAGCATCCGACCGCCCTGGTCGATGACGTGAGGATGTTGTCGTGGATCCGCACATTCGAGATCGCGACCTTGGCGGGATCTGGTGAGCCGGTTCCCCACGCAATGAAACCAACGGCCATGCCGGGGGTATGTGCCACCTCGTTGTTATCTATTTCAATATCGGTCGCGGGCAGTGTCTCGGCAAAGGTCCACCAAAGGTTGCCGAAATCAGGATGCTGGTATGCCCGTGGATCATTGAAGTTGGACCCGACGTAGATTCCATCATCACCATTGCGAATGTAGTTTCCGGTGACACGGATGTGCTGGGAGTTCATCATACTGACCCCATCGTTTCCGTAGTACTCTCCTGCGACGTCTTCAACGGCGAGGATGGTCAGGTTCTTGATCAGTCCGTGGTCGGAAGTGAAGATCGCGAGGTTGTACTGGTAGGCATCGAGGATCGTCAGGTTGCTGATCTCAAAGTTCGACACCTTGTGAAAACCGATGACTGACGTTGCGATCGGATTGGCTGCATCACGCATCATCTGGATGGTTCCGTTACCCGTGATGGTCACATCATGCTGCTCGCCAGCGTGGATGAGCGGCATGTTGTGAAACATCGGCTTTTCCCAGATGCAGCTTCCCCAACTCGGGCAGAGCGGTGTCGGTGGAATGTAGAAGCCGACAAGCGGCACGTACGTGAAGTGCGCGGGATTCTGGCTTTGCAATACCGTGCCCTCGATCTGCAAGGTCGTATTGCTTCCTACAACAATGCCACCCGTGAGGAAGGTGTAGCCGGCGGGCAAGAGCACCGTTTTGCCCGTGCCATCTGCGTCATCTAACGCCTGCTGAATGGCGGGGCCGTCATTAACGACCCCGTCACCTACGGCGTTGTACGGCGCTGCGGTGACATCAAGGTCACCGGGAGCGGCCATTGCCGGCGTGCTGATGAGGAAGCTACCACCCAAAAGTAGCGCCACAGCGCTCACGATTGCGGTAACTCTGCGAAGAGGAGACATCGATGCACCTTTGCGTTCGATATGCGGATACTAGCTAACCACGAACACTATAGTATGTAGCGATTTAAAGGAATAGGCAATTAATATCAATGGAGTTAGTCCATTCAGCTGTGCGTCGCCACGTCAAAGCAGGGCGTCAACGGCGCGACAACCCAGCAGGCGTGGACGCGATTTATCGCGCACGCACCTTCGAGCGCCCGTCGCTACGCTCCCCAGTTAGCGGCGCGAACAAAGCCTTGAAGGATCAGCTGACACGAACGTGTGCGGCGTAGTCCGGATTGAGAATCGCCGTCACCGGAACTCCAGACAGGAACTCAATAACATTCCGCGCGGCGTGCACGGGAAGGTCGGCGAGCGACTCTGGCGAGTACCAGGCGGCATGGGGGCTCAGCTGCACCGTGTCGCGCGCTCGGAGTCGGCTTGATGTACCCAAAGGCTCAGACTCGAAGACGTCGAGGGCGGCGCCACCAATCATTCGACTATCGAGGGCATCCGCGAGGGCGTCCTCATCGATCAACGGGCCGCGGCAGGTGTTGACGATTGCACTGGTCGGCTTCATCGTGGCGAGCGCGGCGGAATCGATCAGGTGCCGCGTGTCCTCCGTGAGAGGGGCATGAAGTGTGAGGATGTCAGCGGCGGCGACAGCCTCTGCGATCCCCACCGGCTCATAACCTTGCGACCGGATGCGATCCTGGTCTTGATATGGATCGGCAACGAGCACACGAAATCCGATCGCGGCGCAGCTGGCCGCGACTAGTGAACCGATTCGTCCGAAACCGACCACGCTGACAGTGGTAGTGGATGGTCGCACGCACATGGGCCGGGCCGCCACGGCAGCCCACACGCCATTGTGAACCTGCGAGTCGTAGGCCTTGAGGCCTCGTGCTTGACCGAGAATCATGGCAACCGTGTGAGCAGCGACTTCTTCGATGCAATAGGCGGGAGTGTTGGCGACGGCCACTCCGCGCGCAGTAGCGGCGGCCACATCTATCATGTCGTATCCGATTCCGAGCCGACTAATAAACCGAATGTTCGGCAAACGATCGAGAACGTCCCCGTCGATGTGCGCCCACTGGACAATGAGTGCTGTGGCATCTCCTGCCGCCGCCACAATGTCGTCGGCGGACCCAGAGGGAGATTTAATTACCGAGTACCCGGCCTCCCGCAGCGCATCAGCGGCGGCAGTCCCAGGAAGATCACTGTCGGTGATGAGTACGGATTCATTTGCCATGAGCAAACGCTATAGCATCTAGCAAATTTACGCCAGAGTTGCTGCGGTTTTTTGTGTAATGCTATAGCGTTCACAACATGACTGTTCGCCGCGCGCTCATCACAGGTTCAAGCTCTGGCATTGGTGCCGCCACTGCTGAATTGTTCGCTTCCCAGGGCTATGCCGTCTGGATTACCTACACGTCTGGAGAAGACGCCGCTCGCAAAATCGCCGCCTCGTGCACTGCCGCTGGCGCTCCCGACGTTCACCTGTCGTGCCTCGACCTTCGCTCCGCAGAGTCCATTGACGCTCTCGTGACAGCAATCAACGCGGAATGGAAAGAACTCCACGTGCTCGTCAACAATGGCGGCGTTTGCCCCTACGTTGGCTACGAAGACATCACCATTGACGACTGGGATGCCGTTATGGAAACCAATGGTCGCGGCACCTTTCTCCTCACTCGGGCGAGCCTTCCGCTCCTTCGCGCAGCCGAACACAACCAACCCGGTGTGGACCGCTCGATCATCAACCTTTCTTCCATCGCAGGGCAAGTGGGTGCCCTCAAAACAGGAATTCATTACGCCGCGAGCAAAGGCGCAATTCTGGCCATCACTCGGAGCTTTGCTCGACTACTCGCGGGGGAACGCATCCGTGTGAACGCTGTGACCCCCGGGCCCGTCGTCAGCGGCATTACTGACAACCTCACCGACGACGCCCGCGCCTCTCTCGAAGCGTCCATCCCGCTCGGGCGCTTCGGGCAGCCAGAAGACATCGCTTGGGTCATTGCCTCGCTTGCCGCCCCAGAAGCCAAATTCATCACCGGAGTGACGTACGACGCCAATGGCGGCGTGCGGATCGACTGAGACCACCAGAAAGAAGACCATGAACGCTCTCGACGTTGTCAACGCCCAGCTCGACGCCTTCAATGCGCACGACATCTCAGCCTTTATCGCGACCTACTCTGCCGATGCCGTCATCACCGGAGTAGCCCCAGAGCCCATCATCGGCCGCGATGCTCTTCACGCATTTTATGAGCCACGTCTCGCCAGCATGGAACTCAGTTGCACCATCGACACTGTCGTGCAATTCGGCGAGCGCTGGATTGTGGCCAGAGAATATGTGCACAACGGTGATGTCAGCACGGAGACGATCGCCACCTTCGACGTAGTCGACGGACTCATTCAGCGCGCCACAATGCTCAAAGCCTGAGCTCTAGGAATCGAACCCATACCGCTCAAGCAACGCCGGATCGGGTTGCGGCGTGCCAAACGCTGCCGTCCAGCCACCGTCCACCGCAATCGACTCCCCCGTAAGGTACGTCGACTCGTCTCCCAGCAGGAAGGCAGTAGCGGAAGCAATTTCGTCTACGGTGCCGATCCTGCGCATCGGCGGGCCCTGAGAAAGCACGCGTTCTTCCGCAGCGGGGTCTGGGGCTGCCGCGATCTGCGCCTCAAGGTGAGGCGTGCGAACGCCGCCAGGAGCGATAGTGTTCGCGCGGATGCCGAAGCGACCATACGTGACAGCGATACTTCGCGAGAGTGCGTCGATCCCACCCTTAGTGAACTCATAGGCAGCATGGTCTTGATGACTCAATCGACCATGAATCGATCCAATGTTGACGATGGAACCCGCAGAACGTTGTTCCACGAAAGACTGCACAGCGGCGGCAGAGCCCCACAGGTAACCGAGGCCATTAATCTCGACAACCTCACGCACGACATCCTCGTTAAGTAGGTGAAGTGGCGTTGTTTTGGTGATCCCCGCATTGTTGACCCACCCGGCCAGTGGTGCATGATCCATCGCGATTCGAGCCGCTTCATGGTGCGCCTGAGAGTCTCGCGAATCTGCCACCAGAACAGCGGCGCAAACCCCCTCTTCGAGAGTTCCCGACCCCGCGGAACGTTCAAGACCCACGACGAACCAACCATCAGCGGTAAGCCTTGCCGAAATCCCACGACCGATGCCTTTGCCACTGCCGGTCACAACAACGCTGCGATTCATAGCTGCTCCTTCGTGAAAGTGAAAAGAGTGGGGTCGAGCGAAAAGCCAAGCCCTGGTGTCGTTGGAGGTTTTGCATGACCTTCCACGAATATCGGTCCGCCCTGCACAAAGGAAGGGGATGGGTCGTACGGGTTTTCGCCGCGGTTGAACGTCTCGACACCGACGCCCAAGTGAACGCTCACCTCGGGGTAGACATGACACGACACAGGAGTGCCGCGCGCGGTGGCCCACTCAACTATCTGTCGAGCTGGCGTAATGCCCCCTACCGCGATGACATCGAGCCGCAGAACGTCGACCGCGCCTTTCTCGACAAGCGCCTTCAACACGCTCGGATCGGTCACCTCATCGCCGACGGCGACAGTAAGACCGCTGTTGCGACGCAGCCGGGCACAACCCTCGACATCCTCTGGCAGTAGTGGATCCTCAAGCCACGCGAGCTCCGGATCCCCCCACTCCGCGATATCGGCAAGTGCCTCATCACTATCGCGCCAACCGAACCCGACATCAACGACGAGCCCGGTCGTGGCGGGCAGCGCTGAGCGCAATTTTGCGAGAAGCTCACGCATCAGCGCGTTGTCGGGAGAACGCGAGATTTTGACTAGGGGCCACCCTTCCAGCGCCTGCGACACGACCTCGTCAACAATGTCGCGCACTGCGCGGCCCGGCGTCGGGTACGCGGCCACCAACATCGTGGGGCGAGGCTCACCGTGTGCGCCCAACATGCGCCACAGCGGAACGCCCGCACGTTGGGCCGCGACATCCCAGACCGCAACATCAACCATGCCGATGGCGCGACGCACAAGACCCACTCGGCCAACAATGGCGCTGCTTCTCAACGCGCGATCCCACAGAGCTTCTGGGTCGTCACTGTTTTCGCCGAGAACAGCGGGAGTGACCAACCGGTCAACAATCTCTGCCATCGGTGCTTCTCGAGACAGCGCATAAGACTTGCCTAGAAGGCCGTCCGCCGTCTCGACCTGCACCCCGCAATACTCACGCCGAGTGACCGTCATTGCACCAAGCTGCAATGGTCTGGGCAACGCGAGCGAGGTTGTTGCCGTCGCGACACGGTCGATGCGTGAGCCGTTGCTCACTCGGTCGGCTTCTTTGCGAGCGGGATGCCGTAATCAACCATAAAGCCACCATCCACGTAGATTGTCTGGCCGTTCATGTAGCTGGCGTCATCCGACACGAGAAAGCTCACCGCAGCAGCAACTTCGCTGGCATCTGCAAGGCGCTTCGCCGGAATTCTGGTCATGATCGTGTCAATGCTGAGGGTGCCCGCCTCAACGCCCTGTCGAAACACTCCGGTGTCGACGTAGCCTGGCGCCACCGCGTTAACCCGCACACCTCGTGACGCCCACTCGGCACCTGCCGTTGCGGTGAGGCCAATCACGGCGGCCTTCGTCGTCGAGTACGGCGCCCGACCAGCAGAACCGCGGGCAGAAACAGAGGATATGTTGACAATGCGGCCCTCGCCTTGCGCCAGCATGTGCTTTCCACCGGCCTGCAAGGTGTTGAAGACTCCGTGCAAGTTCACATTGACGACCGCCTCCCACTCCGCCCAGCTCAGCTCTTCGAGCGCACGATGGCGCTGGATGCCAGCGTTGTTGATGAGCACGTCCAGGCGGCCAAATTCTGCGACGATTCCGTCGAAAACGGTGGCTGCTTGCTCATGGTCCGTGACATCGAGTTGACGCCAGAGAACATCGGCATTCGCTTCAGTGAGGCCTGGCACCACATCTGTGGCAATAACTTTGTAGCCATCTGCCAATAGTCGTTGGCCGATAGACCAGCCGATACCGGCAGCGCCACCCGTGACGACGGCGATGGGCGAGTTCTCGGTCATACGATGTCCTTCACTAGACGCTCAATGAGCTCGATGGCGAAACTTTCCAATCTCTCCAATGAGCCCGACTTCAGGGGAGTCTGCCATGACTGGTACGCACCACGTTCGTACGCATCCGCTGTCGGCAGGTAGGCGAAACCAGGGCCATTGACGAGGTTGATCACCACAATAGGGTGCGACGGAAAACGTTCGCGCAGAACCTTCTGGAAGCGCGAATACGCTTCACCCGGATGACCCACAAAAATGGCATCCCCCACGCGCCACGCCCACACTGGGTGCTGCGCGGTGGAGCCAACAACGTAGTCATCGCGAAGGTTGCGCGCCCGACTAATGCGCTCACGCAAACTGTTCTCATCGATCCCCGCCCACTGGACCTCGAGTTGCTCAATCGATGGAAGGTCAACGAAATCCAATTCGACTGTTCCCGAGACTGCATCGAGTGCACCTTGTGGCTCTTGACTACTCGACTCCCACATTGCGAGAGGAGCACCCGACTCGACAATCCGGGTCAGTTCAAGTTCAGTCCCCGCCGTTGGCAGTGAATCTAACGCGGCAAGCACAGCATGACCGAGTGATCGTCCATGACGATCGGCTACTTCGGTATCTCCCGTGTACTGCTCACGTGGCGCAAGTTCGCCGGCCGCACCGAGCAAGAAAATGCAGGGAGAGCCAGTGGACTCTTCGACGAGTTCCCGCATTCCGCCGACGTAGTCCGGCGAAATGAGTCGGTTCTCCCAGGTGAGCGTCGTCGGGTGACAGGCGTAATTGACCAGTGTCGCCATGACAAGCCCAGAGGAATTCGTCACTCGCCCGACAACGAGGGTGTCATCGGCCTCCCCCTCTGGGTTGAAGCCCACAAGAGCCCTGCCATCCAGCACAAGCTCACGATTGGAGGCCAACGAGCAACGACCGGTTGCCCACTCGACACGAGCCTGATCACCGGTAGAGAGCGCTTCGCTCACCGCCTCGATTGCCGCAGCCGTCAGTGAATCTAGGTACCCGCCAATAAATTCCCCGCCGGGAAGGTGGCCGTCTGCTCGACACAGCACCGGACCGGCATGCGTGTGAGAGAGCGCTACCATCAACTGGTGCGGCTGCACTCCGGTCGCTGCGAGCACAGCCTCTCGAAACGCACGCTCATCCTCAACACGGCGCCACCACGTTGCATCAATTGCGACGAGAACCTGCGTGCTACCCTCGCCGGAACCGAACGCCATGGCGGTGAGCGTCATCGGCCGATGAACACCCTCCGAGGCTTCCCAGACTGCTGGTCCCCAGTTTTTCGCGCGGATACCGACCGGCGGGGTGATGTCGCGGCGTGCGACACCCACGCGTCCGGTGAAACGGGGAACATGAATCTTTGAGCCAATATTCGTCACTACAGCGCCTCCACGCTCTCGTAAGCAGCAGCCAGTTGAGCAGCAGCCTTGCGCCGTGCCCGCTCGATCGTCGGATCAGCGACGGGAATAGCCGCCATCAGCGATCGTGTGTATTCGTGTTGAGGGTTCGAGTAGAGCTCGTCTCGCGGCGCCATCTCCACGATCGCGCCCTGTCTCATTACGGCAATATTGTCCGCCATGTACCGGATGACAGCCAGATCATGACTAATAAAGAGGAAAGTCAGGCCCAAACGTTGCTGCAGTTCTCGCAACAGGTTCAGAACCTGCGCCTGAATCGAAACGTCGAGCGCCGAAACTGATTCATCCAAGACCATGAAGTCGGGGTCGAGAATAAGAGATCTGGCAATGGACACCCGCTGGCACTGACCCCCAGACATCGTCCTCGGGTAGCGATCCGCAAACTCTTCGCCGAGACCAACGAGTGTGAGCATTTCTGCGACCTTGGCGCGACGCTCGGCTCGAGTTCCTATTCCGTGAGTAATCAGCGGTGCCTCGATGATCTGAGCCACCGTCTGGCGGCGATTCAGAGAAGAGAACGGGTCTTGAAACACCATTTGCATGCTTCGCCTCAGCGAACGAAGTTCCGAGGACTTCAGCGAGTGAACATCTTTGCCTCGAAAATTGACGGTTCCGGAGTCAACTCCAGTCAACGCCAGAACGGCTCGCGCCACCGTGGACTTTCCTGAACCAGACTCGCCAACAAGACCGAACGTTTCACCGCGTCGCACCTGAAAGGACACATCCTTGATCGCAGTAATTTTGCGACCTGAACCGAGATGGAAAGTCTTATTCAGGCCCTCGACCTTGAGGAGCACTTCGTCGCTCATCTGACGAGAAGGAACAGACTCAACCGGTCGTTCTCCCACGCTGAGCACGTCATCACCTGTGGGGATTGGCTTCGTCACATCGATCGTGAGATCGACGACCGACTTCAACAGGATCTTGCTGTAGTCACTCTGCGGGTTCTCGTAAAGTTCCGTCGCGGCGGCGGACTCGACAATCTTGCCGTGCCTCATGACGTGAATCGTTTCGCAGAATCCCGCCGCCACGCCAAGGTCGTGAGTGATGAGCACTACGGCTGTGCCATAGTCATTGGCCAGACGGTCGAGCAGGTCAATGATGAGCGCCTGTGTCGTCACGTCGAGGGCGGTCGTCGGTTCGTCGGCGATAAGAACATCAGGCTTTCCCGACATGGCCATCGCGATCATGACCCGTTGCCGCATCCCACCCGAGAATTCATGCGCGTACTGCTTCATGCGCTCCTCGGGAAAAGGGACACCCACTTCGTCCAGCAACTCAATGGCCTGCAGGTACGCAGAGGCTTTTGTCGCCGTCGAATGAAGGCGAATTGCCTCAGTGAGTTGGCGCCCGATAGTCATGACCGGGTTGAGCGAGGACATGGGGTCCTGATACACCATGGCGACTTTTCCGCCGCGAATGCGCGTCATTTGCTTTTGTGAAAGCGACAGCAAGTTGACGCCCCCTAGATCGATTTCCCCCCTCAGCTTCGCACCTTCGGCGAGGCGCATGATCGAGAGTGCGGTGAGAGATTTACCTGAGCCAGATTCTCCGACGAGCCCAATGCGCTCGCCGCGGCGCAAGCTGAATGACACGTCATCGACAGGGGTTGTCTGCCCGTAACGCACGGTGAGGTTGCGGATGTCTAATACGGTATCCGCGGGCAATGTCGAGGTCATGAGCGTCCCTTCGACGAGGAAGAATCCCCCAGTTGATCGGCGAGAAGATTCAGCATCCAGATGGTGATAAAGATCAACAGTGCCGGGAAGAGAAGATACGAGAATGATTGATACATCTTTTGGTAACCCTGCTGCACAAGGGTTCCCCAGGTTGCATCCGGCGGCTGAATTCCCAAGCCCACAAAACTCATTGACGCTTCGAGCAAAAGAACGTTAGCAGCGTTAATCGCAGTCTGAACCAGAATGGGAACTCGCACATTCGGCAGAATCTCCGTCAACAACAGTCGTCGAGGAGACGCGCCATACGCAACTGCCGCCGTGTAATAGTCCTCCTGAATCTCGGCAAGCACGGTCGACCGGATAAGGCGGGCCGTCGTTGGGGTGAGAAGAACGCCGATGATCAGCGCTAGTCGCTCAGGGGTCGCCCCGAAAGCCGAAATGAAAACGAGAGCAAATAGCATTTGCGGGATCGCCATGACGGTGTCGGCAAGCCTCATCAAAACTTCGTCAGCGAGCCCACGGGCGAACGCCGCGATCATGCCCCAAATGACCCCGATGAACATCGCGACCGCCGTTGCTCCTGCGGTGATGAACATGGTCAACTGGCCACCGAACAGTACCCGGCTGAACAGATCTCGACCGAGCTCGTCAGTACCAAAGAGGTGCACCAAGCTTGGAGTCGCGAAGCGATCTTTCGACTGAAGCGTGGGGTCGAACGGCGCCAGGATCGGTGCGGCGACGCTCACAATCACGATGATCGCCAGCACACCAATCGCCACCCAGGTTTGCCATCCAGTGTTTCGCACACTGTCAAGGAACGTGCGCCGAGGGTTCGCCACGGCGAGGACGGTAGAACTAGCCACGTCGCGCTCCTATCCGTAGTCGCGGGTCGAGAACTCCGTAGAGGAGGTCGACAACCAACGTGGTCAGAATGAACATTGCGCTGATCAGGAGCACCACGGACTGCAGTACGGCGTAGTCGCGCTTGAAGACAGCATCGATCGCCAAAGAGCCAAGCCCCGGGATTCCGAAGACGTACTCGATGATGACAACACCACCGAGGGTGTAGCCGACAACGAGTCCGAGCATCGTCAAGCTGGGGATGAGAGCGTTTCTCAGCCCGTGCCCAACAACAACAGCCCAACGGCTGAGACCTTTGCCCGTTGCGGTGCGGATGAACGAAGAAGAAAGAACCTCAATCATGGACGCCCGCAGAAAGCGGATGAAGAGTGGGGCAGACGCAAGCGCGAGGGTGAGTGCTGGCAGAATCATGCGGATGAGGTTGCCCACGGGATCCTGCTCGAAAGGTATATACCCGCGGGCTGGTAGCCATTCGAGATTTACCGCAAAAACGATGATGAGCATGATGCCGATCAAAAACTGCGGAAAGGCCATACCCGCCGTGGAGATTGCCGTCACGACACGGTCCACGCGCCCAAGGGGCTTCAGCGCCGACAAAACGGCGGCAGGAATCGCGATAAGTATCGCGACGATGATCGACACGACGGTGACCTCCAGCGTCGCAGGGAGCCGCATCACAATCAGCTCATTGACCGAAAACTGATTGAAGAAGGATTGGCCAAAGTCTCCGCGGAGGAGTCCGCCGAACCAATTTAGGTACTGTTCCCAAATCGGCGCATCGAGTCCTGCCTCCTGACGAAGACGAGCAATCGTCTCTGCGTCGACGCCAGGCGTTGAGCCGAGCCGAGTGATGATCGGATCTCCAGGAAGTAACCGGAGAACAATGAAGACAAGGAGAGAAGTGGCAATCAGCATCACGATGCTGATTGCCACTCTCCTAATGATGAATCGAGTCAACTCAACCCTTCATCGATGCTGACTCGAGGTGAAGCTGGCCCCCGCCCTCAACCCAGACTCCGGTAATTGCACTGTTGATTCCAGTGACAACCGTGGACTGGATGGGGATGATCAACGGAACCTGCTCGTTGATGACCTCTTGAACCTTGGCCCACTCAGCCTTGCGGGCATCCGTATCAGGCTGCGCTAGCGCTGCCGAGAATGCGGTAAGGAAGTCGTCATCTACCCAGTTGCACTCACAACGACCGGGAAGGTAGAAATTGAGCGAATACGCGGGCTCCGGAGGCGTGGACTGGAAGTTCGGAACAATCTTGCCAGGGAACGACTTGCCGGCCGGGTAGAACGAATCTACCCAGGTACCAATGTCGTTGTTCTGGATTTCAAGGTTGATGCCGATCTCCTTCAAGCTCGCCTGCAGGATCTCACCACTCGTGTTCCACTCCGGGTACGAACCGGCGATTCCCCACCAGATCAGCGTATCTCCCTCGTTGACTCCAGCCTCAGCGAACAGTGCCTTTGCCTTGTCAAGATCGTACGAGTAGTCGGTTAGGTCACCGCCGTACCAAGCGTTGTTCTCGCTGAGTGCGTTGTTGGTTGCCGAAACCTGTCCTTGACCGTTGTATGCGGCGTCGAGGATGGTCTCGCGGTCGATCGCGTAGGCAAGTGCTTGGCGCGCACGAACGTCGTTGAACGGTGCTGCAGTGGTGTCCATCTCCCACGACGGCCACTGGCTTGGGTTATCCGGGCGAACGATCGAGAGCGCTGACTCGCCTTCGAGCTGCGCAACATCCCCAGCTGGGACGGACCACAGCACGTCAATGTCACCCGAACGAAGTCCGGTCACTGCCGCTGTCGACTCTGCTGCCGTGACGAGAACAATCTCGTCGAGCGCTCCAGGTTCGCCAAAGTAGCTATCGTTGCGCACCAAAGTGACGGAATCGTCTGGGGTAAACGCCGATACCTTGTACGGACCGGTGCCGATGGGTTCTTTATCGATCGTGGCGAGTGAATCCGTGTCCAAGACCTTGACCCAGACGATTCCCGCGGGGAACGTCGCAACAGGCTCTTCGAGCGTGAACTGCACGGTCATGTCGTCAGTCGCTTCGACTTTGGACACCATCGAGATCTTGTTTGCCTCTTGAGTCGCGGTGTCTGGGTCGAGGTAATACTCGAAGCTCGACACAACCTTCGCTGCGGTAAGTGCTTCACCGTTCGAGAACGTCACACCATCGCGCAGCGTAAAGGTCCACGTCTTCTGGTCTGCAGTTGCTTCCCACTTTTCGGCAAGATCGGGAACAATTTCTCCGCTCTTATCGGTCTTGGAAAGACCATTCCAGAGCAGTGGGAAAAGCACTTCTTCCCAGGCGAACGTTCTAATCGCGGGGTTCAGCTGAGGAATGCCTTGTGCCGCAGCGACGGTGATCGACCCCCCCGACTTCGCGCCATCGCCCTGGCCGCCACCGGCACAACCAGCGACAAAAAGGAGCGTCGCGGCGAGGATACCTCCCGCGAGAGCTTTACGGTTGAACATCTTGCCTCCACATCGTCATTGACGTTACCCACGATTGGGGTGTTCGCTATAGCATGTAGCAAAATGATACTTGTGTCTAGGTCGAAGCGCACTTTTGCTATAACAAACGAGTAATATCCGCTCGAGGCCATTCTCGATTGTGTGCGCCTCACCCTCCCGAGAAGCAGTCGCATAAAGGAGTTCGTAATGGTCTTGAGCAGTGTCGCCGACCTCAGCATTTCCGACAAGGTTGCCAATGAGGTGCGTGAAGCGATCCACAGTGGTGAGTTCCCTCCCGGAGAACGCCTCGTCGAACGAGCCCTTGCCGCGCGCCTTGGAGTCAGTCATATTCCTGTTCGTGAAGCACTGACAAAGCTTGCAGAGGAAGGCTTAGTTGAACGAACCCCTCGACGCGGTGCACGAGTTGCCTTGCTTCGCCCAGAGGAACTTCTCGAGATATCCAGCCTTCGCATCGTGCTCGAACAATTCGTCTGCCATCGTGTTCAGGCGACGTGGTCTCCCGCAATCGAAAGTCGTCTCCACAAAGTCGTTGATTCGATGATCGCGGCCGCAGAAGCGGGCGACGTTGATCGCATGTTCTCCCTTGATCGCCGATTTCACGAAATTCTTTGGGAAGTCTCCAATCACAAACTTCTGCTGTCCATCGCTTCGCAACTTCGTGGCCGCATCAACGGCTTTCTGCTGGCCGCAAACGCCGCCCTTGCATCAGAAGAACTCGTTGCGCATGCAATGTCTCACAATGATTTGATCAGCGCGCTCGCCTCCGGCGACGCCGAACGAGCCAGCGTAGCCATGGCTGCTCACATCGAGATCGCGGCCGATCGCATCGACATGGCCCAAGCAGAAGATCCAACGTCAACTTAATCCCCCCCCCCCCCCTACTGGTAACCGCCACTCGAAAGCGAAAGTAGATCAGAAAATGAAATTGGCACGACTCGGTTCGATCGGCTCAGAAATTCCTGTAGTCATCATGGGGGACGGAGCGTACGATCTTCGCCCGATCACTGCCGATATCAACGGCGGCTTTCTCGAGACAGGTGGGATCGGCAAAGTCGAGAGCGCCGTGATCGACGGTAGCCTCACGCGCCTCGAGGGCGCAGAGAGCATGCGCATCGGCTCACCTATTGCGCGACCGAGCGCAGTGCTCTGCATCGGAATGAACTATGCGGCGCACGCGGCAGAGTCCGGGTCTTCGCCACCCGAAGTTCCCATCCTCTTCCTAAAGACCCCAAATACCGTTTCTGGGCCAAACGACGACGTCGCGATTCCGCGAACAAGTGTAAAAACGGATTGGGAAGTCGAGCTGGGAGTTGTCATTGGCACTCGCGCTCTCTACCTCGATTCGCCCGCAGAAAGCCGCGCACACATTGCCGGTTTCGTCACAGTGAACGATCTTTCTGAGCGAGACTTTCAACTGGCAGTGTCAGGCGGGCAATGGAGCAAAGGCAAGTCTTCACCGGGCTTCTCGCCAACGGGCCCGTGGCTCGTGACCCCCGACGAGGTGGACTACAACAAGCTCAGGCTTCGTAGCTTCGTCAATGGTGGAACACGCCAGGATTCCTCCACCGCCGACATGATCTTCAGCGTCGACTACATAGTTTGGCACCTAAGCCAGTATCTAGCGTTAGAGCCGGGTGACTTGATTCTTACCGGAACGCCCCAGGGCGTCGCGTTGTCAGGGAAGTACCCCTATCTCGCCGTCGGGGATGTCGCCGACATCGAAATCGAAGGCCTCGGAAGGCAATCACAGACTTTCGTCAACGCCTGAGTCATTCGCGACTGCATCCCGCGTCGCTAACGCGAGACCCCTACACGAGTGAATCGCGCCAGGCAGCATGCATTCTCGAGAACTTGCCGGTGCCGGCGATCAGGTCTGCTGGGGTGCCATCTTCGATGATGCGTCCGTGCTCCATGACGAGCACGCGATCGGCAATCGCGACCGTCGACAGTCGGTGCGCGATGATAATCGCTGTGCGGTCGGCGAGCAGCGTTTGCAGCCCTTCTTGCACGAGCCGCTCGCTCGGGATATCGAGGGACGCCGTCGCCTCGTCGAGGATCAAGACCACTGGATCGGCGATGAAGGCGCGCGCAAATGAGATGAGCTGACGCTGACCGGCAGAAACCCGCCCACCGCGCTTGTTTACATCCGTGTCATAGCCGTTCGGCAACGCTTCGATGAACGTGTGGGCACCGACAGCCTTCGCGGCGGCAACGATCTCATCGCGGGTTGCCTCCGGCTTTCCGAGGGCAATATTGTCGGCCACGTTCCCCGAGAACAGGTACGCCTCTTGCGTAACCATCACGATGGCGCGGCGCAGATCCTTGGGATGAAGCTGGCGCAGATCCACGTCATCCAGCGTCAGTGTGCCAGCGGTGGGGTCGTAGAAGCGTGAGATTAGTTTCGCCAGGGTGGACTTTCCGGCGCCCGTCGAACCGACAAGAGCAATCGTCTGGCCCGCAGGAATATCGAGACTGAAGCTCGGAAGGATGACGCGTCCCTCTTTGTACGAGAACTCCACGTTATCGAAACGCACGGCCCCGTTGGCCTCCCACAGGTCGATCGGCCCCGTGGGGTCCGGAACGCTCGGAGTCTCTTCGAGAACTCCGGAGATCTTCTCGAGTGCGGCGGCCGCCGACTGGTACGAGTTGTAGAACATGGCTATCTCTTGTGCTGGGGCAAAGAACGAGCGCGTGTACAGCAGGGTCGCGAGCAGCACGCCGATCGCAAGACTGCCTCCTGCGACCCGAAGACCACCGACAAGCAGCACGACGGCGAGCGTGACGTTTCCGATGAGCACGAGCCCCGGGTCGAAGATGCCAAACAAGTTGATGGCGCGCTCGTTGGCGTAGCGGTAGTTCTCCACCAGCCCCCCAAACTCGTCAGCGTTGCGCTTCTCTTTGCGAAACGCCTTCACCGCGCGAATGCCGGTCATGGTCTCGACGAAGTGCACGATCACGCGCGCAGATGTGGTGCGGGTCTCCCTAAACACCTTCTGCGAGGCGAGTTGGAACCAGCGCGTCAATGCCCACAGCGGAACCATGGCGCCGAAAAGTACAAGACCGCTCACCGGGTCAATAGTGACCAACGCGATGGCAATAAACACCATGTAGAGGCCGCCCTGTACGAGCTCGCTGATGCCGGAATCCAGAAGCTCACGGATGGCGTCAAGGTCGCTCGTCTGTCGCGCGATGATGCGACCAGAGGTGTAACTTTCGTGAAACTCGAGGCTCAGCCGCTGCGTGTGCAAGAAGACCCGCTTGCGAAGCTCGATGAGAATCGCCTGGCTGATGCGCGCCATGAGCACCGTGTACCACGCGATGAGAACAGCCCCGATGACGCCGGTGAACAGGAACGCCCCCACCGCAAGCCCGAGCGGCATCCAGTCTTGATTGCGCAGAGCCGGCAGGCCGTTGTCGATGCCGAACGCGATGAACGCCGGGCCGGCAACCTGCGCAGCAGTGCTCACGAGAATCACCAGCGATGTGACCGTGATGCGCCCCCACAGCGGTCGAACGAGCGAGTTGAGAAGCGTGAGCGATCGCGCCCGAATCTGACGGCTCTCCGCCTTGGTGTAATCCTGGCGCTCTTCGCCCTCTACGCCGGTGACGCTCATGATCCGACCTCCGGATTGATGCGGCTAATACTGCTCGACACGATGGGAATAGGCATTGTGACGGGCGCAAGTGTGGATGCCGTGGCGGCACGGGCTGCGACGTCGTCTTCGTCATCCAGACTCGAAATCACGAAGCGGTAGTGCTCGCTCGTCGCAAGCAATTCGGAGTGGGTGCCGACCATCGTCACCCTGCCCTCTTCGAGGAGCGCAACCCGATCGGCGAGCATCACCGTCGAGGGGCGGTGCGCAACAATGAGCGCGGTGGTAGAGGCAAGCACGCGACGAAGTGCAGCCTCGACGAGTGCCTCTGTGTCCACATCGAGCGCGGAGAGCGGGTCATCTAGCACGAGAACGGCGGGTTTCGCCGCGACTGCTCGTGCGAGGGCGAGGCGCTGGCGCTGACCGCCTGAGAGGCTCATTCCTTCTTCGCCGACCATGGTGTCTAAACCCTCTGGCAGGTCAAAAACGAAATTGGCTTGGGCAATCGCGAGAGCTTCTGTGAGTTCACTCTCGGTGGAGTTCGGCCGCCCCAGCAGCACGTTGTCGCGCACAGAGGCAGAGAACAGCGTGGCGTCCTCAAACGCCATGGCAACGTGTGATCGCAGCTCCTCCAGAGTGAGATCACGGATGTCGACCCCGTCGAGCGTGATCGACCCACCCGTGACGTCGTACAGCCTCGTCGCCAGGTTGGTGATGGTGGATTTGCCACTGCCGGTGAGACCAACGAGCGCCATCGTTTCGCCTGGTTCAAGCTCAAGGTCAATGCCGTTGACGAGGTCGGTGAAGCGTTCCGGGGAATCCGCGTAGCGAAAATGAACGTCGTGGAAGACGAGCTTGCCTTCTGGGGCCGCGATAGTACGCGGGCTCTCCGGATCAACGATGGCGTTTTTCACATCCATAACTTCGAAGAAACGGTCGGCAGCGGTGCGGGTGTCGAACGTCATCGACAGCAGGAATCCGATCGATTCCACCGGAAAGCGCAAGACGATCGCGGTGGCAAAGAACGCCACGAGCGCACCGACGGTGACCTGCGAAAGGCTGGCAAGCCAGACGCCTGCGGCCAGGCACAACGCAAAAGTGACATCAGGTACGAGCAATAGCCACAGCCAGATGCCGGCAATCGCGCGCGCCTTCTCAATTTCTGTTCCGCGCAGCAGTTCTGCCTGCGTTTCAAAGTTGCGCAGGGCATACTTGCCACGGCCGAAGGCCTTCAGAACCCGGATGCCGTGAACAGACTCCTCCACTGTGGTCGCCAAGTCGCCCGTCTGGTCTTGGCTGCGACGGGCCACTGCGGAGTACTTGTTCTCAAACAGGTACCCGTAAATCCACAGCGGGATGGAGCACACCGCGAACAGCGTGCCCAGAATCCAGTTGATACTCACGAGCACGATGATGCCGACAACAATCGTGATGGTGTTCACCACAAGCAACACGAGGCCGAAAGAGAACCAACGGCGAATCAGGTTGAGGTCGCTGATGGCACGCGACAACAGCTGCCCGCTCGGCCAACGATCGTGAAAGCTCACAGGCAACTCTTGCAACTGGTTGTATAGCCCGTTGCGCATGCGCGCCTCAATGTGGGTTCCTGGCTGCAGAACGAACCAGCGACGGAACCAAATCATGACCGCTTCGATGATGCCGAGCACGAGCACGATGATCACGGGTGCCCAGATCTCGTTCGTGTCTCCGTCTTGCAGCGGCCCGTCAACGAGGGAGCGCAGCACTTGCGGGATGGCGAGCGCAACGAGCGCGGCAATCATTGCCGCACCCATCCCGAGGTATATACGGCCCATAGCGGGCTTTGCAAAAGGGTAGACGCGCAGGATCGACGCGAACGTACTACGTCGCTTTACGGTCCTTTTAGAAGACAACAGAGGTCCTTGGTCGTGAGAGGTCGGCGAAGCCGAAGGTCAATGGGTGGAGGTTGCCAATCCTCAGCGATGCCAGCGGAGGGACGCGGGTTGCCGTCCCTCACCGCCAGCGCAGCCTTTTAGAATATGTTATTCACGGCGACGATGGCAACGTTTTTTTGGTGATTCTTTTATGCTGCTCTGGCAGCCGCTGGCAATCCTCATCTTTGATGGTTAGGATTGCCTTACCTACTTTGATCGGACTTTTGTGTGCCCAGCCCTTGAACTCACCGCAGTGGTGAGGTGACCGTGCTCGTCACCTCAACCTCGAATCTCGGCGACGAGATGGGCGACCTGCTCGCAACGGCAGGGCCGATCATTTTTTACATCATCGTGTGGGGCCTCGTCTTCGCTGGCACCGCAATATTTCTCGGGCTGTTCATCCCCTTCATCACGGGGGATTCCCTGCTGTTTGCTGCCGGGCTCATCACCGCCTCCGCGGCAAGCCTCAACATCGTCATCCTCGCTGTGGGCGTCGGGATCGCCGCCTTCTTAGGCGACCAGGTTGGTTTTCTTCTTGGTCGCCACTACGGTCGCGGATACCTTGATCGCCACGGTGGGCGGCGAACGCAAAAAGCTATTCACGCGGCCGAAACTTTTTACCAGCGCTACGGATGGTGGTCCATCGTGGTGGCCCGTTTCGTACCGTGGGGCCGCGTGTTCATCCCGGTGATCGCCGGAGTCGGCCGCATGAACTACTACCGTTTTCTCAGTAGCAACATTGTGGGCGCACTAGCGTGGGGTGTCGGGCTGTCGCTGGTCGGCTACTACGCCGCCACCATCCCTGGTGTCAAAAGCGTGGCCTATGTAATTGCCGGTCTCGTGATTCTCGCGTCGATCATCGCCGGCATCCGCACCTGGCGGGCGAGCCGCCGCGAAGCTCCCGCAACCCCGAGCGCATAAGCCCGGTCACATGAGCTAGGTTTCGTGAGCACGGTCACGTGAGCTGGGTTTCGTGAGCACGGTCGCTTGAGCACGGTCGCTTGAGCACGGTCGCTTGAGCACGGTCGCTTGAGCACGGTCGCCTAAACCGGATCTCGTCTAGCGGATGCGCACCGAGAGGCAGGTAACGCAGCCTTCGAGCTTCTCGAACTCGGTGATGTCCACGGTGACAACGCGATAGCCAAGCTCGGTGATGAGTTCTGCCGTCTTGGGCGCTGACGCCGACATGAGTACGGTGTCATCGCTGAGCACGACGACGGCAACACCTTCAGGTTCAGGAACGGCGAGGAACCGATCGAACATGTCCGTGCTGTCGACCAGCGGAAGGTACCCGAGAATCGTGCCATCTGGCAGCGCTGTGACGCCGCTCTTGAGGTGCAGAACCTTGGTGACAGGAACCGCAACGACCGTGTAGCCAAGCTGCGTGACGATGGAGCGCAGCTGGCGGATGCCCTCGCCGTTCGTTCTGCCGCCACGCCCCACGTACACCGTGGTTCCGACTTTCAGAACATCTCCACCATCGAGTGTGCCGGGCAGCTCGACCCGCGCCACGCGCAACCCGAGCTCGCGCACGGTGTCTTCCACAGCCTCAATTTCGATGCGGCGAGTGTCATGACCGGGGCTCGTGATCACGGCGGTGTCGCCGAAAATGACAACGGTATCTTCCACGAAGACAGAGTCGGGCGCTTCAGCGGCAACGGGAACCTCAATCGTGTCCCAGCCGTTGTCGATCAGTGCGGCAACGTAGGCGTCCCACTGCTCATCGGCCTTTTCGGAGTCCACCATCGAGCGCGCGATATGCGTCACCTGCCCTTCCGCGAGGTTCGCGGCGGGCAACCTGACAAGGGCAACGCGCCTGTCGCGAATCTGCGGGGCATCCAGCGTGGACTGAGTAATGTACGCCCACAGCCGACGACCGACGGTGATCGCAGCGAGTACGGCAACAATCACGAAGATCAATTTCGGGCCAATAAGCTGTTCAAAAAGGCTGGCAATCACCGTTCCATCGAGTGCAATGCCCTGACTGAGCAGAGTGGCAAGGCCACCGAACAGTGCCGCCATGATCGCCATAAGAATGACAAGGGGCGCCGCAACATACCAGCGGCGGAATCCATCGAAGCCGGCAACAAGCGCCAGCAGCAGAAACAAAATCAGCGTTGACGGAAGAAAGTAGTCGCTCAGGAAGGCAACGATGCTCGGGTCGGATCGCTGCCCGCTAAATATCGACGACGCGCCCGCGACGTGGGCGATAAACGCCACACTCGCGAAGTGGGCGATGAGCGCCACGGCGAGCGCGGCCGTGATGGCACCCGCGATTCGGCGGATCAACGCCAGCGGTCCGGTCAAAGTTGTCATGCAGCGAGACTATTGGATATTCGAGCCACTGACACACCCAGACCGTTCTATCGCCGTCAGTGAAAGAAGTGTCGCTCGCCTGTAAAGTACATCGTCACGCCTGCAGTCAGCGCCGCCGCGATGACTTCGTTGTCGCGCACAGAGCCACCCGGCTGAACGATGGCCCGTACGCCGGCATCCAGCAGAATCTGTAGACCATCGGCGAACGGGAAGAACGCGTCGGATGCTGCAACGCTGCCTCGTGCGCGATCACCGGCGCGCTCCACCGCAAGCTTGCACGAGTCCACGCGGTTGACCTGGCCCATGCCGACACCAACGGATGCTCCGCCGTGCGCAAGCAAAATCGCGTTCGACTTCACAGCCCGAACGGCCCGCCACGCGAACTCAAGGTCTGCGCGCACACCCGCATCGACGGGATCACCGGAGGCGAGAGTCCACTCATCGAATGGGGCAAAATACGTGTCAGGCATCTGCTCGAGGATTCCACCAGAAATCTGCCGCCATTCCGTGGCCTCCCGAACGTAGTTCGCGGGGAGCTCCAGTAGCCGCAAGTTCTTCTTCGCCATGAGCACGGTGAGCGCCTCGTCGGTGAAAGCGGGTGCGATGATCACCTCGGTGAAGATGTCTTTCATCGACTCCGCGGCGGCCGCATCGATCGGTTTGTTCGCCGCGATCACACCGCCGAACGCTGACACCGGATCGCACTCGTGGGCGAGGCGGTGCGCGGTGGCGATATTCGACGCGACAGCTATCCCGCACGGGTTCGCGTGCTTGATGATGGCAACGGCCGGCTCGGAGAAGTCGAAGGCGGCCCGCAGCGCCGCATCCGCATCGACATAGTTGTTGTACGACATGTCTTTGCCATGCACCTGGGTGGCCTGAGCAATACCGCGGCCGTCTAGGGAGTGAAAGAGGGTCGCCGATTGGTGCGAGTTCTCGCCGTATCGCAGCGGTGCGGGGTCAATGAACTGCAGCGACAAACTTGCGTCGAGAGCGGCGTCGCCGTTAATAGCGACGTGCGATGCGAAATACGATGCCACGGCCGCGTCATACGCGGCGGTGTGCGCGAACGCCTCTGCGGCCAAACTTTGGCGCTGCGCGAGAGTGGTGCCTCCGGCCTGCACGGCGGCAATCACGTCGGCGTAGCGGGAAGGCGACACAACGATTGCCACATTCGCGTGGTTCTTGGCCGCCGACCTCACCATGGCGGGGCCACCAATGTCGACCTGCTCAATGACCTCATCCACCGCCGCGCCGCTGGCCACAGTTTCAACGAACGGGTACAAGTTGACGACAACGAGTTCGAACGCTGCAAATCCGAGTTCATACAGTTCGGCCGTGTGCTCTTCGCGGCGAAGGTCAGCCAGGATGCCGGCGTGCACGGCAGGGTGCAGGGTCTTGACGCGCCCGTCCAACGATTCGGGAAAGCCAGTGACCTCGCGCACCTCGGTCACCGGATGGCCTGCCTCCGCAATCTGGCGCGCCGTCGACCCGGTAGAAACAATCTCGACCCCCGCGTCGACGAGCGCGGCAGCAAGCTCCAGGAGCCCGCCCTTATCGCTCACCGAAACCAGGGCGCGTTGAACTGGCACAATGTCGCGAATCTGGGATGCGGTCATGCGGGCTCCTCCAGGGTGATGTTTCCGTTGGCGATGTCGAGAATGGTGCGCTCCAAGAGTTGCCGCTCGACAACCTTGATGCGGTCATGAAGTGTTGCGTGCGAATCTCCCAGCACGACAGGAACACGTTCCTGCGCGATCACAGGGCCACTGTCAACGCCGCCATCGACGACGATGACACTTGCGCCCGTCTCGGCCACGCCCGCCGCGAGAGCGTCGCGTACGGCGTGCGCCCCGGGAAACTCGGGGAGGAACGCTGGGTGCGTGTTAAGCAGCCGAGGGGCAAGCGCATCCACAACCCTCTGCGGCACGATGCGCATGAGGCCGCTCAGGATGACGAGGTCTGGGCTCAGTGCTTGAACCTTTTCAAGGAGCGCGTCACCCCAGCTATCGCGGTCGGCGTGATCGTGCCACTCGACGATGAACGTCGGAATTCCTCTGCCCTCAGCATGTGCGAGGCCGGATGCCTGCCGGTCAGCGCCGACAGCAATAACCTCTGCGGGGAATCCGGTTCGCTCACACGCTTCGAGCAGTGAAAGAAGGTTCGACCCCGCGCCGGAGATGAGCACGACAAGACGGAGCATGCACCCAGCTTAAGTGGCGCGAGCGGGGCGGCTGACCAGCAGACCTATCGTCGCCGCCACACCAAACTCGAGCGCGGCAAACAGCCCCACCATGAGGGCATCAGGGCCCACCTCCGCGAGCCGACCTGGGCCCGCAGCGCCACCGGATACCCAGGCGAGCAACCCGAGCAGCAACCCGCCCACCACACCGATGCCGACACCGGTCAGAACAAGCCTTGAAAGCGAGGAGTGATCACGTGCGCCGCCGGTCGCAATGCCGCCCGGTTCGCCGCTGCCACTGCCACTGCCACTGCCAGAGCTAAAGCTGCCAGCCGCGCCAATCCTCGTAGCCCCGCTGCCTGCCCTACCACTGTCGGCCTCGCCACTGTCCACTGCACCACGGCCCGTGACGATGACGTCTGCTTCTATAGTGCGCAACACCGCGGGCCGGATGGCCGCGCCCACCAGGAACGCGGCCACGATAGGCACGAGTAGCCCGAGAAATCCGAACGCAAAATCTCCCGTCGGCAGAGCACCAAGAATGGGCACCGCCGGAAGCGGACCAAGACTTGTTCCCAATGGCCCAACAGAAGATCCAGCTCCGATGGCGAAGCCCGGTCCGACCAGCCACGATGCCGTCCACATGACGAAGTTGGGCAGAAAAGCGAGCTCAGCGAGCGTCACAGCGACGCCGCCGAGAACATCCGAATGGATGCCCTCATAGAGCGCAATCACCTGCGCATAGTTGGTCAGAATCATCACGGCAAGCAGGAGGCTAGACACTGACACCACGATCATGGCGGCGGCGGCCCCGCCACGAAGGGACTGCGAGAGCACCCCACGCTCCCGCACGGGTTGCGCATCCCACCACGTGCCGAGCATGCCACGGGTGACCTCCCGGCCAGGCATACGGCGCAGTCGACGCTCCGCAAGCCAAAGCCCAAGACAAAGACCGGTCGCGAAGACAAAGGTAGGTAAGAGCGAACCCTGCCAAAGGGATGGCCGCGCGAACTCGTGCAAAGAGCTCAATGTCGCACCAAACGACAGCACACCTATGACAACAACAGCGACAATGCTGCCCAGCTTCACGTACGGGGTCTCGGCAATACGTCGGCCTGCGCGCACCGCCAGAAGCAGGGTGAGAAGCCCGACACCCAGCGCGGCAATCGACACCACGAACGGTGTACCCGCTGCGGGCAGCCCGGTGCTGGCCGCGGTGAGGGGGTCAAGGCTCAGCGTGACATCCGCTCCGTGACCGACGAGCCAAAAGTCAACGGAGGCGCGCCAGAACACGCTCCAGTCGAGCTGGAGACCGTACTGAAATGCCCACATGAATGTCAGCGGCACCAGAGGAATGCCAATGCCAATGCCCACAACAAGCAGCGCCTCTAGCGCGGCAAACAGGGAGGTGAGCGAACGGTTCATACGCGTCGGAGTTTACCGTCGAGGGCCAGCCAAGCCTCTGCGCCACTCTCGACATCCGCGACACTCGGCTCGCAGCGCCCACGGCGCAGCACCCAACGCACCTCACCCAACGCACAAGCCTGACGGCGCCACCCGCGCCACCGTGTTGCAGCACGTGTTGCAAGCACGTTTTGCAGCCCGAGTGGCAGCACGTGTTGCAGCCCGTGTTGCAGCCCGTGTTGCAGCCCGAGTTGCAAGCCTCGTGAGGGGTCCCAAAGTGCCCTTCCCGTGACACCTAAAGGGAAGTTCGGGACCCCTCACGAGGCAAACAGCGTGGTTTAGAGGGCGGCGAGGATGTCGCGCATGAGGTTCGCAGCCTCGGATGGGGTCTTGCCCACCTTGACGCCAGCCGCCTCGAGCGCTTCTTTCTTTGCCTGAGCGGTGCCGGCAGAGCCAGACACGATCGCACCAGCATGGCCCATCGTCTTGCCCTCTGGGGCCGTGAACCCAGCAACGTAGCCGACAACCGGCTTCGTGACGTGCGCCTTGATGTATTCGGCCGCGCGCTCTTCAGCGTCGCCTCCGATTTCACCGATCATGACGATCGCCTTGGTCTCTGGGTCAGCCTCGAAGGCCGCAAGCGCGTCGATGTGCGTGGTGCCGATGATGGGGTCACCGCCGATGCCGATGGCCGAAGAGAAACCGAGATCGCGCAGTTCGTACATCATCTGGTACGTGAGCGTTCCCGACTTGGAGACCAAGCCGATCGGGCCCTTGTGGGTGATGTTCGCCGGGGTGATACCGACAAGCGCCTCATCTGGTGTGATGATGCCGGGGCAGTTCGGGCCGATGATGCGGGTCTTGTTGCCCTTCGCCTTGGCGTGAGCCCACGCCTGCGCGGCATCCTGAACGGGAACGCCCTCAGTGATGACCACGAGCAGCGGGATGCCGGCGTCGATGGCCTCAAACATGGCGTCTTTCGTAAACGCTGGGGGCACAAACGCGATGGAGACATCCGCGCCCGTCTTCTCCATTGCTTCGGCGACAGTGCCAAACACGGCAAGCTCAACGTCGCCGTGGGTGACGGTAGTGCCAGCCTTGCGCGCGTTGACGCCGCCGACGACCTGCGTGCCCGCCTTCAGCATGAGGGCGGTGTGCTTGGTGCCTTCGCCGCCGGTAATGCCTTGGACGATGACCTTCGAGTCCTTATTGAGGAAGATTGACATGTTCTAAATCCTTTACTTCGAAGCCAGTTCAGCAGCCTTGTCGGCGCCTTCGTCCATGGTGTTTGCAATAGTCACGAGCGGGTGCGCCGCTTCGTTCAGAATGCGGCGGCCTTCTTCTACGTTGTTGCCATCGAGGCGCACAACGAGCGGCTTGCTCGCCTTGTCGCCGAGCGTGTTGAGCGCACCCACGATGCCGTTCGCTACGGCGTCACACGCGGTGATGCCACCGAAGACGTTCACGAACACGCTCTTCACCTGCTCGTCGCCGAGAATCACGTCGAGGCCAGCGGCCATGACCGCGGCGGATGCTCCGCCCCCAATGTCGAGAAAGTTGGCCGGCTTGACTCCGCCATACTTTTCGCCAGCGTAGGCAACAACATCAAGTGTGCTCATGACGAGCCCAGCGCCGTTACCGATGACGCCAACGGAGCCGTCGAGCTTCACATAGTTGAGGCCGGCAGTCTTGGCCTTCGCTTCGAGCGGGTCGGCGGATGCTGCATCCTCAAGACCAGCGTGGTTCGGGTGACGGAAGTCGGCGTTCTCGTCGATGGTCACCTTGCCGTCGAGTGCGAGGATCTCGCCATCAGCGGTGAGCACGAGCGGGTTGACCTCAACGAGCGAGGCATCTTCGCCCGTGTAAACCTCGTACAGCTTGACGAGAACTGGCGTGACCTTGGCGATGAGCTCCTCAGGGAAGCCTCCGGCGCGGGCGATCTCTGCCGCCTTCTCTTCGGTCATCCCAACGATGGGGTCAACCTCGATCTTGGCGAGCGCTTCTGGCCGTTCGACAGCGAGAATCTCGATCTCTACGCCACCCTCGTAGCTGCACAGTGAAAGGTAGGAGCGGTTTGCGCGGTCGAGCATCACCGAGAAGTAGAACTCTTGCTCGATCTTGGCGCCCTGGGCGACCATCACGCGGCGCACAACGTGCCCCTTGATGTCGAGCCCAAGAATCTGCTCAGCGGCAGCAAACGCGTCGTCGGGGTTGTGAACGACCTTCACTCCGCCAGCTTTGCCGCGGCCCCCCACCTTCACCTGCGCTTTGACGACGACGGTGCCGCCAATCTTCTCGGCGGCAGCCTTCGCCTCCTCTGGCGTATCGGCGATGATGCCTGCGAGAACAGGCACTCCATACGATTCAAAAAGGTCTCTGGCCTGATACTCGAAAAGATCCACGCTGCTTGTTCCAATCCGCGCGTAAGGGGTGTGTGAGTGACGGCGAATTGCCGCGTGGCCGCTGGGCCTGCACGACGCGCCAAGAATTTACTTTACCCGCTCGACCCGAACGCGACCTCCGCACGCGATCACGAACCTACAAAAATCGATGAGCTCCCGCGCCAGGCGAACGTGCGCGCGGGTCAGTTGACACCGCATCAGCGACTCCCGGTGAAGCTTCGCTAGAGTTTTGGGGTGACCTTGCAGAACGCTTACGGCGACAAAGAGTTTCCTGTTCGTGCGCGATGGCGGTGGCGAAAGATCGTGACAGCAGCGCGGCGCCAGCGCAATTCGCGCGCAGACAAAGCGCTCATCTTTGTTATCTTTTTCAGTGTCGCCGGGGTGCTCATTATTGCGCTGTGGGGCGTCGGATCGCTCACGAGCACCACGTTCGACAGCTTCATGCAGGATGACAACCTCTTCGGAAAGTTCATCGGCGTCGTTATGGTGATCGCGATACCAACACTGTTCATGAGCTGGCTCCTCTCCTTTGGTGACGCGGGGCTCCCTCGCCGCGAGCAACGCAGGTATCAGCGACTCGCGCAGGCGACGCCGCTCACCGAACGGCAGGGCCAGATTCTGGCGCTGGATGCTGTTTCTGACTTCGATATCGGTGGCTGGAACCGAAGCCTCGAATACTTGCCATTGTGGTGCGCAATGCCCGCACCACTTCGCACGAAACATGAGAAGAACGCTAGCTACCAGCCATTTCTTAGTTTTCAGCTGACAGGCGTGGACTCGCTGCGTAACCATTTGGATCAGGCACAGACCATCGTGAGCACCGTTGATGCTGAGCACCGCATCGAGCGAGCGCTCGGCGAAGACAGCCTCAGCCTTAAGTTCGTCGACGTGCTCTCCAACCCGGAGGCAGCGGAGCCCGTTCAACGTTTGGCTTCGCTCACGGGAAATACGGAAGCGGCCATCCGCAAACTTGGCGAGGCACCGGCGGGTTCGCCAGCGCCACTGCTCTGGGCCGCCGACGTGATGCTCACCATCGGTTTGGTGCGCAGCGTTTACGTGGCCGAATACCTCGATGCGGAGCTCGCTTGGAAATATCTGGAACAGCTGGGCAAAGTGGCGTTTGGCACATTTTCGAGTAGCGATGAATATTGGGCGAACGCGCGCATCGGACTGGCTTTCGTAAGCAATAGTCGCGAAGCCGTACAGCGGTTTGACACTACCTATCGAGATCTAAAATTAAGTCGTTGGCCAGCGATACTCACCACTTTTCCGCACAATGCGGCCGACCAGATTCCGGATGTGGTGCGCAACCTCCGCGCGAAAACTCCCCTCGCGGACTGATTGTCGCGGAGTGGCACTGCCGATCAATGACTGGCACTGCCTGGCACTGCCTCGCGGTGCCCGGCGCTGTCAGTGCACTGACAGACACTTTCAGGCACTGACAGGCACCGTCGCGACGTCACCGCCGAACTACTCCTCCGCACGAAAGAGCACATCGCCGGTGGCAATGTCTGCGCTCATGAGCCGAGCCCGCACGCTCTCCCCCGCGAGGAGTGTGCCCTCACACTGCGCGGTCACGGCGGGGTCATCCAGCTGAATTTGGCCGCCGAGGTTGGTTACTCTGAGCACCGTCGCCGGGACGACCTCACCCACCTTTGATCGCAAAACGGCGGCCTCAATGCGGTTCACCGACTCATTATTAAGTCGACCAGCGAGATTGTCTGAGGCTGCCATGATGGCGGGGAGTTCTGGCAAGGCGTCGCGCGCCCATACGGGAATCTCGCGCCCGTTCGCGAGTGCTTCGCAGACTACAAGCACGAAACGGTCGACGAGCCTCCGCAGCGGAGCTGTGGCATGCGCGTACGGTGCCGCTACCGCGGACTGGATCACCAGTTCGGGCACCTCACCGTCAAATGCGGTGTAGCCAGCACCGCGAAATAGCGAGGCAGCCGCGTGCATTATCGCTAGTTCATAGGGGTCGGCGGGGCTGAGGGTACGCAAATATTCGCCGTACGGCATATCTTCTGGCCACGGGGTTCCGAGTGCAGCGACACTGCGACTAAACGCTGCAACCGAGTCGTCGTCAGGTCGCGGCATGGTGCGCAGAATGCCCACCTTGCCGTCGATCATGATCTTCGCGGCGGCCATCCCGGTCATGAGTGAAACCTGGGCGTTCCACCCTTCCGCCTCGATCGGTTGGCGTCGAATCAGTGTGTAGCTGCCGTTCGTTTCGCGGACCTCTTGGTCGGGCCGTCCGAGGCTTGCCCCGCCGCGCTCTCGCTCCAGCTCGATGAGCTTCACGCCGATCTCCTTGAGCAGAGCGACGCCCTCTGGTGCCGTGCCGGTGTCAATGAGTGACTGCACCTCGTCGTAGTCGTACCTTGCGGTACTGCAAATTTGCGCGCGCTCGAGTTGTGTCGTGGTGACTTTGGCTGCTGCGTCGAGCGTGAACGTCCAGACGAAAGCACCGCGCACGGCGTTCGGCAGAAGCGAAGCTGCGCCCTCGCTGATGATAGGCGGATGCAACGGGATGCGGCCATCCGGCGGGTAGTACGTCTGCCCGCGCTTGCGAGCCTCCGTGTCGATCGCTCCACTAGGCGTGACGAAGGCGGGAACATCGGCGATGGCGTAGCGCACCACATAACCGTCGCCATGCCGCTCCAGCTGCATTGCTTGATCGAGGTCCATTGAGTCGGGCGGGTCAATCGTGATGAACGGCATGTCACGAAGAGTCAACTCGGGCAATGTGACCGCCGCCACCGCGTGCTCAGCCTCGGCCAGCACCCCTGCCGGAAACTCCTCGGTGTCCTGGAGCTCCGCACGCAGGGTGGCCAGAGAGCGTGCAAGCTCGCCGTCAGCATTTCCGAGTCGAACAGTAGAGAGGGTCATAGCTTTCTCCTCACTCGATCTTCTCGATCGGACTGATCTTGATGAGAAGGCGTTTGCGGCCAGCCTTCTCAAACTGCACCTCCGCAACACTCTTGTTGCCAACACCCGACACCGTCGTCACTTTGCCGTCACCAAAGTCCACGTGCCGGATGCGGTCGCCCACCGCCAGCGTGAGGTCTCCGTTGTCGCGCACCGTGTTCGTCACACGACTTGCCCATTCTGTCTTGGGGCGCTCAGCGGCGCGCGCCGCGGCCCTCGCACGCGCTGTTGCCCCGGGCCCAGGGGTATCGATCGCGTAACCACTCGACCCAGAACCTGAGCCAGCGCCACCTCCCGCGATCGATCGTTCAGCACCAAAGCCCCCCCGCCTGGCGTTGAGGGCGCGTGGCTCTGTGCCTCCGCGCGAGGTCGCGTTTCCGGGGGACTGTCGCCAGTCAATGAGCTCTACCGGAATCTCTTGCAGGTACCTGCTCGGCATGGCGACAGTGATGTCGCCGAACTGTGCACGCGTCATGGCGAGTGAGATGTAGAGTCTGCGCCTGGCCCTGGTGATGCCAACGTAGAACAGTCGGCGTTCCTCTGCAGGGCCACCGGGCTCACCCGCAGACATTTGGTGCGGCAACAGACCTTCTTCGACACCGGTGAGGAACACCGCCTCGAATTCGAGCCCCTTGGCGGTGTGAAGGGTCATGAGCGAGACCGTTCCGCTGGCGTCATTCAGTTCATCCGCCGCCGCCACGAGCGAGACTTCGGTGAGAAAGTCGAGCAAGGTTCCTGCTGGGTTGTTCTTGCGGAACTCCCGTGTCACCGCCATGAGTTCTTCAACGTTCTCGGCCCTGGCCTCGTCTTGCGGGTCGCGGCTCGCCCGCAATGCCTCTAGAAAGCCTGTGCGAGTGAGCAGGTCGGCGAGAATGTCGCCGGGGGCTGTGGTGGCGACCGTCGCCCCCACTTCATCCAGAATGGTCGCAAGCCCTTCGATAGCCCCGGTTACTTTAGGGCCGAGCCCGAGCTGCCCCACCTCGTGCAGCGCTTCGCGCAACGGGCGACCATCTTTGTCGGCGTGATTCTGCAGTGCCGCCTCTGTCGCCGGACCTATGCCGCGCTTTGGCACATTCATGATGCGGCGAAGCGCAAGCGAATCGTCAGGGTTCGCGACGGTGATGAGGTACGCCATCGCGTCCTTGATCTCGGCGCGCTCGTAAAACTTGGTTCCGCCTATGACGCGGTACGGCAGGGCCGATCGAATGAACACGTCTTCAAGAGCTCGGGTCTGCGCATTGGTGCGATAGAACACGGCGATATCCCGGTAGTTCATGCCGGTCTCGCGAAGCGTCGCGACCTCGTCGGCAATAAATTGGGCCTCGTCGTGCTGGCTGTACCCGGTGAATCCGACAATCTTCTCGCCGTCACCGATCGTGGTGAACAGCTTCTTGTCTTTTCGGTCGAAGTTGTTGGAGATGACGGCGTTCGCTGCGCTCAGGATATTTTGGGTCGAGCGGTAGTTCTGTTCGAGCAGAATCACTTTTGATCGAGGGAAATCCCGCTCAAACTCCACGATATTGCGGATGTCCGCTCCCCGAAAGGCATAAATCGACTGGTCAGAGTCACCCACGACCGTGAGGGATGCCGGCCCGAGTGGTCGATCATATTCCTTCAACGGCATGCCATCTAACCCGACGGCGCCAGCGAGGTTCTCTGGCAACGGCGACCGCGTGAGTTCGCGAATCAGCGAGTACTGCGCGTGGTTGGTGTCTTGATACTCGTCAACCAAGATGTGCCGAAAGCGCCGTTGGTACAGCGCAGCGACGCGGGGGAAGGCGCGAAAAAGGTACACGGTTTGCGCAATGAGGTCGTCGAAGTCGAACGCGTTGGCGCGCGTAAGCTCGCTCGAATAGCGCCGGAACATCTCCACGAACACTGCCTCAGCTGGGTCGGCGAAGTTCGCGTTTCGCGAGTAGGTCTCCGCATCCTGCAGTTCGTTCTTTGCTTTCGAGATGCGGCCAGCGACTTTGCTCACGGTGAACCCGAATGTGTCAGCATCGAGACTTTTGATGATCCGTTTGATGAGCGCACGCGAGTCACCGGAGTCGTAGATGGTGAAGCTCTTTTTGTAGCCGAACGCCTCGGCTTCCCTTCGCAGAATGCGCACGCACGCGGAGTGGAACGTGGAGATCCACATTCCCTCTGCTGCCTTACCAATGAGCGATTCAACCCGCTCGCGCATTTCTGCCGCGGCCTTATTCGTGAACGTAATGGCGAGAATTTGGCTCGGCCACGCGTCGCGCGTCTCAATGAGGTGCGCAATGCGGCGGGTGAGCACGCTCGTCTTACCCGAGCCGGCGCCCGCCACAATGAGCAATGCTTCGCCGCGGAACACGACGGCTTCGCGCTGCTGTGGGTTCAGCCCTTCCAGCAATCTTGAATCGATATCGGGGGTCGAAAAACCGCTGGGGGAAGACTCGGAGTCCGGCAACTCAGGGATGAAGGTCATATCTCGTCAATTGTAGGCTCGACCCACGACGCGCCCCGAAACACCTCCAGCACTGTGCAAGAGTTTCACCATGGCCAGCACCTTTTTTCTCCACCAGCCCGCTCGACGTATCACCGTGTCTGGGTCACTGGACCGCGCCATGGAGACGCTCATCTCACAGTTCGTGGCCAACGAATTTCGACTCAAAACTGCGCCGGGCACATACCCGGCAACGCTCACATATGGCAATGTCTTCGGCTCGATGTTCTTCACAGAACTCTGGTTTATCCCCGGCGCACTTGGCAAGTTGGTCAAGTACGCGCGGGTGCACATCGGCCGTGATGAGCGTTCGGCAAACTCCATCATTGTGGTGTTGGCGGAAGGCTCCTTTGAGTTCCAACTGAAGTCAATCTTTATGCTCGCAACCGATGGAAGCCTGGCCGCGCTTCAGGGCGCAGGCGTGCTGATCAACGCAAGTCCACTCATGACAGCACGAGAACTGAAGAACTCGTAGCCTGCATGGTTCTCGTTACGGCGGTGGCACCGACCGCACAGATGGCATGCGGTGACTGATCGTCAGAGCGTGTCGCGAGCCTCAATAGCGAGATCGGGCTGATCGGTAAAAACGCCGTCAAGGCCAGTGCGCATGATCATCTGGAACTCGTCACGCCATGCCCCAAATTCTCCCGCCGCTTTTCCGCGCTGAAAGTTCTTCGCAAGAAAATGATTCTCTGCGCGCAGGGTCCAACAGAATACCGCCAGCCCTGCGGCGTGCGCGCGCTGAACCAGGCCGTTCGTTCCGGTGACGTTGCCAGCCTTGTCGGCAACCAAAAGCATCCGCTTATCAACGCTGATGCCGTGAAACTCGGATGCGGCAAGGCCCGAAAGCCCGTCGTCAGTGAGGTACGACGCGAACGTGGCGGCACCGCTCCCGTTGGCCGCAATCTCGTCGGCGGGTGCACCGGCGGATTCTAAAAGGAACACGTACTTCGCCTGCACTCCCCGCGCACGAATCTGCCGGAGTACCGTCGTTTCGAAACACTCCACCGTGAGCCTTGGGTCCTTACTCCACCCCGCAGAACTCAACTCGGCAGCAAAAAGCTCGTCAAGTGGTAGCCCAATCGACTCGAAGTACGCCGCGTGCTTGATTTCCGCAACGAGCCCGACATTGCCGCACTCGTCAAGAATCTGAAGAAGGTCGGTCAGGCGAAGGATGCCTTCCTCTCCATCGAAGGCCCGACCGCGAAGTTTGGGAACCCGCTCGCCGACGCGCAGCTTTCGCAGCTCAGTCCACGTGAAATCTTCCGTGAACCAGCCGGTGATCTTCTGCCCGTCGACGACTTTGGTCGTTTTGCGGTCCGCAAACTCGCGGTGTATGGCAACATCTGTCGTGCCAGAGATCTCATTCTCGTGGCGCAGCACCAGCACGCCATCTTTTGTGGCAACGATGTCAGGCTCTATGGCATCCGCTCCGAGACGGCAGGCAAGCTCGTATGCAGAACGGCTGTGCTCTGGGCGATAGCCGCTGGCGCCCCTGTGCGCGATCACCAGGGGTCGAGGGTTTGACACGTTTTGCACAGTGCAACGCTACGCGATACCCACTGTTGATAGCCTGCTGATCATGGAACACTGCGCGAGTTGTGAACGCGAACTCGCCGCTCACTGGAATTTCTGCGTCTATTGCGGTCGGCCGTTTGCGGCCGCCACACAGCCAAAACCCGCAGCCGCCCCCATCGAGACCGATAGCGGTCATGGTGAACCTCGTCAGCGCAAATACGACGGAGCATTCTGGGTCGGTGTCGGGATGGGCGCGCTCGGCCTCGTGCTCATCGTTTACGCCGCAGTGCAGATCTATGGGTCACAGGTGTAGAACAAACTCAGCCTTGGGCGAACGTGACCTGCTTTTCGGGGCAATACCAAGTGTTTCGCGATAGGTTAACGACAATCGCGATTCCCCCTAATTAAGACAGAGGAAACCATGGCGTCATCGAACCCGGCCTTTTCAAAATCACCTGCCTTCTCGGCAAGTGCTGCCAAGGCAGCCCAGTTGATGAAGCCTGACACCAGCAACATGACTGCTGAGCAGCTCACGAAGCTGTACTCGCAGCCGTCCGCGAACGCGGTCGACACCGACCGCATGGGTTACGAAGACACGATCATGAAGATCGTCGTGAGCTTCGCCATTCTGCTCGGTGGTGCGGGCGTCGGTTGGTTTATGCCGTTGCTGGCCATCCCCGCGATGATCATCGGATTCGTTCTCGCGCTCGTCAACATCTTCAAGAAGAAGCCGTCCCCGGTGCTTGTTCTTGCGTACGCCGCGGTGGAGGGTGTGTTTGTCGGTGGGATCACCGCCTTCTTCGAAGCCCGCTACCCCGGAATCGCTGTGCAAGCAGTGCTTGGTACGTTCACTGTCGTCGGTGTCACCCTCGCGCTGTTCGCGAGCGGCAAAGTGCGCGCATCGAAGAAAGCCACCAAGGTTTTTCTCATCGCGATGGTCGGCTATGCCGTCTTTTCGGTGATCAACCTCATTCTGATGGTCACAGGTGCCAACGACCAGCCATTTGGCATGCGCAGCTTTGAGATCTTCGGAATCCCACTCGGCCTGATCCTCGGCGTGTTTGTCATCCTGCTCGCTGCGTACTCGCTCGTGCTCGACTTCGACCGCATCAAGACCGGCGTGGAGCGCGGAGCACCGCGCATCTTCGGATGGACGGCAGCGTTTGGCATCATCCTCACCGTCGTGTGGCTGTACCTGGAGATCCTGCGCCTGCTCGCTATCATGCGCAACTAGTTTGCTAGCGGCTCGTCAACACCGCTTTGCCGTCCCACGAAGCGGCAAGACCTGGCGCCGCAATACTGATCCCGGAAGCACGGAACTCATCAAGGGTGACGCAGTTCATTTGGCTGAGATGACCCTTTTGCTCTGTCGTCGCGATGAGGCACAAACCGGTCGTACCTTGCTGTGCAATCCACACTCTCACCGGTGCCATATTTTGGGTGTAGACGAGCCTGACCTGACTCGAATCAATTCCCTGCGTCGTTAGGTTGCCCGGATAAGGGACACACGTCACTTCACCGCGCGTAATAGCGTCGTCAGTGGCATCCGCGAAGAGAAGGCACAGCTTTTTGTCGGTGCGGCCAACCCACACATCCCCACCGCCCACCCCGTGGAGTGCAAATCTCACATCCTGCGAGCCAATATCATTGTGCTGCAAAACCCCCAGAGACGCGAAAGAAGCTGAGGCCGTAAAGGGTGGGTCAAACCACATAGTGGCAGCGGCAACACTGGCGTGCGATTGCTCGTTTGCGGTGCCCGTTGTCGGATCGGGGTGTGACGCCAACGACGCCACAACCACGGTGCCGACGATGCCGAGCGCGACGCACGAAAGAGTGATGGGGATCAGCCAACCGGGCCGCCCCCTTCGCCCTGTGGCAGGCGCACGTTCGGTAACCTCAGGTGTGACGTGTTCGCGTTGCTCGTCAGTCATTGCGTAACGTTCGTCTCGACGCCTGCGCCACCCCACCATGAGATCATGGTTGGGGTAAAAATAATGACCCCAAATTTCTCAAACTCTGCGATGGTGGCGCAGCTTTTCTGGCTGACTTCCGTGGGCTTGTCAAAGCTGAGGAAACAGAAACCTGCCGTTCCCTCCTGCGCAAGCCACAGGCTTTGTCCGCCATTCGTGAAGATAAGCCGCACCTGGCTCTGATCAAAACCCAGCCTTCCCAGCATTTCACTGTCGGGAAAGGCATCCTCTGCTGTGGCGGTGCGACTGAAAAACGACGTGGCAGCGCCGACGTCACCTGGGCCCTGCTCTGGCACTGAAACCGAGGATCCTGATCCTATCGAACCGGTGTGAAACATAGTCACGATGATGGTGCCCCCGAGCCACTGAAACATGGCGTCGTTGGCGTCGAGAGACAACCCTCTCGCCACGAACTGGTCCCGGTAGATACATTCTGCAGTTCCCTTCGAATCTGAACCGGCATACAGAAGACACAAATTCTTGTCTGTGCGGCCAATCCAAATGCCCCCGATGCTCGTGGACCTCACGTTCTCGGCATCAATGCCATTGGACTCCAACACCTGTGGATCCGGAAAAGCATCCGCTGGTGTGAACGGAGCATAGAACCAGGAATCTGCGAGTTGAATGTCGCCGGCGAAGAGCCATTCGCTATCGCCGCTCACAACCTCCGAGCCTTGCTCAGCCTGGGGCGTGGGGGAAGCGACGGGATCGAGCTGACCTGTGCTGCCCAATGCGCCGAGCGTTCCCAGCAGAAGCGAACCCACCACAACCGGAGCCAACCAACCGATACGGATGCGTCGCCGCCAGAGCGATAGTTCCTCGGCGTAATGCTGAATGACACCATCACCATCACCATCACCACCGCGAGCATCTGCATCTTCATCTGAGTCGGCCTCACCTAGGAGTTCAGAAAACTCGTCCCGTGAATAGCCAGCATCACCCGGATGCTGTGGCTCAGGTTCTGATTCGAGATTTGCGGCGACGGTTGCTGCACGCTCCTGCGCATCAAGCTCACGCAGGGCTTCTTCGGCCGCAGCGCGCTCCTCCGGAGTCGCATCAGGCCCGAAGGCGATGCGCTTCAGCCGGTCAATCGCCTCCAGTTCTTCGCTCACCCTCGATGACCGGGCATCCAAGAAAGGGTGCTCCCGGGGTGTCGAGTTATGGCGTGTGGGGTCGCCCCTGCGGGGCCACCCCACACGCCATTGTCTGAGCTGAGGAGGGAATTGCCTTTCTTGGAATCCCCAACCATTGCCGAGCGAAGAACGACTACTCCCACTCGATAGTTCCCGGCGGCTTGGAGGTCACGTCGAGCACGACGCGGTTCACGCCATCTACCTCATTCGTGATGCGGTTCGAGATACGCGCGAGCACGTCATAAGGAAGGCGAGACCAGTCTGCCGTCATGGCATCCTCTGAGGACACCGGCCGCAACACGATCGGGTGCCCGTAGGTGCGACCATCGCCTTGCACCCCAACGGAGCGCACGTCGGCGAGCAGCACAACAGGGCACTGCCAGATCTCGTTATCGAGGCCCGCGGCGCTCAGCTCAGCGCGGGCTATCGCATCCGCCTGCCGCAAGAGCTCCAGTCGTTCCCGCGTCACCTCGCCGACAATGCGGATGCCGAGGCCTGGGCCGGGGAACGGCTGCCGGCCAACGATCGCTTCAGGCAGCCCGAGTTCGCGGCCAATCGCGCGCACTTCGTCTTTGAACAGGGTGCGCAGCGGCTCCACAAGTTTGAACTGCAGGTCTTCTGGTAGCCCGCCTACGTTGTGGTGGCTCTTAATGTTCGCGGTGCCGGAGCCTCCGCCGGACTCCACGACATCCGGGTACAGGGTGCCCTGCACCAAGAACTTGATGGCCTCGCCATCGGCCTGCGCTTCACGCACGAGTTCGTCTGCCGCGGTTTCGAAGCACCGGATGAACTCCCGGCCAATGATCTTGCGTTTCGTCTCTGGGTCAGTGACTCCGGCAAGCGCGTCAAGGAACTGGTCGACGGCATCGACCGTGACGAGCCTCACACCGGTGGAGGCAACGAAGTCTTCTTCAACTTGGCGCCGCTCGTCCTGCCGCAGCAGGCCGTGGTCGACGAAGATGCAAATGAGTTGGTCGCCGACGGCTTCGTGCACGATTGCGGCAGCGACCGCGGAATCGACGCCACCGGAGAGGCCACAGATTACGCGGTCAGATCCGACCTGCTCACGAATGCGCGCCACCTGGTCGGCGATCACGTTATCGCTCGTCCAGTCGGCCGGGATGCCCGCAGCGTCGTGCAGAAAGTTTTCGAGCACTCCCTGCCCAAACTCGGAATGCTTCACCTCTGGGTGCCACTGCACCCCATACAGTTTTCGCTCATCGTTGGCGAAGGCAGCCACCGGCGTGGAGCCACTCGAGGCGAGAACGGTGAAACCTTCTGGCGCTGCAGAGACAGAGTCACCGTGACTCATCCATGCCGTCTGGGCGAGTGGTTGCCCGGCAAGAAGCGGGCCATCCTCTCCCGTGAGAGTGACAGCGGTCGCACCATATTCCCGCTGGCCCGTGCGCGAAACTTCTCCGCCGAGCTGCTTCGCCATCACCTGAAATCCGTAGCAAATACCGAGCACGGGAACACCCAGTTCAAGAATGCCGGCGTCAAGCCCGGGAGATCCGCCCTCGTACACGCTCGACGGGCCGCCGCTCAAAATCACGGCGGCAGGTTTGCGCTCGGCTATCTCAGCCGCCGTAATTGTGTGCGGCACGATTTCGGAATACACGTTCGCTTCGCGCACCCTGCGAGCAATCAACTGGGCGTACTGTGCGCCAAAGTCGACGACGAGAACTGGGCCGTGGTCGCTCACTCAGAAACCTCCGTGTTGGTGAGATGGCCGATATTTGCTTCTACCGCGGCGACCTCAGCGTGGACACGCCGCGGAACGGTGCGCTCAAAGAAGAACGACAGAAGCGGGATCACGCCACCCAAGGCGATGAACAAGAATCGACCGAAGCTCCAGCCCATCAGGCGCCACAGCACGAAATCGCCTGCGAGGTAGGCAACATACAACCAGCCGTGCACGATCAAAATGATCGTCGACAGGTTGATCGCCGTAATTTGTTCTTTCGGGTTGAGCGCCAAGAACCCAAACGGTCCGCCAAGTTCAATGTCCTGCCCAAAGCCATAGCGGAACACCATCATCAGGCACAGCAGCAAAAGGAACGATCCGGTGACCACGGACGACACTTTGTAATACTTGACGGTGGTGCGGATTCGGGGCAGGTCAGACGCGCGAGGCAACGAAAGCATGCCTCTAGTTTACTGATCGGAGAGAGCGCCCGGACGGGCCTCTGCACTGGCGTCGCCACCGAGACCAGAAATGGCCTCGGCCTCATGCTTTAGCATGCGCTCTCTCTCCCACACGTCCCGCACGAGCCTCCACCAGAGGAAGACCGCGAACCCGGCAAAGATGACCCACTCTGCGGCGTAGAAAATGTTCAACCAGTTCACTTCCACCGAGGTGTCGGGTGGTGGCGCGTCGATCGTGTCCAAGCCTGCAAGCGGTGTGGCAGACACGATGTAGCCGTTGTACACGCCGGCGTCATCCACGCTCGACCACAGGTTCACCATCTCGCCCATCGACAGAGCGTGAAGCTCGCCAGACTGAAAGTCACTGGTCTGCGGGCCCTCGTCTCCCACCAACCGACCAGATACCGCAATGGCGTTGTTCCTCGAGTCAGCGGCAGGAACCTCAGTGGCCAGCCTTTTCGCTTCGCTCTCGGATGCACTCCAGCCGAGAGCGACCGCAACACCGGCGCCATCCTCTGCAGTGAGGTGCGCGACGACCCAGTAACCACTCTCGCCGTGATTGATGCGGCCGCTCAAAATAACGGTGTCGTCAAGGTTGTAGTAGCCGGAGACCGCCACGCGCTGCCCATCCGCTTTGGCAGACATGTCGTGCTGAGGTGTCGCAACATCCTCCAGAGGCAGGGTCGTTTCTGTCGGCCGTTCTGCAACGGTTCCCTCACTCACGCTGCGGGAAATCTGCCACTGACTGAGCAGGGCAAAGCCTGCCGCGACGGCGAGGGCCAAAATGAGCGCACCGATCCAGCGCGGACGAAGGGCAATTCTGAGCATGGCTATTTCGTGAGAGTGATGTCGGGAGCCTCGAGGCGCACGCGGTCGGCGGAGGCATCATCCGGCTCCTGCTGGCTTGCGCGCTCTGCCGTGACGCGCTTGAGGTAGAACTGCACCTCTTGCTCGACACGTTCCTCGCTCCACCCAAGCACCTCGCCCATCAGGCGCGCGGCAACGGGGGCGGCCGAAACACCGCGGTCCCACGCCTCGATGGAGATTCGAGTGCGGCGCGCAAGCACATCGTCCAGGTGCAGCGCACCTTCGTGGGTTGCGGCGTACACAACTTCAGCCTCGAGGTAGTCGTCTGCTCCTGGCAGGGCGTGGTTGAGTTCTGGGCGCTCCCGGATGAGGTCAAGCAGTTCGTCCGTCATGGTGCCGTAGCGGTTCAACAGGTGCTCGATGCGCACGCGGTGAACGCCGAATGCCCGAGCGATCTTCGAGCGCTTGTTCCAGGCTGCCTGGTAACCCTCTGCACCAAGCAGCGCGACGTCTTCCGTTGTACTCTTCGGCACCTTTTCGTCGAGCGCGGCGACCGCCTCGTCGATGGCATCCTTCGCCATGATGCGGTACGTGGTCCATTTTCCACCCGCAACCACGACAAGACCTGGCACACTGTGGGCAACAATGTGCTCGCGAGAAAGCTTGGAAGTCTCATCGCTTTCGCCCGCGAGCAGGGGGCGCAGCCCCGCGTAAACGCCCTCGACATCCTCCCGCGTCAACGGAACATTGATGACCTTGTTCACATGCTCCAACAGGTAGTCGATGTCGGCGGTGGTCGCCGCCGGGTGTGCCTTGTCGAGCTTCCAGTCGGTGTCGGTCGTGCCGATAAGCCAGTGCCTGCCCCAGGGAATGATGAACAGCACACTCTTCTCGGTGCGCAGCAGTAGCCCCGCCTTCGACTGAAACCTGTCACGAGGAACAACGAGGTGGATGCCCTTCGACGCGCGCACCTTGAACTGCCCGCGTTCGCCGACCATCGCCTGGGTGTCGTCCGTCCACACGCCCGTCGCATTCACAACCTGACGCGCCTTGATCTCGAAGCGCTCGTCGGTGAGTAAATCGTGCGCCTGCACGCCAACGACGCGCTCGCCCACCTTGAGAAAACCTTCAACCCGCACGCGGTTCGCCACATGCGCGCCATAGAACGATGCGGTGCGCGCGAGGCTCGACACGTAGCGTGCGTCATCAACCTGCGCGTCGTAGTAGGTGATGCCACCCACCATTGCGTCATCTCGCAGGCTAGGCATGAGCTTGTGCACCTGCCGCTTGCTCAGGTGGCGGTGGTGCGGAACGCCAGGCGGCCGACCACCGCTGTAGCTGAACAGGTCGTACAGCAGCATTCCCGCGCCAATATAAAGCCGCTCGATGATGGGCGTGGTCAGCGGGTACAGAAAGCGCACCGGCTTCACGAGGTGCGGGGCGAGCCGCTGCAACAGCAAACCGCGCTCGATCAGGGCCTCGCGTACGAGTCGAAAGTTGAGCTGTTCAAGATACCGGATGCCGCCGTGCACGAGCTTCGACGACCGGCTCGAGGTGCCGCTGCCCCAGTCGCGTGCCTCCACCATTCCGACCCGAAGGCCGCGCGTGACGGCGTCCATCGCGCTGCCGGTGCCGACGATGCCGCCACCAATGACGAGAATGTCGAGCTCTTTGCCCTTGAGCGCCGTGATGGCCGCCGCCCGTTCTTCAGGGCCGAGCTTCGTTGAACGTGTGACAGTTTTTTTAGCCATGGTCATCCCCTAGGCGTGGTACGGCGCGAGGACAACCTCGACCCGTTGGAATTCCTTCAAGTCCGAATATCCGGTTGTTGCCATCGCGCGCCGGAGTGCGCCGATGAGGTTGACGTTGCCTGAGGCGTCCGTCGCCGGCCCGAACAGAATCTGCTCAAGCGCAGCAACAGAGCCAACTTCTACACGGTTTCCGCGCGGAAGTTCTGGGTGGTGCGCTTCAGCACCCCAGTGCATGCCGCCACCCGGCGCTTCGGTGGCGCGCGCGAGCGTGCTGCCGAGCATCACGGCATCCGCTCCCATCGATATGGCTTTCACAATGTCGCCTGAGCTACCCAGCCCGCCGTCGGCGATGACGTGAACGTAGCGGCCACCAGACTCGTCAAGGTAGTCACGACGAGCGCCAGCGACATCTGCCACCGCTGTCGCCATGGGTGCGTGGATGCCGAGGCTCGCCCTCGTCGTGGATGCTGCGCCGCCCCCGAAACCGACGAGCACACCAGCCGCCCCCGTGCGCATGAGGTGCAGCGCGGGCGTGTACCCAGCCGCTCCGCCCACGATCACAGGAACATCGAGTTCGTAAATAAACTTTTTGAGGTTGAGTGGCTCCTGCGTCTTGGAGACGTGCTCCGCGCTCACCGTGGTGCCACGGATCACGAAAAGATCAACACCGGCGTCAATCACTGTTTTGTAGAGGCGCTGCGTGTGCTGGGGCGAGAGCGCCCCGGCAACAGTTACTCCGGCCTCGCGAATCTCCGCAAGGCGGCTCGTGACGAGCTCCGGTTGAATTGGTTCGGCATAAATCTCTTGCATGCGCCGCGTGGCGTCAGAAGCGGGCAGTTCGCTGATCTCTTTGAGGAGAGGCTCAGGGTCGTCGTACCTCGTCCATAGGCCTTCGAGGTTCAGTACGCCAAGGCCGCCAAGCTGACCGATCTGGATCGCCGTCGCCGGCGACACCACAGAATCCATGGGGGCAGCGAGCACGGGAATGTCGAACTGGTATGCGTCGATCGTCCAGCTCACTGAGACGTCTTCTGGGTCACGCGTGCGGCGGTTAGGCACGATCGCGATGTCGTCGAATGCGTAGACGCGACGACCGCGCTTCGCCCTGCCGATCTCGATGTCACTCACCCCCCCAGCCTACCGACCCTTGGCGCTGGCAACATGGCATGCTGGGGTCATGGATGTCACTGCTGACTCACTCACCGTTCTTCGTACGCGCACCAGCATGAAATGGCGCGCATTTCCGGATGACGTGCTTCCCTTGTTCGTCGCCGAAAGCGATTTTCCGCTCGCGCCGGCCATCGCCAAAAATCTTCATGCCACGATCGATAACTCCGATACCGGTTATGCGCCGCCCACGTCGGAACTCCCCGAGGAATTTGCCGGATTTGCCAAAGCCCGCTGGGGCTGGACGGTCGACCCAGAACAAGTGTGGACAACGACGGATGTCGGGGTGGCGGTCGTCGAGTCTCTGCGTCGCGTGACAGCGCCGGGCGACGGCGTCATCATCACCACGCCCGTGTATTTTCCGTTCTTTGACCTCGTCGAAGAGGCTGGCAGGCAGGTCGTCGAGGTGCCGCTTGCCGGTGGGATCGACGAAGGATGGTCGCTCGACCTCGACGGCATTGAGGCCGCGTTCAAAGACGGAGCAACGGCATTTCTGCTCTGCAACCCGCACAACCCGGTCGGCCTTGCCCACTCGGCAGAACAACTGAGCGCGGTCGCTGACCTCGCGGCACAGTACGGCGCCACCGTCGTGAGCGACGAAATTCACGGCCCGCTCACCTACGCGAGCGCCACCTTCACGCCGTTCCTCGCTGTCTCCGACAACGCGCGCATGGTGGGCATCTGTGTCACCGCCGCGAGTAAAGCGTGGAACCTTGCCGGGCTCAAGTGCGCCATCATGGTCACCGCTGGAGGTCCGAACCAAGAGATTGTCGGCGGAATGCCCCTCGAGGTGTACTGGCGCACAAGCCTGTTGGGGCTCAAGGCGAGTGTCTCTGCGTACCGCGACAGCGTCGACTGGTTCGACGGCATCCTCTCGGCACTAGATGCAAACCGCCGCCTGCTCGCGACGCTTCTTGAGGAGCACCTTCCCACGGTGAAATACCGGATGCCTCAGGCCACCTACCTGGCGTGGCTCGACTTTCGCGAACTCGGGTGGGGCGACGACCCGGCCGCGCACATCCTCGAGCACGCGAAGGTAGCGCTCAGCAACGGCCCGCCGTTCGGCGATCAGGGTCGTGGTTTCGCCCGCCTCAACATGGCGTGTTCGCCAGAGACACTCGCCGAGGCCATCACCCGCATCGCCGCGCTCACTCGCTAACGATTGCACTCACTCGCTAACGATCGCGCTCCCTGCTCCTGTCACGCTCCCGAGCTATCGCGCTCCCTGCCCCTCCCCAAAGCGCATCGCTGCGTCAGTAACCCTCTCCACGCTCCACTTACTAGGTGGGCTCTGAGCCGGGTTGGTGCGCGGGGAGTGCCTTCCGGCGGGCTTAATCTCGGTCGCGAGGAATTCCGGCCCCAGACAGCAGGCGGCAGAAGCGAGCCGGATTCATGACATCTGCCATCACCATCCTGACTACACCAGCAACTTGTCGACGTAATCGATCCTCGCGCTTCTTCTCTCGCCACACGATCTCACCTGGAGTGCTTGCGGCCCCGTACGAGGGCAGTAAGTACTTACTTTTACCGTCGAACTCGCCCACAATGCGCACCCCCGGCCAGAAATAGTCCACCACCATTTCACCAAACTCGTCACGGAACTTCGCCTGAAGCTGTGGGGGTTCAAACCCAAGCTCAAACATGACGGACCGAGCCAGAGACTCTCCATAGGAATCTGACATCTCTGTGGCAAAGTTCAGGACCGCTTCGGCATGGCGTCGCCGATATCTGGGCGCTCTTCTGCTCAACTCGACACCGATGGCCGTTTTGGAAACACGAAAGTTATTACGTCGCCAGAGTGCCCAATCCACACATCCGACGGCCTGAGCGAAAGGGAGCGTGAGCGCCATGTCTGCCGCAGTTCCCGCGACATCCGTTACGAGGAACCCTTGGTGTTCGACTACATGTTCGACCGCGTCCGCAATCGGGTGGCGAACAATATCGTGCCGAGAACGCCCACCCGTTGCTGGGGGCGAAAGAACGTGAACTTGGCTCGGCCAGTCGAGCGGAACCGGCATTTCCCACACCGCGGCGGCAGAGTGGCCGCAGAACACCGGGCTGCGTGTGCTTGAGACCGCCACCGCCCGCATTCGGATGAGGTACCGCTCACGGGACGATAATCGATTCCATTCCGCAGCGTCGCAATACGCGCCCCTGCGCAACCGAACCAACTCACCTCTGGCCACGGCTCGCTGGTAGGTCGATTCGTTGAGGCCCAACCGGTCAAGATCTGAACTCAGGACGAGTCCGTGAGTGTTTTGCTCAAGCAAGCCCATGCACTTACCTTCGCGCAATCTCTGCCCGAGGTCACACGTGTTCCCAACTGTTGGTGAAATTCTCGGGCCAGTTACTTATGGGGAGAACAGGAACTAACTTCTCCCCGCGCCAGAAAGCTGCTGCGCGCGCCCGAGCTAACTGGCGCGTAAAGCTGCTTTCTGGTGCGAGGACGGCTCCGGCGGCGCGGCGGCGCGAAGGGACGGCGCAGGCGGCGCGCAGCGGCAAGGCAACGAACCGGCGGCTAGCGAGCGCGGATCACACGGGACTCGTCCCACACCGGCTCATCAGATTCGTGCACCTTGCCGTCGCCCCCAAACACGAGAAAGCGGTCAAAGGACCGCGCTCGTGGTTCCCTCGCCCACGCGAAAACTCACCTCGTCGAGCAGCGGTCGCCCATCGGGAAGAGACAGCGAAACTCCGTTGACGTCGATGTAACCCATGGCAGTTTCCTCGCGCTGGTTGTTCCGTCTTGTGGGGAGCCCGCGGTAGCCGAGCCGACCGGCCACGAGCTAGTGACGGTAGTTGGGCGCTTCCATCACCATTTGAATGTCATGCGGATGCGATTCTTTGAGCCCCGCTGCGGTGATGCGCACGAACTTGCCTTTGGCGCGAAGCTCTTCGATGGTGTGTGCCCCCGTGTAAAACATGGACTGCCGCAGACCGCCGAGTAGTTGGTACACCACGGAGGAGACGGGACCGCGGTAGGCGACCTTGCCTTCGATTCCTTCGGGGATGAGCGCATCATCGCTGGCGACATCGGCCTGAAAGTACCTGTCGCGCGAGTAGGAGGTCTGCTTGCCCCGTGACTGCATGGCGCCGAGGGAACCCATGCCGCGATACGACTTGAACTGTTTGCCGTTGATGAAAAGCATGTCGCCTGGGCTCTCATCCGTTCCGGCGAGCAGCGAGCCGAGCATGACAGATTCAGCTCCGGCGACGAGCGCCTTGGCGATGTCTCCCGAGTACTGGAGTCCTCCATCAGCGATCACGGGCACGTTGGCGATTCGCGCTGCCAGCGACGCTTCGTACACGGCGGTGACTTGCGGAACACCGACGCCGGCGACCACGCGAGTGGTGCAGATGGAGCCTGGGCCCACCCCCACTTTTACGGCATCTGCCCCTGCATCAATGAGCGCTTGGGCGCCAGACTTCGTCGCGACGTTGCCACCAATGATATCGATGTTCGCGAAAGCTGGGTCTGCTTTGAGGCGGCGGATGATGCTGATCTCGCCTTCTGATTCACCGTTGGCAGTATCTACGACGATGAGATCGACACCGGCATCGGCGAGTGCGCCTGCACGTTGCCACGCGTCGCCGAAGAATCCGATCGCTGCGCCTACGCGCAGGCGGCCCTCGTCGTCTTTGGTCGCGTTGGGGTACTTTTCGGTTTTGTCGAAGTCTTTGACCGTGATGAGCCCGGTGAGTTTGCCATTCTCATCGATGAGAGGCAGTTTCTCGATCTTGTGTTTGGCGAGTATCGCCATGGCGTCGTCTGGTTCGATTCCGGTTGGCGCGGTGATGAGCGGCATCGGGGTCATGATGTTGCGCACGAGTGCGGTCTGCTTGTCGGTGGTCGACACGAAGCGCATATCCCGGTTGGTGATGATTCCGACGAGCTTTCCGTCTCCCTCGACAACGGGCAGCCCCGAGACACGGAACTGGCCGCACAGCGCATCTACCTCTGCGACGGTGGCGTCGGGTGTTGTGGTGACGGGATTGGTGATCATCCCAGATTCACTGCGCTTGACCTTGTCGGTGAAAGAGGCCTGGTCGTCGATAGAAAGGTTGCGATGCAATATGCCGAGGCCACCGAGCCTGGCCATGGCGATCGCCATTCTGCCTTCGGTGACGGTGTCCATGGCGGCCGAGATCAGGGGGGTGGCGACGCGGATGTTTCGGGTGAGTCTCGACGTCGTGTCGGCCTCGCTGGGGATAACGTCGGTGTGCCCCGGGAGCAGCATCACGTCGTCGTAGGTGAGTCCGATGAATCCGAATGGGTCTGGCTGCTGCATTAGTCTCCGAATTGTTATCCGCCGTTATGAAATGGCCGGACGCCACGCTGATTCCGGTATTTCATCGTATCGTTTCGCCGAGCACCGTCGCCTCCATTCAGGCGATGTTTGCATTCATGTGGAAATGCAAGCGCCGAATAGGTCATAATCGGCAGGTACTGTCAACGATGACGGCAGCCGAAGCCCGAGATCCAATCCCTTTTCTCTTGCTGGCCCGTCTTGGAGGTCTCGTGGTTCTTGCTCAGCGTTCTCGCTCCATTATGAAGCGACCAATGGTGCTGTTATTCGCAACCGTTTTGGCGGCCGTGGCGTTCGCGACTGTCGCGGTGGCGCCGGCTCATGCCGACGAGACGAATGTCGATAAATACGACTACGTCTTTAGCGGCAACGTCAAATACAACGGCGAACCCCTCGATGGCGTTCAGCTCGTCGTCAAAGGCGGAGGCTACGACGCCAAGGTAAAGACCGATGCGGATGGCAAGTGGAAGGTCGGCGTTCCTAAGAAGGACAAGTACGACATCACACTCATCGAGTCGACTCTTCCCGACGGCGTCATCGTGAGTGAAGAAGGAAACGACCGCGTCACCATCACTGATAAGGGTGCAACGATCGTCGCTGAGTTCGGCCTTACGAAGAACGCCTCGATTAACTTCTTCCTTGGCAAGGGTGAACGTGTAGTCACACCGTTCATCGATCGGTTTGTCTCGAGCGTCATTAGCGGCCTGAACTTCGGGCTCATGCTCGCCCTCGCCTCTATCGGTCTCTCACTGATCTTCGGTACAACGGGTATCTCGATCTTCTCGCACGCTGAGATGGTGACGCTGGGAGCGGTCTTTGCGCTCCTCTTCAGCGTCACACTTTCCTTCCCAATCTGGGTCACCGTTCCGCTCACGCTCATATTGCTTGTCGTGTTTGGGTACACGCAAGACGCAGTGATATGGAAACCTCTTCGAAAGAGGGGGCTGAGCGTAGTGCAGCTGATGATTGTCAGTATCGGATTCTCACTCATGCTCCGCTATATCTTCCAGTTCTTCATTGGCGGCGGCACGACCCTGCTTCCCACGGACGCGTCAGCGACAGCGAAGATTCAGCTCCTTGGCCCCATCTCGTTGTCCATCATCGACATGATCAGCATGGGCGTATCGATCGTCGTCCTCGCCGCAGTCGCTTACTGGCTGATGTACACCCGCACAGGTAAGGCAACTCGTGCGATCAATGACAACGCTTCGCTTTCCGCGGCGTCAGGCATCGACGTGGACCGTGTCATTCGGATCGTTTGGATTTTGGGAACCGTGCTCGCGGGACTCTCCGGAATCCTGTGGGCATACTTCCGCCCCGGAATTAAGTGGGATATGGGTTGGCAGATCCTGCTGCTCATCTTCGCTGCCGTTGTTCTGGGTGGCCTCGGAACCGCGTTCGGTGCGTTGCTCGGCTCGATCATTGTCGGTCTACTCGTAGAACTCACTCCATTGTGGTTCTCGTCAGACATTAAGTACGTCGGACCACTGCTTGTGTTGATCCTCGTTCTTCTGGTGAAACCACAAGGCTTGTTGGGCAAGAAAGAGAGGATCGGTTAATGGACTTCATCGGCATCTTGGGGCAAACCGCCTCGTGGATCCTCGCCCCCGAGACGATCGCATATGCGCTCGCCACTCTCGGTCTCGCCGTGCACTTCGGCTTCGGTGGTTTGCTGAACTTCGGTCAGGCCGGCTTCATGCTCATCGGTGGCTACGCTTACGCAATTTCCATTCTGACCTTCGGGTTGCCCTGGTGGGCTGGAATTCTCGCCGGAATCGTTGCCTCCATTATCTTCGCGCTGCTTCTGGGTCTGCCGACGCTGCGGCTTCGCGCGGACTACTTGGCTATCGCGACTATCGCCGCGGCAGAGGCTTTGCGCTTGATTGTGCAGTCGACTCTTCTCGATGACGTCACGAACTCGGCAGATGGCCTCGGCAACTATCACGCAAGCTTCCGCGCAGCGAACCCGTTCCCAGAAGGAACGTACGGTTTCGGTCCCTGGACGTACAGCGCGAATGACCTGTGGGTCCGAGTATTTGGACTCGGTATTCTTGCGGTCGCCATCTGGGCAGTCTGGGCGCTCATGCGAAGCCCGTGGGGTCGTGTAGTTCGCGGTATCCGTGAAGACGAAGATGCGGTGCGCGCACTCGGCAAGAACGTCTTTGCCTACAAGATGCAGGTGCTGATCATTGGTGGAATCTTGGGAACCCTCGGTGGCGTCGTCCTTGTACTTCCGTCAGCTGTTGTTCCGCAGGTCTATCTGCCCTCACTGACCTTCTTCCTGTGGACCATTCTTCTCCTCGGAGGCGCGGCGACCATCTGGGGTCCGGTGCTTGGCACTGTGATCTTCTGGATGATCTACGCCTTCCTCGGCATTTTCCTCCCAGCTATGGCAGCGCAGGGTTGGCTCCCGGGCATTACGCCTTCCCAGGCAGGAATCCTACGATTCGTCCTTGTCGGGCTTGCGCTCATGCTTATCGTGATTTACCGGCCGCAAGGCATACTCGGCGACAAGAGGGAGCTGTCATTCAATGCCCGCAAATAATGCACGAGAGAAGTCCACTGGCATCGCTGTCGGGGACTTTGTTCCCGGAGTCGCCAAGACCGACCCGATCATGGTTGCCGACAACGTAACCCGCCAATTCGGTGGGCTCAAGGCAGTCGACGTGGAGCACCTGGAGATTCAACGAGGTGTCATTACCGCGCTCATCGGTCCGAACGGTGCCGGAAAGACCACACTGTTCAACCTTTTGTCTGGCTTCGACAAACCGGACACCGGAACCTGGTCGTTCAACGGTAAAGCGCTGGCTGGCCTGCCTTCTTTCAAGGTCTCCCAGCTCGGCCAGATCCGAACGTTCCAGCTCACCAAGGCGCTGAGCATGCTCTCAGTTCTCGAGAACATGAAGTTGGGTGCCAAGGGTCAGTCGGGAGAACGCCTGTGGGCGTCGATGTTCCCCTGGCTGTGGAGGGCACAGGACAACAAGATTGAGATCAAAGCGATGGAGCTGCTCGAGCGCTTCAAGCTTGATAAAAAGGTGGAGGACTTCGCTGCCAGCCTTTCCGGCGGCCAGCGCAAGCTTCTCGAAATGGCACGAGCCCTCATGAGCGACCCGACTCTGGTCATGCTCGATGAGCCTATGGCCGGGGTCAACCCAGCGCTGACCCAGTCGCTGCTCGATCACATCTTCGGGCTTAAGGAGCAGGGCATGACCGTGCTCTTCGTGGAGCACGACATGCAGATGGTGAGTCACATCGCCGACTGGGTCGTTGTCATGGCTGAGGGTAAAATTGTCGCAGAGGGCCCGCCCGCGATCGTCATGAAAGACCCCGCCGTCATCGATGCATACCTCGGAGCTCACCAAGACACCGATCTTGGTGTCGTCACGGGGCGAATCGATTTGTCTGAGACACTCAATCAAGCCTCGAAGAAGGGGAAAAAATGACTGACGGCACCACACTTCGCCCCGTTCTCGAAGTCAAGGATCTGACCGCAGGTTACCTGCCAGGGATCGACATTCTCAACAACTGCAACATCACTGTCGGTGAGGGCGAGCTCATCGGCATCATCGGACCAAACGGCGCAGGTAAGTCCACGCTGTTGAAGGCGATCTTCGGCCAAGTGAACGTTCGTGGTGGCACCATCACCCTTCACGGTGATGACATCACGTTCCTTGCGGCAGACAAGCTTGTCGCCAAGGGTGTTGGCATGGTTCCGCAGAACAACAACGTGTTCCCTTCCCTCACGATCGAAGAGAACCTGCAGATGGGGTTGTTCCAGAACCCCAAGATCTACGACGAGCGGCTCGAGTTTGTTACCTCGATCTTCGGTGAACTCTCCAACCGTCTGAAGCAGCGCGCTGGTTCACTCTCTGGTGGTGAGCGCCAGATGGTTGCCATGTCACGCGCGCTCATGATGGACCCGCACGTTCTGCTCCTCGACGAGCCCTCTGCCGGGCTCTCACCTGTTCGACAGGATGAAGCGTTCATTCGGGTGTCAGAGATCAACAAGGCCGGTGTGACGACCATCATGGTCGAACAGAACGCTCGTCGTTGCCTGCAGATTTGTGACCGTGGGTACGTGCTCGACCAGGGCACGGATGCCTACACGGGCACAGGACGCGAGCTGCTGAACGATCCCACGGTCATCAGCCTCTACCTCGCAACACTGGGCGAAGCCGCCGCGTCGGGCATCTCAGAGACGCTGAAGAGGGCCCCGACCATCACGGTCGGGGCCCTCTTCGCTTTAAGCACGGCATCCGCTCCCTGAGGCTCTCGAACGGAGCCCGCTCCCGCTCCCTAGTGCCCTCGAGAGAAGCCCTCATCCGCTCCCTGGGGCTCTCGAAGGGAGCAACCAGGATAGGGCGGGCGCACCCCCGCTTTTCGAGCGCCTCAGAGAACGGATCTCAGCTCACGAATCGAGAAGAAACCGCAGCGACAGTTCCCGTTTGTCGCGATCCGGCCCCGTCGACATTGACCAATAGTGACGAACGGGAACAATTAGGCGTGGCTAGTGGCGTTCCATTCGACAAGCGCGTCGCGCAACGCAAAAGGCCCCGACAGTGAGGTCGGGGCCTTCGACGTGCTTACCGCGTCTTAGTTGATGCGGGTGTGCATGTTGTCTGCACCGTACTGGAAGATACCAATGGTCGCTTCCGTCGGGTCGCCGTGCTCGTCGAACGAGATCGGCCCTGAAGGACCGTCGTAGTCGACTACGCCGCCACCGTTGATGATCGCAGCAGCCGACGCGAAGTCGGTCGCCTTCTCGCCGTCACCGGATCCACCGGAAACTTCAACCATCTTCTCCTTGAAGACGTTGGCGTCCGTCGAGCCAGCTGCAAGAGCAGCAAGCGCCATCAGCATGACCGCGTCGTAGGACTCTGCAGCATAGCTGTAGTCACTCAGCGTTCCGCTGAACTGAGCCGTGTAGATGTCGTTCAGGCGCTTCTGGAAGTCATCCGCCAGCACTGGGCCAGGGGTGGTTCCCTTCGCACCGGTCAACGTTGCAGGAGGCAGGTCCGCACCGAACTGCTTCAGGTTGCCATCGCACAGGTACACCTTGGAGGTGTCGTAGCCGGCATCCTTGAGCGCGGGCAGGATGGTGAAGATCTCGTCAAACGTGATCAACGCAATCGCGCCGGGGTTCTGTGCCACCACAGCAGAGATCTGAGCGGAGAAGTTGGTGTCACCCGCGTTGAAGAACTCGGAAGCGACGACCTCACCACCAGCGGCTGTGAACGTCGTGTTGATTACCTTCTCGAGGCCAGTACCGTATGCGTCATTGAGAACGATCATGCCCAACGTGCTGGCACCATCTTCAGCAATGAGGTTACCCAGCACTTCGCCCTGCAGCAGGTCGGAGGGCGCGGTACGCCAGTACAGGTTGTTGTCATCCCAGTCAGTGAAGTCCGGTGAGGTGTTCGCCGGGGAGAACATCATTGTGTCTGCACCGATGATCTGGTCAATCGCAAGCTTGGACACACCAGATGAGGCAGCGCCGAGAACAGCGTCGACCTTCTCAGAGAGGAGGTTCGGAACCGTCGTCGCGTATGCCTTGTTGTCTGGGTCACCAGAGTCACCGTAGGTAACCTCTACCTTGATGCCAAGGCCAGCATCGTTGATCTCCTTGGCAGCTAGTGCGACACCGGCTTCTTCGGGCGGGCCGAGGAATGCCAGGGCACCGGTCTGCGGAAGCAGGGTGCCAATCTTCAGTGTGAGTTCCTTCTGAGGACCCTTGGGGGTATCGCCACCGGTCGGGGTGCAGCCACTGAGAACCAGTGCCCCGACTCCGACGATTGCGATCCCGGTGAGGGCCGACCTGAGGTTTTTTGAGCTGGAGGCCTTAGCCTTCGCGAATTCGCGCATGTTGCTCCTTGCGTTTCGAATGTGCTTACACGACAGAACTACTCTGGCGTTGTTGTACAGGGTATTGAGTATCCCCGCGCATCTCCACCAACTGCGGTTACAGCCCGGTAACACCGCCGAATCGTTACCTTTCGTAACCTCAATTGCCCCCATGTCGGGGGGCAGTTTCAACAGGATCGAGCAGCCAGACCCTAATCCGCCGTTACGGTCTCAATAAACGTGAACTTATTATCGGCACCGTACTTATATACGCCGTACGGAGCAGAGCGTGGGTCTCCGTTGTCGTCGAGTGAGATCGGGCCAGAGACTCCGTCGTAGTCAATGTCTGTTCGTGTCTTCAGCACTTCACGGCATTCACCGAAGCTCATGCACTTGATCCCAGAGGAAGAGACGGTGCGCAGCGCGCTTGCCACGGAGCGCCCGCTGTCGTCCCCCGCCACTATCGCGGCGAGTGCAGCGAGAATCGTCGCGTCGTAGGCCTCTGCCGCGTAGCGGAAGTCAGAAACGGCAGGGTCAGCGCTTTTTACGCGTACCTGAAACTCGGCATCCGAGGATGCACCTTCGAGAATGCCGTTGACGCCCGTGAGAGTTCCCTCTGGCAACGCCTGCGAATAGTCCGCGAGGTTCTGGCTCGTCAGCCACAACTTTGTGCCGCCAAAGCCCGCTTTCGACAGGGCAAGGATGATCTCCTTGTTTTTGTCCATCGCGCTAAAGGGGCTCGTGAGCACAACAACGTCGGGTTTGGCCGTGGTCAGTGCCGACGCGATCTTGCCTGCGTCACTTGCTGTATCCGAAAACTTCTCGCTGGCGACGAGCTCGCCGCCATTGGCCTTCAGCTCAGCAGCGAACATATCGTGTACGGCACGGCCGGCGTCATCCGAATAGTACACAAGAGCGACCCGACTCTTGCCGATCACATTAGCCAGCGCTTTGCCTTCTAGCGCCTCGGAAGGAATCGTGCGGAACAGCAAGCCCCCGCCCTTAAGAGAGGTGAGCGTTGGGCTCGTGGCAGAAGGCGAGATCATCACGATTCCAGCGCTCGTTGCTGCGGGAAGTAGTCGTTCGGCAAGAATCGACGACGAAGGACCAATCACCACGTCGACGCTCTTAGAAACCAGGAAGGCGAGCGATTCCTCTGCTTTCGCGGTGGACGCGTCACCAGAGTCTTGGTGGAATACCACCACGGGTTTTCCGTTGACACCACTGGCCTCATTGATCTCACGAACGGCAAGCTCGACCCCCGCGTCTTGCGACTTAGCGAGAAACGCGGTCGCACCGGTAGTGGGGAACAGCGTTCCGATCGTGAGTACGCCATCGCCCTTAGGTAGTGGAGTAGCACTTGCGGTGGCCGTCGGAACAGGCATGGGGGCGTTTGGCGCACACGCGGCAAGAAGGCTGCAGAGGATACCGACCGTGACGGCGGTGGCCAACCGACGACGACGAGGAAGCTTGCAAGTTCGTTGCGACACGTTTCGAAGACTACCCAACCACTAGCCAGGCAATGGCGAGGCGCGTCGAACAGACCGCGCATGAAACATCATGTCGATGCTGAGAAGGATGAGCGCGAGCCACACGAGTGAGAAGCCCACCCATCTCTCAGGAGGCATCGCCTCGAGAAGGATGAAGGTTCCGATCATGAACTGCAAGATGGGAGTCAAATACTGAATGAAGCCAATAATGAAGAGTGGCAAGCGGCGCGCCGCGGCAGCAAACAGCAGAAGCGGAACCGACGTGACAACTCCCGCTGCCACGAGAAGCACGGTATTGGCAACGCCAGCATTTCCAAACACGACACCCGTGGTGGCACCGACGATGAGAAGCTGCACTATAGCGATCGGCGCGAGCCAGGCAGTTTCGACCGCGAGCCCTGTGAGCGCGTCAACACGCGGCCCGACGCCTTTCTTAACGAGCCCGTATAACCCGAAAGAGACCGCCAATATGAGGGAAGTCCACGGAAACACTCCGTAATTGACGGCAAGCACGATAACGGCAATGGCGCTAATGCTCACCGCCGCCCACTGCATACCCCGCAGTCGTTCGTGCAGCACAATCACGCCAAGCAGCACGGTCACGATCGGGTTCATAAAGTATCCAAGCGCAGCCTCGTTCACGTGGCCCGTGACCACAGCGATGACGTACACCTGCCAGTTGATGAAGACGAGAACACCGGCGAGCCCGAGAAGCAACACCGTGCGACGATCACGGAGAACGGCGCGCACTGCGCCCCACTTGCGCAGGACGAGAATAGTCAGCGCGCAAAAGAGAAGAGAAAACAGCACACGCCAGACAACAATCTCGAACGGCCCTGTGGGGTCGAGCGCGAGAAAGTAGATGGGCATAAAGCCCCAAAACCCGTAGGCAGCGAACGCAAAAATAATCCCAGAGCGCTGCGTTAGCGCGGGTGGGGTAGGGGAAGATGATTGCGACATTAGGTTCACTCTAGAACGACAAAAGGAGCCCGCCGGTCACACCGGCGAACCCCTCCTGTGAAAAGTGTTCTAGCGAACGACTACAGCGAGCACATCGCGCGCGGAAAGAACCAAAAGGTCGTCTCCACCGAACTTGACCTCTGTTCCGCCGTACTTCGAGTAGATGACCTTGTCACCCACTGCGATGTCGAGCGGAACGCGGTTGCCGTTGTCGTCGATGCGGCCGGGGCCGACAGCAATAACTTCGCCTTCCTGCGGCTTCTCTTTTGCTGTGTCAGGAATAACAAGACCAGACGCTGTGACCTGCTCTGCATCGACCTGCTTGATAACGATGCGATCTTCGAGCGGCTTAATGGACACCGACACGGTTGACCTCTTTCTTACTTCGAAAAGTTTGTGGGTTAGCACTCTCACTGCGAGTGTGCCAGATCAACTGTACTCGTGAGGCTGGCACTCATGCAACGTGAGTGCCAATCCACAGCGCTTACGCAACAATGGGGCGATGGATAAGGATGAACTCATCACACTTCTCTCCGCCGAAGGTTTGAGATTGCTTGACGAGTTGCCCCCTTACAACTCGGGGTCAGACATCGTGCGCATGGTGAGTGATCTGCGCTCCTCTGGGCACTCACCCGAACTCGTTGCCGCCGTGCTCACGCAAGCAAGACTCCGCCGGCGCGGGGCGGCGAAGTTCGGCGAATTTGCCGAACGGATGCTGTTTACCGAGGCGGGCCTCGAGCAAGCGACCAGATTGTCAGTTGCGGCGTTGCATGCCCAGCGCTTTCGTTCGGCGGGCATCCGCCGCGTTGCCGACCTCGGATGCGGGATCGGTGGCGATGCTCTCGCCATGGCGGCACTCGAGATTGACGTCGTTGCTGTCGAGCGCGACGAGGTTACGGCGGCGATTGCTGCATACAACTTGGCGCCGTGGTCGAACGCACACGTCGTTAATGCTGCGGCAGAAGATTTCGATCTCGACAGTGTCGACGGGGTCTGGCTCGACCCCGCCCGCCGAACAACTGCTGACGGCAAAACACTGCACCGCTCGCGAAACCCTGACGACTGGTCCCCCTCACTTGACGTCGCCTTCGACATTGCACAGGCCACCCCGACCGGTATCAAGCTCGGTCCAGGCGTCGACCGGGACATCGTTCCAGAAGATGCTGAAGCACAGTGGGTTTCGGTCGGTGGCGATGTTGTCGAGCTCGCACTGTGGTTTGGGGCACTCGCTCGCGATGGGATCCGCCGCGCAGCAACCGTGATCGGACCACACGGAAGCGCCGAACTGGTTGCGAACGCCGACAGCGCTGACGTCGGGGTTCGAACGCTAGGCGAGTTCATGTACGAACCAGACGGCGCCGTCATCCGCGCTCGCCTCATCGGAGATCTCGGTCGCCAGATCGGTGCGGGAATGGCAAGCGATGGCATCGCCTGGCTCACCTCGGATGTCGCCATCGACACCCCTTTTGCCTCTCGCTTTCGTGTGAAGGAGTGCATCCCCTACGACGTGAAGGCGCTCAAGAGACTGGTGAAAGCGCACGGCATCGGCACTCTCGAAATCAAGAAGAGGGGAATCGACGTTGACCCGGCTGTACTCCGAAAGACGCTCGCGCCAAAAGGAAAGAATGCGGCAACCATCATCCTCACCCGCGTGGATGGACGTCGCAGCGCGCTTCTTGCCGAGCGCGAAGGATCAAGTACAGAATGAGGCTGAACAGAGAGGTCCAGAACAGGGCGATCCAGAACAGGGCGATCAACTGGGCACGGCAGCACCGCATCGGCGTTGGCCTCAGTGCGGGCTTCCTCGCCTTGTACGCCGCCGCCTACGGCTTCTTTGCCGCCCGCGACCCCTACAGCGAAACGATTTTTCCTCCGTGCATTGTTCTGCATCTGTTCGGCTTCCAGTGCCCCGGATGCGGGGGAACCCGAGCGATGTACTCTCTGCTGCACGGGGATGTTGCCGCATCTCTCGTCATGAACCCGGTCGTTGTCGCCGGATACGTCACGGTCGCGATCTCGCTGGTTGGCGTTCTCCTACAGCAACGCGGAGGAAAGCGATCCTCCCAAACGTTGTATTGGATCGCTGGCGCCGTGACAGTGGGAGCAATTCTGTGGAGCGGGCTGATACGCGATCTCTTGCCGTGACGCGGGCTACCATCTCGCTGTCGTTAAGACGAGCGACGGCTCAAAATAGGCCGAAGTAGCCGCGCCCGAAACTGGATAACAACGCCGTCACGATAATGACAACGCACACCGCTGCCACCACGTAGCCAGTGATGATCCCAGCGAGGGCAAGGCCCCGTATTCTTTCTCTGGCCAAACCGAGGTGGCCGAGAATGATGCCAGCCAACGCGAACACCAACCCGCTTCCAAAGCAGCACATAAAGGGGATGCCTAAGACACTCAACACCAGCGAGAGGATGCTCAGGACGCTCGACGCCGAACGGGGTGATTGAATCGCAGGCGGAGTTGCGACGCCATACGGCGCAGGAGGCAGCGGCGGGAGCGGCGGATGCCCTGCTGTCGGAGTGAGTACTGCCGGTGCGGGTGGTACTGCTGCTGGAGGTGGCGATGATGCTGGAGGCGCGGAGGCGGCTGGAGGCGCGGAGACGGCCGGAGGCGCCGATTCTACGGGAGGCACCACAACCGGTGGGACTTCAACCGGGGGCACTTCGGCAGGCAGAACCGACGCCGCCGTTTTCGAGTCTGGCTCCGGCGCGGACTTTGGCCTTGTTTTGGACTTTGACTCGGACTGTGACTCGGACTTTGGCTTCGACTTCGGCTTTGACTCTGACTCTGGCGTAGCCGGACCGTACGGGCTTTCGCGGGAGTCACGTGCGTCATCTGGCGGGGTCTTGGGCATCATCTTCCTGGCGTACGCAGTTACTAAAGGCATTCGTCTCATGCCCTCCGTGCCTTACCGGCACGAAGGGCATGAGACCGCAACGGAAGCAATGCCTCCGTTACTTAATAATTAGTAGCCGTACCCGTAGCCGCTTGTGGCTGCGCCGCCCACAATAACAACGACGAAGATGACGTAGATAACAGTGATGACCACGGCGATTCCCGTGAACACGTATCCGAGGATCGTTCCCCAGAGCGCGAGCTGCTGTCCGCCCTCACCTGTTCTCTTAATCTGCTTCATCGCAATGTGGCCACAAATGATTCCGGCGAGCGGAAACACGAATGCACCGATGAGCGCAATAATTGCGAGCACGTTGGTGGATGAGCCTGTTGCAGGCGCTGCTGCGTAAGGCGCGTAAGGAGCGGCAGGAGCAGCAGGAGCTGCGCCGTACGGCGGCGGAGTCGAAGGTACGTTGGGGTCAGTCATGTGATCTCCAGAATTTGGATACGGTCATTGGTCCAGCGCAGCTATGTTCTCACCGCTCGGCACCGCTGTCAACGTGGCGAGCCGTCGACAGACCAGAGAACCTATGTCTGAATTTCGGTCACAGGCAGTGTTGAGTCGGCTCCGAACCCCATCCCCGACGGTGCGTGGCCCGCCATGATGAGCTGTGCACCCAACGCCGCAATCATCGCACCGTTATCGGTACAGAGCGTCAATGGCGGAATGCGCAGCTCCACGCCCGCCACCGCGCAGCGTGCCTGCGCTGCTTCCCGCAATCTCGCGTTCGCAATCACGCCACCTCCGAGAAGAAGCCTTGGCACTCCACGATCGGCGCACGCGGCGAGCGCTTTCGTGATCAGCACATCAACGACTGCTTCGCGAAAACTTGCCGCGACATCCGCGACGGGCACCTCAGCTCCATCGTCACGCACCCGTTCGACCATTCTGGCCACGGATGTTTTGAGACCAGAGAACGAAAAATCGTAGCGGTGCTTCTCCATGTCTTTCGGCAAACTGAGCCCACGAGGAAACCGGATGGCCGCGCCATCGCCGTGGCCTTCGAGCGCCGCACGGTCGATTTGCGGCCCGCCTGGGTACGACAGGCCGAGCAACCGAGCAACCTTGTCGAACGCTTCGCCTGCCGCATCGTCGATCGTCTCGCCGAGCAACTCGACATCAGAAAGGAGGTCGCGCACCAGCAGCAGGGAGGTGTGACCTCCTGACACGAGCAAGGCAATCGTTGGGTACTGAAGCTCGTCGCCCGAAAGAATGTCAACACCAACGTGACCCACGAGGTGGTTGACCGCATACAGAGGTTTGTCGAGAGAAATTGACAGCGTTTTAGCCGCAGCGATACCGACCATGAGCGCGCCAGAGAGGCCGGGGCCGCTCGTCACAGCGATGGCATCCAGCTCGCGGAGTGTTACCCCCGCCTCCGCAAGCGCCGCGGTGATGGTCGGCTCAAGGGCTTCAAGGTGGGCTCGCGCGGCGATCTCTGGCACGACGCCGCCGTAGCGTGCGTGCTCCTCCATCGAGGAGGCAATAACGTTTGCGAGCAAGGTGGATCCCCGAACGATGCCGATTCCGGTCTCGTCACAACTGGTCTCGATGCCGAGAACCAGTGGCTCTTTCTTGGCTGCGTCGCTCATGATGTGATCGCTCACGACTCCTCCGCCGCAACTGGGCGCTCCCCGCCCATGGAACTTTCTGCCGGCGCGTCGTTCTTCGGTGGCGGTGTCTGGAGTTCGGTGGCGGTGAAGGCATGCCCTAACCGAGCCGGAATGAGTCGCATCACAATCGCATCGACATTATCTGGTTGGTAATAGCGCGTGCGCACCGCGATCTTTTCGAAGCCGAGAGAGAGGTAGAGATTCTCTGCTGCTGGGTTATCGGCGCGCACTTCGAGAAACACTTCAGTGGCACCGCGTTTCATGGCCTCGTTCACCAGCGTGCGAACGATCAGGCGCCCAAGCCCACTTCGGCGCGACTCTGGCGCTACGGCGATGGTCTGAATGTCTGCTGATCCAGAATTGCGAGGCGCGTGCAGACCCGCGTAGGCCTCGATCACCTCCGGGGTCTCGGGCCGGAACGCCACGACATACCAGCAGAGGTCGCTTCGGAGCTCACCCAGCATGATGTCAGTAGACCACGCATCCGTCGAGAACGTGTTCGTCTCAAGGAGCATGATGCTGTCGATGTCGGTGGGCAGTGCGCGCCTCAGTTGCCAGGCCATCAGCTCACCCTTTTTGGGGCGTTGGGTGGCGTCACATCAGGCGAACGCAGGTAGAGGGGCTCGGCAGAAGCAAAATTGCTGCCTCGCGCGGCGAGCATTTCGGCCAGTGCGCCAATGGCTGCCGCGGATACCCACTCTGCATCCAACCGAGTGTAACTCTGTATGGCGGTTACCTGTTCTGCGATACGCTCTGGGCGAGCGAGGCCAGGCTCCGAGGCTCTGGCCGGCACGAACGAACCATCCGCGCCACGATACGCAGACCAATAGCGTTCCTGCCGTCGAGCATCCGTCGTCACCAACAACGGGCCCTGCGAACCTGAGCGGTAGTAGTCGAACGCAACGGCATCATGGCTCACCACCCGAAGCAATGAAAGCTCGGCACCAAGCGCAAACGTCCCCGCCGCCGCGACCCCCACCCGCAGCCCCGTGAACGGGCCGGGTCCCATGCCGATCGCCACGCCCGTCAACTGCTTCACAGTAACCCCTGCAGCGCTCAAGCACTCCACGACGAGCTCGCCGATCACTTCTGCATGGCGTCGCGTGTCATTAACTGATCGCTCGACGCAGACCCCAGTCTGGCCGTCGACGACGGCGACACTCGTGCCGGCAGAGGTGTCCATCGCGAGAAGCATGCCTACAGCTTAAAGTCTGCGAAGCGCGCACCGTGGCCAAGAATGGTGACCTCGCGCGGTTCAGCAGACTCTGACCCGAGGTCATCAGATGACTCATCGGGGGATTCTGACCCACCCCTTGGCCTGCGGATGCCGATCTCCAACCACGATTCGGCAATGCCATCGAGCATTCCCGCCGCCCACTCAACAACGACGATGGAGCCCTCAAAATCAAGGTCAAGGTCATCGAGTTCCGCTGGGCGCGTGAGCCGATACGCATCGACGTGAACGAGAGGGGGCCCGGATGCTCTTGGGTGGGTTCGTGCCAAGACAAAGGTGGGGCTTGTGACCGACCCACGCACGCCAAGAGCCGTACCCATTCCCCGCACGAGCGTCGTCTTGCCTGCGCCAAGCTCACCGTTCAGTGCGAGAAGATCCCCCGCCCTCAACTGAAGCGCGATAGCCGCGCCGAGAGCTTCCATCGCGTCTGGTGTTGGGATGGTGAGCTCCATCACACGCCACCGATGTATCTGCGCTCGATCCTCGCTCCGAGCCTCGCCACAATTTCATAGTCAATCGTGTCGGCCGCGAGCGCCCACTCCCGCGACGAAGGGATGCCAAGCGCCGGATTGCCGAACAACACTGCGCGATCCCCCACCGCTACCGCCGCATCCCCCACGTCGACAACAAATTGATCCATCGCGATGATTCCCGACACCGTGAACTGCTGCCCACCGATCGACACGGGGCCGCGGTTCGAGGCGTGACGGGGAACCCCGTCTGCGTAACCGAGCGGAACAAGAGCAAGGGTGGTGTCGCGCTCAGTTCGATACCTGTACCCGTACGAGACGCCGCTGTCGGCGGGGACTCGTTTTACCGACACAATGGCGGCGCTCAATTCGAGGGCAGGAGTCAGCCCGAACTCGGCCGGTGTGCGATCCACAAACGGCGAGAGCCCGTAACATCCCAGGCCCACGCGCACCAGGTTGAAGCGGGATTCTGGAAAACCAAGAGCGCCCTCCGTCGCGGCAAGATGACGCAGTTCCGGCTCGAGGCCGACCGACGCGGCAACCTCGTGTGCGCGAGCGAACTCGTGCAGTTGGGCGGCATCCGCCTCTGCCCCGGCGTTGGCGAGGTGGCTGAAGATTCCCCGCACCACGGGTCCACCCCCACGCTCGAGCGAACGCGCTCGCTCGAAAAGTGCCACCCAGAGCTCTGGCGCAGACCCATTACGCCCCAGCCCGGTATCCACTTTCACGTGTACCGCAGCGACCCCCGCTGCCGCCGCTCGGTCAAGCTCAGACAGCGAGCTCACGCCAACGTCAAGGCCAAGCTCAACGGCAGCCTCGAAGGTCTCGTCTGGAGAGTGCAGCCAGGTGAGAATCGGCGCGTCAATTCCAGCAGCGCGCAGCACTCTCGCTTCCGACGCGTCAATAACGCCAAGCCAGTCGGCGCCGCCGTCAAGAGCGGCACGGGCGATAGGCGCCGCTCCGTGCCCGTAACCGTTTGCCTTCGTTACGGCAAGAAAGTGAGGTGTGTCAACAATGCGGCGAAGGGCTTCGACGTTGGCGGAGACGACGTCGAGGTTGACGGTGGCTTCTCGAAGTGCGCGCACGATCAGGCGGCCTCAGCGATCACATAGGCGATGGCCACTCCAGCGTCGTGGCTCATCGAGAGGTGGATGTGGCTGATTCCGCGCTCACTGGCCGTCTTCGCTATGCCGCCTCTCAAGGCGAACGAAGGGTTGCCCTCATCGTCTGACACGACGGGCATGTCATGCCAGTGAACGCCGTCGGACGTTCCAAGGGCCTTGATGAGCGCTTCCTTCGCCGCGAACCGGGCTGCAAGGGAGTGAACGGGCAAAAGACGAGCGCCCTGAAACTGTTCGCTCTCAGCGAACAGTCGGTCAACGAGTCGTGGAGTGCGGGCGACTGCGCGCTCAAAACGAGCAAGGTCCACGATGTCCACTCCGATTCCCACAATCATGGGAGAGCCTGGAGGGCGAAGCCGATACCCATCACTGTTTTACCGCACTACTCGAGCGCACTACTCGACCGTGACAGATTTGGCGAGGTTGCGTGGCTGATCAACATCCAGCCCCTTCGCCGCCGCAAGTTCCATCGCAAAAATCTGCAGCGGCGCAAACTCGAGAAGCGGCTCCATCATGGTAGACGCCAGCGGAATCGTGAACACCTTGTCAGCGTACGGGAGCACAGAGGCATCCCCCGCCTCCGCAATGGCAAGGATGCGCGCACCCCGTGCGCGGATCTCCTGAATGTTGGACACAACCTTCGGATGCAGAGAATCTTTAGCCCGCGGGCTCGGCACGATCACGAACACCGGCTGACCAGGCTCAATGAGAGCGATCGGGCCGTGCTTAAGTTCACCAGCCGCGAAGCCTTCCGCGTGGATGTACGCGAGCTCCTTGAGCTTGAGCGCCCCCTCAAGAGCTACTGGGTAACCAACGTGGCGCCCAAGAAAGAGCACAGCACGCGAATCCGACATCCAAGTGGCAAGTTCACGAATCTCGTCGTGCTGCTCCAGAACAGTGCGCAGCATGTCGGGGACCTCATGAAGCTCGGCGAGCAGGGTTGCCGCCTCTGCGGGGTCGAGAGTGCCGCGCACTCGGGCAAGATGCAGGCCGAAGAGGTAGAGCGCGGTCACCTGCGCGACCAGCGCCTTCGTGGACGCGACCGCCACCTCAGGCCCGGCGTGAGTGTAAATAACCGCGTCTGATTCGCGCGCGATCGTTGCCCCGAACGTGTTGCACACAGAGATGGTCACGGCGCCCGCCTCGATCGCGTACTTCACCGCCATGAGGGTGTCCATCGTTTCACCTGACTGGCTGATTGACATGACGAGGGTTTTGCCGTCAATCACCGGCTCCCGGTAACGAAATTCATGCGAAAGGTCGACCTCGACCGGAATTCGAGCCCACTTCTCAATCGCATACTTGCCGATCATCGCGGCGTAAGACGCGGTACCACAGCCGAGAATAACAATGCGCTCGATCGTACGCAGCGTCTCATCGAGTGGCTCAAGTTCAGGAATCTGCACAACACCGTCGGCGTGACGACCAAGCAATGTGTTGGCGATCGCCTCTGGTTGCTCGCTGATCTCCTTCGCCATGAAACTCGACCAGCCACCCTTTTCTGCCGCAGAGGCATCCCAGGTGACCTCAAACTCTTCGCTCTGCACCGCGGCACCATCGAAATCAATGACGACAACGGAATCTGCGGTGATCGTCACAATCTCATCCTGGCCAAGCGCAACCGCGCGACGCGTGTACTCAACGAACGCCGCGACATCCGAACCGAGAAAATTTTCACCCTCACCGAGGCCGATAACGAGCGGGGAATTTCTTCTCGCACCGACGACAACGCCCGGCTGCTCTTCGTGAAGCACGAGAAGAGTGAAGGCGCCGTGCAATCGAGCAACCACCTGACGCAGAGCCTCCGTCACGTCGCGAGTTTGCCGGAACGCGTACCCAACGAGGTGCGCAGCGACCTCACTATCGGTTTCACTCGTGAACACCGTTTCGGGGTGCTCAGCAATAAGTTCTGTCTTAAGTTCAGCAAAATTCTCAATGATGCCATTGTGAATGAGAGCAAGCTTGCCGTCGTCGCCGAGATGCGGGTGGGCGTTTTCGTCTGTGGGGCCCCCATGAGTAGCCCAGCGTGTGTGCCCGATGCCAGTGGCCCCGTCTTCTATGGGGTGCGCCGCGAGCTCGTCAACGAGCATCTGAAGCTTGCCGGCACGCTTACAGGTCGAGAGCGTGCCAGAAGCACCAATGACGGCGATACCGGCGGAGTCGTAGCCGCGGTATTCGAGCCGCCGAAGACCACCTATCAAGACCTCAACCGAATGATTGCTGCCCACGTAACCCACAATTCCACACATGAACCAAATTTTATGTCACGGGAACCCGCGCGCCCAACACGGTCGACGAGTATTCTGTTCAGGATGCCTGAAGCCACCCACCCTAACGGTCACCTTTCGCCGTTCCTGGAGATAGACCGTTCCGCCTGGGCGGAACTTGCACCGACCACCGAGCAGCCCCTGCGCCCAGAAGAGTTGGCCGAGCTGCAGGGCCTAGGCGACCTCCTGAACCCTCTCGAGGTTTCTGAGGTTTACCTTCCGCTCAGCAAGCTCATCAGCCTGTACGCCGTGGGCGCCAAGCGTTTGCACGCATCAACCAGTAGCTTTTTGCGTCAGCGAAGCACAAGCACGCCCTTCGTTATCGGCATCGCGGGCTCGGTTGCCGTCGGTAAGTCAACAACGGCTCGCGTTCTTCACGAACTCCTCGGCCGCTGGAGCGACACACCACGAGTCGAGTTGGTGACAACGGACGGCTTTCTGCTTCCCAATGCCGAACTCGCACGCCGCGGAATCATGGATCGTAAAGGTTTTCCTGAATCGTACGACCGACGAGCTCTTCTTCGCTTTGTCACCATGGTCAAAAGTGGTGCTGCTGAGGTCAGCGCCCCCCTCTACTCGCACCTCACCTACGACATCGTTCCTGATGAGAAAGTTGTGGTTCATCGACCAGACATCCTTATTGTCGAAGGCCTGAACGTGCTTCAGCCTCCCGCCCCTGGCCGAAAACTTGCCGTCAGCGACCTCTTCGACTTCACCATCTACGTCGATGCTCGCACGTCGGATATCGCGACCTGGTACGAGGAACGCTTTCTCAGCCTCCAGCAGGGCGCCTTCGCCGATCCACAGTCATACTTTCATCGTTACGCGAGTTTTAGCGAAACCGAAGCACGCGCAGAAGCACGAAGACTGTGGACGACCATCAACGAGCCAAACCTCGTGCAAAATATCTTGCCAACGCGCGCCCGCGCAACGCTCGTGCTGCGAAAAGAAACCCGGCACTCGGTAAACAGTGTCTTGCTGCGAAAGATCTAAAGCAACCTAAAGCTTCTTCGCCAAGCGCTCACGCACGATTGCGGCGAGGTCATGAGCAATCTCATCCGCAATCGACTGATCTGAGGCCTCGACCATCACCCTCACGAGAGGCTCAGTTCCCGATGGTCTGAGCAACACTCGCCCCTTGGTGCCCAGTCGCTCTTGAGCGATAACGACGGCGGCAGCAATCGCTTCGTCATCACCCAAGGAGTGATGATCAATGTCTTTCACGTTGACCATAATCTGCGGGTACACGGTCATAACAGAGGCAAGTTCGGCGAGAGTTTTGCCCGTGCGGGCGATCTCCGCCGCCAGCTGAAGCCCCGTGAGGATGCCATCGCCCGTCGTCGCGTGATCGGTCATGATCACGTGCCCTGACTGCTCGCCACCAAGGCTCGCACCACTTTCGGCGAGAGCCTCGAGCACGTAACGGTCGCCGACTTTCGTCTCGATCATGGTGATGCCATGCTCAGCCATTGCCATGCGCAACCCAAGGTTGCTCATCACAGTGGCAACCAGAGTGTTGCCAGCGAGGCGGCCCCGCTCTTTCATCGACAGTGCAAGGATCGCCATAATCTGGTCGCCGTCAATCACCTTGCCGTCGGCATCCACTGCGAGGCAACGGTCAGCGTCACCATCGTGGGCGATACCCAGATCTGCGCCCGTGTCAAGAACCGTCTTGATCAGAAGCTCAAGGTGCGTTGAACCAACACCGTCATTGATATTCACGCCATCGGGCTCAGCACCAATAACAGTGAGCGTCGCTCCGGCTTTGGCAAAAACGTCGGGGGAAACCCCGGACGCAGCCCCGTGGGCGCAATCCAAAACTACGTGAATTCCCTCGAGGCGCGCGGGCAGCGCACCCAAAAGGTGCACGAGGTACCTATCTTCTGCATCAGCAAAACGCCGGATGCGCCCAACCTCGGCGCCAGTGGGCGAGATAGCGGGCTCATCGAGCGCAGCCTCAATGCGGTCTTCCACAGCATCCGGAAGCTTCTTGCCACCCGCGGCGAAGAACTTGATGCCGTTGTCTGGGGCCGGATTGTGCGACGCCGACACCATCACGCCGAAGTCAGCCTTGAAGTCTGCAACAAGAAACGCGAGCGCGGGAGTAGGGATCACTCCTGCGTCGTAAACATCCACCCCCGAGCTTGCAAGCCCCGCGGCAACCGCTGCCCCAATGAACTCGCCTGAAACCCGAGGGTCTCGTGCGAGCACCGCAACTGGTCGGCGCCCTGAGGCTCGACGGCCATCAGCGTGCCGCCCCTTACCAAGAACGACGGCAGCAGCCTGTGCTAGGCGCAGCGAAAGTTCAACTGTGAGGGTCTCGTTAGCGAGACCCCGCACACCATCCGTTCCAAAAAGCCGAGCCATGTCGCACCTCTTCGGTGAAGGTTAGCGCTTCGAGAACTGAGGAGCCTTGCGAGCCTTCTTGAGACCCGCCTTCTTGCGCTCGATGACTCGTGCGTCGCGGCTGAGGAATCCAGCCTTCTTCAGCTCTGGCCGGTTGTTCTCGCGGTCAATCTCGTTGAGCGCGCGCGCGATGCCGAGGCGAAGCGCACCAGCTTGACCCGAAGGGCCACCGCCGGTGATACGCGCGATGACATCGTAGCTACCCAGAAGATCCAAGACCTTGAACGGGTCGTTGATGAGCTGCTGGTGAAGCTTGTTAGGAAAGTAGTGAGCAAGTTCGCGGCCGTTCACCGTGATCGTGCCGGCACCCGGAACTAAGCGCACGCGGGCAATTGCCTGCTTACGACGGCCCACCGCTGCGCCGGGAACGTTGAGCACCGCGCGGGGTGCCTTCGTTTCGACGACAGGAGCGGATTCGGTCGTAAAGCTCTCGGGAGCAGCTTCCGTCGTACCTGCAACGGTCGCCTCGTTATCGATGGAGTCTGAAATCTTCGCCATGAAAGGTCCTTTGTTGTTCAGCCGGCGCTACTGCGCGACCTGGGTCAGTGAGTAGGTCTTGGGCAGCTGAGCAGCGTGAGGGTGCTCAGCACCGGCATACACCTTCAGCTTGGTGAGCTGGGCACGACCGATGGAGTTCTTCGGGAGCATGCCGCGCACTGCCTTATCGACCGCACGGGTCGGGTGCTTTGCGAGCATCTCGACGTACGTCGTCGAGGTAAGGCCACCGGGGTAACCGGAGTGTGTGTAGGACTTCTTCTGCTCAAGCTTGGCTCCCGTGAGGGCAACCTTCTCTGCATTGATGACGATGACGAAATC
>JBBSQX010000016.1:0-86443 GCA_038243605.1 Actinomycetales bacterium
AACCCCCTGCCTCCCCCCCCCCACACCCGCGGGGCCCCCCCGGCGTGCCCCCCCCCCCACCCCCCGGCCCGGGGGGCGGCCCGGGCTTTTGGGCCACGTCTCACAGACCACGCGACTCATGGGTGGGCCGGGCGCGGCCCGCGTAGGGACGAGCACGGGGACGGGATGTGAGGCAAGTCAACCGATCGGTGGATGCCGAATCCCACCGGATGACGGCTGTCGCGCGCGCACCGCACCCGCCACGATAGGAGTATGACAATTTCTGACAACGTCGTGAGCGTGCGCGATCTGCGCAAGACATATGGTGACGTAGGCAAAAGCCCGCGAACAGACCCAGGAATCGACGCAGCCAAAAGCGCGCGAACGGGACCAAGGATCGGCGCAGCCAAAAGCGCGCGAACGGACTCAAGGATCGGTGCAGGCAAAGGCTCGGGCCGAGGGGTTGTCGGCCTCGATGGCGTGACCTTCGACATCCACCGCGGTGAGACCTTCGCCTTGCTGGGCCCGAACGGCGCCGGCAAATCGACCACCATCGAAATTCTTGAAGGCTACCGGGATCGCACCAGCGGCGAGGCGAGCGTGCTCGGGGTCGACCCGCAGCACGGCGGCATCGACTGGAAGGCGCGCCTCGGCATTGTGCTGCAGAGCTCAGGCGAGAGCGGCAATGTCACGGTGCTCGAACAGATAACCCACTTCGCCGGTTACTACCCCAACCCCCGCGATGTCGGCGAGGTGATCGACGCTGTCGGCCTCACCAGCAAGGCCAAAACCCGTATCAGCAAGCTTTCTGGTGGGCAGCGTCGCCGAGTGGATGTCGCCCTCGGCATCGTTGGCCGACCGGAGCTTCTCTTTCTCGATGAGCCCACCACCGGGTTTGACCCTGAGGCCAGACACCAGTTTTGGGGACTCATCGACGACCTCAAAGCGGAAGGAACGACCATCCTTCTCACCACCCACTACCTCGACGAGGCCGAACATCTCGCCGACCGCGCAGCGATCATCAATGGTGGACGCATCGTCGAGATTGGCGATGTGAACGAACTTGGCGGCGCGGAAGCGAGAGTGCCGCTTGTGCGTTGGCGAGAAGGCGGTCAACTGCGAGAAGAACGAACGAACGAACCGGCAGCACTTATTTCGCGGCTGAGCGCGAATACCAATGACGAACCAGACATGCTCGAGGTCATCCGCCCGAGTCTTGAAGACATTTACCTAGGCCTGGTGGGCGTTAACGCCGCCATCGGACTCGACCCCGAGGCGGCAATCGCATGAGTACCATGACCGCGAGATCTATAGAAAACGTGGCAAGCCCGCGCCTTGACTCGATGGGCCGCACCATCCGTCTCGGACTCTCCCGAATCGGCTACGAACTCAAGATGTATGCGCGCCAGGGTGACAGCGTGTTCTTTACGTTTCTGTTCCCCATCGTGATGCTCTCGATCTTCGCTGTGGCGTTCAGCACATCTGGCAACATCGGCGCCGCCCCGGATGGCACCGGCGGCATCAGCTTTGCCGCGTACTACCTGCCAGGCATGATGGCCGCGGGCATGCTTCTGAGCGGAGTGCAGAACCTCGGAGTGGACATCGCCGGCGAGAAAGGCGACGGAACGCTCAAACGTCTTGGCGGCTCACCGCTGCCGGTGCTCTCCTACTTCATCGGCAAGATCGGCATGGTCTTCGTGAGCGCGGTATTCCAGGCGGCGCTTCTGCTGCTGGTGGCGCATTTTGCTTTCGACGTTCAACTGCCCACCGATCCCGCACTGTGGTTGCTGTTCTCGTGGGTGTTCGTGCTCGGAGTTGTCACAAGCTGCGTGCTCGGAATCGCTCTTGCCGCGCTCCCCCGCAGCGGCAAAAGCGCCACCGCCGTGGTCATCCCCCCCATTTTGCTGTTGCAGTTCGTCTCTGGCGTGTACCTGCAGTTCAGCACGCTACCGGAGTGGTTGCAAAACTTTGCCAGCATTTTTCCGCTGAAGTGGATGGCCCAGGGAATGCGGGCATTGTTTCTTCCGGATGGCTTCTCCATCGCCGAACAGGGTGGAACCTGGGACCTCGGAGGGGTCGCCATCGTTATGGGCGTCTGGTTCGTCGTTGGCCTGATCCTCACTCGCATGACGTTCCGCTGGATTCGCAAGGACACCTAAGACTCCGAACCCGCTCACACCGTCTACAGCACCAACCGCACCAACCGCACCAACCGCACCAGCAGCTTGACATCGCATCAGCAATGATCAGAAAGAATCAACTAGTGGACAACCCCAAGTGGTGGAACGTGGCAGTTGTCGCGCTCGCCGTGGCGCTGTCGGTGATGCTTCTCGCGGTGCCCGGCCTTCCTTCCGCGCGGATGCGTGCAGCGCAAGCCACCCTGGTTGGCTTTGTCATCGCATGGTTCACGTTGGGTCGGTTGGCGTGGCAAAACCGCGGCGCCGCTGTCGCGTTCATTCTCCTCGCGATAACTCTCACCGGAGTTGGCACCGCGCTCTACCCTTCGATGGCCACCTTGCAGACCGTGGCGTATCCGCTCATCTGGGTCATCAGCAACAGCACCCGGAAGGCCATCGTTGCCAACGTTGCACTCGCCCTCGCCGTGGCCGTTGGGTTCGTCGTGGGCCTTGGATTCACGCCTGGTGTGCTGTTGCAGGCAGTGTTTATCGTGGCGCTTTCCCTCGGATTCAGCATCGCGCTCGGTCTGTGGATCACCCACATTTTTGATCTGAGCACCGAGCGCCAGCAGCTCCTCGACGAGTTGAAGTCTGCGGAAAGCAAACTTGCCTCCCTTCACCGGGAGTCAGGGGTGGCGAGCGAGCGTGAGCGCATTTCGCGCGAACTACACGACACGCTGGCTCAAGATCTCACTGGCCTCGTCATGCTTGCGCAGGGCGCTCGACGCGACCTGGATGCCGCGGATCTGGTCAAGGCGCGAAGCGCGCTTGAGCTCGTTGAGGAGAGCGCGCGCAATGCCCTCATCGAGACGCGCTCACTCGTCGCGTCTGGTGCAGCCGTCGAGATGCCCGGCGGCATAGTGCCTGCACTTCAACGACTGAGTGAGCGCTTCGAACGCGAGACGGGTGTGACAGTGACCGCGCTAGCAGATGACCCACCGGCACTGGATCGCGGCACCGAAGTGGTGTTGCTGCGGTGTGCGCAGGAAGCGTTGGCGAACATTCGCAAGCACTCGCACGCTACGTCAGCCACGGTGACCGCGCGCGGCGTGGGCGGCGAAGGCGGCGAAGGCAGCTCGGGCGGCGATGTCGAGCTGTGCGTCACAGACAACGGTGTCGGGTTTGCGGATGACGCGACGACATCCGGTTTCGGATTGGCCGGCATGCACGACCGCCTCGCGCTGGTTGACGGCACGCTCACGGTGGACTCCTCGGCCACGGGCACCACTCTCACCGTTCGGGTGCCGGTAGCGTTGCCGGCATGACGCGCACACGAGTTCTCGTCGCCGACGACCACCCGGTGGTGCGCGGCGGCATCGTTGCACTCCTCGGCACGGCGGATGACCTCGAGGTTGTCGGGCAGGCATCCACGGGTCTCGAGGCGGTCGAGCTCGCCCTGCAGCTCAGCCCGGATGTCGTGCTCATGGACCTGCGCATGCCCGGCATCGACGGGGATGAGGCCACCGCGCGCATCCTCGCGGAGCGCCCGAGCACGCGCGTGCTTGTGCTCACCACGTACGAGACCGATGACAGCATCCTCACGGCAATCGAGGCGGGGGCGAGCGGTTACCTGCTGAAGGCGGCACCGCAGGAGGAGCTGCTCGCTGGCATCCGCTCGGTCGCACGCGGAGAAGTCGCTCTGGCCCCACGCATCGCGGCGTTGCTGGTGAATCGGGTGCAAAAGCCGGCGATACCCGGGCTCACCGCGCGCGAAATTGAGGTGCTGAGCCTCGTCGCCCAGGGCTACAGCAACCCGGCCATTGCGAAAGAGTTGCATCTCTCCCCCGCGACCATCAAAACGCACCTGCTGCACGCGTTCGAGAAACTCGACGTGAAAGACCGAACTCGAGCGGTCACGAGGGCCATGGAACTGGGCTTTCTCCCGGTCAGTACGCGCGACAACCCTCGTTGACAAACTTTCATCTTGTGTGAAGCGCACTGCTACAGTGACACGACACGGTGTGGAGTTCTTAGGGCTGTCACCACGCACTCTCCCGCACGATGAATCCCGATATTTTGAGAAAGCAGCCCCGAACTATGCTTGGCGCTCACCACCCTGACCTCACTTCACGCAGTACTTCTAGGTCGCGGATGCGCGCCACCGCGGTCAGCGTCGCCTTCGTTCTCGCGGTGGCATTCGGTGTCGCTTTGGGACCGCTCACGGCAGCCAACGCCACGAGCAGGCAAGCAACCACGATGACAGGTCTGTTCTCCGCGTTCGCTTCCTCCTTCTCGGGTGACACCGTCGTGTTGGATGGCAACATCCTGGGGGATGCGTCGAGTCTCGCTATTGCGGTGAAATCCGGCGTATCAATGACACTCGACCTTGCAGGCAAAGAACTCACGTTGGTGGGCGCAGACGAGCACGCGGGGCTGCAAGTTGGTGTCGGAACCACACTCACCATTATTGACACGAGCGCAGGCGCTACGGGAAAGCTCACTGTGACCGCCGGCGAGCACGCGGCAGGAATCGGCGGCGACAACGGCAGCGGCAGCGGCACCATCAAGATCACCGGCGGCACCATCAGTATCACCGGCGGCATCTACGGGGCCGGAATCGGCGGCGGCTACGAAAGCGACGGCGGCACCACCACGATAAATGGTGGCAACGTCAGCATCACCGGCGGCGAAAGTGGGGCCGGAATAGGCGGCGGCCTTCGAGGCAATGGCGGCAGCACTACTATCAGTGGCGGCACCACCACCATCACCGGCGGCGGCCTCGGGGCCGGAATAGGCGGCGGCGGCTACCGACCCGTCGGCGGTACCACCACCAACGGCGGCACCACCACCATCACCGGCGGCACCACCACCATCACCGGCGGCGGCCTCGCGGCCGGAATAGGCGGCGGCTACGAAGGTAACGGCGGCACCACGACGATCACCGGCGGCACCATCACCGCCACTGGCGGCGGTGCCGGAATAGGTGGCGGCCGCGCCACGATAGGCGGCGGCAGCGGCGGCAAGGGCGGCAACGTGGTGATTGGAGTGAGTGCTACAGTCACCGCATCCAGCACTTCTGGTGTCGCTATTGGACCGGGCGGCGGGTCTACAATTTTTGGTTCTCTGTCGAATGCGGGCATCCTGACTATTCCTCTCGGAAACAAAATCACTATCCCAGCCAGCACTACGGTCACCAACTCTGCAACCGGTGAGATCAGAAACTCTGGCACCCTGGACGGGGCCGGAACGCTGAATAACAATGGCCAGATCGTCAACGAGGGCACACTCACAGCACCCACTCTTGGTTCTGTGATCAACAACGGCACCATCAGGCTTGTCGGTGCCGGAACTATCACCAACCCGCTCAACGTGACCGTGCACAACACCACCGTGGCGCTGGACGGCAACGGCGGCACCGCACCTGCCGTGTCGCCGGTGGTGTATTCGGATACCTTCCAGAACGGGCAAGTCACCTTCCCAGCGGATGCCACCCGCACCGGGCACACCTTCACCGGCTGGTTCGACGCCAACACGGGCGGCACCAAGGTCACCGACACCACGAACTTCGGCACCGGCGGCCACAAAACCACCACCATCTACGCGCAGTGGACCGCAAACCCCTACACGCTCACCTTTGATGCCCAAGGCGGCAGCAGCGTTGCAGCGACCACCGTGAACTACGGCACCGCCGTATCTGTACCCACCGCCCCGACCAAGACTGGCTCCAGCTTTACCGGGTGGGCAACGACTTCTGGGGGCGGCACTGCATGGGATTTCACCACCCCGATCACCGGTGACACCACCATTTACGCGCAGTGGACCCTCGACTCCTTCACCTTCACCTTCGATGCCCAGGGCGGCAGCGGTGTACCTTCGGCCACAGTGAATTACGGCTCCCTAGCATCCGCGCCCACCATCCCGACCAAGACCGGCTCGATCTTTATCGGCTGGGAAACAACCGCTGCTGGCGGCACCGCGTGGGACTTCACCACCCCGATCACCGGCAACACCACCGTGTTTGCGCAGTGGATTCTCAACTCGTACACCCTCACGTTCGACAGCCAGGGTGGCAGCAGCGTTGCCGCTCAGACAGTCACGTACGAAGGCCCCGTCACCGTGCCCACGGATCCAACCCGCATCGGATACGCCTTCACTGGCTGGTATACGGCCAGCACCGGGGGTGCTGCGTGGAACTTCGCGACACCGTTCGCGGCGAACACGATGACCTATGCGCAGTGGACTCCGGTGGCACCCACCTTGTCTCTCACACTGACGCTGGCCATTGGGTCGGCCCCGGATGCTGCCGGCAACTCGATTCTTGTGTCGGGCACAAACTTGCTGCCTAGTTCCACCTACACGGTGACCCTGCATAGCACTCCGGTCGTGCTGTTCACCGGATCAGTGCCCGCCAACGGGATCATCTCCCAGACCATGGCACTACCGGCCCACATTGATGCTGGAGCGCACACCGTGACACTCGATGCGACATCGGCAACCGGCGCTCTTGCGAACACCAGCGCGTGGCTTGCCATCAACAACAATGGCACCGTCGCAGGAGTTTCCTACAGCGGGATTGCCGGCCTGCCGACAATCATTGCGCCCGACGCTGCAGGAGCCCTGGCACACACGGGTAACGACAACGCAGGCGGCCTGCTCGCTGCCGCACTGCTCCTTCTTCTGGGTGGTGGCGCGCTGGCTGCGCTTCGCCGCCAGCGCCAACACGCACACGAGTAGAAGCGAACTAGTGCGAACCGAAACGCACACTGCTCAGAGTTGAACACCGACGAATTGTGGCTCCGGCTGCAAAGCGACACCGAATTGGGCGAGAACTCGCAGGTGGATATAGCGCGCAAGTTCAGCGATTTCAGCCGCCGTCGCACCGCCCGTATTGGTGATCGCGAGCGTGTGCTTGCTACTGATGGCCGCGCGCGACCCCGGCAGTGCGTAGCCCCGCTTGATGCCCGCCTGCTCGATGAGCCACGCGGCGCTCAACTTCACCGGAGACTTAGGCGCATCCTCGTCGAGGATCCAGCGTGGAGCATCTCGTGGCAAGCTGCGAGCAAAGTTTTCGCTCACGATCGGGTTCGTGAAGAACGAACCGGCGCTCACCGAATCCGGGTCGGCCGGGTCGAGAACCATTCCCTTGGATGCTCGAAGGGCCAGCACAGCATCCCTCACGGCACGTAACGGTGCACGCTCACCCACCGCAACACCCAGCGCATTCGCGAGCTGGTCGTAGCCGATCGGCGCGCTCATACCGCCCGAATCAAGGCGCAGGTCGAGAGACAGCACGACACCGTGGCGGCCGCGTTTGAGCGCTGAGGTGCGGTAGCCGAGCTCAAGATCAGCAGGGGTGAGCCGCACGACCTCGTGCGTTTGCTCGTCGAGGAACTCGATCGAATCGAGAACCGTGTTCAGTTCCTGGCCGTACGCGCCAATGTTCTGCACAGGGGTCGCGCCGGCGGAACCGGGGATGCCAGAGAGCGCCTCTATGCCGCTGAGGCCGTGCTCGACCGTGTAGGCGACGACGTCATCCCAGGGCTCGCCGGCGTGAACCCGGAGTAGCTGGTGGGTTGCCTTCGAGGGTCTCAGGGAACGGGTTGGATCGTCATCCGAAACCAGCTCAATGCCGCGCGTCATGACGCGGATCACCGCGCCGTCGAAGCCTTCATCGGCAATAAGCAGGTTGGAGCCGCCGCCAATGAGCAACCACGGCTCGCGGCTATCCCACACCTCGAGGGTCTGGCGGATGAGCTCATCGCGGGACTCTGGGCTGTAAAACTCCCGGGCGGGGCCGCCCACGCGCAACGTGGTGAGTTCGGAAAGGTTCACGATTGATGACCTTTGATCACGCTGCGCATCCGTTCCCTGTGCGCTTTGCACATCAGTCGAGGCTCACGCGCAGCTGCGCCTTACCGAGCACCGTCTGGTCGGCGAACGACACCGTGAGGTCGATGCGGGCGCCATCGTCATCGATGACTCCAACCTTCGCGACGACGGTGACGATCGCGCCATCCGCAGCATCCACGAGCACGGGGCGCGTGAATCGCACCTGGTAGTCGAGCACCTTGCCTGGGCTACCCAGCCAATCGACAACCGGCTGCGCGGCGATGCCCATGGTGAGCATGCCGTGCGCGAGAACGCCCGGCAGGCCTACTTCGTGGGCAACATCGTCGCGGTAGTGGATGGGGTTGAAGTCTCCGGAGGCTCCCGCGTACCGAACGAGGGAATCGCGCGTGAGGTGGAACTCGCGCTCGGCAACCACGTCGCCGACGTTCAGTTCACCGTGAGGGGTCCCAAACTCCCCTTCGTGGGTCTCGGGAAGGGTGTTTTCGGACCCCTCACGAGGTGCATCTTCGTGGTTCATTCGTCTCCCCTGACCACAAGAGTGGATATTGCGGTCACCACGTGAGCACCGCTCGCGTCGACGATCGCCGACTCCGAGGTGATCATGCTGTGCCCGCCGAGCGACTTCACAGCCGTCACTGTCAGTGTTGCCGTGAGCTCGTCGCCCGCGACAATGGGGCGAGTGTAGGTGAAGCGTTGGTCACCGTGTACGACCCGGGTGAAGTCGATTCCGGCATCCGGATCTGCGAGCAGTTGGGCGAGGGTGCGCTCCTGCACGACGATCGGAAACGTGGGCGGCGCGACGACGTCGGTGTAACCGGCAGTGCGGGCCGCATCCGGATCATGGTTGATCGGGTTCTCGGAGAACACTGCGCGGGCGAACTCGCGCACTTTCTCTCGACCGACAAGGTACGGCGCAGCGGGCGGATACTCGCGCCCGGCGATCTCAGGGTTCACAGCCATTCGCCCATCTTCTCACGGTTGCGAAGCGTGCCAGGGAACGTGCGGAGGGGGGCGAATGCAGGCTGTTTCCTTCGAGACGGGCACAAGGCGCCCCCTCAGTGGGCGGGCGCCGCGCACGATCGCGGCGCACCGATCAACAGGTACGGGAATGACGAAACCCCGGGCACCGTCATGGTGTCCGGGGTTCCAAAACCAGCGGCGCGACTGCCTACTGGCAGCTGTCGCACTGCAGAAGATCCATTGGATCGACGGGAACTGAGTAGCCGCCGACGGAATCTGTGTCGTTCTCCATGGTGACCTCCTTAAAGTCTGTTGGAAACCGGATTTACCAGAACTGGAAATCCAGCTCCTGTGTGGTCTCCCACTATATAACCGGAATGACACCCGTGTCATTCCCCTACATGTTGTGGTTTCGGCGTGTCGCGAAGTTTTTTCGGAAATCGCAGAACGCGCTGGCATTTGAGGCAGAACACTCGAACGGCTGCCCCGCTCGCACCGTCAGGATCGCACGAGACGGGCGATCGCATCGCTGGCCTCTTTGATTTTCTCCTCCGCTTCGGGGCCGCCCATGCGAGCAGCGTCGAGAACGCAGTGCTTGAGATGGTCATCGAGAAGCCCCAAGCCAACAGCTTGCAGTGCGCTCGTGAGCGCGCTGATTTGAGTGAGGATGTCGATGCAGTATTTTTCTTCATCAATCATCCGCGAAACGCCCCGCGCCTGGCCTTCGATCCGACGAAGCCGCTGAAGATATTTGTCTTTGTCGGTGATGTAACCATGTGGGTTTTTATGTTCGTGGTTTGTTTCAGTCATGTCGAGTTCCTTTGTTCTAGCGGCCTAGCACGGCCTGAGTGCTTGCTTCAGGGCCAAGATCGATGCGGCGCAAAAATTGTGCGTTGAGAGCGGCGACGATTGTGGACAGGGACATCAAGACGGCGCCCACCGACATCGGCAAGATAAAACCGATGGGGGCGAGGACGCCCCCGGCACGTGGCACGTGGCTCTGAGATGAGATTGTATCTGGCAGCCCGCCAAAGATTCTGCTTCATCTTTCGGTAAGCGGCACGGGAAAGCTCCATGACCGAGAGCACAGAGCGTGGGTCAGAACTTGCAAGCACAACGCCGGCAGTCGCAATCGCGACGTCAGTGCCTGCCCCAATCGCGATGCCTTCGGCAACGACAGGTGCTTTTCTTGGGCGGCGCGCACTATCGCGTTTGCTAAAGGATGCTCGCTGTCGCACTCCGCGGCTGCGGCAATCGCGAGGATGTTGTCGGCGCTCATGTTCAAGAAACGGTCAGTGGCCGTCGTCGTGTGAGCGACTTTCGTTACCCGCAGAGCCGACGCCACGGGCAGCATCGAACACAAACTCGGCCGTGTGAACTTCGCCGTCGACCTGGAAATCCAAGTACAACAAATACCGGCCCGCGGTCGGCGCGCTCGAAGCAAACACAATGTTCGGACCAGACTCCTCGCCAGCCTCGGGCTCATCACCCTCGGCATGGATGTGCAGATAGGCGAGGTCGCCTTCCCGCAGAGCGACAAGGTGACCGAACGCCCCCAAGTATGGTTCCAACGTGGTGACCGGTTCATCGTGACGCGTGACGGTGATCCTGAGTTCGCTAGACGAACCTGCCATCAAGTCGCCGTCTATTTTCACAACGAAACCACCAACCTCGGCAACCCTCGTCAGTTGCGGCGGCACAGAAGTAAACTTTCCAGAAACTTGGACTGTGCGTGCGAGCGTCAAAGAAGGCACATCGGTAACGGCCGGCACGAAATCCGCGTACACGCGGTACGTTCCCGCGTCTCGCCACTCCCATGGCATTGACCATGCGCCGGATGCGGCATCCAACACCGGGTGCACATGACGGAACTGGCTACCATCTGACCGAACCACGATGAGATGCAAGTCCTTCTCGTGCGACTTGGTGTATTCAGTGACGGGCGCGCCTGAGCTGTCGAGAATGCTGAACTCTAGCTCTCCAGTATCCCCAACAACAGTCGGTGTCTTAATCGGCGACAACATGTATCCGTTACTTTCGAGCGAGAGGCCTTTCGCGGCACCATGGTCCATATCGTGATTGTTCATTTCGCTGCCTTCCCTTCATCCTGCTATTGCATCATCTGGCACGAGGGCTTTGACTATTCCGGCTGCGCCGCCGATAGCAGCCACTCTCTCGAGCCCATTTACGGCACGGCGCACGCCGGTTTTCATGCCACGCGAACCGCCAAGTAGCCCGCCGTCTCTACCGCGGCAAAAACGTGGGCATCATCGGTCGACTCGATCGAGGTCACTTAGATTGCAACAATATACCCCTATGGGGTATACCGCAAGACTGGAGCGGCCCCACGCCGCAGACTATTTCAGCCTCGATTCATCAAGGCCACAGTCGGTCGTGGCCTTACTTCGAGCGAAAGTCGAGGAGCAGGCCGACGCTTGCCAGAATGATGACGAGGCCGCCGACAAGGCCGAAAGTAAGGGGTTCCCCCAACCACAGCACGGCGATGGTTGACGCTGAGACGGGAACCAGAAATGCTACGGCCGAAGCCACCACAGGTCCGGCCTGGCGGATAATCCAAAAGTAGACCAAATATCCACCGGCGGTCGCCCCCAGACCAAGGACCACCACGGCAATGAGCGGTCCGGCCTCGATCGGCCCCGGTGGAGGCGCGATCACCGTCAACGGAATCAAGAGCGCGGCCGCCGCAAGTTGCTGCCCCAGGGCTAGGGCCATAGGCGGCGTGCCGTGAAATGACTTTCGCGTATATACCCCTCCAAGCGCGTAGAGCAACGCTGCCGTCAACGATGCGCCAACGGCCAGCATGGCGCGACTATCCATGGGTAACGGCGCCCCTCCGACAAGCACCGAAACGCCGACGACGCCGATCACGACCCCCAGTATTTTGCGCGCAGTCACCCTCTGACGAAGCCAGAAGGCAGCCACAAACACCGTGAACATTGGCGTCGTGGCATTCAGGATCGATGCCATCGAAGAATTGAGGCCAACGATGGCGGTCGCAACAAGCGTGAGTGGACCAGCGACGTTGAGGGCAGCAAGCAGCAGGAACGCAGGAAGCCGTTGGCCGACTGCGCGCCACGTTGCACGACTAGACGCGGTTATCAGCGCCAGCACCAGCGCAGCGACAATGAAGCGCCCGTGCGTCGTGCCCACAGCCCCGAACGTCGGAGCTGCAATAGCGATCAGCGGGAACGAGCTACCCCACAGCAGTCCGACCAGGAGCAACGCTCCCACCACTCCACCTCGGCCCGTCAGCATTGACTGCCACGACCACTGCCTTTCGCGCACCTCCACAAGCGACTCCTTCCTTTCGATCGTGCGGCGGCAGTGAGTGCGAAAAGTATTTGACACCCTTACCCCCTATGGGTATAGCATATACCCCGTCCGGGTATCTCCCGCTGTCTCACGTGAGGAAAAAAACATGACTACTCATCCACCAATATCAACGGCAAAGAAGTGGCTCGGCCTCGTGCTGATCGCCACAGCCCAGTTCGTCGTCATCATGGACACCTCAATCATCGGCGTCGCGTTGCCTGACATTCAGCGAGACCTGGGCTTCACGCCCGAGTCGCTGTCGTGGGTGTTCAACGCCTACGTTGTGGCTTTCGGCGGATTACTCCTCCTTGGCGGCCGCCTTGCCGACGTCTTCGGCGCCCGCAAGATCTTTGTGATGGGCTGGATCATTCTGATCGCCGGATCGGTGCTCGCAGGAGCCGCCAGCAACGTCGGGCTGGAGATAGCTGGTCGGGCCATTCAGGGCGCAGGTTCCGCGATGATTGCACCAGCAGCACTGACCTTGCTGATGATGCTCTTCGGCGGCACACCCGACCTCCCCAAAGCCTTCTCCGTCTACGGCGCAGCGGCGCCCATCGGTGGCACAGCGGGAGTATTCCTCGGTGGCGTGTTGACCGAATTCGCGAGCTGGCCTTGGGTGTTCTACGTCACCATTCCGATCGCCCTTTTCGTTCTCGCATTTACGGCCACAACGCTCCCCCGAACGGTTCGCAAGGCTTCCGGATCCATCAATATCGGTGGGGCCGTGACCGTGACCGGTGGGTTAGCCGCCGTCGTCTATGCGGTGGTGAACGCCCCCGAAATCGGATGGCTCACCCTGCCAACCCTCGGCATTCTGACCGGCGGCCTGCTCCTCTTGGTGGTCTTCTTCATCATCCAGTCGCGAAGCCGAAACCCGTTGCTGCGCCTCGGCCTACTCCGAGCCCCGCTTCTTGGCGCCGCCAATAGTGCGCAGTTACTTCTAGGCGCGGCATGGGTATCGATGTGGTTCTTCTTGAACCTGTATCTGCAGCAGGTGCTCGGCGTTTCTGCTTTCGCCGCTGGCGCAGGGCTCTTGCCCATGACCGTGCTCATCGTGCTCGTCATGGTTGGTTTGGCCCCTCGACTCCAGAATAGGTTCGGTGCGAAGTCTCTGATTGTTACCGGTCTTTCTCTGTTGGCTGCCGGACTCGTCTGGCTTTCTTTTGTTCGCCCCGATGGCAACTATGCGGTTGATGTTCTCCCAGCATCCCTGCTGGCCGCCCTCGGAATGGCGCTGGCGTTTGTTCCCTCCCTGGGCACAGCAATCAGTGCTGCCCCACCGGCAGAAACTGGCATTGCTTCTGGGCTGGTAAGCACCAGTTACCAGGTCGGATCCGCGCTCGGGCTCGCCGTTCTCACGGCCATCGCTTACGGAATCGCTGGCACTGCGCCCTCTCCGATTGCCCTAACTCAGGGGTACTCTGCCGCGTTCATCGGGGCAGGAATACTCGCACTGGTCGGCGCTGTCGTGACCGCATTTGCGATGACCACGCCGCCGACATCCGTGCCTGCGGTCAACGAATCAATCTCCGCATAGCAACCATCAACAACGAGAAAGGCACAACACATGTCAACTCCCAAACTACTTATCGCCTACGACGGCTCGCCCAACGCGCAGAGCGCACTCCATATCGTCGCAGGCCTGTTCCCCGGCGCAACCGCCGTCTTGCTGTATGCCCGCCAACCGATGGAGGGGTTCGCGGCGCACCTTGAAGGCCACCCCGCTCTCGAAAAGCTGAAGGATCTCGACGCTGCAGCGCTCGACGTTTCAGAGCAGATCGCGGCCGACGGCGCGAAGCTGGCGAGCGAGCTTGGCCTTATCGCCGAGCCGCTCATCTCCTCCACGATGGCAACAGCATCCGAAGCCATAGTCGAGGCTGCCGAGAAACTAAACGTTGACCTGATCGTTCTCGGCTCACGGGGTTTGCGGGGCCTCAAAGCTACTTTGCTTGGAAGCACCTCTGCTGCCGTGCTTCACCATGCCACTCGCCCCACCCTCGTGATCCCTTCAGATGCGGTGGCGTCCGCTCGTCGCAACAACCGAATCGCGACGGCCGTGAGATAGGGCGGCGACGCGAGGCGCTGGACGGACGTACCCCGTGGAGGTATCGTGCATATATGAACGAATTCGGCCGCAGGAGAGACAGCTGTGCTCTTCTAAACCGACGTTCACCTGCGTGGGATGGGCGAGAGGGTGAGTGACCGGCTCTTGTCGTCGGCCAGTGCAGCTTTTCCCCGGCGAGCAGCCCAATTCAATGGCTTGTGGTCCGGAGTTCTGGTCGCTGCACTCGCCCTCGCCGTCATCGTCGGGATCCTGACAATGCACTTTGTGGCGTCACCTGTATCTCACTCGGGTGCCGCAGCCACGACGACACTTTCTTTGGTGAGCGACGCGCCGCACCACGCGGTTCCTGTCGCCATGACGGACTGCGCAGGATGCACCGACGACATGCCTATGGCAATGATGTGGTGCATCCTGGCTCTGCTCACCGCAGCACTCCTCTTGCTCGCCCCGTGGCGGGTACGCCGCGAGTATCGGCGACTGCACCGCCGTCACCGCTCTGGTCCGGCGGGCCTTCGGCGCATCATGCTCTTTCTGAGCCCACCTTCCTTAGTCGTTCTCTGTATCAGCCGCACGTGATGTGGTGCCGCCGGGCCTGACCCGGCACGCACCTTTTCGCACGGCCCACTCGGCCGTGTGCTTAATCACTTTTGACTGAGGAGAACCTTCGACATGAAAACACGCACCGCCGCAGCGACGGCAATCACACTGGCGGCACTGCTGACCATCACCGGCTGCTCGATGGGCACCAACACCGAATGGGGCTCCGGGCCGATGCCCGCGTCACCCCACGCGACAAGCGTCGCGAACATGTCTGATGTCATGTTCACGACCATGATGATCCCGCATCACGAGCAAGCCGTGGAGATGGCCGACATGATTCTCGCCAAAGAGGGAATCGATGACCGCGTCACTGCGCTGGCCGAACAGATCAAGGCAGCTCAAGGCCCCGAAATCCAGATCATGCGCGACTGGCTAGAAGCCTGGAATGCTGACACCGCTGCGGGGATGGGTGGGATGAATCATGGCGACGGAATGATGACCGGTACCGATATGGAGAATCTCGATACGGCTACCGGGACTGAGGCCTCACGGCTGTTCTTGGAGCAAATGATTCAGCACCACGAGGGTGCAATTGAGATGGCTCAAGTCGAGGTCGACTCTGGGCAAAACCGGGACGTGGTCGATTTGGCGCAGCTGATAGTCGACGCCCAAGCGGCAGAGATCTCGACAATGCGGAACATCCTTTCTGCGCTCTGACCCTGTGGGAGCCCAGCGCCCTTCAGATGCTGGGCTCCCCTTCCAATACCCACTTCCTACGAAAGCGACACAACCATGACTATTCGTCCCCGCCAGTTTCTGACCTCGATCGCACTCGCTCTCGCAATTCCCGTGCTCGCCACAGCATGCGCTCCCGTCACCCCTGGGGCTCCTGACGAGCCACCCGTTCTTCAACACATTCACCAGCTCGTCTTTACCGAACCGAGCCAGTTGCTAATTGGCTCCCATGACGGGGTTTACGCCACCGACATTGAGTCGGGCACGACCACGCTCCTGGGCGATGTGGCGTTCGACGCGATGGGATTAACCGCGCAACAGAGCACCGTGTTCGCCTCCGGCCACCCCGGGTCCGAAAGCCCGGAAGCATTCGCCGGCCCCCACATCGGAATCATGCAGCACAACGAGCACAAGGGATGGGAGTCAGTTGCGTTGGCCGGCACCACTGACTTTCATATTCTGCAAAGCACCCCAGCGAACACGAGCCTCTTGATCGGTGTGGCCTCCGACCGGCCAGTATTGCTCCGCAGCACAGATGCCGGTCGCACCTGGACGGAAGAATCCCCGCTGAATGCCCGCGACCTCAGCATTGATAGCGAGGAGCCCACGCTGCTGACCGCGACCACTCCAGACGGTCTTCTCGTCAGTCACGACACCGGGACCACGTTTGCGCTTCTGACCGGTGCCCCGGCCTTGGTTCTCATCGCAGCCGACCCCACCCGGATTCATGGGCTTATCGGCGTCGACCAACAGGGAGCAATATGGGTGGGTTCGGCTGTGCCCGGCGCATCTTGGGAATCCGCTGGCAGGGTCAGCGGGGTCGCCTCGGCCATCGCAGTGAACGGTGACGGCACGATCGCGGTCGCTGACGACAGTGGAGTAGCCACCAGCACTAACGAAGGCGTTACGTGGAAAATTCTCATTCCCGCCTCATGATGACCACAGAGATGGTTACTTCTGAGTTGCCCGAACCTTGCCGACCATTATGACCACCAGCGACAGAACTTGCTCTGGACATTGACATTTGGAGCGTGAGAACCGGATAGATTCGTCAGTTGTGTCATCCGAACGCGCATCTTCTGAGAACGTGCCCTCTGAACCAGCCCCTTGGTGGCGCAGGCTCCTTCGACGACCACTGCTCTGGGCTGTTCTGTGCGGAGCGCTAGCGCTGCCCTGGTATCTCGACGGGAATGGTCTCGAACTGCTTCCGTTTTTGCTGACCTTGGCTTTCGGATGGCTGTGCGCTCTCGCTTTCGTGAATTTCACGCTGCGGATGACGAAGACGAAACGCGGCGCACTTCTCCACGTGGCAGGCGCAGTGGTTGTCGGCTACGCCCTCTGGTGGGGCGTGTTCGGTGAGGGCAAAGACTGGGCCGACGCTTCTGAGACAGTTCGAGCGCTGATCTTTCTCGTCACGATGGCGTTGATCCCCGCAGCGGCGTGGATCTGGCTTGGTCTTCTCGGCCGCGTGTCATCAGTGCGATGGGTGCAGCCCACAAAAGCCACGTCGGACCGCATCCCACCGGAGTGGGAGCGCAATAGGGTGGGTTCTCTCATACGTTTCTCTGCAGTGCCAATGCGCATCCGCACGCTTGGGATAGTGATCGCTGTTGTGATCATCGTGGTCGGGTCGATCAGCGTCGCAGTGCTTCTTGCCACTGATCTGCTGCGGCACATCAGCAGCTGGCGGGTTATTGCCGTGCTGTTCGGAACCGTGATTGCCCTGCCCACCTACGCCATAGTCACGGCGCTCTTGAAGACAAAGTCGGTAGCGTGCAGCGTTCAGTTCGAGCAGCGACACGTGCGAGTGCAGAGGGGCACAGACCAAGTGGTTATTGCGTTCCATGACCTGGATCGCCTCGTCTGGAGGTGCAACAGCGACTATGCCCGGCTCGAGGCGCGCGGCGGCGGGCAGCAGGTGTGCCTGATCACGGGAATCGCGCGCACACCGTCAACAATTTTGCCGCGACTCCCACCGCTGCCACGTGAGATTGTGGCAGGACTGAGTGCGGCCGGGCTTGAGGAGCAGAAATCTCGCAAAGTCGACCTTACCGTTTTTACGCGTCGAGCTGTGGCCGACGGCACCCAGGCGAGCTAACTGAGAAACCCGCGCCTCAGAAATTGCTCTGCGGCGAAGCGAGGCGAGCTGAGCTCAACTGAGCCCAAGCCGAGCCAAGCCAAGCCCGACGTTATGCCAGATCGACCGTTGCCGAGTCGCCTGCCTCTGGCTCCGTGCCGGTCACTTTAGCTTTGAGCATGCTGACGAGGGTGACCAGCTTGCCTGGGCTCTCCCAGTACTGCACTGACTCCGCCTTCACGTGGATGAGAATCACCGAAGGGTCAGTCTCGCCGTCCGTGAACCACGCTTCAGTGAAACTGTTCCAGAGTTCCTTCTTCTTTGTCTGATCGCGAACAATCTCGGCGTTTCCTGCCAAAGAAAGCCACTGTGAAGAACCCGAATATGCCACGTTCACGCTCGAATGCGCGTCGAGCTGCTCCACCGCATCCGACTCATCCGAGGCCAAGAACCAGCAGTCTCCGTCAAAGTCTGCCTCTTGAACGGTCATCGGATGACTGTGCAGGGCGCCATCGGTGTCCACCGTGGTGAGCATCGCGACGCGGGTGCTTTTCATGATCGACCGGATGGTTTCAAGTTGATCTGATGTGGCCTGATTGTGAGATGTCATCTCTAGTCTCCAATTCTTTTTGGCCACACTAACTGCCGTATCTGAAGGTCAGCGCCGAGGACGACGATTCACGTTAGCGCACCAGTTGAGGGATCATTACGGCGACTCCACCGCCGTCATCGATCGCACAGGAGAAAGAATGATGGGCAGAGTAGCCAACGCCATCAGCACCGCGCCGACAACTGCTGCGGGCCATGGACCGAGAACGGTCGCCAGCGCGCCGCCGACAAGCGCCCCCAGCGACAACGCGCCCCACGAGACGAGCCGGTAGCTAGCGTTCACTCTTCCGCGCAGCTCAGGGGAGATCGTGAGCTGACGCAGGCTGACGGCTTGGCTGTTCGCGACCCCTATGCCAAGACCGGAGACAAGAAAGGCGCCGGCGAGTCCGACCACCCCACCCCACCCTGGACCGCTCACGGCCAGAACGCCCACTATTGGGGCAGTGTTGCCAAGCAGAAGGGCGGCGATAAGAGAGCGACCATATCCGAACCGCGCGGTGAGGCGCTGACTCAGGATGCTGCCGACAAAGGCACCAACCCCCAGCGCCATGAAAACGAGACCGAAAACTAGCGCACCGTATCCGTACGTTCGTAGCAGCAGAACTGACAGCGCGATCATAAGCACCTCGTTGCCGAGATTCCAGATGCTCGCTTCGCTCACGAGCGCGCGAAGTACGCGATGCCGCATGAGCACGGCGACGCCTAGCCGTGCCTCTGCAAAGACGGAGGCTCGGTGGGCACGAAGCCGGCGCTGCTCCGGTATCTTCACTTTCGACATCAGCGCACCGGACAACAGGTAACCGAAGGCATTGATCCCGAGCGCGATGGGGGCGGTCAACACCTGGACCAGCAGACCACCTGCCCCCGCGCCAGCGACACCGATGACCGACTGGGTCGCCGTGATGCGCGCATTAGCGTCTATGAGAGATTCGTCGTTGACGACGAGTGGCAGGAACGAGAAGTCGGCGAGCGCATAGAGCACGGTGAAGGAGCCGATGAGCGCAGCCGCCCCAATCAGCATCGGCACGGTCAGCCACCCCACTAAGGCGAGTCCGCACACGACGAATAGCAGCACACCGCGGGCAACGTCGGCGAATATCATGAGCGGGCGTCGCGGCGCACGATCAACCAACACCCCCAACCACAGAGTCAGTAGCAGATACGGCGCAAGTAGGGCTGCCCGTATGAACGACAACTCGGCGGCCGACGCTCCCAATGTGATGAGGGCAAGCACCGGGATGGCCAACTCACCGATCTCCGCCCCCAATGACGAGAACGCGCCAGCACCCCACACTCGCCGGAAGTGCGGAAACCGCCACGCACTAGTAACTGTCGTCATGAGAAAGAAGGTTAGCTTGAACCAGCAAAGTTGTAAAGAAGGTTATTGTGGTGGGGTGTCTTCTTCATCGTCCGTTACATCCGCTCCAGGAGAGCTGGAGTTCGTTCGCCAGTTCGTGAACACACTCGACATCGAAGCAGGTACCGATCGACTCAGTGATCCGACTGCATACCGAGGATGGGCAGGTGAGCACGGAATCTACGGCTCGGCGACGAACACCGAGCTCACCTTTGCCCGCGAACTTCGAGAGGCGCTTCGGGCAGCGCTTATCGCTAACCACGATCGAGCACCGCTGCCAGCGCGGGTGATTGATGCGCTCAACGACGCGGCCCATCGCTCGCAACTGTCGGTTCGTTTCACCCCAAATGGCGTGAAACTAGTCAGCGACGCGGTAGGGATCGAAGCAGTTTATGGTCGCGTTGTCGCCGCGGTAACGGCCGCGATGGAGAACGAGACGTGGCAGCGCCTTAAGGCCTGTGTCGCAGACGACTGCCAGTGGGGGTTCTACGACACCTCCCGCTCACGCACAGGCCAATGGTGCTCAATGAGCATGTGCGGCAACCGCGCCAAACAGGCCCGCTGGCGCAATGGGGTGCCCGGGAGTCGCTAGAAGGAACAGCTATTGGTTGGGCTCTTTGTAGCGGTCAGCGATCGAGGAAGCCGAGTTGTGCAGTGACGCGCGCAGCGACTGCGGGGAAAGGGCTTCCGCGTCTACCCCGAGCTGCCAGAGCGCCCATTCGGCGTGACGCAGATCTTGATAGGTCACTTCCAACCGCACCCAACCGTCTGGTTCGATTTCTTCGGCGCGAACAGCCACGGTGCTGTTCAGTAGCTCGTCTCGCCGCAGCGGGTTCACCCGAACCAGCGCGGTGATGTGGCCATCGGACAGGAACTGAGCTACACGCTTTCGCCACATCTGTTCAAGGTCGACGGATGATGCGCGTTCTGCGGGCTCCGAGAGCTCGTCGGCGGCGAGAATCCGAGACAGTCGATATGTGCGGTCCTCGCCAGCTTTCGTCGCGAGGAGGTACGCGCGGTCGCGCACCGTCACCAAGCCAATCGGATCGACCGCATGCCATAGTGGTTCTTGATCTGTAGATGCATAGTGGATGCGCAACTTGTGTCCGGAAAGCACAGCGCGTCGCACCTCCATCATTGTGGCGCTCGGCACCTCCTCCACAACCCTCCGTCGTGACAAAAGGTCGATCTGCGGTTCCACCAGAATTCGCTGGATCGCGTTGGCCGCGGTAGCTTGGTTGCTTTCGGGCAGCGCATCAACAACCTTTCGCATGGCGGACGCAAGCGACGCACCGAGACCGAATACCTGTGCGCCGTGACCGGACCCTGCGGTCAACAAGGCAAGCGCTTCGTCGTGGTTCAATCCCGTGAGCTCAGTTCGGAGGCCCGGCAACAACGCGAACCCGCCGTGGCGGCCACGCTCGGCGTATACCGGGATGCCGGCAGCGGAGAGCGCCTCGATGTCGCGCAGCACTGTGCGGGTCGATACCTCAAGCTCGCGCGCAAGCACGTCACCGGTCAGCCGCCCGCGCTGGCGCAACAGTAAAACAAGCGAAACTAGGCGATCTGCGCGCATCCGAAAACATTATCGGAATACACGACACAAGATGTCGTGATTCGTTGGAAAGCTTGAGAGCACGACGTCGAAGACGGTGGAGATCCAGCAAATAGGCGTACGTACTCTCAATGATTCGAATGGAGCAAACGTGGCAATCGAACGAACAGCAGTCAACCCGGTGACGTGGTCGCTGGAGATGGGGTTCAACCAGGGCGAGGTCGCTTCTGGGCACACCCGCACCCTCTACATCTCAGGGCAGACCGCGATGAGCGCAGATGGCGCACCCCAGCACGACAGAGACATGGCAGCTCAGCTCGCCCTCTGCATCGACAATCTGGAGGCCGTGCTCAGTGGGGCAGGGATGACCCTCGCAAATCTCGTTCGACTCAACGTGTACACGACCGACGTGGATGCGCTGTTCCCGCACTACGGCATGCTGGCCGCGCGGTTGGGCGCCGCTGGCGTGGCGCCGACCACCACAATGCTCGGGGTGACTCGGCTGGCGATCCCCGGCCAGCTCGTTGAGCTTGAAGGAACCGCGGTCGCGTAATTTACTCGGCCGTCTGCGTCGTGAACCTCATGTCGAAGTGCAACGCGCAGGCGGCGAGCCGGCATCCACCCCATTGTCGGCCCACCGACGTTAAAGCCTGTTTTGACCGCGCTCGATCTGATCTTGGATCTCACGCAAACTGCGGGCGGCTTCCGGGTCTGATTGCTCTAGGTTCGAATCTGCGTCGAATCGCCTCCTGAAGCGTCCGAACGCAATCAGCGCGACGAGCACTATGGCGATTACCACACCGCCTGCTCCTACGAGAAATGTAAGTCCGTTTGCCGACATGAAACCACGCCCTTCTAGTCTGGGTGCGATTGTACGCCTGGCACCTAGAAGATCGTCATGTCGCGCAGCACACCATAGCGTGCGCGCGCCTTAGTGCTCTCTTTCACCAGCAGAGTCAGTAACGTTGACGGATGATCTTGCATCGCGCAGTTCCCATCATCACCGTGAAGGATCTCCGAGCAGAGGCGGCTGCGTACCAACGCACGCTCGGGCTCGATGTGCTGATGGACCACGGATGGATCGTCACGCTTGGCACCGAGGCCCACGCGCCTCAGTTCAGTCTCATGGAGGTGGACGAAACTGCCGTCGTCAACCCGATCGCCTCGCTTCAGGTGGACGACATCGACGAGGTGTACAAGCAGGTGGCTACTGAAGGCTTCGAGATTGTGCATGAACTCGTGACCGAGTCATGGGGAGTGCGGCGGTTCTTCTTTCGCGACGAATCCGGGAACGTGATCAACGTTCTCGAGCACGTTGCGTAACTAACCGGCGTTGTAATCTGGAATGTCGCATCCGCCGATAATCTGGCTGCATGGTTCACACGAGTTCGACCGTACGCCCGGCATCCGAACACGATCTTGAGAGCGTCTGGCTTTTGGTCCGCGACTTTGCCACAAGCTTTCAGCCCGAAAAGGAAGCGTTCGATGCATCATTCATGTCGATGGTGCGCGACAATTTCGCGCTGCTGGTTGTCGTAGAGACAAGCGAGAAAGTGATCATTGGTTATCTCTTGGCACATTGCCACAGCACCTTTTTGGCAAACGGTCCTGTGGCCTGGGTAGAGGAAGTCATGGTCGATGAACAGAGTCGCAGACAGGCGTGGGTGAGGCATTGATGCTGGCGGCAGAAGACTGGGCGGATCGAAAGGGCGCGGCGTACATCGCATTGGCAACCCGTCGCGCGGGAGATTTTTACACAGCACTGAGCTACGAAGCCTCAGCAACCTTCTTCAAGAAGACCCTCAAAGCCCAGTAGTTGGTGTGTGCACTGAGTGGGCCTCAACGCGTTGATGCTCGGATGGCCGCGACAAGGGCATTGAGTTGGCCCTGCTCGTGCGAGGCGATGTCGACGACGAGCCCGCGCGGGGGGCCCGGGAGTTGTTGGTAGTCGCTGAGCGCCTCACAGCGCACGCCTTTGGCTTTGAGCATTGCCGCGAGCGCCTGATCGTCTACCTGATCAGGAAGGCGGATGCAGATGTTGAGGCCGGCGTCGAGCCCCGACATGCGAATGTCAGGCACGTGCGCGGTGAGGTAATCGACGATTTTTTGGCGCTGCACGCGGTAGCGCCGACGGCTCGTGCGCAGGTGCCGGTCGAACAGCCCGGTATGGAAAAGTTCGGCAATTGTGGCCTGGTCGAGAGTGGAGTTGCCGAGATCGAAGTTGGCCTTGACCGCGGTGGCGTGAGCAATCAGGTGTTCAGGAAAGACCAGCCAACCGAGCCGCATCGCGGGAGAGAGTGTCTTGGAGACGCTGGACCCGGTGATCACGCTTCTCGGGTTGAGAGGCTGCAATGACCCAACGGGCGCCACATCGTACCGATACTCTGCGTCGTAGTCGTCTTCGATGATGTAGCGGTCGGGTTTAGCTGCGACCCAATCGAGAAGCTGATGGCGCCGTGCGGGCGCGAGCACGACGCCGGTCGGGTAGTGGTGAGCGGGGGTGAGAAGCACGGCGTTAGCGCACGTGTCGTGAAGTGAAGCGATGTCGAGCCCGTCTTCGTCCACGTGCACGGGTGGCGTGGCGATCCCCCATGTGCGAAGTTGGGTGCGGGTTCCCGTCGAGCCGGGTTCTTCCACCGCAATTTCGGTGATGCCGCGTTCGCTCAAGACTTTGGCAATGATCGCAAGACCCTGGGCGAAGCCATTGACAATGAGGATGAGGTTGGCACTCGCACGCAAACCACGCACTCGGCCGAGGTAGTCTGCCAATTCCTCGCGAAGAGGTAGGTAGCCCTGCGGGTGGGGGTAGAGGAGATCGGCGTCAGGGAGGCGATCGAGCACGGTTCGGTAGGCCTTGAGCCATTCACTGCGCGGAAAAAAGCGCGGGTCGGGCAATCCGGGGCTGTGTTCGAGTTTTACGTAGGGCGCAACGCTCTCTCGACTTTGTGCAACCGGTGTTTTCACGACATCCGCGACCGCCGTTCCGGAGCCCGGACGCGCGATGAGGTACCCCTCAGCTTTCAACTGGTCATAAACCTCACAGATGAGTCCGCGAGATAAACCAAGGTCCCGAGCAAGCGTGCGTGTCGCGGGCAGCTGAGCTCCCGGATGCAGGGATCCCGTGCGCACGGCCTCCCGAATCTCATGGCACAAGTGTGTCGCCCATGCACCGCGCGGCACACTCGCGGTCGACACTAGAAGGTCACGACCAAAAGTGGACCACTCTAACGCTTCCCGATTGGAACTGTTCATGTGTCCACATTCTACGTACCGTCGTCAACATGACATCACGCACCGCCGGTTTCTTTGCCGCTGCCCTTGCCATGATCGCGGTGGGAACGGCGGTCACAGTGTCGGATGCTCTGGTGGGCTATCCGGTCTTCACCGCTCAGGCGATGCGCTACGCAGTGGCCGCTATCGTTCTCTTTCTCGCTGTTCGCATGACCGGTCGCAACATTCCCATGCCGCACGGACGCGACTGGATCTGGTTGGTGCTCCTCGCTGCCACCGGGCAAGCGTTGTATAACGTCGCGGTCGTTAATGGTGTCAGTCACGCCGAGCCGGCGGCGATTGCCGTTCTGGTCGGCCTGGTGCCCGTTGTATTTATCATTGCCGAGGCTATCCGCCTGCGTCAGCGCCCACGAACCTCAATGATTCTCGGCGTCGCGTTGGTTATTGCGGGCGCAACACTGGTGCAGGGAACAGGGCACACGTCAACACTCGGGGTCGCATGGGCCTTGCTCGCCCTGGCCTGCGAAGGGGCCCACACGCTTTTGGCGGTCCCCGTTCTTCGCAGACTCGGGCCCATCGGTGTCACTGTTCACTCCTGCTGGATCGCCGCAGTGCAGCTGACCGTCGTCAGCGTCATCGTCGATGGCGCGGATGCCGTCGCTGCCCCGTCACCGCCGGTGTTCTTGGCGATCGGCTACCTCGCCGTTATTGTCACTGCACTCGCTTTTGTGCTCTGGTACTTTGCGGTGCAGCGCTTGGGCGCATCGACCGCTGGGCTCTTCGCCGGATTGATTCCTCTCTCTGCGGCCGTCAGCGGAATGGTGGTCGGGTTGACCACAATCAGCCCAGCGGTGCTGGGCGGCGCAGTTCTCGTCGGTACAGGCATCGTCATCGCTTTACTTCGCCAGGCTCAAAGCGGCCACGTTGCGGTCAGTCGTCGAAAAGCGCGGACGCGTACATGGGTCGGGCGGCATCCTCGCTCGGCGGATGGAACAGGCCCGCCGTAGCATCCCTGAACAGGCGACTGAGCTCGTTGCTGTTGTTGAACGCGACCCCTCCAGCACACATCAGTGCGGTTTCGGCGACGTGACGGGCAACAGTGGAGGCGTTGAGGCGCGCGCTGACCAGCCGCAGCGGCCATTCGGCACCGTGGTCGACGAGGTCATCGAAGTCGCGACAGTAGAGATCCAGCTGAGCAGGCACCGACATGTATTCCATGAGTGCGTCGGCCAGGCGGGTGCGAAACTCGGGCACCTCGGCGAGGGATGATCCACTCTTGGCCGACTGGCGGCGCTTCAGCCCTTCGGCACCGAGGTCGAGTGCCCGGCGCGCAACGCCCGCATACACCGAGCCGATCAGCAGCTGAAAGTTGCTCGTGATGGCGAACGTGAGCAGGTCGGGATGCCGCCCCGCCGGAATCTTGCGCGCCACCTTCTCTGGCCTCATCCGCACGTTCTTCAGGATCGTGGCCCGGCTCTGTGAGGCACGCATGCCGAGCACGTCCCACTGATCGGAGACCGTGAGGCCGTCGGCCGCACCCTCGCACGTGCGCTCGGACGGGCGCTCGAGGAAACCGTAGACGAGCGTCGGGTTGTCGACATCCGTGCTGTCGAGGCCGTGCGTGATCAGGCGAGTCCACACCGGCGACAGGGAGGTGAAAATCTTCACGCCGGTGAGCAGGTAGCCGCCATCATCCTGCGGCTCGGCGACGGTGTTCGAACCCTGCAGCACCCAGTCGTTGGCGGGCTCGCTCACCCCGAAGGCGAAGATCTCACCGGCCATCGCCTCCTCGAACACGTAGTCGAGTGACCGGTCGCCGCGTTCGAACATCGCTCGCACAACGCCCGTGCACATGAGGTGCATGTTCACGGCGAGCGCCGTGGCTGGTGCGGCCATGGCCAGTCGCTGCTGAAGTCGTGACACCTGGCCTAGAGTTAGGCTTGGTCCACCGAACTCTTCCGGCACAAACAGGGTGAGATACCCGCGCTCGGTGAGGTCGGTGAAGTCCTCGTCAAAGAAGCGGTTCTCCCGGTCATACACGTCTGCACGCTCGCGGAAGCGCTCCAGCAGATCGTCGGGCAGGTACAGTTCAGCCAACTCAGCGTGGCGGGTTTCTCGGTCTGTCATGTGATGTTTCTCGCTAACATATTGGCCCTGTCATTCCTTTGCCCGTGTGATCAGCAGCGCGGCGCTGTGCCCGCCAAACCCAAAGGAGTTCGACAGCACCGTCTCAATGCTCTGCGCGCGGGCTCCGCCGGTGACGAAATCCCAGCCTTCGAACTCTGGGTCATCGAGATTGTGTGTGGGTGGCAGCAATCCCTCGCGGAGCGACTGCACCGCAATGATCGCCTCGACGACTCCCGACGCCCCGAGCAGGTGACCCATGCTGGACTTCGTCGCACTGATCGGGATGCGGCGGGCCCGGTCGCCGAGCGCGGCCTCGAGCGCATTCAACTCGGCCGCATCACCAGCCGGAGTACCTGTGCCGTGGGCGTTGATGTGGTCGACGGCATCCGGCGTTACGCCCGCGTCGGCAAGGGACTCGCGCACGGCCCGGGCTGCTCCTTCACCCTGCGGATGCGGCGCAGTCGGATGGTATGCGTCGTTACTCGCTCCGAACCCCGCAAGTTCTGCCAGCACGGTGGCGCCGCGTGCGCGGGCACCCTCCTCGGACTCGAGCAGAATCGCGGCGGCACCCGCCGACATCACGAAGCCGGAGCGCGCGCGGTCGAAGGGGCGGGATGCTGCGGCCGGATCATTTTCGTATCCGGCTGCCAGGGAACGCATGTTCGCGTTCGATGCGAGATTCACCGGGTTGAGGCAGTCCTCGACGCCGACCACCAAAACCGCGTCGGCGTATCCGTGACGAATACGGCGCATCGCTTCACCGAGACCGACGGCACCGCTCGCACACGTCGCCGAGACCCCCTGCGCTGGGCCGAAAACTTGGTAGCGCTGACTGAGCACGGCGGCGGCCGCGTCGGTCGCGCCGTAGATCGCGAGAGTGTTCGGCACCGCTCGTGGGCCACGCTGATCGAGAGCCCGGGTGGCCGCCTGCATGGCATCGACTGGTCCGGAAACGGTGGCGGCGATGATCGCGAACCTGTGCGGATCCCACGGGATTGTTGCGGTGTCGGATGCGGCGGGCGGGCCGGATTCGCCGGTCGTGCTGGGTGCGCAGGAGGCTGCGGGCCTGCCAGACGTTGTAGACGTACCCGACGTTCGCGACGTGTTGGAGGCGCTAGGCATCCAACCGGCCTGCTTCATGGCTTGGTCGGCCGCAGCAACCGCCCAGTGCTGACTGGGGCTCAACCTGCGTGCGAGGCTCGGCTCCAGCACGGCAGAGGCGTCGAACCCGCGCACCTGCCCGCCGATACGCACGGCGAGGGCGGCAAACTCGGCACCCTCGAGCACGGTGATGGCGCTGCGGGCGTGCACAACAGCATCCCACATGCTCGGCACATCAAGGCCGCTCGGGGTGATTGCCCCCATCCCGGTGATGACGACTTTGCGTCGATCGGTCACCACCGCACTGCCACTTCCTGCATCACAAGTTCGGCAACCGCGGTGCGACGAATCTTGCCACCGACGGTGCGCGGCAACCGTTCGACCCGATACCACCGGCGCGGCACCTGCTGCGGGGCAAGCTTCTGGCGTGCGTAAGCCTGAAGGTCGCCCTTTGTTGGTGGAGCGCTCTCGTCAACCCCGTCGCCCTCACCCTTGTCGTAGTCCTCCATCACGAGAGCGACCACGGCGCCAAGCCGCTCATGTGGGATCGCCACAGCGCACACCGCGCCAAGGTGCGGCATCCCGTCGAACGCGCGCTCCACCTCTGGCAACTCAACTTTGTGACCGCCAGTGACTGCGATGTCTCCCGCGCGGCCAGCCAAAACGAGCGCCCCGTCGATGAGCCGACCGTGATCGTGCACAGTCGCCCAGCCGTCGGCTTCTTTCAGAGCTGCAACTTTCAGGGCGCCATCCGTCATTCCGGCGAGATACCCATCGGAGCACGCTGCGGCGTTGATCCACACTGTGCCAGGCTCGCCATGCGGCACCTCGACGCCCTGATCGTCTCGGATGCTCACGCCGATGCCGTCATAAATACTGAGGCGGGTGCCGTCGCCTCCACGGCTGTCACCGATGAATCCGATCTCGGCGGCCCCGTAATAGCTGATCAGACGCACCTCGGGCAGCACGTCGGCGAGCCCCGCGCGAAGCACAATCGGCAAGTTCGCGCCCCCGGTAACGACCACGTCGAGGGAGGTGAGGAGAGAGACATCGCGACGGGCGGCATCCACCAACGCCTGAACGACGGCCGGAACGGCCACGACACGGGTAATCCGCTCATCATGGATGCGGCGCCCGAGCGCCAGCGCATCAAACGAATCCGCCATGTGAGCGCTGCCCCCGGAGGCGAGGCACTCGATCAACGCGTAGAGCGTGAGGCTGTACGAGACCGGCCCAGGCGCGAGTGTGGCGACGCCGGGCAGTGGCTCCAAGTGCGCGCTGGAGACCGCAAAATTCTCGCGGTACTGGTTCCGCGTTTTCAAGAACGCTTTTGGGCTGCTCGTCGTTCCGGAGGAGAAAAGCAGCAGAAACGGTTCATCGCCATCGCGCACGGTGGGTCCGGATGCCGGAACAGCATCCGCCTCACGCTGCATGAAATCAGTCAGAGTGACCGCTGTGCCAGACCAACCACGCGCATCCAACGCGTCGGCGAGGTCAGTCGAGTCGCTGATGACCACGCCTATTCCGGTGGCGAGGATTACGCTGACGCGGTGATCCAACGGCCACTGAGGGTCGAGCGTCGCCGTCACCGCTCTAAACCCGGCGAGCCCCGCGATGATGCGCGAGGTGTGGAACGCGAATGTCGTACTCACGGCGGTGATCGGAATTCCGCGGGTTGCGGCAGCCGGTATCGGCGGCGCGGGCTGGGCCCGATGCAGTTCCTCGACGACACTAAACACGCGACGAGAATCTTCAACAAGCTGCGAGTACGTCAACTGGCCGTCGTTGCCGACGATCGCAGGCTGATCTGGGTGGCGTTCGGCTGTGCCTAGCACCGCCCGAGTCATCGGCACTCGTGGCCTCCCGTTCGATCAGACATGCAGAGCATGCCCGTAGATCAGCGCAATCCGTTGATCTAATGATTTCTGGACTGAGTCTATTTTAGTGCGGCCGCTTTGCGAATCCTGAACGAAGACGAGGGCAACCCTGTGAACGGCAAGGTTGCGCGTTACGTTAACTATGTCGAGCTGTGTCAACGAGATTTTTTGTCGAAGTGACGGAGATGAGTATGAAGAAACCGCTGAGAGTATTCACCATTGGCCACTCCACACGTGATTTTGATGAGGTGCTCGAGATGCTACGTGAGAACGGCGTCACAGAACTGGTCGATGTGCGTTCGTTCCCGTCATCGCGCAAGTTTCCCCAGTGGAATCAAGAGGCGATCAAGGACGCCTTGCCTGCCGACATCCCGTACCAGTGGATTAAGGATCTCGGTGGTCGCCGATACACCCCGGTCGATGTGGTGAGCCCGAACGGTGGCTGGCGAGTCAAAGCGTTTCGCGACTACGCCGACTACATGGAGACAGACGAATTCCGTTCAGGCCTAGCGGAACTGTTGAAGGTCGCGAACGAAGCATTGCCCGCGATTATGTGCAGCGAAGCCGTGCCGTGGCGTTGCCACCGACGCCTCATCACCGATGCGCTCATCGTCGCGGGGGTTGAAGTCTTCAACATTATGTCGGCAACGTCGACAAAGGCTGCGGAGCTGACCGAGTTCGCGCAGGTGCGAAAAGGGAGAATTACGTATCCCAGCGCAGAATCTGGTTGAGGTGTTAACGTGACCCAAGAACGGCTCACGGTCGGTTTCGCGACGACCGTCAACCATCACACATATCAGTGATAGGAGTACATCATGGTCGAAAAGAAGCTCACGGCACTCGCACTCGTCTGCACGCTCAGCCCGTCACCAAAGAAGTCGAGCAGCCAACTGCTCGCGCAACAAGTTTTGGATGAACTGACAAAACTTGGGGTTACTAGTTCGCTCGTTCGCGTCGTCGATCACGACGTGAAGCCGGGTGTGGCACTGAACATGGGCGACGGCGACGAGTGGCCAAGCATCCGAAAGAAGATCATGGATGCAGACATTCTGGTTCTCGCAACGCCCACCTGGATGGGCCAGCAATCCAGTGTCGCGCAGCGGGTGCTTGAACGCCTCGACGCCGAGCTGTCAGAAACGGATGACCAGGGTCGCATGTTGACCTTCGGCAAGGTGGCGATCGCCGCCGTCGTGGGCAACGAAGACGGTGCCCACCACATCAGCGCCGTGTTCTTTCAGGCGCTTAACGATGTGGGCTTCACTCTTGCAGCGCAGGCAGTAACGTACTGGAACGATGTCGTAGGCGGCGAACACCGCGATTACCAGGACCTACCCGAGACACCGGAGGCTGTGGCGTCGACTAACATCGCGGTCGCTGCGCACGCTGCCCACTTGGCTCGTCTGTTGCGCGACAACCCTTATCCGCCGAGCTGACGTCAGGCCACATCCAGGTCGATCATGGGCGACCAAGATCAATGTCGAGGTCGAGGTCGAGCCCAAGGTCAAGAGCTCGCACGCTGTGGGTGAGTGCGCCGACCGAGATCAGGTCAACGCCGGTGGCGGCGATCGCCGCAACGGTCTGCAGAGTGACGCCACCGGAGGCATCGATGATGGCACGCCCGTCGATGAGGGCGACAGCCTCACGCAACTGCGAAAGGGAGAAGTTGTCGAGCAGGATGATGTCCGCACCACCCTGGAGCACGGGCTCAATTTGTTCACTGCGGTCCACCTCCACTTCGATGCGCATGGTGTGCGGAAGGCGGGCTCTGGCCTGCTGCAACAGTTCGGCCAGGTCGAGCCCCGAGTGGGCAGCGATCACTCCGAGGTGGTTGTCTTTGGCGAGCACGGCATCCGACAGGCTGAACCGGTGGTTGTGCCCACCACCGCAGCGCACCGCGTATTTCTCGAGCACGCGCAGGCCCGGCGTCGTTTTGCGCGTGTCGACGATGCGAGCGTGCGTACCCGCCACCGCCACCACGTAACGGGATGTCTCTGTCGCGATTCCCGACATGCGCTGCATCAGGTTGAGGGCGATGCGCTCGGCGCGAAGCACTCCCCTTGCTGGCCCGGTCACGGTGGCCACGACGGTTCCGGGAGTGACGGATGCCCCATCCGTCACGAGCAGCACCACCTCGATGGCAGGGTTCACGGCCGCCATCGTGCGCTCAAGCACCCGGCCACCTGCGAGAACCCCCGGCTCGCGGGCCACAAGCGCCGCGCGCGCCACCGAGCCCTCCGGTATCAAGAGTTCACTCGTCACATCGCCCCAGGGGGCATCCTCATCGAGGCCGAGGGCAATCACCCGGTCGAGTTGGGCATCCGACGGTGCGGCCACTGGCGTTGCGGCTATTGATGTTGCGGCCACTGGCAGTGCGGCCTTTGGCGTTGAAGAAATGAGCGGCCTGCCCCAGTGAGTGGTCTGGCGTTCGGGTGATGCAGAGTTGTTCATTCGTTCGGTGTCCATTTGTTTAGGGCGCTGTAGGGATCGCCGCGAGCAATTCCTTTGTGAACGGATGCTGTGGTCGTTCGAAAAGCTCCTCCGTCTCCCCCTGCTCCACGACGACGCCGTCTTTCATCACAAGCACGTGATGGCTCAACCCGCGCACCACTGCAAGGTCGTGCGAGATGAAGACCATCGCCAGCCCCATGCTGCGCTGCAGCCCCGCCAGCAGATCGAGTACTTGCGTCTGAACCGACACATCCAGGGCGGAGACGGGTTCGTCACACACAAGAATGTCTGGCCGACGCGCGAGCGCCCTGGCGATGGCGACCCGTTGCCTCTGTCCACCAGAGAGTTGGTGCGGCCGGCGCGTGAGCAGCGAAGCATCGAGCGCGACGTCATCCAGAAGCTCGGCGATTCGGCTGGCACGAAGACTACGAGGCACGCCGTCAAGCTCGACAGCCTCGGCGATAATCCGCTTCACGGTGAAGCGGGGGTCGAACACGTCGAGCGCGTTCTGATGGATGACTTGAATGCGGCCGCGCCGCGCACGACGCCGCGCCTCCGGCAGCCCGCTCCAGGACTCACCGTTGACGAGCACCTCACCCCGGTCAGGATTTTCGATGCCGAGCAACATCTTCGCGAGCGTGGTCTTGCCCGACCCTGACTCACCCACGACGCCCACCGTGCTGCCCGCGTGCAGATCGAACGAGACCCCATCCACGGCACGAAACTCATCGCGTGATCGCCGATACGACTTCACAAGGTCTCGGGCGCAGAGCACGACACGGCGCTCGGCCTGCGCGGCGGGTGCAGTGCGCATCTCCGTGGCAGCCTTCAACAGTTGACGGGTGTAGTCATGGGTTGGTGCCGAAAATAGCGTTGCGGTTTCAGCGACCTCGACGAAGCGGCCGTCCTTCATGACGGCGACGCGATCGGCGAGGTTCTGCACGACGGCAAGGTCGTGGCTGATGAGCAGCAGAGCTAAACCAGAAGCCTTCAGATCGCCAAGTAGCGCGAGCACCTGGGCCTGCACCGTCACATCCAACGCCGTCGTCGGTTCATCAGCGATGAGCAGAACGGGCTCGCCAGCAAGAGCGGAGGCGATGAGGGCGCGCTGCCGGAGCCCGCCAGAAAGTTCGTGCGGGTACTGCCGGGCGCGCACCGCTGGTTCGGGGATGGCGACCCTCTGCAGCAAGCGGAGCACCCTTTCGCGCTGCTGCACCCGCGTGAGCTTCTCGTGCACCTGCAGCGGCTCAGCAACCTCGCTGCCAATGCGACGCAGCGGATCAAGCGAGACGAGGGCATCTTGACTGACGAGACCAACTACCGCCCCACGGACGCGCCGCCAGGCCCGTTCGCCGAGCTGGCGAGCATCAACACCCGCAATGGTGAGCTGATCTGCACTCACGCTGGCCGTATCGGGCGTGAGACCGACGAGGCTGCGCGCTGTCAGCGTTTTGCCCGACCCCGATTCGCCGACGATCGCCAAACACTCCCCCGCGGCGATGGAGAACGACACACCATCCACTGCGGGGGTCGCCGAACCGTTGATGCTGACCCTGAGGTTCGTCACCGAGACAAGGTCGATCGACGAAATCGGCGTGGCGGGCAGAACGGGGTCAACTGACGAAGCGATTCTCTTCATGCCGCCCTCCCCGCCGCGCGCGCCCGCAGGGAGCGGCCGACAATGCTCGTGGAGATCACCGTCGCCGTGATCACGAGCCCGGGGAAGACGGCGATCCACCACGCGGTGGCCAGAAAGTTGCGCCCGCCAGCAAGGATGAGCCCCCACTCTGGCGTGGGAGGTTGGGGGCCAAGACCCAGAAAGCTGAGCCCCGCCGCCGCGGTGATGGCCGTGCCGACGCCCATCGTCGCCATCACCAGAAGCGGGCCGAGCGTGTTGGGGATGACGTGCCGCAGCACCGTGGTGACGCGCGACACCCCGAGCGTTCTCGCCGCCTCAACGTAGCCGGCCCGCTTCACCACGAGCGTCTGCACTCGCGCGACCCGCGCGTACGCCGGAATCACCGCGATGGCCACGGCAACGAGCAGGCTGATCTCCCCCGGCCCGATCACGGCGATCACGATGAGGGCGAGCAAAAACTCAGGAAAAGCCATAATGACCTCGATGGCGCGAGAAAGCACGCCGTCACCGAGGCGGTTCATGACCCCCGCGAGAGCTCCAATGACGAGACCAGCGAGCAAACCAATGGCAGTCGCGCCGAAGCCGATGGCGAGTGAATACCGAGACCCGTACAGAACGCGGGCGAAGACATCTCGCCCAGACTGGTCGGTGCCGAACGGGTGTCCGAACCCTGGCGCTTGCAGGGCGTGAGCCACATCCGTCTGCAGCGGGTCCGCCGTGGTGAAGAGCCACGGCGCCACAGTGGCCAGCGCAAGAACGACGAGGAACGCACTAGCGATCCACAGGCCGACGCGCGTTGTTCGCCGTTTCGCCTGCGCGCTGGCTCCTGCCCCAGGTCTCGATCCCGGCACTCCCCCCGGGCCGCCCCGCAGCCCTGCGCCCAGTCCTGTGCCACTCTTCACCGCAGCCCGCACCGCGTCAATGATGCTCATCAGTCACGCTCCACGGTGTGATGACTCAGCGCGAAGTCGCGGATCGATAACGTCGTAGGCGAGGTCGACGATCAGGTTGATCACCGAGAACACCACGGCAGCCAGCACAATAATGCCGAGCACGATGGGGATGTCCCGGTTGGTGATGGCGTCAAGAGCCGCCTGCCCGAGCCCGGGCCTTGCAAACACCGTCTCCACGAGCACCGAACCACCCAGAAGCGACCCAACGAGGTAGCCAGTGAGCGTGATGCTGTCGGAGGCGGCGTGCCGAAGGGTGTGCCGAAAGAGCAGTCGGGCGTGGCCGATCCCCCTCGACCGCGCGGTGTCGGCAAACGGCATGACGCTGGCCGCGTCGAGGCCCTGCCTCAGCACCTGGCTGATGATCCCGGCCACCGGGATGGCCAGGGTGACCGCCGGCAGCACGAGGGCCGCGAACCCTTCCGAGTTGACGACAGGAAACCAGTGAAGGCCGAAACCGAAGACGGCGATCAGAACAAGCCCCGTCCAGAATGTTGGCGACGACACCGCAAACAGCTCAGCGAACGAGAGCAGCCCGCGCATCCGCCGCCCACGCGCCAGCAGCGCAGATCCCATTGCCAGAACGAGGGCGATCACCATAGCGAGGCCCATCAGCTGCACGGTCGGTGCGAGCTGTTGACCAAGGACATCAACGACAGGTTGCTGCAGGCGATACGAGGTGCCAAGATCTCCGCGCACCAGCCGGCCCAGATATTCGACGTACTGCAGCGGAAGCGGTTGCGTGAGGCCCCAGTCCTCACGAATGTGGGCGCGCACCTGCTCGCTCACGTTGGCGTTCACTCCAAGCATCGCGTCAACCGGGTCGCCGGGAACCAGTCGAAGCGCAAAGAAGCCAGCGGTCGCCGCACCCCACACCACGACCACCATGCCACCGACTCTGCCGGCCCCAGAAGCGAGGGCAGAGCCGCTGGTCGACCTCGGGGCCGTTACCGTCATCCGGTTGTCATCCAGCAGGAGCGAAGGATGCGCCGAAGAACAGCGGTTGCCCGTAGATGTCGAAGACGACGCCCTTGAGCGAGTCGCTGTACGCGGTGATGGCGGAAGGAACATACACGGGGAGCATGGCGAAGTTCTTCGCGTTCCACTGCTGCAGTTCTTGGTAGATCGCCTCGCGCTCGGCCGGATCGTTGGTGGCCACCGCGTCATCGAGGAGCTTGTCGACGGTCGGGTCGCTCAGCGAGGATCCGTTCTTGTATCCGCCGGTATACATGTGGGCGCGCAGCACGTCGCCGTCGACGCTCGGAAAGCTCCAGTCAGACACGTCGAGGTCACGCTGCTCGTAGAGCTCGTAAAACTTCGCCACCTCGTAGTCGTGACGAACGACCTCGAAGCCGATCTTCTTGAGGTCGGCTTGTACGGCCACGGTGAAGCTCGCGTTCGCGTCCGAGACGGGGGTCCAGCCAACCCAGTTCACGCTCAGGCGCTTACCGTCTTTCGTGCGGTAACCGTCAGAGTCTCGCGCCGTCCAGCCGGCCGCATCCAGCAATGAGTTCGCGTCTTTCGGGTCGAAGGCGAGACTGCCCTCAAGGCTCGGGTCGTACGAGTTTGGCGTCACGGGTGACAGGATGCTCCACGCGCGCGTCATCTGGTCTTGGTACGCGCTCTTCACGTTCTGTTCCATGTCGATGCCCTCAGCGAAAGCTTTGCGCACGCGGAGGTCGGCGAGCACGCCGTGCTTCTGATTGAGGAACAGCACGTACGTCATGCCCGGCACGGCGATCTTCTCGACCGTGAAACCGTCGCCAATCTGCGACACCGTGTTGGGGGCAATGCTGCCGGCAACCTGCGCTTCACCACTCGTCAGAGCGCCCGTGCGCACCGAAGATTCGGTGAGGATGCGCAAAACAAGAGTCTTGATTGCTGGCGGCCCCTGGTGCTCGCTGCCCTCTGGTGCCCAGTTGTAGTCGGGGTTCGCCGTAAAGACGATCTTCTGGTTCGGCACGTATTCGGTCATCGCGTACGGGCCGGTACCGACAGTGATGCCTGGCCCACCGGCGGCGAGCTGATCCGCCTTCGTTTTCAGTACTTCTGGCGCATAGAACCCGAGCTTGGCGGTGCTGACTCCCTGCAGGAAGGGGGCGTAGGGCTTCTTGAAGTTGACGCGCACCGTGAATTCATCCACCACGTCTGTTCCCTCGTAGTAGCCGCCGTCTGCGGAGTATCCGATGAGGCTCGCGGCATCCGCTGAGGCAGTTTCTGGGGCGATGATGTGCTCGAAGTTCACCTTCACTGCCTCGGCATTGAAGGGTTCGCCATTCTGGAACGTCACGTCGTGACGCAGATTGAACGTGTAATGCAGGCCATCTGGGGAGATCTCCCACGACGCTGCCAGCCACGGAACGAGGGTGCCGTCTTGTTTCTGAAAGACGAGCGAGTCGAACGTATTGCGCATCGCCGTGCCGGTCATGTGGAAGGCAGAGGAGTGGATGTCCATCTTGCCCGAGGCGAGAACTCCAGCGTCGATCGCGTAGGTGAGGGTCGACTGGTTGCTCGAATCGGCGGCGGAGCTTGTTCCGCTGCATCCGGCGACCAACGCTGCGCAGGCGAGTACGGCGATAGCCGCACTGATTCGGGATGTTGTGCCGGCGCGAACGCGCATAACGGTAGTCACTTTCTGGGGTGGGGTGCCGGCCAGATGGTCAGATCGGCCTGGAGGTTTGACGCTTCTACATAATACTTAGACTGCGTCTAACAATACAATTCCGCAGTGACGCCACCCTCGGGCCCCCGGCAGCGAACTTCACACCATGTTGCGAGTAAGACGCGTGCGCACCGCTAGCGCAGCGCAGGCAATGACCGCGACACCACCCACGAAAGTCGCCCATCCGATCTGTTCGTGAAGTATGAGCGCAGCCCACAGAATGCTCATGACTGGCTGTGCGAGTTGCACCTGGCTCACTTGGGCCATCGGGCCGATGGCGAGGCCACGGTACCAGGCAAAGAATCCTAAGAACATGCTGATAACCGCTAGGTAGGCGAAGGCAAGCCACTGGTAGAGGGTTGCCGTCGGCGGTTGCTCGACGATGGAGAAAGTCGTGAACGTGATCATGAGTGGGGCAGCGAGTATCAGCGCCCACGACACGGTTTGCCAAGCTCCGAGTTCGCGGGCGAGAAGACCGCCTTCCGCGTAGCCGATCGCAGCGGCGACGACCGCACCAAATAGCAGCAGGTCAGACCAATGCAGTTGGCCAACACCGCCATTCTGGAAGGAGGCGAAAGTAATCGCCGCGATCGCACCAAGAATCGCGAACACCCAAAACGATCGGGCCGGTTTCTCTTTTCCGCGGATCACTGCCATGACCGCCGTCGCCGCAGGGAGCACTCCGATCACGACGGCACCGTGGCTCGCCGGCACGGTTGTCAGAGCGAAGGAGCTCAACAGCGGAAAACCGATCACGACGCCGCCAGCAACAATCGCAAGTCTGGCCCATTGAACCCGCGTCGGCCAGTGCTGCCGAGTAAGGGAGAGCGCAATTCCAGCGAGCACCGCGGCGACGACCGCGCGTCCGGAGCCGATGAAGAGAGGCGAGAGCCCTCCGACCGCTACCCGGGTGAAGGGAACGGTGAACGAGAATGCGATGACGCCTACGAGTCCCCACCAGAGTCCTGCGCGACTGAAGGCCGCTCGGGGTTGCCGCGAATTCGACGATAACACTGTGGGCAACGTGACGATAGCGCTACTATGTTCTTTCATGAATCAGAATAGCACCGAGCGCATCATTGCGGGGTTGCGGTCATGGCTGGCAACAGCTTCTCCGGGCGCTCAAGTGCCATCCAACCGCGCGTTGATGGCCGAGTACGGCGCTAGCCCCGTGACCGTGCAGAAGGCAATGAGACAGCTCATTGCCCTGGATTTGGTCGAGTCCCGCCCCGGCGTGGGCACGTTCGCGCGTGCGGTGCGGATCGCGCGGCCCGTCGATTACGGATGGCAGACTGCAGCGTTAGGGGGCTCACACCCCCGCCTCTCGAGCTTGTCATCGACGCAGCGAACCATTGTTCCCGACGCGATCGGCCTCCACTCAGGCTATCCGTCTCGAGATTTACTGCCAGAACGGCTTGTGCGCGCCGCGATCACCCGCGCGTCCCGCACAGAATCTGCGATGGCGCGATCACCCGCATCTGGCATCCCGGAGCTGCAGGCGTGGTTCGCACACGAGCTCTCCTCCTCGGCCCCGGCAGGAGCATCACCGGCGACGGCACAGAACACCCTGATCACCGCGGGGAGCCAGAGCGGGCTCAGTTCGATTTTTCGTGCTGTCGTCGGGGCAGGGCAGCCGCTGCTGATCGAGTCGCCAACGTATTGGGGCGCAATTCTCGCTGCGGAACAAGCCGGTGTCACCTTAGTTCCCATCCCAGCCGGCCCCGACGGCCCTGACCCCGACGATGTTGCCCGCGCATTTGCACAGACCGGGGCAACGGCTTTCTATGCGCAGCCAACGTTTGCAAACCCCACCGGAGCTCAGTGGTCATCCGAGACCGGTAGAGAAGTGCTGGAGACCGTGCGTCGCGTCGATGCCTTTCTCATCGAAGACGACTGGGCGCACGACCTCGCGATCGACGCGGAGCCTCGCCCGCTCGCCGCACACGATGACGACGGTCATGTCATCTACCTGCGCTCGCTCACTAAGAGCGTCTCCCCTTCGCTGCGCGTCGCTGCCGTGATAGCGAGGGGGCCCGCCCGCGAGCGGATTCTCTCCGATCGCGCCGCAGAGTCCATGTATGTCAGCGGGCTACTGCAAGCGGCCGCTCTGGATGTCGTGACGCACCCCGGTTGGCGAAGCCATCTTCGAGGCTTCCGACAGCAGCTTCGGGCGCGCCGCGATCTTCTCGTGACCAGCCTGCGCGAGAACGCCCCCACGACACACGTCGAGAGCGTGCCCCGCGGCGGCCTCAATCTCTGGGTGCGGCTTCCTGAAGGCACCGATGTCGTCGACGTTGTTCGGGACTGCGAGCTGCGTGGACTCATTATTGCGCCAGGTACGGAATGGTTCCCTGCTGAGCCCTCCGGTCCCTTCATTAGACTCAACTACTCGAACGAGAACCCCGACCGTTTTGCCACAGCAACACGCATTCTTGGTGACGCCCTGAACGCCGCGACCTAGCCGCAGTCGATGTCGCCATTAATGAAGAGTTCATCGTTTCCAGCAATGTTCTTCATGCGCAGCCCGTGGAACGCGATCGTCCAGTGCCCGTCTTCGTTGAGCACGACCGGGCCGTCGACGGTCATCGCTTCGTCGGATTCAACTTGAATGTAAACGGGGCCGTCATTGGGCTTGGTGTAGTAGACCTGCCAGCCTGTATCTGTCGCCGTGCCAATAAGACTTTCACCAGATAAAGCCTCTGAGCTATCCGAATCCGGGGTCTCCCACAGTGTCATCTCTCCGTCGGAAATCAGGCACGTGGCCGAACCCCAGTAGTGCGAGGTTGCATCTAGCCCTATGCCGTTTTTGTCGCCAGAGTAGATGAGTTTGGCCGATCCCGAGCTAGTGGACTCCTCGTGTGGCAACTGAGTAGCGAGGGTGTCCAGCTGATCCACGGCATGGTTCAACTGGCCGAGGGAGCAACCGCTGAGTGCGATGGTCGAGGCGATGAGGGTGATAGCGGCGAGGGCACGAAGGCGAGCAAGGGGCATAAATTTCAGGTTATCTAAGCGGCGCTGGGTGTGCGGTGGGTGCCACGCCGTAGCGCGATAACACGGCAAAGCACCTGACAGCTAGACCTGAATGCCACGCGACTTTCTCAGCAAAAGCCGCGTGGCAATCATGCGTGACATTACAGCGGAAGAACAGCCTCAGACCAGTGATCTGGGTTACCAAAGCGATGCGCGGTGATCGCAATTGCCTGCTCGCGCAGGAACGGAAGCATCTCGATGCGACCGGCCTCTGTCACGTCATCCGAGAACAGCGCAATGTCAGGGCTGCCACCAAGAGTTGTCGCCAGCTCTGTGTGCCCACCGCCGATGAGGCGTACGCGCGAGTCCTTGATGCGGCTTGCGGATGCCAACCACGCTTCATCGGATTGCAAGACAATCGAGACTCCCGCTTTGTCAAGCGCGCAGGAGAGCTCAGAAGTGAGCGGCTCTACGACGCTCGCGGTGAGGTGCGCGCCAGCATCGTCGCCACCGGCGCGCACGCCAGCAACAATGACGCGCACGAACTCTTCGATGGTTCCCGCGCTGTTCTGGCGCACTGTCACGGGTAGTGCCCGGTAGCGGAACACGTCGCGCTCGACGCCGAGTGCCGACACGTCTTTCGCGACGCCGAACTCGCGCTCCCACTCAGCCTGGTCACTCTGCGCAGCACGGGCAACAAGTTCAGAACCGGAAGCTTTGACAATGCCGTCGACAATCTTCGAGAGACGCACATCGTTGCCGCCCTTGACCTTCGCTGTCGTCCACGACCCGAGGTGCACCAAGTAGTTTGGTCCACCCGCCTTCGTGGTGGCACCAACAACGGAGCGCTTCCAGCCACCGAACGGCTGGCGACGCACAATTGCGCCGGTGATGCCGCGATTCACGTAGAGGTTTCCGGCCTGAACGCCATCAAGCCACGTTGCGAGCTCATTCTGATCCAGCGAGTGCAGCCCAGCGGTCAGACCGTAGTCGACCTGGTTCTGCATACGCATTGCCTCGTCGAGACTGTCGGCGCGCATGATGCCAAGGATCGGTCCGAAGAATTCGGTGAGGTGGTAGTAGCTGCCGGCCGCAACACCGGTGCGGATGCCGGGCGACCACAGCCGACCGCTCTCGTCGAGCTGCTGTGGCTTCAACAGCCACCGCTCTCCGGTCTGCAATTCGGTGAGCCCCTTCTTGAGCTTGCCATTTGCCGCCTCAATGATGGGGCCCATCTGGGTGGTCGGGTCGCTGGGGTAGCCAACGCGCAACGTTGTTGCGGCGTCAATGAGCTGCTTCTCGAAGCGCTCGGAGCGCGCAACGGATCCGACCAGGATTACGAGGCTTGAGGCCGAGCACTTCTGACCGGCGTGCCCGAACGCGCTCTTCACGACATCCGCCACAGCGAGGTCGAGGTCGGCAGACGGGGTCACGATGGTGGCATTCTTGCCACTCGTCTCGGCAAGCAGCTTCAGTTCTGGTCGCCATCCGCGGAACATCTCCGCCGTCTCGTAACCGCCAGTGAGAATGACGCGGTCGACCTCTGGGTGAGAAATCATCTTCTCGCCGAGGTTGCGTTCCTTAAGATCCACGAGAGCGAGTACGTCACGAGGAACACCACCGCGCCACAGGGCATCCACCATGACGGCGCCGGAGCGCTGAGCAGCTTTTGCCGGCTTGATGATGACGGACGCGCCAGAGGCGAGCGCCGCAAGCGTCGAGCCTGCGGGGATCGCCACCGGGAAGTTCCATGGCGGGGTCACGACGATGAGCTTCGACGGCGTGTACTTCGCGCCATCAACACTGTCGAGTTCTTCGGCGAGCTGAGCGTAATAGCGGGCGAAGTCGATCGCCTCGCTGATTTCGACGTCACCCTCTGCGATGGTCTTGCCTGTCTCGCTCGCCATAACTTCGATGAGGTTGCCACGAGTTTCTTCCAGCACATCGGCAGCCTTGCGCAGAATTTTGGCGCGACCGGCTCCTCCGAGCGCCGCCCAGCCCTTTGCGGCCGGCAGCACGGTGGCGAACACGGCATCGAGCTGCTTCTCGTTTTTGATTGCCGCAGCTTTGACGATGTCATTGCCCATGGTGCTGTTCTCCACTGCCGCGAGCACCTTTTCGCCCCACGCGCGGTTGTCTGGCAGCGACGCGTCAGTGTCTGGCGTGTTGCCGAAGGTGTCGCCGAACGGCGTGTGCGTCTCGAGCCGAGACTGCTTGCGGTTGCGCTCAGGCACGACGGTGTCGACATCGGCGAGGGAGGCCAAGAAGCGGTCGCGCTCGCGGTTCCAGAGCTTCTTGTTGTCGACGAGTTCGAACACGGCCGACATGAAGTTTTCTTGGCTCGCGTTCTCTTCGAGCCGGCGGATGAGGTAGCCGATGGCCACATCAAACTCCTGTGGCAAGACGACGGGTGTGTACAACAGCAGCCCGCCAACATCTTTGCGCACGACATCTGCCTGGCCCTCGGCCATGCCGAGAAGCATTTCGAAGTCGACGTGGTCAGAGACCCCGCGCGACTCCGCAAGCAGATGAGCGAACGCGAGGTCAAACAGGTTGTGACCGGCGACTCCAATGCGTACCGCGGCGGTGCGCTCTGGCGTGAGGGCCCAGTCGAGCACGCGCTTGTAGTTCGTGTCGGTGGCCTGCTTGCTGTCGCAGGTGACTTCTTCCCATCCGTGGAGGGTGGCATCCACCGTCTCCATGGCGAGGTTCGCGCCCTTGACGAGGCGAATCTTCACGGGCGCGCCACCGCGGGCAACCCGCGCGGTGGACCACTCGACGATGCGCTGGTACGCACCGAGCGCATCGGGAAGGTAGGCCTGCAACACAATGCCTGCCTCAAGTTTCAAAAACTGCGGCTGGTCGAGGATCGCTTCAAATACGGAGATCGTGAGGTCGAGGTCGCGGTACTCCTCCATGTCCATGTTGATGAACTTGGGGGTCGGGGCCTTGGCGGCAATCTCGTAGAGGGGGGTCAGACGCGTGGTGACGCGCTCCACCGTCTCGTCGTACGCCCACATGTTGAGCTGGCTTTCGATAGACGACACCTTGATCGAGACGTAGTCGACATCCGGTCGCTTAAGAAGACGCTTGGTTCCTTCGAGGCGACGCTCTGCCTCTGCCTTGCCGAGCACGATCTCGCCGAGCAGGTTGATGTTGAGGCGGATGCCGGGCTTCTTCAGTCTGGCGATGGCCGGGGTCAGCTTCTTCGGCCGTGCGTCAACGATGAGGTGGGCGAGCATGGCGCGCAGCACTCCGCGCGCGATGGGAACGACGGGCCACGGCAGAAGCGGGGCAAAGAACCCTCCGACGCGCACGGCAGCTTTCATGTACCACGGCAAGAATGCGGGCGTGCTCTTCGCCAGAATTGACAGGTTGCGCGCGGCAACGCTGAGGTCTTCTGGGCGGATGACGCGGTCAACAAACCCGACAGTGAAGTCGAGCCCGTTCTCGTCTTTGAGCACCTGCGCGAGCAGGGCGGCCGAGCCGGTGGTGCCGTTGGCGGCACCACGAACAGCCCAGTCGTGCGCGAGCGCAACAGCGTCTTCACCGATTGTCGCCGGGAGCGCAGGTGTGGTAGTTGAAGTCTTGGCCATGAGGCAACAATAGCCCCAAAACCTTGCCAAGTGGCAAGTTAATTATGGAGAATTTTCCAACTCGCTCAGAGGCACCAAAATTAGTGCGCTGACCAGCAATTTTACAGAATCAGCAACGTGCACATCTTCACGGTCGTAGAGCCATTGCAGCTGCAAACCGTCCACTAACGCGAGGATTGCTCTGGCGGCTGACCTGGCGTCCCAGCCTTCCCGCAAAACCCCGCGTGCCTCCGCGCGTTCGATGTACTTCGACATGGAGGCAATAAGGCTCTGGTAGAACTGCGCGTAATACTCGTGCGCTGGATGATCTTCGAACGTCGCCTCCGCTGAGGCCATGTTGTACAGCGCAATGACATCCGGGATTCCCACGTTGTCTTCAGCAACAGAAATGAGCTCACCGACGGCCATTCCGCCATCATCGGCGAAGTGCCGGCGAAGGCGTTCATCACGACGCCGAAGCACGGCCATAAGAAGTTCGTTCTTGGTCGGAAAGTAGTGCATGAGCGACTGGTGACTCACCCCAACACGGCCGGCGATCTCTCGAAGAGTGGAGCCGTGCAAACCAACCTCGCCAAACACCTCGAGTGCGGCATCCAAAATTGCTTGACGCTTCGCAGCACCTTTCGGGGAGCGCCCTGGCCTGCGAGGCACAGCATCGTTGACGGTCTCCGTCATCGTTGCCCCCCAATTTTTGAATACCAGCGCGTTAGCGAACCCAGCCTATGCGCTGACCAGAATCTGTAGACCAGAATGCCGTCATCTCACGCTCTGACGCCCACGGAACTCTAAGGTGGAAGCATGTTGAGCTTAGATTCCGTTCAGGATGCCGCCCGCCAACTCGACGGCATCGCCCACCGCACCCCAATCGTGCGCTCCCGCACACTCGATGAGGTGTGTGGTGCGAGCATTTACCTGAAATGCGAGAATCTGCAGCGAATAGGGGCCTTCAAATTCCGTGGTGCCTACAACGTCATTTCCCGACTCTCGCCTCACGACCTTGAGCGAGGCGTTGGCGCATGGTCCTCCGGCAACCACGCTCAAGCTGTCGCGCTCGCCGCCTCCATGATGGGCACACACGCCACCATCCTCATGCCGGAGGATGCCCCGGAGGCGAAAGTGGCAGCGACCCGTGGGTACGGCGCAGAGGTGAAGTTCTATGACCGCGTTCACGGTGACCGCGAAGCGCTAGGAAGGGCCATGGCCGAAGAACGCGGGCTCACGATCATCCCCCCGTACGAGCACTACGGCATCATGGCGGGGCAGGGAACAGCGGCTCTCGAGCTGCTGCAGGATGCGGGCGAGCTCGACGAGTTGCGCGTGCCCATCGGCGGCGGCGGGCTCATGGCCGGCAGCGCCACTGCGGCAAAAGAGTTGTTCCCTGGCATCCGCATGGTGGGTGTTGAGCCAGCGGCCGGCGACGATACGAAGCAGTCGTTGGCCGCGGGAGAGCGCATCAAAATCGCAGTACCTGCCACGATTGCCGATGGCCAGGCCGCGGAGAGCCCCGGCGAGATGACGTTTGGAATCAACCGCGAGCTCGTGGATGCTGTAGATCTCGTCACCGACGAGCAACTGATCGAGGCCATGGCGTTCGCCTTCGACCGCCTGAAGATCGTCCTGGAGCCCTCGGGAGCAACCGGGCTCGCCTCGGTCATGTTCGGGGAACGGCCGACACCTGGTTCGCGCGTTGGCGTGATCCTTTCCGGCGGCAACGTCGGCCTGGCGCGGTTTCTCCAGCTCATGGGCCGGCAGTAGCTCGCCGCGTCAGAACACGTCGCGCGCGAGATGCTTTCGACTAGAGCACACCTTCGCGAAGAAAAAAACGGTTACGCTCTTGCCGCTAACTCCGCGGAATCCGGCGGGCCAATCAGCAGGAATAGTCGGCCGTAGGCAGGCAGCTTCACAAAGAAGCTTCCCAGGTCGTCGACGACACCAATCGCCTTGTGACTGGCGGCATCGGTGACGGTGCGCCTCGGCACCAACTGGTCAGAACGCACGGTGCCTTCAATCGTGTCGCCGCTGAAGTTCAGCACGGTCACCTGAAGTGGTGCGTCTTCGAGTGTTGCATCGCCGCCATCCAGCCGGTGAACCATCACGAGCATGCCGGGGTGCGCTACATCCGGAATGTCGATTTGGCGTGCGACATCGAGGTTGAACTTCTCGCGAAGACGAAGAATGCCTTTCAACTGCGACGCAAACGAGGAAGGGTCAGCGAGCTGCTTGGTGATGGAACCATACAAAGATCTCCCGCGTGGCATTCCAGAACTCGACAGCGTTGCCGAGGGGTCTGCGTCGATCAAGTCATGGGCGCCTCGGTGTATCCAGCGCGTGTCGCCCCCCGCAATGAGCTCTGCGACGGCGTCTTCTGGCACCGGCAGCATGCCGAGCAAATCCCACGCTGAGAGCGCAAACACGCCTGGCTGCCATGCGTTGAAGCACGCGAGCAGCATGTGCGCGCGCCGGATGCCGTCAATGTCGTCGTCGCCGATCGCATCCAGCTCAGTGAACCCCTGGGCTGCCGCGATCATGGATGCCGTGGTGCAGGCGATCCCGTTCGTGGTGAACACGCGGTTGTAGCTGGCACGCGCACCGGTGAGAGCCTCGGTGAGGTCGCCGCGGATTGTCTCCGCGAGTTCGGCACCCGTCACCTCTGCGCCGCGGAACTGGTACTCATCCTGGTGATGACGGTTCGCCCAGTGCACCAACTCGTACGTGAGCTCGTCGTGGTTCTGTAAGGCGTGCACGAGGCCGACCGGCTCAACATCCAGCTCCAACGATGTGCGCAGGGTGAGCCGCAAAAATTCGGTATCTGACATTGCCAACGCGTGCTGGTACGCGGGCCGATTGATGAAGTCGTACGAGAGGTCAGCGCCCACCCGGCCGGTGTCGCGAATGTCTTCGATGCCAAGGTTCAATTCCTGGAACGAGAACCCCCCGACTTTGCGCACCATGCTCGCGATGAGGTGGTTCGCGGCCTCCGAAAGCGGATGCCCCTCCGACCACCCCGGCTGGCCCTCCGCACTCTTCTCCACGCCGAGGAAGCCGTTCGCATCCAAGCGCAAGGCGCTGGAGCCCAGTTCGCCGAGGGAGTGCAGTGCGTCACCGATGACGAGCCGCATGCCAGCGAACGTCGGATCGAGCCAATTGATGGAGGGTTGCCCCTGCTTGAAGTAGTGCAGGTACACCCAACGACGGGTGCGCCCATCGACGCCGAGCACGGGAGCTGTGGCGCTCCAGTTCGTGTCTTTTACCCCTGGGTTGTAGAAAATGACGCGCTGCAGTTCACCAATGATGTAGCCGCGCTCCGCCAGCTTCGCCTCGGTAGCCGCGTCGAGGTTGACGGCGTCGCGCCCATCCACAACATCGGGCAGAAGATCCCATTCTTCTTCAGGAATTTCGACCATGTGGTAGATGCCCGGGTAGTCCTTGTACGCCATCTCGGCCAGCCGAAAGTCAGCGCCTTTGCCCGTGTGGCCAGGCACGATGTCATCGATAACGCTGCCGCCGTGCTGCTCTGCCACGTCGCACAGTGCACGAAACTCGTCGTCCGAACCGAACACAGGGTCCATTTGGGTGCTGATGCGGTCGAAGTGGCCGTCGACGCTCGCCGTCTGCTCCCAGCCGGTGAGCCCACCAGCAAGCTTCACAGGTCCGGTGTGTAAACCTCGAATGCCAATCGTCTCGAACGCGTGCCACAACTCATCGCTGCCAAGAGAGCTCAGATAGGACTGCCCAGGCGCGGTGATGAGCGAGATCGGGTAGGCCGTGAACCACACGGAGGCGATGCCGATGGCGCGCCTGGCATCCGGTCGCGCATAGGGGTTGCGCCACATGCTCGGTTGCCCAGAGAGGCTTCGCGCCAAAATGTCGGCGTCACGCAACATTGACTGCCGTTTGAGCCACGAAATGTAGGAAGGGTTTGACGCGGCCGCCGACCGCGGATCGATGTGGGAGTGCCGAACGCTCTTCGACCCCAGTTGTGCTCGAGGTCGCAAACGCTTGGGCCGTGCCGGGTAAAGCACGTCATCGTAGGTTGGCTCTTCTGGAAGAGCGTCATCGGATTCCGTCATGAGTACAGTCTCCCCTTGAATGCTGAATGACCGTGACGGAGTCGCCGCACAAACTCAAACCAATGTCGTCGAAGCTGTACTCACCGAACGAGAGAAGCAGGTCAGATGGCGCGACATGTTTGGCGGCGAAATGCGGCAGTCGAACTGTCTCGTGTGAGAAGTTTGCGATGATCGCCGTCTGCTCACGTTGAAGCACGAGCACACTGTCGTCGGCGACCAGCTCAACTTCAGCATGAGTGAAATGCGGGTCGGTGAGGTCGGGGCGATCACGTCGCAGCGCAATAAGCGCCCGATAGAAGTCGAGGATGCGACCGTGTCTGCCAGACTCAATCTCGCCCCAGTGAAGTTTGGAGCGTTCAAAAGTTTGCGGGTCCTGCGGATCGGGCACCAAAGATTCGTCCCACCCCATGCGCGCGAACTCGGCAACTCGACCGCGTGCCGTCGCTTCCCCAAGCTCACGCTCCGGATGGGAGGTGAAGAACTGCCATGGCGTGGAGGCCGCCCACTCCTCCCCCATAAAGATCATGGGTGTACCGGTGCCCAAAAGCGTGAGGGCCGCGGCGATCGCAAGCTGGCCGTCATTGAGTGTCGCAGCGAGTCGGTCGCCCTGCGCGCGGTTGCCGATCTGGTCATGGTTTTGGTTGAAAACGACAAGATCGGTGCTCGGGGTCTTCGCTGTATCGATGGGCCTGCCGTGGTGCCGCCGCCGGAACGATGAGTACGTTCCCGCATGAAAAAATCCAGCGGTCAGAGTAGTGGCCAGCGAAGAAAGGCCTGCAAAGTCGGCGTAGTAGCCGCTTACCTCACCGGTAAGTGCGACGTGAAGGGCGTGATGAAAGTCGTCGCTCCACTGCGCGTCGAGACCGTAACCACCTGTTAGACGGGAGTTAATCAACCTCGGATTGTTCTGATCCGACTCCGCGATCAGCGACAGCGGCCGCCCGACACGGGCCGAGAGTTCAGCGACCTCTACCGCAAGCTCTTCGAGAAGAGTCGTCGCACGCGTATCTACGAGCGCATGAACAGCGTCAAGCCTGAGGCCGTCTACGTGATACTCGCCCAGCCACATCAGGGCATTGTCGATAATGTATCGACGCACCTCATCCGAGTCAGGGCCGTCAAGATTCACAGTGGCGCCCCAGGTGTTGGCGCTTTCTTGAGAAAGATACGGCCCAAATTTCGGCAGGTAATTGCCACTCGGCCCCACGTGGTTGTACACGACATCCTGAATGACACCGAGCCCTTCGACGTGGCACGCATTGACGAATCGTTGATACGCCTCAGGGCCTCCATATGGTTCATGAACGGCGAACCAGAGCACACCGTCGTACCCCCAGTTGTGTATGCCGTTGAAGGCATTAACAGGCAGAAGCTCAATGAAGTCGATGCCGAGACTGCGCAAGTAAGGCAACTTCAGTGCCGCTGCGTCGAGGGTTCCTTCTGGCGTAAACGTTCCGATGTGCAGTTCATAGATGACGCGGCCCCCGACCGGCAGGCCAGCCCAGTGCGTGTCAGACCAGGAAAAATCCGTCGATCGGTAGGTGCGTGAAAGCTCGTGAACGCCAGAGGGCTGACGCCGAGACCTGGGATCAGGGAATGGACCTTCGCCATCGATCAAAAAACCGTAATCAACGCCAACACCTAAGCCAGAAGCCTGATCGCGCGAGAAGCCCCCATTCCACCACCCCGACTCAGAAGATCTCTGCAGCGCATACTCGACACGGTCGGCAATGACGCTCACCGTGTGAGCAGCGGGGGCCCACACGCGGAAGAAACCTGAGCTTGAAAAGGTGGTGTTCACGCCGATGTCACCAGTGCCACAGGGTACTTCTCTAACAGATCGGCCACGCGAGTGATGCCTCCATCGAAGGTTCGACCGGTGATCACATCGACGCATGCCTCCGCGGGCAGGTCTATTGTCGCCTCTTGCCATCCACCACCTTCGGCAAGCCCGTTGGGCAATCTTGTGGCGATGGCGATCGCTCCTCCGCGGTCGAAGACCACCGCGTGATCACCCATCGTTCCGGTCGCATAATGAGCTGAGTACCCCGCGAACCATTCAGGATGCGCGCGCCGAAGCCGAAGAGCGCGGCTGGTGATGAGCAGTTTTGCTGCACCAGTTTCATCTATTGGAGGAAGCCATCCTGCATCGATCTTCGCGAGAAGGATGGCGCTTGAAGCGAAGTCAACGCCACGCCTGTTGTCGGGGTCGACGAGCGAGCTCTCCCACAACTCACTGCCCTGATAAACGTCGGGAATCCCCGGCGCACACAATTGTAAAAGTTTCATGCTCAGCCCATTGCTGTATCCGGCGGCCTTGACTGCGTCCACCGTGTCGTTCAGCGCCGCAATAACGCTACGGTCATCGAAAGCAGCATCGACCAACGCGTGCAGTGTCTTCTCAAACCCGGTGTTTGGTTCAGTCCAGGTCGTGGATGTTCCCGCCTCGCGGGAAGCCTTCTGTGCGTAACCGTGAAGCCGATCGCGTGACGCAGGCCACGCCCCCACCACCGCCTGCCATAGGAGGTTTTCTAGCGAGGGGTCATCCAAACCCACCGAAGAATGGAGTTTCGCGAGAGCGGATTCCCACAGCTCGGGCCGCTCCGAGAGTGCGGTAATCCGTGCTCGCACGTCTTCCCCACGCTTGGTGTCGTGCGTCGACAGTGTCGTCATCGACTGCGGCCAGTCACGCTGCCTCCGCTTTTGGCGCTCGTGAAATTGCTGCACATCAATAGCAAACTCGTTGGGGTCAGCACCCACCTCGTTGAGGGAGGTCAACGTGCTGTAGCGATAGAACGCTGAATCCTCCACGCCCTTCGCCATAACCATTCCGGATGTCTGCTGAAAGCGGATTGCCGCAGCGTGCGCCGGGTCGGCAAGGGTTCTGGCAACGGCGTTGATCGCGGCACCACGCTCCGGGTGGCGGAGCACCGCTTGCTCGCGAGCAGCATCCAGGTATTCACGGCCGCGCGGAAGATAGGAACGGTAGACCGGCAAAGCCGCGAGCAGGGCCACCAGAGCCGGCGCGCAACCATCGAGCTCGGGCATAAGGCGTGCAAGCCGATTGACTTCTGAGCGCAAGATTCCGTCAGCGACCGCGGTTTTCGAGGCAAACACCATGTCATCCCACGCGAGCGGCGCCTGCTCAGACTGAGAAAGTTGCCGCTGCGCCTGCTCCAAACCGCCGCGACCGCGCGCATCCACGAGTACGCGATCGAAATCTCCCAACGCGTCATAACCTGTGGTCCCGAGAGTCGCCCACCCCGCAGGAAGCTCCTCATCCCCCTCAAGGATCTTCTCCACCCAGACCGGAGCGCCGTCAATCATGACAGAAAGGTGCGCGAGGTACACGGTGGGGTCCGCGAGCCCATCCGGGTGGTCAACCCGCAGACCGTCGACTAACCCCGCGCGGAACCATCGAGCAATCTCTGCGTGAGACTCGTCAAAAACCCACCGCTCTTCCACCCGGATGCCGGCGAGCGAGTTCACGGCGAAAAATCGCCGATAGTTCAACTCAGCGTCTGCCCGGCGCCAACACACAAGCTCGTAATGCTGCCTCGCGTGCACGTCGCGTGCGGAGTCGCCGTCCTGGCGCGTGCCCGCGGCAATCGGATAGCGATTGTCGTAATAGGCAAGCACATCCCCGTCGAACGCCACGCGGTCGAGCTCATCAGGACCGTCGCCCAGTACGGGAATCCGTACCCGGTCACCAGCGGCATCCCAGTCCACATCGAAGGCATCCGCCATGCGTGATGCGCGACCGTCACGCAGAAGCTCCCACCACCACCGATTCAGTTCGGGCGTCTCAACACCCATGTGGTTGGGCACGATGTCGACGAGTACGCCGAGACCAGACTGGTGCGCGTGGGCGCAGAACCGATCAAATGCGTCACGACCACCGCGCTCGACATCGATGGTGGCGTGATCGATCACGTCATAGCCGTGACCTGAGCCCGGTTGCGCTTGAAGTACGGGCGACACATAGACCCAGCCAACACCCAATTCGCGCAGGTAGCCGCAGACCTCGGCCGCATCATCGAAAGTGAACTGCGATGTCAGCTGAAGTCGAAACGTCGACGTTGGTGGTGGGCGATGACTCATGTCTCGCGTGCCGCCGAACGAAGAAGTGTGAACGAGTTGGCGGCGAGGATGAGCGAGTCGACGGCGCCGTCCGTCACCTGTTCCTCATCACTAGAGAGAACACCCTCCCATGGATCGTTTGGAGCATCAGGAAGGGTGAACTCCACCCCGTTATCTGCGGAGTTCAACAGCAGTGCGAACGCATCTGCGCCCTTACGCGCAAGAACGAAGGTAATCGTGCGGGCATCCGGATTCTCCCAATCGCCCTCCTCAAACGGCTCACCGTCGGAGCGCACCATGATCACGCTGTCTTTGTACGCCACGGAGGGGTCGAGCCGAAACCAGTCCGGTCGAATGGCGGGATTTTCTCTGCGCAGCGTGAGCAGCCGGGTCGTGAACCGCAGCATCGCCGTGTCAACGTTACCCCAGTCGTACCAAGAGACCTCGTTGTCCTGACAGTAGGCGTTGTTATTTCCCGCCTGCGTGCGACCAAGCTCGTCACCGCCAAGAATCATGGGAACACCGGCAGACAACAAGAGGGTTGCCATCATATTTCGCCGCTGACGACGCCGCCGTTCGTTAACCTCAGGGTCGTCGGTCGGCCCCTCAACACCGAAGTTTGCTGAACGATTGTCACTCTCACCGTCTGCGCTGTTTTCCCCATTAGCTTCGTTGTGTTTTTCGTTGTACGACGTGAGGTCGACAAGAGTGAAACCGTCGTGTGCGGTGACAAAATTCACGCTGCACAGAGGTGCCCTGCGCGAGACTTCGTAAACATCCGGGCTCCCAAGAATGCGCTGGGAGACCGTGCCCAACACGTTGTCGGCACCATTCCAAAAATCGCGCACGTCATCCCGAAACGCACCGTTCCACTCCGACCACGTCGCGGGAAATCCGCCGAGCTGATAGCCGGCGGTATCCCACGGTTCGGCGATCATCTTGACCGTATTGAGCAAGGGATCTTGCTCGATCAAGGTCAGGAAGGCGCTGTGGAGTTCCGCTGAACCTGACTGCCGAGTGAGAGCTGTTGCCAGGTCGAACCGAAAACCGTCAACATGCATCTCGGTCACCCAGTAGCGCAGCGAATCCATGATGAGGCCGAGCGCAGCCGGATGCGTCACGTTCAGACTGTTGCCAGTTCCTGTGGTGTCGAAATAATGTGAGCGATCATCATCCACAAGCCGGTAATACGCGGCATTGTCGATTCCCTTGAATGACAGAGTCGGGCCAAGGTGGTTGCCCTCTGCCGTGTGGTTGTACACGACGTCGAGAATCACCTCGAGGCCAGCTTCATGCAGAGACTTCACCATGTGCTTGAACTCGGTGACTTGGCCTCCGCCGTCGCCCGACGATGAGTATTCGCCGTGCGGCGCGAAGAAGCCGATCGTGTTGTAACCCCAGTAGTTGCGTAAACCTTTTTCGATCAGGTGGTTGTCTTGCACGAAGTGGTGCACCGGCATCAGCTCCACTGCGGTCACGCCAAGGTTCGTGAGGTGTTCGATGGCGGCAGGATGACCGAGCCCCGCATACGTTCCTCGAAGGTGTGGCGGAATTCCCGGATGCCGCTGAGTGAACCCTTTCACGTGCGTTTCATAGATAACCGTGTCGGCGAGCGGAGTGAGCGGGCGCTCGTCGTCCGACCAGTCGAAATGCGGATCGGTGACGACGCATCGCGGTACAGCGTCTTGATCGTCTTGCTCGTCCATCAACTCTGGATTGTTGAGGTCATGCCCAAAGACGCTGGAATCCCATTTGTATTCGCCTTCAATCGCCGTGGCATGAGGGTCGAGAAGGAGCTTGTTCGGGTTATGGCGCAGCCCGTTCTCCGGGTCCCACGCTCCGTCGACGCGCAAGCCATAACGGCTTCCGACACCCATCCCTGGCACAATCCCGTGAAATACGTGCCCCGTGCGGTTCTCAAGTCTCACGCGGTGCTGGGTATCTCCGTTGAAGATGCAGACGTCCACCGACTCAGCTGTCTCAGAATAGATCGCGACATTCGCGCCACTTTCTCGAAGACTGACGCCGAGGGGAAAGGGCAGTGATCGCGATACAGTCATGAATGTTTTCTGCTTTCTCGGCTAGCCTGCGACCAGCGGATTGTCGTGCGGCCAGACGAAGTGTCAGGATTCGCGCAAGTAAGGATTGTGCTCAAATACCGTGCCAACGGAGAACGGGATGTGGTCCGCGATAAAAAGGAGCTCCAGTCCTCCTTCGTGCAAAATTGGTATGAGCTCCGCGCTGTGAGACTCAACAGTTAAGCGCGCCTTCCTGAGAAAGCATTCAGCCATTTCCGACGTCGCGATGAACTCGCGGCCGCCACAGCAGATCGAAACTTTGTGCTCGACAACCTCAACTGGCGTGATCTCTCGGCGTATGAATTCCAGCCGTTCGCCACGTTTTACTACCCGCGACTGGCGGAGAACACGCCGATGTGACGCGCCTCGGTCGAGCCCAAACACTTCTTGGCTACTCATCATCTCCACCTCCTGACCACCCTCGTATAGGTCACATTACGCTCCGCACCTCAGCGCGCGGCAGGGGTTGATTTCTCAGGACAATTGTGCTGAAAACAGGCTAAAGTTTGACTACTCCCAGACTCGGGGCGATCGGTTGTGGAATAGCGCACGAAGGTTGGTATCCGACGATGTCAGGTCAATTCGTCTCGATGATGTTCGCGACTATGGTCGACGCAGCTATGGGCGAAGTGACTCTGTGATGGAGGTCTTCGAGATCCGCCTCCCTCCCGGCGAGAGTGAGCGACGCGCGGAATGCGCTGTAGAGGCCATCCGTTTTCCCGAAGCAATTCAACCCCATGGACTCATGCTGGCTGTTAACGCCAACAGCTTGGCTATCACGGCAGTGAGTGATAACGCTGACGCGCTCATCGAGGCCGAGCCGCTCATGTTGCTTGGCAACCACCTTGCGGATGTCGTTGGGCACGACGTTATGCCGCAGGTTTTAGACATACTTGATCCGCTCTCGGTCGCCGCGAATCCTGCGCGTGTGACTATGTGTGGCCGCGAGTTCGATCTCATCGCACACTCGATTGGCGTGTCATTCCTCGTCGAGCTTGAACCGGTTATCGAAAGCGATGAGTATCAGATTGCTGCGATGCGGGCGGCCATCCGGCAGTTGACATCCGCCCGAACAGAGAGCGAGCTGTGGGCTCAAACAGCAGTTGAGGTACGTCGAGTAACGGGTTTTGATCAGGTGATGGTCTATCACTTTCACCCCGATGGCCATGGTGAAATAGTTGCAGAGTCACTCGCCGAAGGTATGGAGTCTTATCTGGGGCTTCACTACCCGGCCTCAGACATTCCCGCGCAGGCGCGCCAACTTTACCTCTCGAAGCTCTCACGGCTCATCGTGAACAGCACACATGAGTCCGCCGTGATGTTGGTGGCGGCGAACGACGAGGATGCTGCAGCGCTCGACATGAGCTGTGCAGAATTGCGTGCCGTCTCTCCTCACCACCTGCAGTTCATGCGAAATATAGGTCAGGTCTCCACTTTCTCCCTCTCCATCGTTCGCGACGGGCGCCTCGTCGGCATGATCACCTGCGCGCATCGCACCGAGCGCCGCATCTCCTTCGGCACGAGGGACGGCTTAGAGATTCTTGCAATTCAAGTAGCACTGCAACTCGGCGCCATGGGCGAGATCGAGCGGTCGCAGCGGGAAGAGGAGATCCGCAAAGTCAGCGCAACACTGTTGAACCAGGTTGCCACTCATGCAGACATAGCGGAAGCACTGGTCGGCGGAAACGCGACCTTGCTCGATGTCGTTCCTGCCGATGGCGCGACCGTGCGATTGGGAAAGTGGACCACCGCTGTCGGAACCGTTCCGTCGCTCGCGCAGATAAGCGCTGTGGTGGCGAAGATAGTGAGTGAGACACAGTCGCTTAATTTTTCGAGCAGCGCCCTTCCGCTCGACTACCCCGAACTGGCATCAGAGTTGCCGGGTATCGCAGGGTTGCTCGTTCGCCGACTGGGAGGCAAAGGAGACTTCATTGCGTGGTATCGCAAAGACGTCGCCCGCACTGTCAATTGGTTGGGAGACCCGGCGCTAACAAATCGGCTCACGCCGTTGACTCCTCGCAGTTCTTTCTCGATGTGGGGCGAAACGGTCACTGGCACCTCGTTGCCGTGGGCAGGTTCAGTCTCAGATGCGAGCGAATTGTGCCGAGATCTCGACTCTGCCCTTCTCCATCGAGCAGAATCGCTTCTCGCCGATCTCGCGCTCAGTGATCCGTTAACGTCGTTACCGAATCGGCGGCTGTTTATGGACCGACTTGAACACGGCATCGCGAGGCACGCGCGCGGAGACAATTTTGCTGTGTTATTCATCGATCTGGATCTCTTCAAGGAGATCAATGACACCTGGGGTCACGCCGTCGGTGACGATGCGCTCGTACGTGTCGCTTTGGCTCTCTCCAACACCGCTCGCTTGGGCGATACGGTGGCACGGCTTGGAGGAGACGAGTTCGTTGTGCTGTGCGAACATGCAACGACTGACGCAGCAAAAAAAATAGCCGAGCGGATGTTGACGGCAGTCCGCGAACTCGCGGCGGAGGGAGCGTCGTGGCACCTCTCCGCATCCATCGGAGTTGCAGCCGTCGACTCTGGATTAACCGCGTCTCAGATTCTTACGAAGGCCGACTCGGCAATGTATCGGGCAAAGCACGCGGGTGGAGACCAAGTCTCGGTTAGCTAGTCTGAGCGGGCTCTTCTCCCAGCACGAGGCCGGACGCCCGCCCGGCGCTCACAATCATGGATTCGATCCATTCGCGGTTGACAGATATATTGCGCGATCCGCTGTAGAAAAAGCGGATGGGCACCCCGTTATCAATCCACACTGCATTCCGGCCGCTTCCGCGTTCGACCGGTAGGTGCCACGAAAAAAAGAAATCTTCGCCCCGGCGAAGCTTGGTCGAGATCACGATTTGAAGATGAGTGAGAATGCGGTCGTCAAGCTCAAACTCAACACCGTCATAATAGAGCGCGCCCACGGGGGTCCTTCGATTGGATTCAGGCGGGAAATGATCACGCTGTGATAGGCACCCTATCAACCGACAGCGCGTCTGGATACCGCTCCCGGCGTTCAGCGTGAGCCGGTAGCGTGGTGGGCAGACTTTCATCCGGAGCAATTATCGGCAGGGGAAAATAGTGACCGTGGTCCACCGACTCACCGTTGACGGCAAGGACTACTTCCTGCCAAGCCCGATCGCCGAACTTAAGGGAAAAATCTTGACCGCCATTCAGGCCGGCGGCGGGTACGTCAACATCCCGCCGCTGCGTGACGGACCAGGTCTCGATATCTTGTTTTCTCCTGGCATGCCCGTGGTGTGGGCCCAGATTGAAGTAAATGAGGCGCCATCCGCCTCGCCCGACGCGGAGGTCGCGTTTGACGAGAATCTCGACTGACAAGCTCCCTCTTGGTTCACTCGCGTAGTGAACGAAGGATAACTCTCAGTCGCTCAAGCACAGTCGCCGGCTCTGGCCTCTGCGCCGGATCTCGCGCCGTCATCTGGGTGAGTAGCTCACGAAGTTCTGGCTCAATCAGGTCGGGGATGTCCACGTCATGTGACACGCGCATGGCAGCGGATTCCAGAAGCGTGCCCGGAAACGGGAGCTCGTGGGTGAATGCCTCCAGAAGAACCAGACCCAGCGAGTAGATGTCAGACGCCGGAGTCAATATCGCATTCGATACCTGTTCGGGGCTTGCGAAAGCAATGGTCGCGGTAATCAGGTCGCCTTCTGGCGAGGGCGAGGCGGCATCTAACGCGATGCCGAAGTCGGTCAGCCGAGCTCTCGGCCGCGACGCCGAGGTGCCGTAATCGACCAACATGATGTTGGAGGACGTGATATCACGATGAATGACACCGCGTGAGTGCACGTATTCGAGAACTTCGGCGATCTCGAAACCAATTTCCCCAATCTCCCGCGCAGACAAATGACGCTGATCCAACATTTCCCTCAAGGTAAGTCCGCGCACGAGTTCCATGATCAGGAACGGGCGCGCATCTAACGGTGACGACTTATCAACGCCGGCGTCAATGATTGAGACAACCCCGTGGTGGCTAAGACTGGCAAGCACCCGGAGCTCGTCCCGGTGCTTCTCGCGATCCGCATCGTCGTTGGCGTTAAAGAGTTTGATCGCAATATCGCGGCCCAACACTTCATCGTGCCCTTGGAACACACTCGAGGATCCACCACGTGCAAGAAGACGCAAAGGCCGGTAACGCCCAAGAAGCAACGGGGCATCAACAATTTGATTCGAACGGTTTTCGTGCGCACTCATTGCATCCGCCCGGCGGTGCCATAAGTGGCGTTCATCCGTTTAGATCGCGTTTTCGAGCAGGCTATCAAACTGTGCCTTCCGCATTGGCCTGCCAAGTAGATAACCTTGTGCCCTGTCGCAGCGCAGCGCACGCGCGCGAGCGAACTGCTCGACCGTCTCGACGCCCTCCGCCACTACCCGCAGCCCTTTGTCACGGGCAAAGGTGACTATGGCCGCGAGGAGAGTTTTCGCGGTGGCGCTCGGATCTTGCACCAGGCTTTGATCGATCTTCAGCTCCGTCGCGCGAAGCTCAAGCATCTGTTCGACCGAGGAGTGCCCAACGCCGAAGTCATCGACGGATATCGTGACGCCAACACTGCGAAGCCAATCGAGGCGGTCGGCGACCGCTGAAACGTCGACGATGGCAGTGGTCTCTGTGACCTCAATTGTCAGAAGGTTTGGATCAAGAGTTGAGGCCTTCACCTCCCCTAAAACATGGGTAGCGAAAGCTGGATCTCTCAACTGAGTGGGAGACACATTTACCGCTACCTCGATCGGCATCGATCGCTTTTGCCAGCCAGCGGCCGCGTGACACCCCAACTGGAGCATGTGCTCACCAATCTCGTCGATCAGATGGTGCTCCTCTGCGAGCGGGATAAATATTTGCGGGGAGACGATGCCAAACTCCGGATGCACCCAACGACTGAGTGCTTCTGCACACACGATACGGCGAGTGTCGACGTCCACCTGTGGCTGATAGTAGGCGACAATTTCGCCACGCTTCACCGCGCCGTGCAATTCAGTGGCGAGTTGATCCCGCTTGTGCTTCATCCCCGCACCAGCCCATTTTCTTTGCCGTTTCGCATCTAGTCATCTTCCGACGAGGCGACGGGATATTCAACGGGGCCCCATTTTGACACTGGAGCTGTATACTCCGTCAACTCCTATCCCGAGCAGATGCGGATGAAGAATTTTGCCGGAAGTATGGGGGTCTTGCTTCTGACTCGTCGCGACGTGCGACTTTGGTTGTGGAGGATACACCCCACCCGGTGGCAGGTCAACGGGGCGCGTTGACTCATAAGAAACCTCCGCGTAGCCGGATACGTTGCCTCATTGGACAACCTCCGCGTAGCGGCGTGGGGCTGGCTGGTGTTGGTCGGGTCGGTTATGCCTGTTTCTATGGAGCTGACAATGAGGCAGCGGCAGGCTGTGACGAAGAAGAAAGCACTCGGGTATCGCAGCGCGAGCCGGGCGGGCAAGTCTCGGATCTTGGACGAGTTGGTGGAGTTGACGGGTTGGCATCGCGACTACGCCCGGGCTGCGTTGCGGGATGCTTTGCGATTGAAGATCGTGACACCCAGGCGTGGGCGGGCACCAACGTATGGGCCTGCAGTCACGAGGGCTCTGGTGAAGTGTTGGGCGGTGTTGCGGGCCCCGGCCGGGAAGCGACTCGCGCCGATGTTGCCGGTTCTGGTGCCATTGCTGCGTCGCGACAATGAGCTGGATTTGACCGACGCTGAGGCTGACTTGTTGGTGCGCATGAGCGCGGCAACGATCGATCGGCGGCTTGCACCGGAGCGGGGCAAACTGCTTTCCCGGGGCCGATCTCATACCAAACCGGGGACCCTGTTGAAGTCACAGATCCCGATCCGCACCTGGGCGGACTGGGATGATGCGGTCCCTGGGTTTGTGGAGATTGATTTGGTCGGTCACGAGGGTGGCAACGCCTCCGGGGAGCACTGTTTCACCCTGACCGTTACTGACATTGCTACCGGGTGGACGGTGAACCGGTCGGTGAAGAACAAGGCCGAGAAATGGGTGTTTGACGCCCTCATGCATGTTGGACGGGTGTTTCCGTTTCCCATCATCGGCATCGATTCCGATAACGGAAGTGAGTTCATCAACCACCACCTCTTTGATTACTGCACGGCCAACAAGATCACTTTCACCCGCTCGCGTGCCAGCCACAGCAATGACGGCGCCCACGTCGAGCAGAAGAACTGGACGCACGTACGCGAACTCGTCGGCTACCACCGATACGACACCCCCGCCGAACTTGACCTGCTGAATCAAATCTGGGAACTCGACCGCACGTTCACGAACTACCTCCTGCCTCAACAGAAACTCGTGTTCAAACAACGCAACGGCGCGAAAGTGACCAAAAGATACGACACCGCGACCACCCCACACCAGCGCGCGATTAGACGAGACGATATGCGCAAGCGACCGATCATGCACATGAACGCGGAATTCAAGAAGCTCAAGCCCGCGGCCCTTTCCCGCTACATCCTCGCCCTCACCGGCCAGCTCGAAACCCTCGCCCTGGCCAAGAAACCCGCCACCGTGAAACCACCTGTGAACCGGGTCTGGAACGCCTAACCCTCCCGAAGGTTTCTACTTGAGGCAACGAATCACCTTCCCGGAGGGATTGACATGAGGCAACAGGCGGGGGTTGTCGTGCTGTTGCCTGACAACGCAAGCCCTACAACGAAAAAGCGGGCGAGCGACACAGTCGCCCACCCGCTTGCTCTAAAACTTATGCGCGGCGTGAGCCTCGCGTAACGAGCCCGTAGATAAGCAGTACAAGAATTGCTCCACCGATGGCGAGGAGCCACGTGGTGAGGTCGAAGAACCCTTCCAGACCAACGCCCAGGAGTGAACTACCGATGAACCCACCGAGCAGCGCGCCTACTACGCCAAGAATTAGCGTGATAAACCATCCACCACCCTGATTACCAGGCAGAATTGCCTTTGCGATTGCACCCGCGATTAATCCGAGAACGATCCAAGCGATGATACCCATCGTCGACCTCCTATTAGATAACTTCTGTTTCCCGCGTATCGGGACGGGACTAATAGAAGCAGAAAGTGAGAGTGGCGCACCACCCCTTGTTTTGTCACGGGCAGAGTGGTAGTACCTCTCCCGAGCGCGAGTCTGAGCGGGTACTTATACGTGGTGTGAAACCTCTGCGCAAGCCCCCTTCTTGACGTGCAAGATGTAAGACGATGTAATCGTGAACATCAATTCACGTCAAAGGTCAGAGGAGCACGGTGATGCGAATAGTTGAGCGCTCGGTGTACAAAGGTCCGAACCTTTACAGCCAGACTCCCATGGTTCGCTTCATGCTAGATCTTGACGAACTCGAGTCACATCCCACGAACACGCTTCCCGGATTTGTCGACGCGCTCCAAGCATCCGTTCCCGGTTTGCGCAATCATCAGTGCTCGCGCCGTCACACAGGAGGCTTTTCGGAGCGACTGCACGAAGGCACGTGGATGGGCCATGTGATCGAGCACGTTGCCCTGGAGTTGCAAACCGCAGCCGGTTCGCCGGTGACCCGCGGTAAGACGCGCTCTGTTAGATCGCGACCAGGCGTCTATAACGTGCTCATCTCATATGCCAACGCGGAGGTCGCTTTGCTTGCCGCCCGCATCGCAGTCGAACACGTCACGTCGTTGCTCCCAGACCACCTCGCCCACACAACTGGGCTCGATCGTCTCGCTAGCCCCTTTGCGAGACTGCCGGAGGAGAGCATTGCAGGGTTCCTCGCTCTGCAGCAGATGATCTCTCGAACCCGGCTTGGGCCGACGACTCAGAGCCTGCTGGATGCAGCTACCGCTCGCGGGATCGAGTCGGAGTTCGTAGTCGAGGGCGGATTCATTCGCCTCGGGACGGGGGCACGCCAGCAGCGCATACGCGCCAGTATCACTTCCCGTACCTCACACATTGCCGTGGAGTTAGCCGGCAACAAGGCGCAGGCAAAGGCTGTGCTCCGCCAGGCAGGAATTCCTGTGCCTCGCGGCGTTGTCGTGAGAGATGCTGAGACCGCGGCTTTGGCGATTAATGAACTCCGGGCGCCTCTCGTCACAAAGCCACTCGACGGAAACCACGGAAGGGGCATCAGTCTGGGCCTCATGACCGCAGCAGAGATTCGAGCGGGCTTTTTCACCGCGTCTCTTCACAGCACCCGCGTCATCGTCGAAGAGCAGCTCGTCGGCCGCGACTACCGGCTTCTCGTCGTCGGCGGCAAATTTGTGGCGGCCTCCGAACGTCGACCAGCCCACATTATGGGTGACGGAAGAAGCACAGTGCTGGAGCTGATTGACGTCATGAACTCTGACCCACGTCGAGGCAATGGCCATAGTTCAGTTCTTTCTCGCGTTCACGTCGACGCGGGCTTACACGACGTGCTGGGTTCACAAGGCTTCGGCATCGAGAGTGTGCCGAAGGCAGGTCAACACGTGGCGTTGCGCCACGCTGCCAACCTTTCTGCCGGTGGAGACGCGGTCGACCGCACGGATGAAGTGCATCCGGCAACCGTCACCATGGCTGAGCGCGCCGCGCGCATCATCGGCCTTGACGTGGCAGGGCTAGACATCATCACTGCCGACATCTCGGCGAACATGACGGATGGCTGCGGCGGGGTCGTCGAGATCAACGCTGCCCCCGGATTGCGGATGCATCTGAGCCCGTCAGAGGGAATACCGCGAAATGTAGCGGCACCGATCATGGGGAGTCTTTTTCCTCACCGGATTTCCTCTCGCATACCCATCACCGCGGTGACAGGAACGAATGGTAAATCGACGACCGTGCGAATGATCGCCCACATACTCGCCCACAGCGGACTCACCGTTGGCATGACGACGACTAGCGGCATCTACGTAGGCGATCAACTCGTGCACGCAGTAGACGCTAGCGGCCCGAAAAGCGCTCGAATGATCTTGGCAGACCCCACAGTGGAGTCAGCCGTGCTCGAGACGGCCAGAGGCGGAATCATCCGCGAAGGGTTGGCTTTTCGCCGCGCCGATGTGGGTGTCGTGATGAACGTTGCGGCTGATCATTTGGGCATGAAGGGAATCAACAGCCTCGATGACCTCGCCCGAGTTAAAGGCGTCGTCGCACGGAATGTTTACCGCCGAGGCACCACGGTATTGAACGCGGACGACCCACGCACAAGGGCAATGGCGTCGTATGCCGGTGGACGAGTTGCGTATTTCACGACAAAAGAAGGAGAACTAGACCAACACCTCGAGAACCATCAGCGTGAAGGAGGGCTCCTAGCCAGGGTGGAGACAATCGCTCACCGCACAACGCTATGGCTTCATGAGGGAGGGGCTGCTCACATCATTATGGACGCAGCGGAGATACCCGCCACGATGGGCGGAGTCGCGTTGTTCAATACACAAAATGCGCTCGCGGCGATACTGGCAGCGCACGCGCAAGGGATTCCGCTGGCTGCCATTCGGGCAGCCATGCGCACGTTTGAAAGTTCATTTCAGCAGAACCCCGGACGGTTGAACATCACGACGGCTCCCGGATTCACGGCGATTCTGGACTATGCGCACAACCCTGCGGCTATGGACGCGCTCGGCGCTGTCGTCGCTCATCTTAAATCTACGCACGATCGGGCGATCGGGGTTGTGAGCATTCCGGGAGACAGGCGAGACGCGGATATCCGCGAAATCGGGCGCATAGCCGCCACCATTTTTGACGACCTCGTGTTTCGGGAGCGGCCAGACGGCCGCGGCCGCGTGGCCGGTGGCGTGCTCGCCCTGCTGTCGGAGGGCGCGCAGCAAACGGGAATGAGCGTTGAGCGGATTAGAAGAGTGGCGGACGAGCACGCGGCAGTGCAAACTGCCCTCGAGATGGCAGGACCAAATGACCTTGTGGTTGTCGCGCCGACCGAAGTTACACAGTCATGGGAGCAGATCACAACGTTCCGCATGACGCTGAAGTCGCGCATCCACGCCGAGCGACTCCCTTTTCCCGCCACCGCGTGATGCCGCTGGCGGTGAGAGACAATCTCAAGCCCGCTCGTAAATAGAACGTCGGCAATGTGGGGCAATCCTGAGGGCTCGCCTCATAGTGACGCATTCCGTGAGTACGCCGAGCGCGTAGGGCGCGAGGCTCCCGCAAAGTCTGCGGAGCCCGGGGCTTTCGTGCCAGTCATAATCTGTCCATTGAGATAAGGAAGTGGGTCGCGAGCGCGACGACTTAGTTTTCGACTTCGCCTCGCCACGCGCCGGATTCGGTGTGCTTCTTCTCTATAAACTCTTTGAAGTTCGCCAAATCTTTCTTTACCGCGTGCTGGCCAGCTCCAAGCAATGAACCGGCCATTTCGAGGAAGCCTTCTGGTTCCCAATCGATCTGCACAGTGACCCGCGACGTGTCTTCACTGAGCTTGTGAAAAGTGACGACCCCAGCATGGTCCGTGTCTCCCCCAGTGCTCTTCCATGCGACGCGCTCATCGGGGTGCTGCTCCGTGACAATCGCGTCGAATTCCCGCGTAGCGCCACCGACGTTCACCTTCCAATGGGTGTGGGTGTCATCGGTCTGCGTGATCGATTCAACTTCATCAAGGAAGTGCGGAAAGCTCTCAAACTGTGTCCATTGGTTGTAGGCCATTGTGACTGGAACGTCCACGTCGATCGTCTCGATAATCTGAGTCATGCGAGTTCTCCTTTTGTTTTGATCCTTTTCCATTTTTGCTCCATGCTCGCCCTGGAGTTAGGGGTTGAGTTCTCAGCAAAAATCGGGTATCTCGCGACCCGCAGCCCACCTAACATCGTGACGTTCTCCATGCTCATCATCAGACTGTCGGGCTAACCTCTTGTGCATGGCACCGGCGCTCACCCTTATAGACGCACTCGCAGAGTGGGTCGGGTCTCAACGGTGGTTCGTCGGGGGCGGAATGCATCCGCAGCTGGCGCTCGTCGCCTCTGTGACTTTGCACTCTGATGAAGATACGCGCGTGCAAATTCTCGTGATCTCGGATGACGGCGGCGCGCGACCCGTGTTCTATCAAGTTCCTGTCGTGCTTCGGCGCGAGCGTCGAGAAGACTCCGATCTCGGATTTATCGGTCCTTTTGTAGGTACCGACGAAACGCCCTGGTTTGCGTATGACGGACCGACGGATGCAGCGTTCACGGATCGCTTGCTCACGTTGTTGGTGGGCGGCGGGGAGTTCGCGAGCGACCACGCTCGCGTTGTTTCCGACTCGGGAGTTCAACCCGTGTGGAAGAACCTGCATTCCGCGGTATTGCGCGGCGAACAGTCAAACACGTCTGTCGTGTACTCGACGGGTACAGGGCCAGATGACGAAGGCATCCCGCGCCTGATCTGCAAGATCTTTCGAATGCTGCACCACGGGGAGAACCCCGATGTCGTTCTGCAAACGGCACTCTTCGATGCCGGGTCTGAGTCGGTTCCCCAGATTGCGGGTAGCGTCATCGGGGAGTGGCCAGACGACACCCAACCGACGGGGCGCGCTCGGGGCCATCTCGCCTTCGCCCAGAATTTTCTTGACGGCGCCGAAGATGGCTGGACTCGTGCGCTCGACTCGGTCGCCCACGGCACCGACTTCGCGGAGGATGCTCGCCGCATTGGCGCCGCAACAGCCGACGTGCACGCAACGCTTGCCGCGGTGATGCCCACGCGAAGAGCAAACGAAGCAGATGTCGCTAACACCATTTTTGCCTGGCAACGTCGCTTGGATGCGGCCATCGCTGAAGTGCCAGAACTTGAGCCAACCCGGTCCACGATCGAGGCACTTTACGCCCGCGCGGAGTCCACGGTGTGGCCTCGGTTGCAGCGAATCCATGGCGATCTGCACCTAGGCCAGGTGCTCGCGGCACCGGATGGAGCCTGGACGATCATCGACTTCGAGGGTGAACCGTTACGCCCGCTTGCCGAGCGCTCCCTCCCCGATATTCCGTTGAGAGACCTTGCCGGCATGTTGCGCAGCATCGATTACGCGGCGGGCTCCCACACTGCGACAGAGGGCGCGGTGGCGTGGGCCAGCGCGTGTCGGCGCGCATTCCTCGACGGGTACATAGAGCGCTCAAAGGTTGACGTTCGACAAGATCGTGCCCTGCTCGACGCCTTTGAACTGGACAAGGCGCTGTATGAGGTCGTGTACGAGGCGCACAATCGGCCAGCGTGGATGCCCATCCCGATCGCCGCTGTGCGCCGGCTAGCGAACCGTCAGATGCAGCTTTCCGACAAACCCTAGAGATGATCGGTCGTCCCGCAATGCGCCCGTCACCGGGCAACTGTTCGCAGGGGAACCGCTTCCGGACTCGAATGACCATCGCATCTCGATACCATGGACTCATGTCGGCACTTCCGCTGGATTGCGTGGTGGCTCTTGAACACGAGGGGTGGCAATCGCGTTGCGAGAGCCGGGGCGGCACTTTCTACGGCGCGACGATGTCGGCCACGCGAAAATGATGAGCCCTTCGTCGCCCTCATGTCCAGCACCTATCACCTCATCAGTGGTGAGCCGAAGCTCGCCCTGTATCAACAGACGACTATTACCCACTGAGGGATCCGCGAGCGAGATGGCTCGGGCACCGAAGGGGATGCTGTACCGGGCGAGTGTGATGGGTTCGACTAGGCGTGCGTTTCAGCAGCAGTCACAGGTGTCTGTGTTCTCAGTGGCGAGCGATGAGAGCGGCTGCTTGCAGGCGTCTCCGCGCCACGCCTCGACACCCTCTCGGACCGCGAATCCGGCGATAATGAGTGCGGCGATAGGATCGGCCCATGTCCAGCCGAGAGTGCTGTTGAGCACAAGACCGAGGAGGACTGCGGCGGAGAGGTAGGAGCAGATCAGGGTCTGCTTCGAGTCGGCAACCGCTGAGGCCGAGCCAAGTTCCTTCCCGGTACGGCGCTCGAACAACGAAAGCGCAGGCATAATCGCGACGCTGATCGCCGCCAAGACGATGCCGACGGTCGAGTGTTCCGCGTGGGAGAAGCCGAGCAGTGATTGGGCGGCGTTGAATGTCACGACTGCTGCGAGGCCAAAGAACGAGAACGCGATGAGTCGGAGGGGCACACGCTCCCGTCGGTGCAGATCAGGACTGGCGAACTGCCAGGCCACTGCCGCCGCAGACAACACTTCCACAATCGAGTCAAGTCCGAAGCCGATCAATGCGGCGGAGGACGCGACGGTTCCGGCGGAGAGCGCGATGATCGCCTCGATGACGTTATAGCTGATCGTCGCCGCGACGATCCAGCGGATGCGGCGTCGCAGGATCACGCGCCGATTGGAGGTCAGCGGTCGTTCGACATCGATGGCACTCATGCGCAGGTGCACCCCTCGCTCGAGCAGCAGTGCGGGTCGACCACGAGCACCAGGCGCAAAAGATCGTCGAGCGCAGGCGCAAGGTGCGCGTCTGCGAGGCGGTACGAGGTATTCCGCCCGACTTTGACGCCCTCCACGAGGCCACAGCCTCGGAGACAGGCGAGCTGGTTCGACATGACCTGCCGTGAGACGCCCAGTGCCTCAGCGAGTTCGGAGGGGAACGCGGGGGCCTCGCGCAGAACGAGCAGGATTCTTGCACGTGTCTCGTCTGACAGCGCGTATCCGAGCCGCGCCAGAGCAGCCGTGTGGGTCAGTGTCGCGGAATGGGTCACGCACAAAATAGTACAGAAATTGCTGTATTGATGTGTGAGGCGGAGAGGGTCGACGATCTCCCTGCGAGCGGTCCGAGGCTGACGTACGCTTCAGCCCATGAACGTCATTTCGATAGCATCACGCAATCCCAATTGCCGGTGGGCTAGTGACGCATCCGCCGCCATATGGACCGGATGCGACGGCCCATCGCTCGCTAGAACTCCCGCGATCCCAAACGCGCGGCTTCACGGGAGCTCAGCTTCCATTTGCCGCTCCGCACGAATGCCTTAGCGCCCTCGTTCTTGCGAGCCCGACTCCATTTGGCGCCGAGCTAGTGCTGGACGACATGCGCGCATGGGCGAACGAGCGGATCTCCAATTACAAGGGTCCCCACGCCATGACAGTGCACGCGATTTCGCGCAATACGTCAGGCAAGATCCAGAAGCACATCCTGCGCAGCGAGCTCGGGATGCAGTCCGGTCGGGTCGCTCACGCCACTGACGAAGTACCCGTTGAGAACATTGTTGCTGGTACCGGGAATCGGGTTTCGGGTTTCGGTGCCAGCGACTGGCTTTACCGGCGACCGGTGAAATCGTCCATCGAGCTGTATACCTTGAAAACGCGACCCGCCACGACATCCCATGCCCGCGTCGGCATAAGTCCTTTGAGCGCGCGGCCGAAACCCACCGTCCACGGCTTCATGAGCAAGGGTTTGCCTTTGAGCATCGCCCTCCACGCTGCGGTCGAGGCAATCTCCGGAGTCATGATGGGGGTGAGGAGTGGCCCTCGCACGCCCTCGAACATCCCGGTGCTGATGTAGCTCGGCGCGAAGGTGGTCACTTTCACGTGCGGGTGGCCAGCTTTCACAAGTTCGAGCCGCACAGAATCACTCCAGCCGATCATCGCCCACTTCGATGCCGCATACACGCTCATGCGCGGGTTCGAGAGCGTGCCTGCGGCGGACGCAACATTTAAGATGCGGCACTCGTTCGTCTTGGCGATCATGCCCGGCAGAAACTCGCGGGACAGATACATCGCTGCAAACGCGTTGATGTTCATGGTGAGTTCGATGTCATTTTCGGGATCGTGCTCCCAGAAGAGACTGCTGCGAATGATGCCCGCGTTGTTGATGAGCACGTCGGGGTCCCCGACATCCTTGCGGATGCGAGCGGCAACCGCGGCGATGTCTTTGCGCGAGGCGAGGTCGACAACGTAGCGGTGGACAGTGGACGAGGCCCCTGATGCGGTCTTCGCCGTGGCTGTCGCCGTCGCGCGCGCTTCGAGTTCTATCGCGGTCGCCGCCATGGCCTCCGCGTTCACATCGAGAAGCACGACGTGCGCCGCGCCTTCGTCGACCGCCCGTTCGGCGTAGAGCTTGCCCATACCCATCGCCGCGCCGGTGATGGCAACCGTCAACCCCGAGACTGAATGCATGTCGCACCTCTTTCTGTGTTCAGTCTAATTGCGGAAGAATGGGACCACACGACCGACAAGGAGCTGCCGCGCATGACACCAAAGGATGACAACGCGACACACGTCGCTGACGGCCACGACATCATCCGGGCGCAGGGTGCCCGCGTCAATAACCTCAAAAACGTGAGTGTCGACATCCCCAAACGCAGGCTCACCGTGTTTACCGGTGTCTCTGGTTCTGGCAAAAGTTCGCTCGTGTTCGACACGATTGCGGCCGAATCCCAGCGCATGATCAACGAAACCTATAGCTCCTTCGTGCAGGGGTTCATGCCGACGCTCGCGCGACCGGATGTCGACCTACTTGAGGGGCTCACCACCGCCATCATCGTGGATCAGGAGCGGATGGGCGCAAACTCGCGCTCCACCGTCGGCACCGCCACCGATGCAAATGCGCTGCTGCGCATCCTGTTCAGCCGGCTCGGCTCCCCCCGCATTGGTTCGCCGCAGGCGTTCTCGTTCAACGTCGCGTCCATCAGCGGTGCTGGCGCTGTGACGTTCGAGCGCGGCGGCGAGAAGGTGAAAGAGCGGCGCGAGTTCAACATCACAGGCGGTATGTGCTCAACGTGCGAAGGCACCGGAAAGGTGACCGACTTCGACCTGACCGCACTCTATGACGAGAGCAAGTCGCTCGAGGATGGGGCGATCACCATCCCAGGCTTCAGCATCGATGGGTGGTACGCCCGCATCTACAAGAACAGTGGGTTCTTCGCTGCAGACAAACCGATTGCTAAGTTCACGAAGAAGGAACTGCGCGATCTTCTCTACGGTGAGCCGACGAAGATCAAGGTCGACGGCATCAACCTCACCTATGAGGGGCTCATCCCGCGGATTCAGAAGTCGATGCTGTCGAAAGACAAAGAGGCGATGCAGCCGCACATCCGCGCTTTCGTCGAAAGAGCTATCACCTTCACGACCTGCCCGGAGTGCGCTGGCACACGGCTCAATGAGGGGGCCCGCTCCTCGAAGATCAAGGGCATCAGCATTGCGGATGCCTGCTCGATGCAGATCAGCGACCTCGCTGAGTGGGTGAGCAGCATTGACGATTCGAGCGTTGCGCCGCTGCTCGGCACCCTGCGCCACACGCTCGACTCCTTCGTGGGCATCGGTCTCGGCTATCTTTCGCTCGAGCGCCCATCTGGCACACTCTCTGGCGGGGAGTCGCAACGCACGAAGATGATCCGCCACCTCGGGTCATCACTCACCGACGTGACCTACGTGTTTGACGAGCCGACGGTTGGTTTGCATCCGCACGATATTCAGCGGATGAACGATCTGTTGCTGCAGTTGCGCGACAAAGGCAACACAATGCTCGTCGTGGAACACAAACCGGAGATGATCGAGATCGCCGACCACGTTATCGACCTTGGTCCAGGAGCGGGCAGCGCGGGTGGCGAGATCACTTTCGAGGGCACGGTCGCTGAGTTGCGCAAGAGCGACACCGTGACCGGTCGACACCTGGATGACCGCGCCTCGCTCAAGCCCGAACTTCGCGAGTCGAGCGGTGCGATTAAGGTGCGCAAGGCACAAGAGAACAACCTGCAGAACGTGGATGTCGACATCCCGCTCGGCACCCTCGTCGTCATGACGGGCGTCGCTGGCTCTGGCAAGAGCTCGCTGTTGCGCGGCTCCGTGTCGGGTCGCGACGGTGTTGTCACGGTTGACCAAGGTGCCATCAAGGGTTCACGACGCAGCAACCCGGCCACCTACACCGGGCTTTTGGAGCCCATCCGCAAAGCATTCGCCAAAGCGAACGGCGTGAAGCCGGCACTGTTCAGCGCGAACTCTGAGGGCGCCTGCCCAAACTGCAAGGGTGCTGGCGTGATCTACACCGACCTCGGCGTGATGGCCGGGGTCGAGACAGTGTGTGAGGTGTGCGAGGGCAAACGCTTTGAGGCCTCCGTGCTTGACTACACTCTCGGCGGCCGGAACATCGCGGAGGTTCTGGCAATGCCGGTTTCTGAGGCGAAGGAGTTCTTTGCTGGCGATTCTGACACCGGCAGCAATAGCGATGGCAGCAATAGTGACGGCAGCACGAAGCTGCCCGCAGCCCACGCCATCCTGGTGCGCCTCGCGGATGTCGGCCTCGGCTACATCCAGCTCGGCCAACCGCTCACGACGCTCTCTGGCGGCGAGCGCCAACGACTCAAGCTCGCGACACGGATGGCAGAGAAGGGCGACGTGTACGTGCTCGACGAGCCGACCAGCGGCCTGCACCTGGCGGATGTCGAAAACCTGCTTGGCCTTCTCGATCGCCTCGTTGACTCCGGCAAATCCGTCATCGTGATCGAGCACCACCAGGCGGTGATGGCCCACGCGGACTGGATCATCGACCTTGGGCCTGGCGCTGGTCACGACGGCGGCAAAGTCGTCTTCGAGGGCACCCCGGCCGATCTGGTCGCAAAGAAGTCAACGCTGACGGGTGAGCACCTCGCCAAATATGTCGGAGCCTGACAGGTAACGCAACCCGTGCGCGGGTCTATTTCTTTGGGGCCTTCATGTCGTCTACGGAGTTTTTACTTGAGCTCTCCCGGGTTTCGAGTCCGATGGCGTCACGCAATTCTGCGCCTTCTTCGATGAGCCCGTCATCTTCCGCGAGACGCGCGAGCATCCCTGCGATGGCGTTGAGCTTGTGCTGGAGCGCCTGATCGGCCCGCGTCTGACTGTTTTGCAGGAGCGCCACCATCAGGAATGTCACGATCGTCGTGAGGGTGTTGATGATCAATTGCCACGTGTCGATGTCTCGAAGAAAAACGATCGACGGCGCCCACAGGACAACGAGAAGCACGCAGAAGCAGAAGAACCACGCTCGACTTGCTACTCGCGATGCCGCTTCAGCGAAGTGATCGAATGATCCCACTCGTGGAGATACCTCGCTCGGCATTACCGGGTTGTTCGCCATCGTGATGTCCTGTTCTCTAGTGGTGACGCAATTGATCGATGAGTTCTGACTTCTTCTTGCCTGAGTAGCCCTTCAAGCCCAATTCGCTCGCGCGACTGCGAAGCTCGTCTACCGTCCAGTCATCATACGAACCGGATTCGCCGCCCTTGCGCCCCACCGCTGACGCACCGCGCTTCGCTATCGCGTTGGATACCCGCGCCGCTTTCTCTTTGGATGCGCCGTCTTCTCGCAACTCCTCGTACAGTTCAGGGTCTTTGAGGTGTGAGTTCTTCTTGGCAGGCATATCTTCTCCTTACTCGCGGTTCAATTTGCTCACATTTTTGCGCGCATGAACAAGGCCTTGAATCTTCAGGATCTGTTTGGTACTACCCATTCACGCGCTCCGGCTAATCAGACGTCATGGTTGTTCCTTAGTGACATCACTAGGCGACTTATCCGGTCTCCACCCACGCCACGACGGCTGGCGAAGGCGGCCTGTCGCTGTCCATTCAACGAACTGCACTTCGCCGACCAGATCTGGTCGAACCCAGTGAGCGTCCGCAGAATCAGACTTTGGCACATCGACGAAAGGGCTGGTCTTTCGCGCGCGAGACGTCAGGCGCAAGGCGATCTTCTCCAGCTCTCTCTCGGAGAATCCGGTTCCCACCCGGCCGACATAGGTCAACCCTTGTGGGCCGGGAACACCCACAAGCAAGGAGCCGATCGTTGCCGAGCGTTGACCCTTTCCTGGCCGCCATCCGCCCACCACAACTTCCTGAGCCCGATGGTGTTTGATCTTAATCCACCCTCTAGAACGGCGCCCCGGGCGATACGCATCGTCGAGTCGCTTAGCGATCACCCCCTCGAGTTCGAGTTCTCGGCTCGCAGAGATGGCGGTGTTCAGGCCGACGTCAAACGCTGGCGGCATCTGCACTACGTCGGATTCCACTACAGCCTCACGAAGCCGCGCGCGTCGGCTCTCGTATGAGTCATCCACCATAGATTCGCCATCCGATTCGATCATGTCAAAGAGAAAGTACTTCACCGGCACAGTGCTCATCGCCTTCTGCACATCCCGCACTCGAGTGAGCCCGATGCGTTGCTGCAGCAATCCGAAGTCGGGCCGGCCGTTTCGGTTAAGCGCAACGATTTCGCCGTCGAACACGGCGGACGACAATCGTGAGCTGCGGGCGATATCGATCGCGACGTCCGGAAAGGTCGATGTCACGTCTCTTCTGTTTCGCGTGAAAAGTCGAGCCTCGTCATCCTGAACGGCGGCAATAATGCGCATGCCGTCCCACTTCATTTCGAATGCCCACTCGTCTTCGTCGGATATATCTCGCTCGGTTCCAAGCGTCGCCAGCATGGGTTCCACAAAGCCTGCGGAATGACGTTTGCCTTTTGGTTTCGTTGCCTTCGCGGTTGAAGCCACACTGTCTTTTGAGACGCTCTGCCCCGTGGCAGGCACAGGTTTCATCAGGTGAATGAGCCAATTGTTGCGTTTCTTTCCCTCACCCCCCGTGCGAATGAGCGCAACGCGTGTGGGCACACCGAGGCCGCCTCCGTTACGCCCGTGGAGCGTCACGATCACTTCGTCGTCGCGCCACTTCTCACGCTCGTATTCGCCCGCATCCCAGATGGTGACCGTGCCCGCACCATACTGGCCAGCGGGAATTGTGCCCTCAAACGACCCATAATCGAGCGGATGATCCTCCGTTTGCACGGCGAGATGGTTTTTTGCAGACGACGTCGGTACCCCTTTCGGCAACGCCCACGACACCAGAACCCCGTCGCGTTCCAATCGGAAATCGTAGTGAAGCTGGCGGGCGTGATGCTCTTGGATGACAAAGCTTGTACCGGAAGAATCGTTCGACCCCGACATGGGTTCTGGTGTTCTCTTGGGATCACGCATGGAAATATACGCCGCCAATTTCTCGCCCGTACCCGCATTCTCTCCGGGCATTTCATCCACGAGCTCGGCGAGCGGATCGTTGCCTTTCTCGACCCGTCGCAACACCTCCTCGAACTCAAGGTGTTTGAGACCAGCGGATTCAAGCTCTTTCCAGGTGCGTGGTGCAGCGACAGTCGGCCGAAGGCGCCCCCTCAGTGAGTATGGCGCGACGGTGGTCTTGGCAGCGTTGTTCTGACTCCAGTCCACAAACACTTTGCCTGGCCGTAGCGCGCGCTTCATGTCGCTGACGACAAGTTCTGGATGTTCGGTTTCGAGTGCGCGCGCAAGTTCGCGCGCAACAGCAGAGACCTGAACGGAGGTGCTTTTGCCGTCAAGCGCCGCGTAAAGGTGGATTCCTTTGCTCCCACTCGTGACAGGGAAAGCTCTCAAGCCCATGTCATCAAAGATGATTTTCGCCGCACGCGCGACCTCCGCGCATTCGGCCAACCCAATGCCATCCCCTGGGTCGAGATCCAAAACGAGTCGATCTGGATTCTGCGCAAGTCCACGCCCATCAAACTTCCACTGCGGCACATGAATCTCAAGAGCGGCAATCTGGGCGAGCCACGCCAACGTTGCGGCGTTGTTGACGAGCGGGTAGTGATTGCTGTGATCTTTGTGTTCGATGGCGTGCCGCTCGACCCACTCAGGTGTCGAGTCATCGAGATCCTTCTGAAAGAAGACCTTTCCGGGTTCCTTCATCGTGCCCACGCCGTTGACCCAGCGCTTTCGTGTGGCGGGACGATCATGCGCATAACGGATGAAGACTCTTGCTACGCGTGCGTAGTATTCGAGCACGTCGGCTTTCGTTGTTCCTGTCGCCGGATACAGCACTTTATCGAGGTTGGTGATCTTCAGTCGGTGGCCACCCACCGACACAGTTTGTGACTTCTTGCCCACCGCCATGCTCGTCAAGCTAATGATCGTTCGTGTGTGTTCTCTGAGAGTTCGCTCCACGTGACGAGGTCAACGGGTCTAATGGAGATATGAGATCGATTTGGAAAGGCTCCATCGCTTTCGGACTCGTCAACGTGCCTGTGAAGCTTTACAGTGCAACCGAAGACCACGATGTTCCGTTGCACCAGGTGCACGACAAGGATGGCGGGCGTATCCGGTATCAACGTCGCTGCGAAGTGTGCGGCAAGGTTGTGAATTTCGACCACATCGATAAGGCGTTTGCCGAGGGCGAAGAAACGGTCATCCTCACTGATGACGACCTCGAGTCACTTCCAGAGGAGCGCAGCAGAGAGATCGAAGTTGTGGAGTTCGTGCCGAGCGATCAGGTCGACCCCATCATGTTCGACCGTAGCTATTTTTTGGAGCCCGACAGCAAGTCCACGAAGGCTTACACGCTGCTGCGTCGAACGCTGGAAGACTCCGAGCGAACAGCCATCGTACATTTCGCATTGAGACAGAAGACTCGCCTTGGGGCGCTCCGAGTTCGCGACGATGTCTTGATTCTGCAAGCACTTCTTTGGGACGACGAGGTGCGCGAAGCGCACTTTGCCTCATTAGAAACATCACCGCGCATTACCGCAAAAGAGCTGGAGATGTCAGCGTCGCTCGTCGATTCGCTTTCCACCGATTTTTCCCCCGAAAAGTTCGGTGATGACTACCAGGAGCAGCTTCGAAAGCTTATTGACGAAAAACTGAAGCACGGCGACGCGGTCGACACGGCGGCAACCTTTGGCGAGGAAGACAAAGATGACAGCGGAGGTGAAGTCATCGACCTGATGGAAGCCCTGCGGCGCAGTATCGCGAAGAAGTCCACACAGGGCAGCAACACGTCGAAAAGTAGTTCGCCAACGAAAGCGAGATCGGGATCGAAAGCGAGATCGGGATCGGGATCGAAAGCGAAGTCGGGATCGAAAGCGCGGACGAAGAGTTCCGCGCCCGCCACAAAGCGCAAGAAAGCTTAGTAAGAGGGCAAGTGGGTCGCGCTAATCCGACCCAATTACGCAGTTTAAGAAGACTCTGGCTGACGGATGTCAGTAACGCGAACCGACGGCTTCTGGCAGTTCGTCTAAGAGAGCCACATCAGCGCCCGTAAGGCTAATCGCTGCAGCCCCAACATTCTCCTCGAGGTATGTGACCCTCTTCGTGCCTGGGATGGGAACGATCGATTTGCCTTGCGACAAAATCCACGCAATCGCGATCTGCGCGGGGGTCGCCTCGTGACGATCAGCTACTATCCTGATCCCGTCAATGATCGCCTGATTCGCTGCGATAGCGGCTTCCGCGAATCGGGGATTCTTAAGCCGGATGTCTCCTTCGGCAAAATCTGCGGAGGTTATCGCTCCGGTGAGAAAGCCGCGTCCCAGTGGCGAGAAGGGCACGAACCCCGCACCGTTGGCCTCGCACCACGGCAGAATCTCAGCCTTCGCCCCGCGCGTCCACAACGAGAACTCGGATTGCACCGCGGTGACCTCGCCCATTCGGTGAACAGTATCCAGTTGCTCGCGGTCGACCTCGCAGATGCCGAGGTTCGTTATGTGGCCTTCCCTCTGAAGCTCAAGCAACGCACCCCAACTATCTTCGATGGGCACGTTCGGGTCTACGCGGTGAAGAAAGTAGAGATCGATCACCTCGATCTTGAGCCTTTGCAAGGATGCTTTACACGCAGCCTTCAGGTGCTCTGGTCTCCCATTGATCCCGTAGGACGCTGTCGCACCGTCGAACTCGAGGCCAGCCTTGGTGGAGATGACAACGTTCTCGCGCTTGTTCGCTAAGAACTTTGCCAGCAGCTCCTCGTTCGTGAAGGGGCCATACGCATCCGCGGTATCAAAGAACGTCACACCGAGCTCGAAAGCGCGCTCCAGAGTGCGCAGAGACGCGGCCACATCCCATTCTTGCGGGGAACCGTACTCTGCTGACATCCCCACGCATCCGAGCCCGATCTCAGATACCGAGAGTTCACCGATCTGTCGCTGCTTCAGCATGCGAAAACTCCTTTGTGATGGTCGACGCCGGCCGTGAGCGCGCCTCATACGATGCTTCTCACCACGGTAGCGATTGTCTTTAAGAATACGGAGATTCTCTCCTGGTCGATGGGCGCACCTTAAGTTTGCGAAAATGTCTGACTTTTCAGTCTTTATACGAGTAAGGTGCCTTTATGACCGATTTTTCAGGCCCAAACCTGACTCTCGACCAGTGGGAGCAGAAGGTTGGCCACGCCATCCGGCAGGTCCGTATCGACGCCGGTTACAACCAGATGGAGCTGGCAGAGCGCGCGAACCTCTCTCGCTCCACCGTTCAGGCGCTAGAGCAGGGTGACGGCACACGCCTGCGCACCGTCGTCGCGGTGCTGCGCGCCCTCAACCGGCTTGACGTGTTCGATAGCATCATGCCGCACACCGGGCCCACGCCTTTGGAGCTTCTCGCCGAATCCCGTCGAGCCACCACACCGCAACGCGTGCGCAAGAGCGCGGAGTAGTCGATGCCATACGAGCCGACCACCGTTGTCGAGGTACGAGCGTGGGGGAAGACTGTCGGCGCGGTCAGCGGCGCGACATCCGGATACGGGTTTCAGTACACCCCAGAATGGAAGCGCTCGGGGGTCGAACTCAGCCCGCTGCTGATGCCTACGAGCGACAACCAGCGGATGTTCACGTTCAGGGGCCTCAACGAGCAGACCTTTCAGGGTTTACCGCCCATGCTCGCGGATGCACTCCCCGACAATTTCGGCAACAGCGTCGTCGACGCGTGGCTTGCTGTCCGGGGTGTTGACCGCTCCCGCATCACACCGCTCGACCGCCTCGCCTACCTCGGCGGGCGCGGGATGGGCGCGCTGGAGTTCATTCCGGACCGCGGCCCACAAGCGCCGACCCCAACCGCGCTGGACCTCGCCCAGCTCATTTTTGCCGCGCGCGCTGTACTCTCGGGAACGATCGACGACGACCAGCACACCGAAGACGCGCTCACCCAAATGATCTCTGTGGGCACGAGCGCCGGTGGTGCGCGAGCGAAAGCGTTGGTGAACATCAACGAAGCGACTCAGGAGATCCGATCGGGGCAGATGCCCCCAGCTATCGGCGAGAAGGCCTGGCTTCTGAAGTTCGATGGCGTTGGCGTGGATCATCAGCTCGGCGACAGCCAGCAGTACACGCGCATCGAGTACGCATACTCGCTCATGGCCCGCGCGGCTGGCATCACCATGGCTCCGACCAGACTTTTGCACGAGAACGGTCGCAGCCACTTTCTCACCCAAAGGTTCGATCGGGATGTCGACGAGCGCTTACACATGCAGTCGCTGTGTGGCGTTGCCGCCGTGGACTTCAACCTGATCGCCGTCAACGATTACGCGCAACTGTTCACCATCGCGCACTCCCTTCTACTCGGCGAAGAAGCAATGACAGAAATTTTCAGACGGATGGCGTTCAACGTCGCCGCCGCCAACCATGACGATCACTCCAAAAACCATTCCTTCCTGCTTCGCGAAGGTGGCGAGTGGCAGCTCTCCCCCGCATACGACATCACCTACGCGCGCGACACCACTAGTATTTGGCTGAGCCAACACCTCATGGGCGTCAACGGGACGTTCCGGGGCATCACCCGCAGAGACCTTCTGGCTGTGGCAGATCGCTTTGCCATCCCCGGCGCGAAACGCGCGATCTCTGACGTCGCCGCCGCCCTCGACTCATGGCCGCAGTTCGCTGCCGAGGCCGGGCTAGACACCGAAGTGCACGACGCCATCGGGCGAGAATTCTCTGATCTCCGCACGACATGAGAAGCGCACCGCCTGCACGGTGAAAGGAGGAGTCGCCGCGTTTTCTCCGAACGTCAGGGTTTAGAGTTACCGCCATGCTGCACATGCGCGTGATCTCTCCCGGTGTGTCCACCGACGACGCAATCAAGGCCATCAGGTCTGATGAGAGCACCGCAAACCTTGCCGTCGTGCGAGGTGTCTCGCTCGCTGGAGAAGGCGACCTGCTGCTCTTCGATGTCGCCCGGGAGAGCGCGAATAATGTTGTGAGCTCGTTGCGCGACCTCGGGATTGTGGAGTCAGGTTCTATTGCGGTGAGTGAACCCACCATCGTGCTCTCGAGAGCGGCAACAGCGGCAGAAGCCGCAGCGCCAGGGCATCCGTCAGACGGGATCGTGTGGGATGAGATCGAGGAGAAAGCTAAAGACGACGCTCAAATATCGTGGTCGTTCATCACCTTCCTGATTCTGGCCACCCTGATCGCAGGAATCGGACGCTATCTCGATCAGCCGATCCTCATCATCGGCGCCATGGTCGTCGGGCCGGAGTTCGCTCCGATTGCCGCACTCTGTATTTCGATTGCTCGACGTCGTCGCGGGTTGGCATTGCCAGCAACGGTCACGCTCCTCGGACGGTTCGCGATTGCAGGCCTCGTTGCGTGGGCTGCGTGGTCGATCGTGTACGCCACCGGCGCCATCGACTTTGTCGCTGCCACGACCGGGCCCGCCACAGATTTCATCATCCACCCTGATATCTGGTCGTTCGTTATCGCCTTGCTCGCCGGATGCGCCGGGATGCTGTCGCTGACCTCGGCAAAGTCGTCGGCACTGGTGGGAGTGTTCATCTCCATCACGACGGTGCCGGCAGTGGGAACCCTTGGGCTCACGCTCGCGGTGGGTGCGTGGGACGAAGCAGGCGCTAGCGCGATTCAACTCTTGGTTAACCTCGCCGGGCTCATCATTGCTGGTATTGCGACGCTCACGATTCAGAGCATTCTCGTGCACGTCTCTCGCCGCAGGATACGCCACCCGTAAGGAACTTGTGAGGTTCACGGGCTTATCCGTTTGGGTTCCGTTAGGAACGCTCCACACCGATCTCGGCGGGTGTTGCATGGAGCAGTGGTTCGGAATCATCCGGCCACCGTGCTTCCACTCTGGAATCGCGCCAACGCCTCGTTGAGGAGTTTTCGTGCTTGACCTTATCTACGTGCTCGGCATTATCGCCGTGTTCGTGATCGTCGGCCTCGTCGCCAAGGGAGCTGAACGACTGTGATCGTTTTCTCTCTGATCGCTGCCGTACTCGGCATCGCCGCCATCGTGTACCTCGTGTACGCCCTCGTGAAGCCGGAGCGTTTCTGACATGGACATTTTTCTCGCCATACTTCAGTTCGCCACGCTCGCGCTGATTCTTGCGCTTCTGTACCGCCCTCTCGGCGACTACATGGCGCGCATCTACACCTCCAAGAAAGACCTGAAGGTCGAACGCGGCCTCTACCGGTTGATCGGGGTGGATTCCTCAAAGGACCAAACGTGGCAGGCATACCTTCGCGGCGTGCTCGCGTTCTCGGTGGTCGGTCTCCTCCTGTTGTACCTGCTCCAGCGCACGCAAGGACTCCTGCCGTATGCGCTCGGACTACCGGCCGTACCAGAAGGGCTCTCCTTCAACACGGCCGCGTCGTTCGTGACAAACACGAACTGGCAGTCGTATGCACCCGAAACAACGGTGGGCTACGTCGTTCAGATGTCAGGGCTCGCGGTACAGAACTTCGTTTCTGCGGCCGTCGGAATCGCGATAGCGATCGCCCTGGTTCGTGGTTTTGCTCTCAGCCGCTCCGGCACAATCGGCAACTTCTGGGTTGACCTTGTTCGTGGCTGTTTGCGTCTCTTGCTCCCCATCGCGGGTATCGGTGCGATCATCCTGATCATCGGCGGTGTCATCCAAAACTTCAACGGGTTCACCGAAATCACAACCTTGAGCGGCGGAACGCAGAACCTGCCAGGTGGGCCCACCGCGTCGCAGGAAGTCATCAAGCTGCTCGGCACCAATGGTGGCGGCTTCTTCAATGGCAACTCGTCCCACCCGTTTGAGAACCCTACGGCCTGGACGAGCGTGTTCCAGAGCGTTCTCATGCTCATGATCCCGTTCTCGTTGCCTCGCACGTTCGGTCGGATGATCGGCAGTAACAAGCAGGGCTACGCGATCCTCAGCGTGATGGGTATCTTCTACATCGTCTCGTTCACCATCCTGACGACGCTCGAGAGGGTAGGGATGGGCACTGCTCCACTGCTCGCCGGCGGTGCTTTGGAAGGCAAGGAACAGCGTTTTGGCATTTTCGGATCCACACTGTTCGGTACGACGAGCACACTGACGTCCACGGGCGCAGTGAACTCTATGCACGACTCCTACACGGCGCTCGGTGGAATGATTCCGATGCTGAACATGATGCTCGGTGAGGTTGCTCCCGGAGGGGTCGGGTCAGGGCTTTACGGCCTGCTCGTCCTCGCCGTGATCACCGTGTTCATCGCGGGCTTGCTGGTTGGTCGCACGCCAGAGTACCTCGGCAAGAAGATTGGTCCGAAGGAGATCAAACTCGCGAGCCTCTACATTCTCGTCATGCCCACGCTCGTGCTCGCGGGAACCGCCCTAAGTTTCGCGATACCCGGCGTCCGAGAAGATGTGATGTCTACCTCTCTCTGGAACCATGGAAACCACGGCCTCTCTGAGGTGCTGTACGCCTTCACCTCCGCCTCCAACAACAACGGGTCTGCGTTTGCTGGTCTAACTGCAAACACACCGTGGCTGAACACCGCGCTGGGAGTAGCAATGCTGCTGGGAAGGTTCGTACCTATCGCGTTCGCGCTCGCCCTGGCTGGCTCACTTGCCGCTCAGAGCAAGGTGCCTGTCACTGCCGGAACGCTCCCCACTCACCGACCGCTATTTGTCGGTCTGCTCATCGGTGTGACGGTCATCGTGACCGCTCTCACCTTCTTTCCGGCCCTCACACTGGGCCCCCTCGCAGAAGGACTCCTGTAACCATGTCCACCACCATCGCCCAGACCTCCGCGTCACCCACGCCAGAGGGAGGGCCAACGACCAAGCACCCCACCAAGAAGAGCTCGACGTTCAGCTTTGCGGCTCTCATCGCGGCGTTACCCGGCGCCTTCACAAAGCTCGACCCTCGACAGATGTGGCGGAACCCCGTCATGTTCATCGTAGAGATTGGCGCCGTTTACACCACCGCCATTGCGATTGCAGAGCCTTTCTGGGGAGGCCCCGGCCTGTCAGGCGGGTCTGCTATCCCCACGACGTTTGCCGCAGGCATCGCCGTGTGGCTGTGGCTCACCGTCATCTTCGCAAACCTCGCGGAATCGGTGGCGGAAGGTCGCGGAAAGGCGCAGGCAGAAAGTCTTCGCTCCACCCGCACCAGCACCATCGCCCACCGGGTGAGCACCTATGACGCCGCCGGAGACCCTGACGCAACGAAGGGAACACTGCAGGAATTTTCTTCTGCGGATCTCACTCTCGGAGATGTCGTCGTCGTCGCCGCCGGGCAGCTCGTGCCCGGCGACGGGGACATCATCTGGGGTATTGCCTCCATCGATGAGTCTGCGATCACCGGAGAATCAGCACCTGTCGTGCGTGAATCCGGCGGCGACCGCAGTGCCGTCACCGGTGGAACTCGCGTGCTCTCAGATCGCATCGTGGTGCGGATTACGTCCAAGCCTGGCGAAACATTCGTCGATCGAATGATCAGCCTCGTCGAGGGAGCATCCCGACAGAAAACACCGAACGAGATAGCCCTCAATGTGCTGCTCGCGAGCCTCTCCATCGTGTTCGTCGTGGTCACTCTCACCATCAACCCCCTCGCGTCCGCCGTCGGCACAACAGTGACACTTCCCGTGCTGATCGCACTGCTCGTGTGCCTGATTCCCACCACGATCGGCGCGCTGCTTTCCGCTATCGGAATCGCAGGAATGGACCGCCTCGTGCAGCACAACGTGTTGGCAATGTCCGGTCGGGCCGTGGAGGCTGCTGGCGACGTCACGACGCTGCTGCTGGATAAGACAGGCACCATTACGTACGGCAATCGGCAGGCGAGCGATTTCGTTCCTCTCGACGGCATCGACGCGCTAGAGCTCATGCGGATCGCGGCGGAGGCATCCCTCGCGGACCCAACGCCGGAGGGCAAGTCCATCGTGGACCTCGCCACTTCCCGTGACGTTCACGTAGGCGACACCGCGGAGGGCGACATTGTTCCGTTCACTGCGCAAACACGCATGAGCGGACTCGATCGTCGTGACGGCACGCAGCTGCGAAAAGGTGCAGGTTCAGCGGTCATCGCGTGGGTTGAAGAAGAAACAAAGCTCTCCGACTCTGTGATTTCGAACCTGCACGAGCAGGTGGAGCGCATCTCGCAAAGCGGCGCAACACCGCTCGTCGTCGCGATCAAATCTCCGGGAGAGCTTCCCCGCATTCTCGGAGTGGTCCACCTCAAAGACATCGTCAAAGACGGTCTGAAGGAGCGGTTCGCAGAAATGCGCGCCATGGGTATCCGCACGGTGATGATCACCGGCGATAACCCTCTCACCGCCAAGGCGATTGCCGCGGAGGCTGGAGTGGATGACTTCCTTGCGGAGGCCACCCCCGAAGACAAGCTCGCACTCATCCGCCGTGAACAGGAGGGCGGCAATCTGGTCGCCATGACCGGTGACGGCACCAACGATGCGCCAGCGCTCGCTCAGGCGGATGTCGGCGTGGCTATGAACACGGGAACCTCGGCGGCGAAAGAAGCCGGCAACATGGTCGACCTAGATTCTGACCCCACCAAGCTCATCGACATCGTGCGCATCGGCAAGCAGTTGCTCATCACACGAGGTGCGCTGACGACGTTCTCGATCGCCAACGACATTGCCAAATACTTTGCGATCATCCCGGCCATGTTCGCAGGAGTGTTCCCCGGTCTGGCCGTGCTGAACATTATGGCGCTGCACTCCCCTGCCTCGGCAGTACTGTCGGCGATCATCTTCAACGCGCTCGTTATCGTGTTCCTGATTCCGCTAGCCCTGCGTGGCGTGAAATACCGCCCGCTCAGCGCATCCCGCATCCTCAGTCGCAACCTGTGGATCTACGGCGTCGGCGGTGTAGTTGCGCCGTTCATCGGCATCAAACTCATCGACCTCATCGTCATGTTGATCCCCGGATTCTAAAGACTCTTCGCAATAAGAAAGTAGAAAATTATGTCCTCCTCCCGCACAGGCCTCCGGCAGTTATGGGTTGCCATTCGCGCCATGATCGTTCTCACGGTCGCGCTCGGCATCGCCTACCCGATAGCAATGACCGGCATCGGCCAACTTGTGCTCCCCGTGCAAGCAAACGGCAGCATCCTCACCGTCGATGGCAAGCCAGTTGGTTCTGCCCTCATTGGGCAGTCATTCACAGATGCTGACGGTGAACCACTGGCCACGTACTTTCAGCCTCGGCCCTCCGCTGCTGGTGACGGTTACGATGCCGGCGCATCCAGCGGATCGAACTGGGGCCCAGAAAACCCCGACTTCATCGCCGCGATCAAAGAACGTAAGTCTCAGATCGCCACGTTCAACGGAGTTGCCGAGTCAGAAATCCCGGCAGACGCGCTCACAGCCTCAAGCTCTGGCCTTGACCCGCACATTAGCCCTGAGTACGCACTGATTCAGGTTTCTCGCGTCGCTACAGCGCGAAATATTCCCGAACACGAAGTGATGGAACTCGTGCAGAGTATGATCCAGAACAGGGATCTGGGCTACATGGGAGAACCGATCGTTAACGTTCTTCAGCTCAACATCGCCCTCGACGCACTCGGAGGTTAGTAGCAATGCAACGGGGGCGACTTCGGGTGCTCCTTGGAGCCGCCCCCGGTGTGGGCAAAACCTACACCATGCTCGAAGAGGGCAAACGCCTTAGTAACGAGGGCAAAGACGTGGTGGTGGCGATCGTCGAGACACACGGCCGCGCTGCCACCGCCGCAATGCTGCAAGGGCTCGAACTCGTTCCCCGCATGCTGGTCTCTCACCGCGGAGTTGAGCTCAGTGAGATGGATCTTGCCGCCGTCATAGGGCGGCACCCTGACATCGCTTTGGTCGATGAGCTTGCCCACACGAACGCCCCCGGCGCCGTTCACGAGAAGCGCTGGCAAGACGTGGAGGCTCTGCTCGATGCCGGGATCGATGTGATGTCGACCGTCAACATCCAGCACATCGAGTCTCTGAACGATGTGGTGCAGAAGATCACTGGCGCGCCACAGCGCGAATCGATTCCGGATGCTGTGCTGCGCTCAGCAGACCAGATCGAGGTTATCGACCTGGCCCCGCAGGCCCTTCGCGATCGCCTTGCCGGCGGGCGGGTGTACCCGGCGGAGCGCATCGACGCCGCTCTCTCTAACTACTTTCGGCTCGGTAACCTGACCGCGCTTCGTGAGCTTGCGCTTCTCTGGTTGGCGGACGAGGTCGACAGCGCGCTCAAGAACTACCGTGCGGAGAAGGGCATTGACAGCAAGTGGGAGGCACGCGAGCGCGTTGTAGTCGCGCTTACCGGTGGCCAAGAAGGCGACACTCTTCTTCGAAGGGGCGCCCGGATCGCGGCACGTTCGGCAGGCGGCGAACTCCTCGCGGTACACGTTACGTCTCAAGATGGCCTACGAGGTTCCCACCCTGAAGCGCTCGCTCGACAACGCGCGCTGGTGGAGAAACTGGGGGGCACACACCACGAGATTATCGGCGACGATATTCCGCACGCCCTGGTTGAGTTCGCAAAAAGTGTCAACGCCACTCAGCTTGTGATCGGCGTCAGCCGTAGAAGCCGGTTGCAGGCTGCCCTCAGCGGCCCGGGCATCGGCGCGACGGTCATCCGCGAATCAGGCGATATTGACGTGCACATCGTCACCCATTCCGCAGCGGCTGGGCGCATCTCGCTTCCCCGCCTGACCGGTTCGCTCACCATGAAGCGACGGATCGTCGGCCTTTTTTTCGCCATCGTTGGCGGCCCACTTCTCACGTGGTTATTGGTGGCCCTTCGAAGTTCAGACTCTCTCATTAGCGACGTGCTCGCCTACCAGTTTCTGGTGGTGGTTGTGGCGCTCATTGGTGGCATCTGGCCCGCACTTTTTGCCGCCGTGCTCTCGGGCGTCACTCTTGACTACTTCTTCGTTGATCCTCTCTACACAATCACCGTCGACAAACCGCTACACATGCTGGCGCTCGTTCTGTACGTGCTCAACGCACTTCTTGTCAGCTACGTCGTAGACCAGGCTGCGCGGCGCTTTCGGTTTGCCCAGAGGGCTTCCGCGGAGTCGGAACTTCTTCTCTCTATCGCCGGCAACGTGTTGCGTGGGGAGAGCGCCCTCGATGCTTTTGTCAGCCGCACGAGAGAGGCATTCAATCTCGACTGTGTGCGGCTCGTTGTCGGTGACACCGTCATTAGTTCTGCAGGCGAAGCTGGTGACGACGCTCACCACACCGACATCTCTGCTGGTTCCCGCGCCATCCTTGAACTTTTCGGACGAGATCTGGCTGCCTCCGAACGCCGCCTCGTCGTCGTCATTGCCGCTCAAATCGACGCGGTCATGGAACACTCTGCGCTCTCCGAGACAGCGAGCGAGGTTGGCTCCCTCACCGAAAGTGACAAGGTGAGAAGTGCTCTGCTTTCCGCGGTCGGGCACGACCTCCGCCGGCCGCTCGCCGCCGCCACTGCTGCCGTTACCGGTCTGCGCGCGACAGACATCACTATTTCAGAACCTGATCGTCAAGAATTACTTGAGACGGCGGATGAGAGCCTGGCAACTCTCGCAACACTTGTGACGAAC
>JBBSQX010000017.1:0-78373 GCA_038243605.1 Actinomycetales bacterium
CACTGGAGTTGCTCGCGCGCGGTCGGGCCGAAGCTGAAGCGTACGGTGTGCACATTCTGAACGGGCGGGCGACTGATGCGTCTGGCAGCGTCGATGATTTCACCGTGGAAATGGATGGTGGGGCGACGCACGTGCGTGCTCGCCGCATCATTTTGGCGACCGGGCTTGTGGATGATCTACCCGAGATTCCCGGCGTTGCAGAGGCATGGGGGCACAGTGTTCTGCACTGCCCCTTTTGTCACGGATGGGAGGTTCGCGATCAGCGCATTGCCGTGCTTGGTCGCAACGAGAACGCCCTCCATCAGGTGATGCTGTTCCGCCAACTGACCGAGAACGTCACCCTGTTCTTGCATGAAGCGCCAGAGCCCACCGAGGAGCAGTGGGAGCAACTCGCGGTGATGGGGGTGCGCGTGGTGGCGCCCCGCGTCACGCGACTGCGGGTGGAGGGCTCCCAGGTGACGGCGGTCGATGTTGACGGCGGCCAGTCGTTTGAGATGGATGCTGTCGTCGTAGCACCGCGCTTTATCGCGCCAACGGGTCTGTACGAAGCGTTGGGCGGTCGGCGAGAGACGACACCGTTCGGGGAGAATATTCCCGCCGACCCGCGAGGGGCCACTGATGTTCCCGGAGTGTGGGCGGCCGGGAACGCGAGCGACATGATGGCGATGGTTGCAGCCTCGGCTGCTGCCGGGGTCATGGCTGGGGCTGCAGTACACGGCGAGCTCACTGTCTCCGATCTGGCAAAAGCAGTGGAGATGCGGAGAGTGCGTGGCGATGCGGGTATGCGGTGAGCGAACTTTGTTGTTTCATCGCTAGGGGCAGTGTTCACTGAAACCCATGAAGATACTGCTACTGGGTGGAACCGCCATGCTCGGGCGAGAGGTTGCGTCCGCGGCGGTGGAGCGCGGGCACGCAGTGACGTGTCTGGCGCGAGGCACTTCGCCCGCACCTGATGGTGCGGCTTTTGTGGTCGCAGACCGCGACGATGCTGAAGGGCTGACGCCCGTGGCATCCGAAAAGTGGGATGCCGTCATCGACCTGTCGCGACAGCCCGGCCAGGTGCGTCGGGCCGTTCGCGAGCTCAGTACGCGGCACTGGGTGTTCATCTCCTCCGGCAACGTCTACGCAGATTTCTCCCACATTGAGCAAGACGAAAACGCTGCCACCCTCGCGCCGCTCACCACCGATGTCATGGAAGACATGTCGACCTACGGTGAAGCGAAAGTTGCGTGCGAAGATGCTGTGCGTGGCAGTGGCACATCCGCGACGATCATCCGCTCGGGTCTCATCGGCGGCCCGGATGACTGGTCTGGCCGCAGCGGATACTGGCCGTGGCGGTTCGCGCACCCCACCGGCGATGACGTTATTGTTCCCGATGACCCAGACTTTCCGTGCGCCCTCATCGATGTGCGCGACCTGGCCTCGTGGATCGTGCTGGCCGCCGAGCAGCGACTTGACGGCACGTTCAATGCCACGGGCCCGACAGTTCCGTTGCATGAGGTCATTACCACCGCGCGCGAGGTTGCGAAGAGTTCGGCCACGCCACTACCTGTTCCGGTGGCGGCCCTCGCCGAGCTTGGAATCGGCTCATGGATGGGCCCAGCCTCGTTGCCGCTGTGGATCGACGACCCCGATTGGCGCGGATTCGCCAGTATGAACACCGACCGAGCGCGCGCTGCAGGTCTCGTGACCCGGCCACTCCAAGACACACTGAGCGCCGCCCTCGACTTCGAGAACCAGCGCACTGAGCCGCGCAAAGCTGGCCTCACGGATGATGAGGAGCGGCAAGTTCTGGCGTCGACACGTGGTGAGGTCAGTCCTGCGAGGCGCGGCGAGGTATGAAAACGGTTGCCCCCGTGATGAGCCTGGCGCGGCCCGTAAGCTGATGCCGTGAGTTCGCCGCAGTCTGCCCCCAACCCGACGACGCGTCATCCGATGGCCGGGCATGACCGGATCGTGTTCCTGAAACCGCTGGTCACCAGTCCGCTCATCGAGGTCGGCGAGTTCACGTATTACGACGACCCCGACGACGCGACGGCCTTTGAAACCCGGAACGTCCTGCACCATTACGGGCCTGAACGCCTCATCATCGGCAAGTTCTGCGCGATCGCCACTGGTGTGCAGTTCATCATGAACGGTGCCAACCACCGCATGAGCGGACCATCCACCTACCCGTTCCCGATCATGGGAGGGGCGTGGGCTGAACACATGGACTTGGTGACCGCGCTACCAAACCGCGGCGACACGATCATCGGCAACGACGTCTGGATCGGCGCACACGCCACCATCATGCCGGGAGTGCGCGTCGGCAACGGTGCCATCATCTCGACCCATTCTGTTGTGACGAAGGATGTGCCCGACTACGCGATCGTCGGCGGCAACCCCGCGCACCTCATCCGTCTGCGTTTCGACGAAGCGGATGTTGCGAAACTTCTCGACGCCGCGTGGTGGCATTGGCCGCTCGAGGCGATCACCGACAACATCCGCGTGATCGCTGACGGCACAGCGAATGACCTCGCCGAGATTGCCAAGCGACTTCGTGCTTGACGAGAGGAACGCAACCTGATGGCAGCACATCCGGAGCCGCACTACAACACCCTGCGAGACCTACCCGGTGTGGGCCCCAGCATCGAAGACGACTACCGGCGCCTAGGAATATCGTCACCGCAGCAGTTGATGAGCGCAAACCCGCAGCACCTGTTCAACCAGCTCGAACTGCTCGATGGCCCCACCGATCCGTGCATTTTGTATGTATTCCGATGCGCGCACTACGCCGTGAACGCCACGCATCCGGAGCCAGCGCTTCTCAAATGGTGGGCGTGGAAAGACGTCGAGAAGCGCGAAGTGAAACCGCGCGTTGAGGTTCAGCAACCACGCCTCAACGTCACGACGAAGCCCTCGATCCGTGCAGCGACAAACGCTGATCTGGGCCGTCTTCAGGGGATCGAGGATGAGGCAGACAAACTCTTCGCCTCCATATTCTCAATCGTCGACTGGAGGCCAGCCCCTTCCGGTACCGAACGCTCTCTTCGGGCGGGCTACATCCTCGTTGTGAGTGGCGAGCCAGGCTCAGAGCCGCTTGGCTTTGCTCACGTTCTCGAGATTCCTGGTGGTGATCATCTAGAGCAGCTGGCAGTCATACCGTCCGCGACGCGTAGTGGGTATGGGCGAGCGCTAGTGGACGCCGTCAAGGCGGAGTCGCGCCTCAGAGCGCGCGACCGTATCACGCTGGAAACCTATGCAGACGTTCCGTGGAACGGCCCGTTTTACGCGAGCTGCGGCTTTAGGGAGAGTGCCCCGGATACTGATTTTCTGCGGGGCCTCGAGGCCGTCGAGCAACAGCGGGCCCACAAGTATGGTCGACGAGTTCAGATGGTTTTTGACGTGAACTAGATTGTCGATTTCGAGGCTGTCGCTGAGCTTGGATCGCTGAGCGCGACACCCTGCAGTACGCTGTGGCCTGTGAATGACAGCGGATCTAAGACCTCCCACAAGATGGGTCGCTGGGTTGCCATTGCCGCGGCAGATGGTCGTGCGTGGCGTGCTTCTGCTGGTTTTCAGACGGGGCCTGGCAGTCGAATGGAATAAGAACTGGCGGCGGTCGCCACCGCCATCACCGCAGGCGTGGGCGAAGAACTTTTCTATCGACGATGGTTGCAGTCCAGGCTTGAAGCTGGGCTCGGTGCGTGGGCAGGCATCATCGCCAACGGGTGGGCCGTGGCCGCCGCGTTTCTCAATAACTGAGGGAGCGCGAGCGTTCACGCGACGTTCCTCAGGGGTGAGGCACAACGCAACAACTTGTGAAGGTTCAGCGAGGCGGGTGAGCGCGCTCTGCGTCACTGCGCAAAATGCAGAACTCGTTGCCCTCGGGGTCACTAAGAACTACCCATCCGGTTCCGTCTGGCTGGCGCAAGTCGGCAACCTCGCGGGCTCCCAGTTTCAGCAGTCTCGCAAGTTCTTCATCGCGCATGCCATCAGCAGGTTTGAGGTCCAGGTGAACGCGGTTCTTGAGCTGCTTGGCATCCGGAACCTCGAGGAACAGCAAACGCTGGGTGCCATCAGCGGAGACGACCATGCACTCCTCGTCGCCTGGGCGGTTCGGGTCGTTCGGTTCCTCGTGAAAATCGAGAACCCCGCCCCAGAACACTGACTGCGCGTAAGCATCGAGGCTGTCGAAAGTTGTGTGAGAAATCAGAGCTGCCATGGTGGTCAGTCTAAAAGGCCACCGTGCACATGTGGGGACAGCGTGAACGTTCACGCCCCATTTTTCTCGACAACCTGACCTGTTTGTAGAGTTAGTGGAATGGCAGAGTTGAAGCACCGCGCTGAGCGTTCCCCCGAGTTTCGGGTGCGGGGGATGTCGGTAGCGATCACCCGCTCCCAACAACAGAACGCGCTCATCTGTCAGAAGTTTTGGCGAACCTTTAATGCCGAACTCGCCGCCTCTCGCTTGACGCAAGAAAATGATTGGCGCAAGTTTGCGATCACGTACCCGCATGAGGGTACTCACCGTTACTTCTGCGGGATCCCGGATGACCCCACACGCGCAATGCCCGACCTCTTCGGTACGTTCACGGTGCCCGCCGCAGACTACCTCGTTTTCCATCACGAGGGGTCTATGGCCGGGCTCGGTTCCACGCTGTCCGCAATCTATCGGCAGATTCTCCCGCAGCTCGACGTCGCGCCAACTCACGAGAGTCTCTTCCATTTCGAGAAGTACGACCAACGCTTCCACTGGAATCGTGCCGACTCCGTCATCGAGATCTGGGTGCCGATTGTTCGGTGACGCTACCGCTGCGGCCATGCGAAGACGTCAAGAAGCGCGTGCGCCGGTCTGCTGGTCAGTAGGGAGGCTTAGCTTGCGGTGCCCTCCCATGTCAGCGATAGGCTGTGCGCCATGGCAACAGCGAACGGAACCTTTGAGATCGACATGACCCCAACGGATTCGGGGCTCGGCGAGAGGGTCGGGCATTTCACGTTCACCAAAACCTTCCTCGGCGACCTTGCCGCCACGGGGGCAGGGATCATGCTCTCCGCCGGTGACCCGGCCAATGGTTCTGCGGGATACGTGGCGCTCGAAACCGTATCGGGTAGCCTCAACGGCCTCGATGGTAGCTTCGCGCTCCAGCAGTTCGGCACGATGCATGGCGGCGAGCAGGCGCTCCAGATCGCCGTGGTTCCAGGCTCGGGCCATGGCGCACTCGAAGGCATCACGGGAGTATTCAACCTCACAGTGGATGACGACGGCACTCACCGTTACGAGCTCAATTACGAGATCTAGGGATTGCGCGACGGCGCTGGGGTGTCGAGCGCGCGCAGCATCCGTTCAAGGGATTCACGCAGTTCACCGCGCACTGGCTCGGCAAGGTCAATCGTGTATTTGACCCCTGCCGGGATCCATGACAAGCCGTACATCGTCTCGCGAAAGTCTCGGCCCCCCACCGGCCACCGCGTGCGGGTTTTGCTTTCCGCGATGGCGCCCTTTGCCCACTGGCCGAACGCGGCCCGAACCTCAGCGATGGGAAGCTCCATCACTGCATCCGCATCGAGGGGTTGAGGAGCCCAGAATCGCGCGATGCGGATCAACTCGTCCATCTGGTCGGGGCTCAGCAGCCGAGGTTCGAACAGCACACGCGTGTGTTCCAGGTTTTCGAGCCGGTCGACGCGGAAGGTGCGCCAGTCTTCTTTCTCGACATCCCAGCACAGTAGGTACCAGTGCCGGTCGGCAGGGGCGAGGGAGTGAGGCTCAACGCGGCGACGAGTGACCTCCCCCGATGCGGCCGTATAGGTGAACCGCACGCGTTCGTGATCTCGGCATGCGAGGGCCAGCTCGCCGAGCACCTCACTCGAGACCGGTGCTCCCGCATTCATCCCGGACGGCTGCACGGCCGTGGCGAGGGCGTTGACTCGCCGACGCAACGGTGCAGGGAGCACCTGTTCAAGTTTTGCCAAAGCCGTGATCGTTGTTTCAGGACCAGAGACCAAGCGTTGGGATGCCGCGACGCGAAGCCCGATGGCCATCGCCACGGCCTCGTCGTCGGTGAGGAGCAAGGGCGGGATGGCACTTCCGGCCTCGAGTCGGTAGCCACCGGATGCCCCGGGGATCGACTCGATGCGATACCCGAGATCGCGCAGTCGCTCAACATCGCGGCGCACCGTGCGCTCAGTCACGCCCAACCGCCCCGCAAGTTCAGAGCCCGGCCAGTGCCGATGTGTCTGCAGCAGGGTGAGCATCGCGAGGGCTCTCGTGGTCGTGTTCGACATGGAAACAGGTTCCCACAAATTGAGGACACATATTGACCGCATTGGTTTCTACTCTCGACCCATGACCAACGAACCCATCATCGAAGCGCAAGGTCTGACCAAGCGCTACACACAGAACAAGAAGGCCGTCGACGCGGTCACCGATCTCACCTTCCAGGTGGCGCGAGGCGAACTCGTTGCCTTTCTCGGGCCAAACGGCGCGGGCAAATCGACGAGTTTGCGCATGCTGACAACCCTCATCCCGCCTACATCCGGCACCGCTCGAGTGGTCGGGCACGACATCCTGCGCCAGTCCGCAGACGTGCGCGCGCGCATCGGCTACGTTGGGCAACTCACGAGTGGAAGCTTTTCGCAGCGGGTGCGTGATGAGCTGCTCAGCCAGGGAGCGTTCTACGGGATGACCCCTGCCGCGTCGCGCACACGGGCTGACGAGCTCGTGGAATCGCTCGGGCTCGCATCCTTTGCCACCCGAACCGTGCAGCAACTTTCGGGCGGCCAGAAGCGGCGCCTCGATATTGCTCTCGGGCTCATGCACGCGCCACCGCTCCTCTTTCTCGACGAGCCATCGACGGGGCTCGACCCGCAGAGTCGGGCGAACCTGTGGCAGCACATCCTCGACCTGAGGGCGCAGCACGGCACCACCGTGTTTCTCACCACCCACTACCTCGAAGAGGCTGACCACTACGCCGAGCGGGTGATGGTGATGGACAAGGGGCGAGTCATCGCCGACGACACCGCGACGCGTCTCAAGGCCAACCTTGCCGGCGACGTTCTGACACTCGGATTCGCCAGTGTGCAGCAGGCCGAGCGCGCGGTGCCCGTGATCCGGGGGCTCACTGACAGCGAAGTGAGCCAAGACGAGGCATCCGTCAGCGTCACCGCCCCCGATGGCGACCAATTGGTGCCCATCGCGGTGCGGGCACTGGATGCTGCAGGCCTACGCGTCGACCGCGCAACAGGGGTTCCACCAACCCTCGACGACGTCTTTTTGGCACTCACCGGGCGCACCCTGCGTGAGGCGGGCGAAGGCGACACCGCAGAGAGCGAAGAAGTAGACGCAGCAAATGACGCATCAGATGACGCATCAGACAACGCAATGATGGCCGATGAGGCCGAGAAGGCAGGAGCCCAACTATGACCACCACCAATCCCGACACAAAAACGCTCACCACCAACCCCGCGCGCGACACCTGGCACGTGCTGACGCGTGAACTCAAACCCGTGCTGCGTGACCCTTTCACCGTCATCTTCAGCCTCGTGCAACCTCTGGTGTTCCTCGGCCTCTTTGCGCCACTGCTCGTTGGCACTTCGGGTCAACCCGTCAGCGACACGCTCCAATGGTTCGTGCCAGGGGTGCTCGTCATGATCGTGCTCTTCGGCACCGGTGCGGTCGGCTCCAACCTCCAGTACGAGATGATGACCGGCTCCCATGAGCGCACACTAGTCGCGCCGCTGACACGTTCATCGTTGCTTGTGGGTCGAGCGCTGAAAGAGATTGCACCCATCGTCGTGCAGGCACTCATCATCGTGCTCATTGCCTGGCCATTCGGGTTCACTATCAACCTTCTAGGGCTCGTGATCGGACTCGCGCTTCTGGCGGTGTTCGGTGTAGGGCTCGGCTCGCTCTCCTACGCGCTCGCGCTCGCCACGAAAGGTCGTGACTGGCTGTTCTGGGCGGTGCAGCAGAGCCTCATCTTTCCGCTGCTGATCCTTTCGGGCATGCTTCTGCCGCTCGATGCGGGCCCGACGTGGATGAAGATCGTCTCCACAGTAAATCCCGTCAACTGGATCGTGCAGGCAGAGCGAGTTCTCTTCGCAGGAGATCTGGGGTCGATTACGGTGTTGTGGGGCTGGATTGCCGCTGTGGTTCTTGCCGCCGTCGGGCTGTGGGTCGGGATCCGCTCTATGCGTCGGAGCGACTGAGTGTGGTGTGGGGGAGCGGTCGTGGGTATTGGTGCGCATCCATCATCAAGACTCATGAGCGTCTTCCGCAGCAAGGCCAGCAATTCGAACAATATGCCCGCCCACGCGGTCGGGCGGGATTCGGCCCGCTGCCATGAGGGTGACGATTCCGTGACAGCTGGCCCACACCAGTTCCGCAACAGAATCTGCTTCGGGCTCGGCGACAGTGAGCGCAACCACTTCTTTCACTGCGTCGAAGGTTGCGCGTAACTCTGCAGGTGTCTCCGCCGAGGCGAACGCAAGTGTTGTTTTGGTGGCGAACATCGCTTCATAGAGCCGCGGCCTGGTGGAGCCGAAGTCGACGTAGTGGTGACAGAGAGCTTCAAGGCGTGACTGTGATGTCGATTGCGGGAGCGCATGAAGCTCGGCCGCGAGAAGCTCGAAACCTTTGACGGCGATCGAGCGGATCAACTCATCCCGACCCCCAAAATGCTGATAGATGACGGGCTGTGTGAAATCGATCTCGTCGGCGACCCGCCTTGTCGTGACGGCATCCCACCCCTCGGCTTCGGCGAGCGAAAGCGCGACGTCCAGAATGAGCGCGCGTCGAGTTGCTTGACGGCGAAGACGGGGCTCACTCAGTGAACCCTTCGGCTCACTCATGATGAAACGAGAAGCAGCACACTGGCCGCGAGCATTCCGGCAGCGGTCGCACCGTGAATGCCGAAAGCAGCCTTTCGGGAGCCGTTGGCGCGAAGAATTGTAAAGGCATCGCCGAGGGGGATGAGGGCGAATGCTGCCACGACCCAGCCGAGCACGAGGGCAGGCGCTGTGAAGATAAGAACGCCAGCGACGATTCCCGTGGTGAGGTCGCGGATTCCTTTCAGGCGAAGCCACTCCGTTGCCTCAAGGGGCGGAATGGAAGGCAGACCGAAGTTGAGAGCCATTGCGCGCGGAATTGTGAGGTAGAGGATTCCGACGACGAGGATGCCCGTGCCTGCCAGCGCCGTGAGCGCCATTCCTGCAATCAGCATCCGAAATCTCCCTAGTACTCCGTTTTCTATCAACGAAAGTAATACTATCAGCGATACGATCGAAGCGCTGAGGCGCGCTCGTGACGTTGGTCGCACACAGGATGCTGAGTGGGCTCACCGACAAAGACCACGTAGATGCGCGTCGCATTCTGCGCAGCATGGTGACTGCAATACTGATGACATGACTGTAACGCGGTGCTACCGGGGCGGCATCCTTGTGGACGAAGGCTTCTCTCTGGACCTACTCGACGAACACTTGGCCGAGGAACACACCATTCTCTGGGTGGACCTGTTCCAGCCCACGCCGCAGCAACTGCAGACTGTGGCCGACGAGCTCAGCCTGCACTCACTTGCTGTCGAAGACGCTGCTACGGGGCAACAGCGACCGAAACTGAACCGCTACGAGAATCACGATTTTCTCAGCGCGTACGCGGTGGGTTTAGATGCAGAAACCGGTGAGTTGCGCACGTCAGAGATCGCTGCGTTCATCACTCCAACCGCCCTCGTTACGGTGCGCAGGGATGACGGATTCCCCATCGACGACCTACTCGAACACCTCGACCAGAATGCCAAGCTCACCGCTCACGGCGTCAGCGCTCTGCTGCACGGTCTGCTCGACTTCGTCATCGACGGGCACTTCGACGCCGTTCAGGCGCTCGATGAACAGATCGAGTCTCTCGAGGACCTCCTTTTCGACGACAAACCGCACGACACTGCCGTACAGCGCCGCAGCTTCGAATTGCGCAAGAGTCTCGTGCAACTGCGCAGAGTGGTGCTGCCCATGCGGGAGGTCGTCAACACGCTCATTCGACGCGACGTTGACCTAGTGCCCAGCGAGATGGCGCCGTACTATCAGGACCTCTACGACCATGTTCTGCGGGCCACCGAGTGGACAGACAGTCTGCGGGATCTCGTGTCAACGATCGTGGAAACTAACCTGACCATTCAGGGCAACAGACTCAATATCATCACCAAGAAGGTCACCAGTTGGGCGGCCATCATCGCGGTGCCGACCGCCATTACCGGCTTCTACGGTCAGAACTTGCCGTTCCCCGGCTTCGCCCAACCGGCTGGGCTCATCGCCTCAGTGCTTCTCATAGTGGTGGTTTCGGTGACCCTGTACCTCGTGTTCAAGCGCAAAGACTGGCTCTGAATCCACCCGCGTCTTGATCGTACAGCGGGTCACTCGCGCGTGGCACCCTCATCACGCGACGCGAGCCGGACATCAGTTCGTGTCGAGACGAGTCGGATACGGTGAAACGCATGAGTAGATATGAAGACGGTCGTTGGGTGAAGTGCCGGCAGAACTTGCGAAACTCTCGTGCTCAGTTCGTTCGCACTCTTCGTCGGGGTATCTCTGGCGCGTTGGTGATCGGGGTGCTCAGCGTGGCGGGATGCGCATCCGCACCGTCGGATGATGGGGCCAGCGAAACTGCGATAGATCTGCCGAACAGCGCGGTTGGCAATCAGGCGGCGTGGGTGCTCGAGGTGGTGAACGCGCCGGAGCCCGTTGCAGAGGAGCACGTCACGCAGCACCTTGCAAAAGTAATGTTCGACGACCTGAAAGTCAGTGACTTCGTCGGTGTCTTTGAGCAGCTGCGCGCCGACAGGCCGTGGATCTCCACGGAGTACAACGAGAAAGAAGATCAGGCCGTAGTGAAGATTGTGGGTGCACGCGGCCCCGCGCTCGAGATGAGCATCTCCCTGGATTCTGCCGGAATGGTCAACGGGCTGTTCTTTGCACCTGCGAAGCCTGAGCGCACACCCGCCGCCGATTGGAAGCAACTCGAGAAAGCGGTGCAAGGTCTACCGGCCAGCACCAGCCTGAATGTGACCAAGGTCACTGATCAGCCTGAGACAATTCTGGCGGTCGGAGACGATTCGATGAAGCCGATCGGATCCATCTTCAAGCTTTATGTTCTGGCTGCTGTCGTGTACGCGGTGGAAGACGGCTCACTGAGCTGGGATAGCACGCTCACCGTCACCGACGACGTGCGTAGTCTGCCCTCCGGGAAACTGCAGGATGCACCCACCGGCACCGTCGTGACGGTGCGTGAGGGGGCAGAGCTAATGATATCGATCAGCGACAACACGGCGGCGGACATGTTGATGGCTGCGGTGGGCCGCGACGCGGTAGAGAACGCGCAGGCACGGTTGGGTCATCACGATCCTGCAGCGAACACTCCGTTTCTCACAACGAGGGAGATGTTCCAACTCGGCTGGGGCGAGCGTGCGGGGGCCGCTGACGAGTGGGATAACGCTAGTGTCGCCGAGCGCAGCACCATTCTTGCGCAGCTGCCACACGGCGTGCTGAACATCGCACCGACCGCGGTGACTGAACCGGTCTGGCAGCACGGGCTCGACTGGTTCGCGAACGCCGCCGACTTGCGCGCAGCTCACCTCGGCTTACAAGAGTTGGCCAGCACCGAGGCGGGGGAGCCAGTACGCAAAATTCTCGCCATGAATCCCGGTGCGGGAATGACGTTCGGTGATAAGTGGACCTACGTGGGGTTCAAGGGTGGCTCCTCGGCGGGGGAACTTGCCGGTTCCTGGTATGTCGAGCGTGCAGACGGTGAGCTTTTCACCCTGAGCCTGCAGGCGGCATCGGATGACCCGGCCGACCTGGTCGACATCCGCGAGTACTTCGCACAAATCGAAGACGCGTTGGCGCTGCTCGCTGACCGCTGAAGCCCCATCTCAGTGATCGGCTCGGGTACTGGCGGATCGCAACCCGAAGATGATGTCTGATCAGAGGGATAAGTCGGTTGGTCGGGGAGATTGGTTGCGAGGTTCCTCGGGGGCGCGAGGGGATAGGATCGGGCCCGCGCCGAGAGGATACTAAATGGCCACAACCCCAACAGAAGTATCGGCCAAGATCCCTCCACGTGTCGCGAGAGTCTGGTTCGGTAGCATTGCGGTGATCGTTGCCGTGTCGCTCATTATTCAGCTGACACTGATTTTTGCCAGTGACCAGAATGGGCACTACGGAACGGACGGCCCGGATCTCACCGTGGCAGCCAAGCTGGTGAGGTTCCTGAGCTACTTTACGATCCAAAGCAGCATCTTCGTTCTCTTTACCTCGATCGCGCTCGCGGTCAACGTGCACCGTGACGGTCCTGTCTGGCGAGTGATGCGGCTAGACGCGATGCTCGGCATCGTGCTCGCCGGGCTCGTATACGAAACAATCCTCGCCCCACTGGTTCATCTCACCGGGTGGGCGCTGGCGGCCACCATCGGTTTTCACTACGTTGCGCCGTGGAGCATCCTTCTGGGCTGGCTCATTTTCGGCCCCCGCGCAAGGATGTCGTGGGCCACCGTGGGGCTCGCCTTCATCTGGCCGATTCTGTGGTTGACCTACACGTTCGTTCACGGGGCGATCACCTCGTGGAGCCCTTACCCCTTCCTCGATGCCACGGCGCGGGGGTATCCCCAGGCACTCCTCAACTCGGGTCTCGCGGTGATCGTCACGATCGGAATTGTCGGGATTCTCGCCGTCATTGACAAATGGCTCCCTCCCTTTGTGCGCAAACAATGAACTCCTGACTAGCTCCGTGTTGAGAACATTGCGGGTGTGAGTCCGCTGGGTACCTAGTCACTGTTGTCGACATCATCGACGGAGTGGACGACCATAGGAAAGATGTCCCGACATTTAGTGGTAACCCAAAACATCACTCTCGACGGAGTGGTGGAGAACAACGGCAACTGGTTTGATCCGACCGAGGATTCCGACCGCGGTCGCAAGTTAGCTGCCGTCACTGCAGAACATGCCGCAGCCTCAGATGCCTTTCTCGTTGGTCGGGTCACCTTCGAGGAGATGCGCGGTTTTTGGCCGAAGCGACAAGATGATGAAACTGGCGTGACAGATCATCTCAACCGAGTGAGCAAGTACGTGGTGTCACGCTCGCTTGATGAGCCCGAGTGGGAGGGCACCACCCTGCTTCGGGGCGGGGACGACCTTGAGCGCGAGATCCGCACGCTGACTGAGGCCGCCGGAAAAGACATCGTGTTGATCGGATCGATCACTCTGGCGCACGATTTGCTCACTCAAGGACTCGTCGATGAGCTGCGGCTCTTCGTGCACCCGGTGGTGCTCGGTCAAGGTCGACGCCTCTTCCCTAAAGGATGGACGGCAGACCACGTGAACCTTATCGAAGAGCGGGCGATTTATGACGTCGTTCTGATGCGGTACAGTCTCTCGCGCTAACCAAGGCGGCGGGCTGCGTCTTTGGCTGTGGCCACGGGGTCGCTCTGGGTGTCGAGCGGGATCGTGAGGTGGTCAAGCACGATGCCGTTCACGAGGTGGTGCAAAAGTAGAACAACGCGTGGGTCCGCGCCAAGGCCCCTTGCCCGGTGGAACGCCAGGTCGTCGTCTAGGCCCCGGCGCAGGAACGGCGCGAGGGCATCGTAAACTTCGCGGTCGCGGGAGGCCTCGAGTCGCAGTTCGATGAGGGCGCGTGCCAGGTCGGAGTTTTGGGTGAGGCGCTCGACGACATAACCCACGTACTCCGGCAGCGCGTTCTGTTCGGGCACGTGCTCGAGCCGAGCGAGGTGATCACGGTCAGGCTCGAGGCGATGAAAGATGCGCTCCGCCATGGCGAGGAGAAGGGCTGCGCGAGTCGGAAAGTAGTTTGCACATGTGCCGGAGGGGGTTTCTGCACGTCTGTCTACGGACCGGTGGGTGAGGGCGCGGCTGCCGTCACGTCCGAGGATGGAGAGAGCTGCGTCAGTGATGTCTTCTCGACGGCGAGGGTTGGATGCCATCAACACAGGATAGTTCAATTACCACAGGTGTTGTACATTGGAGCCAACTACAACATTTGTATTGATTGGAGTTCTGAATGCGTGAACTTGTTTACTACATAGCCACCTCGGTTGATGGCTTCATCGCCGATCCATCCGGAGATTTCTCTCGCTTCCCCGTGCACCCCGAAACACTGGCAAAACTGTTCGGGCGATACCCCGAAACCTGCCCTACGCACGTGAGAAAAGCCCTTGGCGTGACGGAAGAACCTCGTCGATTCGACACCGTTCTGATGGGTCGCCGCACCCATGCCCCGGCCATCGATGCAGGCTTGCTCAACGGTGCCTATCCGCACCTGCGGCAGGTCGTCGTCACTCACTCGGATCTACCGGAGTCACCAGGCGTCGACGTCATAAGAGGCGACATTGCCACCCAGATCGCTGAGCTGAAGAGCGAGCCGGGCCTCGACATCTGGCTTTGTGGTGGCGGCGACCTTGCCGGCCAGCTTGTCGATCTCATCGACGAGATTCAACTGAAAGTCAATCCGGTGCTGCTGGGGGGCGGAATCCCGCTCTTCGGGGGCGGCGTTCAACCCCGCGACCTGCAGGCCATCGGCGTCGAGCCGTTACCTGGCGGGGTCAGCCTTGCGACGTATCGAAACGGAGCACGGAACGCACGGAGCTGTCCGTGATGGAAAGGGGAGATTCAGGTGACGATGAGTAATTGGCAGCTGATCCGTATCAGAATCCCATGCGGATGTGGTGGCCAGGTGTTTTTCTAACGGTCGAGTAGTTGCTGCTGGAGCAGGGCGGTCAACCACTGCTCGTACTCGTCGTCGGTCCACCCGCACCCTTCGGTGGCAGACAGGTAGAACTCGACGCCGGTGAGCATCCAAGCTCGGTCGAGTGCGCGTTCTGCGCTGAGTCCGGTCGGCAGAGCGTTGGCTTGACCAAGTGAGTTGATTACCGCACGAAGACCCTCTCGACGATTCCGGTCTCCTTCTTCGCGAAGCTCGATGATCGCCGAGTCTGCGGCCGCGCCGTTGGCGAGGTGGATGGTCGCCTTGCTTGAGGAGAACAGCGCGGCCGTCCACTGTGCGAATGCGGCCAACTTTTGGTGCGGGTTCGTTTCTTGAGCGATACGTTGCGCCCAGCCGGTGCTGTCGGCGTTGCGTTCCATCTGCAGCAGTAGAGCCCGCACGATGGCGCCCTTGGATCCGAAGGTCGCATAGACGGTCGGCACGGCCACCTGGGCTCTGGCTGCGATGTTTGCCACTGTAGTTCCCGCGAAACCGCGCTCCGCGAACAGACACTGAGCGGCTGCAGCGATACGCAGCCTCGTATCCTCGGCGCGCTCCTGACGTACGTGAGACAGATATGGCCGCTTCATGCCCTGTTCGGCCTCGTTCGGCACGACCATCCACACGCCTCTCATAATTCGATAAAGCTAACTATATCGAATCACGTAGACTCGAAGCCATGACACGGTCCTCAACCCCGAGCGAATCCATTCCGCCAACTGCGACGAAGCGCGGGTACGGCCCCGCGGTCGGGGAGCCGCCGCTGTGGGTTGACCCTCGACGATGGGGTAGCCTGATCGGCCTTGCCGGTGGAATGGTGTTCATCGGCTACTCGGCCGCGCTCGGGCAGGCAGTGTCGATTGCCGCGTGGGTGATCGGTCTAGGGCTGGTCATCGTGGCACTGATGAAGCACTACATCCGGCCCGTGTCGCTCGGGCTGCTCACGCGCCCCCGCCCTGTGGCATTGGTGATTTACAGTGCGTGCGTCGTCGGGGAGTTGGTGCTCATTAGTGTGGGAACGAGGGCGCTGACCGCGGCCGACCACGGCGACCTGCGGCCCGCGCTAATCGCTGCCGTTGTTGGTGTGCACTTCATCCCGTTTGCGTGGGCTTTTGGCGAACGGATGTTCTTCTGGCTTGGTGGCGTCGTCGCAATTCTCGGCGCGGCTGGCCTCGTGGCAGGCTTTCTGGGGGTCAGCAATGCAGCTCAGGCGATGGCCGTGGTGGCCGGGCTTGCCATGCTGATTATCATCGCGCTGTACGCCGCAGGTCGGTTCACACCCCCGCCCAATCGCACTACCATGCACTATGGTTCGTAATCGTGTGCAGCCCCTGGGGTTTTCGTGAGCGCAGAGCCGAGCGCCGTCGAGGCAGGCGGAGCGTCTGACGCGGCGAGAATTGTGGCGCAGGCGCAGACGCAGATGCAGGCGCAGACGCAGACGCCCAAGCAGGCGCAGATGCCGACGCGGCCGCTTCTGTACCTTTATCTTGCGCTGTACGCCTTTGCTCTCGTCGGACTCGAGCTCGCGCTTCTTGCTGTTGAACCGGTGTTGGGCCTGCCCGCGAATAGTTTTCAAGCGCAGATCGTTCACTGGGTTCTCACGATTGTCATCTGGGTAGGTGGCGCGATTGGTTTGGCGGTGTGGGCACTTCGTCGAACCGACTTCAGGTTGCGCGCTGATACAGGAACGCGGGTGAGCCTGGTGCGCTGGCTGGCTGTCGCGACGCTCGTGGTGGCCACGGTGATGGCCCAATGGATGCTTCAGGGCGGCGTGCTTGCTCCATTCGCCGAGCATCAGGCGCTTTCGGAACGCTTCGGTGACGAGGGAACAGCGGCCTGGTTGGTGCAGATTGCATACTATTTCGCCGAGCTCGCCGTCATCGCCTTGATTATCGGATTTGGGCAGAAAGCCGGTAATGGGTGGTGTCGAGCGAAGTGGGTTCCGTGGGGTGGAATATTGCTCGCGCTCACCTGGGGTGTTGTTCACTTTCTCACTCAGGACCTTGCTACCGGAATTTACGGCATCGCCCTGTCGCTGGTTATGGGAACCATTCATACCTTGACAGGTAAAAGTCTGCTTATCACGTACCCGATCTTGCTCGTAATATTCATCTTCTAAGCCTGGCCGACAGCGAGCCTGCTCGCACCGACCGCGTTCCTTCGTCAGCGTGAGCTAGGTATGCGAGTTGAGGTATGGCGCTTGTCAGACGTCGACCCTAGTCTTCTTCCATGGAAACCAATGAGCTATTTCTTGCGTCGGATGCCGCGCTTCGAAGTGTCATCGATCGCCTCACGCCAGAAGACTTCGACACGTCGGTTCCCGCCGCATGGACGCATATCGCGAACCCCACGATTCTCGACATCCTGAAGTCACACGCCTACGACGAGGCCTGGATTCCCGGAGTTCTTGCCGGTCGCTCGATTGCCGATGGTGATGACCTGATCGACCAAGATCTGCTCGGAGACGACCCGATTGCCGCCTACGGCAAACTCAACGATGCGGCGACGGCTGCTGTTCGCGAGGGCGTGGACCCAGAGATGATTTTTCGTTTTCAATACGGAGACTATGCCGCAAAAGAAGGCTTCGCGCATCTCGCTATGTATCGGGCATTTCAGGCGTGGATGATGGCGAAACACCTCGCTATTGCGTTCCACCTCTCGCCAGAGCTCATCGCCAGCATGAACGTGCATGTCGTGCCTAATGCCGAGGAGTGGCGGGGCTTTGGTGTGTTCCCGCCCGCTATCGAGCCGCCCGCTGGCGCTGATGACGAGACACTGCTTCTCTGCACTTTGGGGTTTTGGGTTCCCTGACCCACCGAATCATGTGGGTTGTGGGTTATGGGTTGTGGGGTGTGGGTAGCGTCGCCACTGAACGTTAGGTGCCCCCACGCAATGCCGTGATCGGTTCGATGTTGGATGCCCGGTTGGCCGGGTATGCCCCGGCGGCGAGCCCCACAACCGCGCCGAGCAGTGCTGCGCCGAGTGCCACCCAGAGATCGAGCACAGGAGTCCACCCCTGCACGAGCGAGACAATCACGACCGCGAACACCCCGAGCGCAGAACCGATGAGCCCGCCGAGCAGCCCGATGACCACCGACTCGACAATGAACTGTGACGCGATATTTCGTTTCGTCGCACCCAGCGCTCGCCGCAGCCCGATTTCGCCCACTCGCTCCATGACGGACAGCAGCGTTACGTTGGCGATGCCGAGCCCGCCCGCGAGCAGAGCGATCGCACCCAGAATGAGAAAGACGATGTTCACGTCTGCCTGCACGTTGGCCTGCAACTCCGACTTCGACGGCGGGGCCTGCACCTCGAAGTTCTCTGGCGCATTCGGATCGAGGGCGACCGGTGCCTGTCTGCCGACGAGAGCACCGGCACCGACCTGAATTTGCACTTGAAGCTCATCCGGTGCGAGTAGACCAAAGTCGGTGCGTGCCGTGCCGAGCGGAAGGATGACAGAGTCGAGCAGGTCAGCGCGTCGCTCCATCCCTGACACGATGCCAATCACCGTGTACGAGTGATCGCCGATGAAGATCGAAGGTTGGGTGTCAACGCGGTTTATGCCAAGTTTCTTCGCCGCGTCCGCCCCCAGCACCACAACGCGGTCGCCCCGGGCATCGTGACCGGAATCAAAGTAGCGTCCAGTGACAACGTGGCCGCGCACGGCCTCCAGTAGCGACGCGGAGGTCGCGGCCAGCGGTGGGCTGAGTGTCTTAGCTGCAGAAGGGTCGTTGATCGGAACTGCGGTGATGGTCGTCTCGCCCAGCGGCACAGCAGCGATGAGGCCAGCTCGTTGCACTCCGGCGAGGCGCTCCACGCGTTCGGAGGCATCCCACGGCAGTCGAGCGATGGCCTGCGTTGTGCCCATCGCAGTGCGACTGGTGCCGGGCTCAATGACCACCTGGGTTGCCGCAACCGCATCGAACTGGCTTGCGATCTGGCCAGCGGCGGTTTGGGCAAACCCGATGGTGACGACCAGCGAGGCGATGCCGAGCACCGTGCCGAGAGTTGTCATGATGAGGCGAGAAGGGCGTGCCCCAATGCCGAAGGATGCCTCAATTACGAGGTCCTGCACAAGAAAGCGGTCGCCATGCTTCACCGTTGGCGTCACGGCGGTTGCTACTGTCGCCGTGCCGCTCGCCGCCGCGTCCGCTGCCTCTGCTGAGGTCGTGGCGCGCCCACGGCGAAAGACGGAAAACAGCCTTGCGGGCATCGGCAGCCGGCGAAGCCAGTGAGGCGCCTTCACGCGATCTCGCTTAGCTGGCCATCATCAATGCGCACTTGACGCCGTGCGCGGTCGGCCACCGCCCTATCGTGCGTGATGATCACCAGGGTGAGCCCATCCGCGTGCAATTCCTCGAAAAGATCCATGACCTCTCCGGAGGTGGTGACATCAAGGTTGCCTGTTGGTTCATCGGCGAGCAGCAGTCGAGGCGAACTGACGACCGCGCGGGCAACCGCCACGCGTTGACGCTCGCCGCCCGAGAGCGTTCCGGGCATAAAGTTCAGCCGATGGTTCAAACCCACGCGGTCGAGAGCTGCCAATGCTCGCTGCTCGCGCTCTGCCCGTGGCACCCCGTTATAGAGGGTCGCAAGCAGCACGTTGTCGAGCACCGAGCGGTGGGGTAGCAGGTGGAAGGCTTGAAACACGAAACCGATACTGCTGCCTCTCACCGCCGCCCGGTCATCCTCACTGAGAAGGCTCGTCAACTGACCGTCGAGACGGTACTCACCGACGCTTGGCCGATCGAGCAGGCCAAGCACGTTAAGCATCGTTGACTTGCCTGATCCGCTCGGCCCGACAATCGACACATAGTCACCGGCGTCAATGCTCAGGTTCACCGACTTCAGGGCCTGAACTTCTGGAGGGCCAGGAAACGACCTCGTGACATTGATCAACTCAACAACGGGTGCCACCTCGGCAAGGGGATCACAATCGATCGCACTCGGCATTGTCATCGGCATTGTGATCCGCGTCGTCATCGACCGACCACGACCAGCGCACCGGCATGCAGAGTGCCGCTGACCGGAGTCACCTCCACGTAGCCTTTCGCCGAAAACCCCGTCGTGACTTCGACGAGGCGAGTCTTTCCGTTGTCGTCGCTGATCTCGATTCGAGACTCACCGCCCGCGCCCGCAGTGAGCGCCGCGATCGGCACCGCGAGCACCTTGCCGTCACTCGAGCTGACCGGGATCTGTACGCGCACGTTGTTACCCTGCAACGCCTGAAGTTGCTCGGGTGTGAGGGCATCGGGTGTGAGCGTCACGTCATACCTCACACCATCTTTTGCCTTGCCGCCCTCGCGCGGCGCAACCGTTGTCACCTTCGCGTCGAGAGCGGTGCCATCCGGCATCGCGATGACCGCTCGCGCGCCCACCTCAATCAGTTTTGCGTCGCTCTCTGCGGCAGAAGCAGCAATGATGAGGCTCGCGCCAGAAACCCGCATTACCGAAGTAGTGATCGTGGAACCACGCTTGATCGTCACCTCATCCACCCGCCTCGGCAGGCCAGTAAGGTACAGCACCTCACTCGCTGGCAGGTAGGTGAGGGCCCCCTTGCTGGTCTCGGAGAGCAGGTCACGCGCAGAGACCGCACCGTCGCGCGCAGAGGCTAACGCGGCGACGGCATCGCTCGAATCTGGTGCGGCGAGAGCTTCTGCCCTCGCGGCAACAGCAATGTCATAGTCCGCCTGGCGGTCGGCAACCTTCGCCGGATCAACGGGCATTTCGTTCTGCGCGGCCTTCAACGCAACATCCGCCTGACGTACGAGATTGTTTTGCGCCAGAACAACGGATGCTGGTGCCCCGGTTTGCGCGGCAGCTAGCGCACGCTCGGCGGCAGCAACCTGCTGGTCAGCCGAGCGCACATTCTCGTGGGCGGAACGCACCGACGACGCCGTGCCCTCCGGGGAATCGGGCGACGAATAGCCGACCGCGTTGTAGAGTTCGGCAACGCCAGCAGCGGTTGTCGAGTCAAAGAGGTTTGAGTCTGGGTTGCCGCCGTTGATGCCGACCGCCGCCAGCGCCTGCTTAAGCTGCACGACATCCGGGCCGGCAACTCCCGCCCGAAGCGTGCGATACGAGGGCAGATCGCCCGGCAGAACGATAACCGGCCGACCGGCGACCTCGAGCGCAACCGCGAGCGCAGCGAACTCTGCGCCGGCAAGTGGAACGTGCCCGGTGACGACGGCGGGGCCACCGATGCTGGCGGTCTCAATGGTCACGTCGACGGAGTCCGCGAAGTTCGCATCCCCGCGCAGCGTCACGTCATTGGCGAGCTCACGGTTCTCGATCGGCACAGTAATGAGGCCCGCATCTGGTGCCTTTGCGTTCTGGGCGGCCTGGCCGGGCGAGATGATGAACTTGCTCAGCAGTAGGCCGGCCACGAGTGAGAGGATGGCGACGGCCGCCATCACCCAAATGACCCGATTGCTATTGAGCAGCCGCTTCCATCCGCTCGTGCGCGATCGCGCGAGGGGGCCGTGCTTATCTTCTGACGAAGTCGGAAGCAGTTCTGTCGACAATTACTTGGACCCGTTCGCTGCGGCAAGCATCGCGTCGAGTTCTGCCTGGTGGTCGGCGATGAATTTCTTCTCTAAGTCGAACTGGGCGGCAAGCACGATCTGCTCGTAGTTGAGCCCCTCGCTGCAGTGGAAGTCGGCGAGCGCCAGATCGATCTCTTCTTTACGCATTTCTGCCCGCTTCTCAGGGCTTGGGCCTTCACTGCCATCTGCCCAAGCTTCTTCGTTCTGTGCATTCATCAAGTCGTAGACGGAGTCTTTCGTCGGCAAGTCAGCATGCCCGGCATCGGCCATGCAGGACGACCACGCCACGTTGAGCTTCTTGACCGCGGGAAGCTGTGCTTGCTTCTCCCAGAGCTTGCTCATTTCTTCGATGATTCCCTTGAACTGGGGATCTTCTGCGACCTGGCTGCCGTTAATTTGTTTGTAGGCCTCGCCGTTACAACCGAGCTGCTGATACTCAAAGTCGGGGTCATTCATTTCTTCTTCGGTTGGCTGTGGGCCATACAGAACCTCGTAGTACGCGGTCTGCTCGCTCTCAGAAAGACTCATGACGTAGTCGCTGTTTGGGTCGACTATCTCGCCACCCTGCCCGTTTTGTTCGGCTTGTTGGTCGTCGGTGAGGTTATAGCCGTAACCGTTGGCAGCAACCCACTCCTCTGTGTTGCGGTCGACATCGTCTGTGTTGTTATTCGTGTAGTACTGCGAGTTGTCGACAGGCAGGTAGTCGAAGCCCTCGTTCGCCATACACGTGGCCACCAATTCTTCGACAGCGTTGCCTTCCGCGATGTACTCTTCGTTGCTTTTGTCTCCGCCGTACATTGCGCTCGTGTATTTGAACAGCGGACTGTCTTTGTAGGTCAGCTTGTCGTCGCCCCCGCCGCTCGGTGTCGAGCATGCCGTGAGCAAGAGTGACGCTGCGGCGAGAGAGGCGAGGCCGAGGGAGAGTAGTCGTGAATTGGGCATCATGCGCTCCTTGGGTGATGGGATTGGTTGTGCCCGCGCGCAACGCGGCAATGTCGCACGTGACAAGAGTACGACGTAGACAAGACATTCTGCATCAGCACTGCGGCTGAGGTCTTTGTCAGTCTTGGGGATGAGAGCGCGGTCATGCGTGACCCACGGGCGGTGGCAATGTTGAGTTACTGATGTCAGAAAACGATCCAATGCGAGCGGTTCTCCGTAATGCTGACAGCACGGCCCTGCCGAGAAGAGCGACCCCGAGAGCGAGCACTATGGCGCGCATGAGGTCCCAGCCGAGGGATGTCGTAAGGCTGAACAGTGCGAAGCGGTGAAGGTTCTCGAGCGGTGGTGCGCCTGGCACGAAGCTGAGGCCGGTGCCGGGGCCGAGCGTGAACGGCCAGAAAGAGAGGTTCATGAGCTGGCCGAAGAGAAAACCGGATGCGGCGGCGAAGAGTGCGAGGGTCACGAGTTCGCGAGCGCCGCGCATCCCTCGGGGCAGTAGGCCAGCGCCCATCCCCATCCACGAGGCTGCAATCATCTGAAACGGCAGCCACGGGCCGAATCCGCCGGTGAGTAGCGCCGAGGCGAAAAGCGTGATGGCACCGAGCGCGAAACCGAAGCCCGGACCGAACACGCGCCCGCCGAGGATGATGAACAGAAACACGAATTCGACGCCAGCGCTGCCCGCCGACAAAGGGCGCAGCACGGCACCGATGGCCGCGAGCAGTCCGAGCATTGTCACCGTTTTGGCGTCAATTCCACCGTCGCCGAGCGCCACGAGCGAGACGAGTATGACCGCCAAAAGCACCCCGGCGAGCACAACGGGGGCGGCGGCATTGTGGGCCAAAATTGACCCGCCACCGATGACCAACGGCCACGTGAACGCGAACAGACCGATGACCGACGTGAGGGCGAGGGCGATGCCGGTGCGGATGCCGAGTGGTAGTGCCGGCGCTCGGGCCGTCGCGAATCTCTCGTTCAGCGCAGAGCCCGTCACGGTGCCCCCCCGAGTGCGTCTCGCACGTCATCAACCGTCAAAAACGTGAGCGGCCGTAAAATTCTGGACACCTGCGGGGCGAACGTGGCACTGGCGGTCAGCACGATGCGTGCTGGCCCATCCGTAATGATCTCGCCCTCAGAGAGCACGACGACCCTGTCGGCGATGCGCGCCACAAACTCCACATCGTGGCTGGAGAGAAACACCGCGGCACCTCGTTCGGCGTGCTCGGCGAGCACAGCGCTGAGGCGCTTTTTCGCGGTGTAGTCGAGGCCGCGCGTTGGTTCATCCAGCAAGATTACGGCGGGTTTCCCAACGAGTTGCAGCGCCAAAACGAGGGCTAGGCGCTGACCCTCAGAGTGGTCGCGGGGGTGTGTGGTTCTCGAAACCCCGGGGGAGAGGCGCTCGAAAATGGCGGATGTCGCACCCTGATCTGCGCCAGCCGCGCGATCCGATTCCTGGCATTCTGCCGCGACGGAGTCGAGGTACAGCAGGTCAGATGGTCGTTGTGGCACAAGCACAATGTGCTGGATTGCCTCGTCGGGTGAGAGCGTTGCCGGGTCGAGCCCACTTACGTGCACGGTTCCGCCGGATCGCAGCCCAGATCCTTGTAGCGCCCACAGCAGCGACGATTTGCCCGATCCGTTGCGACCCATGAGCGCGGTGATCTCGCCTGGGTTCACGGTGAGGCTGACGCCATCGACAGCGATCACGCGGCCGTAATGAACACTGAGGTTCACGGCACGCAGATTCTCGGAACGCGGGGAATCAATGGAGCGTGCGTCGGCGCTGCGGGTCGTCGCGTGTTCGGAGTTCGCCGGGGTGCTTTCCTCACCCAGGCATTCGGCAGGGCGATCTGTCAGCCGATCCGTCGGCCGACCCGTTAGCCGTTCCCGCAACGGCCCAGCAACCCGTCGTGCATCGCGGATGGACAGAGGCAGTGGCTGCCACCCCGCAAGCCTGCCGAGTTCAATGATGGGGGGCGCGACGAGGCTCGACTCCATCATCGCGGCGGGCGAGCCGTAGCGTGCAGACCCGTAGCGTGCAGACCCGCAGCGTGCAGACCCGCAGTGCGCAGTGCCGCAGTGCGCAGTGCCATCACCTTCAAGCAGCACCACGGAATCCGCGTACTGAATCACCCGCTCGAGGCGGTGCTCGGCGAGCAGAACGGTCACACCGAGGTCATGAACGAGGCGCAGTAGCGCAGCGAGCACTTCTTCTGCTGCGCTCGGGTCGAGAGCAGAGGTGGGCTCATCGAGAACAAGCACCCGTGGTTGAGCGGTAAGTGCCGCGCCGATCGCGACCCGTTGCTGCTCGCCAGCCGAAAGCGCAGAGAGCGAACGATGGCGGATTCGATCGAGCCCGAGAAGATCGATCACTTCTTCGACGCGTTGACGCATGATGGGCGCCGGGATGCCGAGCTGCTCCATGCTGTACGCGAGTTCGTCATCCACGCGGTCGGTCACAAAGCCGGCGACCGGATCCTGCCCGACGACGCCCACGATTCCGGCGAGATCTCGCGGCGGGTTTGTGCGGGTGTCGAGCCCGCCGACCGTGACGGTGCCGGACAGATTGCCGCCGGTGAAGTGCGGGGCGAGCCCGTTCACCAACTGCAGCAAAGTGGATTTGCCCGAGCCGGTCTCTCCAACGATGAGGCACATCTCGCCTTCGGGGATCGTGAGCGTCACATCGGTCAGAACGGCGGCTGCCGCGCCGGCATAGCGAAACGTCACACGATCGAGAGAGATCATCGCGCCCTCCCGATACTCGCGGGAATGACGGCGAGTATTCCGCACACCGCGAACGTGATCGACCAACCGGATGCTGCGGCGACAGAACTTGCACCAAAACCAGTGCCAGCAGCACCCAGCAGCGGCATCACGAGCACGACCCCAGCAATTGCCACACCGCAGGTCGCCACAAGGCTCTCGCGAACGCGCCACACGTCTGGCCGATATCGTGTCGTCGCGACACGGCGTGACGCAATAATCGAGCCGGTGATTGCCGCGGCGCCACCGAAGGCAAGCAACGGCACGGCGAGCCAGCGAGGGCCCGTGCCATCCAGCAGTGCATAGGTGCCGATAGCTGCGCCAAGAAGCGCGCTCAGCAGCAGTGCGAGAACGACGCGGCTGCTTCCGCGATGCACGCGTGCATAGCCGCGGGAGTCCATAGAAGCGGCACGCGCGATGGATCGCTCAAGCGCATCCTGCAACACTGGCAGCGTTGTGGCCGCCACAGCCTTTCGCCCGCGCAACACCCGCCCGCGCAGAGCCTGAGCTTTGCGCACCCGCTGCCACGACTCAACGAGTTGCGGTGCGACCGTCATCGCAATCACGGCAGGGGTGCCTAGCACGTGTAGCGACGCCGGCAAGCTTCGCAGGGTGCGTTGAGGGTTGGTCAGCGCAACGGCGGCACCGAAACAGAGCAGCAGTGCGGCAAGGGCAAGCCCCGCAGAGATCGCTGCGAGTAGACCGGATATCGTCACAGGGCCGAGCAGTGCGATGCCGGCAGCCCACTCCGGCAAGGGGATGCTGGGCAGCGGAAGCAGAACATCCGTGCCCGTCTTGAGGCCCACGAGCACGTAAAACACCACGCGCAGAGCAACGACGCTCGCCGCGAGGGCCAGGTAGGCGGGAAACGCGCGAGAGAACGCAGACGGTTGGTGACACACTGCTACCACCACCACGATCGCGGCAATCAGAATCGCACTCGAGACCAACCCGGGTGAGCGTGTCGTTGCGAGGGCGATTCCGAGCGCCCACACCCACCACGCCACCGGATGCAGCGTGCGCAAAGATTTGCCGCGCGCGACACCCTGCTCCGACCCGAGATCGCTCGCGATGGTGTCGGAGTGAGGCGTCGTGCGCGCGGCAGAGGTCAGCACATTCAGTCTCGCGACCCGCTCGCGTCGCGACGCTTGCGCACCATGAAGAACACCAGGAGCGCAATGATGAGCGCCAAGAACCCTACGGCCGTCGCGGCGAGCACCACCGTCTGGTCAGACTGTTGGTCGGCGAGAGTGGATGTCGTGACCGCCTCATCGTTGCCGGGGGTGGCCTCCGGCGTGTCCGTGGCATCCGGCGTCGAGGGGCTGAGAGCCGCGGCGACCTCGGAGGGGGCGAGACCGGGAGGGGTGGTTCCGTCGTTGTACCGCCATCCTTCGATAGCGCCCGCTGCGGGCGTGCTGGAGTCCGCGCCCACCTCGTAGCTTGTCCATTGACCGGCGGGGCTGGCGTTCCAATAAGACCAGAAGTTGCCATCGAACGTTTCGGGGCACGGATCAGGCATCGAGTTGATGGCGCACAGGAACCCTTGCTGTGAGTCGGCGGCGGTGAATCCGGCAGCCAGCAGCGCGGTGCGGCCAGACTCTTGCTCACCTTGCGCGCAAACCACGTTAAGTTCGCCGCCAATGTCGGTGAAGTCCACCACCACTGTCACGCCGTCGCACGCACTGTCGGCGGCGACCGCGGCAGTATTATCGGTGAGCCCGGCGAACGCCACGGACCCACCGATGAGAGCGATGGCAGCGAGTATCCGGAGCCCGATTCGACCCGTGCGCACGAACGCTGCGCCCCGGCGAGAGGCATCCTGCGCGGCGAGAGGCTGCGCGGCGAGAGAGTGCACGGCCAGAGACCGGGTGTCGAGTGACCCGGTGTCGAGTGACTGGGTGTCGAGTGGCTGAGTCATGGCGGGCCTTTCCTGAGTGGCCGCGCGACCAGTCCGCATCCTGTGCCCAACGAAACTGAGATTTCGCGGGAGAGGCTTCGGACTCCGTCTCGCAGACCACGGCGATCAAGAGTTGTTGTGCGCTCCCATGGCAGGTTTTCCGGCTTGACGGCGGGGCCGTCTCACGGTTGCGGGTCAGCACCGGTATTTCACCGGTTTCCCCTCCGCGGGAGTTGTGACACCCTAATTAAGGGTGACAACTCCACCCTAGTGTTGAGTTCAGACGGAGGCTATGGACATGGCTCGTGTTTATACGAAGACCGGCGATGATGGCACGACAGGGCAACTCTTTGGCGGGAGAATTCGCAAAGGTAGCGAGCTGATGGAAGCCCTCGGTGACATCGACGAGGCCGTCTCGACGCTCGGAGTAGCTCGCGCCGAATGCGCTGCGCATCCCGCAACAGACAAGCGCATTGCCGAGATCATTCTGCGCGTGCAGAAAGAACTGTTCATCGTCGGCGCAGACCTCTCTGTGAACCCGAAACACCGCGACCGGCTGAAGACCGGCATCTCCCTCGTGGAAGGCGAGATGGTCACTGGGCTCGAGAAGCTCATCGACGAGCTGGTGGCGGAACAGCCCCTCAAGCCCGTGTTCCTGGTGCCGGGAACAACGGCACTTGAAGCAAAGATTGACCTCGCGCGCACCGTCGTGCGCCGAGCAGAACGTCACACTCTGCGGGCGAAGGAAGCGGGGCACCCGGTGAGTGAGCATGCTCAGCAGTACCTGAACCGACTCTCCGACCTCGTGTTTGTCTTGGCTCGGCGCGCGGTTGATGGCCTAGAGGAACCGATCAGTCATGACTGAAATTGCACCTCTCCGCTTCAGGGGCTACTTGGAGCGTGACCGCCGAAAAGCTGCTTCTGAACGGCTGAGGCACCCTCAGCGCGAAAGAACTCCCGCACCTGGCTGACTCCGTCGATAAGGGCCGTCACCTCGGCATCCGTCGTGTACACGGAGGCGCTTGCGCGAGTGGACGCCGCCACCCCTAGACGTCGGTGCAGCGGCTCAGCGCAGTGGTGGCCGACTCGCACCGCGATGCCTAGCTCATCCAAAAACTGCCCGACATCATGCGGATGCACCCCATCCACGGTGAAGCTTGCGAGCCCCACCCGAGCCTCGCCAGGTGGAGGACCAAGCAACCGGATGCCGTCAATCGACGCAAGGCCGCGCGCGAGCGCCTGCCCAAGCTGCGCGTCGCGCTCGTGCACTGAATCCATGCCGAGGCCATCAAGGTAGTCGACAGCGGCGGCAAGCCCTACGGCTTGAGCGACCGGCTGCGTGCCAGCTTCGAAGCGCGCGGGGGAGGGCAAGTATTCGGCCTGCTCCATCGTGACACTCGTGATCATGGAGCCACCCGTGAGGAACGGCGGCATCGCATCGAGCAGTTCGCCTCGGCCGTAGAGCACGCCGATTCCGAGTGGGCCCAGCATTTTGTGGCCACTGATGACAGCAAAATCTACGTCGAGAGCGGCGAAGTTCAGTGACATATGTGGTGCCGATTGGCAGGCATCCAGCACGACGAGCGCGCCGACGGCCCGCGCGCGAGCGACGAGTTCTGCCACCGGGTTGATCGCGCCGATCACGTTGGAGACGTGGGCGAAGGCCAGAATCTTTGTGCGCTCGCCGATCACCTCGCGGGCCTGATCCATGCGAAGTCGGCCATCGTCATCAACACCGATGTACCGAAGGGTTGCGCCGGTGCGTGCCGCAAGTTCTTGCCACGGGATGAGGTTCGCGTGGTGCTCGAGCTCGGTGACGACGATCTCGTCACCCTTCGTGAGCCTGAACCGCTCAGTGCCCGCTCTTCCTTGGCCGATGCTCGCATTAGAGAACGAGTAGGCGAGCAGGTTGAGCGCGGCCGTGGCGTTGCTCGTCCACACGATCTCGTTCGGCTTCGCGCCAACGAACGTCGCAACACGATCGCGAGCGGATTCGAAAGCTTCGGTGGCCTCACCGGCCAGAGTGTGAGCCCCGCGGTGCACTGCCGCGTTGTGTGTTTCGTAGAATCGACGCTCTGCGTCGAGCACCTGCAGTGGCTTGTGGCTCGTCGCGCCGGAGTCCAGATAGTTGAGCGGCACGCCATTAACTTCTTGGGACAGCACGGGAAAATCCGCACGGAGTCGTTCAATATCCAGCGGCATGGTTTTGGGCCTACCTTGAGCTTCTTGACGGAATGGTGCGTGAGCCAGTGTCGGTCTGAGCCTGTGGCGGCGCCCAGTCAGGCAGCTGGCCTAGCGCAACTTCGAGAGCGACCCATGCGAGCATTGCGCAGTTGACTCGCGGCGGATACTTTGAAACGCCACTCAGCGAAATAGCATCCCCAAGGAGTTCTTCTGACCCCTCATCTTTTCCGCGGGAGTGAAGCATCGTGCGAAACGCAGCCACGATGTCAGAAATCTGCGCTGCCGTGGCGCCCGCAGCCAGGTCACTCAGCATGGAGGCGGATGCCTGCGAGATGGAGCAGCCTTGACCATCCCAGGTCACAGCGTCGATGACACCGTCGCCCACGTGCACGTGCAGGGTGAGTTCGTCACCGCAGCTGCGGTTACGCTGGTGCGATTCGGCGCTGGGGTTCTCGCGCAGTCCAAAGCCGTGGCGTTCCCGGGAGTGATCGATCAGAAGTTCCTGATAGAGATTACGAAAGTCGTCGAGAGCCACCCATCTAGCTTAGGTCGCGCGCGGAAACGGCGTTGATAACTGCAGTATTCAGCGGTGGCGCTCTGTTGCGGTCGTTAGAAGCTGATGACTTGCCCTACCGTGGTGCCGCCGTCGACGACGAACTCTGTGCCGGTCGAGAAGGTGGCGTCAGCGACGAGGTACAAGATGAGTTTGGCGACCTCGTCGGCCTCTCCGATTCGTGGGATCGGCTGCGTCGCGAACATTTCGCCGCTCTCCATTCCGGCCGTCATGGGGGTGCGGATGCCGCCAGGGTGCACAGAGACGACGCGAATGTTGTCGTGCCCGAGGTCGAGCGCTGCCGCCTTCGTGAGCCCGCGTACTCCCCACTTGCTTGAGACGTATGCAGCCATGTTTGAGTACGCCGTGATCCCGGCTGTGGACGACACGTTGATGATCACTCCGCCGCCGGCTGCCTTCATAGATTCCGCCACCGCGCGGATGCCCAGGAACGGGCCCGTGAGGTTGATCCCCATGACGCGATTCCATTCCGCGAGGTCGGTTGAGGTCACCGATGCGATGGTAAGTATCCCTGCGTTGTTCACCAGGATGTCAATGTTGCCGTGCGTGGCAACCACGTCGGCGACCAGCGTGCGCCAGTTCTCTTCGTCAGACACATCAAGGTGATGGTAGGTACCTCCGATGGCCTCGGCAACCGCCGTGCCCTCTTTGTCGACGATGTCGGCCACAATGACGTGTGCGCCCTCGCTCGCGAGGATTGCGGCATCCGCAGCGCCCATTCCCATTGCCGCACCGGTGACGATCGCGACTTTTCCATCCAGCTTGCCCATGGGGTTCTCCTTCGCGCAGCAAACACTGCGCCTTACTTTCGGCCGGTCGCGGGGTGCGGCTAGCTCGGCATTGGGGCGTTCGGGCGTGCGTAGTACCACCAGGCGAGACCGGTGCAGAACGCACACCACACGGCACATCCGACGAAGAACGCGAATGGAGCCATCACCGAGAGTGACATTCCGACGAGGAAGGGGCCGAAGGCACCAATTGCCGCTGTCCAGCCGATCGCTCCACCCGCCTGCCGCGGTGGGAAGATCATCGGCATCTGCTTGAACGTACCGGCGTTCGCGAAACCGGAGAAGAAGAAGATGATGGTCATACCCGTGAAGAAGCCGTAGAAGTCATTGATCGTTGTGGGGTTCAGGAAGAACAGGGCAACGATGGTTCCCGCCGTCATGCCAAGCCCGCCAACGAAGGTGAACTTCGCGCCGCCACCGACCTTGTCGCACAGCGGCCCGACGATAGCGCGCACGAGCGCACCAAGCATGGGGCCGATCCACGCCCACGTGAGTGGATTTGGGGCAGCAGCGCCCAACGTATCTGAGCCAAACGTGTTCAGGATGAGCAGCCCAGTCTGTGCCGCTAGACCGCTAAACGCACCAAACGACATGAGGTAAATCGCGGTCATGATCCAGGTGTGCTTGAGGCGGAAGATGTCGAGCTGTTGGCGAAAGTTCGCCTTCACCGGAACGCTGCGGATGACTAATATCGACAGGACGACGGCGGCCAGAACCCACGGAACCAGAACTAGTCCGCCGTTGTGGAGCCAGACCAACTTGCCTTCTGAGTCGCTCTGAGGGGTCAGAAGCGCGGTACCGAACAAACCGAAACCGACCACCCATGGCAGAAGAAGCTGCATGAGCCCAATACCGAGGTTGCCAATTCCGGCTTGGAGCCCGAGCGCTGTGCCCGCGAGTCTCTTCGGAAAGTAGTAGCTAGTCGAGGCCATGAGACCAGAGAAGCTCCCGCCGCCAACTCCTGCTGCGAACGAGAGAGACAACAGAACCCAGAACGGGGTCGTGGTGTCTCGCGCGGCAAGCGCCCAGCCGATGAGCGGAAGCACGAGCAGCGACCCACTGAACGCCACCAGAACGCGGCTTCCCATGATGGGAGGCAGGAACATGAACACGAGACGCAGGATGCCGCCGGCGAGCCCTGGCACCGCCACAAGCCAGTAGAGCTGCTCCTTCGTGAGCAAGTCCACGCCGTCGGCCCGGATGTCGTTGAGCCGTGGCGCAATCGCACTCACGAGGAACCACGCCGCAAACGCGAGGATCATCGTGAACGTCGTCACCGACAGGGTGCGCCACGCGAGTTTCTTATCCCACGTGGTTTCGTCTTCAGGGTTCCAGTTGGAGAGATCCGGCTTGAGGGCTGATCCTGCTACCGAGGTCATCATGGGCCTTTCGTGGTGAAGGTGGTTGAGCTAAATAGATGGCTGTTTTTGTTTCGGCTGCTTGTGCTCGTCGAGTGCGCTGGGCTCCCAGCCGCGTGGGATGGCGCGCGCACCGCGGTGCGCGTCGCGCGAGCGGTAGACGATGTACGGGCGGAACAGGAACCCGAATGGCACCGACATGACGTGCACGAGGCGGGTGTACGGCCAGATCAGGAACAACGCGGTGGCGGTGAGGGCATGCAGTTGGAACATCAGCGGAACACCGACCATGAGGCTGGCATCCGGCTGGAACACGATGAGGCTGCGGCTCCACGGCGAAATAGTTCCTCGGTAGTCATACCCGGCGCCGAGCACCTGAAACTGGATGACCGCAATCGTGCCGAGAATGATCGTGCCGGCCAGCAAGGCGTACATGACGACATCCATGACCGTTGTGACTCTCGCAACGCGACGAATGGCACCTCTCCGCGACAGCAGGATCACGATGCCGGCAATCGTAATCAACGCGACTATCGTGCCAACCCAGGTCGCACCAAGGTGGTACATGTGTTCGGTGATTCCGAAGAACTCCAACCACTCGCGCGGGATGAGCAGACCAACAACGTGCCCAGCGAACACCCCGAGAATGCCGTAGTGGAACATGGGTGAGCCCCACTTGAGCAACTTCGTCTCGTAGGTTTGGCTCGACCGAGACGTCCAACCGAACTTGTCGTAGCGGTACCGAAGGATGGGGCCGACGATGAAGCTCACCGCCGCAACGTAGGGGAACGCCACCCAGAGCAGAACATCCACGTACGTTATGTCGGTCATGCCCGCACTCCTTCACTGGTGGCACCCGCGGGGGTGTACGGCGCTAGGGCGCCGAGGAACGTTGTGACGCCCACCATTTCGGTCGGTGGGCCCTCGTTGACGAGTCGCAGGTAGCGATCGCGGGTTTCATCGTCGATCTCACCAAACGATCGACACACGGCAGAGACAACGTGCCAGTACGGGCTATTGAAGCTTTCCAGCGCCGTGCGCAGCACCTCGATGCCTTCCCGGTATGAGGTCAGTAGCTGGCCTGCGATGGGGGAGTCGCTTCGCGCAGAGAACTCCAACACCATGGGGAGGTAGTCGGGAAGCTCGCCGTCTTCGACCTCCCAGCCCGCAGCGCGGTAGGCCTCAATGAACCCAACGAGTGCCATGCCGCGGCGGCGGGTATCACCGGTCGAGTAGTAGGTGAGGTACGGGCAGCACTTGCGCTTCTGGTCAAAAATCAACGTGTAGTGTGCTTCGATCTCGTGCTGACTCATCGCGGAGGCCGCGTTCAGGAACGTGGTGAACTCCTCCGCAATCTCTGCGGGGAGACCTGCCACAGCTTCGGCAACCTGAACGAAATGCACGCGGCGATCCGGCTTCGGGTAGTCGAGCAAGATCGACGCCGCCATGTGGACTGTTCGGCGCTGCTCGTCAGTGAGAGCGGAGTTTGCCAGCTTCTTCGGCGCTTTCTTTCGTCGACCGCCAGGCACTCTCCGCCGCTCAGCAACGTTGGTCATGCCGGCGATGGTCATGCCGAGCCCCCGGATTCAATGGGGGGCGGGAACATTCCGTTGCTGATTCCGCCGTTGTTGCCGTTCCAGTTCAGCAGATTTAGCCGGCCGGCTGTCGATGGCTCACTCGGGTCGGTGTTGTTCTTGAGAGCCTCAAAGGCCTCTGCTGTGGACTTCGTCGGCACGCCGCGAATGCGATCTTTGGCGATCACCTCACCGGTGGAGCGAGCCCCACCCATGCCGGGCCCGCCGTCGCTGTCCAGCGAGCACGCGAGCTCATCCAGGTCGCGCGCCGACTCGACGTGTGCCTTAGGGATCACGTAGCGGTCCTCGTACTTGGCGATAGCGAGAAGGCGGTACATTGCCTCCATCTCCTCGCCGGTCATCCCGACGGCGTGGGCAATATTCTCGTTCGCTTCTTTGCCGAGGTTGATGTCGCGCATATAGGAGCGCATCGCTGCGAGCTTCTTGAGCGAGTACTCGATCGGCACCATGTCACCCGCGGTGAACAAACCAGCGAGGTATTCCACTGGGATGCGCAACGTGTCGATGGCGGCAAACAGGTTGCGCACGTCTTCGCCGTCTGCGCCGCTGTTCGAGATGACATCTACCACGGGTGACAGCGGCGGGATGTACCAGACCATGGGCATTGTGCGGTACTCGGGGTGTAGAGGCAGTGCCACCTTGTACTCGCTGATCAGCTTGTAGATGGGACTGTTCTGAGCGGCATCGATCCAGTCATCCGCGATGCCGTCCTTCTTCGCCTGGGCGATGACGGCGGGATCGAATGGGTCAAGGAACACTGAACGCTGAGCATCGAGCAGAGCGTGCTCATCTTCGATGGCGGCAGCTTCGAGCACGGCATCGGCGTCATACAGCATCAGGCCGAGGTACCGCAGTCGTCCAACACAGGTTTCGGAGCAAATTGTGGGCTTGCCCTGCTCGATGAGCGGGTAACACAGCGTGCACTTCTCTGCCTTGTTCGTCTTGTGGTTGAAGTACACCTTCTTATAGGGGCACGCCGACACACACATACGCCAACCGCGGCAATCATCCTGGTCGACGAGCACAATGCCGTCTTCCTCACGCTTGTAGATGGCGCCAGAGGGGCATGCCGCGACGCAGGAAGGGTTCAGACAGTGCTCGCAAATACGCGGCAGGTAGAACATGAAGGTGTTTTCGAACTCCATCTTCACGTGCTCGCTCATGTGTGCCAGGATCGGGTCACCTGCGGCAGTCTCTTGCGAGCCGCCGAGGTTGTCGTCCCAGTTACCTGACCACTTGATGTCCATGTTCTTGCCGGTGAGCAGTGACTTTGGGCGCGCCACCGGGCCGTTCTTTGACTGCGGTGCCGACAGCAGCATGTCGTAGTCGTAGGTCCACGGCTCGTAATAGTCGTCGATCGTCGGCAGGTCGTTGTTCGAGAAGATGCTCGCGAGCTTCTTCAGGCGGCCACCGGATTTCAGCTTCAGACGGCCGCGCTTGTTACGTACCCAGCCGCCCTTCCACTTCTCCTGGTCTTCGTAGTAGCGCGGGTATCCGATACCAGGCTTGGTTTCGACGTTGTTGAACCACACGTATTCCATGCCGTCGCGGTTTGTCCACACTTGCTTACACGTGACGGAGCAGGTGTGGCATCCGATGCACTTGTCGAGGTTCATGACCATCGACATCTGGGCCATCACGCGCATCAGTACTCCACTTTTTGACTACGGCGACGAATCACAGTGACTTCGTCGCGCTGATTCCCGGTCGGTCCGAGATAGTTGAATGCGAACGAGAGCTGGGCGTAACCACCGATGAGGTGGCTGGGCTTCAGCAAAATTCGCGTGAGCGAGTTGTTGGTTCCACCGCGCTGACCGGATGTCTCGGCGACCGGTACGTTGATCGTGCGATCCTTCGCGTGGTACATGTACACCGTGCCCTCCGGCATGCGGTGCGAGACGACCGCACGGGCCACGACGACGCCGTTGCGGTTGTAGGACTCGATCCACTCGTTGTCTTTCACGCCGATCTTGTCGGCATCGAGTGGGGACATCCAGATGGTGGGGCCTCCGCGGGAGAGCACCAGCATCATGAGGTTGTCCTGATACTCGGAGTGGATGGACCACTTCGAGTGCGGCGTGAGGTAACGCACGGTGACTTCTGCTCTGCCTTCGGAGCCGGGTGCTCCCGTCGCGGCAGTCGAACCGATGGGTTCGTAACCCTCGAAGAGGCGGTGCATGTCGAGTGGCGGACGGTAAATCGGCAGCTGTTCGCCGAGCTCCGACATCCAGTCGTGATCGAGGTAGAAGTGTTGTCTACCGGTGAGGGTATGCCACGGCTTCAAGTGTTCAACATTAATGACGAACGCTGTGTAACGTCGCCCGCCGTGTTCACTGCCCGACCATTCGGGGGAGGTCAGCACCGGCACTGGCGCGTCGGAGACATCTTTGAGAGTGAACCGTGTGCCCTCGTGGTCGCTTGCGAGATGTGCGAGCTTTTGTCCTGTGTGCTTCTCCAGGGTGCGGAAGCCCTGGGTTCCCAGTCGGCCGTTTGTGGTTCCGGAGAACGCGAGCACCATTTCTTCGGCGCGCATGTCGGTGTCGAGCTTCGGACGACCCTTCGTCGGGCCACTTTCGACAAGCCCGTTGCGTCTACCGAGATCGGAAACCTCGACATCCGGGTTGAACTTGATGCCCTTTGTCATCATCCCGAGCTTTTCAGAAAGCGGGCCAAGGGCCGCCATCCGGTCAGCGAATGCCGGGTAGTCACGCTCGACAACGATGAGCTTCGGCATCGTCACCCCGGGGATCAGCTTCGGGTTGTCGATCACAACGCCGTGCGGCGTCGACAACGCATCTGGAGTGTCATGCTGCAATGGTGCTGCCACAAGGTCTTGACGAACCCCGAGGTGCTCCACCGAGAACTCGGAGATCTTCTTTGCCAGCAGATGGAAGATATCGAAGTCGGTCTTCGACTCCCACGGTGGGGTGATCGCCGGGTTGAACGTGTGAATGAACGGATGCATGTCTGTCGTTGACAGGTCGTGCTTCTCGTACCAGGTTGCCGGCGGCAGAACAACATCGCTGAACATCGTCGTGGAGGTGTTCCTGAAGTCGCTCGTCACCATCAGGTCGAGCTTGCCCTCGGGGGCCTCCTCGTGCCAGTCGATGGTGTTCGGGCGACGTTCTGGCGGAGATTCCTCCCCACGGATGGCCGAATCGGTGCCGAGCAGGTGCTTGAGAAAGTACTCGTTTCCTTTGCCGGACGAGCCAATGATGTTTGCTCGCCACACGTTGAGCACTCGCGGAAAGTTCTCCGGGGAATCCGGATCCTCGCAGGCGTAGCGCATGTCGCCGCTCGTGAGCTGGTCAACGACGTACTGAGCGGGCTCAACACCGGCCTCTTTGGCCTGCCCAACGATGTCGAGTGGGTTTCGGTTGAACGTCGGAAAGCTGGGCATCCAGCCGCGCTTAGCCGACTCGACGAGAGTGTCAGCCGTGGTGCGGCCCGCGAACAGGCCGGTTCCGAGCTCGGTAGAGAGCGCGTCTGCCGGTAGTCCGTCGTAGCGCCACTGGTCGGTTGCGAGGTACCAGAAAGCTGTACTGATCATCTGGCGGGGCGGGCGCACCCAGTCGAGACCGAACGCGTACTGCGCCCAACCTGTGAGCGGGCGAACCTTCTCTTGGCCGACGTAGTGGGCCCAGCCTCCGCCGTTCTTTCCCTGGCAACCGGTCATGGTCGTCAAGGCCAGGAACGCACGGTAAATGAGGTCGGAGTGGAACCAGTGGTTCGTACCAGCACCCATGAGAATCATGGAGCGGCCGCCCGAGTCTTCGGCGTTTTGCGCGAACTCGCGACCAATGCGCTCGGCGGCGTTTGCGGGAACTGAGGTGATGGATTCCTGCCATGCGGGCGTGCCGGGGGAGGAGGCGTCGTCGTAGCCTGTTGGCCATTCTCCGGGCAGACCATCGCGGCCAACACCGTACTGGGCAAGCAGCAAGTCGAACACCGTCGTGACGGTGCGGCCGGCGACCTGACGCACCGGCACTCCACGGCGAATCACGCCGGAGCCACCAGCGTGCTCCTGGCCGGGCTCTGGAGTGAGGTCGAAACGAGGAAGGTCGATCTCGACGGACGAGTTGTCATAGTCCTTGGCATCAGCGATCGACAACAGCGGGTCGACATCGCCGAGGTCGAGGTTCCATAGGCCGACATCTTCTTCAGAGAACCGGTGGCCGATGGAACCATTGGGAACGACAGGCTTGGCATTCTGGTCGAGAAGTACCGGCTTGTGCGCCGCGTTCGCAAGTTTGGCAGGTGCACCGGGAAGGGCATCCGCCATGAGGAACTTGCCCGCAACCCACGCATCGCCGCGCTTCACGAGCTCGATGAGGTACGCGGAGTCGCTGTACTTTTTCATGTAGTCGATGAACATCGGAGTCTTGCGTTCGAGCAAAAACTCCTTGAGGATGACGTGGCCCATGGCGATCGCCAGGGCCCCGTCGGTTCCGGGGTGCGTGGCAAGCCACTCGTCGGCGAACTTGGTGTTGTCGGCGTAGTCGGGGGAGACGACGATGACCTTCTGGCCGCGGTAGCGTGCCTCCACCATGAAGTGCGCGTCAGGCGTGCGAGTGACGGGAACGTTGGAACCCCACATCATGAGGTACGAGGAGTTCCACCAGTCGGCAGATTCTGGCACATCAGTCTGGTCGCCGAATACCTGCGGGGAGGCAACGGGCAGGTCTGCATACCAGTCATAGAACGACAGCATCGTTCCGCCGAGCATGGTGACGAATCGTGAACCGACACCGTGCGAGACGATCGACATGGCCGGAATCGGTGAGAAGCCCGCGATGCGGTCTGGGCCATACTTTTTGATCGTGTGCACGTGAGCAGCGGCGACGATTTCGGATGCCTCATCCCAGCTCGCGCGAACAAGGCCGCCCTTGCCCCTGGCCTGCTTGTACGCCTTCGCCGTGACCGGGTTTTCGGTCACCTCTTGCCACGCGAGAACGGGGTCACCTGTCGCGGCTTTCGCCTTGCGGAACGCTTCGAGCAGAACGCCGCGCACGTACGGATACTTCACCCGCGTGGGGGAGTAGGTGTACCAACTGAAGGCGGCACCGCGGGGGCATCCGCGTGGCTCGTATTCGGGGGAGTCCGGACCAACGAGAGGGTAGTCAGTTTGCTGAGTTTCCCACGTGATAATGCCGTCTTTGACGTACACCTTCCACGAGCAGGAACCCGTGCAGTTCACGCCGTGAGTTGAGCGCACCTCTTTGTCGTGAGACCAGCGGTCACGATAGAACGAGTCAGCCTCGCGGCCACCCTCTAGGAAGACGGATCGGAGATCTTCGGAGACTTTGCCTGGGCGCAAAAAGCGACCGAGATTCAGAAGAGTATCGGACAGAAGTCCGTCTGTTCCTGCGGTTGACTTCTTAAGGTCCTTGGCGTTGCTCACGGCGGCTCCTGTACTTCTCGGGGCGCCCCGCGGTCGCGATGGCGTCCTTGGTTTGAGTCTCTCTGAGTCGGGTGACAACGGCAACGTGAAAAGGCCGTGACAAATGCCGACCCCGGCGGATCATGGGGAGTCCGGAGACTCATTCAGATCAACTGTGCACATCTTGGACCCAGAGAATGGCCTCAGGTTCGTTGCCGTGAGTGGCCCACCATCGATGTCGAGGGCATTTTGCACGAGCGCGAAGTGAACCTGGCAGACCTGGGGATTTTCTTTGGCGAGATCTGCGAACGGACAATCGTGCATTGTCACGTGCGAGTTGTCAGCATCGAACTCTGCGTCGAAGCCACACTGATCCATGTGGTCGTCGAGCGAGTCGAGCTGGCGTGACTTAGGAGTTGATTCGATGCTCACGTCGGTGAGGGGCAGCATTCTGTGCAACAACTCAGTTCTGCGCTCTGCAGACTCACGTCTCGCTCGGTTGCCGGGATTGTCGCTTCCGCGCGCGGCACGATACCGAAGCTTTGGCCGGCCTTTGCTCACGCTAGGTACCGGGTCTGAGTCAACGAATCCAGCCTCAATCAAACGGTGAAGGTGTTCGCGAGCAGTGTTGTGGTGCAGCCCCGTCGCCTCTGCCAACTCCGTGATGGTCTTTGACCCGCGCTGTTGCAGTTCGTGCAGCAGATTGATTCTGCTGAGCGAGGCCAGCGTGCGGTAGTCCGGTAAGTGGCGGGTAGCCATGACCCCATTCAACGCTATCCGGAGGTCGATTGCCAGCGGATTGCCCGAGCTCGCCGGCGGCGGGTACCAGCGAAGGTCATCAAGATGCCACCCAGCATGAGCGCAACCATGCCGCCGCCTGCAATCGGCATGACATCAGAGGTCTGACCGGTTGCCGCCAAAGTCGGCTCCGAGGGCTCTGCTGCCGATGCTGTTACCACCACCACTGGCGCTGGTACCGGGACTACGGGAATCACTGGGGTTACGGGAATGACGGGAACGACGGGAACGACGGGAACGACGGGAACGACGGGAACGACGGGAACGACGGGAACGACGGGAACCACGGGAACGACGGGAACCACGGGAACGACGGGAACGACGGGAACTGGTGCAGCGAGACACATGAATCCATCTGTTCCCGACCCGGTAGCCAAGCTAATTGGGTCGGCCGGGGTGATGGGATTGATACCCGTCAATGCCGCAGCATCAAGCCGCAAGAGTGACTGTTGCGGGGGCGTTGTCGCTGGGTTGGTGATGTTTGTGGACATCCAAAGGTTGCCCGCACTGTCAAATCCGCTAGCGGCGCCGCTGTTGGTCAACACTCCCGGCATAGTGACCATCGGCCCGAAGTCGGGAACGATGTCGGGAACGATAGCGGCGGTGCCAAAAAAAGCGCTCCGCGGGATAGACCCGACCTGAATGGTATTACCCCACGTCGTGAAATAGACGCGGTCGTCAGAGGCTCGATACGCCATGTCGCCCGACAGCCACTGGGCAGTCGGCCCGTTGACGCTCTTGCGAATAGTGCCCTGATGAATCACCTCGCCATAAGTCGGCGAGGAGGGGGACGTCAGATCAACTTTCGCAAAATTTCCGTTCGCATTGGCCAGTAGCCAATGACCGTCGGAGGTGAAGGTGCCGCCCGCATACACTGCGGTTGTCGCATGGGTCAAGGGAACAGCGGCAGAGGCATCCTCCACCGTTCCATCGGGATTAATTATTCGAACGCTTGACGCCACGGCAGATCCGACGTTGATCGCGTACACGATGCCCGTGTTCGGGTGAATTGCCATCGCATTGAGGTTGGTCATTGTCGCTGAAGGGGAAGCAGACACCAGTGTCGGGCCAGTGGTGATAGTGGGAATCCCGGTTGTCACGACAGTCTGGTTGAGCCCCGTTGTGCGCCACACAAACGTGTCGACGGTGCACGTCCACGCGGTCGGCGCGGCGTGAGCCACAGAGGCGGGGGTGACAACGACGCCAGCCACCGTGATTGCTAATACAGCTATTGCGGCAGCCATAGGACGACTGAGTGAATTCGGGTTCACAGGTTACTCCGGGATTTGGCGCGCAATTGGCATGGTTTCCAGGGAAGAAAACGACCGACCACGCGAGAATGCATCGTGCAAAAACACACGAGATAAGGTGATCGGAACTCTACTACTTCGCCAATGGTTTATTCGTCTAAATTGGCGAAGACCCCCTCCTTATGGGGTGAGACCATATCGGCGGTGGCGGATCGTACGGAGCTTGATGCGTGGCAGGCGCGACGTGCAGAGCTCCGTGTCGAGCACTCGCCTGTGTAAGACAGCCCGACTGGTTCGGGTGCCGCTCTTGTGTTTCGTGACCCAGACAACATTCACCTCGAATTCTGGTGGACAGCGACGTAGCCTCGTTGTATGTCTGAAACGTCACGAAGGCCAGATAGCGCAACTCGTCATGATGCCCCCATTGAGCCGGGCTTTTCCGTGAAAGAGCAGACCGCGGGCGTTCTCGCACGAACGCTCGACGAAGCGCATTGGGCCCGTGTGCGAGCCCAAACTCGCACTCGTCCCCTCGGTTTTCACGGGGAAGGCTTCGAACGACGTGCTGCAGCAGTCGAGCGTATTGTGGAGAAGTTTAATGAGCGCGCCGTGAAGAAGGCTCGGAAGGATGCTCTAGCTGCTGGGTGGACAAAGGAGCAGTTGGCGTCGTCTGGGCTGAGCGGTGATCGGAAGGACCCCGATACCGCACAAGCCTGACCGCATTCAGAATGACGACGATCACACTCACCTCGTGAACGAGCATCCCGGTCGCCATGAACACCTGCTGGGCGAGCACTCCGGCCAAAAGTGACACGACTGTACCGAGCGCGATGACGGTGTTCTGTTTCATATTGCGCACGGTGGCCTTCGCCAGTGAGTAGGCGTGAACGAGTTGGTCAAACCGGTTCGACATCAGGATGACGTCGGCGGTGTCGATGGAGACATCCGTTCCCGCCCCCATCGCAATGCCCACATCGGAGGTGGCAATTGCCGGTGCATCGTTAATGCCGTCACCGATCATCGCCACGCGGTGCCCAGCAGCCTTCAACTCTTTGACGGCGTCAACCTTGTGCTGGGGCAGCAGCTCTGCTCGAACCTCATCGATGCCGAGTTCTGCCGCCACCCGTTCTGCTGTGTGCCGATTGTCGCCCGTGAGCATCACGAAATGTTTGACCCCGCGGCTGCGGAGTGCGGCAATTGCGCCGGCGGCATCCGCGCGAATCTGGTCGGCGATAGAAATGACCCCGGCGAGTTCGCCATCGATCGCGACGAAGACAACAGTGTTACCGTCGCGTTCGCGGCCTTCTGCGTAATCCGCGGTCTCCGGTGGCAAACGCACGCTCTCACTGGTGAGCACGCGACGCGAACCTATTGTGACCCGTTGGCCATCGACATCACCCCGGATGCCGCCGCCCTTGATGACCTCGACGTCGTGCGGTGAACCCATGGGCTCGAGCCCGCGGTTGGTTGCTTCGGTCACGATGGTGCGCCCGAGCGGATGCTCGGAGGCGGCCTCGAGGCCAGCGGCGAGCTGCAGCATCCGTTCTTCGATGCCGCCGATGGCCCTGACTTCGGTGACTTCTGGCATTCCGCGCGTGAGAGTGCCGGTCTTATCAAACACGATGGTGTCGATTTTGGAGAGGCGCTCCAGAGCGTCGCCACCTTTCATGAGCACGCCGTGACGTGCGCCGTTTCCGAGCCCCGCAACCATCGACACTGGGGTCGAGATGACGAGTGCACCAGGGCAGGCGATCACCAAGAACGTGAGTGCGAACTCGACATCGCGCGTGACCAAAAACACACCGACGGCAAGCACGACAATTGCTGGCGTGTAAATGTTGGCGAAGCGATCGAGAAACCTCTGTGTCTTCGTCTTCGTTTCTTGTGCCTCTTCCACGAGCTCGATAATGCGCGAGAACGTGGTTTCTTCACCCACCTTGTCGGCGACAACCTCGAGATACCCGCTGTCGACGATGGTGCCACTGAACACAAAATCGCCCACCTCTCGCGACAAGGGAAGGGGCTCACCCGTGATCGTGGCCTGATTCACATGCGCTTGCCCGAAGGCGATGGTGCCGTCCACGGCGATCGTGCCACCGGAGTGCACGAGCACGCGATCGCCCGGCACAATATCGTCGGCCGCAACAGTGACTTTTTCACCATCCCGTAGCACCTGCGCCTGCTGGGGGGCGAGGTTGATCAGGTCGCGAAGCGAACGTCTGGTCTTCTCCAGCGTGCGGGCCTCGAGCCACGCACCAAAGATGAAAAGGAATGCTACAACCGCGGCTTCGACATACTCCCCGATGATGAGAGCTCCGACGACGGCAATCGTCACAAGAAGGTCAATGCTGAACGCTTTTGCCCGCAACGCTTGGAGCGCGCGAATTGCCGTGGGAACCCCGGCGATGATGGCAGCAGCGAAGAGCGTCACGTCTCTGGCGAGACTGAGGTTGATGAAATGCGCTCCAAGCGCAACCAACAGCAGCGTGCCGGATGACACCGCAATCCAGAACTTCGTACGACCGGTCATCAGACTCTCCCTGCACTCGTGCGCCCGTATCTTTGGGCACAGGTCCAGTACACGGCACGGTACTCGCGGGCGCCTTGATCCCGGTCAAGTTGTCAGCCGCAGCAGCTTTCCGAACCGGAGACCGGCGTTGCGCACGACCCAGACCCGGCCGTCACCAGAACAGGAAACGAGCCGTCGACGGTCGGGGTTGCCGTCGAGCACACTCCGGTTTCTGGCAGCGTCAGTTGCACGATGCGCGCCGCCTCAGAGTTGCCCGCGAGTTCATCCGCAATCGAACGAACCTGCTCGTATCCGGTCAAGAGAAGAAACGTTGGTGCGCGCCCGTAGCTCTTCATCCCCGCGATGAAGAAGTTTGGCTCGGGGTGCGAAAGCTCGTCCACTCCGTGCGGATACACCGTGCCGCAGCTGTGCAGATTGGGGTCGATGAGGCCTGCCAGCGCGGTGGGTGCCTCCACAATCTCATCAAGGCTCAGCCGGATTTCGCGCAACATGTCGAGGTCGGGTCGAAACCCGGTGGCGTTGACAACGACATCCGTTTCCAGCGTCAGGGGTTCTCGACGCTGACGCCCCACGACGTTGAGGCGACCATTTTCTGCCTTTACGACGTCATCGATCTCAAACCGCTCGACGAGGGCGACTGTTCCGGAACGCACGAGATCATGCACCATCGATCCAAGTTCGCCGCGCGCGGGTAGTTGGTCAGCATCCGATCCGTAGACCCGAACGGGGCTTGCAGACCGCACCGCCCACGTGATGCTCGTGCCGAACTCAGCGCCAGCGAGTTGCGCAAGTTTGAGCAACGTATTTGCGGCGGAATGGCCTGCGCCCACGACGAGGGTGTGCTTGCCAGCGAACCGTGCCCGCGCGGCTCCCAGAACCGTCGTTATGCCACTGGGTGTTGCCACACGAAGCAGAAACGGCACCTTCTCGCGACCTGCGGAGCGCGTGCGATCCATGCCCTGACGTGACACCGCAATGACTTTGCTGTTGTCGCGGATGTGTGGTTTTAGCTCCGCGGTTGGGGCCTGCGCCAATCACGGCGACCGGGAGGCCTGCGAGCCGGTCAAAGTTTGGCGTGGGCGTTCGTGGAAGCTCGGTGATGGTCATCCGGTTTCTCCTTGTGGAATCTGGTGAGGGAATGCGTGCGTGAGCGCTTGGAGGAATCGGTGTGAGCGAGCGAGGCGCGCCGGTGCGAATTACACGGTGACGAGCAAACGGCCAACGGTGTCGAGTGCGCCGGGCACAATTCGGTAGTAAGCCCACAAACCTCGCTTCTCGCGAGTGAGAAATCCGGCATCGACCAGGATTTTGAGGTGATGCGAGACGGTCGGCTGCGAGAGGCCTAGCGGCTCAGTGAGGTCACAGACGCAGGCTTCCCCGCCCTCCCGAGCAGCGACCATGGAGATCAGTCGAAGTCGTGCGGGGTCGGCTAAGGCCTTGAGCGTGTTCGCCAGCGACTCGGAGTTTTCTGCGCTGATCGAGCCTCGAGTGAGGGGCTGGCAACACGCGGTTGCGTCGATGGCGGGGCGCACGTTGGCTAACGTCATGCGTTCATTGTCGCCACTATATTGATGGTTGTCAATATACTATTGTGAGCATTGCAAGAGTTATTGCCCACGTATCGAAGGAATGAAGCGGGAGTGACAGATCAGATCATGCGTGCTGAAAAACTGAGCCGCACCAACACACTGCTGCCCGTATGGATACTCCTCGCCATGGCCGCAGGTCTGGCGATTTCGGTCTTCGCCCCTGGCGTAAGCGACCTCCTGCACGCCTCGACTCTTGGGTCGGTGAGCATTCCCATCGTCGTCGGATTGCTCGTGATGATGTACCCGGTATTGGCGAAGGTGCGATATTCGGATGCTCGAACGGTGGGCCGCGATAGACGACTTCTCCTCTCATCGTTGGTACTCAATTGGGGAGTGGGCCCCGCGCTCATGTTTGCGCTCGCGTGGCTTCTGCTGCCAGACCTTCCCGAATTTCGCACCGGCCTCATCATCATTGGTCTTGCTCGATGCATCGCCATGGTTCTTGTATGGAATGACCTCGCGTGTGGAGACAGGGAAGCTGCGGCGTTTCTTGTCGCGCTGAACTCCGTGTTTCAGGTCATTGCGTTTGCTGGCCTCGGCTGGTTTTACCTTCAGGTTCTGCCTCGCTGGCTCGGGCTGCCAACGACGAGCGCCGAGTTCTCGGTATGGGCCATCACCCTCAGTGTGCTCGTTTTCCTCGGCATCCCTTTGCTCGCGGGCTACCTCTCGCGGATTATTGGCGAACGCCGCCGAGGGCGCATCTGGTACGAGGAGCGCTTTCTCCCCGTGGTGAGCCCCTTCGCCCTTGGCGGCCTACTTTTTACCATCGTGATTCTCTTCGCGCTTCAAGGCCAACAGGTCATCGAAAAGCCATTCGATGTTGTGCGAATCGCACTTCCCCTTCTCGTCTACTTCGGGCTGATGTTCGCTCTCGGATTCCTCACCGGAAAACTCATCGGGCTGAGTTATGCGCGTACGACAACGCTCGCCTTCACCGCCGCAGGGAACAACTTCGAACTCGCGATCGCGGTGAGCATTGGAACCTTCGGAGCTGCCTCTGGGCAAGCGCTCGCGGGCATCGTGGGGCCGCTCATTGAAGTTCCCGCACTCGTAGCGCTCGTTTATGTGGCCTTGTGGCTCCGACCACGCTTCATCAGATCGAGCATTTCTGCCACGAGCTCGGGTGCCGCTTCGCGCACGTCGGCTGGCTCGAATGTTTAAGGAGCAAACAGTGTCATCCATTCCTTCCGTGCTTTTCGTCTGCGTGCACAATGCTGGGCGCTCACAAATGGCCGCTGGGTTTATGGCGGCGATCGGGGGTGAGCGCGTCGAGGTGCTCTCGGCTGGTTCTGAACCCAAAGACGAGATCAACCCGGTGGCCATTCAGGCGATGTCCGAGGTCGGAATCGATATCGCAGAAAACTCCCCAAAAATACTGACGACGGATTCCGTGCGCAACTCCGACGTGGTCATCACCATGGGGTGTGGCGACGCCTGCCCCATTTTCCCCGGCAAACGTTACGAGGACTGGGAGCTTGAGGACCCTGCAGGACAGGACATAGACGCTGTGCGCCGCATCCGCGACGAGATCAAAGTGCGGGTTGGGTGGCTTCTCGCGGAACTGCTGCCCGAGCAACCGATGCTGCCGAACTGACACCCGCTGAATGGCTACCGAGCGTGTGTTGCGTCGACGTGTCGTTGAATACGTCTCCCTAGACGAGCCTCAGAGCTTCGATATCAAGAAGATCAACGCGGCGATTGCCGTGTTGGTGAATCCAACCGTTGTCCTCGAAGGCGGCAAGCCTGCGGCTGAGCGTCTCGGGCGTCACGCCAAGGTAGCTGGCGACATCCTTCTTCGTGATGGGTAGCTCGATGCTGTTGCGCTGGCGTTCTTCTGCCAAAGCAACGAGGTACGCGGCAACCCTGCTCGCCGCATCCTCCCCAGCAATCGCGCTGACCTGACCCTCTGTGCTGTCTAGCCTCGCGCTCAATGTCGCCAACATTGTGAGCGCGACGGAGGGGTAGCGCAGAAGGTAATCGCGGATGTCCTCGTGGTTCAGAGAACAGATCTCTGACTCAGCGAGAGTGACCGCGAAGTGGTCGGAGATGGTCGGTGACATGAGCGCCTTCTCGCCGAGAAAATCGCCAGCACTGAGCACGCGGATGACCTGTTCGTGACCGGATTCTGTGATGCGGTATACCTTCACAGAGCCGGTGTGGATGATGCGCAAAAACGGGTTAACCTCACCAGCGCCATACAACTGCTCGTTACGCGGCACATTTCGGGGCCGAACCTTGCTGGCGATTTCACTGATCTGCTCGTGGTTCAGGCCCGCAAAAATGGGCACGCGCGCGACAAGCGACTCGAGTTCGCTGTGCTCGTGTGAGCCGCATTCAGGGTGCGCGTGGTGATCGTGCATGACTCTAGTGAATCAGGTCACTTTCTGGCCGAGCACCGGGTAGCCCAGTTTCGTGATCGATTCGGCGATTTCATCGGCTGTGACCGTTGACTCATCGAACGACACCTTGACCTTGTTCGAGTTGAACATGACCTGCGCTGATTCGACCCCGGCCTTCTTGCCGACGACCGACTCGATCCTGCTGACGCACGATGGGCACGTGAACGGTTCTGTCTCAAACTTTGCGATACGCATGACGGTGCTCATAATCTGACCTCCAATATCGGGGCTGCTCAGCCCCGTATCTCTATTAGGTCAAACCTGTGCTCACCACACCTTGACGCAGATCAATAGCCGGTAAATTCCTCTGTGCGGATGTCATCGCTGTCGACTCCGGCACCATCCAGCATCGTGCGCATCGCCTTCACCATCGCGCCTGGGCCGGACAGGTAATAGATTGGCGAGACGAGGTCGTCAACGTAGCGAGACAGCATCTGCTCGTCGACGTGACCAGTCTCGCCACTCCAGGACGCGTCGGAGCTGTCGAGCCGAGTCATCGTCGGAACGAAGGTGATGTTCTCGTTTGAACCGTCGAGCCGTGTCAGCTCATCGAGAAACACTGTTCCCGCAGGATTTTTACTGGAATACAGCACGATGATGTGGTGCCCAGTAGCGTCGTGATCGCTTTGCAGCGCGATGCTGCGAGCCGGAGTGATTCCAATACCCCCGGTGAGGAAAACGGCGGGGCGCTTCACGTTGTTATGCAGGGTGAAGGAGCCGTACGGGGCGTCTAACTCGACAACGGTTCCGATCGCGGCATCGTTGAGCACGCGCTTGTATGCAGTGTCGCGCATACGAGTCGTTGCCATGAGGAATGACTCGTACGGCGCACTCGAAAGGGTGAATCCGCGGATGTTGCCCTCAGCATCCGTCTCGGGTGGGTCAGGCAGCGTGTAGTCCGCGAACTGCCCCGCCGTGTAATCGAAGCCTGCAGGCTTCTCGAATCGGAACGACATGACGCCGTCGGCTTCGTCGATCTTTTCCAACAGTTTGATAGTGGGAAGTGACATGTGCCACCCGATCTCTCTGACGGTGTGTACTGATGATCGCGCGGGTTCGTACACCGATCGCAAGCGAACTCACTCTCAGGTTAACACTCAGCCCTTTTTGGCGCGGGCGGGAACCGTCAACCTAGACTCGAGGTCATGGAGCCAAAGACGAACGGCGTGCCGATTAATGCCCGATACGCAACGATTCTCTTTGTCGCGCTTGGCACATCGGCACTGGTGTTTGCTGGTCTGTTTTCGGCAGCAACAGCTCGGTCTGCGAGCTATCATTCGGCCTGGCTCGTGGCGTACCTCGTTCTCATCGTGGGGCTCGCTCAGCTGGCACTCGGGATCGGGCAGTGGTGGTTGGCCTCCAAACCATTTCGTATCGCCACCGTGATAGTTGAGCTGTTGTTCTTCAACCTCGGTAACGCTGGTGTCATCGTTGGCACGCTGCTCGCGGCACCGGTTTGGGTGGATGTCGGCAGCCTATGGATCGTCATCGCACTCGCCTTCTTCGTCTGGCAGGTGTGGTCGCCGCGGCGCCGTGGTCTTGCGCTGTGGGCATACTGGGTACTCGTCGTGTTGTTATTCGTGAGCGTGATCGTTGGCCTTGTCTTCGCCAACACTGTGTCGCATTGATCTGATGTCCGGCGGTTGTGCCGAGTAAACGTCAATTTGATGCTTGTCACGGTTCTCCACCGCAGCAACGTTGCCAGCGCAGGGCTACGCTCGGGAGTATGAAACACCCAGTATCGGACGACCAGTTATTCCCCGCTCCGGACAAGGGTTATGCAAGTAAATCGGTGCAGGAGAGCTACCGTACTGAGCTGGTGAGAAAACCCGAAGACGTTGTCGGTGATGACTGGGCTGGTGGCGTTCCGGCGCAATATGGTGTTGCTCCCCGCATTCGCATCGGGCGCAACAAATGGTTCAATCTTCTGTGGTTGGTTCCGATCGGGCTTCTGCTTCTTATCGTCGGAATCGCCGTCGCGAAGGGTCTGCGCGAGCTTCCCGGCGTGCAGGAGTTCATCGCCACCTACCCGGGCGAATCAGAACTTCCCGCTGGGGCACCGGTCGGTTTCCCCGCGTGGCTCAGTTGGCAGCACTTTCTGAACGCGTTCTTCATGATCTTCATCATCCGCTCAGGGGTGACGATTCTTGCCGACCACCCGCGGCTGTACATGACCAGGCACTCCACGCCAGGCAAAGACTGGTTCCGTATGCAGAAGCCGATTCCCGCAGACCCGCTCTACACGGCAAAGAACGACTCGATCACGCTGCCTGACGGCGTAGGGCTGCCAGGTCGCCGTCACTCCATCGGCCTCGCGCGGTGGTGGCACCTAGGAATCGACACACTGTGGCTTACCAACGGCATCGTGTTTATGGTGCTGATCTTTCTGACCGGCCAGTGGATGCGCCTCGTGCCGATGAGCTGGGATGTTATACCGAACTCCATCTCCGTCGCAATCCAATATCTTTCGCTGGACTGGCCACACGATAACGGCTGGGTCAACTACAACGGTCTACAGCTGATCGCCTACTTCATCACCGTGTTCATTGCGGCTCCGCTCGCTCTCATAACGGGGCTCGGAATGTCTCCAGCGCTCTCTACTCGGTTCCGTCGAATCAGTTCCATCTTCAGCATTCAAGTTGCCCGCTCGCTGCACTTCGCGGTGCTCTGCTGGTTCGTGATGTTCATCATCGTGCACGTCTCTCTCGTGCTCGCCACGGGGGCGCTCGCCAACCTCAACCACATGTACGGCGGCAACAGCGGAGAAGACGGAAGTTGGATCGGATTCTGGATATTCGCAGCGTCCATGGTGGTCATGATCGTTGCGTGGGTTGCCGCGACACCGTTGACCTACCGTTACCCTCGCAAGGTGCAGAAGCTCGGCTATCTGCTCATCGGCCCAGCTCAAAAACTGTTCGAACACGTGGATGCCAAGCCTGGCCAGTACACGGAGAAAGATATCTCCCCGTACTTTTGGCACAACGGAAAGTATCCAACGGATGAGGAATTCGAGAAGCTGCAGGCCGACAACTTCGCGAGCTACCGTTTGCGCATCAACGGACTCGTTGAGAACCCGGTTGAGCTGGATCTCGCCGAGCTTCGTGCGCTGCCACACCACGAGCAGATCACACAGCATTTCTGCATTCAAGGTTGGTCGGGTGTGGCCAAGTGGGGCGGGGTCTCGATGTCGACGATTCTCGACCTTGTCAAACCCACAGCAGAAGCCAAGTGGGCCGTGTTCTACTCGTACGCGCCGGGTCCAGATGGCGGTCTCTACTACGACGCGCATCCGATCGAGCAGATGAGTTACCCTCTCACGATGCTCGCCTACGAGATGAACGACGACGACCTCTCCTTCGGTCACGGTGCACCGCTGCGCTTGCGCAACGAGGTGCAGCTAGGGTTCAAGATGGTCAAGTGGATCAAGGGCGTCGAGTTTGTCGCGAGCTTTGACGAGATCGGAGGGGGTCATGGTGGATACAACAACGACCACGAGTTCTTCGGATACCGGCAATCAATCTGAGATGACGGCGCACACCGAAGCTCCGCTCGTCAACGCGCCGCTTGCCATCACTCCGCTGGTCGACACGCGTGGTCGGCCGCTGCACGACATCCGATTCTCGGTGACAGATCGCTGCAACTTCCGTTGTGTGTACTGCATGCCAAAAGAGATTTTCGGCCGCGACTACGCGTTCATGCCGCGAGAAGAGCTGCTGAGTTTCGAAGAGATCACACGGTTGGCCGCGATCGGCGCAACCCACGGCGTCGAGAAGATTCGGCTCACCGGAGGCGAACCGCTGTTGCGCAAGGGTCTTCCAGAACTCATCGAGATGCTCAGCGCGCTGCGAACACCAGGGGGTAAAGCTCTCGACATCGCTGTCACCACGAACGGCTCAGCCCTCGCGCACCTCGCCCCTGCTCTCAAAGAGGCGGGCCTTCGACGCGTGACCGTCTCGATTGATTCGCTCGACGAAGCCACCTTCCAGACGATGAATGACGTTAAGTTTCCCTTGGCGAAAGTGCTGCAGGGGCTGGAGGTCGCTCACGACGTCGGTCTTGGGCCGATCAAGGTAAACATGGTGGTGAAGAAGGGGCAGAACGATCAAGATATTGTGTCGATGGCCCGCTACTTCAAAGAGACACCATACGTTTTGCGATTCATCGAGTACATGGATGTTGGAACGACGAATGGCTGGCAGCTCGGCGAGGTGGTGCCATCCGCCGAGGTGATTAGGCGCATTAATGAGGAGCTGCCCCTCCAGGCGATCGAGCCGAATTACCGCGGAGAGACATCGAAGCGCTGGCGGTACAAAGACGGCAGCGGTGAGATTGGTGTGATTTCTAGCGTCACGCAGTCGTTCTGCCACTCGTGTTCACGCGCGCGGATTTCGGTGGACGGCAAGCTGTACACCTGCCTCTTTGCCAGCGAGGGCCACGACCTGCGCACACTCCTGCGTGGTGGGGCAACCGACGAGGAGCTCTCCACCGTGATGGCGAACATCTGGCGAGAAAGAAATGATCGATATTCAGAGGAACGCTCACTCAACACTGAGCAGCGAAAGCCGGGAGCGAAGAAGATTGAGATGTCCTACATTGGTGGCTGAAACGGGTACTGAGATGTCGGTAGTGGTGCGATATTTCGCGGCGGCGGCAGAGGCAGCAGGGTGCGAAGAAGAGACCATCGAGGCTACCGATGGCATGACCATCGGAGCGCTCAAGGCACAACTCATCGAACGGTACGGCGACCTCATGCGTTGCGTCGTGGAGTCTGGATCATTTCTTATCGACGGAGTGGTACGCAAGGATGACGCGCATTCGATAGGCGAACGGGTGGATGTCCTGCCACCGTTTGCGGGCGGTTAGACGTGGAGTCGCCAGTCGATAGGGGCACCCCCTATGCTGACGCGGTGACGGCCAACGCGGCGCAGGATCTGCTGCGGCTGAACATACCCGGCCACAGCGGAGACGATGGGGCCGCGCCGGAGCTCACCGCATTCTTTGGCCCCGGTGTTTTGCAGAAAGATATCAGCCCATTGTTGACCGGGATCGACATGGGCTCTGAGAGCCCGTATGACGAGTCGATCGCGCTCGCTGCAGAAGCGTGGGGTGCTCGCCATAGCTGGTTCCTCACCAACGGTGCTTCTCAGGCCAACCGAATGGGCGCGCTCGCGCTCGGCGCGTTTGGGAGACCTGAACAGCCGGTGCTCGTGCAGCGCAGCGCGCACTCCAGTTTCATTGACGGAATCATCCTCGCCGGTCTCACACCGGTGTTCGTTCACCCCTTGATTGACGATCGCTACGGCATTGCGCACGGCGTCTCGCCGGCAGAACTTGAGCGCACGCTCGCCGAAACAGAGGAACCTAAAGGTGTCTATATCGTCACGCCAAGTTACTTCGGCGCTGTGGCGAATGTTGCGGCGATGGCCGACATCGCCCACACCGCCGGGGTGCCGCTCATGGTCGATGAGGCGTGGGGCGCACATTTTGGTTTTCACCCCGAGCTTCCGCAGAACTCGCTGGCGCTCGGTGCTGACCTAGTCGTTTCCAGCACCCACAAGCTTGGTGGGAGCCTCACTCAGTCCGCGATGATGCATCTCGGCGATGGCCCTTTCGCGGACGCGCTGGAGCCCCTCGTGCAGCGTGCCTACATGATCACGATGTCGACAAGTCAAAGTGCGCTTCTCCTGGCATCTCTCGACATCGCCCGCCACTCGCTGGTGACGGGTCGGTCGAAGATGGGGGAGGCGATCGCCGCTGCCGAGCGCATCAGGGTCGAGATCAGGCGACGCGGAAGATTTCAGATCGTCAGTGACTCGTGGCACTTTGACGAGGTGGTGGCAAGCGATCCGCTGAGGATTTCTGTCGATGTTCGCGCCGCTGGGCTGAACGGTAACGCCGTGCGCGATGAACTGATCCGTGCTGACGGAATTTATACGGAGATCTCTACCGACGCCTGTATTGTTGCGTTTCTTGGCCCCGGATTTGCGCCTGATGACAATCGGTTCGTTGACGCGCTCCACCGCTTAGAACCGAACGGTGCCTTGGCGTATGCCGACACTCCCACGCTCTCACTGCCGCATTTCGGCGAACTCAGCATGAGACCGAGGGATGCTTGGTTCGCCCCTGCGGTGAAGGTATCGGCTTACGAGGCGGTTGGCCGTGTGTCAGCGGATTCTCTCGCCGCTTACCCGCCTGGTATCCCGAACGTGATGCCGGGCGAGGTCATCTCTGGTGAGGTCGTTGAGTTCTTGCGCACTGTTGCGGCAAGCCCCGGTGGGTATGTGCGAGGCGCGACTGACCCCGCCGTGGACTACATTCGCGTGGTGGCCGACTGAGCGTTCGCAGACTGAGTGGTTGCGAACTGAGTGGTCGCTAACTGAGCGGTCGCTAACTTAAAGACTGCTCGCGAAGCGGTTACGAGAAGGCAGCGATCCCCGTCTGTGCGCGCCCGAGGATGAGCGCGTGCACGTCGTGAGTGCCCTCGTACGTGTTCACCACCTCGAGGTTCACGAGGTGTCTGGCGATGGAGAACTCGTCGCTGATGCCGTTGCCGCCGAGCATGTCTCGCGCCTGACGGGCGATGTCGAGTGACTTACCTGCACTGTTGCGCTTCATAATCGAGGTGATCTCGACGGCAGCAGTTCCCTCGTCCTTCATCCGCCCGAGGCGCAGGCAGCCCTGCAGCGCGAGGGTAATTTCCGTTTGCATATCGGCGAGCTTCTTCTGGATGAGCTGGTTGGCGGCAAGCGGGCGGCCGAACTGTTGCCTATCTAGAACGTACTGCCGAGCGGTGTGCCAGCAGTCTTCTGCTGCGCCGAGTGCGCCCCAGCTAATGCCGTAACGTGCGGAGTTCAGGCACGTGAATGGACCCTTCAGCCCGCGGATGTCGGGGAACGCGTTTTCTTCCGGGCAGAACACGTCATCCATCACAATTTCGCCCGTGATGGAGGCGCGCAGGCCGACCTTGCCGTGGATGGCGGGCGCGCTAAGGCCCTCCCATCCTTTCTCCAGCACGAAGCCACGAATCTTGTCTTCGTAGTCTTTAGCCCACACCACGAAGACGTCGGCAATGGGGCTATTCGTGATCCACATTTTGTTGCCCGTGAGGCGGTAACCACCCTCCACGGCGCGTGCGCGCGTGGTCAGGGCTCCCGCATCGGATCCGTGGTCTGGTTCGGTGAGGCCAAAGCAGCCGATCAGTTCGCCGCTGGCGAGCTTCGGTAAGTATTTCTGTTTCGTCTCTTCGTTACCGAATTCGAGAATGGGCACCATCACGAGGGAGGATTGCACGCTCATCATGGAGCGGTATCCGGAATCAACGCGTTCCACCTCGCGGGCGATGAGCCCGTAGCTCACATAGTTGAGGGCGCTGCCGCCGTACTCTTCAGGAATCGTGGCGCCGAGGAGCCCGATCTCGCCCATCTCGCGAAAGATCGTTGGGTCGGTGTGTTCGGTGCGGAACGCCTCACGCACGCGGGGCGCAAGTTTAGTTTGCGCATACTTTGCGGCCGTGTCACGGATCATCCGCTCGTCGTCGCTGAGCTGCTCATCGAGGTGCAGCGGGTCTTTCCAATCGAAGCTGATGGCCATGCCTCAAGTCTGCCCTAAACCTCAGTGAGTTGAGGGCTTAGGCAATTCGGGCACGTCGTCTATTTTCGCTGGCGCCACGAGATGGTGTGATCTTTATCGTTCGGACCGCGCGTTGCCGCTGATCTGAGTTGCCCTTTACTGTGCTGCTCTTCCTTCGAGCTGAAGTTGCAGCCCATCCAAGATGAGCTGCAGACCGTTCCCAAACTCGTTCTCAAACGAGTAGTCGCCGCTGCCTAGGAGCTCGGTGAGCGCACCGACGAGGTAAGGGTAATCTTCCGCCGAAGGGGCCACCTCGGCGGCAAAATTGGCTTCGGCTCCTTCTGTGAGTTCGAAGGGCAGCCCGGATTCCGTCAGCGCGAAACCGTACACGAAAGCGTCGAGTGTCGAGAAAGCGTGTGTCGCGAGCGCGGCCGAAAAGCCTTGGGTCATGAGGCAGCCGATCACACGATCGTGGTGGCGCAGAAGTGCGGGCCCCGGGGTGGGGCGTGACTCGAGCATGCCAAGCGCCCACGGGTGCTTTCGGAACATGTGGCGGGCAGACTCGGCACGTGACGCCATCGCTTCGCGCCACGGATCACTGACCTCCGGGAGGTCAATCTGCGTGAACGCCCACTCCGCGACTGCGTCAAGTAGGTCGTTTTTGTTTGAGACATGGTGGTACAGCGACATCGCCTGAACCTTGAGTTCCGCCGCTACGGTTCGCATGCTGACGCCCGAGAGCCCACGTCGATCCGCGACAGCTGCGGCTGCCGTCACGATTCTCTTTCGGCTGAGCGTGCCACGTGCGGTCATCATCCCATTCTTGCCTTACTTACAGGTGTAAGGCTATGCTTCGTGATACCCACAAAGTTCGTCACCCGAAAGGTTCCTTGAAATGTCCAGTGCCACGCAGCCCTTCGCCCCGCTTGACGTACGAATCCGCCTCGCCGCATTGTGGACGACGACGATGCTCATCGTCGCGTTTGTCGACATCTTCGCTTTCTACCGGCACGACATCACGGACCAGATTGCCACGGGGCGAATCTTTGGTTTCGACATCGATCAATTCTTTATGCTCGGCATCATCGCTTACGTGACCATCCCGACTCTGATGATCACCCTTAGTCTTCTGCTGCCGCGGCGTGCAAACCGTGTTGTCAACGTTGTAATCGCCGCCGTTTTTGCCGTGACCATTGTGGGCGCCGCCATCGGGGAATGGAGTTACTACCTGCTCGCGAGCGCGGTGGAGCTAGGTCTTCTCGCAACGATTGTGACGCTCGCACTGAGATGGACTACGACTACGCCATAAGTGGCACCCGAGTACCACAGCCCTGCAGGCAAGACCGTCCGCTCGGAGGACGCTCTAGGGGCGTGGAGTTTCTAACATGGAAACCATGATCGAAATACAAGGACTCACCAAGAGGTACGGCGCGAAGACCGCCGTCGACAATATCACCGCCACGATTCGCCCAGGGCTCGTCACCGGGTTCCTCGGGCCGAACGGAGCAGGAAAATCCACGACGATGCGCGCCGTCATCGGGCTGGACCGCCCGAGCGCAGGAACCGTCACGGTGAACGGAAAACGGTACGCGGGACACCGCTCTCCGATGCACGAAGTGGGAGCACTTCTGGATGCCAAGGCAATCCACACCGGGCGCACGGCCTACAATCATTTGCTCGCCATGGCAGCCACCCACGGAATCGGCAAAGCTCGCGTGCATGAAGTGATTGCCATGACCGGCCTTGAGCCCGTCGCGAAGAAACGAGTCGGAGGCTTCTCTCTCGGTATGGGCCAGAGGCTCGGAATCGCCGCGGCACTCCTCGGCGACCCACAAACACTGATCCTGGATGAGCCGGTCAACGGCCTCGACCCGGAGGGCGTAATTTGGGTGCGCCAACTCACCAAATATCTGGCTTCCCAAGGTCGTACAATTTTTCTTTCCTCCCACCTCATGAGTGAGATGGCGCAGACCGCAGATCACCTCATCGTGCTCGGGCGCGGCCGCATCATCGCGGATGCGCCGGTAAGCGAGATCCTCGCTCTCGCGACCGGCACTGCCGTGCGAGTGCGCACGCCGCAGGCCGCCGAGCTTGCTAGCCGAATTTCGGGCAGCGATGTGATCGTAACGACCACCGAGCGCGACCTGTTAAGCATCGTGGGCCTGACATCCGCTCAGATCGGCGAGGCGGCAGCGCAGGCCAGCATCGTGCTGCACGAACTCACCCCGCTGGCGGCCTCCTTGGAGGATGCCTACCTTGAACTCACCCAAGATGATGTCGAATACCACTCGGAGGTTTCCCGATGACTAGCACAACCCTTAAAGGCCCTGCCGTTGATGCCCCAGCGGCGTCGACGGATCACCGCAAGATCAACCTGAGCTTTGCGCGCGTCGTGCACTCCGAATGGATCAAACTCCGCACCCTGCGCTCCACAGTGTGGTCTTTCGCGATCATTGCGGCGCTCACAGTAGGTTTCGGTCTTTTGTTGGCCGCCACATTCGACAACACAAATGGTCCGGCTCTTGACGTCGCCACACAAAACTCCCTGGCAGTGACGGTGGCAACCCTCGGTGTGAACTTCACACAACTTGTCGCCGCCGTGCTTGGTGTGTTGATCATCAGCGGCGAGTACACGACGGGCATGATCCGCTCAACGTTCGCTGCCGTGCCCACCAGGTTGCCCGCATTCTTCGCGAAAATGCTGGTTCTGGCAGTGTCGACCTTCGTAGTCGGGCTCGTCTCCATCATGGTGACGGCGCTCGTCACCATGCCGATACTGGCGGGCAAAGGCATACATGCAAACCTTCTCGACGGTGAAGTTATGCTCGCTCTACTCGGAGGGGCCGGTTACCTTACCCTGATCGCCGTGCTGGCCTTCGCGTTCGGTGCGATCCTGCGCAGCAGCGCTGGAGGTATTGCGAGTGCACTCGGCTTGATCTTGGTGATTCCGCCCGTGCTCTCTATCGTCTCGGCGCTCACGCAAGCCACCTGGATTCACAACGTTTCGGTGTTTCTGCCCTCTGAGGCTGGCAGCCGTATGTTCGCGCTCGGTGATACGGGATCCATGGGCGGGCCAGGAGCGGGTGCTGCTGACTTGCTGACACTCGACGGCTCTCAAGGTTTCCTGGTGCTCTTGACGTGGGTCATCGTGTTGATCGCCTCAGCAGCCGTGCTGGTAAAGCGTCGGGACGCGTAGAGTCCTCATCATGTCGAACTCGCACGTCTCCTTCCGTCGCGCAGCTACTGCGACGGAAGGAGACTTGCGTTTGCCGAAGCCTCCTGGCGCCGTGCGGCGGTTCTGGACTCGGCATCCGTGGTTCACAGATTCGTTGATCGCGGCGCTTTACGGCCTCACGGCAATCGTCGGAACCATCATGGCAGCAACGGTTGGGCCCGCCGCCGTCATTAGTTCCACTCACGCGTTATGGGGGTGGATCGCGGCCGCCATCGCCACGGTAATCTCCACCGTGGCAGTGCTGCTGCGTCGTCGCATCCCACTGATCGCTCTGGCGATGGCAACAGGGAGCGCGGCAGTGGTCACCGCCACACAAGCGGGCTTTCTGGATTTTGGCGTATGCCTCTTGCTGTATGCGGTTGCGGTGTATCGCTCTAATCGTGCCGCCTGGATCGGTCTGGCAGCATCAGGAGCAGTGTTGTTCGTGGGTTCTCTCGCGCCATTCCCAGTACCACTGGAAGTCATCTCCTCTGGCCACGTATCCTTTACCACTCTTGTTTTCTTGGCCTTGGCAACGCTCATCGGGGTCAACGCCGGAAACAGTAAGCGTTACCTTGCGGCACTCATCGATCGAGCCGCACAACTGGCCAATGAGCGTGACCAGCAGGCGCTGCTCGCCACCGCTGCCGAGCGTGCGCGCATCGCAAGAGAAATGCACGACATCGTCTCGCACAGCCTCACCGTGATGGTCTCGCTCGCGGATGGCTCCGCAGCACTTGTGGGCTCAGACCCCGCTCGCTCCGAAGACGCCATGAGGCGCTCAGCCGAGACTGGTCGACACGCACTCACCGATATGAGAAGGATGCTCGGCGTGCTTAACGACGACTCGACACCAACAGAAAGCAACCTCGAGCCGCAGCCAGGAACCGGTGATATTGCGCCGCTTATCGACACGTTCCGTGCGGCGGGGCTACCTATCCACTCCACCATCACCGGCGAGGCTCCCCTCGATTCAGGGCGCCAACTCGCGGTGTACCGCACGGTGCAAGAGTCTCTCACCAATGCGCTTCGGTACGCACCAGATGCCAACAAGGTAGAGGTCGACATCCACTACTCATCGTCGACAATCGCTATTACGGTGACGGATGACGGCCTCGGGCTCTCCGCGTCTGGGCAGGGTGCCGGTCGTGGGCTTGTCGGCATCAGCGAAAGGGTGGCCCTCTACGGGGGAGCCGTAGTCTCTGGGGCACAGAGGGAGCGCGGCTGGCGCGTGCGCGCCGAGTTCACCGCGGTCGACGGAGGCACGGAATGAGCGCGCACACTGTGAACGCCGCGACCATTCGCGTTCTGATCGCCGATGACCAAGCCCTCGTGCGAATGGGTTTTCGCATGGTGCTTGATGCCGAGGCAGACCTAGAGGTCGTCGGTGAGGCCGTCGACGGTGACGACGCCGCTCGCCTCGCCGAGGAGCTCCAGCCAGACGTGGTACTCATGGACGTACGGATGCCAAAGGTTGACGGCATCGAGGCGACCCGACGTATTGTTGCGGCGAACCCGCAAAGCCGCGTCATCATCCTGACAACATTCGATCTCGACGAGTACGCCTTTGGTGGCTTGCGCGCGGGTGCGAGCGGGTTTCTTCTCAAGGATGCGCGCCCAGCAGAACTGTTAAATGCCATCCGCGCGGTCGTGAACGGCGACGCCGTTATCTCTGGCCGCATCACTCGCAAAATGCTCGAACTCTTTGCCGAACAACTGCCGGTCGATGCATCGAAAGCTGAGGTCTCAGGCGGCACGAAAAGCGACGACGCCGACCCAACTGCGTCACTGACCCCGCGTGAACGCGAGGTTTTGCTGGCCATCGGTGATGGGCTTACCAACGTTGAGATGGCAGAAACACTGTTTGTGAGCGAGTCGACGGTGAAGACCCACGTCGGGCGGGTGCTGGCGAAGCTTGGACTTCGCGATCGAGTGCAAGCCGTGATCTTTGTCTACGAGAACAGTCTCACTCCCCGCTGAGGGGCGGGGATCAGCCTGGGCGGTTGGATACCGTAGCGGGGTTTGACTATTGCGTTCCCAGCAACTGATTGAGCCAATCGAAGTAGATGATGGAGCCGGCGGCGGCGAAGATCAACACATTGAGCAGAACGGTAAACCAGAAGTAACTCACGAAGTGTTTCTTCTGGGTTTTGTGCCGAAAAATGTTCTGCGCGATGACCGCGCCTGGCCATCCGCCAATGAGACCGAGAAGGTGTAGCTGCTCTTCTGGAATTCTCCACGTTCCCGCGATTGCAGCCCTTTTGTCTTGCCAGTAGAGCACGACAGAAATGATGCTCGCACCGCCGTAAATGGCGAGAACCCACGCAGGCATTCCCCAAAATTTGATCTCAAGAATCATGATGATTGCGAAAGTCGCGACGACAAAATATCCAATGATGCGATCACCAGTCTGGCTCACCGAAGGTGTACGAATGACCTTCTCTCCGGCCAAGACCACGTGTTCTGCCCGCAGTTGTCCCTTGCGATTCACCTGAGCATCGTAGGTCACTTCCATTCCTGGGTGAGGTCGCGCGTCTGCCCGCTGGAATGCGCTCACGTGCAGAAAGAGGTCAGGCCCGCCCCCCTCCGGCGTGACGAACCCGTACCCGCGGTCACCTCGCCAGTTTGCGACGACGCCGCGTTGGCGCACGACTAGAGCCCCACCCATTCGGATTGGCCGTCAACAAAGAATTGGCGCTTCCAAATCGGCACCGAGTGCTTGATGCGCTCCACGAGCAGCTCGCACGCCTCAAAGGCCTCGCGGCGATGGGCAGCGGAGGCCGCGGCAGACAGCGCGATGTCCCCGATCTCAAGATGCCCGATGCGGTGAACCGCGGCAATCGCGAGCCCAGTTTCGGCCGAGACCGCGGCGCAGCATTCGGCCATAATCTGCTCAGCCTGGGGGTGCGCCAAGTAGTCGAGGGAGAGGATGTCGTTCCCGCCGTCATGATTGCGCACCACACCAGAGAAGATAACGACTGCTCCACTCGCCGGATGCTCAACGGAACGACGAATCTCGGACTCGTCTATCGGGCGTTCGGTGATCATCGCGAGGACCGGTTGTGGTGGCGCTGGTGCTGCCGTCGGGTCGGATGCCATAACTTCAATCTTTCTGATCAGTAGCGAACAAGCGTGGGAGCGACCACCACAGAGTATTGGTCGATTCCGCCAGCAAGGTGACTCACGTTATCGAATCCAGCATCGCGCAGGAGCCTGAGTGCATACGCAGACCGCACGCCGGAGTGGCAGTAGATCACAACGGGAACATCCCGGCGAATGGCGTCGAGGTGCTCCATGAGCGAGTTGAGGGGCAGAAAGTCGGAGGGGTCGATGGAGGCAATAGCGCGCTCGAACGGTTCTCGCACGTCGATAAGCTGCAGCTCACTACCCGCATGCAGCAATTGGTCGAGCTCGTCTGGCTCGAGGGAATCGGCCAATGGCTCGATCATGGGCTCGGCCTCCGTCGTTTCTGAGGCAGGGGTGATCCCACAGAAAACGTCGTAGTCGATGAGCTCTGTAACGGGTGCTGCGTCATCGCTTCGCCCGTACTGCAGCTCGCGAAAACGGCCGGTGAGCGCGTCGTATGTGGTCACAGTGCCGACTAATGGCTCGCCAATTCCGGTGATGATCTTGATGGTTTCTGCGCTCATCAGTGCACCGATCACCGCGCAGACGCTCGGAAGCACCCCGCCCTCAGCACACGACGGAATTGATCCAGCAGGCGGCGGGGTGGGAAAGAGGTCGCGATAAGTGGGCGCGTGTTCTGCCCACGACACGCTCACCTGACCCGAGTAGCGCAGGATGGCACCCCAGACAAGCGGTTTACGCGTGAGCACAGCCGCATCGTTGGCCAGATATCTGGTCGCAAAGTTGTCGCTGCCATCGAGCAAAATGTCGTAGTCGGCGAGAATGCCGAGAATGTTGCGCGAGTCCAGGTGGTCTCCGTGCTTGATCACAGTGATCGCGGGGTCAATGGCGGCCACGGTCTCGGCAATCGAATCAAGTTTGCTGCGACCAATGTCTGCCACCCCGTGCACAATCTGGCGGTGCAGGTTCGACAGTTCGACGACATCCGTATCGATGATGCCAATCGTTCCAACCCCAGCAGAGGCCAGGTAGGGCACCGTTGCGCTGCCGAGCCCACCAGCACCGATCACAAGAACGCGAGCGTTCGCAAGGCGTCGCTGGGCTACGTCGTCGAACCCAGGGAGTGACAACTGGCGGCTAAAGCGGGCGAGACGCTGCGGGTCAAGTGGCGCGCTCGGTTCCACCAAGGGGTCGATGGATGCCACGACAACCTCCTAGACGACAGTGCCGGAGCGCGTACTTCGAATCGCTCCGCCTCTCAAGTCTATTCGGCGTTGGCAGCGTCGACAGCGATGTCCGCAGCAGTCTTGATCGCTGCAGCAGGGTCGGTGCCGGCGGCAGCAGCAAGACCAGCCGCATACCCAACCAGAAATGTTGTGAGCGGTGCTGCTGGTCGAACGATGGTTCGCGCGGCGTCACCCGCAAGATCCAAAACCTGGTCGATGTCGAGCGGTAGATCACTCAGCTCGAGCGCCGCCGTGAGCGTAACGGTGAAGGCTTCGAGGGTGACGCGTTCCTGATCATTCATGGTGAATTCCTTCGTCAGATTCTGCTGATGGGGCTGGCGGGGTTGCCCCAAGCCTCACAGCATCGTCCCACGTGTCGACATCCGCTGTCGCATCGTGGGGGACGTGAATATCAACCAGAGTCAGATGATCGAGAAGTCGAAACATGGCAAGCCCGGCAAGCTGGCCCCCGCCTTGGGTGCTCCCGGATGCTGCCTCAAGTGCTGCGATAAGCGCGTGCGTGCGATACACCGCCGCAAGCGGTTGGCGGCGTCCGCCGTCGTCGATCGCGATGGCCCCGTCGACCAGTGGGGCAGCGTCGAGGCCTGCCAGGAGGGAGGGCACCGCATGGCGGATGTGCGGCATATCGCACGCAAGCACCAGGAATGCGTCGCTCTCGCCATCCGCCGCATCATCAGTCGATGCCGTCAGCGCCGCGATGCCCGCCGCGATCGCCGCCACGGGGCCGCTGAAGGGCGGTTCCTCCCGAACGAGAACGACACCCGCGGGAAGATCCGTCAATGGTTCGAGCCCCACCACCGCAATGCGGTGCGCGTTTTTGGCCGCGCCCAACGTGCGGTCGAGAAGCGTTGCGTCATCGACAACGAATTCTGACTTTGGTACAGAATTCAGCCGAGACGAACGCCCCCCGGTCAACACAATCGCATCGAACAGCACGCATTTTCCCTACGGATCAGGAGGTGAACCCCTTCACAACTATGAGGCGAGTAGTTGCCTCAGAACGTACTGAAGGATACCGCCGTGTTCGAAGTAGCCGGCCTCCGCAGGAGTGTCGATGCGAACAACTGCCTCAAACTCTCGAGTTCCGGCATCGGAGGTTACCGACACCGTGACGCGGTCGGGAATCTTCGCCGCACCCTCTAGGCCACGCACCGAGAAGCTTTCCTCGCCGGTAAGGCCAAGGCTCTCCGCCGTGTCACCTGGCAGGAACTGCAGCGGCAGCACGCCCATTCCGATGAGGTTCGAGCGGTGGATGCGCTCGTAGCTCACGGCGAGCACCGCCTTGACACCGAGCAGCAGGGTTCCCTTCGCTGCCCAGTCGCGCGAGGAGCCGGAGCCATATTCGGCACCGGCGATCACCATGAGTGGCACGCCATCCTTCTGGTACTTCTGGCTGGCATCAAAAATGCTCATACGTTCGCCGTCGGGAAGATGGCGAGTTTCGCCGCCTTCGACCCCTGGCACGAGCAAGTTGCGCAGACGAATGTTCGCAAACGTTCCACGAATCATCACCTCGTGGTTTCCGCGCCGCGACCCATAGGAGTTGAAATCACCCTGGCTCACACCGTTCTCTTGCAGCCACTTTCCGGCCGGCGAATCCCGCTTGATGTTTCCGGCGGGGGAGATGTGGTCAGTGGTGACCGAGTCGCCGAGCAGCGCAAGCACGCGAGCATCGGTGATGTCCTTGAGCGCTTCAGGTTCGCGCGGCATCCCCTCGAAGTACGGTGGTTGGCGCACGTACGTCGAGGTGTTGTCCCACGCGAACATGTCGGCATCCGGAATCTGCAGCGACTTCCAGTTGTCGTCACCGTCGAACACATTCGCGTAACCCGCCGTGAACATTTCGGATTCCACCGACTCGGCAACGAGTGCCTGCACTTCTTCGCTGGACGGCCAAATGTCGCGCAGGTAGACATCCTGCCCGTCAGTGCCCTTGCCGAGTGAGTCAGTCAGCAGGTCCGTGTTCATGGTGCCTGCGAGGGCGTACGCCACGACAAGCGGCGGCGACATGAGAAAGTTCATCTGCGTTTGTGGGTGGATGCGCCCCTCGAAGTTTCGGTTGCCCGAGAGCACAGCAGACACGTTGAGGTGGCTGTCGTCTACCGCTTTGGCGACCTCGGGAATGAGCGGGCCCGAGTTGCCGATGCACGTTGTGCACCCGTAACCCACAAGGTTGAAACCGAGCTTGTCGAGGAACGGAGTAAGCCCCGCCTTCTCGTAATAGTCGGTGACGATGCGTGAACCCGGTGCGAGGGATGTCTTGACCCACGGCTTCGAGCGCAGCCCAAGCTCGACCGCTTTCTTCGCCATGAGTCCGGCACCAATCATGACTTGCGGGTTTGAAGTGTTCGTGCACGAGGTGATGGCGGCGATCACAACGTGGCCGTTGTCGACATCGGAGGTGCTGCCGTCCGCAAACTTTACGGCGACCGGATCAGAGAGCCACGGAATCTCTGGCTGCCGGACGGTGCGGTCCACCGGCTCCTCGCTTGGCTCAAGTGAACTGAACGCGATCGGGTCACTTGCCGGGAACGACTCGTCTGAGGCCTCATCCAACCCGGAGAGAATATCCGGCACCTGCGAACCCTCGGTGAGAATGGCGCTCACAACCTTGCGAGCCTTTGTCAACGGGATGCGATCCTGCGGGCGTTTTGGCCCGGCGATGGAAGGTTCTACGGTCGCCAAGTCGAGCTCGAGCACACTCGAATAGTCGGCAACATGGTCAGGGTCATGCCAGAGCCCCTGCGCCTTCGCGTAGGCCTCGACGAGCTGTACTTGCTCGTCTGGGCGGCCGGTGAGGCGAAGGTAGTTGAGCGTTTCGTCGTCGATGGGGAAGATCGCGCACGTGGAGCCGTATTCTGGGCTCATGTTGCCAAGGGTCGCGCGGTTGGCGAGCGGAATTGCCGCGACACCGGCGCCGAAGAACTCCACAAACTTGCCGACAACGCCAAGCTGACGCAACTGGTTTGCCACCGTCAACACAAGGTCAGTGGCGGTGGTGCCTTCGCGGAGTTTGCCGCTGAGCTTCACGCCGACGACGGGTGGAACAAGCATGCTCATGGGCTGTCCTAGCATCGCTGCCTCGGCCTCGATCCCGCCAACGCCCCAGCCAAGCACACCGAGGCCGTTCACCATCGGGGTGTGTGAGTCTGTGCCGACGAGGGTGTCGCAGTACGCCTGGGTGACCGTTGACCCGTCGCTGGCATCCCGCTCCCGGGTGAAGACCACGCGAGAAAGGTACTCGAGGTTCACCTGGTGGCAAATTCCGGTGTCCGGCGGAACAACGAGAAAGTCATCAAAGGCTTGCTGCGCCCAGCGCAACAGCTGGTAGCGCTCCTGGTTGCGCGTGAATTCAAGATCAGCGTTGATCTGAAAGGCGCTTGCCATGCCGAACGCATCGGCGATAACCGAGTGGTCGATCACAAGTTCAGAAGGGATGAGCGGGTTTATTTTTTGCGGATCCCCGCCGAAGGCCGCCATGGCGTCGCGCATCGCGACGAGGTCGACGACGCAGGGAACGCCGGTGAAGTCCTGTAGCAGCACTCGTGCAGGCGTGTACTGAATCTCGGAGCCATGTTCTGCCGATGCGTCCCAGTTTGCGACCGCCTCTACTTGTTCCTTGGTGACGAGCCTGCCGTCTTCGTTGCGCAGCAGGTTCTCGAGCAACACTTTGAGGCTGTACGGCAGTCTCTCATAGCCTGGAATCGCATCCAATCGGTAGATCTCGTAGCTTTTGTCCCCAACATCTAGTTGCGCGCGCGCCTCAAAACTATTCATTGCTCACTCCTCAGTAATCCTTACCCAATAGTCCGCCGTTCCTTATGCACTGTCAACGCGAGGCGTTCTGCGCGATGTGGTTCTTGCGAGAACACGGGGAGATCTCCTGTCAATGGCCTGTGCGTCGGTTGCCTGTGGCGTTGCCCACGAGCATCGTTCAATACGGTGAATGAATGAGAAACCCCCAGAAAACACACGCTCTTCTTGGCGTTCTGAGCGCAGGGCTGCTGCTGGTCACTCTTGCGGCCTGCGATTCCGGCGAACCACAGAATTCGACATCCCCGCTTCCTGAACTTGGGACTAGCTCGACTCCGGAACCCAGCATCAGTACTACTCCGGAATTTCCGAGTGATTCTTCGGCGATTAATGCGTGGGCCGCTGAGCGCGTTCCTTCGCTCGGATCAGACGGGTACATTGCCGGAAGCAGCGGAGAGCTGAGCGAATCCAGGGGCCAAAGTACCGTTCTCAACATGGAAATGTTGGCCCCTGGCAAGTACTCCTACTACGTCGTGTGCAGCGGCGGAGGGGAGGGAACGTTCGTCATCGGCACCACGGAGGCTGAAACCGTCACGCTCAAAGGTGAGTGCAACGACAAGGCAACAGGCGGTGACTTCAGTACGTCAACGACAGGAACGACGATCACCGGAACATTCGCCCCAGCCCTTCCTGCAAATTCGCCAGCGAATTGGGCAGTAGCCGTGACGGAGCCTCTTCCCGCCGGCTAGTACGGCAACGCGCGACAACACTGTATTTCGTGTTTCGTTTTTGGATCGCCCTACGAACGAATCAGCGGCGCTGGTGAGGCGTAACGTGTGAGGTGTCGGACGCACCGACACGAACAGGAGTCACCATGTCCACCGACCAATACCACGAGCCGCCGGACGAGCTTTCGGCGGAAGTACGCACCTTCGCTCGGATGTGCGCGAGTTTGTCTGAAGAAGCAGAAGCAATCGGTTGGTACGAACAGCGCATTGCCGTTGAGACCGATGAGGTGGCGCGGGCCATCATGCTTGATTCGCTGGGTGAAGAATACAAGCACTTCAGTATGGAGCTGGAGTTCCTGCTTCGCGCAAAGCCGAAATGGCGTGAGATCGCCCAAGGAATCCTGTTCAAGGACGGCGATATCGTGGAACACGGTGAGAAAGCTGAAGCCGCGGCAGACTGAGAGTGCCGTCGCTGGTTCCCTGCGCTACCGTGCCGGGGCCATGCTCATTACTTCAGCTCGACCGGCACTTGTGCATCGAGTGGTCCTTTGGCGGTCGTGTGCGCCGGTCGCAGCAACAAAGACACAACTATCCCGACAGTCAGCCCCACGCCATGCGCGTCACCCACGATGAGCATGGCCGCAGTGGCGAGGAGAATGACAGTAACCGTTCCGGCGCGCAGAATGTGGCGACCAGCACGCCTTCGGGTGATCAGAAAAACTGGGATCACGATTGTTCCGACTATGGCGGCGACGACGGGGCCACCCAACGCAAACACCGTCAAGTAGACGGCGAAGAACACGGCGTACAGCATGCCCGGCCATGACAAGACGGCCCCTCTCGGCACCATGCTCACCACAAGCGCTCCAATCAGTCCGGCAACCGCTGCCGATGAGCCGGAATCCGTCTGAAGCGGAAACCACAGCGACGTCAGCAGAATTGCGGTCACACCTGACGCGACATACACTACGAGCCAGCGCCACCAGCCATAGTGGCGCTCGATGGCGCTGCCAACTAAGACGATCCCCAGCACATTGAAAAAGAACTGGCCGAGCCCAGATCCCTGTATAAATATCGGGCTGACCGACCGCCACCACTGCCCGTGCAGCATCGCGTGCGGATCTTGCTCTAACACCCTCACCCACTGCGGAATCATCAGCGCCGGGATGCTCACTGCCAGAGTGATCACGGTCACACTGATCGTTATTGGGTAGTGCCGCAATTTTCTCACGATGGCCTTGACGCGTTGTTGCCTGGCTGGCGCGTTCGACTGACTCATCGCTCGGCATCCTCGGATGAAGGGCGCGAGAACGATGAACTGTAGTCCGACCGGATTCGGACCAGTCTCATAAGTCGATAGTGCGCGCGGAGTGAAACGGCATACGACAATCTTTCGACGTTGACGCGCGCCGGTCAAGCCGAGTGGAAGGTAAGAATCGTGCTCGAGCGGCGTAAGCGCCGTTAGAAGGAGCCTCGGTACCGCTCACCGACCGGGATCTCCACCGCTACCGTGTTACCTGACGGGGCGAGCGGGCATGCCCACGCCGGGTCGTAGGCGCACGAGGGGTTGTACGCGAAGTTGAAATCGAGCGTGAGGGAGTGGGGCGCGGAGCCCGGCCCGAGGTCGGCGCCCTTGATGGTGTCGAGCAGGTAACGGCCGCCACCATAGGTTCCGTCTGGCTTGCCTGCCAAGGCATCCTTTACCGGTATGAAGATGCCGCCGCCATAGGAGGCAAGGTGCCAGACGTCCAAAGACCCGACTCCTGGCACGGAGGCCACACCGATGAGATCGAACGGAACGACGCCGTTTGTGCCCGTCTCCACCTCCAGCCGCCGCGGTTCCGTGGGCGCTATGGGTACCTCGAATCGCCACGCCGGATTGTAGTCGGTCACGGGTAGTCCGGTGAAACCTCCGCGGTTCTCAGGGAGCAGCGGCGTGGATGGATGATGGGCAAACAGTTCGTTCCGGCCACGGCGCCAGGCGCCGTGCGCGGCGGGCAGATCAGTTGACTCGCGCACAACTCTGTACAGCGCGAACACGCGGCGGCGCCAATCGGCGACTTCGAGGGCAATCATGCCTCAATTCTGCCTCAGCGATGGCGAACAAAAGGTTCCGCTTCGGGCTCCGAGAGAAATGATGCCAACAGAGGAATAGGCTGGAAGGGACTAATTCTTGGAAAGCGAGGCCCCCATGGCGGACACACAACGTCCGACAGGCGCCAAAGGTTCCGCGAAGCAAAAAGGCGAATCTGCCAAAGCGCTCCGCGGTTATTACGAGCAGATGGTTCTCGTGCGTGAGTTCGAACTCCGCGCAAGCGAAATGTATGCTCGGGCAAAAGTTGGCGGTTACTGTCACCTCAATCTCGGCGAGGAGGCAACCGTCGTTGGTCTTATGGCCGCGCTGAAAGCCACTGACTACCTCTTTATGGGGTACCGCGACCATGGTTACGCGCTCATGCGTGGCCTGGGTGCTGGCCCGGTGATGGCCGAACTCTTCGGCAAAGCCACCGGCGTCGTCGGCGGTTACGGTGGCTCGATGCACATGTTCGATCTTGAACGGCGCACGATGGGCGGATACGGCATTGTTGGTGGCCAGATTCCGCCCGCAACAGGTGCCGCGTTTGCCATCAACTACCGCAGTAAAGCGGGTAAGAGCGCAGACGCCGTTATGTGCATTCTGGGGGACGGCACCACCAACATTGGTGCTTTCCACGAATCGCTGAACCTTGCGGGCCTCTGGAAACTCCCCATCGTGTACGTAATCACCAACAACCGGCTCGGGATGGGAACGCCCGTCGAGCTATCCACCGCCGAACCCGACCTTTACAAGCGCGGAAGCTCGTACCGCATTCCGGGAACTCGCGTCGATGGCCACGACCCGGTGGTGGTTCGGGATGCGGCGCTCGCGGCGCTCGAGCAAGCTCGAGTCGAGAGGCAACCGGTGATCCTCGAGCTCATGATGTATCGGCTCAAGGGGCACTCCGTGGTTGACCCAGCGCGTTACCGCTCCAAGGAAGATACCGAGGAGGCGCAGGCGAATGATCCGGTTCCCGCATTCCGCAACAAGCTTGTGAAATCTAAAGTGCTCGACGAGAAAGCAGCGGATGCCATCCACGACGCCGCAGAGAAGATTGTGAACGAAGCGGTCGAATTCGCAGACTCGAGCCCAGACCCCGAAATTTCAGAAATGTTCAAACGTGTGTATGCCACGCAGGTGCCCAATATGCCTGACCGGTTTCCCGGCGACCCAGTGGTGGTGATGTCATGACCGAAATGACCTACCGTCAGGCGCTCAACGAAACGTTGCGCGCAGAGCTGAAGCGCGACGAGAACGTGTACCTCATCGGCGAAGAAATTGGCGTGTTCGAGGGTTCGTACAAAATAACCGCCGGGCTGCTGAAAGAGTTCGGTCCCAAGCGCGTCGTTGACACCCCAATTTCTGAAGAAGGTTTCACAGGGGTTGCGATTGGCTCGGCAATGCTCGGCCTTCGTCCGGTCGTCGAGATTATGACGATCAACTTCTCGCTCATCGCTATCGACCAGATCGTGAACCACGCGGCGAAGATTCGCACGATGTTCGGCGGCGAGGTGAGTGTTCCCATCGTCATCCGAACGCCAGGTGGCGGCGGGCAGCAGCTCGCCGCAACTCACTCGCAGAACCTCGAGGTGTGGTACGCGCACATCCCAGGGCTCAAAGTCGTGGCGCCATCTAACCCAGCGGATGCCAAGGCGCTTCTCACGGCGGCGATTCGCGACGATGACCCCGTGCTGTTCCTCGAAAACCTCGGGCTTTACAATCTCAAGGGCGACGTGCCTGATGGCGAACAGGTGGGGGAGATTGGCACGGCCGCGATTGCGAAAGAGGGCACCGACATTACCGTCGTGAGCTACTCACGCGGTGTTGTCACCGCTCTTGAAGTGGCGAAAGAGTTTGCTGAGAAAGGCGTGTCTGTGGAGGTCGTCGACTTGCGCAGCCTTCGTCCGCTCGACCGGAACACAATCTGCGAATCTGTGCGCAAAACGAGCCGTGCTGTGATCTTCGAAGACGACCTGCTCAGCTACGGGATTGGTGCAGAAATCTCCGCGACGATCGGAGAGGGGGCGTTCGACTGGCTCGATGCGCCCGTGCGCCGCGTCGCAGGCGCCGAAGTGCCGTTGCCGTATGCCAAACCGCTAGAGCGAGCAGCGATGCCGGATGCCGCCGACCTGACAAAGGTCATCAATGAAACGCTTGCGGCGAGCGCGTTCAAGGGAGACCAGAATGTCTGAAGTGGTGATGCCAAGACTGTCGGACACGATGGAAGAGGGCGAGCTCGCGAAGTGGTTGAAGAACGAAGGTGACACGATCACCAAGGGCGACATCCTGGCCGAAATCGAGACCGACAAAGCCACGATGGACCTCGAAGCCTTTGAATCTGGGGTGCTTGAGAAGCACCTTGTGGAAGCGGGAACTGTCGTTCCGATCGGCACCCCGGTGGCAATGATCGGCGATGGTTCTGCTAAGTCTGAGGCGCCTAAGAAAGAGTCACCGAAAAAGGCTTCGGCAAAGAAGGACGAGCCGCAGACCGACGACGAGCCCGCGGCCGAGGAGCCGTCGGTTGAGAAGTCGCCGGCTGAGAAGTCGCCGGAGGCGGAGGACCAGCCCGAAGCCGAGGACCCGCTGGTTGAGAAGTCGCCGGAGGCGGCGTCTCGAAACCAGCCCGAAGCGAATGCGAAGGCAGAGCCCTCACCAGAGCCAGCCTCCACGGAGTCTGCCGATGACTCGTCGCGCCCACGCATGTCTCCTCTCGCACGCAAGATCGCGAAAGATCATGGACTCGACCCCGCCGCTATCACCGGATCTGGCCCGCAGGGCCGCGTCGTGCGGGCTGATGTCGAGGCCGCCATTGCCGACGAGCCGTCGCAGAACCAGCCGTCGCAGAACCAGCCGTCGCAGAACTCGCCATCAGCTAGTGCGTCAGCGGTGAACGTCGCTGCGCCCCTGACGGGTAAAGACGAGGTTGTTGCGGTCAATCGCATCCGCAAGGTTGCGGCGAAACGGCTCACCGAAAGCCAGGCGGTACCGCACTTCTTCCTCACGAGCATCGTCAGCATGGAGAAGCTGTTGGCGTTCAGGGTCGACGTGAACGAGAGCCTTGAGTCTCAGGGAATCAAGGTGAGCGTCAATGACTTGTTCGTGCGCGCTGCCGCCGTGACTCTGCGCCAGCACCCGGAGGCGAACTCGTCTTGGGGCGATGACGCACTGGTTCGGCGCGGCAACGTGAATGTTGGAATTGCGGTGGCGACTGATTCGGGGCTGCTCGTTCCCGTCATCCGCAACGCAGACCAGAAGGATCTTGCCGCGATTTCGCGCGAAACGGTGGCGCTCGCTGCCAAGGCTCGCGACGGCAAGCTGAGCCCTGATGAGATGAGTGGCGGAACGTTCAGCGTCTCGAACCTGGGGATGTTCGGAATCGATCAGTTCACCGCCATGATCAACCCGCCAGAGGCAGGGATTCTTGCGGTTGGTGCGACAAACCCGGTACCCATGCTGCGCGACGGGGAGTTGGTCGAGGTTCCGAAACTCAAGATCACGCTCACCGTCGATCACCGCGTCATGGACGGTGCTGTTGCCGCCGGGTTCTTGCGGGATCTCGTTGAAAATCTTGAGAAACCACTACGCCTCATCCTGTAGCCCGCATTTTTCACCGTATTTTTGCGGGACACCGTGATGGGCGCCCGCGTAGCCTACGTGCATGGCGACGACGCGGTTGACTGACCCGAAAAAAGGCACCATGACAGCGGAAGCTGGGCGCCTCAGCACGGCAGTGAGAAAGCTCCCTCCTGGCGCATTCGCGTTCGTCATGGCCACCGGAATAGTTGCAGGTGCGTTCTCTCTCGTTGGGCAAGCCACCATCACGCTGGTTCTGCTGGTCATCTCCGTCATCGGCCTGCTCGCGCTCACGGGCGCACTGGTGTGGCGGATCGTTCGTCACTGGGACCACGTCTACGCTGACGCCCGCAACCCGGCCATCGCCTTCGGGTACGCCACCATCGTCGCCGCAATGAACGTGGTCGGCGCACTGTTCTTCGCCATCGAGCCCCTCGTGACGATCGTGCTCCTGTGCGTTAGCGTTCCGTTCTGGCTTGTGCTCACCTACGGCATCGCGGCGGCAATGATGCTGGGGCCACAAGACGGCCCGCCTGCCCACAAGGCCAACGGAAGTTGGTTCATTTGGGTGGTGGCCACTCAGTCGATCTCCGTGGTGACGGGCATCATCGACCACGGACTCAACGTCAACATCCTTGGCGTTATCGCGGTAGGAATGTGGAGCATCGGCGTGATGTTGTACATCATTCTGACCGTCATCATCACACTGCGCCTGATGACGACAACGCAGGATGCCTTCGGTATCCGTCCCACCTATTGGGTCTACATGGGTGCCACCGCGATCACGGTGTATGCAGGATGGTCAATTTTGAGTCTTCTGACGAACCTTCCGATCATGAAAGCCACGCACGACTTCATTTCGGGGTTCACCTTCATGCTGTGGGCATTCGGTGTGTGGTGGATTCCTATCCTGGTGATTTTCGGAATCTGGCGCCACGCTGTGAAGCGATACCCGGTGCGATACGAGTCCGAATTGTGGAGCATGGTCTTTCCGCTCGGGATGTTCTCGGTTGCCAGCATCCACATTGGCGGGCTCCTTGGGCTTCCCGTTGTTCACGACATGGGCGTGCTCTGCACCTGGATTGCTGGTGCTACCTGGCTTGCCGTGATGGCAATGATGCTGGTATCTGCGGCCCACAAGCAGGTGCCTGGCGAGACGACGACCGAACGGATCGCGCATAACCTGTAGCGCCCGGCTGCTGAGAAGCACTGAGGTTCCGGCAACTGCTGCGCTTGTCGATCAACCCCCGCTTGCCGGTAGACTTTGTGCGGCCCCTCGTGTGGCGTCACCTCGATGAATTCCCCCAGGACGGAAACGTAGCAAGGGTAGTTGGGCTCTGGCGGGTGCACGAGGGGTCTTTTTTGTCGCTGCACGGTTGTGGGCTGTCAGCACCCGTGGGCTGTTGACAGCCGTAGGCTGGAGTGGTGGCCAGATCCCTCTACATCACCTCCGCGGAGGGCAACACCGGTAAATCGACAATTGCGCTTGGTGTGCTCGACACGCTCACGCGCTCAATTGAACGTGTGGGCGTCTTCCGCCCCATCGCCCGCTCCACGGTAGAACGCGACTACGTTCTGGAGTTGTTGCTCGCACACGACGGCGTCGAACTTGACTACGACATGTGCGTAGGCGTGAGCTACGAAGACGTGCACTCCAACCCTGAGGCTGCACTTGCCACCATCGTGCAAAGGTTCAAAGCGGTGGAGCAGCTGTGCGACGCCGTCGTCATCCTCGGCTCCGACTACACCGATGTTGGCAGCCCGACGGAGCTAGGATTCAACGCCAGAATCGCGGCGAACCTCGGTGCGCCGGTCGTTTTGGTGTTGGGTGGTCGGGTCAGTGACCGAGCAGAGTCGCGATCTCCGGATGCCTTAAGACAACTCACCGAGTTGTCTCTCGTTGAACTCCAACACGAGCACGCAACGCTGCTCGCGGTGATCGTCAACAGGGCGAACCCTCAGGCGCGCGAGGAGATCCGCGCAGCTGTCGCCAGCGCTACCCCCGATGTTCCTATCTGGACTGTTCCAGAGAACCCGGTGCTTGTTGCGCCCACCATGCGTTCCATCATGGAGGCCACGGAGGGAACCTTAGTTAAGGGTGACCCCGAGCTGCTCAGCAGGGAGGCGCTCGGCGTTGTTGTCGCCGCCATGGGAATGAACAATGTTCTGCCGAGACTTATTGAGGGCTCCGTGGTTGTTGTGCCTGCCGACCGCACCGAGATCTTGCTTGCGGTTCTCATGGCCAACGAATCTGGAACGTTCCCCTCCATCGCTGGAATTGTGCTCAATGGTGGATTCGAGATTCCAGAACCCATCGACCGGCTCATCGAGGGCCTGCGCTCAACGCTGCCGATCATCCGCACGGAGCTTGGCAGCTACGACACTGCGGTGCGCATCACGCAGATCAGGCCGCGGCTGGCCGCAGACTCGCAGCGCAAACTCGACACCGCGCGCTCAATGTTTGAGATCAGCATCGACGCCGTCGAACTGCTTGGCCTTTTGGATGTCGAACACACGCCCGTCGTCACCCCGCTCATGTTTGAGTACGGCCTTGTCGAGCGTGCACGGGCAGACCGTCGTCACATTGTTCTTCCTGAGGGTGAAGATGACCGCATTTTGCGTGCGGCCGCAACGGTGCTGAGCAGGGGGATCGCTGATCTCACGATTCTTGGCGAGGAGATCGAGGTGCGCTCCCGGGCCATCGGACTCGGCCTCGACATCCAGAAAGCAACGGTTCTGAGCTCATTTGATGACGTGTTGAGGCTCAAATTTTCTGAGGAGTACCACCGCCTGCGCGAGAGCAAGGGTGTGACGATCGAGCGCGCGCGCGACACCGTCACTGACCCCTCATATTTCGGCACGCTCATGGTGCAACTAGGTCTTGCCGACGGCATGGTGTCTGGCGCCGCTCATACGACAGCCCAGACGGTGCGACCAGCTTTCGAGATCATCAAAACGGGCGAGGGTGTCTCCGTTGTTTCGAGCGTCTTTCTCATGGCGCTTGCCGACCGAGTGCTCGTCTACGGCGACTGCGCCGTGATTCCAGAGCCCACGGTGGCGGAGCTTGCCGATATCGCGGTCTCTGCCGCCGCCACGGCAACACAGTTCGGTATCGAGCCTCGCATCGCGATGCTGTCGTACTCCACCGGAGAATCTGGCACGGGGGCGGATGTCGACAAAGTGCGGGAGGCGACCGCGATTGTGCGTTCTCGCGTGCACGGCATCCCGGTCGATGGTCCCATTCAATACGACGCAGCGGCGGATGCCGCCATCGCGCTCGCAAAGTTGCCCGAATCCGAGGTCGCGGGGCGCGCGACAGTGTTCATTTTTCCCGACCTCAACACGGGAAACAACACGTACAAGGCTGTGCAGCGCAGCTCGGGAGCCGTGGCCATCGGGCCGATCATGCAGGGGCTTCGATTGCCCGTCAACGACCTTTCGCGCGGCGCGACAGTGCAAGACATCGTCAATACGATTGCGATTACGGCAATCCAGGCGCAGGCTGCACGTCCATGAGCCGCGTCTTAGTCGTCAACTCTGGGTCGTCGTCTCTCAAGTATCAACTCATCGAACTCACCGGAGAGACTGTTCTCGCTAGCGGGCTCATTGAGCGCATCGGAGAAGTGCCGCTCCCTGAGGCTCTCGAAGGGGGTACTCACGCGACCTCGCGCACTCACCAAGAGTCTCAGGGCGCGGTATCAGATCACTCGGCCGCATTTCAGCTGATGCTGAAGGGGCTCGCAGAGCAGGGGATTGACGCTGCAGCGCCGATCGCCGCTGTCGCTCACCGCGTGGTTCACGGGGGTGAACGCTTCGTCGACCCCACCATTGTCACCGACGAGGTGAAATCTACGATCGATGAGTTGTCGGTGCTTGCGCCGTTGCATAACCCGCCGAACCTCGCCGGCATTGTCGCCGCAGAGCACACTTTTCCCGGCGTGCCGCAGGTGGCAATCTTCGACACTGCTTTTCATCAGACGCTGTCTCCTGTGGCCTTCACGTACGCGATTGACCGTGAGGTTGCGCGTGCGAACGGCATTCGCCGGTTCGGGTTTCACGGAATCTCGTTTCAGTACGTTGCCACGGCGACCGCTGACGTTCTCGGGCGGCCTCTCGACGAGCTGAAACTCATCGTGCTGCACCTTGGCAACGGCGCCTCAGCGTGCGCTATTGATGGCGGCACGTCAGTTGAAACTTCGATGGGGTTGACCCCGCTTGAGGGGCTCATGATGGGTACGCGCGGCGGCGACATCGACCCCGGGGTGCTCTTGCACTTGCAGCGAGAAGCCGGGCTCACCACCGATGACCTTGACGATTTGCTTAATCACCGCAGCGGGCTTCTTGGTCTTGGTGGTTTTGGGGACATTCGCGACGTACAGAAGGCTGCCGCATCTGGTGGGGTTGAGGCCGGGCTTGCCTTCGATGTCTACCTGCACCGGATTCGCGGGTATGTTGGCTCCTACCTCGCCCAGCTGGGCGGCGCAGACGCGATCGTCTTTACTGCGGGGGTTGGCGAGAACAATGCCTCGGTGCGCGCTGGTGCTCTCGCGGGTCTTGGGGCTCTCGGCATCCGGATCGACACGGAGCGCAACGAATCTGCTGACCGAAACGCTCGGGTTGTTTCGAGGAATGATTCGCCTATCGCGGTGCTCGTCGTGCCGACAAATGAGGAACTCGAGATTGCTCGGCAGGCTCTCGCCCTCGTCGAGGCGTAACGCTCTCACGAACGCACGACAGTCCGTCGGCTGTGCCAAGTAGCATGGTGTGGTGGTCACTGCCCTGTATCGCCGTTATCGGCCAGAAACGTTCGCCGAATTGATCGGTCAATCGCAGGTGACCGAGCCGCTCATGACCGCGCTGCGCACCAATAGGGTTAACCACGCGTACCTGTTTAGTGGTCCTCGCGGTTGCGGCAAGACGACGAGTGCGCGCATTCTGGCTCGCTGTCTTAATTGTGTAGAGGGCCCAACAGATACTCCGTGCGGCACATGCCCTAGCTGTGTCGAACTCTCGCGTGATGGTGGCGGATCGCTGGATGTCGTCGAAATCGATGCGGCCAGCCACAACGGTGTTGATGACGCACGCGACCTGCGCGAACGCGCCGTGTACGCTCCGGCCCGCGACCGCTACAAAATCTTCATCCTCGACGAAGCGCACATGGTGACGCCGCAAGGGTTCAATGCGCTCCTCAAGATCGTGGAAGAGCCGCCGGAGCACATCAAATTCATTTTTGCGACCACCGAACCAGAAAAGGTCATCGGTACTATCCGCTCGCGCACCCACCACTACCCGTTCCGGCTTGTTCCGCCCGCTCAAATGCTCGAGTATGTGCAAGAACTGTGCGATAGCGAGAAGGTGACTGTCGCGGCCGGAGTTCTTCCGCTCGTTGTTCGCGCCGGAGGCGGCTCAGTGCGCGACACCTTGTCGCTGCTCGATCAACTGATGGCAGGATCCGAGGGCAGCGAGATTGAGTACGAGCGTGCTGTGGCGCTTCTCGGGTACACCCACTCTGCACTGCTCAGCGAGGTCATTGACGCTCTTGGCATGCGCGATGCTGCAGCGGTGTTCTCTGCCGTGGACCGCGTCATTCAGACCGGGCAAGACCCCAGACGGTTCGTCGAAGATTTGCTTGAGCGCCTGCGAGACCTCATCGTGGTCGCTGCATTCTCCGACGGCGTCGCCGGCGGTGTCGCCGCAGTGTTGCGCGGAATTCAGCAAGACGGGATCGACCTGATGTCGGTGCAAGCGGCACGGTTCGGTGAAGCTGAACTCAGCCGGGCAGCGGATGTCGTC
>JBBSQX010000018.1:0-48155 GCA_038243605.1 Actinomycetales bacterium
CCCTCGCCTTCTGGGGTGTTTGGTTGGGGGGGGCCGCCCCCGCTCACGGAGCAAGGTTGAGTTACCAACTGGTTGAGTTACGAACTGGTTGAGTTACGAACTGGTTGAGTTACGAACTGGTTGAGTTACGAACTGGTTGAGTTACGAACTGGTTGAGTTACGAACTGGTTGAGTTGCCAACTGGATGAGTTGCCAACTGGGTGAGTTAGACGAGCAACTGGTGCTTCGCGAGGTCCTTGTAAAGCGGGGTCGAGGCGACGAGCTCCGAGTGCGTGCCAACGCCGACGACCTGGCCGTGATCCAGCACCACGATTTGGTCGGAATCGACAACCGTGGAGAGCCGATGTGCGATCACAATGAGCGTGCGGTTCTCGGCCACAGCGTCGATTGCTTTGCGCAGTAGCTGCTCGTTGAGGCCATCCAGGGATGAGGTGGATTCATCCAGTAGCAGGATGGGGGGTGCGGCAAGCAGGGCCCGCGCGATCGCGAGACGCTGGCGCTCGCCGCCCGAGAGCATGACGCCGGCCTCCCCCACTTCGGCATCCAGGCCGCGCGGGTCACGCTGCAGAACCTCGTTCAGGTTCACGGACTCGAGCACACGGATGCAGTCGTCGTCGGTCGCACTCGGGGCACCGAGCGTGAGGTTGTCACGAAGGGTGCCGGCGAGCACGGGGGCATCCTGCTCCACGTACCCAATGCGGCTGCGCAGGTCTGCACGATCCATTGAGCGGATGTCGACCCCGTCCAACCGAATCACGCCAGCGTTCGCGTCATAGAACCGTTCGATGAGTGCGAGGATCGTGCTCTTGCCTGCCCCGGATGGCCCCACGAGCGCCATGCGCTGCCCACGAGTGGCAGAAAAAGTCACGTTGTGGAGCACGTCGCGGCGGCCCCCTTCGAGGCGCTCGCTTTCGAGGCGACCGTCTTCGTCCGTGGGCACCACCGCCGCTGCTGGCGGCACGGAAAGGCCAGAAGCGACTTTCTCTCTCGGTGCCGCGCGCTCGTCAACGGGCGGTGACGCAGCGACCGCTCCCTGAGGCAGCGATTCCTCAGCAACTGTTCCCTGAGGAGCCCGCGAAGCGGACGTCTCGAAGGGAACTTCAACGACGGGCTGCGAGGAGGCATAACGGAACGACACATCTTCGAAACTGATGGCCGCGTGGGAGGTAATATCGGCCACTCTCGTGCCCGCCCCGTCATCGTCGCCTTCGCTCGGCAAGTTGATGATCTCTTGAATGCGCCCTAACGCTCCGAGCGCCTGGTTGACGCTTGTGACGGCGCCAAACGCTTGCCCAAGTGGGGAGATCATCAGGAACAGGAACATGATGAACGCCACCAGCGAGGCGATCGTGATGTCGCCACTCGCCACCCGGAATCCGCCAACACCGAGCACGGTGAGCAGTGAGACCTGCAGCGCGATCCCGGCAATCGGCACCACGAGCGCGGAGACCTTCGCCACGCGCACACCCATGTGCCACGCGCCCTTGATCTCCACGTCGATGGCATCATTTTCGCGGCCGGTGGCGTTGGCAGCTCGCACCGTGCGGATGGCGCTCACCGAGCGCTCGACGGCTGCAGAGACATCCCCGACCTTGTCTTGCTGCTTCTGTGAGGCGACGCGAATGCGGCTGGCAAGGGTCACCACGCCCACCACGGAGATGACAATCACGATGAGGGTGAGCCCGAGCAACACGGGGTCGATGATGGCCATGGCGATGAGCGCGCCGACGAAAAGCAGAGCGCCACCAACAGCATCCACGAGACCCTGCGTCATCACAGAGTAGAGCAGAGTGGTGTCGCTGCCCACACGAGAGACGAGGTCTCCGGTGCGGCGTGTGTCGAACTCGTTGATCGGTAGCCGAAGGATGCGCGCAACCAGTTGGCGCCGCGCCGAATAGACCACGGAGGTTCCCATGCGTTGCAGCAGGTAGTGTTGCAGCCCGCTGAGCAGCGCCGCCGCGACGACGAGGCCCACGAGCACCCAGACGAGCATGCCGAGCGCCTTCCGCGCTTCGACGAGCCCGATCACCTGGCTGACGATGAGGGGTTGCGCGAGGGATGCTGCAGCACCAAAGATGCTCAGGATGATGACCCACACCAACGTCGTGCGGTGCTCGAGGATGTACGGCAGAAGTTCGCCGAACCTTGCCCGCGGTCCGTCAGTTTTGTCGCGGTCCGATCGGCCGTTTCGGCGACGGCGCTCTGATGCAGTTGTAGTCATAGCTATCTTTCTCACGCGAGGCGTCAGGGCGCGAAGTGGCGAGCGAATTCTCAGTGAATTGCGTGGTTCCTGACCGCGTTAACCGTAGTTGACCAGGCTCGGAATTGCCTACGTGCCGTTGAACGACTGGGTAGTACCACCCACAGCGCAGTGGTATTTGGCGAACTGTTGAGACCATGAGGCCGCTGGGTACCCGAGCGTTGATGCGAGTGCTGTGATGGTTGCGCCGCAGCCCGAGAAGGTGACGCCACCCAAGTTTGGGCCACCGAAAGCGGTAGTTCCTACAAAACCTGCGGGGCTATCAGCGCTGAAACCGAATGGCAAGTCTGCCCAGCGTTCGAAAGGTGGGTTGTCCGATGCGTCGCCCGCGAGCGCGACAAACGTCGTTCCCGCTCCCGGCCCGGAGAGAAACGCATTCTGTTTGCAGTGGGGCACGGAGGAACCTGGCTCAAAAGGGGCTGGCAGAACTTCCTTCTGTGTGACGTCTCCAGCGGAGGCAAGCGCCACGCCTTGAGAAGTGGGCATCACCATGAGCTCGATGGTCGTCGGCCACGCGGTGGTGCCGACGAGGGTCGCTAAGTAATCCACCTGGACGATCCCGAAGGCTCCGCCGGAGAGCACCCCAGAATCAAGCTCCCCTGAGCACACGGTGGAGAGTGTGGACACGCCCGCCGCCGCGTCTGGGTCTGTCGCTGCTTTCGAGGCGTGCACCATGAGCGTGAGAAGCATTTTTGCACCGTTGTCGGCCGTCACCGTTCCCATGACGTTGAGCACGACATCCGCCGAAAATTCCAAGGGAGCAAGCGTTGGATCGCTGAATGCCGACGATGACGGCGCCGGCGATGGTGCGACATCTGCTTGAGGCTTCTCACCACAGGCAGAAAGCAAAAGCGAAGGCAAAATAACGACAGCTAAAACCCCGACGTGCCGAATCCTCATGACGCCCCTTCACGACAAATAGTTCGTTCCACTTCTCACTCCCTGCAAGACTAGGGGTATGCAGCAGTGACGGCTTATTTTCTCTTTCGTACCAGCACGAAAAGCCACACCCGCCCCCGTGACCGATTTCGTGATCGCTGAGAAACCTCAGGAAGTTGTTACTGAACTAGACGAACAGCAGAATCGTCTGTTTTAGTGCCAGAGCACGGCGATGACGATGTTCGTGAGCGTGAGAGCACCAATCACCCAGATCACCCATGAAGCAACCTTCGATTTCTTGCGGTATACCAAGACGAGCACGGTGATGATGATCAGGATCGCGAGCTTCGTGGCGATCTTGCCGTTGTTGATCGATCCGTCACCCATCTCGATGAAGCCGACAAGCAACAGTCCGGTAATGAGCTGCAGAAGCGCACCGTGGAACATGGCGGCAATCACGCGGCCCTTGCCCGCAATGGTGTCTTTAATCTGCACCATGACGCCACCAAGCAGCGAGGCGAGTCCGACGAAATGAAGGATGAGAACAATGCCGAACACGATGGGAGGAATAGTCATGCTCAAATCATCACAGACCGGGTCGATCGGAGCGAATCACTCGGATTCGCGGTCACGTGCAGTGGGTGCTAGTTAGCCGCGAAAGAACACGACATAGACCCACATCCCGAACAAGGCCAAGGAGGCAAGAGTCACGATAGACAACAGTACGCGCGGAAAATTGAAGCTCACGATGACAGCTTACCGTTTCCGTTGGTGTGGATCTCGGTGAGGTACGTTTGGTAGCCCGCCACGTCGAGAGTGCTCGCAACAGAATGGATGCGATCAGGCTCCGCAATGGCGATCATGGCGCCGCCGCCACCACCACCCGTGAGCTTCGCGCCGAGCGCACCGGCGCGACGAGCCAGGTCGACAATCGACTCAAGTTCGGGGCTGGAGACCTGCAGAGCATTCAGCAGACCGTGGTTGAGGTTCATGACCTCTCCGAGTGCCGGCAGGTCGCCACGAGTGATTGCGTTCATTCCCGTCATCACGAGATCGTCAATCTCGGAGAAGATCGCCTCATAGTGTTGCGGGTTCTTCTGCCAGCCAGAGTGCACGCGGCTTACCGTATCGGCCGTGAGCGAGCGCACTCCCGTGAGGCCCACGACGACGGGGATAGCCGTGGGCGCATGGATGTTCTGGATCTCGTTGCCGTCATCTGTCTTGCGGAACAAAATCATTTTGCCGAACGTGGCGACGGTGTTGTCGATCCCGGACGGGGTTCCGTGCACGAGCTGTTCGCACTCGAAGGCAAGGTGCGAGATTTCTGCGTCGGACACGGTGAGACCGAAACGGTGAACGATGGCACGGATGACGGAGACCGCGAGGGCAGCAGAGGCACCGAGGCCGCTTGCGCGTGGCAGGTCGGGAAAAACATCAACGTGCACGGGGGTGTCGGCGACTCCGATGCGTTCGGCGATCAGAACCGCTACGCGTTCTGCGAGCCTCGCGCCAGCGGGGTTGTGGGCCGCGGGGTCAGAATCCCAGCCGGAGATCTGCAATTCACTTGTGGGGGTGAACCCGGTGACCTCGGCTCGAATCACAAGGCTGAGTGGCGCGGCGATGGCGTGATGTCCGTACACGACTGAGTGTTCACCCAGAAGGATGATCTTGCCGTAGCCGACGTTCGCCTTCGGGTCCAGCTTGGCTGGGCGCAGTGGGGTGATATCGATGGTTCCTGTCGGCGATGCGCCGCCCCTCAGTGCTTCAATAATCTTCTGCGCCTTCCATACTTTGATGTCACCGCTGGCGACGAGCCAATCGACAACTTCGTCAAACTCGTCTTCGCTTGCACCAGCAGCGACCGCAACACTGCGCGCGTGAAGGCGCATATGACCCGGCTGGATGCCCTCCGTCGAAAGCGCCTTGAGTGCCGCCATGTTCTGCGCCAAGCCAACCGCGGCCATGACCTCGGCGAGTTCGCGTGCAGAGCGCGTGCCCAAGATGTCGTAGGCGATACCGACGACAGGGTTCGACTGCACCTGACCGCCAACGGTGCCCACTTTAAGGGGGAGGGAAATTTCGCCCACGAGGTTGCCGTCGGAATCGGTGTACCACCGCGTGAGGGGTTGATAGGAACCGGTCGTCGACGCATGGGCGTGCGCGGCGGCCTCGATGGCGCGCCAATCGTTTCCTGTCGCGATGGCGACGGCGTCAATGCCGTTCATCACGCCCTTGTTGTGGGTGGTGGCGCGATAGACGTCGAGTTCGGCAAATTCTCCGGCGAGAACGATGCCGTCGCGAACTTGCTCGCCAGAGAAGTGATCCGTGCCGAGAAGCTCCGGCGGGATCACGGCACGGGAGCGAACCATGGCACGGTCGGCCAGGTTTGAGAGGATGCGAAGGAACACGCGCCCGCTGCTCAATTCCTCAACCAGCGGGGCAACTGCTTCGCACATGGTGTTCACGAGGTTGGCGCCCATCGCGTCTTTGGTGTCAACGACCAGGTGCACGACAACGAGTTCACCGTGCGCTGCCGTTGTTCCGCGTTGATGTACTTCCACATCGACGGCTCCGCCACCGCGGGCAACCATGTTCGGGTGCTCGCTGTTGGCGAGGTTCAGGATGCTCTGCTTCGCGTTGACGATGCGACGTGCGGCGGCATCCGGGTCCGGCACATCCAGCACCTGAACCTGGCCGATGAGGAGAGGCTCGTCTGCGACGCTCGTGAATCCTCCACACTTGCGCACGAGGAGTGCCGCGGAACTTACGGCAGCGATGATGGATGGTTCTTCGACCACCATGGGCACGAGGTAGTCGCGGCCGTTGATAGTGAAGTTGAGACCGAGCCCCATTGGCATGGAGAACACACCGACGACGTTCTCGGTGAGACGATCAGCTTTGATGCCCGTGAGAATGTAGGAGCCGGTGCTCAGCGACTCATAATTTTCGGTGCTCAGAACACCGCGTTCGCGAAGTTCGCGCAGACGCTCCTCGACGCTTAACTGGTAAAAGCGCGGAATTCGTGAGTCCGTCATGAGGCCTCCATGCGTACCCCGTCAGGGCTGGCGGGTACAGGGATCACGGTGGCTCCGGCTTCGGTGAAGACGGACGAGAGGTGGTCCGCAGAGTCCAGCTTGGCAAAGACAAGCCCCACATCGCCACCTCCTGCTCCGCTCGTCTTAAAAATGGCTCCGGATTGGGCAGCAATTTTTCGCAGTGCGCGGTGACGTTCGGTCACGATTCCGGCCTGCGCATGAGTGTCGAGAGCATCAATGCCGAGAAAGTACTCATCGGCGAGCGCGAGGAATGCCTCGGCGGAGTTGCCGCCGAGAACGCTTTCTGAGCGCGCGGCTACGTCACTGAGGTGATCGAGGTCGCTCCGATGTGCTGCCGGATTCTGCGTGGCATACTCTGCCACACGCGAGACGAGGTCGACCGTACTACTGCCGGTGCCGGTGACGACTGCAAACACATCAAGATCTTGGGGCCATTTCACACTGTGTGGTTCGGAGCCCTGACGAAAAAGGATGTGTCCGCCGTACACGCTCGCGGCAATGTCACCGCCGCTTCCTTTGCCGCCCTGCGATGCGGAATGCGCGCTCGCAGCACGAGCGAACAGGGCGCTGGGCGTAAGCGTGACGCTCCTGCTCGCCGCGAGAGCGGCGGTAAGGGCAACGGCCACGGCAGCGCTGGAGCCTAGGCCGAGTTTGTGGCCATTCTGAAGAAACTGTGCGCTCTCGATCACGATGTCGTACGCTGTGGCAGCGGGGGCGAGGGTGCCGACGGACGCCTGCACTTCAGAATAAAGTCTGAGCTGCTGGGCGAGTGAATTGTCGAGCGCGTCGGGAAGAGAACCGTTTGGCCCCAGCGTGAGTCGCCTGATCCCCAGCTCCGGCGCGGTGAGACTCCACCCGGATTCTGATGCTGATCCCGATGCGGGCGCAGAGGCCAAGCCCGTATGCGTGAGCGTGACGGTCACGCGGCGGTCAACGGCTCTCAGCAGCGCAGGAGCGCCATCGAGAACGGCATACTCTCCAAGCAATAAGAGCTTGCCGGGGGCAGAGAACCTGAGCCGGCTCAAAGTGTGACCTGACTCACAGCGCCGCCATCAGGTGAGCTGCTGGCCCGAGGCCGCTTGTGCGCGTTTCGTGTACACCGGGCACGGCCGCAAGGGCCCGCGCAACGGCAGGGGCATCCACCGGGAGGCACAGGGCCTTCACCTGCGGCCCAGCGTCGATCGTGAAGTACACCGGAAGCCCGCCTGCGCGAAGTTCACGCACGGTATGAATCGCGGCCATCGTTGCTGCATTCCAGTAGATGAGCGCTGGTCGCGTGGTGAACATGAGCGAGTGAAGGGCAAGGCAACTGTGTTCGGTGAGCTCGCCCACCTCGTCGAGGTCGTGGGCGAGAACAGCGGCGCGCATTCGAGCAAGCAGTGCCTCTGAGGAATCGACCCACGCGCCATAGAAAGGGGATGTGTCACGTGTGGCAGACATTCCCGCTGTGGATGACACAGCCTTCTCTTCGGTATTGGTGATCGCCACGACAACGCTGAGCGGCCACTCCGCGGCATCCATGAGCGGCTCGGCGAAGGAGTCGCCACCGTCGGCGGCCGTTCCGGCATGAAGTTCTGCGTAGCCGCCAAAGAGCGATCTGGCGGCGGATGCCGACCCGCGGCGAGCAAGCATCGAGAGCTCGCGAGGCGACTCAGTGAGCCCTGCCGCAGCACTGGCCGCGAGGGCCAGCGCGGCAAACCCAGAAGCCGAGGATGCCAACCCCGCTCCGGTCGGAAAGTTGTTCGCCGACTCAACTGTGGCTTTGAGATCGATGCCGGCGCGCTGCCGAATAAGGTCGAGCACGATGTTGGCGCGGCCAACGGAGGGGTGATGGAGGGGCTGTTGCGATCCGTTGAGTCTGAGCTCGTCGTGAGCAAGATCGGGGAGAAAGGTGACTGTCGTGTCGGTGTGCAAAGCCTCAAGCGTGATCGAGAGCGACCCCACGGCGGGAATGTTCAGCGCGGCATCCCGCTTTCCCCAGTATTTGGCAAGAGCGATGTTGCTGTGGGCTCGGGCAGCTGCGGTGAGGCTACCGCTTTTGGTGCGTTCGCCAGCCCCGTTGCTGTCTTCCACGGCGCTACTGGTGTGTTCCACAGTGGTGCTCCGATCAGTTCCGTAATATTTTACCGGTCTTGGCGCTTGCTAAAGTCAGTACAGGGCCCAAGCGGCCACGAGAGTGAGGAAGCACATGCTCCCTGGTATTAGTGGTTTGTCTCTGTATCTGCCTCCGTACCGCGTGCAATTGCAAGATTGGTGCACGTGGAATGACGAGTCGTGGGAGAAGACCCGCAGCGTCGTCGGTCGCAGTTTTCGCATGCGCGGCCCCGCCCAGAGCATGTACACCCTCGCCGCAAATGCCGTGCTTCGTCTCATCGAAGACTATGAGGTTGACCCCTCCCGCATTGGAATGCTCGCGCTCGGCACAGAGTCCAGCAGCGATAACTCCGCGGGCGCGATCATCGTCAAGGGCATGATCAATGACGCACTTGCGGCGCACGGAAAGCCGTTGCTTGCGCGTGACTGCGAAGTTCCAGAGTTTAAGCACGCGTGTCTTGCTGGCATATACGGTCTCAAGGCTGCGCTGCGTTACCTGGCGGCGGATGGCGCTGGTCGCCAAGCAATCGTCGTTTCGGCGGACATCGCCGAGTATGCGCTTGGCAGCACCGGAGAGCCCACACAGGGCGCTGGCGCTGTGGCAATGCTCGTGGAGAGCGAGGCTCGGCTTCTTGAGGTTGATCTTGCCGCTGGCGGTAGCGACTCCGACTACCGCACCGTCGACTTCAGAAAGCCGTTCGCTAGGTTCCGTCAGGCGCCGCGTGATGATGGGCAGATGCAAGACCTTCCCGTCTTCAATGGTCGCTATTCGACCAGCTGCTACATCGACGCAACGCATCACGCGATGATGGCGATGGCGGCAAAACGGGAGGGCCGCCCAGCCGACTACTTCACCGAGGTTGATCGAGTGTTCATGCACCGCCCTTACAACCAGATGCCCACGACGGGGTGGGTGATGGCGTACCTCTTCGCGCTTGCAGCAGATGAGGAGGGGCGCATTCCGCTTCGTGACTACTGCACAGTTGCGGGCATCGACGGCGAAGCCCTCCTCACCGAACTCGATACCGCGTCTCCATTCGATGACGCCATTGTTACCGGTGATGCCGACGGCGACGTGTTTCCACTATCTCGTAAGCTGCGGCAGCACTTGCGTGGCCTTGATATTTGGCAGTGCCTCGTTGTCGACAAGTTGAGTCTCGGGGCGGATGCCATGCGCGACCTCGGCAACCTCTACTCCGCCGCGCTGCCAGCCTGGCTGGCATCCGGTCTGCGTCAAGCCAAAGATGACGGCATCGACATTGCCGGGCAGAGCTGGCTTGCCCTCGGATACGGCAGTGGGGATGCCGCAGAGGCTATTCCTATGCGCGTTGTCGACGGTTGGCGCGAGGCGGCGACCCGCATCAATTTTGCTCAGGCACTCGGCACACCAGTGGACCTCTCCGAGGCCCAGTACATCGCGCTTCACGAAGGCCACCCCAGCGACCTGATTCCTGTGCCAGCGAGTGGCGAATTTATCGTCGAATCCGTGGGCGATATTGATGGCCCCGAGTTTCACAACCTAGGGGTGGAGTTCTACCGCTACGTACCCGCTAAAGTGTGACGGGTACTGAGGAGAGTCCGTGGCGAACAAGTCCGCGGCCCGCTTTGCCATCGTCGGCGCGGGCCCTTCTGGTCTTGCTGGTGCCCGGAATCTGAGTAAGTACGGCATTGCGTTCGACGGCTTCGAGTCTGCAGGTGAGGCTGGCGGCCTCTGGAACATCGATAATCCGCGCAGCACAATGTACGAATCTGCGCACCTGATCTCGAGCAAAACGACCACGGAGTTTACCGAGTTCCCGATGCCGGATGCCACCCCCGACTACCCGGGGCATAAGGTTCTGCGCTCGTACTTCGCCGCGTTTGCCGCAAAATTCGACCTGTTGAAGCACTTTCGTTTTGACACCGAGGTGACGGCTATTGAGCGGGTTGAGAGCGGCTGGAAAGTGTCGTGGCGCACGACGACGGGCAAAGGTGATGCCGCGGGTTCGAGCGGTGCGGCGGGCAAAAAGGGCGCAAAGGGCTCGGGAAGCGCGATCTACGCTGGGGTGATTCTTGCCAACGGCACTCTGGCCGAACCCTCCATCCCGACGTTTCCTGGCACATTCGATGGCGAGATTCTTCACAGCAGCCAGTACAAGTCCGCCGACATCTTTCGCAAAAAACGCGTGCTCATCATCGGCGCCGGCAACAGCGGATGCGACATTGCGGTGGATGCCGTGCACCACGCAGTGAGCATCGACATGTGCGTGCGGCGCGGCTACTACTTCGTGCCCCGGTACCTGCTCGGGAAGCCCACCGACACCCTTAACCAGGGCCGTCCACTGCCGGCCAGACTCAAGCAGGCCTTCGATTCACGCCTGCTCAAGTTGTTCACGGGCGACCCGGTGTCGTTCGGTTTTCCGAAACCCGACTACCGAATATATGAGTCGCACCCCATCGTCAATACCCTCGTGCTGCAGCACCTTGGCCAGGGCGATCTGCGGATTCGCCCGGGTATCGAGCGTTTCGACGGCAATACCGTGCACTTCAGCGACGGCACGAGCGACGACTATGACCTGATCATGCTCGCCACCGGGTATGTGCTCGACTACCCGTTTATTGACCGCCAGCACCTCAACTGGACGGGTATGGCGCCGAAGCTGTTCCTCAACATTTTTGGCACTGACACAGGGTCGAAAGAGTTCAACGGAATCTTTGTTCTCGGAATGGTGGAGGCATCCGGTCTCGGATGGCAAGGCCGTTACGAGCAGGCGGAACTCTTGGCGCGTTACCTCGCGGCAGAAAGCGGCGCGAAACACGCTTTCGAGGCTAAAGCAGCAAAGCCGTGGCCAGATCTCACCGGTGGGTACAGGTATCTCGCCCTGGAGCGCATGTCGTTCTATGTGAACAAAGACGCCTATCGCCGTGAGCTGAAGAAGAACATCCGCACGCTGAAGGTCTAGATCCAAATTACAAAGGAGTGAATGTGGATATCGACGAGGTTATTCTCAACTTCAACCCCACCTCATTGTTGGCGCTCGACATTGTTCTGGCGCTCATCATGTTCGGGATTGCGCTCGCCGTGAAGTTCGACGACTTCAGGGCTGTGTTGACAATGCCGAAGGCCATCACCGTGGCCATCGCCGCACAGTTTCTGCTGTTGCCTGCCGTCACGTTCGGGCTCACTCTGCTGTTGAATGTGCGACCGTCGATCGCGCTCGGGATGATCTTGGTGGCGTGTTGCCCGCCAGGCAATATCTCTCAAGTGCTCACCAACCAGGCTCGCGGCAATGTGGCGCTCTCGGTCTCGATGACGGCGGTCGGTAACCTTTTGGCGATCTTCCTCATGCCGCTGAACTTCGCATTCTGGGGTCACCTCCACCCGACAGCGTCCAAGATTTTTGAAGCCGTCGAGCTGAATGCGTTCGACATGCTCCTGAAGATCGTGCTCATCATCGGCTTGCCGTTCGTGCTCGGAATATTAATCGGCAACCGCTGGCCCGCATTCACCGCAAAGGTACAGCCGTGGGTTCGCGGCATCAGCCTTGTTGCGCTCGTGGCCTTCATCGTCATCGCGCTCATCGGAAACTGGACGTACTTCATGGGGTTCATCGGCATTGTGCTTCTGGCAGTGTTCTTGCATGACGCGGTGGCACTCGCACTCGGATACGCGACCGCGCGCACCTTCAGGCTGGATACGGCGAGCACCAAGGCCGTGACCTTCGAGGTGGGCATCCGCAACGCAGGTCTAGGTCTTGGGCTCGTCTTTGCGTTCTTCGGCGGGCTTGGCGGCATGGCGGTCGTCGCCGGATGGTGGGGCATTTGGGATATCGTCGCAGGGCTTGTCCTGGCCACGCTCTGGTCGCGTCACACTCTGCGCAGGCAGACGAGAGAGAAAGCTCCAGTGTCGGCATGACGCGCGTGTATGTCACGGGCGGCAACGGTTTTCTTGGAAGCTCCGTGGTCGCTGGGCTGGCTGCGGCCAGTCGTACGGAGCTGGTCGTCAGCGGCGACGTGCGCGACCCCGTGCGCACGGTGGAGGGTGTTGTGTACGAGAAGGCAGATATCACCCAGCCGGATGGCCTGGTCGAACACTTTCGCAAGCATCGCATCGACACTGTCGTTCACCTTGCCGCGATCATGAACCCTGGCCCGCACATCACCCGCGAGCAGGAGTACAAGGTGGATGTTGGCGGCACCCGCAACGTGCTTGACGCGTGCATTGCCACCGGGGTGAAGCGCATCGTGGTCTCCTCCAGTGGCGCCGCCTACGGGTATCACGCCGACAATCCGGAGTGGATTTCTGAGGATCAGCCGATTCGCGGTAACCCGGAGTTCGCCTACTCAGACCACAAACGCATCGTCGAGGGGATGCTCGCGGAGGCACGGGAGGAGCATCCCGAATTGGAGCAAGTGATCTTTCGCATCGGCACGATCCTCGGCGAGACAGTCAATAACCAGATCACTGCACTGTTTGAGAGAAAGCGTGTGCTCGCCATAGCGGGGGCTGACAGCCCGTTCGTCTTCATCTGGGATCAGGATGTCGTGGGCTGCATGCTGCGCGCCGCCACCGATGGCCCAGCAGGCATCTACAACGTTGCTGGCGATGGCGCCGTCAACGTAAATATGCTCGCGAGCGTACTCGGCAAGAAGCTGCTCACCCTGCCGGCGTGGTTCCTCACCGCCGCGCTCGCCGTCGCGAAGCCACTGCGACTGACGAGGTACGGCCCAGAGCAGGTCGGTTTCTTGCGCTACCGCCCGGTGCTCAGCAACGCGCGCCTCAAGAACGAGTTCGGCTACACGCCAGTGAAGACGAGTAGGCAGGCGCTCGAAGCGTGGAAGGCCGCGCGCGACGCCCGAGCATAATGCAACGCGTGAGGCCATCGCCGCCTGCACAAGGTTTAGCGCGCTAGCCACTCAAGGGAGTCTGAGCCGTAGAGGCGAGGCGGATGCCGGTACTCGAGTTGCCTGCCATTGATGAACAGCGGCGGGGGAACGAAGGTTAACTCACCGTATGGGCTGGGTGCGTTCCGGAGGGGCACCTCGACATCATCACCATCAAACGGGTTGGAGTCACTAAGCGAGGGGCTCACGCTGTGCAGAAGCTGGTGTGCTGTTCGAGCCAGCGAGAGATGAGCGGAGCCCGTCACTCCGCGCTGCCGTGCGGCGAGCAACGCGATGATGGCTGCTGCCGACCCCATCCCCACGGCGTGGTCGAGCGCCTGAACAGGGAGCGCGCCCGGTTTCCAGCCGTCGCCAGTGCCAGATCCGTACAGCGATGAAATCCCGGTGGCAGCCTGCACGATGCTGTCGAATCCTCGGCGGGATGCCCAAGGTCCGCTATCGCCCCACGCGTCGAGAGTCACGACGGGCAAGTCTGGTCGAAGCTCGCGAAGGGATTCGGCATCCAGGCCGAACCGCGCCAAGGCGCAACCTCTATATCCGAGAAGCACAGCGTCGGCAGAAAGGAGGAGTGCGCGTATGGTGTTTAGGTCATCATCATTGCTGACATCGGCGAACGCACTGCGCTTGTCGAACCCCGTGTCCAGGTGCATGTCCAGCAGTTCCGGCATCTGCGGTGGATCGATCCGCAGCACGTCAGCGCCGAGGGCGCCAAGGAGTCGGGTTGCGGACGGGCCGGCAACCACACGGCTGAAGTCGAGAATCCGTATCCCCGCGAGCGGGAACTCTGCCGGGCGCATAGCAATGGACCCTCCCCGAGACGCTGCTGCCGGTTCACTCATTTCGTACACACTGAAACGGATCCACGGTTCACGGCGAAGAGCCCCGGCGGTCTCTCCGTACGCCCACTCTTCTGGCGTACGAACCCGAACAGCTATGCCACCGCTATCGGTGACGGCGTCCTCAATCTCTGCTGACGTTCGTTGGAGTAGTGCGGCGTCGACCTCCTCGGCAGTAAGCACTCTCAGGGCGGCGAGGAGTGCACGGATGTGGTGCGGATAATTCGCGTGCAAACGCACCCAGCCGTCCGCTGACCTACGAAAACCCGAGAGTGGCGCGAACGCCACGATCGGCTGACCATCGACCCTCACGTGCGTCCACGAGGCGAAGGATGCGGCCACGCCTTCCGACGTGAAACCAGCCTCGACCTGAATCTTCGCGCTCGCCGCGTAAGCGTGAAGTGCAACCGCAACGGCCTCCACCGAGCCGAGTGCGAGCCCTTCGACGTCGAGTGCTCCTGCCCACCAGCTTCGAGGACCACGGACTCTGACCACAGGTTGAATAGGTAATCCTGCGTGGGAGAGCACTGGCAATAGGTCACGCCAGAGTTCGGTACCTGCTTCACCTGGTTCGTTCATCAGGCTCCCTGTTTCGTTAGTCGCGAATTTTCCTGAGCAACACAGCCATCTCCAGCGCGGCGGATGCGGCCTCATCACCCTTGTCTTCTTTCGATCCGGGTAGCCCAGCGCGGTCGATGCCCTGCTGCTCATCGTCGAGAGTGAGCACGCCGAAGCCGACAGGCTTACCGGTGTCCAGTGCGATGCGAGTGAGGCCATCCGTTGCGGCGTGGGACACGAACTCAAAGTGCGGGGTGCCGCCGCGAATGATGACGCCGAGCGCCACAACGGCATCCGCTCCTGCGTCGAGTGCAGCCTTGCACGCCACCGGAAGTTCAAAACTGCCGGGAACGCGCACCTCTGAGATCTCGGCGCCGGAAGCATCCAGCACACGATGCGCGCCGGCCAGCAGCCCGCTCGCGATCGTGTCGTGCCACCGACCAGCGACGATCGTGATCTTCAGCCCTGTGCCGTCAACGACGGGGGAATCCGGATGATTGGGGGAACCTGCGCCGCTCATGATGCGTGCCCTTCTAGCTCAACAACACCCGAAAGGTCATCGGGAAGTTGATGACCCATGCGGTCGCGTTTGGCCGCCAAATATTCGCTATTGAACTCGCCGACACCGACGAGAAGAGGAATGGTTTCGCTCACCGTGAGGCCATGCTGCGCCGAAAGCTGCCGTGCTTTCTCCGGGTTATTGGTGAGCAGTCGCACCGAGGTCACGCCCACGTCGCGGAGAATTGCCGCGGCTGCACCATAGTCGCGCTGGTCAGCGGGGAAGCCAAGTGCAAGGTTCGCGTCGAGGGTATCGAGGCCACCCTCCTGCAGCTTGTACGCCCGCAGCTTGTTGACCAGACCGATACCGCGACCCTCATGGCCGCGAAGGTAGACAACGATGCCACCCTCACGCTGAATACGTTCCATCGATTCGTGCAACTGCGGGCCGCACTCGCACTTCAGCGAACTAAAAACTTCGCCAGTGAGGCACTCGGAGTGCACGCGCACGAGAGCGTTCTCGCCAGGTGTACCGGCGATCACCGCGAGGTGGTCTGCACCGGTCATGCGGTCGCGGTAGGCGCGGAACCGCATGGTTCCGTAGGCGGTGGGCACTGTCGTTTCCACTTCGAACACCACGCGTGATGACTCCGGGATCGGTGCCGCAGCATCCTGCGCAACCAGACCATTCTCTTTGATGAAAGTGACGAGGTCGGCGATCGTGATCACCACGACGCCCTCAGCGGCTCCAAACTCGAGCAGCTCCGCTAGGCGCATCATTTCGCCGTCATCTTGCACAACCTCACCGATCGCGCCGACGGGGGAGAGTCCTGCCAGCTTCATCAAATCGACGGCAGCCTCAGTGTGGCCGTCACGCTCCAGCACTCCACCATCCTTCGCCCGCAGCGGCAGGATGTGGCCTGGCCGGATGAGGCTCGATGGGGTGGATGCCGGGTTGGCGAGCACCCGCAGCGTGTGGGCGCGATCCGATGCGCTGATGCCGGTACTCGCGCGGTCTGCCGCATCGACCGAGATCGTGTAGTTGGTGCCGCGCCAGTCTTGGCTCTCGGCCACCATCACCGGAAGATCCAGCTTGTCGGCCAACTCATCGGGCATCGGCGCACACAGGTAGCCGGACGAGTAGCGCACCATCCAGGCCACCCACTCCTGGGTCGCGAGCTCAGCAGAGATGATGATGTCGCCCTCGTTTTCGCGGCCCTCATCATCGACCACAATCACGGGTTTGCCTTTGCGCAACTCGTCGAGCGCGGTGGGGATACTAGCGAGACTCATGACTCGCTCCTTTCGTTGGCGGTTGCCGTTGGGGCTGGGTATGCACTGACGTCGAGAAGCCGTGCAACGTGGCGAGCAAGGATGTCGGTCTCGACGTTCACGAGGTCGCCAAGCTGCTTCTGGCCGAGAGTTGTTGCCCGGAGAGTCTCTGGGATGAGCGAGACCTCAAACCAGTGGAGGCTTTCGCCACTCGATGATTCGTTGCGACCAATCGCGCTCACGGTGAGAGAAACACCATCGAGCGCGATGGAGCCTTTGCGCACAACGAGGCCGGCGAGATCGTCGGCGATACTCAGTCTCACCACGCGCCATGCACTACCGTCGGTGATCGAGAGCACCGTGGCGGTGCCATCAATGTGACCCTGCACAATGTGGCCGCCGAGGCGATCACCGACCTTTGCTGCGCGTTCAAGGTTCACGGGGTCACCAGGTTGCGGGTTCGTCAGCGTGCTCATGCGGATGGTCTCTGCCATGACATCCGCGGTGAACCAGTCCTCGCCCTGCTCCACGACGGTGAGGCAGACACCGCTCACTGAGATTGAGTCGCCGTGCGTGGCGTCCGATACTGCCAGGGGGCCGCGAACGGTGAGTCGTGCGGCGTCGCCGGATGACTGCCACGAGACGACTTCGCCAAGCTCTTCGATGATTCCGGTAAACACGGTTACCCCTCTTCTTTCGCGTGGACTGACGGAGCGAGAGTTGGCTCAGCGGGAGTTGACTGAGCGCATGTTGACTCAGCCTCGACCGTATGAGCCCGCGGTCGCGCGGTCACGAGAATGTCATTGCCAAGCTGCTCAACGCCCACAATGTTCAACTGCCGAGCGTCAGCGAGTGTGCCGATCCCGAGGTCACCGAGTGCGAGTTTGTCGCCACCGAGCAACACCGGGGCGAGGTAGATGAGGTATTCGTCAACGAGGCCCGCCGTAACGAACGCACTAGCGAGAGTAGGCCCGCCCTCCACGAACGCGCGGCGGATGCCCCGATCAAACAGATCACTCATGACGGTATCGAGTTCGCGGGTTCTGGTCGCGAAAAAAGGCACCGGGTGCTCGTGAAGCCGCGCGTTGCGAGGCACGGCGCGCTCGCCGATGATCACAGGCAGCGGCTGATGGGGGAGAAGCTCACCGTCAGGGCCGCGTGCGGTGAGGCTCGGGTTGTCGGCCAGAACTGTGCCGGTTCCGACAATGATCGCCTCGGCTGCGGCGCGTTGCTCGTGCACGTGTGCGCGTGCCGCTGGGCCGGTAATCCACTGGCTCGAGCCGTCGGCAGCGGCAGCTCTACCATCGAGGCTTGCCGCCCACTTGAGTGTGATGTGCGGGCGCCCGAGCCGCATGGCAGTGAGCCAGGGGCGCAGGAATTCGGCAACGTCAGGTTCGAGAATGCCGCCCGTCGCCTCGATTCCGGTTTCGCGCAAGCGTGCCGCGCCGTCTTTTGCTGCCGGGTTTGGGTCATTTGCCGCGTAGACCACGCGGGCAACACCTGCGGCAATGAGCGCCTCGCTGCACGGGCCAGTGCGCCCGTGATGGTTGCACGGCTCCAGCGTCACGACGGCGGTCGCACCGCGTGCTCCATCTGCGCCAAGGTGTGAGAGCGCGTCGGTCTCTGCGTGCAAAGTTCCTCGGCCCCGGTGCCAGCCCTCTGCGATGATCTCGCCATCGGGGGAAAGGATGACGCAGCCGACCTGCGGATTCGCATCCCTCGCGGGGCCACGCGCAGCAAGCTCGAGGGCGCGACGCATCGCATGCTCGATGAGCGGCTGCGGCAGCGGTTGTAGCTGCGGCACCTGCTCTTGCGGTTGTGGCATTTCGTTCCTCGTGTCGTCATCAGACGCCCTCCGGGAACGCAGGTTAACAACCTGACGCCGTGCACGCTCGCGCGAACACCCGTGCTTCCTCTCATCCGGACTGAAAACCACAAGTGGTTCATAACCGTCGGTGCTGGAATTTCACCAGCTCAACCGTTCTCAGCCTCTGCATTCTCAGCTTCAGCTAATCGCGGGTCGCGGACTATCACCGCCGGTTCGGACTTTCACCGACCCCGGAGCACGTACTTCTTACACTCTACCAACGGGGCAGACCGGCGGGATATTCCTTCAGCGATCTGTTAGTGCTGACGCCAGCTCGCGGAGTGTGCGGATCACGATGACCCCGGATGCCGCTGCCGCTGCCACGTCCTCTTCCGTCGCGGACCCGAGGCGGTCGACCCACACCCCGGTAAGCCCAGCGCGTGCAGCGCCGATTGCATCCGTGTGCAGTCGGTCGCCGATGTAGGCGGCGCACGACGGGGCGACGCCGAAGATCTCACACGCGTGGTGGAAGATGCGGGCATCCGGTTTCGTGATGCCAAGATCTCCTGACGAGATGAGGTGTTCGATGTGTGGATCGAGACCGACGGTCATGACTTTGGGGGCCTGATAATCGAGCTCGCCATTGGTGATGAGCCCGAAGCGCACGCCGGGAATCGTGTGACGCAACTCGTCGAGGCAGGGCAGCGCATCATCGTGCAACGCCCACGCGTTCTCGTATTCGAGGTAATACTCGTTGTACCAGCGTTCGGAGGCAGCCTCATCGAGCTCGATGCCGTATGCGGCAACAAAGTCGTGCGCTCGCGCTCGGCGCTGGCCAAGAAAGTCGAGTTCTCCGGAGAGGTAGCGGTGGTAGTGCTGCTCCTCCAGCGCATGCCAGCGTGTGACCTCAGCCGCGTCATTCGTCGCGAACCTCGCGGAATCGAGCGTCGCGCGGTGCACCGTGATGCCGAGGTCGACTGCCTCACGGTGGGCGAAGAGCGTGTCATCGAGATCAAAAAGCACGAGCGACGGAGTAGATGACGGCATAGATGACGGTGCCGACGACGCTGCAAACAACGGAGCAGATGACGGTGCTGGCGATCCCGCGGTATCGAACGGCGCAGCGCCCATGGCGTCAGGTGCGTTCACTACGCGCCAAACGAGGTGAGGTCGGGCCAGCCATCCTTTGGCGTGCGGTCATCGCTCGAGTGCAGTTCTGCTCGCCAACTATCCGGCGTTGACCCGTCTCTCGACGGCGTAAACGATGGTCCGATGTTGTGATACTGAAATCCGGCTTTGCGGGCCACGGCAAGCGAACCAAGGTTTCCCACACGCGCTTCCCACCTCACGCTGTCATTCCATCCGCTCTCGAATACCCAGTCGACGACAAGTTTCAGTGCGCGGTACATGTAGCCGGAACCACGGTGCTCTGCGGCCATCCAGTAGCCGATCATGGATTGCGCCTCGCGGATGCTGATAACGCCGAGGAGCGTGCCTTCACGGCGAATCGCCCACGTGAGCTCGTCTCCACGCACCCATCCGCTGTGAGCGATGAAGCGCACAAAAAACTCGGCGTCAGTAAGGCTGTATGGCCACGGCACTGTCAAGTATTTCTCAAACAGCGGGTCTTGACAGTACTCAAAAACGAGAGCTATGTCGGCCTCAGTGAGAACGTCGAGTGTCAAGTCTCCATCGGTGAGAACAAAGGGTTCCATCGTCACACTCTCGGAAGTAGACCGACGCGGTCGTACACTTTCGCGAGCGTCACATCGGCGATTTCGGCAGCACGGTCGGCATTGCCGGCGAGCACGCGGTCGAGTTCTGCCGGGTCGTCCAACAGCTCGAGCGTGCGCGTGCGGATAGGCGCAAAAGTCTCCACGACGACCTCAGCGAGCTCCTTCTTGAGGTCACCGTAGCCGCGCCCCTCATACTCGTGCTCAAGCTGCGCAATAGTCTTGCCCGCAAGCACCGAATAGATAGTGAGCAGGTTTGCGATGCCCGGCTTCTCACCACGGTCGAAACGGATCTCGCGCTCAGTGTCCGTGACCGCCGACTTGATCTTTTTTGCGGTCACCGACGGCTCATCCATCATCCACACCACGCCCGCCTGGCTGGCAGCGGATTTACTCATCTTGGATGTCGGGTCTTGCAGATCGTAGATGCGTGCGGTCTCCTTCTGGATGACCGCCTCCGGCACGACAAAGGTGTCTCCGAAGCGAGAGTTGAACCGCCCGGCAAGGTCGCGCGTGAGCTCAACGTGCTGGCGCTGGTCGTCGCCAACGGGCACGACGGCAGCGTCATATAGAAGAATGTCGGCCGCCATGAGCATCGGGTAGGCGAAAAGCCCGACCGTGGTGTTCTCGGCACCCTGCTTGCCAGACTTGTCTTTGAACTGTGTCATGCGGCTCGCCTCGCCAAACCCCGTGATGGTGTTGAGCACCCAGGCGAGTTCCGGATGCGCCGACACGTGCGACTGCACGAACAGTGTCGATTTGGCCGGGTCGATGCCGGCAGCGATGTATTGCGCGGCGGTGAGTCGAGTGTTCTCCCTCAGCAGCACAGGGTCCTGCGCAACGGTCAGCGCATGCAGGTCGACGATACAGAACACCGCGTCATAGGTTGTCTGCATTTCTTTCCACTGCAGCAGCGCGCCAATGTAGTTGCCGATCTGCAGACTGCCCGCGGAGGGCTGCATGCCAGAGAACAGTCGGGGTTTCGAAGTCATGGGGTCATTCTTTCAGTGTTCGTGATGTGAGTACCGCACCGTCCCCTAAAGCGGCCGAAGGCCGTATCGAAGGGGGCACCGCAGTTAGATGTTGTAATCGACGACGACGGGAGCGTGGTCGGACCATCGAACGTCATAGGCGACAGCGCGGTCTATTACGTAGGTCTCGACGGTCGCCGCCAGCGCTGGTGTGGCCATGTGGTAGTCGATTCGCCAGCCGGTGTCGGTGTCGAACGCCTTGCCACGCTGTGACCACCAGGTGTACGGGCCGTCAACCTCACCAGCCCACTTTCGGCCCACATCCACCCAGCCGAGGCCCGTCGCTTTTGTGCCGTCATTGCATTCAATCGTTTCGCCGAGAGGGCCGAAGAATCGGTCGAAGTAGGCGCGCTCGTGTGGCAGAAACCCAGAGTTCTTGCGGTTGCCTTTCCAGTTACGGATGTCGAGTTCTCGGTGCCCAACGTTCAGGTCGCCAACGACGAGGGCAAGTTCGCTGTGCGCGGCGAGCTCTGGCAAGCGCTCGACCATGGCATTGAGAAACTTGTACGTCTCGACCTGCTTGGGCGTATCGACCTCGCCAGAGTGCACGTATGTGCTCACCACGGTGATCTTCTTGCCGCCCACCTCGTAGTCGGCTTCGAGCCAGCGGCCCGCGCTGTCGAAGTCATCTGCGCCGAAGTCGACTCGATGAGTCACGGGGGCGAGGCGGCTCACTAACGCAACACCCGCACGGCCTTTCGCGGTCGCCGCGTTGTGAAGAATGTGCCATTCGCTGCCGAGCAACTCGTCAACGATTTCGTCAGAGGCGCGTACTTCTTGCATCGCGAGGATGTCGACACCCCTCGCATCCAACCACTCGCCCATCCCCTTGCGGTACGAGGCACGGATGCCGTTGACGTTGACGGAGGCGATACGAAGAGGTTGAGGCACCCCGCTAGTTTATCGGCGACTACCGAGATCGCTTGTGTGGGTGCTTTCTCGGTGACGCAACTGGAGCTTTCGGCGGAGGCTTGAGTCCGAAAAGTTTCGCGAACCAACTGCGTTGCTCTAAGGCGATTCGTGCCCGCTCTGCTTCGACTTTCTCCTGTTCCAGACGCTCTTGTTCCCGCCGTTCTGCGGCGATCTTCGGGTCAGCCGCGATCCCGGCATCCGCCATGCCCACTGCGATCCAGCTCGCGCTGAGCAGGATGACCGTACAGATGAGGTTGAACCAGATCAGCAAACCGAGAATGATCGCGAAGCCAGTAAGAAGTGGGTTGCGACTAGCTCCGCCGAGAAGCAGACCTCCAAGGACTTTGAGAATGCCGAGCCCGGCACCGCCCAGAAGCGATCCCACCATGAGCCGCCGCCAGGGGATTCTCAGACCGGAGAGTACCCGATATAACATCGCGAGGGTAACGGAGTCGAGGAGGAGCATCAGCAAAAGCCCGATGATGCGGCCGAGCACAGTGGATACGGGAGATTCGCTCAGCCCGATCCATCCGAGGGTCGTGTCGAGAGCTTGGGTGCTGAGAACCGAAAGTGCTGCTGACACGATCAAGGTAACGCCGAACCCAATCATGAGTCCAAAGTCTTTGAGTTTCTGAAGAATGAAGTTGAGCTTCTCTCCTGGCAGATTAAACAGCGAGCGCACGGCGTCGCGTGCGGAAGAAAGCCAGCCCACTGCCGTGAAGAGAAGTCCAACTGCAGCTGCTACGCCGGCCCAGCCGAGGATCCCCACCTGCAAAAGCTGGTCTGGATCGAGCACACCTTTAGTGCCGTCCCACGTCAGCAACCCCGGCACTGACATCGCGAGCGTCGTAAAAAACGCGTCGGCCAATTCGGAGTTGTTTCGCAAGACCAGGCCCGCCGAAGCGAACCCCACGAAAACCCCTGCGAAGACGGCGAAGAGTGATTGGAACGAGAGACCGGCGGCGAGCAGAAACCCGCGGTGTTCGCTGAAGTGTAGAAACACGCGCACCGGTCGCAGGGCGGTAACCCACGCGATGACGGCGGCGATGATCGCTTGGATCTGTTTCACCGTTTCAGCTTAGGCAGATTCTGCACGGTTATTTGTCGCGGAGAGCCTTCGAAGGTTTACCCGGCTTCTCCAAAACATGATTTCGATGAGCGCGCAGCCAATGAACGAGGCAACGAGACTGGCGATCAGCAAATCGGCGGGCGGCCATGGAACATCGAAGAAGTCCCGAACGAAAGGAACAACCAACAGGAATGCGACACCAAGATACATCGCTGCGATAATTGCCGTTCGCCACACGTTCAAAGGTCGGGAGAGCACGACCAGCACCCAGAGCGCAATGAGGGCCAGAGTGATGACGGCACTCGTTTGAACCCCACCGATCGGTTCGGACCCGACCCTGGCGTAGAAGCCCACCGCGATGAGCGCCCCCGCGATAATCACACCGGCAGGAACGGAGAACGATAGTGAACGTTTCAGGAATCCGGGAAGATATCGACTCGTATTTGGCATCAACGCAAGGAAGAAAGCAGGGATTCCGATGGTGAGTCCATCCGTCGCCGAAAGCTGCCGTGGAAGGAAAGGAAACTCCCACAGGAGTGCCCCGTAGATCACAGACAGGATGATGATGTACGCGGTCTTAGTAAGAAACAGCATGGCCAATCGTTCGATGTTCGCGATTACTCGTCGACCTTCCGCCACGACAACCGGTAGCCGATCAAAACGGCCGTCCAGAAGAACCAATCGGGAGACTGCCTTTGTCGCTGCGGCGGCAGAGTCCATGGCGATTCCAATATCTGCCTCCTTCATCGCCAGCGCATCGTTGACACCGTCACCGGTCATCGCCACGGCGTGACCTCGGCTCTGCAGAGCCCGCACGATATCCCGCTTCTGGTAGGGCGTCACCCGGCCGAAAACGACATTGTTCGCCAGTATTTCGCTCAGTTCGCGGGCGTCTTTTGGCAGCGTTCGGGCATCGTATCCTTCCTCGACGTGGATGCCCACCTCGCGTGCTACCGCGGCGACAGTGCGGGGATCGTCTCCTGATAACACTCTGATTTCGACTCCCTCTGCGCGAAAATATGAGAGTGTTTCTGCCGCGTCTGAGCGCACGCTTTCGTGAAACGTCAGCAGCGTCACCGGGAAGAGCGTGCGGGGCAGGCTCGGCGGCGTGTCGTTTCCCTTTGTTGACGGCGCCTCGTCTGAGTGAGCCAGAACGAGGGGGCGCAAGCCTTTGTTGGCCAGCCCTGCCGCTGTGTGGAGCGCCTCGTCTGCACCCGCACCAGGCGAAAGAACGATCTCGGGTGCACCAAGTATCCAGCTGCCCGCCGCTGTGGAATCGTCGCCGAAGGTGACAGAGCTCCATTTCCAGTCGGATGAAAACGGAGTGCTCGACACCGCGTCTAGTCCGTCGCTGACCGCGAATTCACTGGCAAGGCAACGCGCTGTCGTATTCGCGTTGGGGTCGGTGCCGAACCAGCCCAATGCCTCTCGCCACCCCTCGGCAGGCGTCGCCACCGTGCCGTGTGCGGCATCGAAGATCATCGCACCATCGGTCAGCGTTCCGGTCTTGTCAATGCAGAGCACGTTCACTCTGGCGAGACCTTCAAGTGCTGGTAGTTCCTGCACAAGCACGTTCATTTTGGCTAGCCTCATGCCGCCCACGGCAAAGGCGACGCTCGAGACCAGAACGAGCCCGATCGGGATCATTGCAATAATGCTGGCGACTGCGCCGACCGCCGCACTCTTCCAGACGTCGGAGCTCAGAGCGTGCTCCCAACCTCCGTATGCCTGCATCTGCCCATTGACCACGATCAACGCCACGGGCAGCAGTAGCCACGAGATCCAGCCGAGAAGGCGATTGAGCGAGTTACGTATCTCTGAGTTAAAGAGGGTGAAACGCTTGGCCTCCACAGTGAGGCGGCTGGAATACGAGTCGTCTCCGACCCGAGTGACGCGTGCGCTACCGCTCCCGCTGACAACTAACGATCCAGACAATATTTCGTCGCCAGGCCCCTTATCGACGGGCTCCGATTCGCCCGTGAGCAAAGACTCGTCGATCTGCACGCCGTCGTCGTCAATAATGACGCCATCCGCGGCCACTTGGTCGCCAGCCCTCAGGATGAGAACATCGTCCTGAACGACGTCCTCGACCGCGATATTTTGTTCACTCCCGTCCCGCATCACTCGCGCGCTCGCGGCGTTGAGGATTGCTAGCCGATCGAGCAGTCTTTTCGCTCGATACTCCTGAACCACACCGATGACACTGTTGGCAATCGCGGCGAAGCCAAAGAGAGCGTCTTTCCAGTGGCCGAGAAACACCAACAGCAGAAAGCTGCCCAACACAATGCCGTTGAACAGCGTAAGGACGTTCGCGCGAAGGATGTGCCAGATGCTTCGGCTGGAGTCGTCGGGAAGCCTATTGTTCAGGCCCTTCCGAGCGCGGGTTGCCGCCTCGTCGGAGGTCAGCCCGTCACTATCGAGGCTATCAACGTGGAGATTTTCCGGCTCGACTTCTGGCAAAGTCCGTCACTTTCATCTACCAGTAGCGTAGGCGAAACCTTCGGAGATTCACCTGCCACGCGTGCGCCAGCAAAAACGGTTGCGTGGGTTCTAAGGTTTGCCTCGCATGATGGCCTGTTTGACCTCGGCGATGGCATGAGTGATCTGGATGCCTCTCGGGCACGCCTCGGTGCAGTTGAAGGTGGTGCGGCAGCGCCACACGCCCTCTTTATCGTTGAGGATGTCCATGCGCACCTGCCCGCCTTCGTCGCGGGAGTCAAAGATGAATCGGTGTGCGTTGACGATGGCGGCGGGGCCGAAGTACTGACCATCCGTCCAGAACACCGGGCAACTCGAGGTGCATGCGGCACACAGGATGCATTTGGTCGTGTCGTCGTATCGCGCACGCTCTTCCGCACTTTGCAGGCGCTCCTTGCCATCTTTTGGCTTATTGGCGGCCATGAGGAAGGGCTGAATTTCTCTGAAGCTGTCGAAGAACGGCTCCATGTCGACGATGAGATCCTTCTCGAGGGGCAAGCCCTTGAGCGCCTCAACGTAGATCGGCTTCGTCACATCAAGATCTTTCAGCAGGGTCTTGCAGGCGAGCCGGTTGCGGCCGTTGATGCGCATGGCATCCGAGCCGCAGACTCCGTGGGCGCAGGAACGCCTGAAAGCGAGTGAACCGTCAATTTCCCACTTGATCTTGTGAAGCGCGTCAAGCACGCGGTCGGTGCCGTGCATCTCGAGGTCGTAGTCGACCCAGCGTGGCTCTTCATCGACCTCTGGGTCGAATCGTCGCACGATCATGGTCACCGTGAACGTGGGAACAACGGCGTGGGCCATGGGCCCACCCTTAGCGAGAGTCTCGGATGCCATCAGTACTTTCTCTCTGTCGGCGGGTAATTCGTGACGACCACGGGTTTCCAGTCGAGCTTGATGTGGTCGGCGGCGACGGCGGATTCAGCATCACCTGTAAGGTAGGCCATCGTGTGCACCATCAGGTTTTCGTCATCGCGGTTCGGGTAGTCCTCGCGCATGTGGGCGCCACGGCTCTCCTTGCGGTTGCGTGCTGAGTACACGACAACCTCGGCGAGGTCGAGAAGGAAACCAAGCTCAACGGCCTCAAGAAGGTCTGTATTGAAACGCTTGCCTTTGTCTTGCACCTGCACGTTGAGGTACCGCGCGCGAAGCGTCTTGATCAGGTCGCCAACTTCGCGCAGCGAGTCATCGGTGCGGAACACCTGTGCGTTGCGGTCCATCGCATCCTGCAGCTCCTTGCGGATGGCGGCGATACGTTCGCTTCCGTCGCCGCTGCGCACGTGGTCGAGCAGCGTGCGAACTCCAGCGGTCGGGTCGTCAGGAAGGTCTACAAACTCGGCGGTCTTGGCGTAGGCGACCGCGTTCTTTCCTGCGCGCTTTCCGAAGACGTTGATGTCCAGAAGCGAGTTGGTTCCTAGGCGGTTCGATCCGTGCACGCTGACACAAGCGCACTCGCCAGCGGCGTACAGACCAGGTACCGTCTCCGTGTTGCTGCGAAGCACCTCAGCGTTGGTCGTGGTGGGGATGCCGCCCATGGCATAGTGCGCGGTTGGCAGCACCGGAACTGGTTCCGTGTACGGCTCAACACCGAGGTAGGTGCGAGCGAACTCTGTGATGTCAGGGAGTTTCGCGTCGATCACGGCCGGCTCGAGGTGGGTGATGTCGAGGTAGACGTAGTCCTTGTATGGCCCTGCGCCGCGCCCTTCACGAATTTCAGTAGCCATCGAACGCGCAACAATGTCACGCGGCGCGAGGTCTTTAATCGTGGGTGCGTAACGCTCCATGAATCGCTCACCCTCGCTGTTGCGAAGGATTGCGCCCTCGCCACGTGCCGCTTCGGAAAGCAGGATGCCGAGGCCAGCGAGCCCGGTCGGGTGGAACTGGAAGAACTCCATGTCTTCGAGCGGGAGCCCTTTGCGCCAGAAGATTCCCACGCCGTCACCGGTGAGAGTGTGGGCGTTCGACGTTGTCTTGTAGATCTTGCCGAAACCACCCGTAGCGAAGATGATCGACTTGCCTTGGAACACGTGCAGGTCGCCGGTCGCGAGCTCGTACGCGACAACACCGGCGGGGCGTTCGACGCCATCCACGGTGTTCATCAGCAGGTCGAGAACATAGAACTCGTTGAAGAAGTTGATTCCGTGCTTGACGCAGTTCTGATAAAGCGTCTGAAGAATCATGTGGCCGGTGCGGTCTGCTGCGTAGCAGGCGCGGCGCACAGGAGCCTTGCCGTGTTCACGCGTGTGACCACCAAAGCGGCGCTGGTCGATGCGGCCCTCTGGCGTGCGATTGAAGGGCAGGCCCATGTTTTCGAGGTCGATGACGGCCTCGATGGCTTCTTTGGCGAGGATTTCTGCAGCATCCTGATCGACGAGGTAGTCGCCACCCTTGACGGTGTCGTAGGTGTGCCACTCCCAGTTGTCTTCCTCAACGTTCGCGAGCGCTGCTGCCATTCCGCCCTGTGCAGCACCCGTGTGAGAGCGGGTCGGGTAAAGCTTGGAGATGACCGCCGTGCTGGCGTTGGGGCCGGCCTCGATGGCAGCACGCATCCCCGCGCCGCCTGCACCCACGATGACGACATCGTGCTTGTGGTAGTGAACGCCGTCGATGATCTCGCCTTGATCTGCCTTAGTCATGACTAAACCCCCGAACAGAACTTAGCGAGGAGGTCAGCTGGAGCGCCAGCGGGGCATGGATCGAAGGTGTAAATCACAAGTGTTCCCAGAATTAGTAGTACAACGGTGGCGGCCAGAATCCCGCCCTTGAGGATGACCCCTACAAGGCGGTTGTGAGCGTAGTCATTGGTAATTGTGCGCATTCCATTAGCCCCGTGAATAAGTGCGAGCCAGAGAAGCAGCGTGTCCCAGACTTTCCAGAATGGGTCGGAGAGCTTGCCGCCGACAAAAGCGAAGTCGAGCGCTTTGACGCCGTCGCCGATCATGAGGTTGACGAAGAGGTGTCCAAAGATCAGCACGACGAGCACAACACCGCTCAGTCGCATGTAGATCCAGCCCCATTTTTCCCAGTTGATTCCGCGGCGACGAACGCCGCGCTGCGGGGCCCGGGGAGTTTCAATTGTTGCGGTCATAGCGCTCACTCCCCAAACACGTTCATAAGGTGACGAGGCACGAATCCGATAAGGAGAAGGATCCAGAGAATCCAGACCACCCACTGCAGAAGCTTCTGATGCTTGGTTCCCCACGCCCAGAAGTCGATAAGGATGATGCGAAGTCCGTTCAGCGCGTGAAGACCGATCGCGGCAACGAGTGCGACTTCGCCAAGTCCCATGATGGGGTTTTTGTACGTTCCAATAACGGCGTTGTATGCCTCTGGGCTCACGCGCACGAGCGCGGTGTCGAGGATGTGCACAAGCAGGAAGAAGAAGATGCCGACACCGGTGATCCGATGCAACACCCACGACCACATACCGGGGTCGCCCCGGTAGATGGTTCCTACTGGAGCTTTTGGCTTCTTAAGTTTAGGGAGAGGATACCGACCCTTTGGAGTCGGATTCGTCAACGTTCCCGTCGATTTGCCTGGCACGACCAACCTTCCTGCCGATGTGCGCAATCGTGAAAATTGCCGCATGTTCGCAGCACTCTTTCATCCAGTCTATTCCTGCGTTCGCTAGTCTGAACGCCATGGCCACTAGACATGAAGGCCTCGACCGTTTCTACAGCGTCATTCCCGCCGGTGGGATTGGTTCCCGCTTGTGGCCGCTGTCGAGGGCCGATGCTCCAAAATTTCTTCACGACCTGACGGGATCAGGAAAGACGCTCCTGCGCGCAACGTGGGAGCGCCTTGAGCCGATCTCTGGTGCTGACCGCATCATGGTCGTCACGGGCCGGGCGCACAGGGCGGCGGTCGAAGAACAGCTGCCGGAGCTCATCGACCGCAACGTCGTTCTCGAAAGCGAACCGAAAGATTCGTCGGCCGCGATCGGGCTCGCCGCCGCCATTCTTCTTCGCCGCGAACCGGATGTCATCATCGGTTCGTTCGCCGCTGATCACGTGATCAGTGATGTTCGCGGATTCCGTGGGGCAGTCACTGAGGCGGTCGTCGCCGCCGATGCGGGTTACATTGCGACCATCGGAATCACCCCGACGGAACCAGCGATCGGTTTCGGTTACATCCACTGCAACGAGAATCTGGCGATCCCCGGTGCGCCTGGCGCAGTTGGCGCTGACCGTTTCGTAGAGAAGCCGAGCCTGGAGGTGGCGAAGCAGTACCTTGATGACGGCAATTATCTCTGGAATGCCGGAATGTTCATCTCCCGTGCTGACCTGTTGTTAGAGCAACTTGGCGAAAACCAACCAGAGTTGCTGGCAGGGCTCACGGAGCTCGCGGAGGCGTGGGATACGGATCGCCGCGGCGCCGTGGTCGACAAGGTCTGGCCAAAGCTTGCGAAGATCGCCATCGACTACACGGTGGCCGAACCAGCAGCACTCGCCGGAAAGCTTGCGGTGGTCCCCGGCGCTTTCGATTGGGATGACGTTGGTGACTTTGCCGCTATCGCAAAACTGCACGCCGGTGGGCGCAAATCTGACCTCGCAATTTTGGGTGAGGGAGCGCGGGTTTTGGCCGACTCGTCGAGCGGCGTTGTCATCAGCCAGACGGGCCGATTGATCTCCCTTATTGGCGTACAAGACATCGTTGTCGTGGACACTCCTGACGCTCTTTTGGTGACCACGAGCGCGAATGCGCAACGGGTCAAGGCGGTCGTTGATGCGCTCAAAGTCTCTGGGCGGGGCGACATCCTCTGATCAGCGAAAACGCTGCTGTTGCAGGTTGGTAACCATTGGGAATTTAAATGCCATAACAGTTGTCATGGAACACGCTAAATTAGGTAACCTGTACGGATATGGCCGTGACGCCAATGTCGCGGCAGCACCTTGGAGGACACCTTGAGAATCACCTCGCGAAAGTCTGCTCTGAGCGGACTGGCGTTAGTCGGAATCAGCACACTGCTGCTGGCCGGCTGCGCACCAGCACCAGAAACCGGCGGCGGAACCACTCCCGGCGCATCGGATTTCAAGCCATGTATGGTCTCTGACTCCGGCGGATTCGACGACAAGTCGTTCAACCAGATCGGTAAAGAGGGCCTAGACCAGGCTGCCAAGGATCTAGGCGTCAAGGCCAACGCGGTCGAGTCTCAGGCCGAGACCGACTTCGCCAGCAACATTGACAACTTGGTCAGCGATGGCTGCAACGTGATCGTCACGGTCGGCTTCCTTCTTGCCGACGCGACGAAAGCTGCTGCTGAGGCGAACCCTGACGTCGACTTCTCCATCATCGACGACAGCTCGATCGACCTGCCAAACGTGAAGCCAATCGTCTTTGACACCGCTCAGGCTGCGTTCCTCGCGGGCTACGCAGCGGCCAGCTACTCGAAGTCTGGCATCGTCGGCACCTTCGGTGGCATCCCGATTCCACCCGTCACCATCTTCATGGATGGTTTCGTTGACGGTGTCAACTACTACAACACGGAGAACGGCAAGAACGTTGTCGCACTCGGCTGGGATGTTGCTAAGCAGGATGGTGCGTTCACCGGTGGCTTTGACGCCAACGACACCGCCAAGTCCACGGCTCAGAACCTGATCGACCAGGGTGCAGACGTGATCCTGCCGGTCGGTGGACCGATCTACAAGAGCGCCGCTCAGGCGATCAAGGACTCGGCGAAGGACATTGTGCTCATCGGTGTTGACGCCGACGTGACCCTGACCGACCCTGACATCGCTGACATCCTGCTGACCTCGATCATGAAGGGCATCGCCGTTGGCGTGGCCGACGTGGTCAAGTCCAGCTCAGAGGGCAAGTTCGATAACAGCCCGTTCGTTGGAACGCTGGAGAATGGTGGCGTCAGCATTGCGCCGTTCCATTCCTTCGACAAGAAGGTTGATGCAGCGCTGCAGGGCCAGCTTGACACCTTGAAGGCTGACATCGTCAGCGGCAAGGTTAAGGTCGAATCGCCTTCATCCCCGAAATAGGGTGACGGCTACACAGTAGGGTTCGGGGAGGCCAGCATCGCTGGTCTCCCCGAGTTCGTGGTCTTCCCTCAAAGCATCGAGTATTTTTCTGGCAACGCTGCCGGATAGACAGGAATGTGAAACACCATGAAGCTCGAACTTCGCGGAATCACGAAAAGGTTCGGCAGTTTGGTCGCGAATGACCATATTGATTTGGTCGTCGCCGAAGGTGAGATCCATTGCCTTCTGGGCGAAAATGGCGCAGGCAAGTCAACGCTGATGAATGTGCTGTATGGCCTTTATAAGGCAGACGAGGGCGAGATCCTTCTCGACGATGTGGTGCAGCATTTCACTGGGCCCGGCGACGCCATGGCGGCCGGCATCGGGATGGTTCACCAGCACTTCATGCTTATTCCTGTATTTACTGTGGCCGAGAACGTCATGCTTGGCCACGAACCCACAACTTTTGGCGGAAGGCTAAACCTCGCCAAGGCACGCGAGCAGGTGCGCGAGATTTCTGCTCGGTTCGGTTTCGACCTCGACCCGGATGCGCTTGTTGAAGATCTGCCGGTCGGTGTTCAGCAGCGCGTCGAGATCATCAAAGCGCTCTCGCGGGATGCGAAGGTTCTCGTGTTCGACGAACCGACGGCGGTGCTCACTCCGCGAGAAACTGACGAACTCATGGTCATCATGAAGCAGTTGCGAGATGCGGGAACATCCATTGTCTTCATCACCCACAAGTTGCGGGAGGTGCGAGAGGTCGCCGACAAGATCACTGTTATCCGGCTGGGCAAAGTGGTGGGCGAAGCGTCCCCTACCGCGAGCAACACAGAGATGGCGTCGATGATGGTGGGTCACGCGATCGACCTCAAGATAGAGAAGGGCGAGGCAAAGCCTGGAGCACCCGCCCTCGTCGTCGAAAACTTGAGCGTTATCGACCCCATCGGCCAGCTCGTGGTCAATAAGATCAGTTTCGATGTGAAGGCGGGCGAGATCGTTGCCATTGCCGGCGTGCAGGGCAACGGACAAACCGAACTTGTCGAAGCAATTATGGGACTTCAGCCGATCGTGACCGGCAACATCAGCCTCGATGGTGAATCACTCATGGGTCTCAGCGTGCGCAAAATCCTCGACGCGGGGGTCGGATTCGTTCCTGAAGACCGAAACGAAGACGGTTTGGTTTCTGAGTTTTCCGTCGCAGAGAATCTCATGCTTGATCGAGCAAACGGCGAACCATTTGTGCGCTTCGGAAATCTGCAGTTAGAGACTCTGGCGCAGTTCGCAGAAGAGAAACTAACCGAGTTCGATATTCGCGCGCAAGGGATTGGCACACTCGCCGGCAAGCTCTCCGGTGGCAATCAGCAGAAAGTTGTGTTGGCGCGAGAGATGAGCAGGGAATTGCATCTGCTTGTTGCGGCACAGCCCACTCGTGGCCTTGATGTTGGTTCCGTTGAATTTGTGCACACTCAAATTGTCGCGGCGCGAGATAAGGGAATTCCCGTGCTCGTGGTGTCCACCGAGCTTGATGAGGTTGATGCCTTGGCCGACCGCATCGTCGTGATGTACCGAGGAGGAATTGTGGGAATTGTGCCCGGAGATACCCCGCGAGAAGTTCTCGGACTCATGATGGCTGGAGAGACGCCCGGAGGAAAGGCAGCATGAGCGAGCGTAAGGAACCAGGCGATAGCCAGCTCCCCAAGGTGAACGTGGAGCCGCAGCTTTCCGAGTCCATCAAGTCGGGCCCGTCAGAACCAGACGTGCAGGAGTCAGACGAGGCGTCGACGGACGTTCACGAGCAGTCAAGTTTTTCCACTGTGATGCGGGAGATTCTCTCGGGCAGCGCGCTGATGTCAGTACTTGCGGTGCTTCTTGCCCTCGTGATCGGTGGCGTTTTGATCGCGGTGACAGATGCTCGGGTTCAAGAAGCTGCAGGTTATTTCTTCTCCCGACCCGCGGATATGTTTTCCGCGATCTGGCAGTCCGTATCCGGTGCCTATATTGCTTTGTTCCAAGGTTCGATCTACAACTTTCGTCGGCCAGGGTTCCTCAACGGCATTAAGCCGTTCCTTGACACTCTCACCTTCGCGACACCGCTAATCGTCGCGGGGCTCGGTGTCGCGCTCGGTTTTCGCGCAGGACTGTTCAACATCGGTGGCCGTGGCCAAATGCTGTTCGGCGCCGCCGCAGCTGGTTGGGTCGCCTTTTCGTTCCCGCTGCCGTACGGCATCCACCTGATTCTCGCTATTGCCGCGGGTGTCGGTGCTGGAGCGCTGTGGGGCGGAATCGCCGGTTACCTGAAAGCCCGCACCGGTGCGCACGAGGTGATCACCACGATCATGCTCAACTACATCGCGTACTACTTCGTTTATTGGATGCTGAGTACTCCAGGACTATTGCAGGCGCCGGGGTCGAATAACCCTAAAACTCCCGCCATGTTAGAAACCGCGGTGCTCCCACCCTTGTTCGGTTCACGGTTCACGGTGCACTGGGGTCTCATTATTGCCATCGGCGCGACGTTCTTTGTCTGGTGGTTACTCAACCGCTCGACACTGGGGTTCAAGTTCAAAGCAGTCGGGATGAACCCCCGTGCTGCCCGTGTCGCCGGCATCAACGTGCCGCGCATGTTCACGTACGTCATGCTGTTCTCCGGTGCTCTCGTCGGGCTCGCCGGCGTGTTCCAAGTGCTGGGAACGGTGAAGACTGGATTCAGCGCTGGCATCGACGCGGGGATCGGGTTTGATGCGATTACCGTGGCCCTGCTTGGACGATCGAAGCCGTGGGGCGTCTTCGCCGCGGGAATCCTGTTCGGTGCGTTCAAAGCCGGCGGTTTCACGATGCAAGCGACCCAACAGATTCCGATCGATATCGTGCTCGTTGTGCAGTCACTGATTGTGCTGTTTATTGCGGCACCGCCGCTCGTGAGGGCAATCTTCCGACTGCCAGCTCCCAGCATCCTTGGTCCGTCACGATTCGCGAAGCTACAAGGTAAAAAGGCGGTGGTGTCCAAGTGAGCGCGACAACTCAAGGGTCTGCACGAGTGGCACTGGATACCGCAGTGGTGCGGAGTTGGAAAACTCCTCTCGCGCTCGGAGTCTTTGCCGTCATCGCACTTATCGTGTTCGGAGTTTTTGGTCGAGCAGGGGTAAGCCAGTTCCGCCTCGCGCGGCCAACAGACTTCATCCAGCTTCCTGACGTCTTCCTTCCGACGATGACAACCGGTTGGGTGCTGGCTGTCGTGCTGGTTCTTCTCGCCGGCTATTCTGCGTGGCTGGTCTATCAGGCGAAGAAGGTGCCACTGTGGCTCATCATCGTCTTCGTCGTTGTGATCCTGATTGCCTTCCTGACGTGGGTGTCGGCGAACGCTCTGATTCCCGTTCCTGGGCTTTTGATCGGTGCGGTGAGCTTGAGTGTTCCCCTCATCTTCGGTGCACTGAGCGGCGTGATCTGTGAGCGAAGCGGCGTCATCAACATCGCGATTGAGGGTCAACTGCTCGCTGGCGCGTTCATTTCAGCGATGGTGGCCTCGGCGACAGGTTCGCCGATTGCCGGGCTCGCCGCCGCCATGGTGGCAGGCATGCTTGTGTCGTTCGTGCTCGCGGCCTTCGCCATTAACTACATTGTCGACCAGATCATCGTTGGTGTGGTGTTGAACGTGCTTGTCGCGGGTCTCACAGGCTTCCTGTACTCCAAACTCATGGTGCCGAACGCTGCACTGCTCAACAGTCCGCCCCGCTTTGATCGCATCGACATCCCGATTCTTGGCCAGATTCCGATTATCGGGCCAGTGTTGTTCAACCAGACGATCATCGTGTACGTCATGTACCTGACTGTCGTGGCCGTCGCGTATGCGCTGTTTAAGACTCGGTGGGGTCTGCGCACACGTTCTCTCGGCGAGCACCCACAGGCAGCAGATACCGTCGGCATCAAAGTCAACGTCATGCGCTTCTGGAACGTTTCCCTCGCGGGAGCGATCGCCGGATTCGGTGGGGCCTACTTCACGCTCGGTTCCGTGGGTGAGTTCACCAAGGACATGACAGCAGGGGCCGGCTTTATCGCTCTCGCCGCGGTGATCTTCGGGCGCTGGGACCCCATCCGGGCCATGCTGGCCGGTTTGCTGTTCGGATTCGCTACCAACCTGCAGAGTGTGCTCGGGATCATCGGTTCTCCGGTGCCGAGCCAGTTCATGCTCATGTTGCCGTACATCGTGACGATCTTTGCTGTCGCTGGACTGGTGGGTCAGTCTAGGGCTCCTGCGGCGGACGGCAAGCCCTACGTAAAGTCTTGACGACAAAACGCATCGCGAAGACGGGCCGTCACGGTCCTGCTCGCGCGGATTCTGGCGGCGCAGTTTCGCGCCGCGTGGTTACGAGCAATGCGGCCTCCGGCGGCACGTGGGCGGCCATAGCGGTCGTACTCGTGGCACTGAATCTGAGACCAGTGATTGTTGCCGTCTCGCCGGTATTCGACACGATCAGCAGCGAGCTTGGTCTCACCTCTGTACTTGCGGGGTTGCTTGTGACCCTTCCCGTCTTGTGCTTCGGCGTGCTCGGCCCAATCGCACCGTTGCTGGCGGGCAGGATCGGGTTTGAGCGCAGCCTCGCCCTCGTGTTGCTCGCGATTATCGCGGGCTCGGCGCTGCGCATCATCCCGAGCATCCCTGCGCTCTTTGGCGGTACGGTGCTGGTCGGTGCTGGTATCGCCGTGGGCAACATTCTTCTACCTGGGCTGATCAAGCGCGACTTCCCGCACCGTCTCGGGATCATGTCTGGGCTGTTCTCCATGTCGATGGCGGTGGGGGCGACGCTCGCGGCGGGGCTCACCATTCCGATTGCGAAGGCTGTCGGATGGAGTTGGAACGAGGTGCTCGCGGCGTGGGGCCTCTTTGCGCTTCTCGGCCTCGTGTGCTGGGTTCCCTCGCTCTGGAACGCGCGCGGTGGAGCAGGGCACCCACGCACCATCGGGCTTGCCATCGGTCGCGACCGCGTGGCGTGGTGGGTGACCATCTTCTTCGGGTTGCAATCGTTTAACTTCTATTCGACGACAGCGTGGTTGCCCACGATTCTGATTGGTTACGGTTACGAACCCGTGTTCGCAGGATTCATGCTTTCGCTGGTGAACTTTGTGAGCATTCTTCCCGCACTCATCGTGCCGCTGCTGCTGGAAAGGATCAAGAATCAGGCCGCATTTACGATCATCGTATCGTTGTGCTATTTCGCTGCCGTCGGCGGTTTCTTGGCGATGCCGGGGGCCGCAGTGCTCTGGATGGTGCTGTTGGGGTTGGCCCAAGGCGCCGGGCTAGGGCTTGGTCTCACCTTCATCGTGCTGCGCTCACCGGATGCTGCCCACGCGACGAAGCTTTCTGGCATGGCGCAAAGCTGGGGTTACCTGTTCGCGGCGGCGGGGCCGTTGGCCGTTGGCGCACTGCATGACGTCACCTCGGCGTGGGCAGTTCCGCTGCTGCTGCTGCTCGTGATGCTCGTGCCGCAAGCGATCACCGCGTACCTCTCAGGGCGACCAGGCTTCGTCGGCGGAACCACGTCGGGCGAGAACGCTGCGCTTCAGGACCTGCCAGCGCCACTCACAAGCAAGCAAGGTTAGATAGAAGGCAACGGAAGGGTGACCATGACTGACGTGGACTGGGATGGACTGCGCGATATCGCGAAAGAGGCAATTGCGCACGCGTATGTACCGTACTCAAAGTTTCCGGTGGGGGTCGCAGCGGTAGTAGATGACGGCCGCGTCATCTCTGGCTGCAACGTGGAGAACGCCTCGTATGGCCTCACACTGTGCGCAGAGTGTGCGCTTGTGTCTAGCTTGCACATGACCGGAGGGGGCAAGCTTGTCGCCTTCACGTGCGTAGATGGCCACGGCAACATTCTGATGCCATGCGGCCGTTGTCGGCAGCTCTTGTTTGAACATTCAGCCCCCGGCATGTTGCTAGAAACCGTGTCGGGAATCAAAACAATCGACGAGGTCATTCCGGATGCGTTCGGCCCTCGCACGTTGGAGGAATACCGCTCATGAGCGCTCTCGAGAAATTTGACACCGTTGACCTGATTCACGCAAAACGTGATGGCAAGAAGCTCAGCACCGACCAGGTGTCGTGGCTCGTTGATGCTTACACTCGTGGCTTCATTGGCGACGAGCAGATGGCCGCGATGGCGATGGCGATCTTCCTCAACGGCATGGATCGTGACGAGGTGCGAGACCTCACGTTGGCGATGATTGCCTCTGGTGAGACGCTGAACTTTGATGCACTCTCGAAGAGAACCGCCGACAAACACTCAACGGGTGGTGTCGGCGACAAGATCACGCTTCCCCTTGCCCCTCTCGTCGCCTGCTTCGGTGTGGCGGTTCCGCAGCTTTCTGGCCGTGGCCTCGGGCACACGGGCGGAACGCTCGACAAGCTTGAGAGCATCCCCGGCTGGCAGGCAGATGTCAGCGTTGAGGCGATGCGCGCGCAGCTTGAGGCTGTTGGCGCGGTGGTGTGTGCAGCTGGTGCTGGTCTGGCACCTGCAGACAAGAAGCTGTACGCGCTTCGGGATATCACCGGCACGGTCGAGTCGATTCCGCTCATCGCCTCGTCCATCATGAGCAAGAAGATCGCGGAAGGCACTTCGGCCCTCGTGCTCGATGTGAAGTTCGGTTCCGGCGCGTTCATGAAAGACCTCGAGCGAAGCCGTCAGCTCGCCGAGACAATGGTTGCGCTCGGAACGGATGCTGGAGTGACGACGACGGCGCTGCTCACAAACATGAACGTTCCTCTTGGTTTTGCCATTGGCAACGCGAATGAGGTGCGGGAGTCAGTGGAGGTGCTCGCGGGTGGGGGCCCAGCAGATGTTGTGGAGCTCACCATTGCGCTTGCTCGCGAGATGCTCGCGTCGGCGGGGCAACCCGATGCGGATGTCGAGGCGGCCCTCAAGGACGGCCGTGCGATGGACGCGTGGCGTGCCATGATCTCCGCCCAGCACGGCGACCCTGATGCTGCGATGCCGACGGCGAAAGAAACGCATGTTGTCAAAGCGACCAGGGATGGCATCCTTGTCGAACAGCAAGCGCTGCCGTTTGGCGTTGCCGCGTGGCGGCTCGGTGCAGGGCGCGCGCGCAAGCAAGATCCGGTGCAGCACTCCGCTGGCATTGACTTGCACGCAAAGCCGGGCGACCCAGTGACAAAAGGCCAGCCACTCTTCACGTTGAGTGCGGATGAGCCGGCCCGTTTCGAGCGTGCCCTTGAGGCCCTCGAGGGCGCCTACCGTATTGGCGCCCCCGGCGATGAGGTGCACGATGGCGGCCCACTAATCGCCGACCGCATCAGTGCGTAAGGTCAGCCGATGCGTGTCAGCGCATCAACAATGAGGCCCCAGAATTTTTCGTGATCGAGGTCGGTCGCTGCGTACGTGGTGCAATCCTCGGGGGCTGCCGCGCGAAAGTCGGCGACCGTCATGCCGAGCGTGAGGGTGCCGGTGAGCTCGATGTCCAGTGGCACCCGCATGACCTTCATCACGCTCGGGTCAATCACGAACGCGACGGCGCAGGGGTCGTGCACCGGCGGGTAGTCGAAGCCCTGAGCATCCCGATAGCTTTCGGTGAAAAAGTCCAATAGGTCTAGAACGAACTTTGCTGGTGTGGTGTTGACCGCGGTAATGGCGGCCACGACATCTGGTGTTGCAAGCGCTTGGTGGGTGACATCGAGCCCGACCATCGTGAGCTTCCACTTTTCGTTGAACACGATGTGGGCTGCCTCTGGGTCGATCACAATGTTGAACTCGGCGGCGGCGCTCCAGTTGCCAACATGGTAGCCGCCGCCCATGAGCACGACCTCTTTGACGCGAGCAGCGATGCGGGGCTCCTTGCGCACGGCGAGGGCAATGTTGGTGAGAGCGCCGGTAGGCACGAGGGTGATAGTTCCTGGTTCGTTGTTCATGATCGTGTCGATGATGAGGTCAACGGCGTGACGTTTATCCGCTTCGAATGCTGGCTCTGGCAGCGCAGGGCCGTCCATTCCAGAATCCCCATGGATGGACTCTGCAACCTCCGCCTCTCGAACGAGTGGCCGGTGTGCGCCAGCGGCAAACGGAACACCGGTGATGCCAGCCACGGTGGCAACAGCGAGCGCGTTGCGGGTGACCTTATCGATGGTCTGGTTCCCGTGCACGGTGGTGACGGCCACGAGGTCGATGTCTGGGTTTCCGTGTGCGAGCAGCATCGCGATGGCATCGTCGTGCCCTGGATCACAGTCGAGAATGATCTTTGTTGGCATGGGCACATCCTAAGCGAAGAGGTATGTGTCAACCGGCCGCCACATTTCATTGGGGGTTTCAGCTCGTGAAAACGGGATGGTGAACCGAGCAAGTAGATTTGCACTATGTCTGCTGAAGGTTTTGAGCCCGCATCCGGTCGCCAGTATGTTCTGCCTGGTGGGATAGCGGTGAACTCCGTTCCCAAGGTGTCGTTGCATGACCACCTTGACGGTGGTCTTCGCCCACAGACAATCGTTGACATTGCCGCGGAGCTTGGCGTCGACCTGCCGACGCATGACGCGCACGAGCTTGGTTCCTGGTTCGCGGATCAGGCCGACTCTGGCTCGCTCGTCGAATACTTGAAGACTTTTGGTGTCACGCTGTCGGTCATGCAGACCGCTGAGGGCCTTGCAAGGGTCGCACGCGAGTTCGTGGAGGACCTTCACGCCGATGGTGTGATCTACGGTGAAATCCGTTGGGCGCCAGAGCAACACCTCACCAGTGGTCTCAGCCTTGACGATGCTGTGGATGCGGTGAGGTGTGGCATCGACGATGGCATCGCCGCGGTGGCGCGGTCGGGTGGAAGTATCAGAATCGGCCAGCTGTTGGCCGCGATGCGTCACGCTGAGAATGGTCTTGAGGTCGCGAAGCTTGCCGTTCGAAACCGCGGAAAAGGTGTCGTCGGGTTTGATATTGCTGGCCCAGAAGAGGGGTTCCCGCCGAGTCGGATGCTGCCGGCCTTCGACTACCTTGCGGAGAACTACTTTCCTGTCACGGTGCATGCGGGGGAGGCGAGCGGGCTCGCTAGCATTCGCAGCGCGCTGATCGACGCGCGAACGCTGCGCCTAGGCCACGGCGTGCGGATAGCAGAAGACATCGAGGTGGAACCCACGGGTGGCGGCAGCATCGTGACGCTTGGCCCGCTCGCCGAGTGGGTGAAGGATCGTGAAATTGCTCTGGAACTCAGCCCGTCATCTAACCTTCAAACTGGCGCGACCGCGGCGTGGGGCACGGAGCTTGCTGACCATCCGTTCGACATGCTGCACCAGCTGGGTTTTGCTGTCACTGTCAACACAGATAACCGGCTCATGAGCAATACGACGCTCAGTAGGGAACTCACAATTCTTGCCGAAACGTTTAGTTATGATCTCGGCGACATCGCGGCATTCCAGATCACGGCGGCAATGTCGTGCTTTCTACCGGTGGAAGAGAGAGCAGAACTCGCTGCATGCATTGCTGACGGCTTCGAGGCTGCCTAACTTCAAGACTGCCTAACTTCGAGGCTGCCCAACTTCGAGGCTGCCCAAGATGATGCTGGATGATCATGGCCATCGCACTCAGCCGCCGTCTCGGAAACGTCGCTAGACGAGCCTCATGTAGACGGGGTTTCCCCAGATCGCGTGATACTCCACGTAGCGGCCCCACGTGGGGGAGTCGACCATCATTCCGCCGCCTGCATAGATTCCGTCGTGCTGACCTGGCCACCACAAAAGGTCACCTGGAAGGGCATCGGCGGCGGAGATCACTACTGCGTTTTGGGCCTGAGCGTCAGCGGTGCGAGGAAGCACTACCCCAAAGCTGCCGAAAACGTATTGAACGAGCCCGTCGCAACTGAAGCTTGTGGTCGGGCTGTTGCCCATGCCGTAGGGAACGACCCCGACGAACTGCATCGCGAAGTCGACAACAGCCTGTCCGCTGTATGCCTGCGCGGGCGGGTTGAGGGTGACGAAACGGTTTGCTGTTGAGGCCGCAGCAATAACGACAGGTTTCGTTGCCGTGTAGCCGTCTCGCGAGACGGAAAGTTCCACTGTGGCGCTTGCCGACGTGGTCTGCAGAACTTCAACTTTCGAGACGAGCGCATCAGCCGGCGCCCCATCAGAGCGGTTGTTGAACGCGTTTGCGGGAAGGGCCAACGCAGCGACAAGCCCGCCGGAAACCGCAATAACTGACAACTTCACAATTGTCTTGCGAGTCTTACTGAACTTCACGCGGTGAAAACCTCTCTCTGCATGTACCGAAAATTCGGCACAATGCCGGGCACAACAAACTTCGTCAATCGCAGTCCACCCTATCTAGGTGAGCGCTTCAGGCCCAAAAAATCTTCCAAAATCAGGACTTTCACAGACTCCTGCGGGCTTCATCGCCCCATGAGATCGAAACGGGCCAGAGCATCGGCATCCCTTGAGTACGTCGCTGAGCTTCTGGCGGTGTCGAGGGCCGCTACTGGGTCAGCCTCCGCCTCCGCCACGGTAAGAAGTCGTTCGGCTTCTGCGAGCCGCGTGCGTGCCGCTGTGCCAACGCCGCCGCGACGATTGTCGATGAAGTTCCTCGTGGCCTTGAGCTGGCTCTTTGCGCCCACCAAGGCGCCAACCAGTGCTGTCTTGGCACCGTCGAGTCGCTGCTTCTGATTGCGCGCGCCCGCCAAACTCGCATCTAACTCTGCGTTGGCTGCTCGCAAAGTCTCTAATGTGGCCAGTGGATCTTTTGCTTCCGAGTCGGTGGCGAGCGCCACCTCTACGCTCTGGATGGCGCTGCCGACTGCTGCGCCGGCATCCGGATCCGGTGGGGTGTCCCGCACAGATCTCGCTTCGGCAAGGCTGTGGCTTGTTGACTCGCGCAAACGTGCCAGCGCATCACTGGTTTTGGCGAGCTCATCGTCGAGGGCGCCAATAGCGTCGAGCAACCTTTGGGCGCGGTATGTGTGCTCGCCTGCGGAACGAAGCAGATCGGCTGCGCTCGCGTGATCGCTCGTGGGGGGCGCGCTTTTGAGAACCTCTTCTACGCGCTCGGAGTCGTGTGTGGCCTCACCGAGTTGTCTCGCTGCGCGCTCGAGGTTGTCAGAAACCGAGGCCAGCGCCCGCTCGTCATAGCGGCGCGTCAACGTGGCAAGGGTTTCGGCCGCAGCCGACACGCGAGCATCGACGGTAGTAATGGTCGTCTGCAGCGTTGCCAAGTTTTGCGGTGCGTTCTTCTCTAACTCGCGTAGTGACGCAAATGCACTCTCCTGAACATCGAGCGACGTTCGCGCTGACTCGCAGAGATGGATGATGCGACCATTCCAGTCTCTACGCTCCGTATCGAAGTCTGGGTACGCGTCATCGAGCTTCTGTTGAAGACTAAATGCTTCTCTAAGTTGAGTCTTCGCGGTGACCAGTGCCGCCTCAAACTCCTGGGACTTCACCTGGCCAAACTGTGCCACGGCGAAGGCGAGCTCATCCTCGGCGCTCTTGATGGCGTCATCGACGCGAACGAGAAGAATGTTTGCTCGCTGCTGAAGGGAACCGAGCGCATCCGGTTCTGGTCGAAGCTTCTTGCGTCGGGCGAGCACCCAGAACCCGAGACCGACAATTACGACGAAGGCGATAACGACGGTAATGCCAGCAGTCCATGCGGCAGTCAATAGTTGGCCACTCATGAGGGCCATCTTATGTTTGCTGCGGGTTTGACGGCACCCCGTGTGGGGCCGAGCGACTCGCCAGGAACACAGAAAGTGGTCGCGCCTCCCCGAATTTCCAAGATTGTGCGCTTAAGGTGGCATCGTGTGGAGGGCCGGTAATCATCAAAATGACTTCCTGGATGAACCAGTGGAGCGTGAGAGCGACGCTGCCCGCGCGCAGCAGCAGTTCACCACCCCGCACTCACTAAGCCTTGGTGACCCGAAGTTCTCCGCCATGAACGTTGCAGAGCCGGTCTGGGCCGAATGGCGAGAGAGCCTTGACGCGATTGGTGGCGAAAGTCCACTCGTGCATTTTGTTGATGAGCCGTCAACGCGCATCGAACTCGGTGCAACACATCCCGGAGGGCTCGCCCAGTTCATCACCGGCAAAACGACGCTTCTCTCGAGCCTCATCCGTGATGATGTCGCGCTTCGTGCGGCGAAACTAGCCGCGGGCTCCATCGCCGCCAAGTCCATGGAACTCTCCACCACCCGAGGTATTGATTCCGTGCACTTGGGAATTGGTGTCGCAGAGTGGCAGTTTGACGACGTTGACTATCGCGCGCCCATTCTGCTGCGACCTCTCGCGATCCGTCGATACGGCAACGATTTCGAACTGAGACTGCGTGGTGAGCCGTTCCTCAACCCGGCGCTTGCCGCAGCAATGGAGAAGCAGCATCGCATTGTGCTTGACGCTCGGGGGTTTGTTGCGCTGGCGGAACAAGATGGGTCATTCAAGCCGAACCCGGTCATTGATCGACTGCGCGGGCTTACCCGCCACCTCGAGTGGTTCAGCGTTCAGCCGCGACTCGTCGTCTCGTCGTTTGCGGATGTCGCCACCGCTCTTGTGACTGATGCCACCGAACTTGATCACCCCATTCTCGATGCGCTCGCGGGCAACCCGAGCGCGAAGTGGGCGGTGGAAGAGAGCCACGCTTCTGCAACGATGCGGGACCCAGACCACCGTGCCCCCGAAACTGACACTCTGCTGCTGGACGCCGACTCTGAACAAGAAGAGGCAATCGCGCAGATCACGGCAGGCAACTCGGTTGTCGTAAAGACCCTCCCAGGAACGGGAGGCACTCAGACGATTGTGAACGCGATTGGCGCTCTCGTTCAACAGAACAAGCGCGTTCTCGTGGTGAGCCCGCGTCGGGCATCCCTTCAGGGAATTGCTCAGCGCCTCGGCGATATTGGTTTAGCGGGGTTGCCCGTGTCGCCATCAACGTTGCGCCGTGATGTTATTAGAGCGATCGGACGCAACGAGAAGGCGAAAGCGCCAAAGCTTGGCGAGGTTGATGACGCACTCGTGAGGCTTCGCACCGTTTTGCTCGACTATCGAGGTGCGGTTTCACAGGTTGATCCGGAGCTCGGTGTTTCGGTTCTTGACTGTCTCACAGAGTTGTCACGACTGGCCTTGCTCCCGCAACCGCCAGCGACCACCGCGCGCCTCAGCAGGGTTTCCGTCGAACTCATGGCGAAGGGTCGCGAGAACGCGGCAGCGACCATGATCAAAGCAGCGAGCCTCGGCGAATTCAAGTACGGCCCCGGCGACTCTGCGTGGTACGGGGCATCATTTTCGAATGGCGATCAGGCCACTCGCGCACACGGCATCGCTAAGCAGCTTTACCACGTAGAGTTGCCGCGCCTGTTGCAACGTGCGACTGAACTTGTCGCAGGCACTCGTATGCGGCCCTTCGAGACCATCGTCGAGCTTGGCGTTTACTTGCGGTTGCTTATCGACATTAGAGACTCACTCGACAAGTTCCTTCCCGTGGTCTTTGACCGCTCGCTCGGCGAACTCATCGCGGCAACGAGCTCCCGCAAGGAATCTGCCCACATGTCTTCCGCCAACCGGCGCCGCATGAAGAAGCTTGCACGCGAGTACCAGCGTCCGGGTGCACACATTGGCGATCTCAATGAAGCTTTACGTCGCATCCAGCAGCAGCGTTTCTTGTGGCAGCGGTTTACGGCTGAGGGCGTTTCGCCGCAGGTGCCCGTTGGTATCGCCGACGTTCAGGTCGCGCACCAGCAGGTCATGCAAGACCTTGCCGCGCTCGATGAGCCTCTCGGCAGGCGAGCGGCGACGAGCCAGCTCTCGAGCCAGCCTGTGCGAGAACTTCTGGCAACCCTTGAGGGTCTTGCCGCCGATTCGGATGCGCTTAACAACCTTCAGGAACGCACCGAGCTGTTGGCGACCCTGCGTGAGCTGGACGTGGAGCCGCTGCTTTCTGACCTGAGTGCGCGGCACGTTCCTGAATCGCAGGTGGCCGCTGAGCTTGAGCTCGCATGGTGGCGGTCAGCGCTCGAATCTTTGCTCGAACGCGATCGTGCTCTTCTGGGTGCCAATACTGAGGTTCTTGATCGCCTCGAGGCGGACTTTCGGTTGGTTGATGAAACGCACGCCTCGGGGAGCGCAGCTTTGCTCGCATGGCAGCTTGCCGAAAACTGGAGTGTGGGTCTTGTCGATTGGCCAGATGAGGCCGTCGCACTCAAGCAGCTTTTGCGTGGAAGGTCGGCGACATCCCGCGACCTTCAGGAGGCCGCCCCGCACCTTTCACGTTCCATCGCACCGGTGTGGATCGCGTCGCCATATGAGGTTCCTGAGATTGTCGACTCGCTACGGTTTGACACGGTTCTTCTCGTGGATGCGGGCGCCGTGACGGTCGCTGAGAGCCTTGGGGGCATCCGCAGGGCCAAACAGGTTGTCGCGTTCGGCGACCCGGTGACGCAAACCCCTTCGGCCTTCACTCTTGCCCTCGGTGCGGGCGCGGTAGCCGAGCACACCGACGACGAGTTGAACGAGGTGCACGCGGGTTCCGCTCTCGCGACACTCAGCAGGCTTCTGCCCACACTCACCCTCACGCGAAGCTACCGTGCGGGCGGCGAAGACCTCGCAGAACTTGTCAACCGTCGTTTCTACTCTGGCCACATTGAATCCATCCCGTGGGCTGGCAGTTTTCTTGGCCACGCCAGTATTCGAATCGACTACGTCGAAAACGGCAAGGGAATGCCAGATGACGTCACCGGCGCTGTCGAAAGCGTTGACGGCGAGGTGAACCGGGTCGTCGAGCTGGTCATGGAGCATGCGGCGCAGCGACCCCACGAGACGCTCATGGTCATTACGGCGAGCCAATTGCATGCCGTGCGGGTGCAGCGCGCCGTTTTGTTGGCACTGGCAACAAGACCGGATTTGCAGGACTACATTCTTGGCGATCGGGCGGAGCCTTTTCTCGTCACCACCATCGAACAGTCGGTGGCAGAAAGTCGCGACCGGGTTATTTTCTCCATTGGTTTCGGGCGCACTCCGCACGGTCGGGTGCTGAGCGACTTTGGTGCATTAGGTCGCCCGGGGGGCGAACGTATGCTGGCCGCTGCGATGACGCGCGCGCGACGCTCCATGGTTATTGTGACGTGTTTCGAGGCCTCCGATATTGATGAAGACCGCATGAAGTTCGGAGCGATCGCACTTGCTGAAGTGCTTACCGATGTCACGGCTCGCGCACAGATCGAAGCTGTTCCGGATGATAGCGACCCGATGCTTGTTGACCTCGCCCGCCGGTTAGAAGCCAGAGGGGTGCGCGTTGCTCTTGGGCACAGGGGCAAGCTGGGGCTAGTGGCGAATCACCTCGGTAAATGCCTGACCATTGACACCGATACTGCGTTGCACAGCACGAGCTTGCGCGAGTCGCTGCGCCTGCAGCCAGAATTGTTGCGCCGACTCGGCTGGCACTACCTTCGGGTGCACGCTTTTGAGTTGTTCAGCAACCCAGACGCTGTCGCTGACCGAATTATTGGCATTCTTGGAGTAAACACCTCACCGGTGACGGAACCCATCGCGATTGTGTCATCCTCCAGTAACACCGGAGGGTGAGCATGAATGATGCTCGACACGCAGGCGACGGTCCACCCGATGGAGTCGGGTTCGATGTGGAGCACATTGACCAGCCCGATTCTCATAAGGCGCAACGGCGGGCTCAGGACGAGCAATACGAACACGGTGCGACACCCGAACGCAAGCACCGCCGCGTGACGACCGAGCCCGTGCCTGGCTCAGATCCAACCCCCCAACCTGAGCCACCGCGTCATTCTGAAAACGAGAACGACGAACGTCTGAAGGCGGACAAGCCTCCACACTGGGGCTGAATCGCCCGAGCGATGCCCGACTACTCGGGGCCGCGACCCGTACTCTGAGTTGCCAGAAGATCCCTGATCTCGGTGAGCAACTGAAGTTCGTCTGGTTTGACCTCTTCGTCGCTGGCCCCGGCTTTGCGCTTCGCTTCAGAACGAGCCTTCAGGTTGTTGATGGGCATCACGAGCGCGAAGTAGACGGCAGCGGCGACCAGAAGGAACTGGATTAACGCCGCGACGACGGCACCGAACATAATCTTGGCGCTACCACCCGACAGCGTGGGAATCGTGACGATCCATGTCTTGTCGAGGTTCTCAGCGTTAAAGAGTGCGCCAAGTGCCGGATTGAAAATTCTTTCCACGAGTGCGTTCACAATCGCCGTGAACGCCGCGCCAATGACCACGGCGACTGCGAGGTCAACGACGTTGCCACGCATGATGAACTCTTTGAATCCCTTGACCACGATGACTCCCTATTAGCTCGATGGTGTTGAGAATCTTACTGCTACGTCGTGGTCTTTTTCGGGGTGCTCTTTGTGCTGCTGGAGTCGGACGCCTTAGAGGGTTCGGAAATCTTCGCGGGCGTGGCCGGTGTCGCAGGCTTACTTTCTGATGCTTTCACGCTGCCGGAAGATTCGGTACCGCTCGTACTTTTGCCTTCAGAAGGTTTTGGTCGAGAATCGTTGCGGTAGAAACCTGAGCCAGTGAAGGAAACACCGATGGGGCTAAATACTTTGCGTAACACCCCGCTGCAGCTTGGGCAGACGGTCAGTGAATCATCCGTAAAAGATTGCTGCACGTCGAAAGCGTTGCTGCACTCTGTGCAGCGGTAGGAATAGGTAGGCACGGTGTTCCTTAAGTGAGCGTTCCGGTGAAACTGGTGATGCCTTCTGGCGTCACCACTCCGTTGACGCCTTTGTCGTGAAGTTCTGTGGGTACTGTTTCGACGAGCTCGTTCTCAAAAATTACTGCGAAGACCGGGGGGCACTTCTCCATTGATCCGAGGGTGCGGTCG
>JBBSQX010000019.1:0-46534 GCA_038243605.1 Actinomycetales bacterium
CCCCACCCCCCCCCCGGCCTAGCCCCCCGGACCCCCCCCCCACCACCACCAACCTCCACAACAACACCACCCCCCCACACCCCCACCGGGGGGGGGGGGGCGACCGGGCCCCCCGGCCCCCCCCGACCTTGCCGATGGTGAGCAATTCACCTTAACGAGGAGGGATCGCCATGAGCCGGACTCTGGTGCATTCGCGGAGGCAGCCGCAGGCTCAGCCGCCTCGCGTGCCTCGCCGGCGGCGCAATTTTACTCCGTACATGCTTTTGGTGCCGTCGCTCGTTGTGCTCGTTCTTGCCCTCGGCTATCCGCTCATTTGGCAACTCGTCACGTCAATGCAGACGTTTGGTCTCGCCCAGCAGTTCGGCAAACCGGCACCGTTCGTGTGGTTCGAGAACTACGCGACCCTCGCCTCTGACCCCTACATGTGGACGGTGATCGCGCGCTCGATCCTGTTTTGCTTTGCCACCGCCGCCACCACGATGGTGCTCGGTATCCTCATCGCTGTGCTGATGAACGCGGTGAGCAGCGGCGTGCGGATCACCATCCAGATCGCGATGTTGCTTGCCTGGGCGATGCCAGTTGTGGCGTCCATGACGATCTGGACGTGGCTGTTCGACTGGCGCCGAGGTGTCGTCAACTGGACGCTCACGTCGCTTGGCCTGGACTTTCGAGGGCACAACTGGTTGCAGAATCCCCTCTCGTTCTACCTCGTCGCCCTGATTATCATTGTCTGGATGAGCGTGCCCTTTGTCGCGTTCTGCATCTACGCGGGCCTCACTCAGGTTTCGGGCGAGATCCTCGAGGCCGCGCGAATGGATGGCGCTTCGGCTGGCCAACGATTCTGGAACATCATCGTGCCGATGATTCGCCCCGTGCTCTCGATCGTGCTGCTGCTGCAGATTATTTGGGATCTGCGGGTATTCACACAAATCCGCCTGCTGCAAGATTCCGGTTCAGTTGCTTCCGAAACCAATCTCCTCGGTACCTACATTTACCAGCTCGGCACTGGCTCAAGTGATTTCGCGATGGCCTCTGCGGTATCGATCTTCGTGCTCATCATCACGGTGGCCATTAGCGCACCCTACGTGCGGAGCATGCTCAAGGAGGACGAGTCATGACAACGACACAGTACACGGGCTCACGGCGCTGGCGCCCGCGCAAAGTTGCGGTGAACATCCTGGGCATCTTCGTGTCTCTGGTCTGGATTTTTCCGGTGTACTGGATGGTCAATTCCGCCATGCTGCCCAATGTGGTGTTGCAGTCACTCACCCCAACCTTTCTTCCCTTCGGTGGTTCGTGGGACAACTTTGTGGCGGTGTTCCAGGGCGGCACGTTCTTTCCTGCGCTGGGGATGAGCGTCGTGATTGCGCTCATCACCGTGGTGTTTTGCCTGATGTTTGCGTTCCTTGCTGCGCTGGCTATCAGTCGATTTCGCTTCCGCGGCCGCAAGTCTTTCATCCTGGCAATCCTGTTCATTCAGATGCTGCCGGCCGAGGGCCTTTTCATCGCCCAGTACAAGATGATGGCGAGCGTGGACCTTCTCAACACCGTTGTGGGTGTGAGCGTGCTCTACATCGCTGCCGTGGTGCCGTTCACCATATGGATGCTGCGCGGTTTTGTCGCCGGAATCCCCATCGATCTTGAAGAGGCGGCGATGGTCGACGGCCTCAGTCGCACGCAGGCGTTCCTGCGGATTACTTTCCCGCTTCTGGCCCCCGGCCTTGTCGCTTCCGGCGTCTACGCGTTTCTGCAGGCGTGGAACGAGTTCACGGTCGCCCTCGTCATTCTGCAGAACAACGCGGACCAAACGTTGCCGCTGTGGTTGCGGGGCTTTATTCAGGCCAGCGCCAGTAAGTCCATTGACTGGGGCCAGGTGATGGCGGCCTCCACGCTGGTGGCGTTGCCCGTGATCATCTTCTTCCTCTTCGTGCAAGGGCGGATGACCAGTGGTTTGGTCGCTGGGGCGGTGAAGGGTTGATCGCGGGTGGGGCAGGCTTCACTAAGAACATGGGAGCGGCATTGCGTATTGGGGTAGACATCGGCGGCACGAAAACGGATGCCGTCGTTGTCGACGAGAACGGTTCGGTGGTACAGCAACTCAGGCTCGCCACAGGATATGGGCCAGAGGCGGTGCTTCAGACCGCAGTCGATGCCGTGACACGTGTGGCGCAACTCGCCGGTCTCGCTGTGAGCGACGTCGAATCAATCGGGATCGGCATCCCCGGCCGAGTAGACAGTGCGGCGGGATGGGTGACGCACGCCGTCAATCTCGGTGTCGACGGGCTCGACCTCGGCGGTGAGCTGTCGAAGCGTCTCGGAGCCCAGGTGCGCATCGAGAATGACGTGAACGCCGCGGCGCTCGGCGCCTACCACCGGCTTGAGGCCGACGGGTGGCCTGGAGCGCATGACCACTCGATGGCCTACCTGAATCTTGGAACCGGTCTCGCCGCAGGCATCGTCATCGGTGGCCAATTGTGGCGAGGGTCGCGAGGCACAGCGGGTGAGATTGGTCATATCCCGGTCGATCCGGAGGGGCCACTCTGCCCGTGTGGTCAGCGAGGATGCCTGGAGCTCATGGCATCCGGTTCGGCCATCGCGAGGCAGTGGCCGACGGAGCATGCCCAACCCGCACAGCACCTCTTTAGTTCTGCCGACCACGGTGACGAGACGGCGATCCTTGTGCGAACTCACCTTCTCGACAACGTGGCATCGGCGGTGAGAGTTTTGGTGTTGACGGTTGACGTAGACCTGGTGGTTATCGGCGGCGGAATCGCCTCCCTCGGAACACCGCTAATCGATGGTGTGCGGTCAGTTCTGCTTTCACGCGCGGCGGAGTCCGCCTTTCTCGCGTCTCTCGAACTTGCCGAGCGCGTTCGCCTCGTGCCGAGCGGATACCCCTTCGCCGCTGTCGGTGCTGCCTATTCCGGTGTCGCTATACCGGAATCGTGAGGGCGCTCCAATGGCAGAAGTGGTCATCGTTGCCGATGCCGCCGCGGCGGGCGAGATTGCTGCGGCAGAAATCGAACGACTTATTCGAGCCACGCCGGCCGCAGTGTTGGGCCTTGCGACCGGTTCGACTCCGCTGTCAACATGGAAGGCGCTGGCGAAGAAGAACCTTGACCTGTCGGGGGTGAGGGGTTTCGCGCTTGACGAATACGTCGGGCTTGCGCCAGGGCATCCAGAGTCCTATCGCGCCGTCATCGATCGTGAAGTGGTAGCGCTGCTCGGGCTTACGCGCGCGCTCGTGCACGTTCCGGGGGAAGACGTGCACATCGAGACCGCGGGGCCCGACTATGAGCAGGCGATAAATTCTGTTGGAGGCATTGATCTTCAGGTGCTGGGGATTGGGCGCACCGGGCACCTCGGGTTCAACGAGCCGGGTTCATCGCTCATGTCTCTCACTCGTGTCAAGACGTTGGCGCGGCAGACGCGCAGCGACAATGCACGCTTCTTCAACTCGCTGGAGGATGTTCCCACGCACTGCATCACGCAGGGACTCGGCACGATTCTGCGGGCGCGCCGACTTGTGTTGCTCGCGGTCGGCGAGGCGAAAGCCCGCGTGATTGCGGGGGCTCTTGAGGGGCCATTGACCTCGAGTCTTCCCGCGTCGGTTATCCAGCTTCACCCACGCGCGCTGGTGATTGTGGATGAGGCGGCGAGCTCTATGCTCTCGAACGTGGATTACTACCGCGATGCGTGGAATAACCGACTCGACGTGCACACCACGTAGCTGATTGCGGTCGAGCGACGTGGTGGGCGGCTAGGCCTCTAGGCCTCTAACCTGTTGACCGCTTGACCGCGGCACCGCTCGCCCATACGCACTGCACCTCGAATGTGTGGTCCAGTACGACGGCATCCGCGGCATACCCCGGCTTCAGGAGGCCGAGGCGGTGGTCGAATCCGAGCGCTCGCGCTGGAGTTAAAGTGAGCGCAGTGATGGCATCCTGCGGAGAAACCTTCGCGAGGTCGATCGCAGTGCGAAGTGCGACATCTTGGGTGAGAGTCGACCCCGCGATCGTGGTCGTGCCGACGAGTGTCGCCAGCCCGTCGTGCACCGTCACATCGAGGGAACCTAGGCGGTAGTTGCCGTCACTACCAGCGGCCGCCGCCATCGCATCGGTGATGAGAGCGATGCGGCCCTCTGCTGCACGAAACGCCATCGCCGCAACATCCGGGTGCACATGATGGCCGTCCAGGATGAGTTCGACTGTCACGCGAATGTCGTTGAGCGCGGCGACCACCGGCCCCGGAGCGCGGTGATGTATTCCATTCATCGCATTGAACGCGTGGGTCAGGATGCGCGCACCGCGGTCGAAGGCGCGTTGCGTGAGCGCAAAATCGGCCGTCGTGTGCCCGATGCCCACGGCGACACCTGCCTCCACAAGCGCATCAATGGCGCCCATTGCGCCGTCGAGTTCTGGGGCGATCGTGATCTGACGGAGAGTCCCCCGACTGGCGCGGATGAGGCCATCAACTTCGGAGGGTTGCGGGGTTCGCAAAAAGTCTGCGCGGTGAGCCCCCTTGCGCGCGGGAGCGAGAAAAGGTCCTTCGAGGTGTGAGCCGAGGATGGTGGGGTCATCCGCGCAAAGGTCAGCAATGAGTGCGAGGCTCGCCTGTAACTGTGGCAGAGGGTTTGCCACCAAGCTCAGAACGGATCGCGTGGTTCCGTGCGTGCGGTGCGCGGCGACCGCGGCCATGATGTCCGCGGCATCCCCGTCGTAGGAGTGCCCACCACCTCCATGGCCGTGCATGTCAATGAAGCCAGGAACGAGCCACTGGCCTGCCACGTCGACGCGCTCGGCGGAGGCAGCATCCGGCGGCGCGCCGCCACCGATCTCGGTGATGGACTCGCCGTCAACGAGCATCCAAAAGTTGTCGAGCTCACCTTCGGCGTCAAGTTTTTGCGCACCATGAAAAAGAGTGGTCATAATGCCCTCAGTGGCAGATCGCCCACCGGCGAAAGGCGAAACAGTCTGACCACTCGGCCAGACTCACGTTCGTACGAGCGGTACCCGGGCCACTGCAGCTCGATGAGTCTCCACGCCGCGTCGCGTTCGTCGTCACCAAGGAGAGTTGCGTGCACGGTGCGGCGCCGGCCGCGCACGGTGATGGTGGCATCCGGATGCGCGAGCAGGTTGTAGGTCCAGGAGGGGTGGTGCTCACGAGCAAAACTTGTGCCAGCGATGATCGCGTTACCCATGCCGTCTGGCGTATACATAAGTTCGTTGTCGCGCGCTTCTCCCGACTTGGCACCGGTGGAATGGAGCGTGAGTGAGTGCACGAGAATTCCACTCACTTGAATTCTGCCGCCGCTCACGCCCTTGACGATCCGTTCGAGGGGTGGCAGAAATCGAGGGCCGAGCCAACGAAAAGCTCGCGTTCTGGTGAGCGGCGCGATGACGGACCGTACTGCATGCAGGACTGGTTCCATGGGCTCATTCTTCCCTAAGCGCGCAGGATTTTGCGCGAAAGAGGTCGCTGTTCTGGCCGATAGTCAACACCAGGGAACGTTCGGCGTGCGATGGAAGGCAATACCGAGAGCATCAAGGTGAGATCCGAAAGCAGAAAGTCGTTGCGCAAACTCGGTGAAGTCGCGCTCACGTCGGGGGGACCACGCGATCTCGGCCAGCGCGGCGATGCGGGGGAAGGCCATCCGCTCCACGTCGTCGAGTGTGACGATCGTTTCGCTCCAGAGCGGAGCCTCAACACCCAGAATGCTCTCGTCGCCAATGCCGGGGATGATCTCGGCCGGGTCCCAGCCGTAGGCATCTTCGATCGTGGTGGGTCCGTTCGCCCAGACCAACCCGAGCGGGCTCGCCTCGTCGTACTTCATGTCAAGGTAGGCGACATCCCCCGGTGCCATGATGAGGTGGCCTCCGCGCTCAACGAAACGTAGGGCCAACTCTGAGGCACCAGACTCAGGCTTCGTGAAGTTCCAGTACTCACCAATGGTGCCGCGCGGCAGGCGTGCGCTGCGCCCCATCTCGTGCCAGCCGATTGCCGTCTTACCGGTGGCGGCGGCAATGACGGATACCCGATCGATGAACCGCAGGTAGTCAATCTCTGGAGTAGCGAGTGCCTCGTCACCGCCGATGTGAATCCAGGGCCCCGGAGTAAGCACAGCAACCTGGCCGAGCACATCCGCCACGAATTCGTAAGTGCGCTCGTTGTCGATGCACAGCGAAGAAAAACCGACCTCGATTCCTTCATAAAGTTCGGGGGCGATTCCGTCGCACGTGAGCTCGGGGTACGAAGCGAGTGCGGCATTCGTATGCCCCGGTAGGTCGATCTCCGGGACGACGGTGATGAACCTCGACGCTGCGTAAGCCACGATCTCTGTGTAGTCGCCCTGCGTGTAAAAGCCACCGCCTTCACCACCCACTTGCGTTCTGCCGCCGTGCTCCGTGAGCATCGGCCAACCCTTAATCTCTAACCGCCACCCTTGGTCGTCGGTGAGATGCAAATGCAGCACATTGAATTTGAGCAGAGCGATTGCGTCGATATAATGCTTTACGTCGTCAACGCCAAAGAAGTGGCGGGCGACATCCAGCATCGCTCCGCGGTAGGCGAAGCGCGGAAAGTCGGTGATGGTGGTTGCCTGGATGGTGTTATTCGCAGAACGTGTTGTCGGGAGAAGCTGTCGAAGCGTTTGCACACCCGCAAACAGACCACTCTGATCTTTCGCGGAGAGCCGGGTGCCCTTCGGCGTCACCTCAAGGTGGTACCCATCATCCTGATGGCGAGAATCGATCACGAGTGTGATGTCGCTCGTACCGGTAGTGGCATCGGTGATCGGCAGCGGTAGGCCTGTTGCCTCGCGGAGCAGTTCGGCGAGGTAGCTGCCAACGGGAACGGTGTCACCGGCAGCCACAATTGAGCTTTGCAGTGTCAGAATAAACTCACCAGCGCGGGACTCATGCAGCACTGGCGCAGGAATGACGGTGGCGTATCGAGTCACGGATCTCTCCTTCGGATTGTGCGGCATGTGCGGTATTTGTCAGGAGTCCTTACTAAAGACTGCCCTCATTCTCGCAGAGCTGCTCATGACCCGCCAGCGGTTCACACAACCCGTCACAACGGGCGTTCTGATGGCTCACCATCGGCAGGATGGCCACGCAATGTGGCCGTGTGCTTGAGCTAAAGCGGATAACGTTAGAGCAATCCGTTGAGTTTGCAGAGGAGCCCCTGTGTCTGATCGCCTCCCGTCCACTTTCACCGATCCGCTTTCGAGCGTTGACCCGGAGATCGCCGCCGTTCTCGAGCAGGAGCTCGGGCGCCAGCGCGACTACCTCGAGATGATCGCGAGCGAGAACTTCGTTCCGCGCGCTGTGCTGCAGTCCGCCGGCTCGGTGCTCACCAACAAGTACGCGGAAGGCTACCCCGGCCGTCGGTATTACGGCGGGTGCGAGTACGTCGACATAGCAGAGCAGCTCGCCATCGACCGCGCGAAAGCGCTCTTCGGCGCAGAGTACGCGAACGTGCAGTCACACTCCGGTGCCACCGCCAACGCGGCAGTGCTCTCTGCTATCGCGCAGCCCGGCGACACCATCCTCGGACTTGAGCTTGCCCACGGTGGTCATCTCACGCACGGCATGAAGCTGAACTTCTCTGGCAAGCTCTACAACGTTGCCAGCTACGGCGTTGACCCCACGACGTTCCGCGTTGACATGAACGTTGTTCGCGAGAAAGCCCTCGAGCACAAGCCGACCGTGATCATCGCCGGTTGGTCTGCGTACTCACGCCAGCTCGACTTCGACGCCTTCCGCGCCATCGCCGATGAGGTGGGCGCCAAGCTCTGGGTCGACATGGCGCACTTCGCCGGGCTCGTGGCCGCAGGCCTACACCCGAGTCCCGTTCCCTATGCGGATGTCGTCTCCACGACCGTACACAAGACGCTCGCAGGGCCTCGCTCAGGTTTGATCCTCAGCCGTGACATGGAGCTTGCCAAGAAGCTGAACTCCAACGTGTTCCCCGGGCAGCAGGGTGGGCCGCTCATGCACATCATCGCGGCGAAGGCCACCGCGTTTCTGCTCGCGGGCACCGAAGAGTTCAAGAACCGTCAGGAACGCACCGTTCGTGGTGCGCAGATTCTTGCCGAACGACTTATGGCAGATGACGCAAAGGCGAACGGTCTCGACGTTCTCACCGGCGGCACCGACGTGCACCTCGTGCTCGCCGACCTTCGCAACTCCCCGCTCGACGGACAGCAGGCTGAAGACGTGCTACACGAGGTCATGATTACGGTGAACCGCAACTCGGTGCCGTTCGATCCGCGCCCGCCGATGGTGACATCCGGCCTACGCATCGGCACGCCGGCGCTCGCGACTCGCGGATTTGATGACGAAGAGTTCACCGAGGTTGCCGACGTGATCGCTCAGGCGCTTCAACCGAACCCCGACATTGCAGGGCTGCGTGCACGCGTCAAGACGCTCACCGATGCGTTCCCGCTCTACCCCGGTCTTGAACAGTGGTAACAGTCAGCGCGTCAGAAGTCAGCGCATGACCGCGCAGGTGTTGGATGGCCGCGCAACGGCCGCCACCATCAAGTCTGAACTGACGGAGCGCGTGGCCGCGCTCGCGGCATCCGGCATCACGCCAGGACTTGGCACTGTGCTTGTGGGTGACGACCCAGGGTCAAAATGGTACGTCGCAGGCAAACATCGCGATTGTGCTGACATTGGTGTCGCGTCGGTGCGACGTGAGCTGCCAAGCGATGCGACGCAGGCCCAGGTGGAGGCCGCAGTCGATGAACTGAACGCTGACCCCGGCACCACCGGGTACATCGTGCAGTTGCCCTTGCCGTCGCACATCGACACCAACGCAGTGTTGGAGCGCATCGATCCCTGGAAAGATGCGGATGGGCTGCACCCGATGAACCTCGGTCGGCTGCTTCTTGGTGCCAACAAACCCATTACTTCGCCGCTGCCGTGCACGCCGCTCGCCATTATCGAGCTCGTGGAGCGGCACGGAATCAGCTGGCACGGTAAAGACGTCGTTGTGGTGGGTCGCGGCGTGACGGTCGGGCGCGCGATTGGCCCACTCCTCACTCTGCGCAGGTACAACGCGACGGTCACGCTCACCCATACGGGAACCGTGGATCTCGCTGATCATCTGCGACGAGCAGACGTGATTGTGGCGGCGGCCGGAGTGGCTGGGCTGGTGACGGCGAGCATGGTCAAGCCTGGAGCAGTCGTACTTGATGTTGGGGTCAGTCGCATCATGGAGGGCGAGAAGAGCCGCATTGCCGGCGACGTCGACCCGAGTGTTGTCGACGTGGCGGGATGGATGTCGCCGAACCCCGGCGGCGTCGGCCCGGTGACGCGCGCCATGCTTCTCAGCAACGTGGTTGCGCTCGCCGAACGAGCTCAGAACCTGCGGAGCTAGTCGCCGGAATAGCCGATCTTGCAGGAGATGCCGTCGCCGTTTCTGGAGGTGCCCCACCCTGACACGCTGGCGATGTTCTCTTTCAGACCCACATCAGTGATGGTCGCTTTGCAGGCCTCAATGGTGGCGCCGGAGGAGGGCTTCAGAAAGAAGCCGAACATGCCCGTTTTCCACTGACCAAGATCTGCTTTGCCTTCAGGGTTCTCGAAGTCTGCGACGCCGTGAACTGTTCCGGATTTCGCCCACACGAATCCACTGAAACAGGCAACACCGTCGGTGTCCGGTGTGACTCCGCTACCCATGGCGGCCTGCGCGTAATAGGGGCTTCCGAAGAGAAGTTCAATGGGTGTCTCAAAAGCGAGATCTGGTGCGCTCGACGTTACAGAAATGGCCATCAGGCTGCTGCCGACATCGCTCAAATACGTTTCGGTTATGGGGCGCATTCCGTTGCCTGCCGCACACACTTTGAGGAGCTTGTCGCGCTCGGGCTTCGCTTTGCTGTCTGTGCTGGCGAGCGGAGCGTGTGCCGCCATGGAAACACCGATCGTTCGACCGTCTGCCGCGCGCACATTTGCCGTGATGGTGAAGAGAACGTCAGCTGTTGGCTCTGCGGTTGGCTCTGCTGTTGGCTCACTCGATGTCTCGACGAGCGGGGCCGACGTTTCGGGCTGCGGTGTGGCTTCCTCTGAGCAACCGACGAGACCGGCCACGACCATGATGCTCGCCAAAGACACGCCAGCTAACTTTGACAGTGTGGCCCCCATGCTCAGCTCCTTTTCAGCGCTCGCGCTCCCCAATGGGTCATGCGTCTCGTTGTGCTCCAACGGACGCAGACACGCCAAAGCTATCAGGTTGCCCGTACCCATGTTCGGCAAATGCGCCATCGAGAGCAACTCGTAATAGCGACTCATTCTCGTGCGGGATGAGCGCGATGGCACAGCCTCCAAAACCGCCCCCCATCATGCGTGCACCCAACGCGCCGTGCTCGTTCGCTGTCTCGACGGCGAGGTCGAGTGCGGGCGTCGAAACATCGAAATCGTCGCGCAGCGATCGATGGGATTCGTCGAGAATTTCGCCGATTGCTGCGCCGCCGCCGTCAGAACGCGACTGCCCATTCGACAGCAACCGCACGGTGTCGAGTACCCGCTGGTTCTCGGTGACCACGTGGCGCACACGACGAAAGGTGGTGTCGTCGAGAAGGTTCCGCGCGCGATCAAGATCGGCGGTGGAGAGGTCGCGGAGGGCATTAACGCTGAGCAGTTTTGCGGCGCGTTCGCAGGATTCACGCCGCGCTGCGTATCCGTTCGTCGAATTTTCGTGAACCGTGCCGGTGTCGATAACGAGGATGCGGAGACCGTCACGTTCAAGGTTCAGATCGACGAGGGTGGTGTCGCGCGAGCGGCAGTCGAGAAGAACTGCTTTGCCATTCTTTGCAAACAATGACGCGGTCTGATCCATGATGCCAGTGGGCGCCCCAACGACCGTGTTCTCGGCCAGTTGCCCTGCCCGCGCAAGTGTGGCCAGATCAAACCCGAGGTTCCACACATCGTTTAGCGCAAGCGCGATGGCGCACTCTATGGCGGCGGAAGAGGAAAGGCCAGCTCCGACTGGCACATCTGAGTCCAGAAAAATGTCAACACCGGGAACGTCACCGAGGTGGGCTCCCAGCTCTCTGAGAGCCCAGACGACCCCGAGCGGATACGCGGACCAACCGGCCATAGCCTCGGGCGCCAGAGCGTCGATGCCGACTTCCACGAGTTCCCCCGCGAAGCCACTCGCGATGCGAAGTGTGCGATCCTCTCGCCGACGAACGGCCGCGAATGTACGTCGTTCGATGGCGAACGGAAGCACGAAACCTTCGTTGTAGTCGGTGTGCTCGCCGATCAGGTTGACACGGCCAGGGGCAGACCAGAGGCCATCCGGCGCGGCATCAAAAATGTTGTCAAATGACGCAATAGCTTCGTCGCGGATGTCGCTCATGATTCTTCTCGCTTCGCTTTGTCAACGCCGTGGCGCACAAGTTCTGCACTGACCTCTGGAGGTACATCGCTCACCCACGCGCCCATGGCGGCTTCTGAGCCAGCAAGGTATTTGAGCTTGCCGGCAGCACGCCGTGGCGAGGTGAGCTGAAGCATGAGCCGGATGTCGTCGCGGTGCTCGGTAACGGGTGCCTGGTGCCATGCCGCAATGTATGGCGTTGGGGTCTCATACGTGCTGTCGATGCCGCGCAACAGTTGCCGGTACATCACCGCAAGTTCATCGCGCTCCGCGGTGTTCGTCGCCGCAAAGTCGGGAACGTGGCGGTGGGGCAGCATGTGCACCTCGATGGGCCAGCGTGCCGCGAACGGAATGAATGCGCTCCAGTGCTCTCCACTTAGCACGACCCGCTTTGAGTTGAGCTCGTTCTCGAGGATGCGCTCGAACAGGTGTGGCACACTCTCAACAGAAGCAATGAGGCGCTGCGTGCGCGGCGTGATGTACGGGTAGGCGTAGATCTGCCCGTGTGGGTGGTGGAGCGTGACCCCGATCTCTTCGCCACGGTTCTCAAACGGGAACACCTGCCGGATGCCGTCGAGCGCAGAGAGCGCGGCCGTGCGATCTGCCCACGCTTCAACAATCGTGCGTGCTCTCGATAACGATTGGCTGGCAAACGAGCCCTGCGAGCTTGGGCTGAACGAGATCACCTCACAGCGGCCAACGGCGGGAAGTGACTGGCCGAAGCCGAGGTTGTCGAGGTCGGTTGACGATGAGAGTGCTGGCCCGAACGATGGTGATCGATTCTCGAACACGACGACGTCGTAGTTGCTGGGGATCTCTGACGGGTTCTCGGCGCTCGCTGGAGCGAGAGGATCTCGGTCGTCACCGGGCAGATGAACCCTGTTCTGGCGAGCGGGTGCTATCGAAATCCATTCGCCGGTGAGAACATCGTGGCGCATGGAGGGTGTTGCTGTTCGTGGTTCGAGGTCTGCAGAACCAAGCACGCGAGCATCCACCGCCCGGTCCGGCCCCAGCGCCGTATCGGCGTCGTCAAAGTAAATGAGTTCCCGGCCGTCAGCGAGCGTTGTCGCATACCGTTTTATGGATGCCATTTTTCTCTCTGCGCCTAGGCTGAAGGTTATGTGTGCACCGAGCTGCGAACAGATGTCGCCACCATCAAATGGCGACGTGGCGCGGTCAGAAACAATCATAATGGAGCACGGTGAGGCTCACTCTTGAGCGAGCATGTGAGGGGAATAGGGGAGGTTCGTCATGGTTGCCGGTGATCCGACCCCAGCAGAGGCTCGCCGGTGGCGTCGCTACCTCGCGAACGAGCGTGCAGAGGCTGCCACGTATCGCGACCTCGCGTCTCGCCGCACGGGTGAGGAGCGCGCAATTCTTCTCGCGCTCGCCGAGGCAGAGGGGCGGCACGAAGCGCACTGGGTGGCACTTCTTGGCGATCAGATCGGCGATCCGCGGCGCGGAGAACTGCGTATTCGCGTGCTCGGTTGGTTGGCTCGCCGGTTCGGTTCCGTTTTTGTGCTCGCGCTCGCGCAGCGGGCAGAAGCGCGGTCACCGTATGAGAGCGACGGGGATGCCACTCGCTCCATGGCGGCGGATGAGCGCATCCACGAAGAGGTCGTGCGCGGCCTTGCCGCCCGCGGTAGGGCTCAGGTTTCTGGCACGTTCCGGGCCGCCGTGTTCGGTGCCAACGACGGGGTAGTGAGCAACTTCGCCCTCGTTCTCGGCATCGGGGCCACCGGGGTCTCGGCGCAGTTCGTCATTCTCACGGGCATTGCTGGTCTACTCGCTGGGGCGCTGTCGATGGCGGCGGGAGAGTTCGTGTCGGTGAGTTCTCAACGCGAGCTCCTCGAATCCAGTTCGCCAGGCCCGAATCGTGGCGGCGCTTTGCCAGATTTGGATGTCAACGCGAACGAACTCGCACTCGTCTATCGCGCTCGTGGTCTCTCTGAGCACGAGGCGGCAGCGAAGGCGGCAGACGTGCTTCGTGACCACAAGCTCGATGCTGACGAGGAGTCGGTGCAGTTCGAGGAGGTCGGCTCCGCGCGGGGTGCAGCGCTCTCGAGCTTTTTGTTCTTCTCCGTCGGGGCGATCGTTCCGGTCATCCCTTACCTGTGTGGCGCCACCGGCATTCTTGCCGCCGTGATTGCGGCCATCGCGGTGGGCGTTGTGCTGCTGGCAACCGGGGCAGTGGTTGGCGTGGTCTCTGGCGCGTCGCCGCTGCGAAGGGCACTGCGGCAGTTGGCCATCGGCTACGGTGCCGCTGCCGTTACTTATGCGCTTGGTTCGCTCGTCGCGTTCTTGACCACCTGAATCGGCGCCGTCAGTTGCCCCTTCTGGGCGGCCATCCGCCGGAACCACTTGGCATCCGGCAGCCTGGCGAGCACTGACCCCACGATGATGGTGAGCAGCACGTAGGCTGTGGCGACTGGCGCGAGCTGTGGCTGAATTCCTGCCCCAACGGCAAGACCCGCGATGACGATGGAGAACTCGCCGCGCGGGGTGAGGGTGAGCCCGGTGCGCCAACGACCAAGCCTTCCGATTCCGGCTTGCTTTGCGGCGAGGTATCCGCTTGCCGTCTTCGTGGCGATGGTGGCGAGCGCGAGCGCGAGCGCCGGCAGTAACACCGGCCAGATGTCGGCCGGGTCGGTGGCGAGGCCGAAGAACACGAAGAATATTGCCGCGAACAGGTCACGCAGCGGCGTGAGCAGTTGGGCAGCATTGCGGGCGACAGGGCCAGACAAGGCGATGCCCACGAGGAACGCACCGACGGCAGCAGAGACATTGAGTTGGTCCGCGATCCCGGCCACCAGCATGGTGAGGCCAAGAACACCCAGCAGCAGTGCTTCTGCGTGCTCCGCAGGAAAGAGCTTCGACACCAAGTGGCCCCAGCGCAGGGCGACAAGAAGAATAATGAGCACCGCGACCACAGCAACCGCGACCAAGATCGCACCCTGCACGATCGCCACGCCAAGAACCAGTGCTGATAGCACCGGAAGATAGAACGCCATCGCGAGGTCTTCGATCACGAGCACCGAGAGGATCACGGGTGTCTCGCGGTTACCGATGCGCCCGAGGTCGCGCAGAAGTTTGGCAATCACTCCGGAGGAAGACACCCAGGTGATGCCGGCAAGAGCGACGGCGGCGACCGGCCCCCACCCCAGCAGCAGGGCGAACGCAGCGCCTGGCACCGCATTGAAGAGCGCATCCATCACGCCCGCAAGTTTTGAACGGCGAAGGCTTCCGATAAGTTCTGTCGCCGAGTACTCGAGGCCGAGCATCGCCAGAAGCAGGATGACGCCGATCTCCGACCCGACCTGAAAGAACTCGTTGCTGGCCGACAGCGGCAGGGCTCCACCGTTACCGAAAGCGAGCCCGGCAAGAAGGTAGAGCGGGATAGGCGAAATTCCGAACCGCATTGCCAACCGGCTGAGCAGGCTCAAGCCCAGCAGCAACGCGCCAACTTCAATCAGAAGAAGAGTCGTATCGTGCATGGGGTCGCCTATGGGTTTCAGCCGGAGCTGGAGACGATCAAATCCGAAAGGGAATCGAGGCCACGACGTGTGCCAACAGCAATGAGGGCATCACCGGCTTCAATCTCAACGTCGGGGGAGGGGGAGGGGATGACGTTATTGTCGCGAACAATGGCCACGATTGAGACCCCTGTTCGCGTGCGCGCCTTCGTGTCACCTAGCGGGCGGCCGGCGTAGACGGAATCCGCGGGGATGAGAAGGTGCTCTGAGAAGAGGCCAGTCGGGGTGTCAGAGAGTTCTGTCAACTTGCTCAACAGCACGGAGGTTCCGAGCAACTCGGCGAGCATCGCCGCTTCAGCATCGCTGATGGGCATCGACACCTGGCAGGCATCCGGGTCATCGATATCGAAGATGGCGAGCTCACGCCGGCCGTCTCGATATGTGACCACACCGATGCGGCGCCCACGGCCGGTGATGAGGTCATGCCTCACGCCGATACCCGGAAGCTCAGTTTTCTCTATGCGTACGCCCACGAGGCAACGTTAGCAGTGGCGGTGAGCGCGCGCCGAGCGGGGAACGAGGGCGACAGATGGCGTAAGTGTTTGCTTGTTCAACGACTGGCTCGATGGCATAGTCGATGTATGAGAACTACGTCGTTCCTGACCCGACAAGCCGAGCGGCTTCGGTGGCTTCCGTGGGGCATCCGCCTCATTCTTGGTGTTCTTCTCATCGTGTTGGGCGCACTCGTTGTCTTACGCCCTTACAACTCACTCACGCTCCTCATTGTGCTTATTGCTGTTGCGCTGGTGGTGGATGGTGTTGCTCGAGTTCTGGATGCCGCACGCTCTGCACTGCGGTGGCTCACGGTCGCCGCCGGCGTCATTGAGATCGTTGCCGCGATCATCGTGGTTGCGTGGCCGCTCATTTCGGTGTCAGCACTCGCCCTTGTTGTGGGAATCACTTTCATTCTCAGCGGTGTGGGCGACCTCATCAGCGCGCTCGGTCCTCGCCGCAAGAATCGGGCAGGCAAGGTCATGCTTGGTGTGGCTCTGGTGATTTTCGGGCTACTCACGGTGGTGTGGCCGGATGTCTCCCTCATCATCATCTCGGTGGCGTTCGCGGCGCGCATGATCGTGTTCGGCGTCGAGGTTATTGTTCGCGCCGTACGTCACCGAGTGACGACGGCAGAGCCCCTTGAGCGTGGCACCGTGACGACGAAGCATTCGTCGGTGTTCCTTCGTCGCCTGAATCTGGCAGGGCGCGGGCTGTTGCTCGTTCTCGCCATCCTCGTCGCGGCCGGGAGTATCTACCTTCATCAGGGTGTCGCCAAGCCGAGCGCCTTTTATACGCCGCCCGACTCGGTGTCGAGTGAACCGGGGCAACTGATCCGCAGCGCGCCGTACACGCAGTCGGTGCCGGAGGGTGCACGTGGCTGGCTCATCCTCTTCACAACGACCGATCTTAACGACAAGCCCACCGTTGGCTCTGCGTTTGTCATGGCCCCCGCCGAGCGGAGTGATTCCCCTCGCGACATCGTGCTGTGGGATCACGGAACGCAGGGCGCCGATCGCAACTGCGCACCCACAATGTTGCCAGCGCCCCTGCCGTTGACCGCGCCTCTCGCCGCGATGAAGGAACAGATCGCACGGGGCCGTGTGCTCGTTGGCGCTGATTATCCCGGGATGGGAACTCCGGGCCCTCAGGGTTACCTTGTCGGTGAAAACGAGGCCAGATCATCGCTCGATGCGGTGCGCGCGGCTCAACAGTTGACTGATCTGCAACTGTCGAACCGAGTGGTCGTCTGGGGCCACTCGCAGGGCGGGCAGGCGGCGCTGTGGACAGGGGCGCTTGCTGCTGGGTACGCTCCTGAGCTCGACATTCTTGGGGTCGCCGCGGTATCCCCGGCCACAAATGTGAAGGGTCTCATCACGAACCTTGAGAGCTCAACGATCGGCAAAGTGCTTGGTCCGTTGATCGTGAGGTCCTTCGACGAGACGTACCCTGACGTGGATGCGGTTGACTACATCGATCCACGGATGTTCGCGATTTACGAGGCGGCTTCGCACCGTTGCCTTCCCGATACCGAGAGCACGGTCACGCTGCTCACTGCCCTCACTATGCATGGCCCGATGTATTCCACCGATCCATCGAGCGGCCCGTTGGGTAAACGGCTCGACGAAAACATGCCAACTGGCTTCATCGATGCACCGTTGTTTATAGCTCAGGGCGCGGCCGATCAGCTCATTCTGCCCAAGGTGCAGGAACAATATGTTAAGGCCCGCTGCGCTGCAGGTCAGGCACTTGCCTACAAGGAGTACAAGGGCCGGGGCCACCTTTCCGTGGTGGCAGACGATTCGCCATACACGGCAGATCTCAAAGCCTGGACCGACGACAGGTTCGCCGGAAAGACTCAGCAGAATACGTGCGGTTAAATACCGCGACGCGCTGGTGCTGTACCAGTGGCGCAGTGACGATGGGGTGGGCCCCGTCGGGCTCGAACCGACGACCCAAGGATTAAAAGTCCTTTGCTCTACCAACTGAGCTAGAGGCCCGCGCAACAAATCTACCGGTCACAGCCGGTACTTGAAAACCGAGTTGTCACCGAAGAGGAGACTAGCCGATCTGCGGGGGATGTGGGGCGCCCCCGTGCCTAGAGCGGTGCGGGAAACCTTGTCGAGCCAGAATCCGCTCGGTGGGTCAATGATGTCTAACGCCACAAAGCCTCCGCTCACGTTCGTGTGGCGCGGCCTAACCAGCCTGGAATGCTCGTCTCGGGGGCGGGGCTTGTTAGCTCCTGAAGCGCTGCGAGCAGGTTCTCGAATCGATCTGCGCCGAACGCGTCACGCCATTCACGCTCCTTGCGGGCGAAGAAGCGGCCACTTTCTCTCAGTACGTTGTCTGCGCGTTCCGTTCGGGTGACGTTGGTGGCCCGGGAGTCAGTCTGATCGGGATGCCGCTGCACGAGCCCCAGCTGCTCCATTGACGCCACCGTTTTTGCCGCAGCTTGCTTGGTGACGCCAAGGCGGTGCGAGAACTCGGTGATCGACACCCCGCCGTCGCTGATGGACTGCAACGCGAATCCGTGCAGAGGGCGCACGTCGTCGTAGCCAAGGGAACGCAAATGTTCGTGCAGTTCATCAATGACCGCTCTGAAAGAGCCGATAAGGAGGAAAGGAAGCTCGCCGACCTGATTCTCTGTCACACATCCATTATCGGATGCTTGCGGTAGTTAGACAACTACCCTTACTATATAGACAACAACATTGTCTATCTGCACTAAGGAGAGATTCATGACTTTGATATACGTACCGGTTATATCCACTCGCTCGTCCGGGACAGCGGCGGCCACCACGCAAACGCTTGCCTCGCCCACCGTCGGGGGCTCGAGTGACACCAGTCTGTGGCGGGTCCGTATGACAGCGGGCAGCGCGGGGCCACTGCACATCATCGATTCCGAACAGATCTGGACGGTGCTCGCTGGCAGCGCATCCATCCGCAGTATTGACGGCGAGCTGACTGCCACGGTCGGCGACACGGTAATCATGCCCGCCAATGTCGAGCGCGGGGTCACCGCCCTCGATGACTGCGAGTTTCTTGTCTGCGGATCACCGAGCGCGCTCGCCACCATTCCCGGCAACGACGCAGAGCCCGTCTCGCCACCGTGGGTGCGCTAGAGAGTCGGGGTCACTAATTATTCGCGGTGAAGGTCATTCGTCGATGACAGAGAGATCGAAAGTGTTGCAGCTCAACTCCACACCCAGGTTTGGACTACCGAGTTGATGACCGCGAGGCGTTCAGCTTCTGGCACGTCGATAGTGAACCCGAACGTGATGATGTATGTGGCGTCCCCGTTGCTCGCGAAAAGCTTCTCGAGATGAAACTCCGGGGCGTCCTTTCCGTAGACGGCCGACACGTGGGCGAACTCAGCTCCGTCGGTCTTGATGCGGTCGCGCACCTTCACCTCGGTGGCCCCGGCGGCGCTAAAGTCTTCCTGGGTGGTTACTTCGCCCTGCTCGATGGACATACCCTCCGCGCTCGACAGGAACACATTGAAGTTGTCTGCGTGCCCCTCCTTGCGGAACGTCGTGCCCACGCCATTTTCCAGGGTGAATTCCACCCAGCCTTCTGGAGCGTTAACGCTATATCCGTCACCCGTGATCAATGTTCCTGTCGCCGGCGCAACGTCGGGTTCGGCGGGGTCAGACGTTTGAGGCGTCACCGGATCAGAGCCCTGCGACGCTGAAGGCGACGACAATGTACACCCCGCAAGAAAAAGTGGAGCGAGAAGTGCGAGGGCAGCGATCTTCGTGAGCCGGGACATTCCACCAGAGTATCGATGACCGCGGCCGCACACTAGTCATGACGGTTTACCCCCCTCAGGGTGTCGTTCACATCCTTTGCCAGAGACGAGCAGGTCGCCCACAAAAAACCGGCCCGCCACCGTGAGGTGACGAGCCGGTCCGCTGGGTGAGCGGGAAGTTAGTTCTTCGCCGGGGGCATCAGAACGCTGTCGATGAGGTACACAGTGGCGTTTGCCGTGTGAACTCCACCACAGATGACCTTGGCGTTGTTGACCATGATGTTGTCGCCGCTTCTGGTGACCTCAACGGTGGCACCGTTGACGGTGGTCTGCATGCCGTCGATCTGGTCTGGAGCGATCTGGCCAGGAACAACGTGGTAGGTCAGGATGCCGGAGAGCACGGCCGCGTTGGCCGGGTCCTTGAGAGTGTCAATGGTTGCAGCGTCGATCTTCGCGAACGCGGAGTCAACGGGTGCGAACACGGTGAACTCTGAGCCGTTGAGGGTGTCAACCAGGTTGACATCCGGGTTCAACTGGCCGGAGACCGCAGCAACAAGAGTCGTCAAGAGTGGGTTGGCTGAGGCGGCCTGAGCGACGAGCTCTTGGCTCATGCCCATGATCGATCCGCCACCATCGGGGTTAGCCGCGGCGTAGTCGGCGCAACCTGAGCCGACGAGGTCGGCGCCCGGGTCCATCGCCGGAGCTGACTCCGACATGGAGTTGTCGGGCTTGGGGGTTTCTGCTGCTGGTGCGGTGGTGCAAGCGGTAAGACCGAATGCTGCGACCGACGCCAAGGCGAGGGCTGCGAATGCTGTGCGGTTGAGAACGCGCATGAGAATACTCCTTTGTGATTGTCAGGCCGTGCCTTGCGACCCAGAGCCGTTATCGTGCGGCTTCAGAAAGGCATTCGGAGCGGTGCGCCAGAGGGTTTGGAAAAAGGTTTTAAGTTTCCAGATGAGCACTCAACCCAAACCTATAAGGGCCTCGTTCCGAATGAACTGACATGCCGCTCGAGGAGCTGGCGCCACAACAATCAGCACCGAAAGGCACTCATGCTTACGCTCGCACTCATCGGATTAGTCGGTGGGTTGATCACCGGAATCTCGCCCTGCATTCTTCCGGTGCTGCCCGTCATCTTCTTCTCTGGAGGCGCACAGGGCGCGAGAGGAGAGAACGCCCCGACGGTGTCGCGTTGGCGGCCCTACCTTGTTATTGCTGGGCTTGTGGTGAGCTTCAGCTTGTTCACTCTTGTCGGATCGCTTCTTCTGGCACTCTTTAACCTGCCGCAGGATTTCATTCGCTGGGCCGGACTCATCGTGCTCGTACTCATTGGTATTGGGCTCATCGTTCCCAAGTTTGAGCACATTCTTGAGAAGCCGTTTGCGTGGATCCCGCAAAAGAACGTGAGCACAGAGCGCGGCGGTTTCGTTCTCGGTATTGCGTTGGGCGCCGTGTACGTGCCGTGCGCCGGACCGGTGCTCGCCGCCATCACGGTGGCCGGCTCCACAGGCCGTATCGGCGTCGAAACAATCGTTCTCACCCTCACCTTTGCGATCGGTGCGTCACTGCCACTGCTGATCTTCGCGCTCGCAGGTAGGCGAGTTGCCGAGCGGGTCAAGACGTTCCGTAAGCACCAGCGCGGCATCCGCATGACGGGTGGCATCGTGATGATCGCCCTCGCCATCGGCCTCGTGTTCAACGTTCCTCAGCTGCTACAGCGGGTCATCCCCGACTACACGAGCGTGCTGCAGGATGCCGTCGGCGGCACGAGCCAGGTTGAGGAGTCACTGAACCTCGGCGGCATCGTCAACGACCAGAACAAGGATCTCGACAAGTGCCACAACAATGCGACGGTTCTCGAAAGCTGCGGTATTGCGCCCGACATCACCGGCATTCAGGAGTGGTTCAACACTAAAGACAACGCGGCCATTGATTTGAAAGACCTCAAGGGCCAGGTTGTTTTGGTGGACTTCTGGGCATACTCCTGCATCAACTGTCAGCGCTCAGTGCCGCACGTCGTGGCATGGAATGACAGCTACGAGAAGAGCGGATTGACCGTGATCGGCATCCACTCTCCTGAGTACGCGTTCGAGAAGGAACCCCGAAATGTCAAAGCTGGTGCACGCGATCTTGGCATCACCTACCCGGTAGCCCTCGACAACTCGCTCTCCACCTGGACGAACTACCGCAACCGTTACTGGCCAGCCCACTACCTCATCGACGCGAAGGGCGTTGTGCGCAACGTGCAGTTTGGTGAGGGTAACTACGCGTCCACTGAAGGACTCATCCGCGAGCTGTTGAAGGAAGCAAACCCTGACGTGACGCTGCCCGCAATGACCGAGGTCGCGGACACGACGCCCACAGGTAACGTGACGCCCGAGACCTACTTGAGCCCCAACAAGGTCGTCAACTTTGGTGGCGCCGAGAAGTACTCGTCGCTGACAAAGAGTTTTGACTACCCGGCAACGCAGGCACCAGACACCTTCGCGCTGGACGGCACGTGGAAGCTGGATGGCCAATCCATCACTCCCCGCGAGAAAGCAGCGAATATTCGCTTGAACTACAACGCAGAAGAAGTGCGCATAGTTCTCTCAGGTGAAGGCACCGTCACGCTGAAGGCAGACGGCAAAACCACAAAGATTCAGGTAAGCGGAACTCCGCAGTCGTATCAACTCCTGAAGCTGAAGAATGCCACTGAAGGGCAGCTGGAGGTGCACGTCAGTGAAGGCGTGCAAGCATTCTCCTTCACCTTCGGATAGACCGGTGCTGGCCCGACGCGTGCTCCTCGTCGGGCCACCACCCACCGGATTGCCGGGTGCCCTCACCTAATGTGGTGAGGGTGAGTGAGAAGTTCCATAAACCAACCAAGTTCTCTGGCTCCCGATTCGAGGAGTTTGAGGGCGGTGCCGACCCCGCGCACATCAGCAGAGTCGCCCACGAAACGGCGCAGGCTCTGCTGTCGAGGGTTCGGGGCAACCCAGAGCCGGCAGTAATCGAGCGCCTCGTTGCTTTCACGGATGAGCAGGGCCTCGACGCCGTTGCTGAGTTGTGGGCGCAGTCGAGCGCCAGGAGCCTTCCCGGTGCGCTGTGGCGCGTGTACCTCATGCGCACGCTCATTAGGCAGAACCCGGGGGACATCAGCTTTCTGTTTCAGCGCGGAACGGAGATGACCGCCACCATCGACCACGTCGTCGCCGGGGCGCCAACGCCGACAGGGCCAGCGGAGATCGTTGAGCTTGCTGACCAGATTCTTCGCGGCCTGTTTCAGGGTGATTTTGCGATTGCCCTCGACAGAGCGGCGGCGTTTTGTCGTTTGGCGGGTGTTGGCGCAACCTCTGTTGCGGATGATGTGGAGAACACCGAACCGGAGAGATCCACCGCCTTGACAACTCAAGCGTTGCGACTCTCAGAGACTGCTGCGGACCTTGCCGCGTGCTCAGCGCTGTGGAGGAGAGAAAGTCTCGACTGAGATTTTTCGGATTTCTGCGGTCGATGGCGCTCTCAGCAACTTCAGTTTTCGGCGGTTAGAATCGTCGTGGCTCGCAAGGGCCAGAGTCGGGCCGCAGTAACCCCGGGCTCCAATATTCGCCGCTTCGAGCGGCCTCGCGCCGAGAGGCGTTTCTGCGGCCCGGTCAATCCCTCCGCTGCCCACCGGCGTATGGCCGATCCGCAGCCAAAAAAATCCTTTGTGACCGATCTGTGACATCTCCAATCCGAATGGCCGAGGGCACCGAATCTCTTACATGCTCACCGCATTGAGGGAGTCGGATGTTGACTATGTTCATCAACCAGCTCAAATGTTTGAGAAGCTTGTACTTGTGCCACGCCTCCCCGACATCGACAGCGACGGAGCCAGTGTTGAAGACACCGGTTCCGACGTCAACGCTGCCCCCTCTATCGATGGGTTGCTGAGCCGAGTCGCCGCGGGCGATCAGGCGGCGTTTAGTGATTTGTATGACGGCACGGCGCCCAGGTTGCTGGGGTTGATCAAACGTATTTTGGTTGATCACTCCCAGTCTGAAGAAGTGGCGCAAGAAGTGTTTTTGGAGATTTGGCAGACTGCGGCGCGGTTTGACCGGTCAAAAGGCTCGGCCCTGTCGTGGATGTTCACGATGGCTCACCGGCGCGCAATTGACCGGGTGCGGTCGTCACAGGCTGGTCGTGACCGGGATGTGAAGATCGGAATCCGCGATACGCCACGAGAGTACGACCACGTTTCCGAATCTGTGGAAGTAAAAATTGAGAGTGAGAGGGTGAAGGTAGCGATGCAAAGTTTGACTGAGTTTCAGCGCCAAGCGCTCACTCTTGCGTATTACGGCGGCTACACCCAGACGGAGGTCGCTGAAATGCTCAGCATCCCCTTGGGCACCGTGAAGACACGATTACGTGACGGAATGATCCGGCTGCGAGACGAATTGGGGGTCGCATCATGAACCTCACTCCACGTGAGCAGGCGGATGTCGAAGCCGCCCTCGGTCTTGCTGTTGCCCCAGTCGAGCCATCGGCTGGCCTCAAGGCGAGCATCATGGCGAAGCTTGCCGAGACGCCCCAGCTGCCCGCGATCCCGACGAACGGTGGGTCACTGCCTGCTGAGGCTGCTGAGGCTGCAGAGGCCGAGGTGGCAGACGAGAGTTCGTCTGGGGCCCAGATAGTGAATCTCCAGAACTCGCGGCCAGGCTCAGCACAACACCGCGCGCAGGCCCGCTGGTTTACGCGGCCCGTCACAGTGTTGGTGGCGGCGGCGGCAGCAGTGCTCCTCTTCGTCGGTGGAACGGTCGTCGGCACACAGTTTTCGGCCCCAAATCCGGTAGACACTGAGGCGCAGAGCCTCGCCGTGTTGACGGGTGCCAGCGATTTGCAACGCGCCACAACTGAAGTTTCTGGTGGCGGTGAGGCGACCCTGGTGTGGTCTCTCGACCAAAGAAAGTCTGCGATCCTCGTGAACGACTTGCCGTCGCTGCCCGGTGACAAGACTTACCAGCTTTGGTACATCGGTGAAGGCGGGGCTATCCCCGCTGGTACCTTTGCGTCGAGTGCTTCTGCCACCTCGTGGCGAGTACTTGACGGTCAGATGAGCGCGGGTGACACCGTGGGTGTCACGGTGGAACCGACCGGAGGTTCTGAGCAGCCGACGACGGAGCCCATCCTCAAGATTTCGAGCTAGTTGGTTGGCCGTTTCTCGCCATTCCGAACAGGGTTTCTGCGAGACTGCCTGCTTTCTGGGTCTGTACTAGGCAATCAAGAAATCTCTAGTTAGACTAGTAATATTAAAAGCTAGTGAAACTGGAGGGGTCGTGTCGATCCAACACTCAAGCGTCGTCGCATCACCCCTCAACGAGGTCTTTGCCTGGCACGCACGACCCGGAGCGTTCACACGACTGAACGCGCCATGGCCACCGGTCACCCTCAGGTCTGAGGCGAAATCTCTCGCCGACGGAATCGCCGTTCTCAGCTTGCCCGCCGGGCTCACCGTGGTGTCGAAGCACGACCCGGATGCCTACGACCCGCCACATCGTTTTGTCGACGCGGTGGAGGTTGAGGGGGCAATGTCACTTCCCGCCGCGCTAGTGATGCGGTGGCATCACAGCCACGAATTTGCTCACGAAGGCGCCGCGAGCACTCGTGTTACCGACCGCGTGACGACGCCCATTGGCTCTCGGATGTTGAGACCAATGTTCCGGTATCGTCACCGCCAACTTGCTGAAGACCTCGCCGTGCACCGCGGGGCAGCAGTCTTGGGTGCAAACCTCATGACCGTCGCCGTCACCGGATCCAGCGGACTCGTCGGCACGGAACTGTGCGCGTTTCTGACCACAGGCGGGCACACTGTCATCCGACTCGTGCGCCGCACTGCAGCGGGGCCTCACGAACGCGAATGGAACCCCGAGAGGCCCGACCCGTCACTTCTTGACGGCGTTGACGCGGTCGTGCACCTCGCAGGGGAGTCCATCGCGGGCAGGTTTACCCAGAAACACAAGCGGGCGATCCGCGAGAGCCGCATTGAGCCGACCCGGCTGCTGGCGAAACTCGCCGCGGCAACACCCAACGGCCCGAAGACTTTTGTCTGCGCTTCCGCGATCGGAATCTATGGTGCTGATCGCGGCGACGAGAACGTGACAGAGCAGAGTTCGCCCGGCGATGACTTTCTGGCCAGCGTCGTGGCGGAGTGGGAACAGGCGACGGCACCCGCCAGCGAGGCCGGAATCCGGGTTTCCATGATTCGCACCGGAATCGTACAGGCGGCGCAAGGCGGCTCGCTCAAGATCTATCGACCGTTGTACGCGGTGGGTCTCGGCGGAAAGGTTGTCGGCGGCGAACAGTGGGTGTCATGGATCGACATCGACGACCTTCTCGACATCTATTTTCGGGCTCTCGTCGACAAAAACATGTCGGGCCCGGTGAACGCTGTCGCGCCGAACCCGGTGAGAAACGGTGACTACGCCAACGTGCTCGCCCACGTGCTCAAGCGCCCCGCAATTTTGCCCGTTCCCGCACTTGGTCCTAGGGCGTTGCTCGGCACCGAAGGGTCCAAGAACCTTGTCGAGGGCGGGCAGTTCGTCGTGCCAGAGGTTTTAGTCGCTGCCGGCCATAATTTTCGCCGGCACGACCTCGAGAGTTCGTTACGTCATCAGCTTGGTCGATTCTTGCCGCCCACCGCTGAAGACCTCGCCGAGAGCAGAGGGATTCACACCCCGACCGCGAACAAAAGCAAAGGGGCATCAGCATGATTAACCCACCAGATGATCGCCCGGCCACCTCCGCAGATACGCTGCGTCAGTGGATCGTGTTCGCAAGCCTCATCGTGGCAATCGCGGGGTCAGCAATCGGTTCTGGTGCGCTGGGAGGCACCCCGATTCAGGAGGCGGCGGGCGGAGCTCTTCGCGCAGACGCAACCCTGATCGCACCGGATGTTCCCGCGTTCTCAATCTGGAGTGTCATCTACCTCGGTCTGGCGGCGCTCGCCATATGGCAACTATTCCCAGCGCAAAAGGCTGACCCGCGTCAGCGCGCCCTCGGCTATCTCATCGCCGCATCTCTCGTACTCAACGCGGCGTGGATCCTCAGCATCCAGGCCGGGCTTCTTGCCGTCAGTGTCGTGGTCATTGCCGCGCTGGTTGTTGTGCTGGCTCGGTTATTCGTGCTGTGTGTGCGAACTCCGGCAAAAGGCTGGGTCGAGGCCCTGCTCGTCGACGGCGTGCTGGGTCTCTACCTTGGCTGGGTGTCGATTGCCGCCGCCGCGAATATCACCGCATTCTTGGTGGCGATCGGATTCGAGGGCTGGGGCATCAACCCGGATGTCTGGGGGGTGACGATCATCGCAGTCGCGGCTCTGATTGGTGTTGGCCTTGCCATCAGGGGTGGTGGCCGATTCGGCCCGACGCTGTCATTGGGTTGGGGCATCGCGTGGGTGGCAGTCGCCAGGCTCACCGGTGAGCCTCACTCGGTGCCGACCGGCATTGCGGCGATCACCGCCGTGGTGGTGATTGTTCTCGTCACCGTGGTGTGGCGGGTGCGCGCCACTCGGCGCCCGGTAGCGCTCTCGGTCTAGCTTTCGCTTGGCGATCCACCAACGGGGCGCCACATCCGCGCGATCGGTGCGGAGTCAAACGTGCTCTCAAAGTGATCCATCAGGCCATATCCTGCCCGCTCGTAGCGGTGGTTGTTCGCGGGGTTAGTCGACTCGAGGTAGCTGGGCACTCCCTGCGCGTCGAAGTGTTCGAGGTTCTCGCGTAATAGTTGCTGCCCGACTCCGTGGCCCGTGCTGTTCGGATGCCGTGCCAGAAAGCTGAGATAGGCGTGCGATCCGCCGGGGGGCTGCGCGGCGGCGAAGCGATCCCAGAGTCCCAACATCGCTGGTTTCGATTCAGGTGGAAGAAACTCTTCGACGACGGCCAACACCTCTGCGCTCTGCTCCTGGGTCATTTCGTCGCATCCGGGCGGAATCCAGATCGACACCGCTGAGGCGTCATCGTTCAGGTACACGCCGGAGTTTCGCATCGCCCCCAACACCCACGGTCGCCAATATGCGGAGTGATGCTCAGTGTTACCGTCGGGGCGCGCGATGGCGACACCCCAGACTGGGTCGGTGGCGAAGGCGAGGGTGATGATCTCCGTCACGAGGTCAACATCGTTCGCACCCGCAAGTGTGGCCATGCGCTAACGCTACTAGCCCGCCATACTGCTTTCATCATTCAGGAGGTGATGGGGGTGAAGTGACTGGAGCGGCTGTAACCACCTTCCACAGTCATCAACTTTCACTCCATTCACACAACCTCCTGAATGATGAAAGCAACGAAGGGCTATCCAAACTTTCCTGAGACGTAGTCTTCTGTCGCCTGCACGGAGGGGCGCGAGAACATCGTTGTGGTGTCGTCGTACTCGATGAGCTTTCCTGGCTGGCCGGTGCCACCGATGTTGAAGAAGGCGGTGCGGTCGGAGACGCGGGATGCCTGCTGCATGTTGTGCGTCACGATCACGATCGTGTAGTCGGCTTTCAGCTCCTCGATGAGGTCTTCGATGGCGAGGGTGGAGATGGGATCGAGCGCCGAGCACGGCTCATCCATGAGCAGCACGTCGGGCTGCACCGCGGTTGCGCGCGCAATGCACAGGCGCTGCTGCTGGCCGCCAGAGAGCCCGGAGCCCGGCTTCTCGAGGCGGTCCTTGACCTCCTTCCACAGGTTTGCACCCTTGAGTGCGCGCTCGACCAGATCATCGGAATCAGATTTCGTCATGCGGCGGTTGTTGAGCTTCACTCCGGCGAGCACGTTGTCGCGAATCGACATGGTGGGGAACGGGTTTGGGCGCTGAAAGACCATGCCGACCTGGCGCCGCACGAGCACGGGGTCCACTCCTGGCCCGTACAGATTGTTGCCGTCGATGAGAACCTCGCCTTCGACGTAGGCGCCGGGGCTCACCTCGTGCATGCGGTTCATGGTGCGCAGGAAGGTGGACTTTCCGCATCCGCTTGGCCCGATGAAGGCCGTCACCGTGCGAGGTTCGATCGTGAGGGAGACGTCTTCGACGGCCTTGAACTTGCCGTAAAACACGTTCAGGTCGTTCACTTCGATGCGCTTAGACACTGCGAGTTCCTTAAGTTGATATCGCCTGGGTTATCGGCCGAGCTTGGGGGAGAAGATTTTTGCGATCAGTCGAGCAAGGAGGTTGAGGGCCATGACGATGAGGATGAGGGTGAGCGCTGCCGCCCACGCTCGGTCGAGGTAGGGCTGCACGTCGGTGCCGGGGTTCGCGTACTGGGTGTACACGAAGAGCGGCAGTGCCATCATCCGTCCGTTGAAGGGGTCGTAGTTCATGCTCGCGGTGAAGCCGGCGATGATGAGGAGCGGTGCGGTCTCACCGATGATGCGCGCGATGGCGAGGGTTACGCCCGTGGTGATTCCGGCAATCGACGTGGGGATGACGACTTTGAGAATGGTCAGCCACTTGGGAACACCGAGGGCGAGGGATGCTTCGCGCAGCTCATTCGGCACAAGCTTGAGCATCTCTTCGCTCGAGCGAACAACCGTAGGAATCATCAGCAGCGTGAGGGCGATTGCCCCACCAAATCCGAAGCGGATGCCCGGGTCGTCAAAGATGAGGGCGAACAGTGCGAAGGCGAAAAGTCCGGCCACGATCGACGGGATGCCGGTCATTACGTCGACAAAGAAGGTGATCGAGCGCGCGAGGTGACCGCGCCCGTACTCCACGAGGTAGATGGCCGCGAGAAGACCAATCGGTACGGAGATGAGTGTGGCAATTCCGGTGATCTCGACCGTTCCGACGACCGCGTGTAGGGCCCCTCCGGGGAACTCTTCGGTGCCCGCCCCGACAACATTGCGCATGGATTGCGTGAAGAAGGCAACGTCGAACCGCTTCGAGCCTTCGACGACGACGGTGAACAACAGAGAGACGAGGGGCAGAAGCGCGACGACGAATGCTGTTGTGACGAGCGAGGTAACGAGCCGATCCTTAGCCCTTCTCGAGCCCTCGACTAGGTAAGAAATCGTGACGAGAAGTACGTCGAAAAGTACGGTTCCAAAGAACACCACGGCGACGATGTTGTAGCTGCCACCCGTGTTGGCGGCGAGGATGCCGAAAACAATGGCGAACACAATCCAGCTCCCGGCTAGCAGCGCCCACGGTACCCATCGCGGAAGCCGCGCTGTGGTGAGGCTGTTGACAATCCCCTGAGTATTTGTGGTCATCAGTTTGCCCCGGAGAATGCTTTGCGGCGGTTGATGAATACTCGCGCCGCCAAGTTCACGAGGAGCGTGATGATGAACAGAATCAGACCGGTGGCGATGAGTGCGTTGACTCCAATGCCGTGAGCTTCGGGAAAGTTCAGCGCGATGTTGCCCGCAATGGTGGGCGGGTTCGCGGAGCCGGTGAGAACGAAGTTGATCACGAGTGCGGGAGAAAGCACCATGGCGACGACGAGTGTTTCGCCGAGTGCGCGCCCAAGCCCGAGCATTGTTGCCGAGATAATGCCCGGCATGCCAAACGGCAGCACGGTCATGCGGATCATTTCCCACCGCGTTGCCCCGAGGGCCAGTGCAGCTTCTTCGTGAAGCACCGGGGTTTGCAGGAACACTTCGCGACAGACGGCCGTGATAATCGGCACCACCATGACGGCGAGCACAATGGCGACGGTGAGAATGGTGCGCCCGGTGCCAGATACTGGCGCAGCGAACAGCGGAATCCAGCCGAGGTTATCGACAAGCCATTCATAGAAAGGCTGCACGAAGGGGGCAAACACTTTGATTCCCCAGAGGCCGAAGACCACGGAGGGCACTGCGGCAAGCAGATCGATGATGTAGCCGAGCGTCTGGGCAACTTTTCGTGGGGCGTAGTGCGAGATGAAGAGCGCGATACCGAGAGAGAGTGGCAGGGCAATGATCAGTGCGAGTACTGCCGCCCATACGGTGCCGAAGGCGAGGGGCGCAACGTACTCCCAGAAGCTTGTTGACGGTGTGGGGAGTTCCGCAGGGTCTGCGATGAGCGCGGGGATGCTCTGCGCGATGAGAAACAGTGCGACCGATGCTAGCGCGACGAGAATGAGCACGCCGGCAACGACGGTGCTGGAAGCAAAGATACGGTCCGCGGGCCGTGATGGAGTCTTTGCGCGCACGGGCGCTGGTGGCGCCGTCACGGCCGTCTCGGGTGCGGGGGATTCCTTCATCGAATCGTCTCAATCGCTGCCATCACGGTTGCCGAGAGATCCGCGGAGAGCGGCGCGGCGCCCGCCGATCTTTCTGCCTCAGTCTGGCCGGCTTCGCTCGCGATATAGCCTGCGTATGCCTTGACGAGGTCGCCAGCTTTGGGGTCTGCGTACTCTTGGCAGACAATGAGGTAGCTCACGAGAACCAAGGGATAGTGTGTGGGGTCTGTGGTGGTTCTGTTGAGGTCAATAGCGATATCGCTTGCACCTCTTCCCTCGAGAAGCGGGGAGTCTGCAACAATTTTGGCAGCGGCGGTCGCCGTGAATTCGACAAAAGTGTTACCGACCTTGATGGAGGCGAACCCGAGTTCTTGGGCGCGTGAGGCGTCAGAGTATCCGATGGTGTTCTTGCCGTTTGTCACAGCCTCCACGACACCAGAGGTGCCTTGAGCGGCCTCCCCAATTTTGTAGGGGAAGGTGTCGGATGCGGCTTCGCCCCAGATGTCGGGCGCTGTCTGTGCCAGGTAGTCGGTGAAGTTTTTGGTGGTGCCAGAGTCATCGGAGCGGTGCACTGCCGTGATGGTGGCGTCGGGGAGGCTCGCTCCCGGGTTTAGCGCGAGAATTTGCGGGTCATTCCATCGGGTAATGGTGCTCGTGAAGATCTTCGCGAGCGTCGAGGCGTCAAGGTTGAGCGTGGTGACTCCCTCAACATTGAAGATCACCGCGATGGGTGAAATATAGACGGGAAGGTCGATTGCAGCGGTGCCTGGCGCGCATCCAGCAAAAGCTTGCGCGAGTTCTTTCGTGCTGAGTGCTGAATCTGAGCCAGCGAAAGCAACACCGCCGCTGATGAATGCTTTGCGCCCTGCACCAGACCCGTCGGGGGAGTAGTTGATGGTGACAGCGGGGTTGTCCGTCTGGAATGCGGCGACCCAGGCATCGGATGCGCTGCCCTGCGAGGATGCGCCGGAGCCGTTGATTCCACCTGCGAGAGCGCCCGGCGTTGCGGTGTGCTGCATCTCATTGGTGGCGCACGAGGTGAGAATGAGGGTGCCCATGACGGCAATGGCTGCGAGACTGCCGGGGCGATTGATGCGCACGGTCACCAACTGTGCATGCTTTTGGTGAACGCAAGGTGAACAAACAAGAAGGCCCGCGGCAAGCGCGCTGTACACGAGAATACGACTGGACAGTTCGCCCAATAACTCGGTGCGCTCGCTTGCCGCGGACATACTCACTTGATGGAAGCGATCGCGGTGGCGACGGTGGTCGAGAGCTCGTCGGAGAGCGGCGCGGCGCCTGCCGACTTCGCTGCTTCTTTCTGACCCTCTGGGCTTGCCACATAGCCGGCGTACGCTTTCACGAGCGCTCCGATTTCAGAATCCGCATACTCCTGGCAGGTGATGAGGTAGCTCACCAACACGAGCGGGTACTGCGATGCATCGGTGGTTTTGCGATCGAGGTTGATCGCAATGTCGTTCGCTTCCCGATCTTCTGCGCGTGGCGACCCGGTGACAACGAGAGCTGCCGCTTCAGCACTGTACGCAACGAACGTGTCGCCAACCTTGACGGCGACGACCCCGAGCGAGCCTGCGCGTGACGCATCAGCGTAACCGATGGTGTTCTTGCCGGTGGTGACGGCCTCAACAACCCCGGATGTGCCCTGCGCTGCTTCGCCACCCGTGTAAGGGAAGGTGTCTGCCGCGTCAGCATCCCACACCTCTGGAGCGGTCTTAGAGAGGTAATCCGTGAAGTTCTTCGTGGTGCCAGAGTCATCTGAACGGTGAACCGCCGTGATCGGCTCGGACGGCAAGGTTGCGTCCGGGTTGAGTGCGGCGATAGCGGGGTCGTTCCACGTCGTGATAGCGCCGCTGAAGATCTTGGCGATCGTGGCGGAATCGAGGTTGAGCTCCTTCACGCCGTCAACGTTGAAGATGATGGCGATGGGGGAGATGTAGACGGGCAGGTCGATTGCTTTGGTGCCCGGTGCGCACATGGCAAACTCGCCCGCCAGCTCGTCGGCGCTGAGCGCCGAGTCTGAGCCTGCGAAGGCGACCCCGCCGCTGATGAATGCCTTTCGGCCAGCGCCTGAGCCGTCAGGAGAATAGTTGACGGTGACCGCGGTGTTTGCCTTCTGGAATGCCGCAATCCACGCATCGGATGCGCTTCCTTGCGTTGATGCGCCAGAACCGTTCAGTTCTCCCGAGAGCCCTTCGGGAGATGTTGGTTGCTGGGCTTCATTCGCCGAGCATGCGGACAGGATGATGGTACCGACCACTGCGATGGCAGCGAGGCTGCCGAAGCGCCTGATGTTCACTGTGTTCCCTTTCGAGGGTTATCGTTTCGGGGCCGGACTAGCCCCGAACACGACGTTAGGAAGGCACGGTGAACGTTCGTTCCCTTATCGGCAAACGACGGGTGAACGGTGGTCGAACCTTCGGGGTTGTGCTCAGGGTTTCGGCGAATGCGTCTCCACTGCGACGATCCCGCCCTCGGGATGCTCGCGCGAAAGGTGCAGAACACTGAACTCGCCGGTCGACAGCGTTGCGGCGCGGCGCAACGCCTGGTTAACGTCGGTTGCCGTTTCGTGGGCGATCATGCCGATGATGTCGGGCAGCACAGGACCATGGCTGCAGAGAACGGCTGTGACACGCTTTTCTACGCGACGACGAACGGCCTTGTCAACACGGGCCTCACCGCTCTCGTAGGCGTCTTGGCTGATCTCGTCAGTCGTGTTGATGGCAAGGCCGGTGAGCGTCGAGAGTGGTGCGAGCGTGGCCTGGCATCGTGCAGCGGTGCTGCTGATCAGTTTCACGGGATGAAATGCGGCGATGGATGGTGCAATGTTTGCCACCTGTTTGAGCCCGCGGTGAAGCAGGGGCCTTGTGGAATCCGGCCCGTCCCAATCGCTCGGCGGTACTGCTTTGCCGTGCCGCACCGCGATGATCGCGAACGTACGAAGACGGCCGGAATCAACGAGAGCAGAAAACCGCTCAAGCACTTCGCGGTCGCGTTCATAGCTCAGCGCTTTTCGGGCTTTGTCGATCGAGAGCCATTCCACCGAGGCGATCTCGTGGTTCGGGGTGAATGTCGAGTTCTCGTTGGCCTGCTCTGTCACCTCGGCAGCCCAGTAGTGCACCACTTTTTCACGGCCGCCGTTGATGACGTATTCGATGAGTCCTAGTGGGGCTCCGAGTGCCACGCGAAGCCCGGTCTCTTCTTCGATCTCACGTACGGCTGTCTGGGGCAGGAGTTCACCCTGATCCACTTTTCCCTTGGGCAAAGACACATCCGCCTGTGTTTCTCTGTGCACGAGAAGCACCTTGATTTTGCCGTTAACCTCCCGCCAGCACACCGCTCCGGCTGCGACGACAGCCTCGGAGGCCGTTGTCTTGCTCATCGAGCGATCCCACGCCTGCGCGCCGAAACTTGTCTCATCAGTAGATCCTGCATGTCATTGAGGTCGCCACCGTGCTCATTCTTGTGATGGCGCGTCCAGGTTCCGGATTCCTCAAGCCACCAGGAGGACGTGCGATCAGACATTGCCTGATCGAACAACGTGGTCATTTCGTCGATCTGCTCAGGGTCGACTAGGCGCACGAGTGCTTCGATCCGTCGATCAAGGTTGCGGTGCATGATGTCGGCGCTGCCGATCAATACCTGGGGGTTGCCGTTGTTGGCGAAACAGAAAAGCCGAGAGTGTTCAAGGTATCTACCCACGATGGAGCGCACGCGAATGTTCTCGCTCATGCCGTCGACGCCTGGCCGCACACTGCAGATCCCGCGCACCCACAGGTCAACTGTCACTCCTGCTTGGCTGGCCCGGTAGAGCGCATCGATGATGGCCTCGTCCACAATCGAATTGACTTTGATGCGGATGTGGCTCGGGTTTCCCTCCAACGCATTCTGTGTTTCGGTACGGATGCGCTTGAGAAGTCCCTTGCGAAGGTGCAGCGGTGCCACCAGCAGTCGCTTGAACTTCTTTTCGATGGCGTAACCTGAGAGCTCGTTGAACAGCCGGGCAAGGTCTTTGCCCACCTGCATGTCGGCGGTGAGCAGCCCAAGATCTTCGTACACGCGGCTGGTTTTGGGGTTGTAGTTTCCCGTGCCAATGTGGCTGTAATGCTTCAGCGCGGAGCCCTCTTGTCGAACGACGAGTGCGAGCTTGCAGTGCGTTTTGAGCCCGACCATGCCGTAGACGACGTGAACGCCGGCCTTTTCGAGCTGCCGTGCCCAGTTGATGTTGGCAGTCTCATCAAATCGGGCTTTCACCTCCACGAGCGCGAGCACGGCTTTGCCTGCCTCTGCTGCATGGATGAGCGCCTCAACGATGGGGCTGTCACCACTCGTGCGGTAGAGCGTTTGCTTGATGGCCAGCACGTTCGGGTCTTTCGCCGCCTGTTCAAGAAACGCTTGAACACTCGTCGTAAACGACTCGTATGGGTGGTGCAGCAAAATGTCTTGGCGCGCAATAGACGCGAACACGTCTGGTTCTTCGTTCGGCTCGAACGGCATCAATCCGACGCTCGTGGTTGGCACATGCTTGCGGTATTTGAGGCTCTGCTGTTCAATGCGGAACACCTCGAAGAGTCCGCCGAGGTCGAGTGGCGCGGGGAGCCGATAGACCTCCTGCTCGGTGATTCCGAGCTCGCGCACGAGAAGTTGGCGGGTGCGTTCGTCCATGTCGTCGGTGATCTCGAGCCGAATCGGTGGCCCGAATCTGCGGCGCAAAATTTCCCGCTCCAACGACTGGATGAGGTTCTCGGTTTCGTCTTCCTCAATCTCAAAGTCTTCGTTGCGGGTGACCCGAAACTCGTGGTGTTCGAGAATCTCCATGCCAGGGAACAGTGCCCCCAGGTGATTGGAGATGAGGTCTTCGAGCGGGATGAAGCGCAGCAGCCCGCGCTCATCATCCGGAAGTTGCACAAAACGAGGCAACACCGCCGGCACCTTGAGCCTGGCGAATTCCTCTTTGCCGGTTTTCGGGTGACGCACCCGAATTGAAAGGTTGAGGGAGAGCCCTGAGATATATGGGAACGGGTGTGCAGGGTCAACGGCGAGCGGCATGAGCACAGGAAATATCTGGTTGGAGAAGATGTCGTCGATGCGTTCGCGGTCTTCATCGCCGAGGTCGGCCCACGTTTCAATGTGGATGCCGGCGTCGTCGAGTGCGGGCTTCACGAGATCTTTGAAGGCCGCCGCGTGCCGATCTTGGAGTTCGTGTGCTTCTGCGGTGACGGCAGCAAGCACGTCGAGTGGCTCAGTGCCGACGTTGGTGGGAACGGCGAGGCCCGTCATAACTCGACGTTTCAGCCCCGCTACCCGCACCATGAAAAACTCATCGAGGTTGTTGGCAAAGATGGCGAGAAAATTCACGCGCTCGAGAAGCGGAACTGAGTCATCTTCTGCGAGTTCGAGCACGCGCCTGTTGAAAGCGAGCCAGCTCAGCTCCCGATCGAGAAAGCGGTCGGACGGCAGAGTGCCGTCGTCGACCCACGTGGAATCGTAGTCGTCGTCGAGACTGTCGGTCGCAAGACCAGAGTCGTCGAGGTAACCCTCCGCATTCATCCCTCGATCATTGCACTCGGTGATGGCTAAACGGTTAACAAATGGTGCGTTGATACCTAATGTCGATGGTGTGTTGGGTAAAGCCGTATCGGTCATAGAGCGCGAGAGCAGGCGTGTTATCGGCTTCAACATAGAGCGCAGCAGTGCGGATGCCGTGCTCGGCGATCCTGGCAAGCCCAGCATCCATGAGCACTCGGCCAAGCCCTTCCCCTTGTCGGGCTGGGTCCATACCGACGGCGTAGATCTCCCCGATGTCGCCCTCAACTTTGAGCCAGCAGAACCCGATCATGGTGTCGCCGTCGCGAAGAATCAGAAAGTCGTCTGCATTGAACCAGGGTTCAGCGATGCGATCGTCGAGGTCGCGTTGTGTGAGACTGCCCTGCTCTGGGTGGTCGGCGAAGGCTGTGGCGTTGAGCGTCAGCCATGCTGTGTCGTCGACTCCCACGCGGAAGGGGGATATCCGGTTCCCTGAGGAGCTGCTGCTGCGTTCCGATACCGGCAAATCTAGTTCCGCCCGCAACTGCAGAAGCGTGCGCACGGGCGTGAACCCGAATCGCGCGGCAAGGGCGCGCGATGCCGGGTGATCGCCGTGCGCCCACGCGTACGCGACTCCAGGGTGCTCACGAAATACTGTGTCGACGATCTCGGTGCCGTGGCCCTGCCCGCGATGGTCAGGGTAGATCACAAGTTCAAGCTCATTGTCAGAGAGGATGGCCGCACCGTGTTCTGAGCCGAGAAGCGTGCGATCTCCGCGCTCCAACTCCACGAGGCTCTGGTCAGAGAACGGCGGCTGGCCATCCTCTGCTCGAGCCCTCTCAATGAGGTCGTCGAGATAGTCAGGAATGGATGCGTTCGACACGTCGCTCACTGTCCTCCTCTTCCACAACGTTGAAGCGGTAACCAACGTTGCGCACGGTGCCGATCACCGATTCCTGGTCACCTAGTTTTGCTCGCAAGCGCCGAACGTGCACGTCGACGGTGCGCGTGCCGCCAAAATAGTCGCCACCCCACACTTCGCTGAGCAGTTGTTCGCGCGTGAAGACTCGGCTCGGATGCATCGCCAAGAAGCGCAGCAATTCAAACTCTTTGTAGGTGAGGTCGAGTGGTCTGCCCTCAACCTTTACCGAATAGCTCACCTCATCGATCACGACGCCGCTGGCAACAATCTTGCTGGCAGTCTGGTCAATCGTTTGGCGGCCCAGTGCGAGTCGGAGCCGTGCATCCACCTCTGCGGGACCTGCGGTGGTCAGCAGGATGTCGTCGGCACCCCATTCGGCGTTGACGGCCGCGAGGCCGCCTTCCGTGACGAGAACGAGAAGCGGAACAGTGATGCCGGTGGCGTGCAGAATCTTGCACAGTGATTTGGCGCCAGCGAGGTCGGTGAGTGCGTCGACGATAATCACATCGCACGATGGCGCATTCACGAGAAGTGCCGGTTCTGCTGGCATCGTGCGCACCTGATGGTTCAGCAGCGAGAGGGCAGGCAACACGTCGTTCGCCCCGTGAGGGGTGAGAATCAACAGTTGAGCCACAGGATCCTCCGACCTAGACAGTTCAATAGTCTATAAGTGCGAACGAATGAGGCAGTATGGGGTTGTGGCGACCGCAGATCATTCGAGAGAACTCAAGGCAGGCACTGTGCTGCCTGTCTGGGCTGCGACGGTTATTGCCGCGGTGATCGTTGGTGTGATGAGCCCCCAGGATCAGTACTTCGTTTGGATTCCTGTTGCGTTGGCTGCCGCTGTGTTTGTCACGTTCGCTGTGCAACTTTCTACCCTCACGAAAGACGGGTTTGTTGACCGCGTGATGGCCTCTGTGGGCGGAGCCGTGTTGATTCTTGCCATTGCCACTGGGGTGCTTGCACTTCTACGTTTGATGAGCGGCTAGAATCTCATCATGTCGACCTTCGCGCTTGAGCTATTTTTCGTTGGCCTTCTTGGGCTTGCGACGCTCAGCATCGCGTACGTTTCTGTCGTGGTGCTGTACAACCTTTTTCGCGGCTCGCGCTAAGGCGCAATAATGCTGCAGCTACCGGAGGGGCTTCCCGCCGAGTTGGTCCCTTTGTCCTGGCTTCTCGGAGTGTGGGAGGGCACGGGCGTGCTCAACTACCCCGTTGGCGATGAGGTGCGCAATTACGAGTTCGGCCAGCGGATGAGCTTCAGCCACGATGGTTTGCCGCACCTGAACTACTCCTCGTACACGTGGATGCTTCCGCCTGAGGGTGACGAGTCGTTTCCTTCGCCGTTGGCCACCGAAACTGGTTATTGGCGCTTGGCGAGGCCTGCCACCGATTCTGACCCTGGTCCTGGTCTGCTCGCGGGCACCGGCGCTCCAGCATTCGACACCGCGGAGGCGGTTGAGACGTTGCGAAACGCGGCCGGCGGGTTTGACCTCGAAGTGTCGCTTGTGCACCCGGGCGGTGTGAGCGAGCTCTATCTCGGGCAGGTCAAGGGTGCTCGCATTGACCTTGCCACCGATGCGGTCATGCGGTCGGCGAATGCAAAAGAACACACAGCTTCTTCTCGCATGTACGGGCTCGTTGAGAGCGAACTTCTCTGGGCATGGGATCTCGCAGCGCTTGGCCTCACACTCACCTCTCACGCATCAGGAAAGCTTGCTCGTGTCGACTGAATTTTTGGCCCTCGATGGGGCGGTTGAGGCGTCGGGAGTTGATTCTGGCGTTGCGGCGCACTACGGCAACCCCAGCGCGGAGCAGCGTGCACTTGCGGCGGGAGAGGCCATCGTCGATCTCTCGCACCACGGTGTGATCACCGTCACTGGCCCAGACCGACTGAGCTGGCTGGACTCCATTTCTAGCCAACGGTTGAAAGGAATGGCGGCGGGTGATTCTGTAGAGACACTGCTGCTTGGGCCCACAGGTCGCATTGAGCACGCCATCCGTGCGCTTGATGACGGCGAGTGCCTGTGGTTGCTCGTTGATGCCGGCGAGCAACAGGCCGCCTATGAGTGGCTTGACTCTATGAGGTTCATGCTTCGGGTAGAAGTGACGGATCGCAGCGCAGACTATGCGGCCATCGGAACACTGGGTTCGTCGACACTGGGTTCGTCAACACTGGGTTCCCCAACACTGGAAGCAGCAGCGCCGAACGGGGTTGCCGTGGTGTGGCATGACCCATGGCGCGAGGTGGCGCAAGGCGGGTACCAGTACTCGACAGCCACGGAGCACCCTGCGTTCGCATGGACGTACTCCGAGATCGTTATCGAACGCTCGTCGTTGGCTGCGGCGAGCACGCTTCCACATGCCGGAATCCTCGCCATTGAGGCGCTAAGGATTGCCGCGTGGCGCCCACGGTTCTCTACCGAGGTGGATGAAAAATCGATTCCGCACGAACTTGATTGGATACGCAGCGCCGTGCACCTCACCAAGGGCTGCTACCGGGGTCAAGAAACGGTGGCCAAAGTGCACAACCTTGGGCATCCACCCCGGCGCCTTGTGATGCTGCACCTTGACGGCTCTGAGACCGTTCTGCCGGCAGAGGGTGACGAGGTTTTCCTTGGCGAGAAGGTGGTGGGGCGCGTCACGAGCGTCGCCCGTCACCACGAGCTCGGGCCCATAGCGCTCGCCGTGGTCAAGCGCATGACGGAGGCGGATGCCGTGTTGACGATCCCCGTCGGCGACTCGATTATTGCCGCAGCTCAGGAGATCATTGTGCCTACTTCTGCTGGTGCGGCCGCCAACGTGCCGCGGTTGCCACGGTTGCGTTAGTTCTTCAGGTTCTCGTCGGTAAACTGGCGTCATGACTCACACCCTGATTCTTTTGCGTCACGGCCAGTCCGAGTGGAACGAGAAGAACCTGTTCACCGGATGGGTTGATGTTCCGCTTACTGAGCTTGGTTGGCAGGAGGCGCGCAATGCTGGCGAGCTGTTGGCAGCAGCCGGATTGCTGCCAGATGTGTTATTTACGAGCGTTCTGAAGCGGGCGATCCACACGGCGAATGAGGCACTCAAAACCGCGGATCGCGACTGGATTCCCGTGCAGCGCAGTTGGCGACTGAACGAGCGCCACTACGGCGCCCTCCAGGGCAAGAGCAAGCCGCAGACTCTCGAAGAGTTTGGCGAAGAACAGTTCATGACGTGGCGGCGCTCCTTCGACGTGCCACCCCCACCGATTGACGATGACAGCGAGTTTTCGCAAGTTGGCGATCCGCGTTACGCAGAACTCGGGGCAGAGATGCCGCGCACGGAATGCCTCAAAGACGTGATCGCCAGAATGCTGCCGTACTGGAGCTCCGACATCACGCCAGCGTTTGGCGAAGGCAAAACGGTGCTGGTGACAGCGCACGGCAACTCGCTTCGTGCTCTCGTCAAACATTTGGATGGCATTTCTGATGACGCAATCTCGGAACTGAACATCCCCACGGGTATTCCACTCGTTTACGAACTTGACGACGATTTCATGCCGGTGTCACCGTCGCGTTACCTCGATCCGAATGCCGCAGCAGAAGGCGCAGCAGCGGTCGCAGCTCAGGGCAAAAACTAGCGATCAAGTGTTTGTCTCGCTTTACTCTCCGAACAGAAAGAAACCAACGACGTGGCTAAAAAAGATTCTCAGCGCATCATCGATATTCGTGAGAAGGCGAATATTGAGCGTCGCGCGAAGCAGCGCCGTGAGAAGCGCACAACGATGCTCATCCAGCTCGGGGTCGCCCTCGGGGTTTTTGTCATTGTGGGCGCCATCATCGCGTTCGTGGTGATTGGCAACAGTAACCGCCAGCTCGAGGCGGGCCCCGCAACAAATGGCAGCATCTCCTTGCTGGGAACCGAGGGGGTTCCGCTGCTGGTCGGTGATAACGGTGTCACCTTGGGTTCGGCGGATGCTCCCGTCACGATCGACTTGTACGAAGACTATTCGTGCCCTCACTGTGCCGAGTATGAGACTGCGGTGGGGCCCACCCTCATTGAGTTGGCCGCCAAGGGTGACGTCGTCGTCAACTTCCACCCGATTCGTATTGTCTCGGACTACGGAACAAATGCTGGTTCAGCGGCAACCTGTGTGGCGGCGAAGGATTCCCAGAACTGGCCCGATTTCCACGCGGCACTGTTCGCCAACCATAGCCAGCAGAGTGACACCTGGCGAGCGAGTGACTTTGTTAACTTCGCCAAGGTGAAGGGGGTCACAGACAAGGGTGCACTTGACTGCATCAAAAAGGGTGTTTACGCCGACTGGATTCTGTCAAACACCGATGCTTCGCGTGAAGTAGGAGTTAAGGGCACACCGACGCTTGGCATCAACGGCAAGTTGCTGCCTGAGCTCCTCGACTCGAACGGCCTTATTGACGCCGTGAAGAACGCGGCGAAAAACTAGTTCGAGGGGTAACTGGCCTGCCAGTCTCCGGTTGCCAAGTACTGTACTTTCTTGGCAATCGAGACGGCGTGGTCGGCGAAACGCTCGTGATATCGCGAGGCGAGGGTGGCATCAACAGTGTCTTCTGCGCCGCCCTTCCATGATTCGCTGAGCACTTTCTCGAAGACACTCAGGTGCAGTTCGTCGATGCGGTCATCGTCGTTACGAATCTCTTCGGCAAGGCGAACGTCTTCGGTTTGCAGCAGCAGTGTGAGTTTTTTCGCGATCTCGACGTCGAGCCTGCCCAGCTCTGCGAAGGTGGACCTCAAGGTTTTGGGAACGACCTTTTCGGGAAAGCGGTAGCGGGCGAGCTGAGCAATGTGTTCGCTCATGTCGCCCATCCGCTCGAGAGAGGCAGAAATTCGCAGCGCGCTGACGACGATCCGCAGGTCACGCGCGACAGGTTGCTGCCTCGCCAGAATGTTGATGGCCAACTCGTCGAGGCTCACCGTGAGCGCGTCGATCTTGTCATCGTCGGCAATCACCGCGTCGGCGAGGGCCACGTTGGAGTCGTTGAAGGCACGAGTGGCGTTCTCGATTGAGACCTCAACAAGTGTGGCGATCTCGACGAGTCGTTCCTGTACTTCTTGCAGCTCTTGCTGAAAGACTGCCCGCATTGCCGTTCCCTTCATGCTGCCCGTGATTTGGTGCAGCCATACTCTCGGCCGAAGGTTAACGGCCGATGACCGCCGCATGAATATTGTGCGCGATTGTTGCCCTGCAGCCGCCCTTGCGGCAAATTGGCTCAGGGAAGTAACTAATCTAGTCGTTATGGACTCCACTTGGCTGGTGCCCGCCTCTTTGGCGTTTGGCGTGCTCGTCGGTGCGGGCATTGTGAGTATCGTCTCGCTGGCCGCCCGTCGCGGCAATCGAGCCGTTAGCGTGGTGACGCCTTCAGTTCCGGATGGCGTGGATCAGGTGATCGATGCCCTTGAGTCTGGTGGGGTCGTGCTCGACCCGTCCAACAATGTCATTAAGGCGAGTCCTGGCGCGCTGGCCTTCGGTCTGGTCTGGAATCAGACCCTTGTTCATCCCGAGTTGGCAGACATCGTTGATGGCGTGCGCCGCACGGGGGTCTCTGTCGCGAAAGAGATTGAGCTTTCTCGTGGACCACTCGGCGATGCGAACATCTACCTGTTTGTAAGGGTCGCGCGACTGGGCTCACGGTACGTGCTTCTTCTCGCGGAGGACCGCACGGAGGCTTACAAGCTCGACGCGGTGCGCAGAGACTTTGTCGAGAACATTAGCCATGAACTAAAGACGCCCATTGGAGCGGTGAGCATCCTTGCCGAGGCGTTGCAGGCGGCGGCGAAGGATCCGGATCAGGTAAAGAAGTTCGCCAAGCGTCTCACGAAAGAGTCTGAGCGGCTCGCGCGCATTACCCAAGAGATCATCGACCTGTCGCGCCTGCAGGCGGCGGACGCCCTTAGCAGACCAGAGATGGTGGAGATCGATCATGTCGTTGCCGCAGCCATCGACCAAAACCGGGTCGCGGCCGAGGCTCGGGATGTGATGATCGCGAGTGGCGGTGACGCTGGAACCGAAGTGTTTGGGGATCAGTCACTTCTTGTTGTGGCGTTGCAGAACCTCATTTCTAACGCGATCGTGTACTCACCGAAGGGTTCGCGCGTCGGAGTGGGAGTGAACGTTGTTGACGGCATCGTCGAAATTGCGGTCACCGATCAGGGGGTCGGTATTGCGGCAGATGAGCTGGATCGCGTGTTCGAACGGTTTTATCGCATCGACCCCGCCCGGTCTCGCCATACCGGCGGCACTGGCCTCGGATTGAGCATTGTTAAGCATGTTATTCAAAACCATGGAGGTGACGTTCGGGTGTGGTCACAACCGGGGTTCGGGTCGACATTCACGCTGCGACTGCCAGAGGCGTCGCATTCAATGGCCGCATCGTTGGGAGATGACGCATGACGCGCATTCTGCTGGTAGAGGATGAACGCTCACTGCGCGAACCTTTGGCATTTCTTCTTGAACGCGAGGGCTATCGAGTTGCCACGGCGAAAGATGGCCCAGGCGCACTTGCCGAGTTTGACCGTGATGGTGCCGACCTGATTCTTCTCGACCTCATGCTTCCCGGTATCTCTGGCACCGAGGTGTGTCGGCAGATTCGCACGCACTCAAGTGTGCCGATCATCATGCTGACCGCAAAAGACAGCGAAGTTGATATTGTCGTCGGGCTGGAGCTTGGGGCAGACGACTACGTGACGAAGCCATACTCCTCGCGCGAATTGTTGGCGCGTATGCGGGCCGTTTTGCGTCGAAGGATTGAGGTCGACGTGGCGGCAGAAGAAGTGCTCATCGCCGGGGACGTGACGATGGATGTTGAACGACACACTGTCACGGTTCGAGGTGAGTCGCTGGTGTTGCCTCTCAAGGAATACGAGCTACTTGAAGTGCTCCTGCGCAACGCGGGTCGCGTCATGACGCGAGGGCAACTCATGGACCGAGTGTGGGGTGCCGACTATGTTGGCGACAGTAAAACACTCGACGTTCATGTCAAACGTATCCGCGGGCGAATTGAACAAGACCCGGCGTCTCCGGTGATGCTACTGACAGTGCGAGGGCTCGGCTACCGCTTCGTGGAGTGAGAGTGTCAGCTTGTGCCTGCCTGTCTGCCTGCGTGCCTGCCTGCCTGACAGCGCGAGCGGCTCTCGATGATGAAGCGTGTGACCAGATGAGACGGCTTAAGACTCGGGGCTGGGTGCCAGGTCTTTGTACTCACCTGTGGGGGTAAGCACGGGAAGCCACAGTTGCTTTCCGGTTTCGTCGCCGTACTGGATGAAGACGGGAAAGAGCGATCCGGCCGGTGCATGGATTCCGGTGAGCACGAGCGTTGATGAGCCGTCGGCGCCCAGTGACGTGACCGAACGCGAGTTCACGAAGACGCTGTCGTTGACCTTGGTCTTCGCGGCATTCTCGTACTGAACAGCGACCTGAACACCGTAGTCGGAGCTGTTCTGAAGGCTGATCACGAGGCTGGCATTCTCGCCATCTTCTGTCACGAGAAGCGCGTTGTTCACCCGGATGTCGCCAACGGTGGTGCCAATGCCGTCGCTCGCGTCGTAACCCTGTGTGGTGGCCTGGGGGGTCAGGAATGTACAACCCGTTGTGCCAGCAGCCAGCAGCGCCACTAGTACGGCACTCACAGCAAGTCGTGCTTTCACAGAATCCTCCGAGGTCTAAATCGGTGTCGTTTAGAGGAAAGTGATCCACATAAACACAGTCCAGAGTTTAGCCTAGCGCCGTAGAGATCCCGACTCGAGAACGACCCACCGAGCTCCATGGGCCCTGTGGTAAACTAGTGGTCGCGGAATGGAGCCAATTCAATGCTTTTCGAAGTCGGAGAGACTGTCGTTTACCCCCACCATGGTGCTGCCACCATCACAGAGGTCAAGAAGAGGACCGTTCGAGGTGAAGAAAAACTCTACCTGAAACTTAATGTCACTCAGGGTGATTTGACCATCGAGGTACCGGCCGAAAACGTCGACCTCGTTGGCGTGCGTGACGTGATCGGCAAAGAAGGTCTCGACAAGGTGTTCGAAGTTCTTCGGGCACCGTTCACTGAAGAGCCGACCAACTGGTCACGCCGGTACAAGGCCAACCTCGAGAAGCTCGCCTCTGGTGACGTCATCAAGGTGTCAGAGGTCGTTCGTGACCTGTGGCGTCGTGATCAGGATCGCGGGCTTTCGGCCGGAGAGAAGCGCATGCTTGCCAAGGCGCGCCAGATTCTTATTTCGGAGCTCGCTCTTGCAGAGAAGACCGACGAAGAGAAGGCCTCAGACACGCTCGATCAGGTGCTTGCTTCCTAACTAGCCTCGCTGGGCGCGCTCCATGTGCAAACTTGTTTGCATGAGGGCCGACATGAGGGCGAGCCGGTGGAGATTCTCCCACCCGGCCGTCCAAGTGAGTTCGCTGGCAAGATCCCACGCGGTTTTTGTGGGGGACAGTTCTGTCTCGGACGGTTTCGTTGACGACAGTTCTGTCGAAGACAGTGCAGCCGCGACTTCTGCGGTGCGCTTTTCGTGGTGCGCAGTTGTCTCGGCGCAGCGCCCGGCGATCCCGCGAAAGCGGTAACCGTGACCGGGGAGCGCCTCGAGCTCACCCGCTGCAGTGTCATCGAGTGCGGCGATCTTCGCGAGCGAGGCTAGGTAGTCGTCGATGGGGTTGCGCTCTGTCGTTCCACCGAGACCGATTCCGGGGAACTGGTTGGGCAGCAACAGGTCACCCAAAAACACAACACCGTGCTTGTCATCAACAAACGCGAGGTGCCCAGAGGTGTGACCGGGGGTGTGCAGCACGCGCACCGAATGGCCTGGGATGTCTAAACGGTCACCGTCGACAAGAAACCTATCGGCGGTGAACTCTTGCCACCCGCTGCGGCGGTGAAAGGCATCGAGCACGTCGGCGTATCTGTCATCGGGAACGCCCCAGCAGGCAAGACGCTCTCGAAGCTCAGACTCCGGCGGTGGGCTAGAGAGTTCGAGAATGCCAGCCTGTTCGGCCTCGTGGATCGCGACGGGGGCGCCCGATGCGGCCCGGATGCGCGCGGCCATGCCCAGGTGGTCTGGATGAAGGTGTGTCACCGAGACGGAGGCGACATCCGTCACTGTGCGGTCGAGGGCGGTGAGCGTGTCGGTGAACCGTTGCCAGTTCTCGTCCGAGTTCCAGCCCGCGTCGATCACGTGCACGGCGCCATTCGTGTCGAGAAGCAGGTAGCTAATGGCGTAGTGCGGCAGAATTCCGGGCTGCGGAACCCCGTAACAGAACAGACCGTCTCGAACCTGCTCTAACTCGGGAGAGCTCGTGCTTGCGGTGGTCTCGAACTGGGCGTCGCTTGTGGGGTGCATATCCCTTCGATGCTAACCCGATGCAGCCTGACGTTGGCCTGATTCCACTCCAAGTAAGCTTTGCCTGTGACAGTGCGCCTATATGATTCCCGACTGCACGAGGTTGTGGACCTCGTTCCGCTCGTCGCGGGCAACGTTGGAATCTACGTGTGCGGCCCCACGGTGCAGTCTTCTCCCCACATCGGGCACCTGCGGTCGGCGCTCGTGTACGACCTGTGGAGAAGGTGGCTCAGCTATCAGGGTTATCGGGTGACACTGGTGCGCAACGTCACCGACATTGACGACAAGATTCTGGCCAGTGCCAGTGCCAGTGCCAGTGCCAGTGCCAGTGCCAGTGCCAGTGCCAGTGCCAGTGCCAGTGCCAGTGCCAGTGCTGGTGCAGGTGCTGGTGCTCATGCCAACGCCTGCGCAGGTGGCGAGCCTGCGGC
>JBBSQX010000020.1:0-42788 GCA_038243605.1 Actinomycetales bacterium
CGTTCTGCTGAACGGTGGCAGCGCTCGGCTCGCCTCGGGGGTGCGCGAACTCGACTTGGCCAATGGCACTCTCACCGAGGTGCGACTCGACGTCGACGAGCTTCCCGCCGCCGAATACCTGCCGGATGCCGAAGCGATGACTTTCACGGGAGTGCGCGACGTGCACGCGTTCGTGTACCACCCGCGCAACCCCGACTACGCCCCGACCGTGGGGGAGCTTCCCCCGTTCATCGCCGTCGTGCATGGTGGCCCCACCTCGCGCAGCGCGCTGGGGGTGCGCCTCAACTACGCCTACTTCACCTCGCGCGGCATCGGCATCATCGACGTCAACTATGGCGGATCTAGTGGATACGGTCGCGAGTACCGGCAGCGGTTGAACGGCCAGTGGGGCATCGTCGACGTTGAGGACACCATCGCGGCCATCAGTGGTCTTGCGGATGCCGGCATCGCAGACCCTGCGAGGCTCGCCATCCGAGGTGGCTCGGCTGGTGGCTGGACGGTGCTTGCCGCGCTCGTCTCCAGTGATGTGTTCGCGTGCGGTGCCTCGTATTACGGTGTCGCCGACCTGCGTGCGCTCGCAGAAGACACGCACGATTTTGAGTCGCGCTATACCGACGGCCTGGTCGGGCCGCTGCCTGAGGCCGCTCAGATCTACCACGACCGTGCGCCGATTAACCGCGTCGATGGGTTGTCATGCCCGGTGTTGCTGCTGCAAGGGTTGGATGACCCGATCGTGCCGCCCGCCCAGGCCGAAGCCTTCAGGGATGCGCTCGTGAAGAAGGGCATCCGGCACGCCTACTTGCCTTACGAGGGGGAGTCTCACGGATTCCGCAAAGCGGAGACGATCATTCACTCGATTCAGTCTGAGTTGTCGTTTTACGGTCAGGTGATGGGTTTCGAGACTCCTGGCACGCCAGACCTGGAGCTGTGGACGCCCTAGCCCTTTCGCGCCCTGACCTTCCGTTCCCTGAGGTTCTCGAAAGGATGCAGTGTTCCGTTCCCTGAGGTTCTCGAAAGGATGCAGTGTTCCGTTCCCTGAGGCTCTCGAAGGGATCGCGCCGCGGCCGCTGCTCACCGTAACCCCTAGCGATGCGCCACTTTGTTGGCGATGCGCCTGTTGCAGATGGCGCATCGCCAACAAAGGGGAGCATCGTCGCGGTCGCGGTCGCGGTCGCGAGAACGCCAGCGGGTCCGCCGCGACGGCGGGACAGTGGTTCCCGTTAGCCTTGAACTATGACCCCTGCTGTTGCCGCCCTTCACCGCGTCTTCGGCTACGACGCCTTTCGTGGCGACCAGGCCGAGATCATCGATCACGTCATTGGTGGCGGCGATGCGCTCGTGCTCATGCCTACCGGCGGTGGCAAGTCGCTGTGCTACCAAATCCCCGCACTCGTGCGGGAGGGCACTGGCGTTGTCATTTCCCCCCTCATCGCCCTCATGCAGGATCAGGTGGATGCGCTCGGCGCGCTTGGAGTTCGTGCGGCATTCCTGAACTCCACTCAAGGTGCAGAGGATCGCACGCGTGTGGAGCGGGCGTATGTCGCAGGCGAACTTGACCTGCTTTACCTCGCGCCGGAGCGCCTCACGATGCCCTCCACCGCTGAGCTGCTCGACCGCGGCACCATCGCTCTCTTCGCGATCGACGAGGCTCACTGTGTTTCGCAGTGGGGCCACGACTTCCGACCGAACTATCTTCAGCTCTCGATGCTGCACGAGCGCTGGCCGACGGTGCCGCGTATTGCGCTCACGGCGACCGCGACCGACCAGACCCACAAAGAGATTCAGAAGCGTTTGCAGCTGGCGGATGCCAAACACTTTGTGGCGAGCTTCGACCGGCCCAACATCCAGTACCGCATTGTGCCCAAAGATCAGCCACAAAAGCAGTTGCTCGAATTGCTACGCACAGAGCATGCAGGGGATGCCGGAATCGTCTACTGCCTCTCCCGCGCCTCGGTCGAGAAGACCGCTGAGTTTCTTGTGCAGCAGGGTATTCCCGCTTTGCCATATCACGCAGGGCTTGACGCGAGAGTGCGTGCAGCGAACCAGTCACGGTTCCTGCGTGAAGATGGAATGATCATGGTGGCAACCATTGCTTTTGGTATGGGAATCGACAAACCAGACGTGCGGTTTGTTGCCCACCTCGACCTGCCCAAGTCTGTGGAGGGCTACTACCAAGAGACCGGCCGTGCAGGGCGCGATGGCCTGCCATCGACGGCATGGCTTGCGTATGGGCTGCAAGATGTGGTGCAGCAGCGCCGCATGATCGAAACTTCCGAAGGTGATCTGGCGCACCGGCGGCGCCTCGGTGCCCATTTGGATGCCATGCTCGCGCTGTGCGAAACCGTCGAGTGTCGGCGCATGCAACTTCTGGCATATTTCGGTGAAGAGTCATCACCGTGCGGAAACTGTGACACCTGCTTGAGCCCGCCCGAGGCGTGGGACGGCACGGTTCCTGCACAAAAGCTTCTCTCCACCGTTGTGCGTCTGCAGCGGGAGCGCAATCAGAAGTTCGGGGCGGGGCACCTCATCGACATTCTGCTTGGCAAGCAAACACCGCGTGTGGATCAGTATGGGCACGACGAACTTTCGACGTTCGGTATCGGTACAGAGCTGGCAGAGACCGAGTGGCGCGGTGTCGTGCGCCAGCTTCTCGCGCAGGGTTTGCTCGCCGTGAATTCGGATGGCTTCGGCACCCTCGTGACCACGGAGGCGAGCTCGGCTGTACTGGGTGGCACTCGAAAGGTGAACCTTCGTCGCGAGCCGGAGCGCACATCATCCACGCCTTCGCGCAAAGCGCGCAGCGCAACGGTTGGTCTTCCTGACACGGCCAAGCCGATCTTCGAGGCGTTGCGAGAGTGGCGTGGTGCGCAGGCGAAAGAGCAGGGTGTTCCCGCGTACGTGATCTTCCACGACGCGACGCTGCGGGAGTTTGCGACCCGCAACTTCTCGACGCTCGAGGACCTCGGCACTGTCACGGGAGTCGGCGAGGCGAAGCTTGCAAAGTACGGCGAGGGAGTGCTCGAGATACTGAGCAGTTCAGAGAGCACCTCCGCGGGTGCTCCGCCCGTCGCGGAGTAGCCCGCTGCCGTGTCGCAAACCCTTTAGCATCGAAGGGTGCGCACTTTCTATCCAGAACTAGAACCATACGACCACGGGCTCCTCGACGTGGGTGACGGCCACTCGATCTACTGGGAGACCAGCGGCAATCCCGATGGCAAGCCCGTTGTGTTTCTGCACGGCGGCCCCGGCGGAACATCCAGCCCGACCCAGCGTCGAGTGTTCAACCCGGAGAAGTACCGCATCGTGCTTCTCGACCAGCGCGGAACAGGCAAGAGCACGCCGCACGCGAGTGAGCCATCCGCCGACCTTTCCACGAACACCACGTGGCATTTGGTCGCCGATCTGGAGAAGCTGCGCGAGCACCTCGGCATCGATCGCTGGCAGCTTTTTGGCGGCTCGTGGGGTAGCGCTCTCGCACTCGCGTACGCCGAGACGCACACCGCCCGGGTGAGCGAGCTCGTGCTCCGCGGAATCTTTACTCTGCGTGAGAGCGAACTGTTCTGGTTCTACGAGGGCCCTGCCGGTCAGCTGTTCCCTGAGGAGTTCCACGCCTACACTTCGGCGGTGCCGAACGCTAAGCCCGGCGAGTACCGTGCTGCGTTCCATGAGCTGCTCTTCGACCCAGACCCCGCCGTGCACATTCCGGCCGGCAAAGCGTGGGCAACGTGGGAAGCGTCAACGATCACACTTCGGCAGCGCCCAGAGCTCATCGCGAACTTTGAGGACGCGAAGCAGGCCGTGGCGTTCTCACGCATCGAGAACCATTACTTTCAGAACTTCGGATGGTTCGAGGATGGCCAGTTGCTGCGGGATGCCGTGAAGCTGGCCGACATCCCGACCGTGATCGTGCAGGGCCACTATGACGTGTGCACCCCGCCGGTCACCGCCTGGGAACTCAGCCGCCAAATGCCGCACGCCGAGTTCATCATGGTTCCGGATGCCGGCCACTCGTTCGACGAACCCGGCACCTTGACCGCGTTGATTGAGGCAACCGACCGCTTCGCTGATCGCTAGACGCTGACTCCTGATCGCGAGAGGTTAACCGCGAGTCGCTGACGACAGGCGGTGAACCGCGAACCGCTACTTCTTGGGTTCACCGCCCGCGGCAACCTCGGTGGCGGCCGCTGGTTCGTCTTCATGCTCCGGCAGCGTGCTGTCGAGGCGAAGGGTGGCGAGTAGTCCGAGTGCAAGGAACCCTGCGGCCGCGAACGCTGAGTAGCGGGTGCCGTCGCTGAACGCTGCTTGTGCCTCCGCATACACGTTGGCGTCTTTCTCTTTGAGCCCAGGGATGGCGTTGCCTGCGCTGTTGACGACGGCGTCGATGATCTGTGTCTTCGTTGCTTCAGGAATCGGGCTATCGGCGAGGCGGGCCTCAAGGGAGGCGCCGACACTCGTGAACAGGATGGTGCCGAGGATGGCGATGCCGAGCGCGCTCCCGACCTGGCGGGACGTACTCTGTGTCCCTGAGCCCTGCCCGCTCTTCTCGATCGGCACATCCTTCAGCACAACCCCGGTGAGCTGCGCGGTGGCGAGCCCAATTCCGAAGCCGTAGACGAACAGGCCAATGGCGATCTCCCACCACTGTGTTTCAGCAGAAATCACGAGGCCAACGATCACGATGCCGATAATTTCGGCGAGGATTCCCCCGCGCACGATCCATACTGGCGAAATCTTGTTGCCGTAGCTGCCGGCAAATCCGCTGGCGACAAATGATCCGATAGCGAGAGCAAGAATCACATATCCGGTTTGCAACGCGGTGTAGTCGAGCACATTCTGCAGCCAGAGGGGAAGCGAGAGAATGATGCCGTACTCACCAAGCGACACAATCATCGCCGCTATATTCCCGTTCCGGAATGAGGCGATGGAGAACAGGCCAAAGGCGAGCATGGTGCTCTTGCCTGCGCGTTCGCGATGGATTCCCCACGCGATGAATCCGATGAGCCCGATCAGGGCGATGAGAAACACGATCGGGATGGGGGAGAACGCGAACGGCCACTTCCACGAGCCGATGTCTGGCACCGTGTCGGCGAGCCACCATCCGTAGGTTCGGCCCTCTATGAGTCCGAAGACGAGTGCGCCGCTCGTGATGACGGAGAGCGCGGCGCCGACGAAGTCGATGCGATGAGTGTCGGCTTCGCGTGATTCGACAACGAACATGATCACACCGATGACGATGATGATGCCGAGGGGAACGTTGATGCCGAAGGCCCAGCGCCAGGAGAAGTAGGTGGTGAGCCATCCGCCAAGAACGGGCCCGACTGCCGCCATCCCTCCGATGGTGGAGCCCCATACGGCGAAGGCGATTGCCCGATCGCGTCCACGGAACGTGGCGTTAATGATCGAGAGCGTTGTGGGCAGGATCATCGCCCCGCCGACGCCTTGCAGCACGCGAGAGCCGATCAGTAGGTCGCCGGTGGGGGCGATGGCGGCGAGCACGGAGGAGAGCGCGAAGATCGTGACACCGATGATCATGAGTTTGCGACGACCAACCCGGTCGGCGAGCGTGCCGAACACCAGCAGCAGGGCGGCGAACACGAGTGTGTAGCTTTCCTGAACCCACTGCACCTGGGTGGACGTGATCTTCAGGTCCTTAACGATGGAGGGGATGGCCACGTTCACAATGGTCGAGTCCACGATGATGAGCGATACGGCCAGACTGATAACGACGAGCCCGAGCCACTTTGCGCGTGATGTCTTCACTGCGTCTCCTCTTGAAATTAGATCGCTAGCTTAACAAGCAATAAGCTAGCTTAGCAATTCGACAGCAGGCTTACTATCACTCGAAAGGACGATATCCTCAAAGACATGGATGCAACCCCGACACCGGGTGAGGCCGAGCACGGCCCCATGACGGAGTGGCCAACAGGGCGGCTGCTGTCGACGGCGTCCAGACTCGTCGAACACGCGTGGCTTGACGCGTTAGGCGACAAAGGCCTCTCTCACGCAGGCTTCATTGCGCTGCACATCATCGGCGACAAACCCGCCAGTCAGACCGACCTTGCCGCTCGCGCACGCGTTGAAAATCAGACAATGTCGCGCACGCTTGATCGCCTCGAGCGCGAGGGCTATATCGAGCGTGAACGTGATCCGCATGACGGTCGCAAGCACATCATCACCCGAACCAAACAGGGTGCGGAGGCGTGGAATTCGGCGCGCACCTTGGAGGCAGACGTATTTCCGCAGATCGCAGAGACGCAGGCACTGCGCAATGCCCTTCTCGAATTGATCACCGCAGGAACTGCGCGCCGCTGGCACCCGTAGTAACGTCAATCCATGACGTTCAACCCCGACTCCAATATTGGTTCCGGCAAGGTGAGCCGCCGCGGGCGCAACACGGGAATCGCTGTGGGCGGCGGCGGCATCCTCGTGGTGATTCTCGCCCTCGTCTCCCCGATGCTCGGAGTCGACCTCACCCCACTCGCCGGCCTCTTCGGTGAGGGCGGAACGCCCCAGTCCACGACATCCGACAGTGTGGATGAGTGTAAGACCGGTGCCGACGCCAACGAGAATGTCGACTGCCGAATGAAGGGCGCAGCGGCCTCCCTCGATGCCTACTGGGCGGGTGCCTTTGCACAGGAGGGCATCACCTACCGCTCACCAGGCGACTTCGTGCTTTTCAGCGGCTCAACGAGCACCGGATGCGGCACAGCCTCTAGCGCGACCGGCCCCTTTTATTGCCCACCGGATGAGTCCATCTACGTGGATACTGGGTTTTTTGATCAACTCCGCAGCCAGTTTGGTGCCACCGGCGGGCCACTGGCTGAGATGTATGTGGTGGCGCACGAGTGGGGCCACCACATTCAGAACGTGCTCGGAACGATGGATAATCTGAACCTTCGCGACTCGGGCCCCACCTCTGATTCAGTGCGCCTCGAACTGCAGGCGGACTGCTACGGAGGGTCGTGGGCGAAGAACGCGTCGACGGTGCCCGATTCGGGCGGGGTGCCCTACCTTCAGCCCATCACGAAGGAGCAGATCGACGACGCGTTGAACGCCGCTCAGGTGATTGGCGATGACCGAATTCAGGAGATGTCTAGTGGTCAGGTTCAGCCTGAAACGTGGACGCACGGCTCCAGCGAACAGCGTCAGAAGTGGTTCATGATCGGGTTCGAGGGCGGACCGACCGCCTGCAACACGTTCGACGTAACTCCGTAACAGCTAATTCTGGGCGTCTGCGGCCTCTTGCTCGGCAATCTGCTTATGGATGTCTTCCATGTCGAGGCCGCGAACGGCGGTGATGATCTCGTCGAGCGCAGGGCCGGGGAGGGCGCCCGGCTGCGAGAATACCCGCACTCCGTCACGGAACGCCATGAGGGTGGGGATAGACGAGATGCCCATCGCGCCAGCAAGTTCCTGCTGCGCGTCGGTGTCTACCTTCGCGAACGTGACGTCAGCATTTGCGTCGCTCGCCTTGTCGTAGATGGGGCCGAACTGTTGGCACGGCCCGCACCAGGTCGCCCAGAAATCAACGAACGTGATTCCACGGGCAGTAACGGTTTTTTCGAAATCTTCAGCGGTCAGGTCCACGGTGGGCATGGCAGCATCCATCCTTTGTTTTGTTGACTCTTGTCGACGTTCTTCAACGTTACGCGCGCCGTAGATATTCCGTCCACTCGGAGGCCGTCCGTTGCGTCGTCACTCTCGGCAGTTGACGATGTAGACCCAGTGGCTGTCTCGACTACGCCGCGACAACGTTCAGCGCGGTGGATGCCGCGCAGGATGCGCCATGGGTGGAAAGAGACACTATTGACGAAACCTGCCGCCAAAACCGCATAGATTTGGGGGCTATGCGGTCAACGGAAACGCCAACATCAACTTCAGTACCAATCCCAGTACCAATCCCAACGCGTAGTCGCATCCAGCTTCGATGGGCCGCCGTTCTGCAAATTGTGCAGGGGGCGCTCATGGAGGGCTTGCCGTTTCTCGGCCTTCTCGTGTTGTTGGCGCTCGGGGTCGATGCGTCGGTGCCGGCGCGCGGCTTCTCGTTCATCGTGCCGTTCTTCAACGAGAACCTTTACCTGATGATGGCGATCAGCGGGGTCTTTGGTGTCCTGAGAATCGTCGGCGCGATCGGCCTGCTGAAGAACCGTATGTGGGGCTACTGGCTCTCGATCGTCAACTGCGTTGTTGCGCTGACTCTGATGATCTTCATGCTGCCAGCTGGCATCGCGGATGGCCTGCTGTCGGGCACCGCGCTCATCCTTCTGTTGGTGGCGCGGTTCGGAACGTCACCGATCACCCCTACTGGCTGAGTACGAGAACCTCGTGCTCAAAAAGCGCGTCAGCGTCGACACCCATCGCATTGTAGGAGCCTCCAATTTCGAGGCTGACTAGTCCGTGTACGCGTGACCACGCCCTGAGGGCGTACTGAAATTCTTTGGCGCTATCAACTCGAGCGATGACGACCTCGTCGTTGCTCAGAGAGGTCTCGGAGTCATTCGAACCAATACGCCCGGTGAGCACACCTAGCAGCACGCCCATCAGCGTTCGTGCGGCCTCCGCCAGCTCTGGGGCATGTGCGTCATAGCCGGGTAGGGGAGGCTTGAAGAGCAGTTCGTAGCGGTGCGGATACTGGCGGGCCCACCCCCGATAGGCGCCTGCCAAGCCCCGCACGCGCTCAGTCGAGGTTCCGTTGCCTGAGCTGGAAACGGCATCCGCGGCGATCGCATCACGCAGGTCGGTGTAGGCGTCGATGACGAGGCCGTTGAGTAGGTCGTCGCGGTTCGCGTAGTACCGGTACAGCGCTGAGCCAGAAAGGTTCAGGTCCTTGGCGATGGCGTTCAGTGAGATCGCTTGCGCGCCCCCGGCGACGAGCTGGGCGAGCGCTAGTTCTTTCACGTCTTCGCGCATTTGTTCGCGGAACCGTTCCCGGGTTGAGCTGACACGACGACCACTTGTGGTTGTCATAATTTCGGGCTCCTTTGCGGACGGTGACGGGTGGTGTCAATCTCTCGATTGGTTTCGGTGAGGGGAATGTTTCTCTCTCACGCAGTGTGCCGACCTTAGCATGCCCCTCCCACTCACAATAGAATTAGTTACTAAAGTAGACACTCGTCAAGTTTTGTGAGAGGCTCTCTCGCATGAGCGAAAATACAAACACAAAATCAACGTCGGCCTCCGCAGAGAAAGCTCCACTTGGCCTCAGACGGCGGCGATCCGTCGTCATGGTGTGCGCTGCAGTAGGCGTGCTCGCCATTGGCATCGGAACAGCTTTCTTCTTGAACACACGCGATACCCCTGTTGTCGATGCCGGCCCAGCGCGAGTCGATGTCGCCACTGTTGAAGGGTTCGGTGACGTTCTGGTCGATGGCCAGGGACGCACCCTCTACCTGTTCGAGCCGGATGAAGCAGCGCAAGTCACCTGCACCGGCGGATGCGCAGACAAGTGGCCGCCGCTCGTTGCGACCGACCCGGAACCCGAAGTGGGAACAGGCATTGACGCCACCATGGTCGCCACGGTCAAAGACCAAGCCGGTGAGCGCGTTCTCACCTTCGACGGATGGCCTCTGTACCGTTACACCTCAGACGATATCGGCGAGATCACGGGCACGGATAAAGACCAAAACGGTGGCGTATGGTGGGCGCTCACCCCCACGGGCGAGCGTGTGCAAAATCGCTGAATTGCCGCGACCACATCACGCAGGCTGAGGAGACCCCATGAACCGCGCAGCACGTAAGAACAGTAACGGCCCCAACGGCACGAGGGCAGAAACTGCAACATCAGAAACCTCCACGCGACTGTTCAGCCGCCGCGGGTTGGTCGGAATGATCGCGGGAACTGCCGCTCTCGGCGTGACAGGGTACGCGGTGGCGACACAACTTACGGCGGCGTCGTCGTCAAACACGGCGTCAAACACGGCGTCGAACGCGCCGGGCGGGCCGACCTCGGAACAGTCATCGACGGTCACCGGTGTCGTCGCGTTCGACGGGCAGCATCAGGCAGGAATCGCGACCCCCGCGCAAGGGCACATGGTGCTCTCCTCCTACGACGTCAACGTCGAGGCAACAAAAGCCGAGGTGGCTGCGGTCATGAAGGCGTGGACTGCTGCGGCCCGCGCCATGACCTCCGGAAAACCCTTCGAGGGCGACCCCGCGATCAGCAACGGAAGCGGGCCGGCCAACCTTACCGTCACCGTCGGTGTTGGTGCCAGCCTCGTGCAGCGGTTCGGTGCCATACGCCCGCGCGCCCTGGCCGACGTGCCCGCGTTCGCCGGTGATGACATCGATCCTGCTCGCAGTGCCGGTGACATTGTCGTGCAGTTGTGCGCGGATGACCCGCTCGTGCTGGCGCAAGCAGACCGGGTGCTCGCGCGACTCGCCGAAGGCACCTTCACCTCGCGCTGGCACGAGCGAGGATTCGGCAGTACGGGCGCACGCCGTGACGGAAAAACGGGTCGGAACCTCATGGGCCAACTCGACGGCACAAACAATGTCACGACAAGTCAACTCGCCACAGCCGGCCCCATCTGGGTCAATGACACTGAGCCTGCCTGGATGGCGGGAGGCAGCTACCTGGTGTTTCGACGCATCCGGATGCTGCTCAACGAATGGGATCACACCAACAATGAACAGCAGGAGCGGTCGATCGGCCGCACCAAAGTCACCGGTGCACCGCTCGGGAGCGAGAAGGAAAGTGACTTCGTTGACCTTGAGGCGCGCACACCAAGTGGCGAGCTGACCATTCCAGAAGACAGCCATGTGCGTCTGGCCAAGCCGCAGTCATCCGGTGAAAACATGATGCGGCGAGGCTATTCCTACCAAGGGGGAGTGCTGGCGGATGGCACAGTAGACCAGGGTCTTCTCTTTCTCGCGTATCAGAAGGACCCCACCACGAGCTTCATCCCGGTGCAGCAGCGCCTAGCGAAGCAGGATGCCCTCAGCAAGTTTCTCGTCACAACGGGCAGCGCAGTCTTCGCCATTCTGCCGGGAACAGTAACGCCGTCAGGTTGGCTGGGGTCGACACTGTTCAGCTAAAGAGTTCGGCAGGGTTGTGCGGCGGCATGTCGTACGTCACCCACGGGGTCGCGACCGCGTGCGTGTCGTAGAGGCGGCGCGCGGTCGCATTATCTGTTGCGGTGATCCACCGAACGACGGTGGCTCCTTTTTCGCCCGCAATCTCCGCCGCCCGCTGCAGGAGCGCGGCCCCGGCGCCGATGCCACGGGCCTCCGGGGTCGTGAACAGGTCATCGAGGTAGAGGCCGATCGTTGCGGTGGATGGCCGGGCAAACCAGCGTAGGTTCGCGAACGCAACTGGCCGGTCGTTTTCGTCGACGCCGACGAGGCCGAACAGACTGTGCTCGCCCTTGGAGACCCAGCTCCACGTTGTGTCGACCACGGCGGAGGCATCCGCTTGCTGATAAAACGCGCGGTACGCGCCATAAAGTTCCTTCCACCTGGTGGAGTCGCTTTCGTGAACTGGGCGCACCGTGATCATCATTCCACGAGGCTATAAGAACAGATTCGTTTGGCTTCTCTTCGCGCGCCGTGGCCCCTCGAATGCGATCATGGACCTACGCCAACGATCGGATTATGGATGATCAACCCTCTCATCACCGCCACGGAACTTGCTGCGCTTCTCGACAGCGCAACAGCCGACAGCGCGACAGCCGACAGCGCAATAACCGACAGCGCAACAGCCGATGGCAAAGCCAACGACAGCGCAGCCAACGACAGCGCAGCCAACGGCGGCGCAGCCAACGGCGGCGCGAGCAACAGCGACGCGAGCAACAGCGACGCGGCGAGCGGAGGAGCTCCCGTGCTCCTGCTCGATGTTCGCTGGAGTTTGGGTGGGCCCGCTGGCCTACCTCTCTACGAGGCTGGTCACATTCCGGGTGCCGTGTACGTGGACCTCAGCACAGAGCTGGCCCGTCACGGCGAGCCGCACGAGGGGCGTCATCCGCTGCCCACCGTCGAAGACTTTCAGTCCGCGGCCCGTGGGTGGGGGCTCAATGACGGCGATACGGTTGTCGTGTACGACGACTGGAACGGCCTCGCGGCGGGCCGCGCCTGGTGGCTGCTGCGGTACATGGGTGTTGCTGACGTGCGGGTGTTGGATGGCGCACTTGCGGCGTGGAGGGCAGCCGGGCATCCGCTCGCCACGGGCTCCGCCGACATGGCGAACGTCACACCAGGAACCGTCACGCTGAGCACCGGGCATGAACCCCTACTGACCGCCGACGACGCAGCCACGTTTCCGCAGAGCGGCGTGCTGCTGGATGCCCGTGTCGGTGAACGCTACCGTGGCGAAACTGAGCCGCTCGACCCCCGCGCTGGCCACATCCCCGGGGCGATCAGCGCACCCACGGCCGGCAACCTGGATGAGGCAGGTCGCTTTCTTGACCCTGTAGCACTGCGCGAGCGCTACGAGGCACTCGGTGTCAGTGAAGATCGCCCGGTTGGCGTGTATTGCGGCTCCGGAATCACGGCGGCGCACGATGCATTGGCGCTCACTGTCGCGGGTTTTCGGCCAGCGCTTTTTGCCGGTTCGTGGTCGGCCTGGGCGAACCAGCCCGGCCGACAGGTCGCAACCGGCGACAAACCCTCAACGCAACCTGACTAGGGAGGCTGTTCAACCGCGTCCTGCTCAGTGTTGTTGCTCGTCGAGCCTTGGTGCGCTTGATCCGACGACCGGTTGTAGAGCAGATGGTGCCGGAATGCCAGGCGAGGGAATCTTCGCCGTCAACAGTGCGATTCCCGAAATGATCAACCCGAGCAACAGTGGAAACAGAGCCACAATCACACTAGTTCCATTGTCGGTGGTGACAATTGCGGCGACGAGTCCGCCAATGCTGATGATCGCGGTCAGCGTCATGACAACAAGGCTCGCCGTCTTTCCGCTCTTCGCCGGGTAACGTGCTCGAACACGAAACAGCACCATCGCTTGCACAAACGCGGGAATTACGAGCGCTCCGGCCGTGATCGTGACCATCCGCAGGGAGACGCTGGGGGTCCAGGCAGGCGATTCGTTGATCCTGGCAAGTCCGATTGAAAGGGCAGCGAGAATGGCCACTGCGACCAAAAGCAGAATTGCGAGCATGCGGGCAGAGTTGCGTACCTTCGCCACACCGGCTATTTCGGAGACGGGGGATACTTGCTGAACCATGACGTTAGAGCGCCAATTTGGGCCAGGCCGAGATGCCAGCGGATGCGGATGCCAAAGTTGTTCTTGCGGCGCCCGCGGTGAGGTAAAGCACGCCAACGCCTCCGCCAAGTGAAACGAGACAAACTATCACTGCGGCACAAATGATGACGGGTGCAGCGGGAATGCCCACGATTGTTCCTGTTGCGGCTGCGGCACCCGCGAGGCCGCCGATTAGTGTCACGATCGCAATGATGACGCCGATCCAGAAAGCCCAAATCGCTCCAGACATGGCGTTCAACGCACTCCCGAAGTTCTGCGCAAAGTCCGAAAGAACCGAAGTGTTCGCTCGACGCTGAGGTTCGAGTCCCTGCTTGTACTGGTTAGCCGCCCTGCCGACCCATTCGTCATCAACCGAGAAACTTGCATCGGAAAGGGTGTCATTGATCTTTGAGACTGGGCTGCCCACGCGCGCCACCCACGCCTCAGCCGCACCGGTGAGCATCCAAGGGTTTCCGGCGTAACTGAGCTTGTCAACAAACCACATCCAGAATTCTGCCAGCTTCTGCACCATGAGGTCCCAGCCGGCCTTCACCTTGTCAACCACCCAGGACAGAAAACCGGGAACGTACGACAGGACTCTATTGATCTTCGCCGCGATCCAATCGATCTTGTCTTGAATCTTTTGGAGGAGAGCAACAATTTGATTAATGATCGGTTCTATCAGCACTTGTCTTTTACCTTTACTCTCAGTAGTCCGCGGGTTGCCACATTGAAGAATATTCTGACTGGTTGTAATCTTCCTGGCGCTGGAAATCATCTCTCACGGCGCGCAGCGTCGTTGCGATTCCCTGGGTCTCGACAACCCCCTGCGCCAAGAGTTCCAGCACTTGTGCGCTCAATTGGATGTAAGAGTCGGCGACATCCATGGCGGCGAACGAGAATGCGCCGCGGTACACGTGGATTGTGGATGCTTCGCGCTGCGCATCGCTCAAGACGCCGGAAGCATCATCCCAGATTGCGGCATCCTTTCCGAGCGCCTCGAATGAAGCTTTGAGATCTATCGTCATGCTGTCAATCCTTTCCGAGGATGTAGCTAATCAGTCCTTCGCGATCTGCGACAAGATTCTGCAAGCGCTCGAGCGGAGTTCCATCGAGTGGTTTCGACGCATTCGACTCGTCTTCAACTAAGTCCCGTGCCGATTGCATTGCATTACGCAGCTCGCTTGTCACGGTCTGCCCGGTCGCAGTCTCAAGCCATCGTGTAGAGAAGGTGATATCTACGAGCTCTCCGCCATCGGTAAGGGTGACCTCTGCGAATCGAGAGAAAGTCTGCCCTGCACGCACGGTTTGTCCGCGACTGGCCGCGATATCGAAGGACTCGTCCAGGCCACGATCTAGCTCGTCGAGAATGTCCAGGGTGCGATTCATCATGACGACCATGCGTTCGGTGTCAATCTCAGCGTCGTTGATTCTCGCTTGAATGGCTTCGCTGCGATCATTCTCTTCGTTGCTCATCGGGCGAGGTTTAGCCTCAGTTTCGTGAGCTTCGGCCACATTTTCGGCCCATGCGGTGATGCGCGCAGTGTTGAACTGCTGATAGGTCTCCAGAATTGCGTTCGAAAGTTCCGCCGGTTTGTAGTGCTCTTGCCAGCGCGCTCCGACGTGAATTTGCAGCACATTATCGGGGCTCTCAATCGAGATGGTGAGCTCTCCGCTCGCGTCCGTTGCTGACGCGGGAACAGCTCCTTCTGCGGCCGTTTCATAGGCTTGAAGTTGGCTGTCGAACTCGTCTCGTAGTTCGAAAAAATTCTCGGTATCGTCGGACAATCTCTCACCTCGCGTTCCACTTGAAGGACAATGTGGCCAGCCATCCAGCTGCCAACCTATAACAAAACCGTGCTCATACTCACTAGTTTCGTGAAAGAAGTTGCACGTACAATTTCATAAACTCGGTCGTACAGTAGCTCCCTATGAACTGGTCACGGTTGGGCAGTGCACCGAACAGTAGGTCCACCCACGGATTACTCAGCCGTAACTCCCTACTATTTTCACCATATTTCGCGGCGAGCTTCAGCGTTCTCGCAGCCCGTTGGCAATGGCATCGACGATGTCGCGGCGGGCTGCCGCTCCCACCGCGGTGGGGATGAGCGGGTACACATGCAGTTGCCCGGCGACCTCGGTGTAGTGCACTTCGACACCGGATGCTTTTGCCTTCGCCACGAGCAGGCGGGCATCCGGGTTCAGAATGTCGCGCAGGCCGCTGTACACCCTGAGAGGGCCGAGACCGTCAAAGTTTGCGAACAGCGGGCTCACCACCGGGTCGGTGAGTTCTCGCTCTCCACACCACAACTTGGCGAGCACCTGACCACCCGGAACCGCGAGCCACGGATCAGACGGCTGCACATCCGGGATGCGCGGGTTGGTAAACGTCATGTCCACGGCGGGAGAGATCAGCACTGTTGCCGGCAGAGTCACGCCTTTGTCGCGCAGCGCCATTGCCGCGCAGAGCGCAATTTGGCCACCCGCCGAATCCCCCGCGAGAGCGACGGAACCATACGACGCTGTGTGCGCTTCGGCCATCACGACCACGCGGTTAATGACATCCTCGGCCGTAGCGAAGGGTAGGAGCGGGTAGATCGGAACGGTGACCACGGTGGAGGCATCCGCGGCGATCTGCGCAGCCAAGTGCCATTGTTGCGTGGCGATCTCGTTGACCCATCCGCCACCGTGCAGATAGATGACGCTACCCACCGGGTTGGCCTTCGTGGGCGTGAGCGTGTAGATCGGCCAGCCGCCTTCGTGCCGGATGGCGATGCTCACATCGGCTCTGAGATTCTTAGGCGGGCCGAAGGGTGCCGGATTGAGCGCGCGCTCGCGAACGTGCTTGTGGGCATTCTGCGCGGTGAGGTAGGTGGTATTCCTGCGGGTCGCGCGCATGATGAGCGGCACGATCCAGCTCGGTACAGAGACCATGGGCACTCCAACTCTTAGATACAGCAATGCTACGCACCCAGCATTGCTGGCACCGTGGGGTGATGGCCGACAGCGGGCTCCTTGCCTGGTGCGCGCCCAACCGTTGATCGTCGCGTGCCCAGCGTGAGGAGGTGCCCCGCGAATAAACTCACCTCTATGCGAGCTAAACCCACTGCCAAAGTTCGACCCTGGTTCGTCTGGACAGTGCGCATTGTTGCCGCCGCCGCGCTCGTGGTTGTGGGCTGGGCCTGCGTGAGCAGTTGGGGTGCAGTCGTGCACGGGCATCCCACTTACGCTGTGCTGCTTGCGGTGACGCTCGTGCTGTGCGTTGTGGCGGTCCTGCGCTCATTGCGCGCGCGCATGATCCGCTCGGGGTGGCGCCTCGCGTTGCGCACCATAGTGGTGGTGCTCGCGGTGGCGGGCATTGCAATCGTGGGGTGGCTGCGTCCGTTCACCGCGGAGGCGCCTGCGCTCGCCGCGATGCAATCAAGCTCCACCGTGACGGTTGTTGAGACTCTTACGAGCATTGAAATGGCACCCACTGGCACTCCGAGCGCGACGGCCATCTTCTTCGAGCCGGGGGCCAAGGTGGAGGCCCGTGCGTACGCTGCGACGTTGCGCCCGCTCGCCGAGGCCGGTTTCACCGTGGTCATTGCCAAGCAACCCCTCGCGATCGCGTTCCTCTCGCTCTCTGACTTTGACACCACCCGCTCTGTCTTCCCTGCCGTCGACCGGTGGGTGGTGGGCGGCCATTCGTTGGGCGGGGTCGTCGCCGCTATCCAAGCGGATGATGGCGATAGTGACACTTCTGCGCCTGTTGTTGGGTTGTTCTTTTACGCTTCGCTCCCGGCGAGTGACATTTCTTCTTCGCTCACCGCGCGCGTGCTCTCACTCTCTGCCGCACACGATGGCCTTGCGACCCCGACAGACATTGACGCGGCAAAGCCTTTGCTTCCGCCGGATACCCAATACATCGTGATCTCAGGGGCTGTGCACGCGTACTTTGCGGACTACGGCGCGCAGCCAGGTGACGGCATTCCGACGGTCAGCCACGACAAGGCGCGAAGCGAAATCGCCAAGGCGACGCTCGATTTTGTGCGCGAGGTGAGTGCAAAGTAGGGGCGGTCGCACGGCGTCGCGGGCCGTGATGTTTTCGCCAGCTGCCCGCTGCTCACCGCTCTACTCTGCGAGGTCGATAGAGATTTCGTTGTGGCGCAAGAACCAGGGTGTGTAGGGCGGATCGAATCGGGCGAATCGTGGTGCGCCCGTTGTCTTCTTGCCTGCGGCGGTGACTCCTTCACGCAAGGACTCTAAGTGCTTCTCGTATGAGGCGGCGCTCCAGCGGCCAGAGAAACGGATGGCGGCGGCATCCCGAGCAGGCACCGTGCGCACCGCAACGCGCGGGTTCGTCGGCGCAGGGGCGGTCGCGGCGGTGAAATTTGCGGGCAACACGAACGCGACAACGAACTCGTCGCCTTCGGCTTCCTGAATGACGGGCGAGGTCATCGCAATCTTTTGCGACGCGGAACTAGAGGCCTCCTGAACGACCGGCGATGTCATGGCGATCGATTCTGCGGTGGTGTTCTGGCCGCTGATATAGCTGAACAGGTAGCGGAACGCGTGATTGCCAGCATCCTCGAAAGGCCCCTCGACTCTCGTCTCTGCCACCATATGTTCGGGGTAGTGACGAATTTCTACCTCGCCCGTTTGACTCACGAGTTCGTAGGGCTGCTTTTCGGTCATGCACAGAACTTACGCGCGCAAGCGTGGTGTGTGCTGCGTGCTTGTCACCCAAGCATTGACGAAGGTTAACGTCAGGTTGCTGACCCCGTAATCCAAGCGCTCACCGTAGGTCGCGCAACCGAGCTGCGATTCCGGTGCCTTCCCCCTGCCGCCGCTCGTAGGTGACGGCGATGATGAGCAGCACGGCGCCGATGACCGCCAGGGTGACCCACCACGGCATCGACTCCACCCCCTGGCCGATCTGCACGAGAAAAACGAAGATGTTCTCGATGGGAAGCACCACGATGCCGATGAGGAATGGTGCGGCCAGTCTCAGCCTTGATCCGATAAGGATGGCGATGAGCGCCAACACCATGACGAGCACTGCCCGCCAGGTGAGTGGGTCGGTGAAGGTGGCAATGATGGAGGCGAGCATGACCGTGACGATGCCGGGGGCGAGCAGAGGCCAGGAGCCGCTCCAATTCCCGGGCCAGCTGTTCAGGTTCTGTGTGCCCGTGCTGGTGCGATCCGAACGCAGGATGATCGCACCCGCAGCCAGCAGGAACAGCCCGAGTGGCAGGGAGAACCACTCGACGCGCAGATCACGGGGACTCCACGCGACGATGGCGGTGACGAACGCGATGGCGAAGCTGAACCACACCGGCGGCAGGGTGGTTGGCCCGCGGCGCAGTCGCCACGCGGTGGCAACGACGAGCACGAGGTACGCGAGCATCAATAACCACATCGCCCAGATGGTGAACCACTCGCGTTCGATTGCGCTCCAGGTGCCGACCGCGACGAAGAGTGCGGCTGGGGCGTACAGCCAGCGGCTGTGGGCGATCCTAGATTCACGCGGCGAGTGCGCAAGTATGAGGTGGGCGGCGCCCGCTGCCGGCAGTGCCCCGGCGAGCGCGACGGCGAAGCTGAGCATGATCGGTGCGACCAGGCTGCCCGCGATCGAGTCCGCTCCGATTCCGAACCGCACACCCTGAATTGCCCCCGCGGCTCCGGTCAGAATTGCGACCCAGAGCGTGGGTACGCGAAGTGGCCTCACGCGTTCCGCGCGCACTGTCGCGCCTTTTCCGAGCAGCATTCCGATCCCGACCAGCAGCCACGATGCTGCGATGAGCCCGTAACCTCGCCAGGCAGCGGATGCTGTGGGTCCTGAGCCAAACGCCGCGAGCACCACCAGAAGCGGGGTAACAGCAACCACCAGACCGGTGGAATACAGCGGCAACGCTCGCCCTCCGCGTGCGGTCAGAATGAGCGCAATGATCACGGCGCTCATGGCCGGGGGTAGCAGGTAGGGCTCGAGCGCGTCGATGCCAATAAGAGCCCACAGGCACCACATGGCTCCACTGAACGCGGCGAAGGCAACCGGCCACCCGTAGCGTCGCTTCGTCCAGAACGATGTTGCGCCAGCACCAATCCCGAGAATGATCAGCACAACGAACGTGGTGGGGAGGCCAGCGGCAACGCGCACGAGCGCGAGCAGTACAGCGATGGCACCGGTCGCCAGGGTGGAGGCTTCGATAGCGATTCTGGCCGTCGTGGCATCCGACTTCTTGATGCCGTGTCGTTCGAGTGCGCGGCGAATGAGCCCGGTGCTTGGCAGCACGACCGCCACGAGTACAGCGATGATCGGAAGCGTCACCGGCGATGCGCTGGCAAGCAGCACTTGGGCTCCGAGGCAGATCACAACGATGGCCAGTGAGGGAACGAGTAGCCCTGCGGCTACCGTACGAACCACCACTCCGAGCCCGGGCCGGCGGGTGGTGAGCAGGGTGAGGGCGAGTAAAAAGATGAGGCCAGTCGACAGCGCGGTCCAGCCGCTGCGTTCGAACACGACCTGCACCACACCGATCATGAAGGGCACTGCGGTGACCACCAGAATGGCGTGCCAGGCGGACGGCGTGACGCGTCGAAGGAAGGTCGCCACGATGGCGCCGATGGAGCCGAGCGATGTGGTGAGGCAAAGCATCGCGATGGTGCCGAATCCGAGTTGGTCGAGGGATGTCGCGACGACGATCAGTGCGTAGGCGTAGCCCACACCGACGTGCACGAACCGCAGGGCTTTCGGCACGATTCGCACGACGACGGCGATCGCCAGCACGACGGCGATGCCCGCCCAGATGCTGGTCGGGCGATCAGCCCACGAGATGATTCCTGCCAGGAGCACAGCGATGTGTGCGCCCAGGATGAGGGGAATTCGGATGCGTGTGGCGGCCGTTCGAAGGCGGGGGGCGGCGATCAGCGCCACACTCACCGCTACCGCCAACCCGAGCGCCACCGTGATGCGCGCCCACAGAGGCAGAGTTGGAAGGCAGGCGAGGGTGAGACCGGCGAGGGTGGCGAGCCAGGCGGCAACCGCTGCCGTGGAGGCCGAGTGCTTTGACGCCATTGTTGCGCCAATCGTTTGCCCGGGTGCAGCCTGGGCCGTTGGCCTGCGAGAGCTGATAACGGAGACGGCCCCGAAGCCGGCGGCCATGGCGGTGAGCCCGAAGATGACCGCGAGAACAGTGGTTGAGCTTAACTCTCCGGCGGCGTTGTCCAACCCTGCGAGGGCACCCAGTACGGTCACCGCCCCGATGATGAGGGCGGCCAGCGCCGAAACGAGTACGCTCGCGGAGGCGACCGCGAATACCCCTCCCAGAGATGTTGGTCGCACGACTGTGCGCGGGGTGGGCGTGAGCGCGCCGAAGGCGACCAGCGCGAGGGCGCCCGCAGCGGGGGCCGCGAAAAGATACCATTCGGAGCCGACGCTCGAACCCAAATCGAGGGCGAACGGAAGAACCACCACGGCCACGGTGGCGGTCGCGCCCGCGACGAAACTCCAGAACTCGCGGGCCAGCTGTCGTGTCGAGAAGCCGGCGAGCAGTGCGACGGCTGCCAGCGTGGCCGAAATGATCAGCCAGTAGTTCGTGACCGTATCGGCCTTGATAGACAGGGCCTGCGTGAGCACAAGCGCCGTGGCCAGAATCTGCACGGTGGACAACATGACGCGCTCGGAACGCAGGCGCCCATCGAACATCCTCGCGCCTGCGGCGCTCGCCTCCAGCAGAGCGAACGCAGCGAACGCGGAACCCAGGTGCCCGAGCATCGCACTGAGGGTGGTACCTCCCGCATAGCCGAGCATTGCCGGCACGATGGCGAGCCCGAGCAGCGACAACCAGAGCCAGCTGCGAATGCGCGCGCGGGTCGAGATGGCGGCCATCACGGCAGCGCTCACCAGGGTTCCGAGCGCGGCGAGAGCCCACCGGCTGACGCCTGATCCGATCAGTTCCGAGACGGCGTAGACGTCGAGCGCGACGAAGACCATGCTGAGCGCGCCAACAGCTTCTGCCGAGAACTGCAGCGTGCGGCGGGCGAGCAGCCAGGCGCCGCCGACAAAGAGAAGGGTGATGACGCCCACGATCACGCTGCGCAGCACGTGGTCGGTGAGATCCGGGTTGAAAAAGGTGAAGACGATGGCGGCGACGGCGAAGAGCCCGGCACCGGCAACGGCGAGCACCGACTGCACGGTGGCGCTTGATCGTTCGGTAGCGGCGGAGCGTTCAGCGGACGAGGAGGGCGGGGTGGGGTATGACGGCGCGGGGGGAGATGATGGCGTGGCGGCGTAGGAGTTCGGCACGCCAGCTTCCTGTGTGCCGGCAGGCTCGCTCACCGATGTGGGCGGCGCTCCGGCGCTCGTTCGGGCGGCAACCGAGTGGGGCACCTGGTCGAGCAGGCCTTGCCTCGCGGTGAGCGCATCGGCGGCCGTTCTGGATGCTGCCCATAGCGCGTTGGCTAACTGATCACTGAACTCCGCACCGCAGTTGGCGCAGTGTCGCAAGTGCAGGGCATCGACTCCGCAGACCGGGCACACGGTGTAGTCGAGCAGGTGACGGATGGCGTCATCGCTCCAAGGCTGTAATGCCATTAGTCGTTTCCTCGCTCGTCTGTTGCCTGCTCATCCGTTGCCTGTTCGTGCGTTGCTTGGTCGTGCGTTGCTTGGTCGCGCGTTGCCTGCTCAACTGTTGCCTGGTCGTCCGCTGACGGATCGCCGTCTGGCACCCAGCTGAGGATGTCGCCTGGCTGGCATTCGAGCACCCGACAGATGGCATCCAGTGTGCTGAAGCGCACCGCTTTGGCTCGCCCGTTTTTCAGCACGGAGACGTTGGCGGGGGTGATGTCGATGGCGGTGGCGAAGTCGGCGACCGACAACTTCTTTTTCGCCAGTTCGACGTCGAGGTTGATGATGATCGGCATCAGACCACCTCGGCAAGGTCTAGTTCGAGCTGGGATGCCTTGTGGAGAAGGCCGCGCATGACGACGACGAGAAGGGCGAAGCTCGCACCGAGAACGAGTCCCAGTATGCACATCACATTGGTGGGGGACGATACTCCGACGACGGTCAACGTGATGAGGGTGGCAAGGATGAGCAGTGTTGCCCCGATGACCAGCCAGAGGATGGCGTCAACCCATTTGAAGGCGCTCTCGCTGAAGATGCTGGATCCGCTCACGAGTGTGAGTAGCTGCCAGGTGCAGATGAGGGAGAGCTGCACGCAGAGCACGAAGATGATGGAGACGAGGATGCCTGGCAGTTGAAGGTACGCGAGCTCCGGATGCTGAAAAGCCGACTGTGCGGCTATCTCTGGAATCACCCAGACCTGGCAGGCAAGGAGCACCGCGATCAAGGCGACGAGGAGTGCTTTGAGGCTGAGGATGGCCGCGTGGTTCATCGTGGTCCTATCGTTTGTCGATGTAGATCTATCGATAAACAATACACGGTGCGCGAACGCGAGCAACCAGCAGGCACCTTAACGTGAAGAAACCCCGCCTTGTAGAAGCTAGACGGGGTCTCAGTGGCTCCGACCGGCGTCGATCCGGTGACCTTTCGATTTTCAGTCGAACGCTCTACCAACTGAGCTACAGAGCCGTACTTTCTGCAAGGTTATTGCAGAAGTACAGAGTAAGGCACAGCCACTGGCGAGAGTGGCCGTGCCTTGCGACCCTGACCGGACTTGAACCGGCGACCTCCGCCGTGACAGGGCGGCGCGCTAACCAACTGCGCTACAGGGCCTAGCTATTCAGTTACATGTGTCTGGTGACCCCAACGGGATTCGAACCCGTGCTGCCGCCGTGAAAGGGCGGTGTCCTAGGCCACTAAACGATGGGGCCAAGAAGAATGGAACCTTCGTAGCTACCGACGCTCAAGCATAAGGGTGGAATCGGTTTTTCACAAACGCAGACATCCGGCCACACCGTGCGATCTCCGAACCATCTGTAGTTACGGGGATAGGTTCAACTCGAGCTTTAACCTTTGGGGTGCTAGTAATGCGCGCAAAGGCTTGTTACTGTGGCAATTGTTAACAATGTTACTGGTGTGACTAGAGGGATTACACGCCAGAGAGCCGGGGATCCATGACGAACACGCAGGCTGGGCGCCGTTCGCGCCCCCATTGGTGGCGCAATCGCGTCGTTGTGACACTTGCGCTTGTCGGATTACTCGCCACAGGCAACGTTGTCACCCAGTTTCAGGACGCAGCGTGGGCCGCTGACTACCCAAGCTGGGATGACGTGAAGGCTGCCCAAAACAACGTTGAGCAGAAGAAGATTGAAGTCGACCGCATCACCGCGTTGCTGAGGCAGCTCGACGAGCAGGCGAAAGCCACCGAAGCTGTGGCGATGGAAAAGGGAACCCTGTTTCAGCAGGCGCAAGAAGCGTTCGACCTGCAGGACTACAAAACGCGCCAGCTGCAGGAGCAAGCGGATCAGGCCCAAGCGAAAGCGGATGACTCCATCAAGCGCGCGGGCCAGCTTGCCGCGCGCATGTCCCGCACCGGCGGAACCGACCTCACCTCCACGCTGTGGTTCAACGGCGACGATGCCAAGAATGTACTCGCCGACGTGGGCATGGCGAGCAAGATCACCGGTCAGTCGAAGGGGCTCTACGACCGCGCCATCCAAGACCAGAACACGGCGCAGTCGCTCACTGACCAGGCGAATGTAGCCAAGACTGAGCTTGAGCGGTTGCGCGACGAGGCCGAAAAAGCTCGTCAAGAAGCCCAGGCGGCGGCGGATGCTGCGGCAGCAGCACTGGCCGAGAGTCAAGCAAACAACGCCAGACTTCGTGCACAGCTGGCCACCCTCGAGACCGGTCTGCTGCAAACTGAAGCCTCCTACGTCGAAGGTATTCGCGCACAGTGGGGTGCCGCCGGTGGCGACGTGGAGATCAGCTCCTCCGGTTGGGCGCGGCCCGCATCCGGCTATGTCTCTGACGGCTACGGCCCTCGCGTTGCCCCGATCTCTGGCGTCAACCCCATTCATCGCGGCACGGATATCAGTGCAGGTTGCAACAACCCCATATACGCGGCAAATAGCGGCACCGTCAATTACGCGGGCTGGTATGGCACGTATGGCAACTTCATCCTCATCGACCACGGCGGCGGCGTCCAAACTGGCTACGCGCACATCGTGAGTGGCGGCATCATGGTGTCCGCAGGCGAGAGGGTGACCGTGGGGCAGCAAATTGCGCGAGTCGGTTCGACGGGTGCCTCCACCGGATGCCACCTCCACTTTGAGGTGCGCATTGGCGGCAGCGCGATTGACTCTCAGCCGTTCATGCGAGACCGGGGAATCGATATCAACTGACCTCGGTTAGTTGAACCTAAGTTTGAGCTGATTGGCGCACTTTAGGGAGTGCGCCGATCAGCTCGATCCTTTAGCGGTGTGCCATCAGCTGTGTGCCATGAGCGGTGCAGCCAACTAGCGGGCTTAGTGGCTGTCGGTGACGAATTTCTCTTGACCGGCAATGATGATGGCTTCAGCTTCAGCGGCGTCGCCCCAACCCTCGGTCTTGACCCACTTGTTTGGCTCGAGGTCCTTGTAGTGCTCGAAGAAGTGCTCAATCTCCTTGCGCTTGAACTCGGGGATGTCGTTCACATCTTGAATGTGATCCCAGCGCGGGTCCTTTGCCGGCACGACGATGACCTTCGCGTCTGAGCCACCGTCATCCGTCATGTTGAACACGCCAACGGCGCGCACCTTGGCGCCAACGCCGGGAAAGAGGGGGAACTCGCACAGCAGCATGATGTCGACAGGGTCACCGTCGAGGCCAAGGGTGTTTTCGATGAAGCCGTAGTCGGTGGGGTACGCGAAGCTCGTGTACAGCACGCGATCCAGAAAAACGCGGCCGGTGACATGGTCGACCTCGTATTTGTTGCGGCTGCCGCGGGGGATCTCGATGACGGCGTCGTAGAAAGCCATGGGTGGTTCCTTTCGTGCGGGAAGATGCACCAATAAAGATGCACCAGTAACGTTACTGGATGACCACACGCCCCAGATTGACTCCTGCGATTGCGGATGTGCGGCGTGCTGTGCGCGAGGCGCTGATCGGGCTTGGAGTCGGGATTGCTGATTCGAGCGGTTCGGGCGGTTCGGGCGGCGACGCCGATGGTGCGGGTGCACTTGTGCTTGTCGCCCTGAGCGGTGGGGCCGACTCCCTCGCACTCGCCGCGGCGACGGCGTTCGAGGCGCCGAGGGCCGGATTGCGTGCGGGTGCGGTCGTTGTGGATCACCAATTGCAGGAGGGTTCGGCGGAGGTTGCGGAGCGCGCGGCGGCACAGGCTCGTGAGCTGGGGCTCGACCCCGTTCTTGTGCGACGGGTGTTGGTTGGTGGGGCGGGTGGGCCGGAGGCGGCGGCCCGCGACGTGCGATATCAGGCGGCGGTGGCGGTGGCATCCGAGACCGGCGCGCATGCGGTGATGCTCGGTCACACGCTCGATGATCAGGCCGAAACGGTTTTGCTGGGGCTCGCGCGCGGCAGTGGCGCGGGGAGCCTGAGTGGTATGTCGCCGATCTCTGTGGGTGCTGGCGGGGCGCTGGCGTATGTGCGCCCGCTGCTCGGCATCCGTCGGGCAACGACGCTGCAGTTTTGCACGGATTCAGGGCTCGAGCCGTGGCATGATCCGCAAAACCTGGATGACACCTTCGCACGCGTGCGCGTGCGCGAGAAAGTATTGCCCGTGTTGGAGCGTGAGATCGGTCCAGGCATCGCGGAGGCCCTTGCCCGCACGGCGGAGCTCGCTCGTGAAGACTCAGAGGCGCTCGACTTCTTCGCGCACGAGCAGGCGGAAGAGTTGGCGGACCACGCAGAAGCGGGCCTCTCGCTCAGCATCAAGGGATTGGCCAACAACCCCGCAGCGCTTCGGCAGCGCATCATCCGCCTGGCGGTGGCGGCCGAGTTTGGGGTGTCGCTGAGCCGCACGCACACGCTGGACGTTGCGCGGCTGGTCACGGAATGGCATGGGCAGGGTCCCCTGCACCTGCCGGGCGTTAGAGTGGTCAGACAGGGTGGCTTGATCGTGTTCTCCGCTGCGGGGAGCAACGACTAGGCCCCAAGGCTGATCGAACGAAGGAACGCCACCGGCATGAAACTCGACGATGTCGCCGATGATCTAGAAAAAATTCTGCTCACCGAAGACGCGATTATTGACCGCATCGCTGAGATGAGTCGCGAGATCGAAAAAGATTTCGAGGGCGAGCCGCTGCTGCTTGTTGGTGTGCTCAAGGGCGCTGTGATGGTGATGGCCGATCTCGCGCGTGAGCTGAAGCTCCCCATCAACATGGACTGGATGGCGGTGTCGTCCTACGGTTCAGGCACCCAGTCGTCTGGCGTTGTGCGCATCCTGAAGGACCTCGATTCGGATCTTACCGGCCGCCGCGTGCTCATCGTCGAGGACATCATCGACTCGGGCTTGACCCTGTCGTGGTTGCTTTCGAACCTGCAAAGCCGCGGCGCTAAGTCGGTGGACATCCTGGCGCTGCTCCGCAAGCCGGATGCCGCCAAAGTTGACGTGGTTGTCAAGTATGTTGGCTTCGAAATCCCGAACAAGTTTGTTGTCGGCTATGGCCTCGACTACAACGAGAAGTACCGCAACCTGCGTGGTGTCGGGGTGCTGGCGAAGCACGTTTACTCGTAACGGATACGAACGGGATCGACGAGGACGAGTGGTATTCGCGGCTGAGGTCTGAGTACAGACCGGCGAAAACTCGTCTCCCCGTCATTGGTGAGAGCGCCCCGAGTCTGACGGCATCATCTTGTCCAGTCGCGACGTGTTCGCTGCTCTCGCCGCCCCTCTTCGTGCCGCGGGGTTGCCATTGCTCCACCACACTGCGCTCAGCTTTCCGCCTGGAAACATGAGGGAACAGTTTGTCGGCGCCATCCAACAATTAGTGATCCAGCCCCCGCTGATGTCTTTCCGCTCATGGCGCAAGACTATTCAGAAGTCGCCGCTTGGCGAATCCCACGAACGCGATCTATGCGTATACGCATAGCTTTGGCGTACAATGGTGGCTCGTCTACCCGTACTTTAAGCAGAAGGTGACCAATGCCGACCGCAGCCAATGCCATCCGCGCCGCCCGTGTCCGTGCTGGTATTTCGCAGGCTGCGCTTGCGCGGCGATCTGATATCGCGCAGTCGACGATCAGCCGTATTGAGAGCGAAGATCTCGACCCCACCTGGTCGACGATGCAGAAGCTCCTTGCGGCCACAGGGTGGGCCGCAAGTACCGCGCCGACCGAGGCTGCTCACTTGATCTCTGCGGAGACGATCTCCCGCGCGATGGCGCGGAGCCTGCACAAGGGTGATACAGAGGCGGCGATCCGAGATCTTACTGAGGGTGTTGGCCGATTGATCGTCGCGGCTGGGAAGGGTACGCAGATTCCCGGATGGAGTGTGACGAAGCCGGCAAAACCGATTGGCATCCTGCTGTGGGACACGTTTTTGGCCACAGCGTTTGCGTACGCACTTGAGACATCGGGCCACGATGTGCCGGAGTGGATGACCAGTGTGCCCCCGCTACCCGAGGAGACCTCTCCGGGCGATGAGCCGAGCCCCGAGTTTCGGTCCTGGCTACGAGAGCGCACGCCGAACGTGTTCTTAGAGAAAAATATCCTGTCGCGCGCTGAGGACTGGGCTATCGCATGAGTGGCGGATATCGGCAACTCAGTGCCGGTGAGATTCGTGAGTTGCTTGGCGAACTCCTCGATCGCGCCGCCGCAGATGGGATTGAGGTGGACATTTATCTCATTGGTGGCGCCGCAATGGCGATTCATCTCGGCCGTGATCAGCTCACCCCGGATGTTGATGGATTGTTCTCTCCGTTCGAGGAGGTCAAACGTATCGGCCAACAATTGGCCGCGGAGCACGGGCTCGACCCCGATTGGGTGAACGGGAATGCGCGACCTTTCATTACTTTCGACCCGACCGATCAGCGGTTCTTCGACGAAGTGCAAATTCGAGGCCACAAACTGCGGCTCGCTTCCAAGCCCGCGCTTTTGGCAATGAAGATGGCGAGGTATGCCCGCAAAGACTACGCAGACATCACGGCATTGATCCGAGCGCTCGGACTGACGTTGCCTGAGCAAATAGTTGGCATGACCTACGAAGTTCTTGGCGAAGAGTCGATGGCACTCAGCGTTGGCCGAGCAGACTTGACCCTCTTGGCGCGACAGGCGCTCGCCCGTGCAGAGCGCGCAGCAGCACATTAGTAAGCGCGGATGTCGCGAGTTCGCTCTAGCCCGATCTAGACAGGTACCTTCTCACCAGTTCTGATTCCAACGCAGGCACCGCCCTCGTGACGAACGAGAAGTACCGCAACTTGCGCGGCGTAGGGGTGCTGGCGGAGCACGTTTACTCGTAGGTGTAGCTCGCTCTTTGAGCGCGCGGATTTTAGGACGAAGGCCATTTCTGGCCTTTGTCGCGACGCCAGCGCTGAGTCCCATCTCGGGCGGCAGACGAAGCGCGTCTCGAAACGATCCCACCGGTTGGTCTTTCCGCAGCGTGCGCGTCGGCTGTCGGGAGAGAATGGTTTTATGAAGTTTTTCTCCGACCCGGTGCTCGAGTCGATGGCGACCAGGCGATCGGTGTCGAAAGTCGGAGTTGAGACGCCGACGGATGTGGAGCTCGCAGAGCTCCTCGCCGCGGTGACGCCGGTCGCAGACCACAAATCGCTTCGACCGTGGCGCCTCATCACGCTGCGCGGCGACGACCGGAGGCGGCTCGCGAGCGCGCTGGATGCCGCCGCCGGTGAGACGCGCGATCCCGGTGAGGTCAACCCGAAGCCGTTTCGCGCAGAACTGCTGATCGCCATTGTGGCGAGCCCGCGGGGGCATCCGGCGGTGCCAGAGTGGGAGCAGCATGCGACGGCTGCCGGCGCAGGGCACCTGCTCGAACTCGTGCTCTGGCAGGCGGGCTGGGGTGTGATGTGGCGCACGGGATCGCTCGTGAATTCGGTGGAAGTGCGCGCGGTCCACGGCCTGGCGGAGACCGAGAAGCTCCTGGGTTGGCTCTACGTTGGCAGCATCGACGAGTCGTTTCGCGCGCGGCTGCAGGGCTCCAGTCGGCCGGCGCTTGACCCGCAGCAGTTTCTGGGCACGATGCCGAAGGAGTGAGCCGAACGGAGGCGGGCTTCTCGCCGATGGCGTGTAGCGCCGCTCTGGATGGCGAGACCTCCACTCATGAGGGGCCCGAAAGTCGCCCGTTCGCCATACTCTGATCTAGACATGTACCTTCTCAACAGTTCTGATTCCATCGCAGGCACCGCCCTTGTCACGAGCGCGAGCGACCTCACTCAGGCCTCGAACTGCGAGTTCGGCTTTCTGCGGGTGCTCGACAAGAGGCTCGGGTTCTCGACTGAGCCGCTGCCTGACGATGATGGGATGCTGAAGCGCGCCGCGACGCTCGGCAACGTTCATGAGGCGCGGCTGCGGGATCGCTATCGCGCCGAGTTCGGTGACGCAATGGTCGAGTTCGATCGGCCAGAGAACAGTGCGGCGAGTTTGCGTGACTACGCGGGCCGCACTCGCGATGCCTTGCTGGGTGGTGCTCCTGTCGTGTTTCAGGGCGTGTTTTTCGACGAGTCCGACCCGCAGATGCCGTTCGTGGGCTACGCCGACTTTCTGGTGCGGCAGCCGGATGGCCGCTACCGCGTCGTCGACACGAAGCTCTCTCGCCATGTGCGCGTCACCGCGTTGCTGCAGCTCGCCGCGTATCACGAGCAGCTTCAGAAAATCGGTGTGCCGGTCGATGACACGGTCGAGTTGATCCTCGGAAATGATGAGGTCGAGACGGCACTGGTCGGCGACATCGCCCCGGTGTTTCGTCACCGTCGGGCCCGCATGCACGCGGTCATAGTTGAGCATCGCGCTGAGGGCATCCCGGTCGACTGGAACGACGAGCGCTACGCGCGGGATGGCCGATGCAAGTTTTGTAAGGATCCGGCGAAGGCTGCTGACGACCTGTTCACGGTCGCCGGGTTGCGGGCGGGGCAGCGGGCAAAGTTTCTTGCTGCTGGCCTCCGCACACTCACCGAACTGGCGCAGACTGCTGAGAGGCCAGAAGGTCTCGATATTCCGAAGGCGAGCTACGCAAAGCTTCACCTGCAGGCGAAGCTGCAGCACACCGTTGACCCCGATGACGAGCACGCGATTCCGCCCGTCGTTGTCGTCAACCCGTTGCCCATTGCGAGCCTGCCAGCGCCGAACCCTGGTGATCTGTTCTTCGACTTCGAGGGCGACCCAATGTATTCGGAGCCCGGCATCGGCGGCGTGCCGCGCTGGGGTCTCGATTACCTGTTCGGCTGGGTGGATGCGAAGGGCGACTTCGATTGCCTCTGGGCGCACTCGCACGCAGAAGAGAAGCTCGCGCTGCGCTCGTTTCTGGCGTTCGTTGCGGAGCGGCGGCAGCAGCATCCGGGCCTCCACATCTACCACTACGCGAGCTACGAGAAGACGCACCTGCTGAGCATTGCTGCGCGGCACGGCGAGGGCGAGGCGGCGGTAGACCAGCTGCTGCGCGAGGGCGTGCTCGTGGACCTCTACCCGGTGGTGATGGGTGCGCTCCGCATCGGAACGCCGTCGTACTCGATCAAGAAACTTGAGCCGCTGTACATGGGCGAGCAGGAGCGCGCCGGGGTTGCCAACGCCGCCGATTCGGTGGACGAGTACGTGCGGTCGAGCACCGCGGCGGCGAACGGGGATCAGGCGACGGCGGAGGCGATCCGCGCAGATATTGCGCAGTACAACAGGTACGACTGCGTCTCCACCCTGAAGCTTCGGGACTGGCTGCGCAGTCTGCCTGAAGTGCAGGGCCTGACAGCGGATGCCGTGGAGCCCGACTTTGACGGTCAGGTTTTCGAGCCCAGCGCGCTCGATCTTGAGCTGCAGGAGCTCGGTCGCGTCGCAGAAGAGCGCGGCGATGATGCCGCCGCGGGGGCGTACCGCATGGCCGCGGCCGCGATCGACTATCACCGGCGTGAGGTGAAGAGTTTCTGGTGGGAGCACTACGACCGGCTTGAGCAGCCCTCCGAGCTGTGGCAAGACACCCGGGGTGTGTTCATCGTCGACGGTGCATCGCTCGCGCGCGACTGGCATAAGGAGGGGCGGCAGCGCACCGAGCGCCGCCACCTGCACCTGCACGGTCAGTGGGCGCCGGGGAGCAGTGCGCCGCGGCCCGGAGGTGACGTTTTCGTCGTCTACGGTGACCCGCTGCCGTACGTGCCGCACGGCCACCGACCGGGGGCGCGCCTTGCCCGCAACGTGAGTTTTCTGGACCCCGCAGAGGATGAGCGGGGCATTTTCGTTGTCGAGTCTCGCCCCGACGATGTTGCGGAGTGGCACGAGATGCCCACCCACATCACGCCAGGCCCGCCGCCTCGCGCGAACAGCATTGTTGCGGCGATTGAGGCGTGGGGGGAATCCGTCGTGGAGGCGGCCCCGGAGTGGCCCGGCGACGCCATGTCAGAGCTGTTGCTGCGCAGCGCGCCCGCCGCGACGAGCCCTCTTGAGCCGATGGCGGGGCCGGATGATGGCGTGCGCGCTGTTGTCGCCTCGCTGCTTTCTCGCGAGAGTGGCTACCTTGCCGTGCAGGGCCCACCCGGAACGGGCAAAACCTATCTGGCGGCCCACGTCATCCGGGAACTGATCGAGAACCACCACTGGCAGATCGGGGTGACCGCGCAGTCCCACAAGGTGGTCGAGAATGTGCTCGATGCGGTGGTGATGGATGCCGGCCTTGACTCTGATCTGGTCGCGAAGATGGCGCCCTCCGAGCACGGTGCCGGGTATTACGACGGCAGCCCGTTCACGGAGTTGCCGAACAACGGGCACCTCGCCTACGCGGGCAAGCACGCCGACACCGGCTACGTAATTGGCGGCACGGCGTGGGATATGACGAACCGCAAGCGCGTGCAGGAGGGGCAACTCGACCTTCTCGTGATCGATGAGGCCGGCCAGTTCTCGCTCGCGAACACGATCGGTGTGGCGATGAGCGCCAAGCGCATCCTGCTGCTCGGTGACCCGCAGCAGCTGCCGCAGGTGAGCCAGGGCATTCATCCTGCGCCGGTGGACGGCTCCGCGCTCGGGCACGTGATCGGTGGGCACGCAGTGCTGCCGGACGCCTACGGTTACTTTCTCGAGGAGAGTCGCCGCATGGATGACGCGGTCACCCAGCCGGTGTCTCGCCTCTCGTATGACGGGCAGCTTCGGTCGCACGCTTCCACGCGGGGGCGGATGCTGGATGGTGTTGGCGCTGGGCTGCATCCGGTGCCTGTTTCTCATGTTGATAACTCGACGTTCTCTCGCGAGGAAGCGGATGAGGTGGTCGCGCTCGTGCGTCAGCATCTCGGGGCGCTCTGGACTTCGGAGGCAGGGGCAGCGGCAAAGCCCCTGACCGAGCTCGACATCATCGTGGTCACGCCCTACAACGCGCAGGTCGAGTTGCTGCGCGAGCGGCTGGATGCTGCCGGGTTCGCGAGTGTGCAGGCTGGCACAGTGGACAAGTTCCAGGGCCGTGAAGCCGTCATCTCTATCGTGAGTCTCGCCGCATCCAGTGCCGCGGATGTGCCGCGCGGCCTCGACTTTCTGCTCTCCCGAAACCGCCTCAACGTCTCGATATCGCGGGCGAAATGGGCTGCGTACCTGCTCTACTCGCCGGCGCTGCTGGATTCGCTACCGGAGACCGCTGAAGGGGTTGCGACGTTGAGTCGGTTCATCAGTTTGACGGAGGATGCTGGCGACCTGTGGTGAGACTTGGGCCCAATTCAATCGTTAAACCGAGCCTCTACCGTCCTCATCCAGCTTGTTGAGGAGCTGTGATGTGATGAGCTCGGCTGCCGAGTCAATCTCATATCCGGGTGGCCACCGGGTGACGAGAGCATCAAGATCATGACGGAAAGACTGGTCGTTGAGTTTCTGGGCGAGGTTTGCGTGGGCCTTTGATGCGGTCAGGTTTTCAGGGCGGTAGGGGCGAAAGGCACTGAGGATCTGGCTTGGTGCTATCTTCAGGTGGTCGAGGGCAAGCCAAAGGTCAAACAGATCCCGGCCCTTTGAGCGTTGGTAGAGGGCACGAATCTTTGTGGCAACAAGTTCGGCAGGCTGGAAAGTCGGCACTAGCGCACTGCCTCTCCACCACGCCGAGTCGACGCTATGCCGTTGGTGCAGCAGTGGCAACGCGGGAGATCGCTCATGAGTGTTGATTTCGATCTTGATCTTGAGTGGAATCCCGCTTTCTGCGGTCGCGCGCCAGTAGACCTTCGGATGAACTCCGACGCGAGTTCGAACGTCGAAGCCCAATTCCTGGCCGAGCCGCGTCAAAGCGTGAGTGAGTTGCGCGATGCCCGTTCCTGAACTGCGCACATAGTCGAGGTCTTCGCTGTACCGGTAGGCATGATCCAGATGGAGTTTGTGCAGTGCAGTACCGCCGCGGAACACGAGTTCGCGCCCCAAGTAGTCGTCGGTAGCGATGGCGCAGATTGCGCGCGAGAGAAGCAGGTCCTGCTCAACTTGATCACGCGTCGGCCACTCGCGTGTTGTGCCCCACGCGGTAATCGCGTTGGCGGGAATCACGACTCCTCCTCGACCTCGCGATTCACCTGCAGCATCCACTCACGGTCAAGAGGGCCAATGTTTGGGCTGGCCGGGTCCAAACGTGAAGGAGTCGGAACCGCTTCGTGCACAACGCGGTTCAGCGGCTCTAGGTCGTTGCGGGCACCGAGGTGTTGTAATATCCAGCCGACCCTCCGGCCGGCGGCGGCGGGAAACTGTGGGGCCAGCTCCGCAACGCCGGCAATGTTGAAAGACTCCAACATGGCGAGCTCAAGGATTACTGTCGCGGCGTTGTCGATACCCGCGGCGTGCTCGATATCGCTGGCAACATCGAGCATCGTGCCCTCTACGCTCGAAATCAGCGCCGATCCCGACTTGGTCGGGTATTCGACAGTCGGCACGTGTGCGACGTTTCGTTGCATGAAGACGAACCTAGTGCGACCCACTGTCCTTTCGCGGGCTTGTCGGCCGACCGCAACTTGGAAGATCTGTGGTGCTTGATGGCTGGCACCGTGTAGCTGTGCGGCAGAAAGCCAACCCACGTAATAGCCAATGTTCCGGTGCCGCATCATCGCGTCCACGATCTCGATTCCTGGCGGGGCTCCCCACGTGCGGTACTCCGGCGGCACCGGAATCCACAACCCGTGAGTGGGGGTCACCCATTCACCTCGACGAGCCGGTTCGTGTAGTCGACGGCGGACCTGATCTTCCTGGATGTGCAGAAGTTCAGCAACCTCGATGCTCGTCAGTTCGCTCCGTCCATGTGCCAGCGCCCAGCTCGCCAGTCTGGGCGCCTTGAGCTCACCCATCGAGTTTTTCATATTGACAATCGTCACAGAATACGTGACGTTATGCAATATCGAGTTCTACCTATTGGCTCCCGCCCCGAGCAACGCAGTGAGTGCGGGCTCGGCCTCCGCAACAAGAATGTGCCCCGTCACCACAAGCTCGGCGAGCCCGTGAACGGTGCCCCAGACGGCAGTGGCCAGCGCACTTATTGCTGCGGCTGGCGCACCGGGAAGTAGCGCGGCCGTTGTCGTCGCCAAGATTGTCTCGACCTGCTCAATGAGGGGAGCCCGCGTCTCGCTTGGAGCGCCGGGGATGCAGATTTCCGGGTCATAGATGAGGTGAAACCGCTCCGGATGCTCGGCGGCGTAGCCGACGTATGCCATCCCGATTCTGACCGCGTGTGCCTGGGTGGAATCCGCTGTATTCGCTGAACCAGCAGGGCTCGCCGGATCCGCGTTGCCCACCGAATCGGCTGCCTCCGCCGACTCAACCGACGGCCCACCAGCACCTACAGGCCCATCGGCCTCCCGCAACGCACCCAGCAGCTCCGCCATGCACCGCTCGCTCAACTGCGTGAGTAGCGCGGCCCGATCACCGAAGTGGTGGTACGGCGCGTTGTGGCTGACCCCGGCGACGCGCGCGACCTCGCGCAGGCTCAGCGTGGCGTGGCCTTGCGTGCGCAGCAGTTCGAGTGCGGCATCTTCGAGCGCTGGCCCCAGGTTGCCGTGGTGGTAGTTCGGTTCGGATCTTGACACGAGCAACATTGTATCCGTAGGGTTGCACTGTTCAATCTGGACAGTGTCCAGAATATTGCTACCGCCCACATCTTTCCCCTCTTACCGAACGGATCCCATGAACATCCTGATCATCGATGGCCACCCGAACCCAAGCTCCCTCTGCGCGGCAATCGTCGCCAGCTACGTGGAAGGTGCCAGCCTTACCTCTACCTCCACCTCGACCGCCAGCAACGTCGCCGCCGGCACCATCACTAGCGAAGCATCCAGCCCCGCCGACACCACCGTCCTAGCCCTCCGCGACCTGGACTTCGACCAGAACATGCGCCACGGATACACCCGCCGTCAAGACCTCGAACCCGACCTCGAAAGTGCGTGGCAGCTGCTGCTGGGTGCCGACCACGTTGTGGTCGTCACCCCTGTCTGGTGGGGCTCGGTTCCGGCCCTGCTGAAGGGTTTCTTCGACCGCATCCTGTTGCCGCACCGTGCGTACCGCATCCGCCCAAGCGGGCTGCCGCAGGGTCTGCTCGCGGGCCGCACCGGTCGCCTCATCGTCACCACGGATTCGCCGCTCTGGTACCTGCCGATCGTCGGCGACACGACGGTGCGCCACGTGCGCCAGCTCACGATGAGTTTTTGTGGCATCCGCCCGGTGAGAGCAACCCGCATCGGGCCGGTCAAGCACTCGACGCTGGAGCAGCGCGAGCGATGGCTCGCGAAGGTCGAGCGACTCGGCAGAGCCGACGCCACCCGCCTCACAAAACCCAAGGATTCTTCTAGTGTTGAAGAATGGTCGACGCACTCAAGCCCGGCCGCCACACCGAATGCTCGCGAAGCAGCCATGAAGTAGGGAGTCTCGTGCCCACGATGACAGGTAGTGAAACCCTCAGCGAGCTGGCGCGCAGCCTCTACTTCGCGCGGGCGCGGGTGGTGCGTGACCCCATGGCGGGGCAGCGCGGTACGCAGGTGATGCTGATGCTCTCCATCGCGGCGGTCGTCGCGGGGGCGGTTCTGGCGGTCATCACGGTGCTGTCGCGCATCACGACCTCCGCCTACTTTTTCGGCATCATCCTCGGCCTTGGGCTTCTCGTGCTCGGGGCGATCGGCATCCGCGCGACGGTGAGCCAGCGGGTGTATGTGAAGCTGGCGCGCACCACGGATGCGGTGTCCTCTGCCGGTTCGGCCACCCTCGTTCTGGCCGCTGTAGGGCTCAGCGTGCTCGCGGTCATGCTCGCGACCAACACACTTTTCGCAGGCGATTCGACGGTGTCCGTCATCGAGGGCACCATCCTGCAGCTTGTTGCCACCACCCTCGCGTGGGCCGCCACCGACAACAGCGGGTCCCTTCTGCGGTCGGATGCCGGACGCGGACCCAGCCGTTTCGCCCGCTACCCAGCCCTCGTGTTGTGGCTGACAACATCCATCCTTTTAATCATGTTTGTGGTCATCGTGAGCTGGTTCGATGTGGACGGCCCCCTCTCCACCGGCATCATTCTGCTCTTCGGAGCCCCCATCTTTCTCGGATTCTCCGTACACCGACGAGACGTGCGGATACGCCTCACCGACCTGGCAGTCGTGCTCGGCGAACTGCAGGCCGCCGCACTCGCCAACACCTCACCCAAGCCAGCGAGGGCAAGCCACGCCGCGCTGATCTCCGCCCTCTCGCGGGCGCAAACCGAACTATTCGTGGGCGCCCAGCGAAAGCTCCTCGGGCTGCGAGTCGGGCGCCTGGCCGACATCCACATCGCCCGCGTCTTCGACCTGGTCGCGGGTCACATCGACTCCCTTCCGCCGCTCACCGCTGACCCGCCCGCCGCCGAAATGGAACTCTGGAACACCTGGCTCGAACAGAACCCCCGCAACGTGGATGTCATGGTGAAACTCGCTGAGTTCGCGGGCGAGCTGCGGTCGCGGTCGTTGGCGGTGTTGGGGTACTACTGATCGAACAAATTGCTGCGAGCGTTTCAAGACTCGATGAAAAGCTTGGAAAGTAGCATCTAGCAAGATACAATTCAAGTATGAAAGCTCGTGAAGCCCTCCGCGTGCTGGCAGGTCTGTCCGCATCACAGTGGGGCCTTGTCACTACCGCCCAGGCGGTGGCGCACGGTCTTTCACGGCTTGATCTTGCGCGACTGGCGGACGCAGGGCAGCTTATTCGCCTTTCGAACGGTGTTTACCGAGATGCTGGGGCACCTAGCGATGAGTATGAAGAGCTTCGCGCAGCTTGGCTCGCTACCGACCCGGGGCGCCTTGCGGAGGCACGCCTAGGTGAGGGAGCTGCAGGGGTTGTCGTGTCGGGCACTTCTGCCGCGTGGCTTCATGACATCGGGGATCTTCGCACCGACCAACATGAGTTCACTGCCTCAGTGCGCAGACAGAGTCAACGTGCGGAGATTCACTACAGACAGCGTGTTCTTGACCCCATCGATGTGACGCTTGTGGGCGGGCTCCCCGCAACCACGCGGGAACGAACAATCGCGGACCTCGTCGAGGCGCGAGTTGACCTTAGTCTCATCGCTGATGCTCTGGGTGATGCTGCGCGGGCGGGCCAAATCGATCGTGATCGGCTTGCTGAACTGCTCAAGCCACTGGCTGCACGGAATGGGCTGCGTCGGGGGGATGGGGCTGCGCTACTGAATAGGCTGACCGAGATCGCTGGCCTTGACCTTGATTCACTTGCTCGACAGGTCGCTGAGTCGGGAGAGTTTGGCGCTCGGGTGGTGACCGAGTTCCTTCGGCGCCTGCCTTCCTTCGAGCAAGTCAGGATTGATCAGATGCCGGGGCTGCAAGGTGCTCTCAGCTCAATTGGTGAGGTGATGGCCAGCACTATGCAGGAGATAGATGCGTCATACATCAACGTGCCAATAGCGGCGATGCTTGACTCGCCTGGATTCAAGGATGCGATGAGCTCCGTCGCAAAGCTTCAGAAGCGCCAACTTGATCCAGTTCTTGATGCGGTTGCGGGGCTGAGCAAAGACTGGGTACCTTCGGTCGAACTTGCTCAGCTTGTCCAGTCGGCGATACCCGTCGTCCGTGGGGTTGCCGTTAAAGAAAAGGAAGGTGATGGCGATGAGTGAAACCCAACATGGCCCCTATCCTGATGCTGCCGCGGTCGAATCGGCAATTCTGAGCGCAGCACGCAACTCGTTTGAGAGTGATGGTTCAGTTTCAGTCAGCGAGCGCATTCGGCAGGAATATTTTCGACGATTCCTCAGCCGAGTGTTCTCGGAGGCCGAAGGTTCTGAGTGGCTGCTCAAGGGGGGGACCGGGATGCTCGCCAGAGTTCCCTCATCGCGTGCGACGAAGGATGTCGATCTCTTTAGGTCTGGCTTCACGCTCGAGCAGACATTTCAAGCTCTGAGGCTCTTAGCGGATGTCGATCTTGGTGACTTCTTTCGTTTTGTCTACGTGAGCCACGCCCCGATTATTGAAAGCAGTGGCCAGCCCAATGCGAGAGGGTTCAAAGTCCAGTTCGATATCTACATAGGTGCGCAGAAGAAGTCGAGCCTCAAGGTTGACCTCGCGCTGGGTACTGGGGTTACTGATGAGGTGCAGTACCAAGCGCCCGCGGATGGGCTCTCCCTGCCACGCCTCGTGAGCAACCCGTATCGCCTGTATCCACTTGTCGATCAGATAGCCGACAAAGTTTGCGCGACGATGATGCTCTACGCGGGAAAGCCTTCAAGTAGAGAGAAAGACCTCGTAGATCTTGTTGTTGTCGCGAAGACTCAGAGGGTGGATGCAGTGAGCCTCTGTAGGGCCATTCGGACCGAGACGTTGCGCCGTGAGCTTGAGCCCTTCGATCAATTCATCATCCCCAAACGTTGGGGCGCGGCTTACGCACGAATGGCAAAAAAGGTGCCCCATTGTGCCGGCTATCTAAAGGTCGAGGACGCGCGCCTTTTTGTGGCGGATTTCCTCAACCCGGTGCTGAGGCGTGAATCACTCCCGGCGATCTGGGATCCCGCACTGGCGGCGTGGGTTTCGTAGTGGAGTCTTCAGCGTTTGCGAACACGCGCACTTTCAGCTCGTCAGACCGCCATGATGGACTTATGAACTTGAAGGCCAAAGCGTGACCCCAACCACCAGAGAGTCGCAACGCGCCGAACTCCACAAAACCATCTGGCGCATCGCCAACGACTTGCGTGGCAGCGTCGACGGCTGGGACTTCAAAAGTTATGTGCTCGGGATGCTCTTCTACCGTTTCATCTCCGAGAACCTTGCTGCCTACCTGAACACTGGTGAGCACGAGGCCGGGGATAAGACCTTCAATTACGCCACCATCAGCGATGAACTAGCTGAGGGCCCGCGCAAAGAGACCGTGGCGGAGAAGGGATTCTACATTCTCCCCAGTGAACTCTTCGTGAACGTGCGCACGCACGCGAAGAACGATGCGAACCTCAACGAGACGCTGGAGCGCGTCTTCAACCACATCGAGGGCTCAGCGGTCGGCGCCGATAGCGAAAATGACCTCAAGGGTCTTTTTGATGACCTGGATGTGAACAGCAGCAAGCTCGGCAACACGGTCACCAAGCGCAATGAAAAGCTCGTGAAGCTGCTGGATGCCATTGGCGACCTGCCTCTTGGCAACTTCACTGACAACACCATCGATCTGTTCGGTGACGCATACGAATACCTAATGCAGATGTACGCATCCAATGCCGGGAAGTCCGGTGGTGAGTACTACACGCCGCAAGAGGTTTCCGAGCTGCTCGCCCGCATAACCACGGTGGGCAAAACGGAGTTGAACAAGGTCTATGACCCCGCGTGCGGGTCTGGCTCTCTGCTGCTCAAGTTTGAGAAGGTGCTTGGCAAGGGCAAGGTGCGTCAGGGATTCTTCGGCCAAGAGATCAACCTGAACACCTACAACCTGTGCCGCATCAATATGTTCCTGCATGACATCAACTACGAGAAGTTCGACATCGCGCTCGGCGACACTCTCATCGATCCGGAGCACGACGACATCGAACCGTTTGAGGCGATCGTCTCGAACCCGCCGTACTCCATCAAGTGGGATGGCGACAGCAACCCTCTGCTCATCAACGATCCGCGGTACGCGCCAGCGGGCGTGCTCGCTCCCAAGTCGAAGGCCGACCTGGCTTTCACGATGCACATCCTCAGCTACTTGGCGGTGAATGGTACGGCCGCAATTGTCGAGTTCCCCGGCGTGTTGTACCGCGGGGGTGCGGAGCAGAAGATTCGCAAGTACCTGATCGACAACAACTTTGTGGATGCCGTCATCCAGCTGCCGCCAGACCTCTTCTTCGGCACCACGATTGCCACCTGCATCATCGTGTTGAAGAAGTCGAAGACTGACAACAAGACTCTCTTCATTGACGGTTCCGGTGAGGTCGAGCGCAGCGGAAACAAGAACAAGCTCTCAGACAAGAACCAGACGAAGATTCTGGATGCCTTCGTTGCCCGAACAGACATCGACCACTTCGCCCGCCTCGTCGACAACAGCGAGATCGCCGAGAACAGCTACAACATCGCGGTGTCGTCGTATGTGGAGCATGAGGACACCCGCGAGATCATCGACATTACGGAACTCAACGCCGAGATCGATCAGATTGTGGTCCGCCAGCAGGAACTCCGCATCGCTATCGGCGCGATTGTTGCCGATCTCGAAGGTACGAGCGCATGAGTGGCGAACAGAACATCGTCGTATACGTGGCGCAAGGGGTGGAGTTAGCGCTGCCGTTGGATCGCGATCGGGAAACAGTGTGGGCCTCCCAAGCCCAGATCGAGGAACTGTTCGGGATTGATCAGTCTGGCGTTTCGAGGCACATCCGTAACGTGTTTGATGATGCGGAAGTCGACGGGGAAAGCAATATGCAAAAAGTGCATATTGCTGGCGCTGACCGGCCGGTAACGCTGTACAGCCTTGATGTCATTCTGGCGGTCGGATACCGTGCAAGCTCGTCGCGCGCGATCGCATTTAGGCAGTGGGCGTCAGCCACGCTGAAGCAATACATTCTTGAGGGCGCGGCACTCAACGACCGCAGACTTGAGCAACTTGGCTCCATCGTGCGCATTCTGTCGCGCTCTTCGGATGAGCTTGTCGCGGGAGTAGCGGATGTGCTCACCAGCTACCTCCCCGGCCTCACGCTTTTGCGCGATTACGATGCCGGGCAGCTCAATGCGGCGCCCGGCACGATTCCCGGATGGGAACTCACGATCGACGAAGCACGGTCCGTGATTGCCGAGGTGCGCGTCGAGTTCCCCGAGGACACATTGTTTGGTGGGGAGCGCGGCGGCGCGCTTGAGGGTGTGGTCGCTACCCTCTATCAGGGCTTCGCCGGCCAGGAGCTCTATCCGACCGTGCAGTTGAAAGCGGCGAACCTCCTGTATCTGGTGATCAAGGATCACCCACTCTCGGACGGCAATAAGCGCAGCGCCGCCGCCCTCTTCGTCACCTTCCTCAGCCGCAACGGCATTCTTGCGGATGCCGACGGCAACCCCCACATCTCCAACAACGCGCTCGCCGCCATCACCCTGATGATCGCCATGAGTGACCCGAAAGAGAAAGAACTCATGGTCGCCCTCGTCGTGCGGATGCTGTCAGGAGCCTCAGAGTGAGCCGGATCTATGAGTTGATTGAGGGGCTTTGTCCCGAGGGGGTGGAGTACAGGATTGTCGACCGAGCCGTCGATGTGATTGCCGGTCCTCGTGGGGTGAAACGCCAGAACTACTCTGAGGGGACGATGATTCCAATTGTCGATCAAGGGCAATCTAGAATCGCTGGATATACGGATAACAGTTCATTGTCGCTGCCTGAAGGAGAGTACATAGTCTTCGGTGATCACACTCGTGCAGTGAAATGGGTCGATTTCGCGTTCGCACCGGGCGCCGACGGTACGAAGATTCTTAGTGCCAAGTGCGATTTTCTCCCTAAATTTGTTTTCTACTGTCTCGCAAACCTCAAGATTTCCGATCGCGGTTACAACCGGCACTGGACCATTCTTCGTGAACTCCTAATCCCTGTGCCGCCGTATGAGGTGCAGCGCGAGATTGTGGGAATCTTGGACAAATTCACTCAGCTGGAGGCGGAGCTGGAGGCGGAGCTGGAGGCGGAGCTGGAGGCCCGGCGGATTCAGTATGCCTATTACTGGGAGGCGCTCTTATGCCCGCGGGAAGGGTGGCGGAAGACAACAGTCGGTGAAGTTGCCCAAGTTTTTGACGGCCCCCATGCCACGCCGAAGAAGACGCGAACTGGACCTTGGTATTTAAGTATTTCATCGCTTAAGAACGGACATTTCGATTTTGAAAAGTCGGCTCGCCTCAGCGATGAAGAGCTCCCAAAGTGGACACGTCGAGTGTCGCCGCGTCGCGGCGACACTCTCTTCTCCTACGAAACTCGTCTTGGACAGGCAGCACTCTGGGATGTGGACGAGCCTGCGGCGCTTGGACGCAGGATGGGCTTGGGTTCAAGGGGTCGTTGCAACACCTGATTGATTCGGGGTGTTGATGATGGGTGGTCCTGCAGGGTATCCGCGTGATGTTCGGCGTCGGTTCTGGGAGGAACTCAGGGTCGGTGGCACGGCCACGGCTGCGGCCGCTC
>JBBSQX010000021.1:0-42183 GCA_038243605.1 Actinomycetales bacterium
AGTGCCAGTGCCAGTGCCAGTGCCAGTGCCAGTGCCAGTGCCAGTGCCAGTGCGGGTGCAGGTGCAGGTGCTGATGCCAAGGCCAGCGCAGGTGGCGAGCCTGCCGAAGAGTGGTGGGCCCTCGCCTACCGCGTCGAGCTTGAGTTCACTGCTGGCTATACGGCCCTCGGCATCCTTCCTCCCACCTATGAGCCGCGCGCGACCGCCAGCGTCGGCCAGATGCAGGAGCTCATCGCGAAGCTCATCGACCGGGGGCACGCGTACCCTGCGAAGGATGAATCGGGTGACGTGTACTTCGATACCGGTTCTTGGCCCACCTACGGCGAGCTCACGGGCCAGAAACTGGCGGACATGGCACCAGCAGCTGACGCAGACCCCCGCGGAAAACGCGCGGCACAGGATTTTGCCTTGTGGAAGGGTCACAAGCCCAACGAGCCAGAATCGGCGAGTTGGCCGTCGCCGTGGGGCGCTGGCCGACCAGGCTGGCACATCGAGTGCTCCGCCATGGCATCCCGCTACCTCGGCAGCAGTTTTGACATCCATGGCGGCGGCCTTGATCTGCGCTTTCCACACCACGAAAACGAGCTCGCGCAGTCCACTGCCGCTGGCGAGCAGTTCGCGAGTCACTGGGTGCACAACGGCCTCGTCAACGTGGGCGGCCAGAAGATGTCGAAGTCTCTGGGCAACTCAATTTTTGCGGCAGACTTTCTTGCCAAGGCGCGCCCACTTGTCGTGCGTTATTACCTCGGGTCGGCGCACTATCGTTCGACGATCGACTACCACGATGGCGTGCTGGTAGAGGCAGAGGTGGCCCTCGAGCGTATCGAAGGCTTTCTCGCAAGGGTGGATCTCCGGCTGGCCGGCACAGTGTTCGCCGCCAGCGACGCCTTCGTTGTGCCAGAAGACTTTGCCTCAGCGATGGATGATGACCTCGCCGTGCCGCAGGCGCTCGCCGTGCTGCACGATCGCGTTCGCGCAGGCAATACTGCCCTCGATGCGAACGATCTCGCGGTTGCTGCCGAGATTCGTGGCGAAGTGTTTGCGATGACAGAGGTGCTTGGCATCAACCCGCTGGTTGCGCCGTGGAACGCTGCGTCGTCAGATGCCGCCGCACCAGCACTTGAACGCCTCGTTGAGCGCCTCATCGACGACCGCAATGCGGCTCGTGCCGCGAAAAACTTTGCCGAAGCCGACCGTATTCGCGACGAGTTGGCAGGCGCTGGCATTACCCTCGAGGACACCGCTAACGGAACACATTGGAGCGTCGCGTGAAAAACACTGCACCTAAACACGGTCGGCCAGGCGCTGTGCGCAAAACCTCCCGCGGGCCACAGGTCGGTTCTGGAGGGCAGGGTCGTCAGGCCCTTGAGGGCAAGAAGCCAACGCCGAAGGCCGTGGATCGCCCGTATCATCCGGCAGGTAAGCGCAAGGCGGCGGCGGACCGTTACGAGGCCTCCGGCGGCAGCAGCAAACGCCGCACTCCAGCGCCGTCGGCCGATCGCACGCCGAAGATGCGTCGCCCCAAGTCATCAGATGAGTCCGAGTTCGTCACCGGGAGAAACTCGGTTCTCGAAGCCCTCAGGGCCGCGATTCCGGCCACAACGCTTTACGTTGCCTCACGCATCGAATATGACGACCGGGTAAAAGAAGTCATGAGTATCGCGACGAAGCGCGGGCTGCCCATTCTGGAGGTGATGCGGCCAGAACTTGACCGCCTCGGCGGGTTCGACTCCGTGCACCAAGGCCTTGTGCTCAAGGTGCCGCCGTACGAGTACGCTCACCCCATCGAGCTTCTTGACAAGGTCATCTCTCAAGGCAAGGTACCGCTGCTGGTCGCTCTGGATGGCATCACAGATCCTCGAAACCTTGGCGCGATCATCCGATCTGTGGCCGCGTTTGGCGGGCACGGTGTAATCGTTCCCCAGCGTCGCTCTGTTGGGCTCACTGCGTCGGCCTGGAAGACCTCAGCTGGCGCTGCCGCACGCACGCCAGTGGCTATGGCGAGTAACCTCACTCAGACGCTCAAAGCGCTCAAGGAGCGCGGAGTGTTTGTGCTCGGCCTCGATGGGGGTGGCGACGTTGACCTTCCCGGGTTGAGCTGGGCCACATCGCCGCTCGTCGTTGTGGTGGGCAGCGAAGGCAAGGGTTTGTCGCGCTTGGTCACCGAAACGTGTGACGCTATCGTGTCGATTCCGATTTCGTCGAGCACGGAGTCGCTCAACGCGGGAATCGCCACGAGTGTCACCCTGTACGAGATCGCGAAGGCACGCGCCGCGGCGAAGAAGAAGTAGCGCGCTTCCGCTGCTGCACGATACCCGCTCGATCATGCCACCCGCGCGAGCGCGCGCAGGATCACGCATCCGTTATCGCTCACGCGCCCTCGCACCGCATTACTGTTCCCGTTTGTGACTGTTGTGACTGTAGTGACTGTTGTGACTGTTGTGACTGTAGTGACTGTTGTGACTGTGGTGCCGGTTCGACCCGCATCATTGGTGACGAGCGGGAACAGTTAGCGTGCCGCCCGTGCGGCACGAGTCGCCCGACTAGTGCGGCTCGAGGTCCAGCAACGTGACCCCGCTGCAGAAGCTGCGGTTTGCTACGCTTCTAGCGCCTGAATGATGTCGTCATAGATGTCCTCGACGTGCTCGAGTCCGATCGAGAGTCGAACGATGCCTCCGCCTGGCTTCGCCTCCGCAGCGACCGGGCGATGGGTGAGGGATGCCGGGTGCTGCGCAAGCGTGTCGACGCCTCCGAGTGAGACGGCGTGGCTGACAAGCTTCAGCGACTCAATGAACTTTGTGGCGGCGTGGTAGCCGCCATCGATATCCAGCGAGAGCATGGAACCTGGGCCCTCAGCCTGAGTGCCAAGCAGGCCTTCTGGGTCGAGGCCTGGCAGCGACGGGAACAGCACGCGGGCAAGCGCCTTGTGGCCGTTCAGGCGCTCTGCAAGGTCCTGAGCGCTCGCCTGCTGCGCGCGAACACGCAGAGGCATGGTGCGGAGTCCACGGTGCAGCAGGTACGCGCCGAACGGGTGCAGGAGCCCGCCAGTAAGTGCACGGATGTGACGCAGGCGTGGGGCCCACTCCTCGTTGGTGGCGATAATGCCGCCCATCGCGTCGCCGTGGCCACCGATGTACTTGGTGGCGCTGTGAAGAACAAGCACGGCGCCGTGTTCGATGGGGCGCTGCAGCACGGGGGTGGCGAACGTGTTGTCGACCATCACGGGAACATCGCCAGCAGCCTTCACTGCACGCGCAATATTCACGAGTTCAAGCGTGGGGTTCGCGGGCGACTCGATAATGACGAGGCCGGTATCCGGCGTGATCGCGTCGGCAATCTCGTCAACACTGTGGGCCCACGAGACGGTCGTGCCGAGCGTGCCGTTGTCGAGCACGTGATCGGTGCCGCCGTAGAGGGGGCGAAGGCCAACGACGTGAGTCTTGCCACCGGCGACCATGGCGATCAGAACGGCGCTGAGTGCGGCCATTCCAGTCGAGAACGCTACAGAGGAATCTGCGCCTTCGAGGTCGGCGAGGGCGGTCTCTAGGCGGGCAACACCGGGCTGCCAGAGGCGCTGGTAGACGGCCGACTGCCCGGGCAAAAGTACGCCACCGGTGGCCAGCTGCTCGTAGGAGTCACCCCCCAGTTCAACGCTGGGGAGCGGGTTGGTGGTAGAGAGGTCAATGGTGGGAACGTGTGAACCGCTGGCTTCCACCCCTTCCATTCCACCGTGAACGGCACGAGTTTCTAGACGGGGCTTCGATGGCTGCATACTTCGACAGAAACAGAATCCGCGACTAAGCGCAAGTCCATCGCAAGATAGTTCGCTCAAACTTCACTGTTCGTCGGATCTCTGCAAGAATTGGTCGTCATGGATGACATCGATCGCAGAATCCTTCGCGCCCTTTCCGCGAACGCGCGAATATCTGGCACCGCCCTTGCAAGCACGCTCGGAATTGCGGAGTCGACGGTCTCGTTGCGCATCCGCCGCCTGCAAACGGAAGGCTGCATCCGCGGATATCACGCAGAGCTCGATCTCGCAACGCTCGGAATGACCGTGCAGGCCCTCGTCTCGATCCGACTCGTGTCGATTATTCGCGAAGACGTAGAGAATTTTCGCAACGAGGCACCCAACTGGCCAGGTGTGCTCGGCCTCTTTCATATGGCGGGGGTCGACGATTTCTTGCTGCACGTTGCGGCGCGCAATTCTGCAGAGTTGCGTGACTTTGTTCTGGAGCACCTTGCCGGGCATCCTGCGGTCGCTCAAACCGAAACGAACCTCATCTTCGACCACGTGTCGGGCCGGGGGCTCGAGCAGCAGCTCGGATAGGCGAGAAGCGGGTTACACCCGGTCTCGCCAATCATCCGCATCAATGATGGCGATGGGCAGGGTGAAAGCACCCGTCGGCGGATTAAACATCGTTGCCTCGTCTCGGCGATGCTGCAGCACCGTCTCGATGTAGGAACCAACAGCCTCGGCCAAGGACACATCGCGGTTTTCATGCTCGGAGAGATACCAGCGGTGCTCCAGCATTTGGTGAAACACTTCAGCGGGTTCCAGCTTGCCTTTGAGGTCGCGCGGAATCGCTCGGATGACCGGCTCGAATACCGTTGTCAACCACTCGTGCGATGTGATCTCTTCGTCTGACTCACCCTTCGCGTGGGTTGCCGCATACGCGTCGAGGTCGTTGAGCAACCGGCGGGCTTGGTTCTCTTCAGCATCGAGACCGGTGAGACGCAGCAGTCGACGCTGATGGTGCCCAGCATCGACGACCTTGGGCTGGATGCGCACCTGGCTTCCATCTTCATCTGTTCTGATGGCGAGTTCTTCGATGTCGAAACCGAGGTGGTTGAGGCGGTCAACACGCTCAGCGATGCGCCACCGCTCCGTGGACGCGAACGATTCCGAACCTGTGAGCTCCGACCACAGGCTGCGATAGGCAGCAATGATCCCGTTGCTCATCTCAATGGGGTCGGTCTCGTCGTCGAGGCGCCCTCCAGCTGCGAGATCAAGAAGTTCGCCCGCAATATTGATGCGCGCAATCTCAAGGTCGTGTTCGCGCTGGCCATCAGAGAGCGCGTCGTAGATATTGCCGGTTTCGGCGTCTACGAGGTACGCGGCGAACGCGCCGGCATCCCGCCGAAAAAGCGTGTTCGACAGCGACACATCGCCCCAGAAGAATCCGGCAATGTGCAGCCTGACCAAAAGAACGGCAAGGGCGTCGACGAGCCTGGTTGCGGTGTCGGGCCGCAGCGCCTGAGAGTAGAGCGCTCGGTAGGGGAGTGAGAACTTCAAGTGTCGGGTGACGAGCACCGAGTCGAGTTCCTCTCCCGTGTCGCTCATTCTGTTGGTGATGACGGCGACCGGCTCGACGCACGGCACATCCATACGACGAAGAGTGCGCAGCAACTCGTACTCTCTGCGCGCCAGATCGGCGGAGGTCTCTTTGATCGCCACCACGTACCCGCCGAGATGAGCGAACCGCACGAGGTGCCGCGAGAGGCCCTTGGGCAGCGTGGCAATCGCGTCGTCTGGCCACAGCTCTAGCGGCACGCTCCACGGCAGATCGAGAAGCGCGGAATCCGCACTAGTTGAGGTGATGGAGAGCGAGCCGCCAGGGGTCACGCTGTTTTCTCGACTGCTTCCGTGCTCAACCGCAGGCCCGACTCGATGTCAAATACGTGAATGTGGTCGGGCTGCGGTGTGATGACGACATCGTCTCCCGCGCTGGGGTGAACTCGCCCATCGACGCGTGCGACGATGTCGACCCTGACGCCGTCAACCTCCGTGTGGCCGTAAAGGTATCCGTCTGCGCCGAGTTCTTCGACAAGGTCGACCTTGACGGGCAATCCGTCGCCGCTCGTGGAGACCACAATGTCTTCTGGCCGCACACCGATCGTTGCTTTCTTCGCCGACGTGCCTGCAAGAGTTTTGCGATCAACTTTTGCGATGGTGGTTCCGAACTTAAGGCCACCATCAATGAGGTCAGCATCAAACAGGTTCATGGCGGGGGAGCCAATAAACCCTGCCACGAACACATTCTCGGGCTTCGCATACAGCTCCCGCGGGGTGCCCACTTGCTGCAGAACGCCGTCTTTCAGCACGGCGATCCGGTCACCCATGGTGAGGGCTTCGGTCTGATCGTGCGTCACGTACACGGTTGTGACGCCAAGCCTGCGGGTGAGCGAGGCGATCTGGGTTCGCGTTTGTACTCGCAGTTTCGCATCAAGGTTAGAGAGTGGCTCATCCATGAGGAACACTTGCGGGCTGCGCACGATCGCGCGGCCCATCGCCACCCGTTGGCGCTGACCGCCAGAGAGTGCTTTCGGTTTGCGTCCGAGGTACTCCTCAAGGTCGAGAAGCTTCGCGGCCTCAAGCACGCGCGACGCACGCTCGTCTTTGTTGACTCCCGCAATCTTCAGCGCAAAGCCCATATTCTCGGCGACTGTCATGTGCGGGTAGAGAGCGTAGTTCTGAAAGACCATGGCAATGTCGCGGTCTTTCGGCGGAACGTCGGTGACGTCGCGGTCTCCGATCAGAACCCTTCCCTCGTTGATCTCTTCCAGGCCAGCAAGCATGCGAAGTGAGGTGGACTTTCCGCATCCGGATGGCCCAACAAGAACAAGGAATTCGCCGTCGGCGACATCCAGATCGAGCTTGTCGACGGCGGGGCGGGCTTGGCCAGGGTAGACGCGGCTTGCCTTATCAAAGGTGACTGATGCCATGGTTGTGCTTCTCCTTCACCGGCAGGTACGTGCCGGACGATCCGTAGTGAATGGATGATGTGAGCCGTTCAAAACCCACGTGTGCGTAATTATGCCACTCGTTTGGGTTATCGCAAGAAACGTAGAAGGACCGTTCTGGTTAGTCTTATCAGGGAGCACGCTGATATTTCCCAGACTGCTGGGTTTAGCATCTTCCGATGGGTTACGTCACCACACGGTGAGCACGCCCATGCCCTAGAGCTTTTTGAGTAGAGGTTTGATGTGACTATCGATAAGGGTGAGACCCCAGCGCGCAAGAATGAGCGCCGCGAGGCTGCGCGCGATAAGGCTCGGCTCTTGCGTGTGGAGCAGAAGAAAAAAGACCTTCGCAACAAGTTGATTCTTCAGGGCAGCCTCGTCGTCGTCGTGTTGGCGATCGTCGCCGCAGTCTTTCTTGTCATCACCAGTTCGATCAGACCTCCAGCTCCTGGCCCCCTCAACATGCTGAGCGATGGCGTCAAAATTGGTGCGAACCTCGAGACTGTGCGCACCCAGGCGCTAAAACCGAGTAGCGAGCCCGTGCCATTCGCGTCGAATGAGCCGTCAACTGTTCTCGATATTCGCATCTATTCTGACTACCTTTGCCCGATCTGTGGTGGCTTCGAAGAAGCCAATGCTGACCAGATCAAGCAGCTTGTCAGCGATGGAAATGCCACGGTAGAGATTCATCCGGTGGCTATCCTTGACCGCCTATCGATGGGGTCAAAGTACTCGTCGAGAGCGGCGAATGCGGCGGCGTGCGTCGCAAACTCTTCGCCAGACAACTTCTTTGACTTCAACGCACTGCTCTTCGCGAACCAGCCGGCAGAGAACTCCACTGGCCTGGATGATGCAAAGCTCATCGAGCTTGCGAAGGAAGCCGGAGTTGTCTCCAAATTCAAGAAGGTCTCGCAGTGCATTGAGGACCAGTCATTCAAGGGCTGGGTGGTAGGGGCGACAGATCGCTTCACCTCAACTCCGCTACCCAATGTGGCAGTCCAGCCCGAGAAACTTGGCACGCCGACGATCTACGTCAACGGGCAGCTCTACGAATTCACCATCGACCCCAACACGAAGCGGTTCGACCCGAAGGAATTTGCCAAGTTCTACAACAAGGTGCTCGGCGCGGACTTCACCGAAAAATCGGCAGCAACCCCGACGCCAACCCCAACACCAGCGCCGTAGAACACTGCGCTGAATGGTGCAGCGCTGAGCGGCGGCGGATGCTTCAGCGAACGTGGAGCCTCCTGTCGGATTCGAACCGACGACCCCCGCTTTACAAGAGCGGTGCTCTGGCCAACTGAGCTAAGGAGGCAAACAACCTTCCCAATAATACGGGGAAGGTTGAGGGTCAGTTGTCCTTCGCTTCGAAGCTGAGCGAAACCGAGTTCATGCAGAAGCGGTCGCCGGTTGGGGTTTGTGGTGCATCCTCGAAAACGTGGCCCAAGTGTGAGCCACAGTTCGAGCAGCGAACCTCCACGCGTTCCATGCCGAGAGTGGCGTCTTTGAGCAGCACGACGGCATCCTGCTCGGTCGGAATATAGAAGCTTGGCCACCCGCAGTGGGAGTCAAACTTGGCTTCGCTGCGAAAAAGCTCAGCACCGCATCCCTTGCAGCGGTAAACGCCCTCGCGCTTCTCGTCGAGAAGCTCGCCGGTCCACGGTCGCTCCGTCGCCGCCTGGCGCAGCACTGAGAACTCCTCAGAGCTCAGTTTCTGGCGCCACTCGTCATCGCTTTTTGTCACCTTGTAATTCATCAGGTCGTCCTTCCGCAAAGCCAAGAGAGGCTACTTACACATTATTCAACAGTCGCACCCCACATCTTGTTCCCCGGAGAGCCTCAGGGAACACTCGGTGAGCACGAATTACGCTGTATTCACGATCCGGAAAGGCGGGAGCGTGGCACCCACCGATGAGTTGGCATCAGATGACGCTGGCAAGGTCTCTGAATCGACGCTGTCGGAGCGTGATCGGCGCATCCTCGACTTCGAGCGAGACTGGATTGGTGACGCTGGCGCAAAAGACGATGCAGTGCGTCAGGAGTTTGGCCACACGGCTACCCGCTATTATCAAGTCCTGAACACTGTGATCGACTCGACCGCAGCGATCGTCTACGACCCCATGCTGGTGAGGCGACTCCAGCGTGTAAGAGAGACACGAGCTCGCGAGAGAACGCTGCTGCCGCCTCGCGGTACCGAATTTTCCAGACTCAGCTGACCTGAATACTTGAGAGACCAATGGCAAACTTTGAACCGGACCGTTTTGATGACGTGCCCACCGACCTGCCGCGCGTCGGCGCGCATCGCGCACCCAAAAAGAAGGGTCGCGCCTGGATCGGCTTAGCGTCGGCGGTCGTCGCCACCATTCTGCTCACCGGCGCGGGGCTCGTCGGGTTGGCTGCCATCAACAGCAACATTAATTTTGAACTGCCGTTCTTCGCCGCAGAGAAGACAGAAACTCCGACCCCAACGCCAACCCCCACCGCTGAGCCGACGCTCGACCCCGCGTTGCCGTTGACGATTCTGAACGGCACTCCGACAGTTGGCCTCTCCACCCAGGTCGGTGACGCGCTCGTGGCTCAAGGCTGGGGCGGCGCTGCTGAGGGCGTTGGCAGCCGTGCGAACGCCTCGACCAGCGATGTGGAAACAACCACGATTTACTACAACGATCCGGCACTTGAAGGTGCAGCGAGAGGCCTCGTTCTCGCACTCGGCGTGGGTGACATTCGACTTTCCACAGACTTCCCCGGTTCTCAGATCGCGGTTGTCATCGGGCTCGACTACAAGCCGATTGGTGAGTAGAGGCAACTCCTCAAAAAACCACGTTCGCAGGCTCGCCTCCGCGAACGGCCCTGCGCGGGGCAGGCCGGGTTATCCTGTGGCCGTGACTTCACATTCCATGGCGGGGCATGGGCGCGCGCTAGCGATAACGCTCGTGGGTGCCCTCTCGGTGCTTTCGTTGATCGGATGCGCGCCAAGTCGCGCGCCGGCGCCCACCGAAAGTGCGCCGCCGTGGATTTCTACCTACGTCACCCCTGACCCCACAGAAGTGGCTCCGCTGCGCGGAACAACGGTTCCTGCAGGCTCACTCAACCACTCCTCCATCGCTGCGAAGGTCGATAACCATTGGGATGCGAGGCCACAGGTTGGGCTCGAACGCACCGACATTCTTTTTGAAGAACTCGTCGAAGGCGGCATCACCAGGTATGTGGCGATCTGGCAGTCAGACATTCCCGAACTTTTGGGCCCCGTGCGGTCCATCCGCCCCATGGATCCCGATATCGTTTCCCCGTTCGGCGGCATCATTTGCTACTCGGGTGGCCAGCAGCGCTTCGTGAACCTCATGCGCGATACCCCCGTGTACAACGCGATTCACGGGCAAGCGGATACCGAAGGTACGTTCTTCAGAACGGATGACAAAGACGGCCCCCACGATGTGATCGTCAAGGCGCAAGAAGTGCTCGCTCAGCATCCCGACATTGCGCCGCCGCAACAGCAGTTCGCCTACTCACTAGATGGCCCCTCCTCCACGGCCGGCAAAATGGGCACGCCCACTGCGGTCATTGAGTACCAGTTCTCTTCACAGTTCGACGGAACGTGGACTTGGGACGCGGCTGGCGGCCGATGGATGCGCGTGCAGCAGGGCGATGCAGACCTCGACAGCAACGGAAACCAGCTGAGCGCGACCAACGTTGTCGTCATTCGAGTCAATGTCGTAGACGACACCAACGTTCCCAAAACGGAACTGTACGGCGGAGGTGAGGCCTGGTTCTCGAGCGGCGGGGCCACCCTTCACGGTTCTTGGTCCAAAGCATCCGCAAACGAACCGCTTCGGCTCGAAGATGACAATGGGGTCACCGTGAGGCTTGCCGCAGGTAACACCTGGTTTGAGCTCATACCTCCGAATGGCGACGTGAACTTTGTGCCGCAGGCCGGGCCCTAAGGCGAGGCCAAGAGGCGTCGTTGATGACCTTGGCTGTGAGGTGGCCTGTGCCGTCTTGCACTCTCTGCCATGGAGTGCCAGAATCGTTTAGCACTCTCTTAGTGTGAGTGCCAATACTGTTGCACTTTTTTCGACGTCCAGGAGGGACGAAAAAACCACATGGCAAAGATGATTGCATTCGATGAAGAGGCCCGTCGCGGCCTTGAGCGCGGCTTGAACATTCTGGCTGACACCGTCAAGGTGACGCTTGGCCCACGCGGCCGCAACGTCGTACTTGAGAAAAAGTGGGGCGCACCCACCATCACAAACGATGGCGTTTCCATCGCCAAAGAGATCGAACTTGACGACCCGTTCGAGAAGATCGGCGCGGAGCTCGTCAAAGAGGTCGCCAAGAAGACGGATGACGTCGCAGGCGACGGAACGACCACCTCGGTCGTTCTCGCCCAGGCTTTGGTTCGCGAGGGCCTGCGTAACGTCGCAGCCGGCGCCGACCCGATCAGCTTGAAGCGCGGAATCGAGAAGGCTGTCGCAGAGGTTATCGCTGCGCTCGTTGCCAGCGCCAAAGAGATCGAAACCAAAGAAGAGATCGCCGCAACGGCATCCATTTCTGCTGGTGACACCGAAATTGGTGCATTGATCGCTGAGGCCATCGACAAGGTCGGCAAGGAAGGCGTTGTTACCGTCGAGGAGTCGAACACGTTCGGCACCGAGCTTGAGCTCACCGAAGGTATGCGCTTCGACAAGGGATTCCTGTCGGCGTACTTCGTCACGGACCCAGAGCGCCAAGAGACCGTCTTCGAAGACGCGTATGTTCTCGTCGTCAACTGCAAGATCTCCAACATCAAGGATCTGCTCCCCATCGTCGACAAGGTGATCCAGCAGGGCAAGCAGCTGCTCATCATCGCCGAAGACGTTGACGGAGAAGCGCTCGCGACTCTCGTCGTGAACAAGATCCGTGGCATCTTCAAGTCGGTAGCCGTCAAGGCTCCAGGCTTCGGTGACCGTCGCAAGGCTCAGCTGCAGGACATCGCCATCCTCACGGGTGGTCAGGTCATCAGCGAAGAGGTCGGGCTCAAGCTTGAGAACGCGACCATCGACATGCTCGGTCAGGCACGCAAGATCATCGTCACCAAAGACGAGACCACGATCGTTGAGGGTGCTGGTGAGGCGGATGCCATTGCTGGCCGCGTCAAGCAGATCCGTGCCGAGATCGACAACACTGACAGCGACTACGACCGCGAGAAGCTGCAAGAGCGTCTGGCGAAGCTCGCCGGTGGCGTTGCCGTGATCAAGGCCGGTGCCGCCACGGAGGTTGAGCTGAAGGAGCGCAAGCACCGCATCGAAGATGCAGTGCGTAACGCCAAAGCAGCAGTCGAAGAGGGCATCGTCGCCGGTGGTGGCGTCGCGCTCATTCAGGCCGGGGCAACCGCATTCGAGAGCAAGGCACTCAAGGCGCTCAAGGGTGACGAAGCGACCGGTGCGAACATTGTTCGCGTTGCCGTCGACGCGCCACTCAAGCAGATCGCACTTAACGCGGGTCTCGAGCCCGGTGTGGTTGCTGAGAAGGTGCGCGGACTTCCTGTCGGCCACGGACTCAACGCAGCCACGGGTGAGTACGGCGACATGCTCGCTGCTGGCATCAACGACCCGGTGAAGGTCACGCGCTCCGCGCTGCAGAACGCAGCGTCGATCGCCGCACTGTTCCTCACCACGGAGGCCGTTGTTGTCGACAAGCCAGAGAAGCACGCGGCACCCATGGGTGACCCGTCAGGTGGCATGGACTTCTAGAGCTCAGGCTTTTAAGTCCAACTGAACTAACGCACGAAAGAGGGCGGTCCCGAAAGGGGCCGCCCTTCGTGCGTGGACTCGGCGGCCCGGTGAGAACCTTGTCAAGGATGGTCGGCGCAGTAGTTGCCCGTCTGGTCGGGTTTCGTCTGGGGTCTTCGCCGATCAGCTCGAGGGTTCCGCGATCTTCTGGAGTGCACGCACGTGCGCGTCGAAAGCGGACTGCCCGGCTCGCGTAAGTGACAGCCAGGTGATCTGGCGCGCATCGCGACGGGTCGAGGAGGTGGCCTTGCCCGAAAAGACGTAATCGGCTGCGGCGAGGATCTTGACTTGCTTGGAGAGTGTGGCGTCGGAGATTTGCAGCGCATCCCGCAGCACCGCAAAATCAAGATGGTCAGCCTGACGCAAGAGTCCGCAGATGCGCAACCTCACGGGCGCATGGATGACGTTATCGAACGTGGCCTCACTCACGTCCCAACCTCGCCACTGCCGACCGATAGGCGATGCCGGCCAACCATGTCGTGGCGGCAAACGCGGCCAAGCTCGTCAGTACGACGGGCCACCACAGGCCGAACGAGACGAAGCCGAGAGAGATGCTGAAGAGCGCAAGGCAGACGGCGACAATCCCGACCAGAGCCCAGCCTGCTCGCGCGCCCATCGCGCGAAAGCGAACCCCGGTCTCGCGCCGGATCAGGTGCACCACGACGAGCACCCCGAGCAGCGCCAGCCAGCCACTCGTGGGAGGAACATAGTTTTCACCGGGATTAGTGGTCGCGGCCGCGGCGACCCACCACGCGCCTAGCGCCCCAAGTGCGGCCAGCAGTGCCCACGGTATGTGCACGCTCGCTGCGAGGCGATCACGGTCGGCCGATATTGTGTTCAGGGAATTTGTGGCCTCTTCCTGCGAAGGCTCCGTTGAATGATTTTCCATAGTGGAAAGTGTAATAATCTCTTTCCAGTTTGGCAAGTCGTAATAGACGCGCTCATTGAGCACACTGCGAAAGCCGGTTAGGCAACGCCCGGGCGATGGTCCCACTGTGGCCACTGTGGCCACTGTGTTCTCTCCCCGCGGCACGCGCACCTCGCCGAAGCTGGGGCAAGCTTGGCACATCAGGGTTCGGCGGGCCTCCTCGGGCGGAGCCGCCTCACTTGCCCCCGCATTCGACCGCGGCTAGCTGGCGAACATCCGAGCGTTCGCCAGCTCAACTTCTGCGTACTGGCGGCCTGCCTGGCCGAGCGCAGTACCGATGGAGGCGAGGTTCTGTTCCACGCGTTGCTGCGTAGCCGTCCAGTCGCCAACAATGCCCTGAAATGCCAATGCTGCGGGGCCCGACCATGAGCTCTGCAGGTTGACGAGCTGTGACTTGAGATTCGCCGCATCTGCCTCGATTCGAGACATCGTGCTCTGAATGGCGCCGTGGGCACCAAGAACTGCTTCGCTGTCTACCTGATAACTGGCCATCTGCTTCTCCCTTGGTTCGCGGGACGCGCTCCCGTTGGCAAAACAATAGGCGTGCTGCGGCGGCACGGGCCGTCGTTGACGGCTACTTTGTGAGGGAGACTGGCACGTAGCCGAGGGGGAGGAGGGGAAGAGCGATGCGGAAAGTCGCGCCACCACCCGTGGTTTCTAAAACCTCGACGGTGCCTTTGTGCGCGTTAATGATTCCGGAAACAATCGCGAGGCCGAGGCCACTGCCGCCCGTGCTGCGCGCGCGAGAATTGTCGGCACGCCAGAATCGCTGAAAAATCTTGTCGCGAATTTGCGGCGGGATTCCGTCACCGTGATCCACGATGTCGAGGATTCCAACGTTGCGCCTCGAGTCAACATGCACCACCAGCTCCAGAGGGCTGCCATCCGGGGTAAACCGTTTGGCGTTACCGATCAAGTTTGTGATGACCTGCCGAATCTTGTTCTCTTCAGCGAGCACGATCGCCGGTAACTCGAGAGAGAGCGTGTCGCTATAGCCCGCAGGAAACACTGGCGGCAACGCGCGAGAGCGTCGGGCCCGCAAACGGGCGATCGTGGCCCCGGCGAACGCAATGGGGCCTGTGGTGGTGGGAACCTGCCGGTCACCAGCAGATACGCCATTCTTGCGGCGAGCGGGCGATGCAGCTGGCGGGGGTGTGTGCATGGTGTCGAGACTTGCGGCGACATCCGGTTCCGCAATGATGACGGTGATGGCGCGGTCGGGGGAGGACGCCATGGCATCCAGTGCGGCATCACGCGCGAGAGGCACGAGGTCGACAGGAGTGAGCTGCAAGGGTTTCGCCTCGTCGAGCCGCGCCAGTTCGAGGAGGTCTTCGACCAGCTCGCCCATGCGCATGGCCTCTTTCTCGATGCGCTCCATGGCTTGACTGACTTCGTCTTCTGTTGGCAGCGCGCCCATGCGGTACAGCTCCGCATATCCGCGCACCGTCACGAGCGGGGTGCGCAACTCGTGGCTAGCATCACCAACAAAGCGACGCATTTGGTCGATCGTTTGCGCGCGGTCGGCGAAGGCTCGGTCAATGCGGTTAAGCATGGTGTTGAGTGAACGATTGAGTCGCCCGACCTCGGTGTTGGGCGTTGCCCCCGGTAGTCGTTGGCCGAAGTCACCGTTGGCAATAGCAGCAGCTGTTGCCTCAACTTCTCGAAGGGGTGCGAACGTGGCGGTCACGAGAATGCGGGTGAGTACGCCTCCGAGAACCACGACAGAGAGAGCGAAACCTAGAAAGACAGCGGTGTACTGGGAGATCGTGCCATTGATGTCACCGAGGCTCGCGCCGACCGCGAGGGTGACGACGGCACCGGTTTCGTGATCCTCGTATGGGGCGGAAACAACGCGCCATTGTTTGGTGTGATCAATGTTCCAGAGGGTGAGCGGAACGCCTTTTTGTTTCCGCGCGATCGAAACATCGAGCCCCTGAATCACTGGTTGGGATTGCGCAGCATCTCGGTTTCGGCACAGAAGTGAGCCATCAGAATTCAGGATGGCGACGAAAAACTGGCTCGGACCGGATGCCCGATCGCATGTTCCCTGAATGGTGAGATCGAGGCCACGCAGGTCGACTGCGGTGGAAGATATCTTGCTGTCCACTTCGCTCACCAGATAGTTGCGCAGCACCGTCATGGTGCCGATACCTGAAACGAGCAGGCCGACGGTAAGGAGCAGTACCGTCACTGCCGTCGTCTTAGTGCGCAGAGAAATCCTGCCCCACCACTGGGTTAGCCGATCGTGCATCAGAAGATCAGGCTAACCGCTAACGCTGCGATATGGCCGCGAGTACGCACGCGAGGGCTAGACTTTTGCGGCTTTGAGCATGTAGCCGAAACCACGCTTCGTCTGGATGATGGGCTCTTCGGAGTACTGGTCAAGCTTGCGGCGCAGGTACGAAATGTAGGACTCCACGATGCCAGCATCGCCGTTGAAGTCGTACTCCCACACGTGATCGAGAATCTGCGCCTTGGAGAGCACGCGGTTCGGGTTCAGCATGAGGTAGCGCAGCAGTTTGAACTCGGTGGGGCTGAGCTCAACTTCTGTCTCGCCGATAGTGACTTCGTGGGTGTCTTGGTCCATGGTGAGATCGCCGGCACGGATGATGGCATCCTCTTCGTCGGCCATGGTGCGGCGCAGAATCGCCTTAATGCGGGCCACAATCTCGTCGAGGCTGAACGGCTTCGTCACGTAGTCGTCGCCGCCGACGGTGAGGCCGGTGATCTTGTCTTCTGTGTCGTCTTTGGCGGTGAGGAACAGGATGGGGGCGGTGTAGCCGCTTGCACGCAGGCGCTTGGTGACGCCGAACCCGTTCATATCGGGAAGCATGACGTCAAGGATGATGAGATCCGGCTCCTCCTCAAGTACTGCGGAGATCGCTTGGGCGCCGTTACCGACAGCGCGCACCGCAAACTTCGCGAAGCGCAAACTGGTGGTCAGTAGGTCCCGGATATTGGGCTCGTCATCAACAATTAGAATCTTCGGTCCGTCGCTCATGCCTCTAGTCTCTGCAAGTTTGCTGAGTGAAGCCTGAGTGTTGCGTGTTGACGAAGGGGTGCACACTGGATTCATGGACGGCGAAGAGTTCACCCCAACCGGGGAACCGGTCTGCTGGCTCGAGAGCGTGTGTGACGAATGCGGCGCACTTATCGAGGGTGCACTGCCAGCGATCTGTTGGCGCTGCGGCGTTGACGTGACCGAAACGTAGCGACGTGCGGTCGTGGGTCGTGGGGCGCGAGATTACACGGTGCGAGCTGCGACGCGAGCGCAGCAAAACCCCGGCGCGGGGGCGACGAACTCGACCGTGCGCTCGGTTTCGGATGCGCCATCCGCGATGCCTTTAAGGAAGGCGACGTTCGCCGTACAAATGACATCTGAGTGCTTCGCGGCGAGCTTGTCGAACGGGCAGTTTGTGAGAGTCATGCCGCCGTTGCCATCATCGCGTGGTTCGAAGCCACACGAGTCGAGCGCGGCGTCGAGTGAGCCGGCGGCGGCACCAATCTCTCGGCCGGTTGCCGCGGAGATGGTCGCCAGGATGGTGCGCACCGGTTCGCCAGTTCGATCGGATTCCTCTATCGCCGCCGCCATGAGGTTTCCTGCGAGGTCGTATCGGCGGGGCGGGAAGGAGACCGAGATCTCGCCCCCCGTGCGTCGGTACAACTTGGACGGGCGGCCAGATCCCGGGCCGGTCTTTCCGCTGAGGCGTTTGAACTCAATCTCGAGGACGCCCTCTTTTACGAGCCGGTCGAGGTGAAAAGCGGCAGTGCTGCGCGGGATCCCTAGTGCGTGTGCGGCATCATCGCGGCCCACCAGCTCGTCACTTCGACTCACGAGCTCGTAGAGCGCGCGCCGTTGCGGGTCGCTGATCGCCGCGACGGCGGCGATCTGTTGAGTTCGTGTCTCGTTCATGAATCTCATCATAACTCTAAAAAAGTAAAACTTGACAAAAGAATTTTGTAAACTGTAAAGTCACTATCAGGCCACTTCGAAAGGACCTTACTGTGACCGCAACCACGGCAACAGACCACAAAGCAAAAGCCACCACCACGCGTGAGAAGCTTCGTGACCCGGGATGGCTAGCCTTTACCCTCTTGCGCATAGTTCTGGGCATCGCACCACTGGTGACCGGTATCGACAAGTTCTTCGACCTGATCACGTACTGGCCCAAATACCTTGCACCAATCGCTACCGATATAGCTCCACTCGGTGGAGAGCCGTTCATGTACGTCGTTGGCGTGCTTGAAATTGCCCTTGGACTCCTTGTGTTGTTTGTGCCGCGCTATGGCGCACCAATGCTTGCAGCCTGGCTTCTCTTCATCGTCATTAACCTTCTGCTCGTGGGCGGATATCTCGATATTGCTCTTCGCGACACCGGGTTGGCTTCCGCCGCGTTCGTGCTCTTTGTCCTCACTTTCTACCGCCCCGGTAGTGTCTCGAAGGCCCCTATTGCCGCGACTACCGCGGATAGTGCGAGTGCCCCGAACACCACGGTTGATGAACAGGAGTATCGCAATGCTCGACACGCAGCTTGGAACGACTGACCGCCCAAACTTGAGCTTGGTAAGACCAGACCACGCCGAGAGCGACAACGTCAAAGGTGAGAGCACCATCGATATGGTGCGGGCCGAATACGCCGTCGCAGAGCTGCTCACCGCGCTAGGGCGTGACGTGACCACCGAGCACCTCTCCGACACCCCCCGCCGAGTTGCGGCAAGCCTGCGAGAAATGTTGACCCCCCGCGATTTCGCGATGACGACCTTTCCGAATGACGAACGCTACGAGGAGCTTGTGCTCGTTCGGGACATCCCGTTTCATTCGCTGTGTGAACACCACATGCTGCCGTTTCGGGGAGTAGCGCACGTGGGATATGTTCCGGGGGATCGCCTGGTTGGGCTCTCCAAACTGGCACGGGTGGTCGAAATGTTTGCTCGCGATCTTCAAGTACAGGAGCGCCTGACCCAGCAAATTTCCCACTATCTCACCGAGCAACTGTCTCCGCGAGGAGTAGGGGTGATGTTGGAGGCTGAGCACCTCTGCATGACCATGCGCGGCGTTCAGTCACCGGGAGCAATGACCACGACGACGGCCTTTACGGGAGTGCTGGCTGACGACAATGCGATGCGGCGCCAATTCCGGCCCGCCGGCGACAATCTCGCCTAAGAACGACAATCCACGAAGAGGAGAAGCTGATGGCCGATACGCAGAATTTCATCATTGTTGGGGGCGGACTCGCGGGAGTCTCTGCCGCAGAAGAACTGCGAAAGCAGGGCTTCACGGGCACCATCCAGTTGATCGGCAAAGAGGCGCACGCGCCATACATCCGCCCCCCGTTGTCCAAGGGCTACCTCAATGGTTCTGATGGGCTGGACGCCGTCTATGTGCATCCGAAAGAGTGGTACGCGCAGAACAACATTGAGTTGCAGACCGGCACGAATGTGTACGGGGTGAACGCGGCCACTCACGAAATTACCGTGTCAGAGGGAGCGCCGCTGCGCTACGACAAGTTGCTCATCACGACAGGGTCGTCTGCGCGCATACTCACCATTGATGGCGCCGAACTCGATGGGGTGCACTACCTGCGCACCCTCGACGACTCGAACTCCCTCAACAAGGAGCTCTCTGGCGGCGGGCGCAAACTTGTTCTCATTGGCTCCGGTTGGATCGGGATGGAGGTGGGGGCGACCGCCCGCACTCTTGGAAACGATGTGACCATTCTCGAACAGGTGCCGATTCCACTCGCGGGTGCCATCGGAGACGAGCTCGGCACCATGTTCCACGACCTTCACAAGGAGCATGGAGTGGACATGCGGATGTCTGTGGCTGTCGACAAAATCGTGGGAAGCCACGGCAAGGTCACTGGAGTTCAGCTGAAGACGGGTGAGGTGATTCCCGCCGACCTCGTGCTCATTGGTGTTGGGGCGGTGCCGAACGTTGCACTTGCTGACGACGCTGGCATCATCACCGAGAACGGCATTGTCGTGGACCAGGCCATGCAGTCCAGCGATCCAGACATTTTTGCGGCCGGCGACGTGGCGAACGCGTTCCACCCGCTCGCAAACATGCGCTTGCGCAGTGAGCACTGGGCGAACGCGTTGAACGAGGGCGCAGCGGCGGCCCGTGGAATGCTCGGCCAGAACGAGAGCTTCGAAGACATCCCCTACTTCTATACCGACCAGTACGATGTGGGAATGGAGTACTCAGGCTACGGTCCCATGACCAAGGATGCCAAGGTCATCTACCGAGGTGACCGCGCCAAGCGCGAGTTCATCGCATTCTGGATCAAAGATCAGCGCGTCGTCGCGGGCATGAACGTGAACGTGTGGGATGTCAACGACCAGGTGCAGCGCATTATCCGTGCTGGCAAAGTTGTAGACGAGGCGCGACTGGTCGACGAATCGGTACCCCTCAAGGACATTTAAGTGCAACGGATGATTGGTGGTCGAACATTTGATTTCGACCGTGAAGTTGCCGTCATGGCGGTCATCAACCGAACCCCCGATTCGTTCTTTGACAAGGGCGCAACGTATGCGCTCGACAGAGCGGTCGAGGCGGCGCTTCGCGCCGTAGGGGCGGGCGCGGACTGGGTGGATATCGGCGGGGTTCCGTTCGGTCGTGGGCCCGTTGTGACCCGCGACGAAGAAATTGACCGGGTCGTTCCCGTCGTTGCGGCTATCTCTGCGCAGTCGGATGTCGTGATCTCTGTTGACACCTTCAGTGCAGCCGTGGCCTCGGCCGCGATCGGGGCCGGCGCATCCGTGATCAATGACACGAGCGGGCTGTTCGACCCAGAAATGGCCACCGCTGTCGCCGCGACAGAGGCGACCCTCGTGCTCACCCACAGCATGTCGCCGCCGCGGGCGGAGCCAGCCAGACCTGAGTACGTCGATGTTGTGCACGATGTCATCGACTTCTTACGCAACCGCATCGAGCTCGCCAACGCGGCTGGCATCCCAGATGAGCGCATCATCCTCGACCCTGGGCACGACCTCAACAAGAACACGTTCCACTCGCTTGAACTCACCCGACGCCTGCATGAAGTTGTGGCGCTCGGCTATCCGACGCTCGCCGCCGTGTCGAATAAAGACTTCATCGGCGAGATGACCGACCGAATGCAGGGGGATCGGCTGGAAGGCTCGCTGGCCGCAGCAGTCTTCTGCATTCTGGAGGGTGCCCGCATCATCCGGATGCACGATGTTCCGGCAACCGTTGCGGCCGTGCGCATGGTCGAGGGGATTCTCGGCTGGCGCCCACCCGCCTGGAACCTTCACAACATAGGCTGAAAGTTATGACCGCATCGACCGATTCCACCCCCATTGACCGACTTTGGCCCGAACCTGCCAAAGGGCTCTCTGACGAGGATATTGTGGCAAGCCTGCAGTCAGAGTCGCCAGTGCTTCGGGTCAACTTTGTGTCGAGTGTTGACGGCGCGGCGACGCACGACGGGCTCTCGGGCGGTCTCTCTGATGTGGCAGACAAACGCCACTTCGAGCTGCTGCGCCGCGTCTGCGATGTTGTACTTGTCGGTGCTGGCACCGTGCGCAAAGAAGGTTACGGGCCGATGCGCGTGAGCGACGAATCCGTGCGCTGGCGAGTGGCGAACGGGTTGCCAGAGCATCCGGTCTTTGCCATGGTGAGCGGGGATCTTGACCTCGACCCAGGCTCGCGTATCTTCACTGAAGCCCCCGTGCGACCGATCGTGTTCACGACGTCGCGTGGTGCTGAAAAGTCTGACGGATTCGCGAACGTGGCGGACGTCGTGGTCGCCGGAACAAAGCACGTTCCGGGCAAAGACATTGTCGCCGCACTGCATGAACGCACACTGCTCAGCGTGCTGTGTGAGGGTGGCCCCCACCTCTTTGGCTCGATGCTCGCCGACGGTGTCGTCGATGAACTGTTCCTCACCATCAACCCGACTCTCGAAGCTGGTGACGCGCGCCGGATCTCAGCAGGCGACCTCGCTGATGCAGCACACCTGACGCTCGCGAGCACCCTCGTTTCTGGCTCGACTTTGCTTCTCAGGTACCGCGTGGCGTGAGCCCTCCGGCGCATCGCCGACTCACTGGCGCATCGTTGAAGGATTCCTCGCGAGGCACGCACGGGCGGGGGAGGCGGGCGCGGGAACAGGGGCGGGCGCGAGGGACGGGCGTGGGGTGCGGCTACTCGGCTGCGCCGAGGGCATCCGCATCCAGGATTGTGTAGCTGTAGCCCTGCTCAGCGAGGAACCGCTGGCGGTTCTGGGCAAACTCTTGGTCGACGGTGTCGCGCGCGACGAGAGTGTAGAAGTTCGCTGGTAGCCCAGATTCCTTGGGGCGCAGCAAGCGGCCGAGGCGTTGGGCCTCTTCTTGGCGCGAACCAAAGGAACCAGACACTTGAATGGCCACGGTCGCCTCTGGCAGGTCTACTGAGAAGTTGGCGACCTTTGAGACGACGAGAACTTTCGTGGTTCCGTCGCGGAACTCTTGGTAGAGGCGTTCGCGCTCATCGACCGGCGTCGCGCCCGTCAGCTTCGGCGCGTTCAGGGCATCCGCGAGTTGGTCAATCTGGTCGAGGTATTGCCCGATCACGAGGATGCGCTCACCCGCGTGCTGCTTCACGAGCTGGTGAACGACGCGTAACTTTGCGGGCGCTGTCGCCGCAAGCCGGTACCGCTCGTTGTCAGCGCTCGCCGCATACTCAAGGCGCTCTTGTGCGGGAAGATCGATGCGGACTTCGTAACAGGATGCGGGCGAAATGAACCCTTGCGCTTCGATCTCTTTCCACGGCGCATCGAAGCGCTTCGGCCCGATGAGGCTGAAGACGTCGCTCTCCCGGCCATCCTCGCGAACGAGAGTGGCGGTGAGGCCGAGGCGGCGGCGGGCTTGCAGCTCGGCGGTGAGCTTGAACACGGGGGCTGGTAGCAAGTGCACTTCGTCGTAAATGACGAGACCCCAGTCCATCGCGTCGAGAAGCGAGAGGTGCGCGTATTCGCCTTTTCGCTTCGCGGTGAGAATTTGGTAGGTGGCGATCGTGACGGGCCGCACCTCTTTGACCTGCCCAGAGTATTCGCCGATTTCTTCTTCAGTGAGGGAGGTGCGTCGCAGCAGCTCACTGCGCCACTGGCGAGCAGAAACGGTGTTGGTGACGAGAATCAGTGTGGTGGTTTTTGCCTGCGCCATCGCGCCAGCACCGACAAGAGTTTTGCCAGCGCCACACGGCAGCACGACAACGCCGGAGCCCCCGGTAAAGAAGTTGTCAATCGCCTGCAGCTGGTAGGGCCGCAGGTGCCAACTTGTGGTGTCGAGGTCGATCGGATGCGGTGTGCCTGGCGTATAGCCGGCGAGGTCTTCTGCGGGCCATCCGAGCTTCACAAGCTCCTGCTTGAGCTGGCCTCTAGCCCACGCGGCAACCCCGAACCGGTCGGGCGAAATCTGGCCGGTGAGAAGCGGAGCGACACGCTTGGCGTGGGCGATTTCGGCGAGCACGGCAGCATCCGTGGATCGCAGTTCGAGCTCTCCGGCCTCGGTGCGTTCAATCACGAGCCGCCCGTAGCGGGCCACAGTTTCGCGCATGTCGACGGAAACGGATTGCGGAACTGGAAACTTCGAATACCGCTCGAGGGTGGCGAGCATGGCCTCCGCGTCGTGGCCGGCCGCACGAGCGTTCCAGAGCCCTAACCGGGTGATGCGGTAAGTGTGAATGTGCTCGGGGGCGCGTTCGAGCTCCGCGAAAACGGCGAGGTCGTGGCGAGCGTTCTCTGCTTCTGGGTGCGCTACTTCGAGAAGAACGGTGCGGTCGCTTTGCACGATGAGGGGGCCGTCAGACATAACGTTCTAGTCTATGTTGCTGGCGAGTGATGTCGCTGGCACGCGGCGCCTTTGACCCACGTTGTCGAGAATCCGCGAGAGTGCTGACGCAGAACGCTGTCGAGGAGTTCGCGCGATGCATCGGGGTTGCCGAGGTTAGATCCCGCGCACACCGGCAATGCTCGAGAGCGGCAGGGTGCGCTCAATTTCGGACTGTGGGTCTCTGGCGCGCAGTCGTCCACCCGACACGCTGGCGGGCTCGAGTTGGTAGTCAACAACGTTGCCATTCGGCATCCGCACGCTCACCGTCACCGTCGACTTTGACCGGATCGCCGAATCCAGTTGGCGTGCGAGCCAAGCTTCATCTGAGTCGTCTGGGGCGTCGGCGTCAGCAATACGTATGCGGCTGACGAGGGTTCGATGAGGATCGGGCCGCGTCTTTACCGCTGGTGTGCGCGCAAAGCCGCCGGGTGCACGTTGTGGCCGAGTCGCAAGGATGCGCCCGTGCGCGTCTTCAATGGCGACGGGGTATTTGGCTTCGTACAGCGACGCATAAAGCTGGTCGCGCTCGCAGGTACTGACAATGTATTCGCTGTCCCGTGGGCGCAGTCGGAGTGCCGAGAGATTGCGGTCGATGAGCACGGTACGCAGGAGCATGTGATCGTCGGAGCGAATGTAGGCGACGGCGTGCGGGTCACCGCTCGGGAGCGGCCCAACGCGGAGCAGTCCGTGGCGCGAGGCAGTTTCGTTGACGAGGTAGTCGAGCGGTTGGGGAATTCCGCTGAGCGTGATGCTCGCGAGAAACTCGAGTATCGAGGCGGCGCTTTCGCGGTCGCTGATGGCGCGTGTGATGCTCGCACTGGTGAACCTGTAGCGGGAGGCGATAGTGTGCCCGTCGACGTCGGCCATGGTGCGCAGGCGCGTGTCGATGCGCGGGTCGAGCGGGCCAGTGGCCACGGCGGTGAGGTCGTGCTGCAGGTAGAGCCGATCCACCGGTGTTGGCAGCCCAGCAGTGAGCTGATTCGCCGCTTCTTCAGTTTCGCCGCTCAGGAGTTTGGCTCCCAGTGAGCTGATCGTTCCGTGTGCGGTGAGCCCGAGCATGTCGGCCTCGGCCAGTGTGGTGGTGCACTGCTGGGGAAGCCATCTTCGCCCACCGGGGTAATTCCATTGGAGCCACGCGGTGATGCTGGAACTTTGCGCAAAGTGACGCTGTGCAATGCGCGTGCGGATCTCGGACCAGTTTGCGTTCACCCATGCCTCGGCAATGACCACCCAGCGCTCCGCGGGGCCGTGTTCCAGCCATCCGCGGTGAACATCGGAGGGAACAAGATTTGCCGCGCTTCGCTGCACGAGCCCCGCGTGTTCGGCGATACCGACGTACGAGGCAACTTCAGCCTCATCCACGCGCAAGAGTTCAGCGAGTCTGCGTGCCGACGGGCGCCCGAGCAGGCCGGTGGTGAGCATGCGCACGGGTTCGCGTTCGAGTTCGAACAGCAGCTCGCCCATCGCGGTGGTGGAGGCGAAGGCGCGTTCGGGCGCGAGGGCGTCGGTGACGTGACTCGATTCGTCGTGCGCAGTCGTGCCGGGTTCGGGATCATCCGCCCATGTTTCGGACAGACCGAGTACCGGCCACCGCGCAAGTTGCGTCATGACCTCCGGCCAGACGGTGATGCCCTGCGTGGTGTCGTGCACAAGAAAGTGGTCGTGAAGGTTGGCTAACACCGAAGCATCGATGTCGTGATCAGTCGGGCGTTCTGCGCCGCCTTCAGCGCCGACCTCACCGGTGACCGTGCCGCTGTCGCTGATCTGAACGAGAGCGGTGAGGGATCTACGGTCGAGCCGAGTGAGGCAGTTCTGCAGCGAGTCGTTACTGAGAAGGGCATCAGAGAGGTCGAAGAAGTCGCGGATGCTGTTGAGCGAGTTGCCACTGACGGTAACACTGCGAAGGTTGAGACCGTGAACAAGGGCGTCATCGGTGGTGGCGCGCAACACCGCGGCGAGCTGCCCTGTGCTGGACATAACGTTCCCCCGTGCGTTCACCTTCAGCGCCTTTCTCCTCAGTTCGCTAGCGCGCGCTGTTCTTCGCGGCGCGAGAGCGACGTATTCCATTGGAGGCGAGAAGCGCAACGATCAGCAAAAAAGCGACGGGCAAACCGTAGTACTGAATGAGAAACACGATCGGCCATATTCCGTGGCTGAATCCGTTGTCGTTACCTGCACCGAGCGATGTTCCGACGATCACCGCGATGAAGCACACGAGTGCGAGGGCAATAAGTACCGCCACTGCGATGGCGAGGATTCGTTCGATACGATGGACACCCACGGGCGGTGGAGTATTCGGCTTCTTCATGGTCACACCCCAAGGATACGCGGGGCAGGTTTGCCCGTAGGCTTATGGGGTTAGATCGTCGGCACGATATTCGGGCTACGACCGAGAAAGAGGTAGTGCCATGCCCAGCGGCAAGGTCAAGTTTTACGATGAAGATAAAGGCTTCGGTTTCATCAGTTCTGATGACGGCCAGGAGGTCTTTCTGCACGCCTCCGCGGTTCCCGCAGGAGTGGCGATCAAGGCCGGCATGAAGCTGGAGTTTGGTATCGCCGACGGTAAGCGCGGCGCGCAGGCGCTCTCGGTGCGCGTGCTCGAAGCACCCCCGAGCCTCACCCGCATGAGCCGCAAACCTGCCGACGACATGTCGATAATCGTCGAAGACCTGATCAAGGTGCTCGACAGCATCGGCACCAACTTGAAACGTGGGCGCTACCCAGAGAACAGCCACTCACGCAAGATTGCAGCAATGCTGCGCAAGGTCGCGGACGAGTTGGATGCCTGAGTCAACTCAGTCTGAGTCAACTAAAGCGATGCCCACTAAAGCGACGCCAACTAAAGCGACGCCAACTAAAGCGACGCCAACTAAAGCGACGCCAACAGAGGCGGATGTAGCGCTTGCGCGCGCTGCGCTTGTCGAGATCACGCCGGCAGAAACTGTGGGCGAAATGGCGGGCTCGATCACAGAAACCGATGGCGTTGTCACCATTTACTTTGACACCACCTTGCGTGGTTACGTGGGTTGGAAGTGGACGGTGAGCATTTCGCACGGGGAGGGCTCCAGCGTTTCGGTGCTCGAGACCGAGCTCACCCCTGCTGAAGGCGCACTTCTGTCGCCAGACTGGGTGCCGTGGTCGGAGCGCCTCGCCGAGTACAAAGAGGCTCAGGCAGAGCTTGCCGCTCAGGCGCTTGAGCATGATGACGACGACACCGACGATGATGACGACGAATTTGACGATCACGACGACGACGACGACGACGATGACGACGACGATGACGACGACGACTTCGACGATGAGGATGTCAATGACGACGACGAAGCGCTTCTCCACAGCGGCGACCTCGACGGTGTCGACATCGACTCACTCGATGACTCAACGGGCTCGCACGGCGCTCACGCGCCGCAAGACTCAGCGTTGCCGAACGTGAGCGTTGATAAGTCCAAGAAGGCCAAGCACGAGGCCGACGACGCAAGTCCAGAGCCACCAGTGAAGGCCCGCCGCAACCAGCGGGCCAAGAAAGATCAGCAGGGCGACAAGGGCGAGTAGCCACAGCGCCATGCCGACGAGCATGGCTTTGCGGTCATCCGTTTTCACGGGCGCAGGGTCGGGGCGGCGCTCCGAGTCTTTCAGCCACAGTCGCATGGCTACAGAGTACCCACTACGTAGTCAATGCAGGCAACGAGGGCGCGCACATCATCCGGTTCGATGGCGGTGAAGGTGGCCACGCGCAACTGGTTGCGGCCGAGTTTGCGGTAAGGCTCGGTGTCGACGATGCCGTTAGCGCGCAGGATTTTCGCGATCGCTGCGGCGTCGATGCGCTCGTCGAAATCGATCGTGACGACGACCTGCGAGCGGTGCTCTGGGTTGGTCACGAACGGGGTGGCATAGTCGGTGCGCTCTGCCCACTCGTAAAGCACTCTGCTGGATTGGGTGGTGCGGGCATCCGCCCAGTCGAGCCCACCGTTGCCATTCATCCAGTCGAGCTGGTTTTCGAGCAGCAGCAGCGTGGTGAGTGCTGGGGTGTTCAGCGTTTGGTTGAGGCGTGAGTTGTCGACCGCGTTTTTGAGGCTCAGGAACTCGGGAATGTAGCGGTCGGTCGCCGCAATCGTCTCCACGCGTTCGAGGGCGGCGGGGGAGAAGAGGGCGAACCACAGGCCGCCATCAGAAGCGAAGTTTTTCTGTGGGGCGAAGTAGTAGACGTCTGCTTGGCGTGCGTCGAAATCAATGCCGCCGGCCGCACTCGTCGCGTCGATGACAGTGAGGGCGCCGGCGTCTGGCGCATCATGTGGGGTGACCCTCTGCACGGGGGCCATGACGCCGGTGGAGGTTTCGTTGTGCGCCCACGCGTACACATCGATGCCGGATGTGGGAGCCGGTTCGCTGCGGCTGCCCGGTTCTGCGCTCTGAACATCCGGTGCCTGGAGCCACGGAGCGGCGGCAGCTTTGGCGAACTTGCCGCCGAACTCACCGAACACGAGGTTCTGGCTGCGCTGCTGGATGAGGCCGAACGCGGCGGCATCCCAGAACGCGGTGGAGCCTCCATTGCCGAGCACCACCTCGTAGCCGTCGGGCAGGCGGAATAGGTCAGCGAAGCCGCCGCGCACACGACCGACGAGATCTTTGACGGGAGCCTGGCGGTGCGAGGTGCCGAGAATGGTGGTACCAGCCGCGGCGAGGTGCGCGAGCTGTTCGGGGCGCACCTTGGATGGGCCGCATCCGAATCGTCCGTCGGCGGGCAGCAGGTGGGAAGGAATTGTCGGCTCCGGCATGCTGCAATCCTATGGTCGGGTGCGGTGGGGTTGCGGCGGCCCGATCAAGGTTAGGCTTACCTGTACTGATTACTGTGGGAGGTGGCACCGTGGCCGATTTGATCGATACCACCGAGATGTACCTCCGCACGATTTACGAGCTTGAAGAAGAGAACATTGTTCCTCTTCGGGCCCGCATCAGTGAGCGCATCGGGCATTCTGGCCCGACAGTCTCGCAAACTGTGGGGCGCATGGAGCGCGATGGCCTTGTTGTGGTGGAAGACGACCGCCACCTGAGGCTCACAGAAGATGGCCGTGAAAAGGCTGTCACCGTGATGCGTCGGCACCGCCTTGCTGAGCGCCTGCTCGCCGATGTCATTGGTCTTGACTGGGCGCTTGTGCACGAGGAGGCATGCCGCTGGGAGCATGTGATGAGTGAGCAGGTGGAGCGCAGGCTGCTGGAGCTGATGGAGCACCCGACACATTCGCCGTACGGCAACCCCATCCCGGGCCTTGACGATTTGGGCGAGAAGTCGATCGTCACCCTGTTCATGGATGGCGTGGTGAGCCTCGTTGAACTTGTTCAGAATACGAGAGCCCCCGTCGCCGGCGTGATCCGTCGCCTCGGGGAGCCGGTGCAGTACGAGGTTGAGTTGCTGCAGCAGTTGCAGGATGCCGGGCTCGTTCCCGGCGCGGCCGCGACATTCACTGCGCGCGGCGACTACGTGTTGGCAATGGTAGAGGGTGTTGCAGGCGATGGTCTCGAGCTGCCTGTTGAGGTCGCCCAGCACATCTACGTAGGAACAGACCGCTTCACGGGCTAGTTTGCTGGATTCCTCGACGTCTCAAATCCGCGTCGATTCGCCCCGCGCGAGGCTTGCTGGGTTACTCTGAATCGTCCTTGTAGTTCTGCGAGTCAGTACGGGAGTTGTTGTATGTCGAGTGTTCGCACCATCCGATCCGCGGATGCGCGCGCTTTACTTTTCATACGGCGGTGTTTGATACACACGAGTAGTGGGTTTGCCTGTCGGCAATCCTGGGGTCACTGAGCACTGTCGCGTTTACGCGGTGGTGCTTTTTTGTTCCACTCACCTCCTTTCGTCGGGCTGCTGGGGTAGCGAATTCCTGCAAGCCGTGCGGGACTCTTCGAAAGGATGAACATGCGCACCCTGGTGTTGAATGCAGGCTTCGAGCCTCTCGCTGTTGTGTCGTTCAAGCGAGCGCTCGTGTTGGTGATGAACGACAAGGCAACGATTCTGTCGGCGGATGACGAGCATCCGGTGTTTACAATGTTGGGCGCGTACGACCGCCCGTCGGTGATTCTGCTCACGAGATATGTGCGTCTGCCAAATGGCCGCTCGGTACCCGTGAGCAGGCGCGGCGTGCTGCGGCGTGATGCTCAGCGCTGCGGATACTGCGGCAAACCCGCATCGACGATCGACCATGTGGTGCCCAAGTCGCGCGGCGGTAAGGACTCGTGGGAGAACCTGGTGGCCTGCTGTCTGCGCTGCAATAACGCAAAAGGCAACCGCACCCCCAGCGAGATGCACTGGAAGCTGCTCGTGCGCCTGCAACCGCCGCACGGCACCGGATGGATGGTGCGCGGAGTGGAGCGCCTCGAGCCGGAGTGGGAGGAGTTCCTCACTCCCGTCGCTGCGTGACCGCCGTTGCGTAACCGTCGTTCCGTGGGACCGTTCCCTGAGGAGGCCAAAGGCCGTCTCGAAGGGATCCCGCCGCTACCCCGTTCCCTGAGGCTCTCGAAGGGATCCCACCGAACCGTCTCAGCCTTGGCTGACACTCATGACGTAGGTTGCCTTCGTTACGTTTACTGCGGATGTGCTGCCATCCGTGTTTGTGGCGTCGAAGGAATGGTGGGCGTCGTCTAAGTTGGTGGCCGACCACCCATTCTGGCTGTACTGGTCAACGAACCAGGCGTAAATGGTCTGCTCGTCGGATTTGGGCACCGAGAACGAGATGATGGTGATACCGCTTGCCTTGGCTGATGCGGCGGCCTTCGAGCCGGGGTAGATCGGGAACCCCGCGGCAACCCAGTCAGGAACATCCCCATCCTCGTCGACGAAACCTTTCGCGCCGGCGTCGTCCGCGGGGGCTTTGTCTCCGCTGTCGGCCGATGAGCCTTGGTCGGTCTGAGACGTTCCGCCACCGTCTCCTGCTTGCTCGGCTGCGCATCCACCGAGGGAAAAGCCGACCCCTAAAACGATGGCGACGCTGAGTGCTACCCGTGCGTTGTGTGCAGTATTAAACATTGCTGATTCTCCCTAGTTCCGTGTCGTGTTTCCTTTGGTGCGGGACGCCAGCTGCGTGCCCCGAAACAGAATAGACCCGGCCGGCAGGAGTTCGCCAGTGTTGCGGGGCTCGGAAATCGGCGTCGGCCACGTACTCTTTAATGCTTTGCCACGAGGATGACTCCACTTTCGCGAGCGACTATTTGCTCACCTTCACCGTGAACTCGAGCGGCTGAATGCCGCCTTGAGCGTTTGTCATAGTGACGGATGTTTCTCCGACCTTGAGGGCGGTGATGCCCGGGTTGAAGACGGCACTTCCGTCGTCGTTTCCTTGCACAAACTCAGCGATGCTCGAGTCGGCAATCTTCGCCGTGTAGCTGTCGACGGCGAGGGATCCCGTCGTCATGTTGAGCACTTGGCCCACGAGAAGTTCAACTGTTGCGCCTTGCAGCTCATTGACATCCATTGTCTCGGGAGCAATGACGGGGGTTGTCGCGCACGCGGTGAGGGGTGCGGCGATAAGAAGGGCGACGGTCACGGCGAGTACACGAAGAATCTTCATGCCCGTCAGTCTGCACTCGATAGACAGCAGAGGCAAGCACTTCGCCATTGGTGAAAACCCGTTCCCTGAGGCTCTCGAAGGGAACCCGAGCAATAACTTCGCTAAACTCAACGAGCCAGCCTCTGTAGCTCAACGGAAGAGCAACTCCGTCCTAAGGAGCAGGTTGGGGGTTCGAATCCCTCCAGGGGCACTTTTTCCTGTCGCAGGGCATCGTTCATAGATGAGTCGCGACATCGTTCTCGGAAACCTCCGCACCAAGGTTTGTCAGAGTCGGCTGACACTGTGTCGCGTGTCAGGGTTGACGGACACGGCAACCTGTGTCAGAGTTGGCGGACACGTCGGAGTATCGACTTGGACGAGCAAAGGACCCCAATGATCGCAGATAGAGCGGTGGACTGGGCCAATATCATGCGTGATCGTCGACTTGAGTGGGGTCTCACTCAGGCTGACCTGGCCGCACGCATTGGAATGTCACGCCAATGGGTTTCTGGGTTTGAGAGTGGCAAAGCCGATAAGGCGTCCCTTTCTTTGGCCCTGACTATTGCGGCTGTTCTCGATATCGACGTGGACCTAGTAACGAGCAGACGTGACTAAGCGACTAACGGCCTACCTCAGTGGGGTACGAGTGGGGTGGTTTACCAACTCTGGCAACGCGGTGGAGTTCGCTTTCGACAATGAATGGAGAGAGCAGGCTCAGCGCTCGGAGCTGTCACTGTCCATGCCGAAGTCGGCAGTACGCCATGCCGGTACTGCCCCCAAGCACTGGCTGTGGGGGCTTCTGCCAGACAATGATCGGGTGCTCGAACGCTGGGGCGGGCGGTTTGGCGTGAGCCCGAGAAACCCTATGGGCGTGCTCGCCCACGTTGGTTTGGATACAGCCGGGGCTGTGCAAATCACGGAGCAGGATGAACAGATCCTCTCCGGCCCGTCTGACTTTGAGCGCATGACCGAGAGCCAGATCGGAGCGCATATCGCAGATCTGCGACGCGATCCCACAGCATGGTTGGTGACGCGTGAGCATCAGGGCTACTTTTCTTTGGCTGGCGCTCAAGCCAAATTCGCGTTAGCAAAAACCGGTGACGGGTGGTCGGTTCCGACGGGTCGTGCCCCTTCCACACACATATTCAAGCCGGGAATCATGGGAATCGCATCCAGCGATTTGGGAGAACATCTTGCAATGGATGCGGCTTCGAGGCTCGGGTTGGATGTGGCCAGGAGCGCGATGATGCACTTTGACGGTGAAAGTGCGATTGTCGTTGAACGATATGACCGCAGCGTTGACGTTAGCGGTGAGATCCTTCGGTCACATCAGGAAGATTTGGCACAATCTGCGGGGGTTCATCCGGCGTTCAAGTACCAAAATGAGGGCGGACTCGGCATTACCCACATTGCAAATTTGTTGCGCGCTGCCGCACGGACTCCTCTTCAGGGTGATCACATGGTCCAAAAGTTTTTTGAGGCAAACCTCTACAACTTCGTGATTGCCGGCACCGACGCGCATGCAAAGAACTACTCCGTTCTGCTCGGGCCTAGCGGGGTTAGCCTCGCGCCTCTGTATGACGTTCAGAGCATCTTGGGGCATGAACGAGTTCATGAGAAGGAGATTCGGCTCGCCATGTCTATCAAGGGCCACTATCTCGCGTGGGAAATTCGTTCGCGTGAAGTGGGTCTTGCGGCGGAGGAGGTGGGTCTTGATCGCGATTGGGCGATTGGCCGAACAAAAGACTTGGCGCGGGACGCCCCTCAGGCTTTTCTCGACGCTGTAGCCGCGAGTGGGGCTACGTCAAATTACACCGAGCAACTTGTTGACGATATTGCACTCCACGCTGCGAGCATCGAAAGGCGTTTCAACCAAGCCTCCGACGGGAACACCGGCTTTAGTTCGAGCCCGAGGACCCAGCCGCGTCTACCTGCTGGAATCAAAGGGGCTGGTGAGTTCGCAAGAAAGGATTCAGAGTCATAGGCGGAGTGGGCATCCACCAATATTGAAGGGTCGGTCTCGCGTTGACCAGCGGAGTGAGAAACGAACACGAGGAGAATCATGCTCGATGACGAGGTAGTCAAGATTGTGTCCCAGTTTGGTGTCGAGACAAAGCAGCGTTTGGCTGGTGTCGGGGAGCCTGAGGAGGCGTTGCGCACCCCCATCGATCATCTGATGACGGCGGTCGGTGATCTCATCGGCAAGAAAACGATTCTTGATGGCGAAACCCATCTGAGTGAGATCAGTTCGCGGCCGGACTTCGCAGTGCGGGTCAAGGGAGCGGTGGTTGGTTACATTGAGGTGAAGCAGGCGGGGCTCTCGCTTGACCCGACCTCCTTCAAGGGGCACAACAAAGACCAATGGAATCGTCTGAAAGATCTGCCGAACCTCATCTACACGAACGGTAGCGAGTGGCGCCTTTACCACGCTGAGGATGCGCCTGCCCTAGTCGCGCAGCTCAGCGGTGGCCCGCTCGATATCGCGGGTGCGCGCCTTATGCCAGACGCTACATTCCGTCTACTGATCACCGATTTTCTGAACTGGGAACCGGTGTCAATCCGCACGGTGTCAAAGCTGGTGAAGACGATTGCCCCGATCACCCGCATGCTTCGCACCAAGGTCACTGAGCAGCTCACCATTGAGCACGCGAATGTTAAGCAGAAGGGCCAGTCGGAGCGTCAACAGCAGTTCTTGGGTTTGGCGAGCGATTGGCGCAAACTGTTGTTCCCGGATGCCACGGATGAGGTTTTCGCCGATGGCTACGCGCAGACGGTGACGTTCGCTCTGCTGTTGGCGCGCACTGAGGGCATCGACTTGGCAACGACGAGCCTGTACGAAGTGGGGCAGAAACTGGGCACCGACCATTCACTCATGGGCAAGGCACTGCAGTTGCTGACGCAGGATGTGAAGGGTGATTTTCTCCCCACGATCGAGTTGCTCAACCGCGTGATCGGTGCGGTGCAGTGGAATGCGATCCGCAAAAACAAAGACACCTATCTTCACCTGTACGAGAACTTTCTCGCCGAGTACGACCCCGAGCTGCGCAAGGCCACCGGTACTTATTACACGCCCCACGAGGTGGTGGATGAGATGGTGCGTCTCGCCGAGGAAGCCCTCGTCACCAAGCTGGGCAAGCCGAAAGGGTTCCTTGACCCGTCGGTCACGACGATCGATCCCGCCATGGGTACCGGGACCTTCTTGCACTCGATCATCGAACACGTCGCAGAGAATGTGGCCACGGCAGAGGGCCCTGGGGCGGTCCCCGGGACGATCAAGGAGTTGGCTTCCCGCCTGATCGGCTTCGAACTGCAACTGGGCTCGTTCGCAGTCGCAGAACTTCGCACTACTGACTTGCTGAAGAGCTACGACGCTGACCCGCCGAAGGGTGGGATGCGGATGTTCGTGGCCGACACACTCTCCGACCCGCACGCCGCCGAAACCCAGTTGGGCTCCGGGTTGGGGGCGATCTCCGAGAGCAAACGTCAGGCCAACAAGATCAAATCGGAGACACCCGTCACGGTAGTCATCGGCAACCCGCCGTACGGCGATAAAGCCGAGGGGTTGGGCGGATGGATTGAGAGAGGATCTCCTGGTAGCGCTCCTCCGCTCGATGACTTTCGTGTCAAGGGAAATGGGCTCCACGAGTTCAACTTGAAGAACTTATACGTGTATTTCTGGAGATGGGCTGCTTGGAAAGCATTCGAATCCACTCCGAACGATGAGATCGGCGTCATCTGTTTTATCTCAACTGCGGGTTATCTTCGCGGGCCAGCGTATAAAGGAATGAGGCAGTATCTCCGTCAGAAAACGGACGTTGGCTGGGTTATAGACTTAACTCCGGAAGGCCAGCGCCCTGAAGTCTCGACACGCATCTTTCCTGGCGTTCAACAGCCTTTAGCTATAGGCCTCTTTGTTCGAGCACCAGGGCACGTCGACGGGGATAGTCCCGCAGTGGTTCACTTCCGAGAAATTCATGGCCGCCAAGCGCAGAAGTTCGAATCTTTGGCGCAGACTGATCTCGTCGATGGCTGGGTACTTGCGAGATCAGGATGGCAAGACCCATTTACGGCTGCGTCAGTGGGGTGGGACAGTTGTCCGGCAGCCGATGATCTTCTCCCGTGGTTCAGCCCGGGAGTAACGGGCAATCGCGGATGGCCGTACGCGCCCGCACTCGAGATTTTGAAGCGTCGTTGGGCGCAACTTTCAGCATCTACTGGTGGTGAGTTCGCAGAGCTTTTCAAGACGACTCGCGATAGGAACCCGACAAAGCAAGTTGCGAGATTGGCCGGCACGGGCACCAGTCCTTCGGGCTCAAGCCTTGCTGACGATATGAATCAACTTGCAAGTGTACGAGTTGGCTACCGTGCGTTTGATCGCCAGCACGTCGTCGCAGATGCTCGAGTATTGGACAGGCCGCGCCCAACGCTATGGGAAGCACGTGCTGGAGCAAGTACATATGTAATCGAGCAGCACTCCCAGGCAATCCATGATGGGCCCGCGCTCGTATTTTCCAAACTCATTCCTGATTTGCATTACTTCAATGGTCGAGGTGGCCGAGCCCTCCCACTACTGCATCCGGACGGCACCCCCAACTTGGCGCGCGGCCTGCTCGACGCGCTCGCGTCATCCGTTGGCCTGGAGATCACGCACGAGGACGTGCTCGCGTACATCGCGGGCACGGTGTCGCATCCGGCATTCACGAAAACGTTTGAGGACGAGCTGACGACTCCGGGGGTGCGGGTTCCGATCACGAAGGATCCGGAGTTGTGGAAGCGCGCCGTCGAGTTAGGCCGCGAGGTTGTCTGGCTGCACACTTACGGTGAGTCGTTCGTGAACAAGGCGGCTGGTCGCGAGGAGGGCAACGTGCGGTGCAATTGGCCGCACGCCGCCCAACCGTTCTCGCTGGAACCAGTGAAGGAGATGCCAATCAAGCATTTCTTCGACGAGGCAACGCACTCGATTTATTTCACGGGTGAGAATGGCGAGCGCAACGGTGTGTGGGGTCCGGTCGGCAAGGCCGTGTTCGATTACACGGTCGGCGGCATGAACGTGATCGGCAGTTGGTTCAAATATCGCAAGAAAAACCCGGGCGGCAAGAAGACCAGCCCGCTCGACGACATCCACGTGACCGAGTGGCCACACGAGTGGAGCCTCGAGTTCACCGAGCTCCTCACCGTGCTCACCCGACTGGTGTCGCTGGAGCCCGCGCAGGCCGAACTGCTCGAAGAAATCCTTGCGGGCAAGCTGAGCACCATGACCGAACTAACGGATGCCGGGGCCGCTTGGCCGGTCACCCGCGACGACCGAAAACCCCGCCGCAAGCCGGTCGACGGTGATTCCGCGCAACTTGACATTCCCGACTAACTATTGTTGCTTCAATTTTTACTGAGCAAGCATTTCGCGCCACGCCACACGAAATTGTTCCGTGAGATCAGTACCAACCTTTAGTGAGCGTGCTTGACCAATTCGCAGAACAACTCCGTTAGTGTGCTCTCGGTGCCGACCATGCTCACGTACCTCCGCTGCGCTGAGCTCGCGAGCAATCTCTACCTCCCCGGCTTCATCGTCAATGAGCAAGAACAGGGCGGCGTGGAAGTCGAATGATCGAATAGGTGAGAATACTGCTGCCTTGCTGGTGCCAGGTCGAATCAGGCGCACTTTAACCTGAATACGGCGACCGTCTTCCGCGACTAGATCGTGCGATTTCTCAGAGTTGGGGGCGAGGAGACCGTCGTACACGACCGCCGCACAGTACTCGGCTAGGTCACCAGTAGGGGCATTATTTGTTCGAACAAGCCCCCGTGCGCGCAGTGAAGCGAGCACGTTTCGGTAGCTTGTCAGAAGCTCGGCCACTGTCAGTCCAGGAAGTGGATCATCACTGTTGATTCTCGGAACGAGCACTGTTTCTTGTGAGTTGCCGTCGGCAAATCTTTCCCGAATTTGCTCTACCTGCTCGCGAGTGAGCAGCCAGGGCTGGCCAAGTTCAACGAGAGTCCGCCAGTTTTGCAGACGCATCCACGCGCGAATAGTTTTGGGTGAAGTGCTCAGCTCATCCGCAAGATCGCGAACTGATATTTGGGTCATAATCGCAACAGTACTGGCGCGGCACCAGAACTTTGGGTTCGCACTCAACTTCGGAGAGTGGTCACTTTGCCGTCGAAAACTCCAACAATGGCCACATGCTCGCGCCCGGCAAGAACCGTGCCAGTACTCCGCGAGGCCACCCACTCCGCCTCCGCCACGCTGGCCGCGAACCACGACGTGTTGACCGCATGGACACGGCGAGTCGGGGGCTAGGTCCTGATGAGATCGGCCATGGTTTGCGCGGCTTTCAACCCTGAGCCGCTGAGAACCATGACGTTAGTTTCGTTTGCGTGCGCCAACCCTTGTGTGACGAACCCGGGCAACGCTGCTGCCGCGATCGCGCTGGTTGGCTCAGCGTAGAGGCCCTGCGCGGCAAGCATGCGCACGCTGGCCCGGATTTGATCCTCCGTCACAGTCTGGAATCCTCCACCGGAGTGCCGTACTGCAGCGAGTACCTCCTGGTCTCGGATGGGGCGCGTGATCGACGCGCCCTCTGCCAAGGTCGGCGCCCAGTCTCCCTCGGCGGCGCGTTGCGACCCGCGAGCATGGGCCAGAGCGAGCGGGCTACAGTTCTCTGGCTGAGCGACGAGAATTCGGGGAATGCGGGGAATTGCTCCGGCCGTGACCAACTCCGTGAACCCGATGAAACAACCCAGAACGAGACTGCCAGCCCCAGCAGGAACGAGCACGGTGTCTGGTGCGACGAGACCAAGATCTTCCCAAATTTCGTAGGCCAAGAGTTTGATGCCCTGAAGAAAGAATGGGTGCCAGTTGTGGCTGGCATAAAAGCGTGTATCTGCCTGACGAAGTGCCTCATCTGAGGTGGCGGTTCGATCGCCTGGAACCAACTCAACCTCGGCACCGTGCAGGCGGCTCTGCACAATTTTGGCGGGGGAGGTGCTTTCGGGGGCCAAGATTTTTGCCCTGATGCCCGCGGCGGCGGCGTAAGCAGCAACCGAGGAGCCTCCATTCCCGGAGCTATCCTCGAGCAGGGCAGTGATTCCCTGCCTGGCGAGCATGGAGATCATGACGGAGGTGCCACGGTCTTTGAAACTCGCGGTGGGGTTGAACCACTCCAGCTTTGCGTGCACGCGGATGCCGTGAACGTCGGCCGCCAGAAGCGGCGTGCAACCTTCACCCAAGGAAATCTGGCGGTCCAACACGGCGGGTAGCGCCGCGCGGTAGCGCCACTGTGACCGCTCAGCGAGGTCAATGCGGTCCGACGTAATTCCTGCGAGCGTCGACACCATCAGAGGGGAGCCGTTGTCGCCACACCATCGCGTCTCCGAAATGAGGTAGCGGGTGCCTGCTCGATCGTAGAGAAAGGGAGCAGTCTCATTCATGGTGGCTCGCGTCGTCCTGGCCGGAGCCGGCGTCCACACGACCTAGGTTCAAGGTCATCTGCAGCATAGTCGGATGCTCCGGATTGACACCGAGCATCTGGAATCCGACACCCGTGTAGGTGCGGATGGCCGGCTCATTGCCCATAATGACGTTGAGGTCGATGCGATCGAGGCCAAGGGCCCTGGCGCGGTCCAGCCCGGCGTTGATGAGCTCACGAGCCAGCCCTTTGCCCCTGGACTCCGGTTCGATGAGAACTCTGGAGAATCGGCCCGTTGTTGGTGAGGTGCGCACGATCTCGAGGTGGCCGATTTGCGGGTGCGGGTCAGACGCAGACACGGCGCTCCACGCGAAGATTTCGGACTGGTGCGCGCGCTCCGCAAGCCCATCCTCGGTCAGCGGCCACGGCGTCTTGAACCCGCTGAAGAGGAAGAGTGCCTCCACTGTCGGAATCCAGGAGATGAGCATCGGGTAATCGCCCTGGGTGAACCGGCGAAGGTGGAGTAGGCCCCCTGGTGCACGTGGGCTCGATGTATCTTTCATCCCGACATCCTTCAGTGAGAATGCGAACCGGGTGGGTGTCGGTTGACGCCAACACCCACCCGAATTGCAGCGTTGTTACTTCGTCTTGTAGACGTCTTGCATGCGGTAGCCACCCAGCGGTGTGACGTGGAAGTCCTGCACCTTATCTGAGAACGCGTAGGCGTATGGCGAGTAATACAGGTAGGTCAAGAATGCATCTTCTCCGGTGAGCTTCTGCAGTTCCTTATACAGTTCGGCACGCTTGGTGAGGTCGGATTCCTGCTGCGCCTCTTTGTTCAAGGCAATCACCTTCGGGTTGTCGTAGAACGTGCTGCTCGAGTTGGCGCCCGTGGCCGGGTCAACCGCGAACGATGTCCACTGGTCGGGGTCTGGGATGTCCATCGTCCACGCCGAAAGAATCATGTCGAAATCGGAGTCGATGTCGGCCTGGAGGGCAGCGGTAGATTCGAGCTGTTTGATTTCGACGGTGATCCCGATCTGTTTGAGCTCATCCTGCATGATCTGCGCGACGGAGGCGCGGTTGGCATCTCCGGAACGGATCAGGAGCGTTGTCGAGAAACCGTCGGGTTTGCTCGAGAGGGCCATTTCTTCCTTCGCTTTGTCGAGGTCAAACTGAGGCCCTGTCGCCGCCTTGTCATAGAACGGGGTTCCCGGTGAGAGCAGCGAGTTCGCCGGTTCGCCGTTGCCGAACAGCACGGTATCGACCAGTGCCTGACGGTCGACCGCATAGGCGATCGCACGACGAATGTGCTCGTCATCGAACGGCGCACGCTGCTGATTGATCTCTACGAAGTCGTGCTGCGTGGACGGGAAGGCCTCGGCCCGTAGTCCGGGGGTTGAGCCCAGTTCGGCGAAACTTGACCAGTCCGGGGTGGTGTTGATGTCGATCTGCCCACCCTGCAACTGCAGCTTGCGCGTGTTGGCGTCGGGAACGACATTCCAGGTGACGCGGTCGAGGTAAGGCTTGCCGGCCTGCCAATAGTTGGGGTTCTTCACCAACGTGATCGACTGTCCCTTTTTCCACTCATCCCACATGAAGGGCCCGGTGCCGATGGGTGCCGCGTAGAACTCATCAACCGTCATGCCGTTATAGTTCTCCGGGATGATGGCGTTGCTGAACATAGAGAGGTCAGCGATGATGGGTGCCCACCGGTACTTGAGGTCGAACTGCACTGTGGAGTCGTCGATGACCTTGACCTCTTTGATTGCGGCGTTGACGTACCCCCAGCCGGTTTCTGCGGTGGCAGTGTCCTGATCAATCGAGAACTTGACATCCTTGGCTGTCATCGGCTTGCCATCAGAGAATTTGACACCATCACGCAACGTGACGGTGTAGCTGAGCCCGTCATCCGAGACCGTGTAACCGGTCGCCAGAAGTGGTTCAAGTTCCTGACCATCTGCGGTAACGGTGAAGAGCGATTCTCCCAGCTGTTGGAAGACGTAAATCGAATTATTGTTGAACTGCGATGCTGTGCTGTTCATCGTGATCACGTCACCGGAACGTGCGATCACGAGCTCGCCGCCCATTACCGGGCCGTCGCTCCCATTTTGATCACCCGCGCCAGAGTTACTGCACGCGGTGAGCAGCAGAGCGCTTACCGCGAGAACACCGATCGCCACCAAAGGGTTCTTCGATCTCATTTTGCTACCTCTTCTGTATGTCAATGCGTTACGTGTGATTCATTCGCGAAACCTCATGACGCATTCGGGGTCTGTATTTTCGATTACATTATCAGTGCTTAGCATCGAAGGTATAACGAATGAAACACAATTAGCTTTTCGTCGTGCAGGCTAGATGTGCGGCGCGAACGAGCGACCAACGACTTCGAGAACTTGAACTTGTTCAAAACTAATTCGTGTTCTGGTTGTTATATTTTTAACGTAACTTGCTGGTAATGTAATCAAAGATACAACCGCTGAGTGTTCTGATGTAGGTGTCATTTGGTCTCGATAGCGGGAGCGACACGTCTTGTGGGGCAACAGCAAGGTGCACGATTTACTCGAAGGAGAGTGAGATTGCAAAGATGAAAAAGACAAATCGAATTGCGTTCGTCGGATTCTTGGCGGTGGGTGCGATGGTTCTTGCCGGATGCAGCCCCGCGGCCTCAGGGGGTTCAGGCGACGACAGCGGCCCAGTCATGGGCGGGGACCTCGTGATTGCACGTGGTCCAGACGCGCTCACCATGAACAGCACATCGGCACAGTTCGAGAACTTCTCGATGTCCGTGTTCCAGCAAATGGGGCAATCCTTGTTTGAGCCATCTCCGGATGGGCAAAAGCTAGAACCGCTTCTTGCCACCGGCTTTACGGTGTCCGACGACGGCCTGACCTACACGATTCCGCTGCGCAAAGACGTTGTGTTCTCCGATGGCTCCCCAATGACCGCCAAAGACGTAAAGTTTTCCATTGATCAGGACACCGCCACTGCGGACACTGGTTGGGGATTCGTAAACTCCGCCATCGACTCCGTTAACGTTGTCGATGACTACACCGTCGATGTCGTGCTCAAGTACCCGTGGGCACCCATCATCGCTGACCTGTCAATGTTCAGCAATGCCATCGTGCAAGACAACTACGGCGGAAAGACTGTCGATGCCTACTACGAAGCGCCGGTGTTGACAGGCCCGTTCATGTGGGGCGAATGGAAGAAGGGCCAGTACCTCAAGCTGGTCAAGAACCCGGAGTACTGGGAGGCTGGCAAGCCCTATCTGGATAGCGTCACGTGGAACGTGGTTCCCGACGCAAACACTCGCAAGCTTCAGTTGCAAGGTGGCCAGATCGACATCAATGACACCCCAGACTGGTCGAGCTTCGCGTCGCTTAAGGCCAGCGCAAACGTCGTCACCTACGCGTTCCCGTCGACTCAGATCGACTACGTTTCGCTGAACCAGGATCGGGAACCCTTTGCCGACGTACACGTTCGTCGCGCCATTGCGTTTGCGATCGATCGCAAGGCGTTGGTCGACGCCGTGCTGTTCGGCAACGGTGAGGTTGCGAACTCCCTGCTCTCTCCCGGAACGCCGTTCTACGACAAGAGCGTCGAAGGACCGCAATACGATGTCGCCAAGGCCAAGGCTGAGCTGGCGCTCTCCTCGAAGCCAGACGGATTTAGCACCACACTATTGATCCGTTCGGGCAACGCCAACCAGGCAACGTCATCGCAGATCATTCAGGACGAACTCAAGGTGATCGGCATCGACGTTGAGATCGTGCAGCTGGACCCGACCGCAAACAAGAAGGCTCGTCAGGCGATGGAGTACGACATGGCCTTCTCCGCGTGGACCATGGATATCCCGGACCCCGACCAGTGGACGACGTTCGCGCTGTCACCTGAGGGTGGTTCGCACTCCGCGTTCACCAACTATGAGAACCCTGAGGTCATCGCGCTCAACAAGCAGGCCCAGC
>JBBSQX010000022.1:0-37728 GCA_038243605.1 Actinomycetales bacterium
CACTCCGACTGGCAGTCGCGACAACGACACCCACAACCGCATCCGACACGACCGTGTCGACGAATCCGGCGTCGTCACCCTGCGCGTCAACAGCAGACTCCACCACATCGGCATCGGTCGAACCCACGCCCGAACCCACGTTATCCTGCTCGTCCAAGACCACGAAGTCCGTATCGTCAACGCCACCACCGGCGAACTCCTGCGCGACCTCACCATCAACCCAGAACGCGACTACCAACCCCAAGAAAACAGAAAACTCTCGAACCCCTGAGGGTTCAAGAGTTTCCTATGTCTTGAGACATCACATTGTCGGGGTAGCGGGATTTGAACCCACGACCTCTTCGTCCCGAACGAAGCGCGCTACCAAACTGCGCCACACCCCGATACTGCACCCGGTCTCACCTTGCGGTCGACCGGACCTCATCAAGAATAGCCGAAATCGTCAGCCGTGAGTGTCACTACGACGGCTTCGGGTGGGCACGAGAACCTGACTGGTGCGTATATCGAGGTGCCGATGCCAGCAGAGACCTCCAGATAAGAGGCGTTGAACGCGTGATTCCATACGTGCAGGCCGCTCACATACTCCCGCGGAAGATCACAGTTTGTGACAAGAGCGCCGAACCAGGGGACTTGCACTTGGCCGCCATGGGTGTGCCCTGCGAAAATCAGATCAGCGCTCTGATTCACGAACGCATTGAGCACCCGCTGGTACGGGGCGTGAGTGAGGCCGATGGTTACCGGGTCGGGGCCGTTTCGGTCATCCACCCAGCCCACGTTCTCGCGCATCTCGTCGAGGGCTCCTGGAATAAGGTCGAGCCTGTCCCAATTGCGGTGGGCGTCATTCACGCCAACGAACTCAATACGTGACCCATTGATGGTCATAGCCCTGGCCGTGTTGTCGAGGTTTAGCCATCCAAGCGACTCGAGATACTCGTCAAGGGCCTCAGTGTCGAGGCGGACGGGGGGGGCCGCCACGCGGGAACTGCCGACCAGGTAGCTGAGAGGATTTTTGGGTGTCGGTGCGAAATAGTCGTTTGAACCGTGAACGAACACGCCCGCGACCCCACGGAATGGCTCGAGGGCGCGTTTCACTCCCTCGAGACCATTTTCATGGCCCAGAAGGTCACCAGTGGCCACGACAAGGTCTGGCTCGTAGTCTTCGAGAGAACGAATCCATTCCTGCTTCGCGGTCTGCCACGGCGCCATGTGGAGGTCGGAGAGGTGGAGCACCGTAATCGGCCGCGCAGCAGGGTCGAGTATCGCCACTGACTCTCGCCGCACGGTGAAACGGTTCCGCTCTACTAGGGCACCCCATGCGAAAGCGCCCAGTGCGACGGCGCCGAGGCCAGCAAGAACTGACCCGGCGACGCGCGCACCCCCGGCTGAGGTCACGGGTTGCATCCTGTCGGACGCGTTCCGGAGTGGTCGGTACTGACACTGATGGTGACCGGGTCTGTCTTGGACGACGGTGTTCCCGCCGCAGGGTCCGTTGCTGTCACCTTGCAATAGGGTGCTGGGTCCGAGCTCAAAACCCACTTGTAGGTAATATTGCCCGCTGAGTATCCGAGGGCCACTAGAGCAGCCTTTGTCGTGGAGGCATCGTCACCGATGAGGTCAGGCATTTGAACGTATTGTGATCCATCGCTCGTAAAAATCGTGACGTTGTACCCCTTCGATACCTTCGTGCCAGGTGCCGGATCCGTGGTCGCCACTACGCCGACGGGCAGTGAGGATGGCGCGGCGGGACCCATTGTGACCATGAATCCGAGGCTTTCAAGCAGCGCTTTCGCCGCTTCGGGGGTCTGGCCCGCAACGGACGGGATCGCTATCGTCATTCCTTCGAGAAGGTTGGATGGCGGTGTCGGGAACGCGGAACCACCGAAATATGTGGTTAAAGAACCGAGAACTGCATAGCCGATCCGGTGACGAATCGACGCGCCGAATACGCCATCGACGTTGATGTTCCTCAGGGACTGCCTGCCCTCGATGTTGCCCACCCAGACAGCCATTGAGATGTTTGTACTCGAACTGATCACCCACGTGTGGTCGCCATCGTCATCCGTGCCAGATTTACCAATCAGTGGAGTTCCATTGCCAGGATTAGAGGGATTACCTGTGCCGCCTCCGTCCATGACGGCTTTGAGACCGTACGCCGCGGCCGCTGCAACGTCGGCAGGAATCGCCTGACGGCAATCTTTCGGTTGCCCACCGAGGTCGACGCCGTTCGCATCCACGATTCGATCAACAGCGATAGGGGCGCAATAGATGCCACCGCCTCCGATGGTGGCGATGGCAGCGGCCATCGTCATAGGGGCAACTTCGTTGACTCCCAAGATTGCTGACGGATCTGTCAGTACGGGGGCGCCATCCGCTCGGTGCATGCCCATGGACACGGCTACATCGCGGATATCACACTGATCGAGTTGCGCGCCCATGGCCATGAAGATGCCGTTGACCGAACGCGCCGTACCTCGGAGCACAGTCCAGGGCCCCTGTTCGCCTGCGTCGTTCGCGGGCTTGTAGTTCACGTTGTATCCACCGTCTGGAACACACGCTGCCTTAAAATGCTTCCAAACCTGAGGGGTTGCGCTGAGCACCTCATTGAGGCCGCGGCCCTTCATCAGCCAGTCGGTCAGAGTAAAAATCTTGTAAGTTGAGGCCGCGGGGAATCCAGAGGAACCGCCATAGGCCCTGTCAGTGTTGAAGTTGACGGCTGTTGTGGTGAGCGGATCGCCCTCCCCAGTATCGTCAAAGAGCTTGTTCTGCGCCATGACCACGATGCGACCGGTTCCGACCTGCACCGACGCCACCGCTGCGCCGAGTTGGAACCGGCTCTCTGTTGCTGGGGCGTATGTGGCGAGCTGCGCTTGAGCGTTGTCTTGCTGGTTGAGATCGATCGTGGTGTACACCTTGTAGCCGCCACGATCCCAATTCGCCTGGCGCTCCGTTTCGTTGGTGCCCAACATCGGGAAGTCTTTTACGGACTTGAGAATGTAGTCGCAGAACGTCTTCGCATTGAGGGCGTAGGTGCATCCGCTCGTTGGCGTGTTGTAGTGCACGTAATCTTCGACTGGCGTATTCACTGCCTCGTCATACTGCGCCTGCGTGACCATCTTGAGCTCGAGCATGTTGTTGAGGATGGTGTCGCGGCGATCCTTATTGAACGCGTACTTCTCAGGGTCGTCGAGGTTGCGATCGTTCGGAAGCTGCACAATCGCGACAAGGCTCGCCGCTTCGGCGAGCGTGACATCGGCAGCCGTCTTACCGTAGTACTGCTTCGCGGCCGACTGAACACCGTAAGTGTTGCCCCCAAAACCAGTGATGTTCAGGTAGGCAAGCATGATCTGATTCTTGGTGTATTTCTTCTCCAGCCCGATCGCCAGTTTGGCTTCTTTGAGCTTGCGATCGAGTGTCTTCGCCTGAGCGGCCTCAAGCTCCTTGTCGCGCTCGGCCTTGTCAGGGATCAGAACTGCTTCCTGAATGTTGATGTTCTTCACCAGCTGCATCGCGAGAGTCGACGCACCACTCCCGATCTCGTTACTCGCGAGGTTTCCAATAGCAGCGCGAATGAGGGACTGGGCGTCAACGCCACCGTGCTCGTAGAATCGCCGGTCTTCACCAGCCACTAGCGCTTCTTTGATGAGAGGAGAGACCTGTTCCCAACTGACTTCTTCGCGGTTCTGCTTGTATACCTCCGCGAAGGGCACGTAATCGTCTCCCCGAATTCCGTACAAAACATTCTTCTGCGAGAGCTGCGAAATCTCCATATATTCGGGCAGAGATTCGAATACTCCGATAGAGGCATTTGCGGTCATGCTCGTGACGGCGAGTGCTGGCGTGACCATGGCGGTCACGAGAACACCGGCAAGAACACTAAAGCTGAGGAGCCCGGCAATGCCCGAGAGCACGCCGACAGGCTTCAAATTTTGGCTGGGCATAGGATACAGAGTAACGGGTGAAGCGCCCGGGAAACCTGAATGGATGCCGTGATGCAGCGCTGGGAATACCTGACGACTCCGCTCATCGTGCACAACACGACAGCGATCCTCAATAATTGGGGCGATCAAGGCTGGGAACTTGTGCACGTAGTACAGAGTCCTGAAGGCGGTCTTGTGGCCTATTTGAAGCGCCCGCTGGCATCCGATGCTGCGGAGGAAAACGCCTGATGTCTAAACTTGATGACCGCATCGCCGAGCTTGGTCTCGTTATCCCTGAGGGGTCGAAACCAGTCGCTGCGTATATTCCGGCGGTGGCGAGCGGAAACCTTGTCTACACCTCCGGCCAGTTGCCGATGGTCAATGGTGTGCTGCCCGCGATGGGCAAGGTCGGCGCAGAAGTTACGCCAGAAGACGCAAAGGCACTCGCACGCAACTGCGTGCTCAATGGTCTCGCAGCAGCGAAATCAGTGATTGGCTCGCTCGACCGCATTACCCGTGTCGTGAAGGTTGTCGGCTTTGTTGCCTCTGACCCCTCGTTCACCGGTCAGCCCGGCGTCATCAACGGTGCCTCAGAACTTCTCGTCGAGATCTTCGGTGAGATCGGTCAGCACTCTCGCAGCGCTGTCGGCGTCGCGGTGCTTCCCCTCGACACCCCTGTAGAAATCGAATTCGTCTTCGAATTCGCGTGATTCTCGACGTGACGCGACGCCTCACTTCAGTTTGTCGGTGATCACCTGCATCACTTGAGTGTCGGCGAGGGTCGTGGTGTCACCAACTTCACGGCCCTCGGCGACATCACGCAGCAACCGCCGCATAATTTTGCCTGAGCGTGTCTTTGGCAATTCTGTGACGATATAGATTTTTCGAGGTCTGGCAATCGCGCCAATCTGCTCGGCGACGTGTGCTTTGAGAATCGCCTCGGCCTCTTCGGCCGTTTGCGCTTCTGCTTGCTTGGATCGCAGGATCACAAAAGCGACAACGGCTTGCCCCGTGGTGTCATCTGCGGCGCCCACGACGGCAGACTCGGCCACGATCGGGTGCGACACGAGCGCAGACTCGATCTCCATGGTGGAGAGGCGATGCCCTGAGACATTCATGACATCGTCGGTGCGGCCCAGAATCCAGACGTCACCATCTCTGTCTAGCCGGGCACCGTCACCGGCAAGATACATCCGTCGGTTTGGTGAACCTTCAAAGTCGAACTTCTCCCAGTAGGTTTCGATGAAGCGTTCTGGGTCACCCCATATGCCGCGCAACATAGCTGGCCAGGGTTCAGTTACGACGAGAAGCCCACCGTTGCCGTTGCCAACTTTCGCGCCATTCTCGTCCAGCACGTCCACGGAGATTCCAGGCAGGGGAACTTGCGCTGAGCCTGGCTTCGCAGAGGTGACACCGGGCAGGGCAGACACCATGATCGCGCCGGTCTCGGTCTGCCACCAGGTGTCGACAACGGGAAGTTTGCCGCCGCCGATGATGTCGCGGTACCAAATCCACGCTTCGGGGTTGATGGGTTCGCCTACGGAACCAAGCATGCGCAGCGAGCTGAGATCATACTTCTGCGGGTACTCGCGCCCCGTTTTCATGAACGAGCGAATGGCCGTCGGCGCCGTGTAGAGGGCGGTAACGCCGTACTTTTCGATGAGCTCCCACCAACGGGCTGGGTGAGGTGTGTCGGGCGTGCCCTCGTACATGAGTTGGGTCGCACCGTTCGCGAGCGGTCCGTAAACCACGTAGCTGTGCCCCGTGACCCACCCAACATCGGCGGTACACCAGAACACATCAGTTTCTGGATGCAGGTCAAAAACGTTCTTGTGCGTGAAAGCGCACTGCGTGAGATAGCCCCCCGAGGTATGCAGAATTCCTTTTGGTTTGCCTGTCGTACCTGAGGTGTAAAGGATGAAGAGTGGGTTCTCTGCCTCAAACGGTTGAGCCTCGTGTTCGGCGTGGGCCGAGCCGACGGCATCGTGCCACCACAGGTCGCGCTCATCCACCCAAGCGACTTCATTCTCGCCGCGCTTGACAACGAGCACGTGTTCAACACTCGTCTTGCCCGTGAGCGCAGCATCCACCGCGCTTTTGAGGGGGAAGACCTTACCTTTGCGCCAGCCGCCGTCAGCCGTGATCACGACCCTTGCATTTGCATCCTCGATGCGGGAACTCAGCGATTCGGCGCTGAATCCGCCAAAGACGACGGAGTGCACCGCGCCGAGTCGCGCCACGGCGAGCATCGCAATGGCTGCCTCGGGGATCATCGGAAGATAAATTGCCACCCTGTCGCCGCGGCGGATGCCGAGCGCCTCGAGCGCATTTGCCGCCTTCTTGACCTCCTCGGTGAGCTGTGCGTAGGTGATCGTGCGGGTATCTCCAGGCTCGCCCTCCCAGTGGATGGCGACGCGGTCACCGTTTCCGGCGAGCACATGACGGTCGAGGCAGTTGTAGGCGACGTTGAGTCGGCCGTCGGCAAACCACCGCGCAAATGGCGGGTTGTTCCAATCGAGGGTTTCCGTGAACGGGGTGCTCCAGTCGAGAAGTTCTCTGGCCTGCTCGGCCCAGAATTCTAGACGGTTAGCGCTCGCGCGTGCATACAGTTCTGGTGTCGCAACGGCGGTCGCCATGAACTCTTTGGACGGGGGGAATCGTCGCTCCTCATGGAGAAGGCTGTCAATTGTCTCGCTCATAATTCTCCTGAACGCATCTTTGCGTCGAATTCAATATTCATCTCTGTAGTAAATTCACACTACTCTCACTGAAAGTAACCCCCCAAATGGGCTTCAGCCCGGTATACTGTTACGTGCTAGACGTGAGTCTGGCCTGCAGCGAGCGCTAAGATTCCCCCCAATCTGTTCGTTGCCGTGGCGGCGCCCGTTCCCCCAACAGGCGTCGCCCCTCTCGTTAATTCGCGATTTTGCGTCTTGTTGTCGCAGCCAAATCAGGCGCAAAATCGGCGGATGACTCCTGTGTCCGTGCGCCGTACTGTCGATTGGTATGAGCCATTTTTCGACCTAGTCTTTGTTGTTGTCGTGGCGGTGGCGGTGCACCTCATCGAGGTGGACACTTCGATCGGCACGGTGATGGCGTTCGTGCTTCTGCTCTTCCCTCTCTGGTGGGGATGGGTGAACCTCATGGTTACCAACAACCTGTACGGTGCTCGCGTTCCTCTGATCGGTGGCCTCGTGGTGGCGGCGATGCCGGGACCGGCGGTGATGGCCGTGGCGATCGCAGGGGGAATCGGCGAGTACGCGTGGCTGTACGCGCTGGGCGCTGCCTGGATTAGGTTGGTGCTTTTGGGGATGTGGGCCATCCCGCGATGGAAGGTATCGAGTTCGATTTCACCATGGCGCATGGTCGCCTACAACTTGCTCACCGCCGCAATGTGGTTGATTTCGATTCTTCTGCCGGCACCGATGAACTACATTCTTTGGGCAGTCGCGGTTGGTGGTGAGTTCACCCTGTTGGCGATGCGTTCGCAGCTCGCGTCGGAGGTGTACGACCGAGCATCCGTGTCGCATGCTCTAGAACGCATCGGTTTTTTCGTGGTCATTGTGATTGGTGAGGCTGTGTACCTTGCCGTCACGGGTCTTGCCGAGCATCCGACATTCGCGGGAGGTGCTTCTGCCTTCTTCGGCTTTACGGTGTGCGCGATGCTGGCGCGGGCATTCTTTCGGTGGGGGATTCCGACGGCTGAGGAAGGGCTCGCCGCGGCGCAGCGCGCGAAGCGGTACGGTGCGTTGCGTGATGTTGTGATGTACATCCCTTTTCTGTTAATCATCGGGCTTACCTTTGTTGCCGCCTCTATCGGAATTTCTGTTGGTGACGCCTCTGCTTCGCTTTCTGCCGGCGTTCGCGTGTTGTTGGCGATGGGGGTAGGGATCATCTACGTTGCCAACGCCGCTATCGGTCTGCGGTTGGGGCGCCAGAGGCGTCGTATCGCTCTGCTACTTGTGCCGGGGGTCGGCCTGCCGGCCATCGCGTGCTTCGTGAGCGGGGCGCTCTCGGCGTGGGCGACGCTCGCTCTCGTTGCCCTTGCTCTCGTCGCGCTTGAGGGGGTGGGGATCTGGATTGGCCGGATGGGGTTACGCTCCGTTGTCCACGTCTCGCCGGTACACGATGCACCATCACCATCACCATCAGCGTCCGCTCCTTCGCAACCAATCTGATCTGGTGATTTTCCCCAGAGAGGACCCTCACAACTTTCGTGTGTCTAGTGGTGCCTAACCTGACGGAATGACACTGTACGCAGGGGAGCGATTCGTTGCCGTTCGGCCGGGCGATGACGCCCCGGCAGCTGAAGAAGATCATCGCGACGGGGCGGCAGTGGGCAACGATCCGATACTTAGCGTGGACCACCATCGACACCTGCCAGAATTCGGCGCACTCGCGCCGTTGCTTGCCGATCCAGCAGTGACAGATGTTTTCGTCAACGGTGCAGGTGAGGTCTGGCTTGATCGTGGCAACGGGTTGGAGATGCGTACTCCGCTCCCGTTCGGTGAATCGGAGCTGAGGGAATTCGCTGTGCGGTTAGTCGCACTGGGCGGTCGTCACATTGATGAGGCATCTCCGTGTATTGATGTGCGACTCCATGACGGAATTAGGGTGCACGCGGTATTGCCGCCGATCTCACCACGCGGTTCTTTGCTTTCGATTCGGCTGCCTCGGGTGCGGCGGCTCACTGTCGACGACTTGCTGGCCGCTGGGTTTTTCGACGCAGTTCCCGTCGATTCCATTGTGGAGCTCGTACGGCAACGCGCGAACATCCTAGTGACAGGGGCGGGTGGCAGCGGCAAGACCACGCTGCTGTCAGCGCTGCTGGCGACAGCCCCCGCCAGCGATCGGATCATCGCCATCGAAGACGTGGCAGAACTGAATGTCGATCATCCCCATTTCGTTTCGCTCGAGGCGCGCCAGCCGAACCTCGAGGGTGCTGGTGAGGTTGGGTTGGCCCGTTTGGTGAGAGAGGCGCTGCGGATGCGCCCAGACCGGCTCATTCTTGGTGAGTGCCGTGGCGCAGAGGTGCGCGAACTGCTTTCTGCTCTCAACACCGGTCACGACGGTGGAGCTGGCACCCTGCATGCCAACTCTCTCACTGATGTGCCCGCCAGACTCGAAGCATTAGGTGCACTTGCCGGGCTGGATGTAACCGCAATTGCGCGGCAAGCGGTGAGCGCCATTGATGCTGTTGTGCACGTCGAGAGGGTGGAAGGTGTGCGACACATCGCCCAGTTGGGAAGGCTGACGGTGTCGGATTCCGGTCGACTAGTGGCTGAACCCTGGTTGGGCGCGGTTGTAGCGCGTGGCTAAATTGGCTGCACGCACACCCTCCACTCTCGACGAAGTGGCCTCGATTGTAGAGAAGCTCTCCGTGCTGTTGTCGGCGGGCGTGACGCCCTCCGCAGCATGGGCGTACCTCGCTGAGTCACGTGCAGACTCGCCTGCTGGTACAAACCGCCACGTGTTGACGGTGGTCAAAAGTATCGATGGAGGAGCGGGAGCTGTCGAGGCGATCCTGTGCGCCGTAGAAAACGCGAAAGAGCAGGCTCGCAACGCCAGCTCGAGATCCCGCCTTAAGAGAGAAGACACGCACGACACGGCATGGAGTGGGCTCGCAGCCGCTTGGATAGTCGCGACAGAAGCGGGCGCGCCTCTTGCGCACGCGCTGAAGGAATTCTCGTTGTCACTGCGGGCACTTGCCCAGGCGAGGAGGGCGGCGGCGACCGCCCTGTCTGGGCCGGTAGCAACAGCAAAACTTGTCGTGGTGCTGCCCGTCGTTGGCATCCTGTTCGGGGTCGCGTTGGGGTTTGACACCATCGGAACTCTTGTTGCTACCGCGCCAGGAATCGTGTGTCTCATTACTGGGTCTGCGCTGTTATGGGCCGCACGAGTGTGGAATAGAAAGCTTGTGAGGGCGGCAACACCCGCCGATCTCACTCCTGGTCTCCTTCTCGATCTTCTCGCTGTCGCTGTATCCGGTGGTGCATCGATCGACAAGGCACGAGAAAGCGTGGCGAGTGCCTTCGAACGAAGCGGAGGTGAACCCTCCCAGCTCGACGCCATAGAAGCCGATGACGTCTTTGATTTGTCTCAAAGGGCAGGCGTTCCCGCTGGGGCATTGCTGCGTAGCGAAGCAGATCGAGTTCGTCGCGAGGCTAGCAGTGAGGCGGAACGAAAGGCGGCGACGCTTGCCGTCACGCTCATGCTGCCACTGGGCGTATGTGTTCTGCCGGCCTTTATGCTGCTCGGGGTAGCGCCCCTCATGATCTCTGTCCTCTCGTCAACAGTGACAGGGCTGTGACGCAACTCCCGGATGCCAAAGCCGGGCATCCTCGAACAACGCGCGAGCTCAAGACTGGTCACTAACGAGAAGAGGATCAGCATGAAGAATTCGCATTCGCATTCATACTCAGGCGCGGAATCACCAGCACGGCGTCGTGCGCGCCGAATGCTCACGAGGGTCATGGGCGAGAGGGGTGCAGCGACCGCAGAGTACGCGATCGTCACTCTTGCTGCGGTGGCCTTCGCTGGGCTTCTGGTTGCGATCTTGCGAAGCGACGAAGTGCGCAGCCTGCTTTTGGGCCTTGTGCAGCGAGCGCTATCGTTGGGAGGTTGACACTGCCAATGTTGAGTCACTTTAGGCATTGCGAACGTGGAAGTGCGACCGCAGAGTTTGCTGTGCTGATTCCCGCCGTATGCCTTGTGCTCGCGGTGTGCCTGAGCGGGTTGCAGCTTGCAACGCATCAACTGCAGCTTCATGACGCTGCGGCGCTCGCCGCGCGAAGTGCTGGGCGCGGTGGGGACGCATCCGCTGTCGTCGGCCAACTCATTCCTGGAGCATCCGTTCACAACGAGCGCAAGGGCAACCTCGTCTGTGTTCACGTCTCAGCCCATGGCTCTCCAATGGCCGGTTTGCTGGGATTCGGCACGATAAGTGCAATGGGTTGCGCTCTTGCGGATGGTGGGTGAAGCATGCGATTCGCATGGTGGGGCACCGAACGCGGAGCTGGTTCGATGCTGGCTGTCGCGGTATTGGCTGCGGTCGTGGCAACGCTTCTTCTGGTGGCGCCGCTGTGCCGCGTGCTCGTAATTCGAACTGAATTGAGCGGCGCAGCAGATGCTGCAGCACTCGCCGCTGCCGACGTGGCGCGAGGTATTTCTCCCGGCGTACCGTGCGTGATGGCCGCATCCGTCGCCACCGCCAACGGTGCGTTATTAGACGAATGTCGGGTTGATGGGGTTATTGTGACCGTGAGGGTCAGCGCAGTCGTTCTCGCATTCTCGGTGACGGCCGCTGCCACAGCCGGGCCACCTTTTACGGCGGAGTAGCAAGGGGGCACGCTGATTCTGTGTGTAGTGTGTCCACTGTTGTAGTAGGTCAAACGTATATAAGGAGTAGCGTGCCCGGCACGAAGAAACTGGTCATCGTCGAATCGCCGGCGAAAGCCAAGACGATCGCACAGTATCTCGGAGACGACTTCGTCGTTATGGCGTCCGTGGGTCACATTCGTGACCTCATCGAACCCAAAAACCTCCCGCCCGAGCTAAAGAAGGGCTCTCTCGGCAAATTCTCCGTCGACGTGGAGAACGACTTCGAGCCGTACTACGTCGTCTCTGACCAGAAGAAGAAAACGGTCGCCGACCTCAAGAAGGCACTCAAAGGTGCCGACGAACTCTTCCTCGCAACTGATGAGGACCGCGAAGGGGAGGCCATCGCGTGGCACCTGCTGCAGGTCCTCAACCCCAAAGTTCCCGTCAAGCGGATGGTCTTCCACGAGATCACGAAAGACGCCATCCAGCACGCGCGAGACAACACGAGAGATATCAACACGGCGCTCGTTGACGCGCAAGAAACTCGGCGCATCCTCGACCGACTGTACGGTTTTGAAGTATCGCCGGTGTTGTGGCGCAAAGTGGGAACCGGCCTTTCGGCTGGTCGAGTGCAGTCCGCAGCAACCAGACTTGTGGTTGACCGTGAGCGTGAACGGCTCGCGTTTGTTAGTGCCAGTTACTGGGACATCCTGGCTGGGCTGACTCCACAAAGTTCTACCGAACGTTTCCAGGCAAAGCTGGTTCGTATAGACGGCACCCGCATTGCTACCGGTCGTGATTTTGATGACACCGGAAACCTGAAGTCCACGGCTGTCGCGCTGGATGAAACTGCGGCAGAAGCGCTCGTCACCGCACTGCAGAATGACGCAACGACCCTCACGGTGTCGTCCGTCGAGTCGAAGCCTTATACGCGTCGACCCGCAGCGCCATTCACCACCTCGACGATGCAACAAGAAGCCGCCCGTAAGTTGCGCTTCACCGCGCGACAGACCATGAGCGTCGCGCAGGGGCTGTACGAAAACGGTTACATCACCTATATGCGAACCGACTCACCGTCCCTCTCGCAGCAGGCCATCAACGCTGCTCGGGCGCAAGCGTCGAAGCTATACGGTGCAGATACTGTGCCAGAGGCCCCCCGCACCTACACGGGCCGCTCCAAGAATGCGCAAGAGGCGCACGAAGCGATCCGGCCATCCGGCGACACTTTCCGTACCCCAAGCGAACTTGAAGGAACGCTGCGCGGAAACGACTGGAAGCTTTACGACCTCATCTGGAAGCGCACCGTCGCCTCGCAGATGGCGGATGCCCGCGGATCAACAGCGACCGTCACCATCGCCGCGCAAACATCCGAGAAGCTGGCCGAGTTCTCTGCCAGTGGCACCGTCATCACGTTCCGTGGCTTCATGGCCGCCTACGAAGAAAGTCGTGACGAAGAGCGCAACGAAACGGCAGAGCCCGCCGAGGCGAAACTTCCGCAGCTTGCAGAGGGCCAAAGCCTCAACCTCGCCGATGTGGAGGCGAAAGGTCACGAGACCTCCCCGCCTCCGCGCTACACAGAAGCAAGCCTCATCAAGACGCTGGAAGAGCTCGGTATAGGGCGACCTTCCACCTTCACCTCCATCATTTCCACGATCATCGACCGTGGCTACGTCACACCACGCGGTACGGCACTGGTGCCAAGTTGGATTGCGTTTTCGGTCGTGCGGTTGCTCGAGGAGTTTTTCACCGAGCTTGTGCAGTACGACTTCACCGCTGGCATGGAGAGCGACCTCGACCGCATCGCCGCGGGCCAAGAGAAACGGGTTGACTGGCTCAACAGTTTCTACTTCGGTGGCGAAAGCTATCGGGGCTTGCGCAACGTCATCGACAACCTCGGTGAGATTGATGCGAAGACAATCAACTCGATCAAGATCGATGACACTGTGACGCTGCGTATCGGAAAGTATGGTCCGTACCTGGAAGTGCACGATCCGGATGCCGGCCCAGAGGACAAGCCTCGTCGCGTCAATATTCCTGACGGGCTTGCTCCCGACGAGTTGACGGTAGCTAAAGCGCACGAGCTCATCGACGCACCCGTGGTTCTTGACCGAGTTATCGGAGTGAACCCAGAGAGTGGCAAAGAAGTTGTCGCCAAGAACGGCCGGTATGGCCCCTATGTGACCGAGCTCGATCCCGAGCCTGAGGCGCCAGTTGTGGCTGAGGCGGCAGCGCCAGCGACGGTCGACGTCGTCGACCCCGCAACGGGCGAAGTGACGACGAAGCCCAAGAAGAAGCCAGCAGCAAAGAAGTCGACAGCACCGAAGCCGCGTACCGCATCCATTTTCAAGTCAATGGATCTCGACACGGTCGACTTAGAGACTGCGTTGCGTTTGCTGAGTCTTCCTCGCATTATAGGTCAAGATCCAGAGTCGAGTGAAGACATCACCGCGCAGAACGGTAAGTACGGGCCGTACCTGAAAAAGGGCACTGATTCGCGCTCTCTCACCACAGAAGAACAGATCTTTGAGATCGACCTTGCTGGTGCACTCGAAGTCTTTGCACAGCCCAAATATGGCGCGAAGCGGCCATCGAGTGCGTTGAAAGAATTCGACGTCGATCCCGAGAGCGGTAAGCCGGTGAAAGTGAAGGACGGCCGCTTTGGGCCATACGTCACCGACGGAATTACCAATGCCACCATTCCGCGCGGAGAATCGGTGGACGACATCGACTTCGATCGTGCGCTGCAGCTCCTCGCGGACAAGCGGGCCAAGGGGCCTGCAAAGCCAAAGGCGAAGAAGCCGGCCGCGAAAAAGGCCGCGGCGAAGAAGCCAGCCGCCGCGAAGAAGCCGGCCGCGAAAAAGGCCACAGCGAAGAAGCCAGCCGCCGCAAAGCCGGCAGCGACGAAGGAGTAGGGGTGACGGGCCACTTCATCACCTTCGAAGGCGGGGATGGTTCCGGCAAATCGACCCAGCTCACGCTGTTGGTTGAGTGGCTTGGCCAGCAGGGCCGCACTGTGGTGACAACGCGGGAGCCTGGCGGAACGGATCTCGGCAACGAGCTTCGAGAGATCGTGCTGCACCGTCGCGGCCACATCACGCCGAAAGCGGAAGCTCTCATGTACGCGGCCGACCGCGCCCACCACATCGCCACAAAGGTACGACCGGCGCTCGACCGTGGCGAGGTTGTTGTGCAGGACCGCTACCTCGATTCCTCTGTGGCGTACCAGGGCGTTGCCCGTTCACTTGGCGCGTACGAGGTCCGAGATATCTCGTTGTGGGCGGCCGATGGGCTACTTCCCGATCTGACAATCCTTCTCGACATTGATGAGCATGTTGGCCGTGGCCGTCTCGATTCCTCCAGAACGCGCTATGACCGACTCGAGGCGGAAGAGCAGGAATTCCACGCAAGCGTGCGGGCGGCCTACCTCGAACTTGCTCGCGCAGAACCTGAGCGTTTTCTTGTCGTGGAGGCGAACGCTGCCGTCGATGAGATTGCAGCGGTGATCCGCGAACGGGTTTCGGTTTTGCTGCATGAGTCTGAATAGGCTTGCCCGTATGACGATCTGGGAGGGCTTGGCCGGGCAGTCGGAGGCGATTGCCATTCTCCGCGCTGCGGCCGGCACGCCAACGGGTGAGCCTCAGCAGGCTGGCACCCACTCCAGTTCTATGACGCACTCGTGGCTCATTACGGGCCCACCCGGCTCCGGTCGTTCCAACCTCGCGTACGCTTTTGCCACGGCGCTGCTGAGCCCCGGCAATCCGCAGGGCGATGAAGCTGCCAGGCGCCAGGTCGCGGCCAAAACTCACCCAGATCTTGGGGTTCTCAGCACCGAACGCGTGATCATCTCCATCGATGAGGTGCGCACGTTGGTGTCGAGTTCTCAATTCTCGCCGTCGGTGGGTCGTTACCGGGTCATGGTCATCGAAGATGCCGACCGGATGAGTGAGCGCACATCCAACGTTTTGCTTAAAGCGTTGGAGGAGCCGCCACCTCGCACCGTGTGGATTCTGTGCGCACCGAGCGAAGCAGATCTAATTCCCACGGTGCGGTCCCGCGTGCGTAGTGTGAGGCTAAAGGTGCCGGCTGTGGCGGATGTTGCGGAGCTGATTTCGCGCAGGGACGGCATTGATCTTCCCTTGGCAACTCGCGCTGCCAGAGAAGCGCAGAGTCACATCGGCATGGCGCATCGCCTCGCCACGAACGAGCAGGCCCGCACCAGACGCGAGCGAACCCTTGATGCAGCGCTCGGCGTTCGCACAGTGTCGGATGCCGTTCTGGCCGCCGCCGCTCTTCTGGAAGCTGCCGCAGAGGATGCCAAAGCCATAACCGAAGAGCGGGACGCGGAGGAGCGTGCGAGCGCACTTCGATCGTTGGGCGTTGAGCCGGGCGGAACAATCCCTCCAGCTCTTCGCGCACAACTGAAATCGTTGGAAGAAGATCAAAAGCGTCGCGCGACACGAAGCCTGCGTGACGGGCTTGATCGAATCATGGTCGACTTGCTTTCGCTGTTTCGTGACATCCTCTTGGTGCAGCTAGGCTCAGGCGTCGAGCTCGTCAACGCAGAGATCGCAGGTCGAGTTCAGGGCGCAGCATCATCCGCGACACCCGCTCAAACGCTGAGTACGCTCGACGCCATCGCCACCGCTCGCCGGCGGATTGGTAATAACGTTGCACCGGCACTCGCCCTGGAGGCGATGCTCATTTCTGCCAGGAGGGCTACTGCATGACACGCATGACACGCACCAAAACTCGGACTCTTCGCACGGTGCTGATCGCGTCAAGCCTTGTGCTCGCTGTGACGCTGAGTGGGTGTGTGTCGATGTTCTTTCCTCAGCGTTCGCCGAGCAGCACGTCGACGCCAACAGGTGAGAGTGTTTCGGCGGAACTTGCTCCCTTCTATTCGCAAGTGCTCACTTGGAAGAAGTGCGAAGACACATTCCAGTGCGCCACGGCGAAAGCGCCCATGGACTGGAAGAACCCCTCCAACGACGAGATTGAGATCGCACTCATTCGGGCGACCTCATCCAAAAAGCCAATGGGGTCAATTCTGGTAAACCCCGGTGGTCCTGGCGGCTCGGGGTTCGACTTTGTGCGTGACAGCCTCGACTATGCGGTCGACTCTAACCTCAGCAGCAATTACGACATCGTCGGCTTTGACCCTCGTGGGGTCAATAAGTCTTCTGCGGTGTCGTGCTACGACAAGCCTTCCGAGATGGATGCCTTCCTTTTCGATATTCCTGCTGACGCGGGTCCGATGGGTTCGGATTCGTGGTTGGATGCTGGAGAAGCAGCGAGCAAAAAATTTGGGGAGGCGTGCCTCGAGCACACCGGCAAACTTCTTGGTTTTGTCGACACCGTCAGTGCCGCTCGGGACCTCGATCTTTTGCGGGCGGTTCTGGGAGACAAAAAACTCAACTATCTCGGGTACTCCTACGGAACCTTCTTGGGTGCGACCTACGCCGACCTTTATCCCAAGAACACCGGGCGTCTGGTTCTCGACGGCGCCATTGACCCATCGACAACCGATTATGAAGTTACAGAAACTCAGGCAGTGGGTTTCGAGAACGCGCTGCGAACCTACATTGCTGATTGCCAGACGGGCGCGACGTGCCCGTTTACCGGCACGGTGGATGCGAGCATGACCAAGGTTCACGACCTCTTGGAGCGCCTCGACGCCAGCCCGCTGCGTGCATCCGATGGAAGGCTCCTTGGGAGCTCAGCGATGTTCACCGCGATGATCTTTCCGCTGTACAGCCAATCCAATTGGCCATACTTAACTGACGTGTTTGCTGACGTTTTTGCGGGCGAGGCTGATTACGCTTTCCAGATTGCGGATGCCTATTACGGCCGCAGTGCCAACGGAACGTACGCAGACAACTCGACCGAAGCGTTCGTTGCGATCAACTGTCTCGACTACATGTCGACGAGTACGCGAGAGACGCTGGATGCAGAAGCGGCCGCGTTGGCGGCAGCGGCACCCGTGTTTGGTCCGCAAATGTCGTACGGCGGAACGTCGTGTGACACCTGGCCGTTTGAGGCAACACGGGTGAGAGAGCCGATTGCGGCGAAGGGGTCTGCCCCGATTCTTGTCGTCGGCACAACGGGTGACCCTGCAACGCCGTACAAGTGGGCACAGAATCTGGCGTCGCAGCTCGAGAATGGTCACCTGGTGACCTACAACGGGGAAGGTCACACCGCGTACAACAAGTCGAACTCGTGCGTGGACAATGCGGTGGACGACTTCTTTTTGAAGGGGACTGTTCCCACGGAAGACCCGAACTGCTAAACCCTCCAACTCGTTTGTGCAAAATTGCACATGCTGCAACAATAACGACATGATGGCGTCGAATGAGGTCCCTGCACCGGGGCTGCGGGAACGAAAGCGGTTGGCCACACGGCGCGCCATCCAGCACGCGCTTCTTGAGCTTGCCACGAAACGCGGCTACGACCGGGTGACGATCGAAGAGATCACCGCTGCAGTGGATGTCTCGCCCAGAACATTCTTCAACTACTTTGCGTCGAAAGAAGAAGCAGTGGTGGGAGAGTTTCCCAAACTTGATGAACTCGAGGCCACAGCGAACTTCTTGACGGAAGGTGCCGAGGTGAGTCTGTTGGAGAGCCTCGGCAGAGTGTTCTCAGAAGCTGCGGATTCGCTTGCACATGATTTGGTGGCCAGCCAACAACGGCGAGAGCTCTTGCGCAAACACCCAGAACTTTTTGCCAAGCGCATGGCGTACCTGCATTTGTTCGAGGATGAGCTCACTGAACTTGTGCGGAAGCGCCTCACGGTTGATGATCAAACCCTTGCGCTTGACCCCGACGAGTTGTTGCGCCAGTCACAGCTCCTCAGCCAGATTGGCCTTGCCGCGATGAGATTTGCGTACCGCCGGTGGATTGAAACGCCGAAGTCGCCACCCCTCGCAGAGCAGGTTCGCGACGCGTTCAGCGGGTTGAGTTCTGTGCTTGCGACTCATGTGGGTTCCTGATCCGCTAAGCTTTCTTGCTGTGTCTCCTGTCACGGGAGGCCCGCCGCCTTAGCTCAGTTGGTAGAGCATCTCACTCGTAATGAGAAGGTCGTCAGTTCGATTCTGACAGGCGGCTCCCTCGGAGCCACCGACCACAATCGAGCATCCCTTTTTGACTCTGCGATGCGGCGTCCAGTTCGATTCTGACAGGCGGCTCCCTCGGAGCCACCGACCACAATCGAGCATCCCTCTTTGACTCTGCGATGCAGGGACGCTCCCATACCAATCTCGTAAACTGGTGTCATGAAGTACCGGAATGAGCCGATCTACACGGCGGCGCTCGTCGCCGGTCGCGCGATGTTTGGCGCCCTGCGATTGCGCCGCACTGTCCTCGGCGAACGGCACCTGCCCAATGAGGGTGGTGCCGTCATCGCTATGACCCATTTCGGCTACATGGAGTTCGCCCTAGTCGAGTGGGCGATGTGGCTGCACAACCGCCGCCGCATCCGTTTTATGGCAAAGAAAAGCGTGTTCGAGAAGCGCGTCGTCGGTTCGTTCATGCGTAATATGAAGCACATCCCGGTCGATATGAAGGCCGGAGCCACCGCCTACGCTTCCGCGGTGACCGCGCTTCAGGCGGGCGAGCTGATCGGCGTATTTCCGGAGGCCGGGGTGAGCGCGTCGTTCACGATTCGTGAATTCAAGACTGGAGCGGTGCGCTTGGCGGCAGAAGCTGGCGTGCCACTCATTCCGCTCGCACTGTGGGGTGGGCAACGCCTCATGACCAAGAACCGCAAAATCACTCTGCGCGAGCGCTTTGGAGTGCCCATCGTGATGGTCGTCGGCAAGCCGATCGTGGTGACGCCGGCAGATGACCCTATCACCGCCACGGCGCGGCTCAAGACGACCATGCAGGGTCTGCTTGAGACAGCGCAGCAGGCCTATCCCCATGAAGGTGCTGGTCAGTGGTGGCAGCCGCGCGAACTCGGCGGCACAGCTCCCACGCCGGAGGAGGCGGCAGCAGCTGACGCTGAGCGTGATCTGCGGCGGGCACGAGAGGCTCGTTAGCGCACAAGCGATCGACTTATACGCGAGGTAGTGCCGACACTTTCCCCTCAAGCGTGCTCACCCCCAAAACGGGATTTCGAGCATATTGCCAGTCCGTTTGCATTGCATTTTTTACCGCTGTAGCCGTACCTTTAAACCCGTGGACCGTTGGGGAACGGTCGCGACATCAGTATCTTTAGGGGGAAACTGAAGTGAAGCGTCTCGCTTTTCTCGTCGCCGTGTTCACTGCGGTACTCACACTTGTGCTTCCGTTCGTGGGCGGCAGCGGGCCATCGCTCTTTGGCAATGTGCAGCCCGCCAGAGCTGCGCAGCAGACGGCGCTGCCGATCTTCGCCTCCGCGCCTCATGCTACTGAGGCCGTGCACGAGCCACGGCAGGTGAGTAACCAAAGCGAGGCGACAATTGCGGCTCAACAGACCGTACGCGCGTCGCAGCTCACGAAAGATTTTGAACACCTCGCACAAAAACCGGTGCCAAAACCCGTCATTCAGGTTCCTGACGCGCGCGGGGGAAGCGTCGGCACCCTACGCCGCGCCGCGATGGAGGCGGTGGGTGGATCGTGCCCCTCCGGAATTGGGGGAGGCACAGCGGGTGCACCCGGCACGGTTTCTGCCGGTGGCGTCTCGGGAACCACCAGTGACGATTTAGCGTCGTTCGCCGCAACTTTCAACGCCATTCGTGTTGCGAACTGCCTCGAACCGATTCCGTATAGCAACATCCGCTACGACAGCTGCATGGAAGCACGACTGTTTTGGATGGCGGAAGACCCAAGTGAAGACCCGGCAAGTGCGTGGGGGCACATAGGCTCTGTGCGCAGCGACGGTCTTCCGAGCGAAGGCTGCGACGGCAACCTCGCCGGTGGAGGCGGCAACTCGGGGGCGACGGTAGCCACCAAGTGGTGGAACTCACCATCACACCAAGCTTCCCTGTACCGACCTGGCTACGACGGGAGCGTTGCGGGTGTGTGCATCTACTTCGCCATGACCCATGGTGGACTGCCCAACGAGGATTACTCCTTCACGCGCGCCTCTGCAAAGTGGGGTGGCTGCTAACCTCACGGCTTTCGCCGATATCATGGGCAGGTGAGTGACGAAGTACCGCTGACCCGCCGGGCGGCCAGAGACGCCGAGAAGGCCAAGGGCAAAGACAAGGCCGACGACAAGGCCAAAGTTCGCCGACCCGCCGACGATGCGACTGCCACTGATGCACCAGCGACTGAAGTTTTTCTCACCGGAGTGCCTGCTGCAGACCCGCCTGCCACCGTTATTTTTGCGGCAGGAACGCCGCGTGCTAACGTTCCCGCCACAGAAGTGCTTTCCTCTGCCGGTGCGTCGCAGGAATACGAAACCGCAGTCAAAACCTCGACGATGCGCGGGTTCGCTACCGCCGTGGCCAGACATCCGAACGCCTGGATGTTTTCTTCTATGGGCGTCATCTTTCTGCTGCTTGGCACTGTCTCGATATTCACTGGAGTTGCCGTTGGCTCTGCCGCCTCCATTCCGGTCGTGGCATCAGCAACTCCGACGCCAGAGCCAACGCGGGATGTGCCTACTGAGCTCTTGCCCGCTACGGCGCTTCGTACCTGTTCCATAGCGAGTCTCGCCGCAGATCCCCGCTTATTGACGTTCGAAGGCTCCGTGATCAACATCACCACGGGTGAGGTGCTTTACGATCACAGCGCCGCCGTTCCAGCGCCACCCGCCAGTGGGCTCAAGGTGATTACTGCGGCCGCAGCGCTGTTGACGGTCGGACCGAACTTTCAAATGTCTACACGCGTATTCGAGGGGCCAGAGCCCGGCAGCATTGTCTTAGTGGGTGGGGGCGATCCCACTCTCAGCCGGCTTCCGGCTGGGGTGGAGAGCGTGTATGTCGGCGCTCCGAAACTAGAAGAACTTGCACGCCTGACGTTGGAAACGTGGAAGGCCAAGTATCCAAAGGTCGAGATTACGAAGCTAATTCTCGATGCCAGCTACTGGAATCCCGCCGATAAATGGGACGACACCTGGGATCGCGTTGAACAAACTGACGGTTGGCAAGCAGAAGTCACCGCGCTCATGGTCGATGGCGATCGCGACGACCCGACGTCGGTGAGAAGCCCCCGAAGCGGGGATCCCATTTCGCGTGCAGGAAATGCCTTCAAAGCTGCCCTGGGTCTTGACGCCTCTGCGGTAGTGGAATCGGGGAATGCTACGCCGGGCAAGGACAAACTGGGCGAAGTGAAGTCGCAGCCCATGTCAACGTTGATCGCGCAAATGCTCAGTTTCTCTGACAACTCTTTGGGAGAAAACATTGCGCGGGTTGTCTCAAAAGAGTGGAGCGGAGGTGGCACAGCTGCCTCACTCGCTACTGTCATTCCTGGCATCATCGCCAACCTCGGTCTCAATACGTCGGAGATCACCATTCGCGATGGGTCAGGTCTCAGTGCCAGCAACCTGGTCACGCCGCAGTTCATGGCAAAGCTCATGGCCAAAGTTGCCACGGGTGAACAGGAGTTAGGTGTGATCAAAGATGTCATGCCAATTGCGGGGCAGTCTGGCAGCCTTCGCAACCGGTTCACCGGGTCCAGCGAAATTGCGAGGGGGCAAGTTTTCGGAAAGACCGGATGGATTAACAGTTCTCGCACTCTCTCTGGCTGGCTCAATGCGCAGGATGGCGCGGTGCTCTCCTTTGCGTTCTATGCGCTTGGTCCCGTAGAGGAAGAGGCCACGGTTGCGCTTGATGCTCTAGCGACGGGCGCCTTCACGTGCGGCAATAACCTTTCAAACAACTAGCGGCTGACAAGGAATGCGGTAGAAAATTGAGCACGGCGTTGTTCATCATTGATGTACAGAACGACTTCACCGAGGGCGGCGCTCTTGGCGTCACCGGTGGGGGTGGCGTTGCGCGTGGAATTACCGGGTACCTTCGCCAGCATCCGGGGCGCTACGACGAGGTGATCGCCTCACGGGATTGGCACGACGCCGACAACGACAACGGTGGGCATTTTGCTACGACGGCAGCACCGAATTTCGTGACCACGTGGCCGGTGCACTGCGTCGCGGGAACCGCTGGCGCTGACTATCATTTTGCGCTCGACACCGACGCTATTACGCTGCACGTTCGCAAAGGTCAAGGTGTTCCCGCGTACTCGATTTTTGAAGGATCCACACCAGAAGGAGTGCTCTTCGCTACTGCCATCGCAGACCGCGGTGTGAGTGAAGTCGATGTCGTTGGCCTTGCCACTGACTACTGCGTGCGGGCATCTGCGCTCGATGCGATTACGGCTGGCCTGCACGTGCGGGTGCTCACTGACCTTGTTGCGGGGGTGAGTGCCGAGAGCTCGGTAGCTGCGCTTACCGAGCTCGTCGGGGCGGGCGTCAAAATTTTGGAGTCCTCATCGCTCGCGTAAACCGCAGAGGGATCGCCTTTATGGCGAGCTCGCACCTCTTTGATGACTTCTATCAGGGTGTTGTTCCGGCGCTACTGCCGTTTCTCGTACTCGAGAGGCACTACAGTTACGCAGCTGTTGCCGGTCTCACTCTTGCGGCAAACCTTCTCTCGTCGTTCGCGCAGCCGGCCTTCGGATGGTGGGGGGATAAAAAGCCGCGGCGCTGGCTGATTCCCGCCGGCATGGTCACGGCAGCGGTCGGTGTGAGCCTCGTTGCATTCACCCCCGAGTACTGGATGACGTGGCTCGTGATCGCGATCTCGGGAATCGGCATCTCTGCCTTCCATCCGGAAGCAGCTCGTGCTGCGAGGGTTGCGGCGGGCAACAGCAACCGGGCAATGAGCATTTTTGCTGTCGGCGGCAACCTTGGTTTTGCGATCGGTTCGCTCGTGACAACACCGCTGCTTCTGCTGACGGGGCTCTCTGGCACACCGCTGCTGATGATTCCTGCCGGGGTAATGGCGCTCGTCATCATTTTGTGGCTCCGAAGGGTGCTCGACGGCCCGGTTGGGGCACCGCGGCCTGTCGTTCATGCGCCAGGTCCCGACAACTGGCCAGGGTTCCTTCGCCTCACCGCGGTGGTGGTGGTGCGCTCGATCGTGTTTTTCGGCTCGGTGTCGTTTATTGCGTTGTACTTCATTCACGATTTCAAAACTTCTCAGGCGCTGGGGGGTGCAGCGTTGACAGTGTTCCTGAGCGCCGGCGCGGTGGGCACTCTCTTCGGAGGTTGGCTCGCGGACCGCATTGGGCGGCTTCGCAGCATCCGCATCGGATTCCTCTTAGCAATACCGTCGCTTCTGGGGGTTGTGTTGTCGACAACCTGGCCGGTGGCAATGGGGTTCGTTGCGTTGTTTGGTGTGGCCATTTTCATTCCGTTCGCGGTATTTGTGATTCTTGGGCAGGACTATTTGCCCAACCGGATCGGTATCGCCAGCGGAGTTACGGTGGGACTTGCCGTGACCGTGGGTGGGCTGTTTAGTCCGCTGCTGGGGTGGGTCGCCGACCAAACCAACCTGCAAACCGCCTTCGCGATTCTTGTTGCGCTCACCGTGGTGTGCCTTGGGTTAGCTTTTCTGCTGCGTGAGCCGTCGGCGACGCCGCGTCACCCCCGCCCGCTCGGCGATGCTACTGCCGAGGCTGCCGACGAGGGCGCGCTGTAGCTCAGAGAAGCATCTCAGAGAAGCAGCTCAGAGAAGCAGCTCTGTGTAGTAGCTCTGTGTAGTAGCTCTGCGCCGGGGGCCAGAGGCGAGTGACCCTAGACCTGGTTTCCGAGTTTGTACTCTGGCATCGCTTCGCCTTCGCGGGTGTACGAGAAGCCGTCGGCGCCGATCGTGACAGCGGCCTCGGCAGTTTCGACTCGTTCGACAAGCGATTTAGGGGTTCCGTCGAGGCTGAGCACAGTGGATCCTTCCGCGTACCAGCTGGGCACGACAGGGGTGCCCCACCAGTCGCGGCGCTGGTTGTCGTGCACATCCCAGGTGAGGGTGGGGTTGTCTGGGTCACCTGTGTAGTAGTCCTGCGTGTAGATCTCGATGCGGTGTCCGTCAGGGTCGCGCAGGTAGAGGTAGAAGGCGTTGGATACACCGTGACGGCCAGGGCCGCGCTCAATCATGTCGGAGCGGCGAATGGCACCGAGGTGATCGCAGATGTTCAGGATCTGCGCGCGCTCGTGAGTGGCGAACGCAATGTGGTGCATCCGTGGTCCGTCGCCGCCGGTGAGGGCGATGTCGTGCACTGTTGGCTTGCGGAACAACCAGGCTGCATACACGGTGCCCTCGTCATCCTGGATGTCTTCCGACACCCGGAATCCGAGAGTTTGGTAGTACTCCTGAGCGGCAGGTACATCCGGCGTCATGATGTTGAAGTGATCGAGGCGTGCAATCGCTCCTGCGCCGTGGGCGTCGTAGCGGCGAGTGAAGCGCTCAACGTGCTCTGCGTCGTAAAAGAACTCGACCGGAAAACCGAGTGGGTCTTCGATGCGCACGGCCTCGCCGATGCCCTTGGTGGCACCCGCTGCGCGGTGCTCGACTGTGCAGCCAAGTTCCATGAAGTAGGTGGCAGCCGTGGCAACCTCTGCTTGCGAGTGCACGCGGTAGGCGAGTACGCCAAGGGCGGCGACTGGCCCCGTGCGCAGCACCAGGGAGTGGTGCAGGTACTCCTCGAACGCACGCAAGTAGATCGCGTGGTCATCTTCGTAGGTGACGATGAGCCCGAGAACATCAACGTAAAACGCGCGGCTCGCGGCGAGGTCACTCACGATCAGTTCGGCATAGGCGGAGCGGAGGATGTTGGGCGCAGTGGTCATTTCGAGGCTCCAAATTTCGGCGTGTGAACCGGGGCGAGTGAGATGTGCATTGCTTGCTGTTCGGTGTAGAAGTCGAGGGAGCGGTAGCCGCCCTCGTGGCCGAGGCCACTGGCTTTGACGCCGCCGAACGGTGTGCGAAGGTCGCGCACGTTGTGCGAGTTGAGCCAGATCATTCCCGCCTCGACCTGGTGGGCGAATGTGTGAGCGCGCTCAAGGTTGTTCGTCCACAGGTAGGCGGCGAGGCCGTACTTCACGCCGTTCGCAAGCTCAAGGGCCTCTTCATCCGTGTCGAAGGGAGTGATGCACACGACCGGGCCGAAGATTTCTTCCTGGAAGATACGGGCATCCGGCTTCACGTCGGCGAATACGGTGGGCGAGACATAGTTGCCGGTCGGAAGGTTCTCAGGCCGACCGCCGCCAGCGACGAGACGACCTTCACTCTTGCCGAGTTCGACGTAGCTCATGACCTTGGCGTAGTGCTCTGGGTGCACGAGCGCACCGACCTCGGTCTTGGGGTCGTGCGGGTCGCCAACGACAATGTTTTTCGCGCGCGCGGCGTATGCCTCCACGAACCGGTCGTAGATGCTGCTGTGAACCAGAATGCGGCTGCCAGCGGTGCAGCGCTCGCCGTTGAGCGAGAAGACGCCGAACAGGGTGGAGTCGATGGCGGCATCGAAGTTGGCATCCTCGAACACGACGGCGGGGGACTTGCCTCCGAGCTCCATCGAGAGACCCTTGAGATCCTTGGCGGCGTTGCGGAAAATCGTCTGACCGGTGGTCGTTTCTCCCGTGAACGAGATGAGGCGAACATCCGGATGCTTCACGAGCGCGTCACCCGCCTGCTCACCGAGCCCGTTGACGAGGTTGAAAACGCCCTTGGGAAGCCCGGCTTCTTCAAAGATTCCGGCCCACAAGCTAGCGGAGAGCGGCGTGAACTCGGCGGGCTTCAGCACGACGGTGCAGCCGGAGGCCAGCGCGGGGGCGAGCTTCCAGCTCTCCAGCATGAAGGGGGTGTTCCACGGTGTGATGAGCCCCGCGACACCGACCGGCTTGCGGTGCACGTAGTTCACCTGAGCACCGGGCACCTGGTAGGTGTCGTCACGCTGGGCGACAACGAGGTCGGCGAAGAAACGAAAGTTCTCGGCCGCACGCTGGGCTTGACCCTTTGCCTGCGTGATCGGCAGGCCGGTATCGAAGGTTTCGAGCTCGGCAAGCTCATCACCGCGCGCCTCCACTTGGTCGGCGATGCGGTTCAGGATGCGGCTGCGCTCGCGGTTCCTCATGCGCGGCCACTGGCCGGTGTCGAACGCGCGTTTGGCAGCGGCGACGGCAAGATCAATGTCGGCCTGCTTGCCTGCCGCGCACTGAACATAGGTCTCGTTAGAGACCGGGTCGAGCACGTCGAACGTACCGCCGTCCACGCTGTCGACGAATTCACCGTCGATGTAGTGGCGAAGGCGATCCGGAATGTTCTTGAGGATGACGTGGGCCATCTTATTTACCTCCTACTGCGGTGTTCGAAACAGTGAAGCCATCGGCAGAGGTGAGATATTTTTCGCCCTCCGCCATGAGCTGCTTGATCTTGACGAGACCGGCATCCGTCGGCTCAATGAGTGGTGAGCGAACGTGGCCGCTCGCGATCAGTCCGCGCTGTTCAAGCACCCACTTGCCTGGTGCTGGGTTCGTCTCCACGAACAGCAGGTCAACGAGCGGGTGCAGACCGTAGTGGATCTCGCGGGCCCTGGCGAAGTCGCCGGACTCCCACGCCGTGAACATTTCCGCGACAGCGGCAGGCGCGATGTTCGCGGTCGCGCTGACGAACCCGGCACCGCCGAGAGCCATCAGTGGCAGGCAGAGAAGCTCGATGCCGCTCCACACCAGAAGCTCGGGGCCGCAGAGGTGCAGCACGCGGGAAAAGTGCTCGAAGTCTTTCGTGGTCTCCTTTACGCCGACGAAATTCTCCACGTCGTGGAACAGGCGCGCAACGGTCTCTGGTGCGATGTCTACTGCAGTGCGGCTTGGCACGTTGTAGGCGACGATTGGCAGGTCAGGAAACTCGTCGGCCACCGTCTTATACCAGCGGTACAGGGCCTCTTGGGTGGGGCGGGCGTAGTACGGCGTGATGATGAGGGCGGCATCGATGCCGGCATCGCGGGCAGCTGCCGTGAGCTCCATCGTTTCGTCGAGCTTCGCGGATCCGGTTCCCGGCATGAACGGAACCCGGTCACCGATGGCTGCGGCAACCGTGCGGATGGCCTCCGCCCGCTCGGCGATCGTCTGGGAGCTCGGCTCACCCGTTGAGCCACCAATCGAGATACCGTTACTGCCGGATGCCAGTTGCCAGTTCACCAAGTTCGTGAGACCAGCGTGATCGATGGCGCCGTCGCTCGTAAACGGGGTCATGAGTGGTGCGATCGAGCCGCGAATCGTGGCCGGGTTGCTGCGAAACTTCATGCTGTCTCCTTGATAATGGTTGACTTCGTTCGAGAACTTGGCTGTCCACCCACCGGGACGGCGGTCGGCGCTGGCGACACGTGAAGGCCAGCAATGGCCTTCGCCGAGTGTGTCGCGCGGTCGTGGGCGAGAAAGGCGTCGAGCGTCGTCAGCCTGTGATTGCGTGCGGCGAACTCGAGTTCAACTGCATCCGCTTTGCGCTCGATGAGGTTGAGAATGTGGGCGTGCTCCGCCACCGATTCGCGCGCGCGACCTGGCACGAAACTGAAGGTCGACTCACGGAGCGCGCGCAGCCGCGCCCAACCCCGATCGACAAGGTCGCGAACATGCGGGTTCGGGCAGTGTTCGAACAAAATGGAATGAAAATCGAGGTTTAGCCTCGTAAACGAGACGGGGTCAAAGTGGTGCAGGCTTTCGGCCAGTTGATCATTGATTGCGCGGGCCCTGGCCAGATCGTTGGTCGTCATGAACGGCGCGGAGGCGGCGGTCGCCCACCCCTCCACGATGCTGAGTGTCTGCATCGTCACTTCGTATTCGCGCGGGTCGATCATGGCCACCTGCGCGCCAACGTTGCGCTCGAACTGCACCAGACCTTCGGCCTCTAGGCGTCGAATCGCCTCGCGCACCGGCACGACGCTAACGCCAAGCTCTCCAGCGATGGTGCCAAGGACGAGGCGGTAGCCGGGCGTAAAGCGGGAATCTTCGATCCGGGTTTTAATGAAGGCATAGGCGAGCTGCGACTTGCTCGGTGCTGAGCGCACTCCTACTTGGCTGAAAGCCATGCCTCGTACCTGGTTTTCCAGTCAGCGTTCATCGGGTATAGCCCGTCAACGCCTTCGCCTGCTCCGACCTGCTCTGCGATGAAAGTCTCTTGCCGTTCCTGCTCAATGGCGGCGTCGACGAGTTCGTCGATGATGGCGGGCGGGATCACGAGCACGCCATCCGCATCGCCAACGATGACGTCGCCAGGCTGCACGGCGGCGCCGCCGCACGCGATGGTGAGGTCGGTATCCCACGGCACGTGCTTACGGCCGAGAACCGCGGGGTGGGCCCCGGAGTGGTATGCGGGGATGCCGAGCTCTGTGACAGCGTCAAGATCGCGCACCCCGCCATCCGTGACGATGCCCGCCGCACCGCGCACCTGAGCGCGCAGGGCGAGGATGTCGCCCACGGTGCCGGTGCCCTTTTCTCCGCGCGCCTCGATCACGAGAACATCGCCGGGGTTCAGGGAGTCGAATGCGCGCTTCTGTGCGTTATATCCGCCGCCGTGACTGGTGAAAAGGTCTTCGCGGTTGGGGATGAAGCGCAGGGTGCGTGCGAGCCCGACCATGCGGGTGTTTGGCTGGGTCGCCGTGAGTGCATCGATCGACATGTTATTGAGGCCGCGCTTGCGAAGCTGTGAGCTCAGCGTGGCAGTGCCAACGGAGTTGATTTTTGCGATGAGTGCGTCAGACAATGGGGCAGGCCCAGAGGTGCCTTCTGCTTCGGATCTCAGCGCGTCGGTCGTCTTTGGCCCGAATCCGTAGGCGCCAAATGGTGTGGTGCCTTCGACCACAGGGGTGGTGAGGTGCCCTGTCATGCGACCTTCTGCATCGTCGACGGCAACTTGCACAATGTCGCCCGGGCGCACGACCGTGGAACCGGCGGGGGTTCCCGTCAGGATGATGTCGCCTGCTTCGAGCGTGATCAACTGCGAGAGATCCGCAACAAGCTGACCAAACGAAAACAGGAGTGTCTCGGTGGTGTCTTCCTGCACGAGTACGTCATTCACCCAGGTGCGGATGCGAAGGCCATGTGGGTCGATGAGGTTCGCTGCGAGCACTGAGGGGCCGATGGGGGTGAATCCGTCACCACCTTTCGAGCGCAGGTTGGAGCCTTTGTCCGCGTATTTGAGGTCGTACACACCGAAGTCATTCGCTGCGGTGACGCCAGAGACGTGGCTCCAGCCTTCTTCTGGCGAGACGCGTCTTGCGACTTTTCCGATGATGAGGGCAATTTCGCCCTCGAAGGCGAGAAGTTCGCAGCCTGCTGGGCGTTCGATGGGTGTGCCGGATGTCGACAGCGATGTCGTTGGTTTGAGAAAGTAGCCCGGCTGTGCTGGCGTGCGCCCGCGCTGCGCTGCTCGACTCGGGTAGTTAAGGTGTACCGCGATCACTTTGCCTGGGGTCTGGCCGATCATGGCTTCGAGTGCGGGGACGCTGTTGTCGTGCATACCAACTCCAGTAGTGTACGAAATAATATACGATCTCACCACATTCTGACCCGTTCGTCAAGGGCACGGCCTCAGCCCCATGACGTGCCGATTGATAGAATAAAGGGGGTATGGGTCGCCGCGAGATCGGGCGCTCTGTATCGAAAAATGTAAGAGATGAGTGAGAGAAAATGAACGCCAAGGCCTCCAGAGGCTTCGAACCGGGATCGCGGCTTTATCGACCACCCGCGCACTACCTTCGCGGAGGCTACGGGCGATTCGCTACCGGGGTTGCCGTTGTCACCTTCGAGGCAGCCGATGGGCGTCACGGAATCACCGTGAACTCGTTCACCTCCGTCTCGATCGAGCCACCTCTCGTGCTCGTGAGCATTGCGCGAGACACCGTCAGCCACGACGAACTCGCCGGCAAAAACTTCACTGTCAACGTTCTCGGCGCTGAGCAGGAATCACTCGCTCTGCACTTCGCGGGCAAACCAAACCAAGAACCCAGATGGGTCGAGGGCGATGTTGCACCGCGCTTGGCAGGCACGCTTTCCTGGTTCTCCTGCACCCCGTGGGCTGCGTATGACGGCGGCGACCACACTCTCTACGTCGGCGAAGTGCAGGACTACGATTACCGCAGCGGCGACACGCTCGGATTTGTGAGCGGCCGATTCACCGAGATCCCTGAGTTCATGCCAGGGCACGAGTCCTTGCTGTAAAAGGTTCCGCCCCCTGAGGCACTCGAAGGGGGCATATCTGCAAAGAGCAGCTCCCTTCGAGTGCCTCAGGGGGCGATAAAAATACGACAAAGGAGCTCCCCATGGGTGCACGCACTGGCCAGCAGTTCCTCGATAGGTTGAACTCAATGCGACCGCACATCACCATCGATGGTGATCTGGTCAGCGAGAATGTGACCCAGCATCCGGCCTTCAAAAACATCGCACAAACGTATGCGCAGCTCTTTGACTTGCAGCACGATCCGAAGTACATAGACAAGCTCACGTACACGTCACCCTCCACCGGCGACCCGGTGAGCGTGTCCTTTCTCATCCCGAAGACGGTGGAAGATCTGGAACGTCGTCGCGCGGGCATGCAGGTGTGGGCCGAGTATTCCAACGGATTTCTTGGCCGCTCAGGTGACTACATGAACTCCTGCCTCTCGGCCCTAGCCTCAGCGAAGGAGTGGTTTGAGAAGGCGGACCCGATCTACGGTGAGCGCATCGAGGCATACTACGAGATGGTGCGAGAAAACGACCTTCTCGCGACCCACACACTTATCCCGCCACAGGTGAACCGCTCCGTTTCTGGCAGTGAGCAGCTTGGTGGCCAGCTCGCTGCGCGCATCATCGAGGAGCGCCCGGATGGCATCGTCATCCATGGCGCTCGCATGCTGGCAACGGCGGCCCCCATCGCGGATGAGCTCCTCGTCTTTCCGTCCACGGTGCTTCGCGGCACGCCAGAGGATGCCCCGTACTCTTATGCGTTCGCTATTCCAAACGACACCCCCGGCCTTCGATACCTGTGCCGCACCTCGCTGCACAATGGTGGATCCCACTTTGATGAGCCGCTCGCAAGCCGCTTCGATGAGGTGGATGCCGTTGTCATCTTCGACCACGTCTTCGTGCCGAACGAGCGCATCTTCATGCTCGGGCATCCCGAACTGTGCAACCAGTTTTACGCGGAGACGGGTGCCGCAGCCCTGATGACCCACCAGGTTGTGACGCGAACGATTGCCAAGAGCGAGTTTTTTCTTGGGCTCGCGACGGAGATCGCTGAGGCAATTGGCATCGACGGATTCCTGCACATTCAGGAGGCGCTCGCGGAACTCGTAGTGGATGTCGAAATTGGCAAGGCGCTCATGCGCGCAGCTGAGGTCGATGCAAGCCTCAATGAGTGGGGTCTCATGCAGCCGCACTGGCCAACCCTTAACGCTGCCCGCAATTGGTACCCAAAGGTTGCTCAGCGTTTTCCGCAGATTATTCGCACGTTCTGTGCAAGCGGGCTGATGGCGCTGCCTGGCGAAGCGGATCTCGCTAGTGATGCCCTGCCAGATATTGAGCTGTACCTTCAGGGTAAGTCGCTCACCGGGCCGGAGCGTGTCAAGCTCTTCAAGCTCGCGCACGACGCCTCCATTTCAGGGTTTTCGAGTCGCCAATCGCTCTACGAGTACTACTTCTTCGGTGACCCCGTGCGCATGGCCGGCGCGCTCGTGAAGGGCTACGACACGCAACCCGTGCAGCAGCGAATTAGGGATTTTCTCGAGCGCGAGGTTTAGTCCACACAAGCCTGCTCGCGAGCCGCGTACACCTGGCCCCGATCGCGCAGCACCTAGTTCAGTGTTCTCGAGGAGTAGAACCACCTGTATGCTCGTTGAGGCGGTTCGCAACGACAGCGGCCATTCCGGGGGACTGCGAGCACGTTTCGGGCCCTATTTTTGGTGCGCGTGAAGACCGGTCGGGCGACGTCGATTCATTCACATTCATCAAAAAATGGAGATCAATCTTGCAGAAAATACGATCACGCACTCTTGCTACTGTCCTTGGCGTCACAGTGGGAATTACTCTCCTCGCCGGCTGCTCCGCAGCGCCCGCACCGACTCCTGCCAAGCCAGATACGTCTTCCTCTCCCGCACCTGAAGAGTCGAAGGCCCCCGCCGCGGCATCGGATGGTACGCCTGCAGAGTGGGCGAAGCCAGTGTCAACCGACGGCGACCTGATCACTAATTTCACGGCGGGCGACATCAGCATCGACGTTTATCAAATCGCTGTCACGCAGGCGACCAAGACGGGTAACTTTGCTGACCCGAACGGCAAGCCCATCATCAGCGTCGGTGACGACATTGTCTTCATCAACTATGTGGTCACCAACAATGGTGACGCGGTCGACCTTGGGGCGTCTCTCGCCAACGTGTCTGCGCGTTACGCTGACTGGCCGTACCTGCAGGGGATGGATGCCATCACAGATTCCGCTCTGTACGAATCGATGGGCCTCAGCACGAGTGCGTTTGCGACGGGCAAGATTCATGACCCCTCGGTGTACACCCTCGGAAAGGGTGAAAGTTACAACATGGCGGCGAACTTCCGTTACCAGAAGGACTCCCCGATCGACTTCACGGTGACGGTGACGCCGGTGGATTCCAGCGGCGACCTCCTGCACGACAAGAAGATTGAGGGAGAGGGCAACGGCGTTATCAAGTAGTCTTCCTCGGCCTCGCGCTCATCCGCGGTCGAACGAGTTTGGTGGCAACCGGAATGCCGGTACATCACTACGCTTGAGTTAGACCAAGAAGGAGTACTTCTATGAGTGATGCGCGCGAGGCCAAACTGCTGGCTTCCGTTCCCGACAAGCTGTTTATTGCGGGCAAATGGGTGGCAGCGTCGGGCGGTGGCACGCTGGCGGTGAACGATCCTGCGACGGGCGCTGTGATCCGAACGATTGCGGATGCTACGCCAGATGATGCGCAGAAGGCCATGGATGCTGCGGCTGACGCACAAGCATCCTGGGCAGCAACTCCTGCGCGGGAACGCAGCAATCTGTTGCGCCGCGCGTTTGACCTGCTCATGGAGCGCGCCGACGACTTTGCACTGTTGATGACTCTCGAGATGGGTAAGCCCCTCGCCGAGTCGATGGGCGAGGTCAAGTACGGAGCGGAGTTCCTGCGCTGGTTCAGCGAAGAGGCTGTACGCATTCAGGGTCGCTACGGACCAAACCCGGAAGGCACCGGCACGATGATCGTGTCGCAGCGCCCAGTCGGTCCTTGCTACCTCATCACCCCGTGGAATTTTCCGCTCGCCATGGCGACCCGCAAGATCGCGCCAGCGCTTGCCGCTGGGTGCACCGTTGTGGTGAAGCCTGCCGCGCTCACTCCGCTGACGACGCTCGCGTTCGTGAAGCTGCTCGAAGAAGCTGGGCTTCCCGCTGGTGTTGTGAACGTTCTCACGACCTCGTCATCCGGTGCCGTCTCGAAGCCGATCTTCGCTGACTCGCGTTTGCGCAAACTGAGCTTCACCGGTTCGACCCCCGTGGGGGTTGCGCTGCTCAAGCAGGCGGCAGATGGGGTGCTGCGCACCTCCATGGAGCTTGGTGGCAACGCCCCGTTCGTCGTGTTTGACGATGCTGATCTTGACAAAGCGGTCGACGGCGCGATGATTGCGAAGTTCCGCAACATCGGGCAAGCGTGCACCGCTGGCAATCGCTTCATCGTGCACGAGTCAGTGGTTGACGAGTTTGCGAAGCGCGTGACCGAGCGCGTGAAAGCATTCAAAATTGGGCGCGGCACCGGAGAGGGTGTGACAATTGGCCCGCTTATCGACGCGAAGGCAGTCGCTAAGGTCGGTGCGCTGGTGGCGGATGCCGTGAAGCGCGGCGCGACGGTGCACACGGGTGGAAATGCCATTAATGGCGAGGGTACGTTCTATGAGCCGACCGTTATCAGCAATGTGCAGCCCGGCAGCGACATCCTCACGGAAGAGATTTTTGGCCCGGTGCTTTCCATCGCCTCGTTCACGCACGAAGCGGATGCCGTGCGCATGGCCAACGAGACCGAATACGGCCTGATCGGCTACGTGTTCACGCAAGATTTGGCACGCGGTCAGCGGATGATCGACGCCATCGACACCGGCATGATGGGCCTCAACGTGGGGGTCGCCTCCAACGCTGCAGCACCGTTTGGTGGCGTGAAGCAGTCCGGTCTCGGCCGTGAGGGTGGCGCCGAGGGCATCCACGAGTACCTGTCGACGAAGTACACTCTGACACCGAACGCTTAGCCAGAGACTCGACCGAAAGCCGAGGCGTGACGTGGGAACCACAACAGAGGCGTACGAGAGTGGCGAGCAGAATTCGAGTCATCCATACTCGGGCAAATCGGTCATCGCTTTAGCCCTGGGGCTATGCGCGGTGTTCGTGCCCGCTCCTTTCAACATTGCGCTTGCGCTTGCCGGTGTTATTGCTGCGCTGCTGGCACGCCGAAGCCTGCGGGAAGATCCAGAACTTCGCGGCACCTTTGTTTCACTGCTGGCGTTCCTCATCTGTGGAGCTGTGCTCGTCTCTGGCATCCTTCACCTTTATGGATCTAGTGCGCAAAGGTAGGCTGAAGTCATGCATGAAGCAGTCATTGTCGACGTCATCCGCACCCCGAGTGGTCGGGGTAAGCCAGGCGGCCAGCTTTCCGATATCCACTCGGTAGATCTCCTCGCGGGGGTGCTAGAGACACTCGTTCAGCGCAGCGACATCGACCCCGCCACGATCGACGACGTCATCGCAGGATGCGTGTCTCAGGTCGGTGAGCAGGCGTACAACATCGCCCGAAACGCCGTGCTTGCGGCGGGCTTCCCTGACGAGGTGCCAGGGACGACCATCGACCGTCAATGCGGTTCGAGCCAGCAAGCCGCAATGTTTGCGGCGCAGGGTGTCATGACCGGTCAGTACGACATCGCGATTGCCTGTGGTGTGGAGTCGATGAGCCGTATTCCGCTCGGAACCTCCGGCGCGGGGATGGATCGCTTCGGATCGAAGATGCGCGCCCGCTACCCGGAGGGCCTCGTGAATCAGGGTGTCTCCGCAGAGCTCATCGCCGAAAAGTGGGGCTTTGACCGCGAGACTCTTGACGAGTTCGCCGCTCGTTCCCACCGACTCGCGTTCGAATCCCGCGAAGCATTCGCCACCGAGATCGTGGATACCGATGGTCACACAATCGACGAAACTGTTCGCGAAGGCACGACCGTCGAGGGGCTCGCAGGATTGAACCCGGCGTTCCGCACAGACGAGTTGGCTGAGCGCTTCCCCGACATCGACTGGAGCATCACGCCGGGCAACTCGAGTCCGTTTACGGATGGCGCCTCCGCCGCCCTCATCATGAGTGCGGAGCGTGCCGACAAGCTTGGCCTCACACCGCGCGCGCGTTTTCACGCGTTCTCGGTGACCGGCAGCAACCCGCTCTACATGCTCACCGGCGTCATTCCGGCGACGAAGAAGATTCTCGAGCGCGCGGGAATGAACCTTGACGAGATTGACGTGTACGAAGTGAACGAGGCGTTCGCCTCTGTTCCGCTCGCGTGGCAGAAAGAGTTCGGCACCGACCCAGACAAGCTGAACCCGCGCGGCGGTGCGATTGCTCTCGGGCACCCGCTCGGTGCATCCGGTACTCGCCTGCTCACCACCCTCGTGAACCAGCTCGAAGCCACCGGCGGGCGCTGGGGTTTGCAGACCATGTGCGAGGGTGGCGGCATGGCCAACGCGACCATCATCGAACGACTCTAGATTTTCGACAAACGCTGATTCGTGCTCTGATGTGAGCGCGGAAAGGAAGGCACACCATGCAGATTTCAGGATGCGCAGCGCTCGTGACGGGCGGTGCGTCAGGCCTTGGGCTCGCGACCGCAAAGATGCTTGCAGAGGCGGGGGCTGAGGTCATCATTCTCGACCTGCCAAGTTCCGGCGGCGCGGATGTCGCTGGCGTGAAGTTTGCTCCAGCAGATGTCACCAACGAAGAGCAGGTGCGCGCGGCAATCGCGATGGCCACGAAGCCACTGCGCATCGTCGTGAACTGCGCGGGAATAGCCACAGCGGAGCGCACGCTCGGCCGCGATGGCCCGCTGCCGCTCGACCACTTCGAGCGTGTCATTCGGGTGAACCTGATCGGCACATTCAATGTGATCCGGCTCGCCTCTGAGGCGATGGCTGCTACTGAGCCGATCGGTGGCGAAGGTCAGGGCGAGTCAGAGCGTGGCGTGATTGTGAACACCGCATCGGTCGCCGCGTTCGACGGGCAGATCGGCCAGGCCGCGTATTCGGCGTCAAAGGGTGGCGTCGCGGCGATGGCTCTGCCGCTCGCGCGCGAACTCGCGCCACGGTTCATCCGGGTCATGACGATTGCCCCCGGAATCTTTGACACGCCGATGCTCGCGGGGTTGCCTCAGGAGGCTCGCGACTCCCTCGGCCAGCAGGTGCCGCACCCGGCGCGCCTTGGTCGGCCTGAGGAGTACGCGGCCCTCGTCAAGCACATTGTGGAGAACGCGGTTCTGAACGGCGAAGTCATTCGCCTCGACGGCGCCATCCGCATGGCACCAAAATAGTCGTTGTCGACTTTCACCACCCGCGGCACACGCCCGAATTTTGACAGCGACGAACGGTAGCGGATGCCCGTAATCGAGATCACGGATCTGAGCGACCCACGGCTTGCTGACTTTGCCCACGGCACGGATGTGCTGCTCAAGAACGGGCGCGGCGAGCACGGTATGTACATTGCCGAGTCTGCGCTCGTGTTGGAGCGTGCGCTGAAAGCGGGCCACAAACCTCGCGCGGTACTCGCGCTCGGTGGCACCGTGGACGACGCTGTGGCGCTTGTCGGTCCCGACGTGCCCGTGCTTTCAGGGCCACGCGAACTGCTGGCGGCCATTACCGGTTACGAATTGCATCGTGGTGTACTTGCCTCGCTAGAGCGGCCGCCACCGCCAGACCCGATCGCGCTGCTCGCCGGTGCCCGCCGCATCGTCATCCTCGAGAATGTTGTGGACCCGTCAAATGTTGGCGCAATTTTCCGTTCAGTTGCCGCCATCGGCGCGGATGCGGTGCTCGTCACTCCGCATTGCTCAGACCCGTTCTACCGACGGTCGATCCGTGTCTCGATGGGCACCGTGTTGCAGGTGCCGTGGGCGCGCGTGGGGGAGTGGCCGTGTGTGCGCGAGCTGCTCACGGCATCCGGGTTCCACGTTGCGGCGCTCGCACTCAACGATCGCGCCGTGAGCTTGCGCGAGTTCGCAGCCAACCCACCAGCGCGTGTGGCTCTTGTGGTTGGCACGGAGGGCCATGGGTTGACCCCGGAGGCGCTCGCCGCTGCAGACTCGATCGTGCAGATTCCGATGCGTCACGGCATCGATTCGCTGAACGTCGCGGCGGCGGCCGCCGTGGCGATGTGGGCCTTGGCCTGAACTCTGGCACCTGCCATTCTCTCCGTGAGCGGTGCCGCCACCCCCATTACGAGGGGTGGGGGGGGCGGTGTGGGCCCGCGCACGGAGCAAGGGGGGGTTTCCACCGGGTTGAGTTTCGCACGGGGTGAGGTACGCACGGGTTGAGGTGCG
>JBBSQX010000023.1:0-30727 GCA_038243605.1 Actinomycetales bacterium
AGCCGTGGCCGTGCCACCGACCCTGAGTTCCTCCCAGAACCGACGCCGAACATCACGCGGATACCCTGCAGGACCACCCATCATCAACACCCCGAATCAATCAGGTGTTGCAACGACCCCTTGAACCCAAGGGACACGCTCGTCCGTTTGAGCATCATTCGCGAGACTGCGGGGTGCTAGGGCATCTGCTACGGGGTCAACTCCTGCACACCTCTCTATGAAACCCTGCTCTGGTTGCAGCGGTGCCCCCCATAGACGGCCTTGCAGAGAACCGATTATCGCGTGTAATTTCGGGGATTAGTGCGGTGATCCGTGAACTCCGCGCCGTCAACACACCGCGCACCCGGAGGATCGAACGTGGACCCGCTCAAAAAACGCGTTCTCTTAGCAATCGCCAGTGGCGTGGCACTTCTCATTGGGATTGTTGCCATTGCCGTCCCGCTTATCCTTGATGCGACACGCACGGTGACCTCCGTGGAAGGCACCCAGATCACCGCGTCAATACCTGATACACCAACATCTGTGCCGGATTCAAGCGAGAGCGCTCAGGTGATTGGCGTGATCGATGATTATGTTTTCGGTGGAACACTCGATAACCCTTCCACATGGTGGATTCCCGTCGATGCGCCGTTCACCACAATGCCGAACGGATCGGAATGTGGCCCAGAACAGCGTGCGTGGTTAGTCAAATACGGAATTCCCGAAACCAAAGAGGGGCGTCTCGTCCGTGTGCAAGTGCATAACACCGCGAGCACCGGCGCCGCCATGTCGATCAGTAACATCCACGTAGAGGGAAAGTTCGTGGAGCGAACACAACTCGTAAGGATGACATGTGCTGGAACCGGTGCCAGCGGTAGCCAGGTCATGAATTTGGCGCTCGATGGCAGTCCCGCGCTTTGGGGCTACGTCACCGACTCGCAGGGAAATCCGCCAGTTGAAGGATCGCTTGCCACCATCAACCTGTCACCGGGAGAGATCGCCGATCTCACCTTCGACATCGCTGATTCTTCACAACGTTTCGTCGGTCGAATCGTCGCCGATCTGATCACTCCTGAATCCGGTGTGGTCGTACTCGCTGAAGAACTGTCCATTGACCCCACACCGGTGCCTGGCTACCACTTAGATTTCACCTCGGGTCAGAGTTTGGCATGCAGTCAGCCTGGCAATGAGTACTTCAAATGCACTTTTGCCGAAGCCGAAGCGCTCCTGCGGGAGGCTGGGCGATCATGAGCAGCAGTGACGACGGTGGAGAACTCTCCACTGACGAGTCGACGGAGGCGAGTCGCATTCCCGAAAAGACCACCGTCCCCGGGCCGAGCACCGAGGCGGAACCAATAATTACCTCAGCCGAATCCGCGACCCAGCACCGCGCCGACGGGGCTTCACGCTCAACGCCTCGCGCCCGCAAAGGTTTTTCGACTTCGATGAAAGTACTCAGCGCAACCGTCGCCGTCGTGGGTGCTATTACCGGTGTGATCACGGTGGTTTCGGCCCTGACCCGCGATGTGAGCGGTTTCAGTTCTTTGAGCGTCACTGCCGCCCCCAGCGACAGCGGGGTCAAGGAGTTTGCTTTGCCACTTTCTTTCATCGATAGCGACTTCCCTGCGAGCGATCAACCCTGCAGCAAAGAACAACTTGCATGGCTCGATGACCACGCAGAACCCGTGCAGCGCCGTTTCCGCGTCAGTATGCGAAACAATGCCGGAGAGGGTGCGATGCTCGCCCTCGTTGACTTTCGAGCGGATGTTAAACCCGACGGCACTGCCCCAGCAACCCACGTGCTCGTGGTGTGTGCAGAAGACTCAGTAACCCCCACCGCGCGAGCGGCCGGCCTCGAAGTAGACTTGAGTGACGCAACTGCACGTTTCCGCGCTCTTGGGAGTAGTCAGCAATCCCAACCCATTCCTGATATTCCGGTCAGCTGGAACCTCGCCCCAGGGGAAACAGGAACTCTTGATATCGAGCTCTCGGCTGAACACTCCGCAAAGGGTGCACTCGTGGTTACCGCGCTCAGCGGACGAGACAAAAGTGATGTGAAGATCGAGGGCACCGAGTTCACGCTTCCGGGGTTCTGGCGGCGCGGTGAAAGTTACCTCCTAATTGGTGCGTCTGGGATGGAGTGCGCGCGCAATGTCACTGGGCTTCGCGACATCTGCACCGACGACGATCTCACGGACTTACGCAGAGCTCGTGACGCAGTGTACGCAGACAACTGAGTTCCACTGCCGTATAGATTTTAGCGAGCCATCAGAGGTCTCCGGGGTCGATTTGGATGCCTCGTCGAAAGCAGCCCTTTACGGGGCCAACTCCTGCAAGCCCCACGGCTGCCCGTAGCCGCCGTCGGCTTCGGATGCGGCCATAAGGTCGAGGAACGGCTTCCCGTCAAACGCTTCAGGGCCGAGCACCCCTGAACCCGACCACACGCCAGTGGCAAGGAGTTCAAGCGCGAGTACGGGATTCAGTGCGGTCTGCCACACCACGCACTGACTCTCGTACTCCGCCATAGTCCACTCGTTGTCACTCACGTGGTACAGGTACGTGGAGCGAGGGTTGCCATCGATGCCGGTGCCGGTCACCCACACTCCCGCGCACGTCTTGCCCGCCATCCGCGGGCCGATCGTTGCGGGGTCTGGCAGGCCTGCCGCCACAACATCGCGTGGGGCCACCATCACGGGGCCATCCGCCGATCGCACCTTCACCGGCTGAGTCTTGTCGAGCCCCAGCTGGTTCAAGGTTTTCAGGATGCCGATGAACTCGTTACCGAGCCCGTACTTGAACGTCACGCGCTTCGCCGGTAGCCAGCGAGGCATGAGCAGCACTTCTTCATGCTCCACGTTCACGCATTCCACCGGGCCGATGCCCTCAGGAAAATCGAACACCTCAGGTTCGCTGAACGGCGCGGTCGTGTACCAGCCCTTGTCTTTCTCCCAAATGACGGGAGGGTTCAGGCACTCCTCGATAGTGGTCCAAATGCTGAAAGATGGCGCAAAGATCTCGTTGCCTGCCTCATCGCGCACCACCAGGTTTGCACCGTCGCGCACGCCAAGCTCGTCGACCTCGCTAAAGAGGTGGTCGACGGCGTAGCGCGCGAACACATCCGACATCCCCGGCTCAACACCCATGCCAACTAGGGCGAGGCGGCCAGCCTTCTCCCAGTCGCCTGCCTGCGCGAACTGGTCATCCCCCAGCTTCACACCGGTCTCTTCGTGCGGGTTGGTCGGGTGCGGTTCTGACAGGCTCATCGCCATATCGAGGTAGTCGGCGCCAGCGGCAAGCGCGCCCGCAAAGATGGTGGGCACAAACTTGGGCTCCACGGCGTTCATCACGTGGGTGGCCTGGTGTTCGCGGGCGATCGCGGCGACATTATCTGGGTCGGATGCATCAATCTTTGCGGCCACGAAGCGCCCCGCCTGCGGGCCGTGCTTCTCTTCGATCCACGCAATCGTGGCATTGGCTCTGGCGATGTCGAAGTCGCAGACGACCATGACATCAAAAAAGGAGCGGCGGGCGGCGATCTTCGCGATCGAGTTACCGACGCCACCGGCGCCGACAAGAAGGATTCTCATGCCCTTACGCTAGCCGGTACTGCCCCGAGAGTCCTAAGGCTCTTAATGGTGAATTAGTCGCAAAGTGGGGATTTTGCCCGCGAATCAGTCGTGAATCAGGCTGGTATCAGACGATTACGGCACTCAGTTCTTCGCCGCCTAGCTCTTCGCTGCTTAGCTCTTCACTGCTTAGCTCTTCACCGATCCGCTCATGAGCCCGCCGATGAAGTACTTGCCGAGCACGATGTACACGACCAGTGTCGGCAGCGATGCCATCAGTGCGCCGGCCATGGCCGCGCCATAGTTGGCCAGTTGTGCGCCTTGTGCCAGGTTGTTGAGGGCGAGAGACACGGGGCCCTCTCGTTGGTTCGACAAGAAGAGTGCGAACAAAAAGTCATTCCAGGCCGACGTGAACTGCCAAATAATCGTCACCACGAAGCCGGGAAGCGAGAGCGGCAGCACAACGCTTCTAAACGTGCGCAACATGCCGGCGCCATCCATGCGCGACGCCTCCATGAGTTCCATGGGGATACCCACGTAGTAGTTGCGAAAAATTAGTGTGCAAATAGGGAGGCCATAAATGACGTGCACCAGGATGAGGGTGCTGATGCCGCTGGGCAATCCGAAGGACGTCTTCATTTGCACAAGCGGCGTCATGATCGCCTGGTACGGAATGAACATCCCGAACAGGATGAACGTGAACACCAAGTCTGAGTGAGGGAATCGCCAGCGAGAAAGAACGAAGCCATTCATGGCGCCGAGGAACGACGAGATGAGCGCTGCGGGAATTGCCAGCAAGAACGTGCGCCCAATGGATGCCGACAGCGCCTCCCACGCGATCGCCCAGTTGTCGAACCCGGTAGGACCCCCTGGCGTGACGGGCTCCCACGGCCAGCGCACGGGGAGGCCCCACGAACTCGCCGGGTTGACATCTGCGGGTGGTTTGAGGCTTGTCACGATCAGCACGTAGACCGGCATCAGCACGGCGACAAGAAACACCACGAGCATCACATACTTGGCCGTTCGGCTGAGGGTAACGCGGGCACTCCGGCCAGGGGCAGCCGGTGCCTTCTTCTCGATCCCTGTGGTGATGGTCATTGTTGTTTCTTCTCTGCGCGTGCGGTGTAGATCAGGTAGGGCACAATGAGTACCGCAACCAGAAGGAGCAGGATGGTGGCGATCGTCGCGGATTTGGCGTAGTCATTCGCTGTGAGGGCAACCCACAGATAGGTGGCGGGCACCTCGGTCTGGTAGATGGCTTTCGTGATCGCCATGATCAGGTCGAAGACTTTCAGCGACATGTGGCCGACGATGATGAGGGCCGAGAGGGCCACGGGGCTGAGCTGCGGAAAGATGACGTGCCGGTAAAGTTTCCACTCTGACGCGCCATCCATGCGGGCGGCTTCGCGCAGCTCTTCTGGAATACCGCGAAAGCCAGAAAGAAAGAGCGCCATGACGTAGCCAGAAAGCTGCCAGATGGCGGGAAGAGCGATAGCGGCCATTCCCCAGGTCGGGTCACTCCACCACGAGTTCTGGAGGAACCCCAACCCGAGGTTCTCGAAAATGCGGTTGAGTCCGGATGCGCGATCCCCTTCTGCGCTGTTCAACAACCAGCGCCACACGACACCCGACGCCACGAACGAGATCGCCATGGGGAAGAGATAGACGGAGCGAAAAATTCCTTCAGCGCTCACCCCTTTGTCGAGCATCCAGGCCCACAGAAAACCGAACGCCATGGTGCCGACGATGAAGAACAGGGTAAAAATGCCGAGGTTGTAGAGCGAGTGCAAGAAGCGCTCTTCGGTGAGAAGCGTGACGTAATTCTCGATCCCGACGAAATTCTTTGCCGGAACAAGACTGTGTCGATCGCTCATCGACACGGAGATATTGGCGCCAATCAACCCGTAAACAAAGATGCCAAGAATGATGATCGTTGGCGAGACGAGCAGCAGGGGTGGCCCCCAGTTTCGGATTCCCTTGCTCACCGGTGTTCACTCCCTCGCGTCGTTGCGACTACGTCGACTGTATTGCCTAGGCAATGGTAGGTGGGGCACCCCGTGCGCCCACCCACCATTGCCGGCGTTCGTTGTTCTTAGCCGAGTGCTTTGCCTGCAGCCGCAACCAAAGCGGTGACAAGCGATGATGAGTCTTTGTCTGCGCCGAACTTTCCGACGGCAGACGAGATGTCACCAGACCACGCAATGCTCGCGGCGGCACCGTGGGCGAGCGAGCTCACGACGGTGTCTTCTGCGAACGACTTGATGGCGGTCTGCTGGTAGGCCGGGTAGTCGCTGGCGACGGCATCCGTGCGTGCAGGGATAGACCCCTTGGCAAGGTTGAATGCCTTCTGCCCTTCGGCCGAGCTGATGGTGGTCAGCCAGTCCTTCGTGGCCTGCTCGTGCGGCGCGCCGACGGTCAGCGTGAAGGAGTCAGCGAGAAAGTCGAACACGCCTTCTGTTCCGGGTGTTGCCCAGGCGTTGTAGTCGGTTCCGAACTTTTTGCCTGCCTGCTCAAATGCGGCCTCAGCCCAGTCGCCCATGACGTTGTATCCGGCGTTACCGTCGATCACAATCTGCGTTGCGGCATCCCATTCGAGCCCAGCAAAGTCGCTGTTCACGAACCCGAGAAGCTGGCCGTAGTGGTCAACCGCTTTCTTCACGCCGGCGCTGTCCCATTTGGTGTCGCCCGTCCAGAGACCCGAGTAGCCATCAGCGCCGAGGTCGGCGATGAGTACGTTCTCGAGCAACTGCATCTGGGTCCACTCGGTTCCGAGCGCAAGAGGAGTTTCGACGCCCGAGCTCTTCAGCTTCTGCAGGTCGGCGATCCAGGCATCCATGTCGGCGGGGGCTTTCGACGCGTCGATGCCCGCCTTCTCCAACACCGACGTGTTTGCCCACACGACATTGGCGCGGTGGATGTTGCTCGGCACAGAATAAATGGCGCCGTCAACGGTGAGTTGCTCAATGAGTGACTTTGGGAAAACGTCGTTGAGACCGTTCTCGGCGTAGAACGAGCTGAGATCCTGAATTTGGCCGGCCTTGATGTAGTCGGTCAGTTCGGCGCCCGCGTGAGCCTGGAACGTGTCTGGCGGGTCTTTGGCTTCCAGCCGCGACGCCAAAGCAGCCTTCGCGTTGGACCCCGCGCCACCGGCGACAGATGCGTTGATGAACTCGACATCTGGGTATTGCTCATTGAAGACCTTGACGAGGGCGTCGAGCCCGACCTTCTCAGAACCGGATGCCCACCAGGTGAAAACTTCGACTTGGTCGGCGTTGCTGGGGTCTGGGGCGCCTGTGCCCCCGGTGCAGCCCGTCAGCGCAATGCCGAGTGCGGCAACGCCAGCGAGGATGGATAGTGATTTGCGCATCGTATGTTCCTCCATGGAAAATTTCTGCGAATCCGTTTACGGTGTGAACCGGACGCACCCATTCAATTATGAAAACGTTTCCATTTCAAGGCTTTAGTCGAATTTCGACAACTTTCCCTGATCACGATCGTGCAACGCGTGCCGGGTCACGCCCGAATTTCTCCAGAACCCCGAGCAATGAGCCGGGTTTCAAGCGTGACAGTCTGGGCCGGTGAGCTATCGCCGTCGAGCCGGGTGAACAAGAGGTTCGCCGCAATTCGCCCCATCGAGAGAGGGTCCTGAGCGATCACGGTCACCCCGGGTTGCAGCACATCTGCCAGTTCAAAATCATCGAAACCAACCAGAGCAAGCGACACTTTTTGCAGCGAGAACTCGCGCAAGAGCGTGCTCGTTGCCCGGTTGTTTCCCGTGAACACGGCAGTAGGCGGGTTGGGCCCTGCCAGCATGGCCTTCAGCGGATCCGAAAAAAGGTACTCACCATGCGCATAAACGAGGGACGGGTCGACCGGAATGCCTGCAGACTCGAGCGCCTCACGATAGCCGCGCACGCGGTTGCTGGTGGTAAAAAGTTCTTCGCGATCGGTGAAACAGGCGATTCTCCTGTGCCCTTGGGCAATCAGGTGCAGAACCCCCGTGCGTGCCCCACCCACGTTGTCGGTGATCACGGTATCGGCGTTGAGCCCAGGCAACGGCCTGTCGATGAAGACCATCCGAACTCCGGCCAGAATCTCTTGCTGCAAACACTCGATGCCTAGCCGCTCAGGAGGGGTGATGATCAGCCCCTCCACCCTGCGTGCGCAAAACGCCAAGATCATCTTTCGTGCGTGCTCGGCATCCCGGTTTGAGGAAGCAGACATCAGGAGCGAGTCGCGACTCAGCGCAACCTCCTCTACCGCCTGATTGATGAGTGAGAAAAACGGGTCAGAGATGCTCTCGATGAGCAGTCCGATGCTGGCCGCAGCGCCCTTACGCAACTGTCGTGCCGAATCATTGCGCCGGAATCCGAGCTCCGCGATGGCTTTTCGCACTGCCGCCGTGCGTGAAGGGCTGACGTGAGTGTCACCACTGACAACTCGGGACACCGTCGCCAATCCGACACCAGCGTGCAACGCCACGTCGCGCATAGTGGGCCGGCCGTTTGCTGCCGTTGCGGGTGTGCGAGTCATCAGGTCTCCTGTGGAGTCGTGAAAACGTTATCAAAGTTTGCGCGAGACGAAACGCCCTTGCGAGAGACCGCACTTTCTGATTGCGTATCAGGCTAACTTTGGGGCGCGCGAACCCTCACACCAACTATTGCGAACGCGGCGCGCGACGGTGTTCTCGCTCACGAATCATTCGTGACGCGAGTGGAGCCCAGACGATAACGGCGATTCCGGCACCGATGAGCGCGCCTCCGATGGTGTCACTCAACCAATGAGCGCCAAGGTAGGTGCGGCTGAGCGCCATCGAGATCGTGTACAGCGCCCCCGCGTACCAAATCCATGCCCGCCCGAAAATGAGCGCGAGTGACACCGCGATGGTCGCCGCGTTGGCGACATGTCCGGAAGGGAACGAGCCAACATCCGCTACAACGAGCATGTCTTCGGGTCGAGGCCGATCAAACACCGCTTTCAGCAACTGCACGAGCGCAACACTAAACAACGCTGCGAGGGCGTAGTAGAGCGCTGCCCAGCGTCGCTTCACGATCAAGAGCACTGCAATAGTGGCGACGGGCACGAAGATGACGCCGAACCAACCGCCGCCGATCCAGCTGAGTGCAAGCGCAGGAACGTCGAGCCAAGGGGCGCGGTTCTCCAAAATTTCGCCCATCCACCGAGCATCCACAAAGAACGGGCCATTCTGGCGCAAAAAGATGAGCAACCCGAGTCCACCCGCGATAACCACTGCCGCCAACCCACTCACCCACGGCCAATAACGGGTCGCTCGTCGAGAGTCGACGACTTCGTGTTCCTGATCCATCTTCAGAGAATAGTTCTAGCGAAGAAGAGCTGGCACCGATCGTGGGCGAACTATCAGCCACAGAGACAACACGGAGATGAGCGCTGTCACGGCCATGACCCCACCCATCGGAACCGCGGAGTCGATACCCAACACCCCCACAATCGGTGAAATCGCTCCCGCCAAACCAAAGTTGAGGGCACCAAGAACCGAGGCGGCAGTGCCGGCCTCTTTGGGATGGTTTACGAGCGCAAGAACCTGCACCATGGGGAACCCGAAACCGCACGCGGTGAGGAACAACCACAGCGGAATGAGAATGGCAATGAGCCCAAGGCCCAATAGATCGACGACCACGATCGCAACCGCGGAGAGCAACAGAACGGCCGTCGACACCGCGAGAATCCACTGCGGGCCGACCGATCTGGCAAGTCGAGCCGAAACCTGAACACCGATGACAACGCCCACCGAGTTCACCCCAAAAAGAATGCCGAACTCTTGCGGGTCCATGCCATACACCTGCTGGAACAGGAATGACGACGCAGAAAGGTAGGCAAAGAGTCCCGAGAACGTCATGCCCGAAATGATGGCGACGCCGACAAAAACACGGTCGCGGAAGATCGAGCGGTAACGGTCCCACACGGTAGTGTGCCCGGTCTCGATACGCCGCGCCGGCGGAAGAGTCTCCACGATAAACAACCACGTAGCTATCAGAACGACGGCTCCATACGCGGCAAGTACATAGAAAATCCCTCGCCAATCCACAATGAGCAGAAGCTGCGAACCGATCACGGGAGCGAGCACTGGCGCTAGCCCGGTCACGAGCGCCAACCGTGACAGCATCCGCACGAGAGGAAGACCGCCAAACAGGTCGCGCACCATCGCTAAGGCGACGACGGCCCCCGCCGCAGCCCCGAACCCCTGAAGAACGCGGAAGACGCCAAGCCACACAATGTCTGGCGCCATGGCGACAGCGATACTCGCCGCCACATGGGTTGCCGTCGCGAGCATGAGAGGCAGTCGACGCCCCACCCGGTCACTCCACGGCCCGACGATGAGCTGGCCGAGCCCGAAACCCACCGCCGTGGCGGTCAGCGTCAGCTGAATGAGGGCGCTAGAAACACTGAGATCGCTCTCGAGCTGGGGGAACGCCGGCAAGTACAGGTCGACAGTGAATGGCCCAAGAGCGGTGAGTGCCCCGAGCACGAGCACATAGATGAGCCGTTGGCGGCCAGAAAGCGAATCTCCGGGATGAACGACAGTAGTCACGTGGTTATTCCTTGATACGACGGAACAACGATGTACCGAAAGGTGATGGGATGGCGGAGAATCCGCTCGCGTAAGTCTAACCGTGCGCGGGTTTTGCAGCTGAGTGAAGGCGGTTTCGTTGTGTAGTGAGCGTCACACAACCGCGGTCGGGTCAGTAAGTCTGGGCCGCCGCCGTGGTGCCGACGCCACCGGTTGACCACCGGCCAGAGATCCGCGCGAACTATGCAGCGGCCACCCGCCTGCAGGCCGCCCGCCCGTCACGCCTCTTCATCACTACACTCCCCTTCATCACGGCACTCCCTTGTTCGCAATTCAGGCAGAACCGTCAGTGCGGCGCACCGAACCCACTCACTTGCTGTGCCACCCGAACCAACACGCGCATTCTGCCTGAATTGCGAACACCACGAACACCACGAACACCACGAACACCGAGCACCACGAACATCGAGCATGCAACAACCCTCTAGGGTCGAAACTGTGAGCACACAGCGTGATAGAACCATCGGCGCAACGACGCAACTTGCCAGCCAGGCGAGCATCAATTTTGGGTCGTCGATAGCGGGGCTGCTCATCCCGGTCGTGGGCAGTGTGGTTGTGGTTGCCGTACGCCAGCTCGTCACAGCACTGGTGCTTGTTCCCATCATTCGCCCGCGGCTTCGGGGGCACACACTGCTCAGTCTGTGGCCGGTCATCGCACTCGGCGTCATCCTCGCGGGCATGAATTTGGCGTTCTACGAGGCGGTCGGTCGGGTGGGGCTCGGCATCGCCGTCACGATCGAGTTTTTGGGGCCGCTCGCGATTGCACTCGTCACCTCGCGGCGTTGGCTCGATGTGGTGTGCGCGCTCGGCGCAGGCGTTGGTGTGTATCTGCTCGCCGGAACAGATGGCGAGTTGGATGTCGTGGGCATCATTCTCGCCCTCGTGGCAGCGGTCGGGTGGGCGGCCTACATTCTGGTGGCCCGCACGGTGGCGCACAGGTTCGAGGGTCTCGATGGTTTGAGTCTTGCGAGCGTCGTTGCCGTTATCGTGATCCTTCCGTGGGCAGTTTTTGCCATCGACTTTTCGGTCATCGACTGGCGAGTGCTCGGCCTTCTCGTGGCAACGGGGGTGCTCTGTTCGGCGATCCCGTACAGTCTCGACACCATCGTGTTGCGCCGGATCACGCCTCGTCTGTACGCGATCGTCACGAGTTGCGCACCCGTGATTGCCGCGCTTTTCGGGTGGCTCATTCTCGGCCAAGTGCTGGCGCTCCAGCAGATACTCGCCATCGTTCTCGTCTCGGTTGCCGCGGTTATCGCGTTTGCTTCCCAACGAGAGAAGCCGGTTACCGAGATTGAGGCGTCAGCCGCAACGATGCCCTAAGCCGAAAGTGCTTCACAGCGGCAACAATGAGCGCAGCCGCTGCGAGACCAGCAGGCACAAGGAGTTGTGCGCCCGCGAGCACAACAAGACCGGCCACAAGCACACAAGAAATAATCGCCATCCACCAGCCGAGAGTCCACCGCTCGAGCAGGCGAACGGCCGCCACCATGCCGAGTGCGTAGATCGAGACCATGCAACTCGTGTTGATGAGCACGAAGGGTGTGAGGTCAAGGTTCGCCACAACCAAAGCCACAAAGTAGATGGCGATGATCACCCCTGTCACGGCGAGCCCACGTCGAGCGATACCGCCGGGGTGAGCCCCCGCCGCCATCCACCGTGGTAGGTCACCATCGCGGCCCAGCGAAGCACCCAGCTTGGCGAAAGCTCCAAGATAGGTATTCAGAACGCCCATCGATACGACACCGGCGGCGCCCGCCACGATGGCGGGGCCCACCCCTGGTGCTGCCGTCGCAACGAGATCTATCAGCGGAGCGTTTCCCACTCCCGCCGCGGAACCCAGCACCGCCACAGTCACCAGTTGCAACGCTATGTACGCCACACCGACGATAACAATGGCGATAGCTGTTGCCAGCGGGATGGTGCGGCGCGGGTTCTTGAACTCCCCCGCCAGATGCGTCACCGCTTCCCAGCCAGCGAACGCCCACACGAACAAACTGATCGCCAGACCTACCCCTGCCCATCCGTGAGGAAGAAAAGGTGTGAAGTTTGCGGTCGAACCAGCGGGCGCCGCCACCACCACGACGCTCACCACGAGCACCATCAGCAACCCCGTCAACGCAACCTGTGCGCCGCCAGAAAAGCGCAGCCCAAACATGTTCGCAATGAACGGAGGGATGAGGATGACCACGGCAAGCATGATGATGACTTCGCGCGACGCCCCCAGAATCGAGCCCATATAGGAGGCCCCGAGAATGCCCACAACAGGCGCACCAATGCTCACCCCAAAGAAGAACCAGTAGCCGGTGACTCGTGCGGCGGTTTTGCCAAGCGCAAGACGCACATAGGTGGCAACACCGCCGGAGTCAGGGTGGCGTGCCGCTAGTGCCGCGAACGTGCCCGCAAGAGGTATCGACAAGAGCAGAACAGCGAGAACAGCGAGAATCGAGGCTGGCCCTGCCGCAGCCAAGGCCAGCGCGGGCAGCACCAAAATTCCGGTGCCGAGCACTGACGCGATGTAGAGCGCCGAACCTTGAACCAACCCGACGGTACCGACGTGCCCGGCACTGACATGCTCAATGGGGCCGGTGATCGGCTCGAGCGCTCGAATGCTCATGAAGACGTGTTCCTGACGATAGTGAGCTAGGGAGTACGCCGGAATGCGCACGCCGAAAAACCGGCGACAGGCGCGTCACGAATCCGCAGAAAATACCCGTCAGCGCACGTCTACTTGCTCACTGTACAACCTTGCGTATGCGCCGTTTGCTGCCAACAATTCGCTGTGCGTTCCGCGTTCCACGATGCGCCCCGACTCAAGAACGAAGATGACATCGGCGGCGACCACCGTGGAAAGCCTGTGCGCAATCGCGATCGTCGTTCGGCCGCGGGATGCGGCATCCAGTGCCTGCTGCACGACGCGCTCAGAGATCGAATCCAGTGCGCTGGTGGCCTCGTCGAGAATCAGAACTGCAGGGTCCTTCAAGAGCACTCGCGCGATCGCGATCCGCTGCTTCTCGCCACCGCTCAGTCGGTACCCGCGCTCACCGACCACCGTGTCGTATCCACCAGGAAACGAGAAGATCGTGTCGTAGATGTTCGCTGCCCTGCATGCCGCGTCGATCTCCGCGGCAGTGGCATCCGGTTTCGCGTAGCGCAGGTTCTCGCCGATTGTGGCGTGAAACAGGTAGGTTTCTTGGCTCACGATGCCAATATTCTCGAGCAGTGATTCCTGCTCGAGGTCGCGAACATCGCGGCCGGCAAAAAGCACATGCCCCTTCGTCGCGTCATGAAAGCGCGGGATGAGATACGAAATGGTGGTCTTGCCAGCACCAGACGGCCCGACGAAGGCAGCGAACTGGCCAGGTTCGATCGTGAACGAGACCCCCCTCAGCGTTGGCTTGGCCGCACCGGCCTCATCGGGATACCTGAACTCCACGTCGTCGAAGCCCACCTTGCCCAGGGCGGGATCGCTCGCTGCCACCGCCACGGCATCCGGCGAATCGCTGATGGCCGGCGTCAGGTCGAGGTATTCAAAGATGCGGGCGAACAGCGCCCCGGATGTCTGCACGTCGAGCGCCACCCGCAGTAATCCCATGAGCGGGAACATGAGTCGCGCCTGCACGGTCGTGAACGCCACGATTGTTCCCGCGGTGACCGGAACATCTCCGCGAATCAGCAGGGCGGCACACACGTAGATGATGGCCGGGATGACGGCGAGAAAAATTTGCACCATCGCAAAGAACCACTGTCCGCTCATCTGCTGGCTCACCTGCAGGCGCACCTGGTTGTCGTTCTCGCCCTGGTAGCGGGCGACCTCTGCGCGCTGCTGGTTAAAGCTCTTGGCGAGAAGAACCCCCGACACCGACAGGGTCTCTTGCGTAATTGCGGTGAGGTCACTTAGCGATTCCTGCGTTTTGGTGGCGATCTTCGCACGAACACGCCCAACGCGACGCTGCGCGATCACGAGAAACGGCATCAGCACGAGGGCAACGGCGGTGAGCTGCCACGAGAGCAACACCATGGCGATGAAAGCCGCAATCACTGTGACCGTGTTGCCGAGCACACTGGACACCGTATTGGTTAAAACACCCGAGACCCCGCCCACATCGTTTTGCAGCCGGGACTGGATGACACCAGTTTTGGTTCGCGTGAAGAAGGCGAGTTCCATGCGCTGCAGATGGTCGAAGAGCTTGACGCGCAGGGCACCCATCACCTTGTTACCCACGTTCGCGGTGAGCCAGGTTTGCCACACACCGAATGCGGCCGACACGAGGTAGATGGCGATCATAAGCCCGACAATCCGGCCGAGAACGGGAAGGTTCGGGCCGCCGGCAGGAAACAGCCCTCTGTCGAATGCTTGCTGGGTGAGCAGCGGAGGCAGCACTGACAGCCCTGCTCCGATCATCACGAGGGTTCCCGTGGTAATCAGCGCCACCTTGTGAGGCGCGAAGAGCTCAGAGATTCGGCGAACCAGCCCGCGAATTTTTGGGGCGGAGGCGTTCGCAGCGCGCTGCGCCTCCGTATCGCCGCTACTGATGCGACTTCTGCCGCCACCGCGCATTCCGCTCATGACTTCTATTATTCAGGAGGCGCGTCAACCCTTGCTGGAGCCCGCGAGAAGCCCGCGCACGAAATATCGCTGCAGCGCAAAGAAGACGGCGAGCGGCACGATGATGGCGACGAAAGCTCCGGCCGTGAGAAGGTGCCACTCCTGGCCATATTTACCCGTCACTTCCGCGAGCAGTTTCGTGATCGGCGCCACGGCGCCATCGGCGAACACGAGCGCGACAAGCAGGTCGTTCCACACCCACAGGAACTGGAAGATTCCGAACGCGGCAATTGCCGGCATCGTGAGCGGCAGGATGATCCTGAAGAAGATCTGCCCGTGACCAGCACCATCCACTCGAGCGGCTTCGATCAGCTCGCGCGGAATCTCGGAAACAAAGTTGTGCAGCAGAAAGATCGCCAGTGGTAGGGCGAAAATTGTGTGCGCAATCCACACTTGTGAAAAAGATGTACCCGCGTTGAGGCCGCTAAACAACTCGACGCCACCGATGTTGAGCCCCCGCGAAAACAAGGTGAGAAGCGGAACGAGTGCCATCTGCAGTGGAACAATCTGCAGCGCGAACACTCCAATGAACATCCAGTCTTTGCCTTTGAAGTCAATCCACGCGAAAGCGTACGCGGCGAGCGAGGCGATGACCAGCGGGATGATGGTGGCGGGAATGGTGATCGCGATGGAGTTGAGAAACGCCTCCCCCATTGTCAACTGAGTGTTGCCTGTCGACAGCACTTGCACATAGTTGTCGAACGTGAATCCCCAGTTTTGGAATATCGTCCACCACCCGGTCGTGGCGACTTCCTTCGCTGGACGAAGTGAGGAGATGAAGAGGCCAAGCGTTGGCGTGGTCCAGAGAACGGCAATGATGAGCGCCGCGATAGTCGCGGTGCGACTTGTCAGTCGTCGCTTGGTGCGCTTCGTGGTTGAAACAGCGGCGCCTCGCGCAAGCTGCCTTTCGGTCGCAGGATCGATGGGTACGTCGATGGGGGTGACGGCGCTCATCGGATCTCCCTCTGCTTCTTGATCTGCCTCGCGTTGTAGATGATGATCGGCAGCACGAGGAGAAACAGCACGACGGCGAACGCCGCACTCCTGCCGCTCTCAAGCCCCTTCCATTGCGTATACATTTCGTTGGCGATCACGCTCGTGTCATTCGTTCCGGCAGTCATCGTTCGAACAATGTCGAAGACTTTCAGAGAGGCAATCGAAATCGTCGTGAGCACCACGACGAGCGAACTCCGGATGCTCGGAATCACCACATTCATGAAGCGCTGCCACCCGTTGGTTCCGTCAAGCTCTGCGGCCTCAAGTTGCTCTGCCGGCACGCCCTTGATCGCCGCGGAGAGAATGACCATGGCGAATCCGGTCTGAATCCAGATGAGCACCACAATGAGAAAGAATGTGTTCCAGGGCGAGTTTTGCAGCCAGTACACGGGTTCTCCGCCGAACCACACAACGATCTGGTTGAGAAGACCAATCTGAGCTTGATCCGCTGGCTTTGCGTCGTATACAAACTTCCAGATGATGCTCGCGCCCACGAACGAGATCGCCATGGGCATGAACACGAGGGCCTTGAACACTTTCTCGCCGCGCGCCTTGTCGATGAATGCGGCATATGCGAGACCAAAAATGGTGGAGAGTGTGGGCACGACAAGTACCCACACGATGGTGTTCAGCACCACGCGAATGCCGTACGGCTGCGTGAAGATCCAAATAAAGTTGTCGAAGCCGACGAAACCTTTGCTCCGGTTGTCTTGGAATGCTTGGATTGTCGTTCCAATCGTCGGGTAAATGAGCCCAACGCCGAGCAGGATCACGGTAGGGGCAAGAAACCCAACAAGCTGAAACAGGTATCCGGCACCCTGCCGTGAGCGGTAGTCAAGCAGAAAGAATCCGCCGCCAAGAACAGCCGCAATCGCTGCCGCCCACGCGACGGAACCAAGTAAAAGCATTGCGGCGAGCGGAACGAACACGCAGACCGCGAGGCGAATCACCGTGTACTTTGTGCCTCTTCGGGGCGCAATCTCGATGAAGAACAGCAGCAGGGCGATCACGGCAAGGAATGCAGCAACAACAACGATGATTTGTAGCCACGATGGAAGAGTCGCGATCCAGCCGAGGAACTGTGACATTGCCTATCTTTCGAGTGCGTCGTCGGACTCTAGGTGTGCCGCGAGCGTACCAGTGACTCGCGGCGAGGAACAGGGGGCCGGCCGCAGCCGACCCCCTGTTTATTGCTCACTAGCTAGACGGCCACGAACCATCAATGGTCGAGAGAACCTCGTCCAGTGACTTTCCGTTGACCCAGTCGACCATTCCGGTCCAGAACGACCCAGCGCCCACAACTCCCGGCATGAGGTCAGAACCGTCGAAACGGAATGTCGTCTTCGGGTCCTGCAGAATCTTAATCGATTCCTGCAAGATCGGGCTCGACGCGCTGGCGGGATCAAGACCGTTGTTGGCGCTAATCACGCCGCCCAACTTCACCCGGCTGTTCGCCCACTCTGGGCTCGACAGGTACTGCTGAACCTTCATTGTGTCGGCATCGTTCGAGAACGCGGCAACAATCTCGCCACCACCGGTGACAGCGTTTCCGCCGGCCTCAGTGGAGGGGGTCATGAAGGCCCAGATGTCGGCATCCGGCCCCACCGTGGTGTTGCCGTTCTTCGGGTCAGTGAGGAACCCGTCGAAGAATGACGCCTGATGGGTGAGCGAGCACGTGCCGTCGCCCATGGCGCGAGCAACATCACCGAACGCTGTCGCGTTGATTGACTTCACGTCGCCGAATCCGGCGTTCACGTATTCCGGGTTGAGAAGAATGTCTCCGACCGACGTGAACGCATCTTTGATCGCCGGGTCAGAGAAGGTCACGTCATGGCTGATCCACTTGTCGTAGGTTTCTGGCCCTGCCTGGCGAAGCACGAGGTCTTCAACCCAGTCGGTGCCTGGCCACCCCGATGCGTCGCCGGAACCAAACCCAGCGCACCACGGTGCAGTACCCGTCTTCTTCTGCATCTCAGCAGTCAGGTCGAGCATTTCATCCCACGTGGCAGGAACAGTCCAGCCGTTGTCGGCGAACTGCTTCGGAGAATACCAAATGAAGCCCTTCACGCTGGCCATGAGCGGCGCACCGTAGAGCACGTCATCTGTCGTCGCATACTTCGCCCAGTCACTTGACCAGTACTGCTTGACGTTGGCCGCCACCTCGTCGGGAGCTGGTTGGATCAGATCGCGTGAGGCGAGGTCCGCGAGAAGCCCCGGCTGCGGGAAGATCGCAAGATCAGGAGCGTTGCCGCCCTGCGCCCGAATGCTGATCTGAGTCTCAAACTCTTTGCTTGCCTCGTACTTGATCTTGATATTGTTTTCTTTCTCCCAGTCCGCCCAGGACTGCTGGAGAAGATCCGCTTCTGTGTCGGAGATCGTGCCATACAGTGTGACGACGCCGTCTGCTGTGCCGGCATCACCTGGTCCTGTTCCGCTTGTGCCGCTTGTGTCGCCAGCGGAGCAACCAACGAGCGCCATGCTTGATGCCGCCAAAATTGCCAGTGGTGTCATGAGACGTTTGTGCAAGGTGGAACTCATGTACTTCCCTCCTCAGTGGGGCCGATCCGCCGAGCACTGTTTGGGCCCTGCGGGTTCAATGTTGATCTGGACCTACCCGATGGTGGCAAATCCTGCCCACCTTCGGGAACCGGTTCCATGACACAAGCTACGACACTTCCCGTGTGAACTGCAAGGCCCCGACAGCAACAGATAGCGAAAGAATACATAACACTGAATATCCAGCGCTGAACGGCACGGCAACCCCGGATGAGGGCCAACCCCAACCCGGATGTTGACAAAATCTGGAACCGGTTCCACAACGTGTGCGATGTGAGTATGCTTTGCTCCGTATGGCACAGGGAGGCGACCATGAGCGCGATTGGTGATGTTGCACGTCTCGCTGGCGTTTCAAAGTCGACGGCAAGCCGAGCACTCAGTGGTCGAGGGTATGTCTCCGACGCCACCAGAGAACGAGTCGTGCAGGCGGCCGCTGATCTCGGTTTCGTGGTGTCTTCCGCTGCAGCAAGTCTCGTCACCGGGCAAACCAGAAACGTCGGCGTCGTCATCCCCTTCATCAACCGCTGGTTCTTCGCAGAAGTACTCGACGGACTCGAGTCTGCCCTCATCAGCTCCGGATACTACCTCACCCTCTATCGCCTCAGTGAAGATGCCGAACAGCGTCGTCGCATATTCGACTACTTTCTGGTCAGAAAACGCGTTGACGCCGTCATCGCCGTCGGGATCGAATTGACCGCGCACGAAGTCGGCCAGCTTCGCTCTCTCGGCAAGCCCATCGTCGGGCTCGGTGGACCCACTGACGGAATTCCCACCATCAACATCGATGACGTCGAAACGACCAGACTAGCGACCGAACTGCTCATCAACTTGGGGCACCGCAACATCATGCACCTGGGTGGGGACCTGCAAGAGCAGATGGACTTTCGCGTTCACGATCAACGACTCACCGGGTTTCGACGCGCCATGGACGACGCCGGGCTCAGCGGCCGCGACGACTTTCTTGCCGTGCCCTTCAGCATCCAAGGCGGCTACGCGGGAGCACTCCAAGTACTTGCCGACCCACGCAGGTGCCCAACCGCCATCGTTGCCGGATGTGACGAAGTTGCGGTGGGCGTGATCATCGCGGCGCGCCAACTCGGCATCAACATCCCCTCCCAGCTCTCCGTTGTGGGTATCGACGGCCACACCTTGGCGCCCATGTTCGAGCTCACCACTTTCGAACAGTTCCCCGCCAGGCAGGGCTCGCGCTCTGTCGAGATCATTCTCGAGCAACTCGAAAGCAACGACAGCGAAACCCCACACGCCTCAAAGCCTCGCGAAATGATACCCGTCAACCTTGTTGTGCGATCAAGCACGTCAGCCCCACCACGCGACTCCTAGCCAACCACCGGGCTGCCCTCCCGAGCGTGCACGAAGGGTCGTTACTCGGAATCCCAGGAGCGATCAATGGTGGACAACATTTGATTCGGGGACCAGTTGTGGATCCACATACCCATTCCCGTGGGGAAGGAATCTGCTCCGACAGCGCGCGGCATCGCATCAGATCCGTCGAAACGGAACGTTGTCTTCTGGTCTTGCAGAAGCTCGGTGGCCTTCGTGAGAATAAGGCTCGACGCATTCGCTGGGTCAACACCGTTGTTGGCGCTGACCACGCCGCCCAACTTCACTCGACTGTTCGCCCATTCAGCGCTCGACAAGTACTTCTGCACCTTGATAGTGTCTGCGTCATTCGAGAATGCCGCAACGATCTGGCCACCACCAACCACGGAGTTTCCGCCAGCCTCAAGCGACGGCATCAGGAACGCCCAAATATCACCGGCTGGGTCGACTGTGAGGTTTGCGCCCTCCGGGTTTGCGAGCGTCTGACCGAACGACATGTCTTGGTGCGCGAGCGAACATGTGCCGTTACCCATGGCCACGGCTAACGCCTCAGCGGAAGTCGTCGTGGTCGGGGCCCCATTGTCGACGTCTGAATTGTCGAAGTCTGAATTGACATACTCCGGATGCAACAGAATCTTCCCCACGGAGCTGAGTGCCTTCCGGATGGCCGGGTTTGAGAATTTCACGTCGTGACGCACCCACGCGTCGTATGTGTACGGCCCCGCTTGGCGAAGCACAAGGTCCTCAAGCCAGTCGGTGCCGAGGCTGCCTGCCTTGGCGTCCGTACCGAAATCAACGCACCACGGTGCCACGCCCAACTGCGTCTGCATGTCATCCGTCAAGTTGACCAGCCGATTCCACGTCGTGGGAACCGCCCAACCGTTGGCAGCAAACTGGCTCGGCGAATACCAGATGAGACCCTTAACGTTTGCCAAGAGCGGTGCGCCGAAAACCACATCCGTCATCGTCACGGAACGTGCCCAGTCGTTCGACCAGAACGCCGCAAGGTTAGCTTTCACCTCGTCGGGAGCGGGCTGAATCAGGTTTTGCCACGCCAGGTCTTTCACGAGTGACGGTTGTGAAAAAATCCCGAGGTCCGGTGCGGTGCCTTCCGCCGCCCGGATGCCAATCTCCGTCTCAAAATGATCGACCGACTCGTACTCGATACGAATGCCGTTATCGTGCTCCCAGTCAGCCCACGACTGCTGAAGAAGCTCTGCCTCAGCCTGGGAGAGGCTGCCATAAATGGTGACAACACCGTCGGGTTTACCCGCATTGCCCGGCCCCACCCCGGTGTAGATACTCGCATGTGAGCAGCCGACGAGCGCAAGACTCGCCACCGCGAGAACTGTCAGCGGTGCCACGAAGCGTCTAAGCAGGGTAGAACTCATCGTCCACAACATTAGATGAATCTGTCATCCGATTTTCTCCTTGCACTGCATTCACTGTGGTTACCCACCTCGAGGTGATCAACGTTAACGAACACAGGCGCTACCCCGAAAGGCAACGCCTGTGTTCTTCAACCGGGTTCCCCCGGCCGTAATTACTTGAGTGTGACGGTTGCGCCGGCCTCTTCGAGCTGAGCCTTTGCCTTCTCGGCGTTCTCTTTGGTCGCGCCTTCAAGAACGGTGCTTGGTGCGCTGTCGACGAGCGCCTTCGCTTCGCCAAGGCCGAGGCTCGTGAGTGCGCGAACCTCCTTGATGACCTGGATCTTCTTTTCGCCAGCGGCTTCAAGAACGACGTCGAATGAGTCCTTCTCTTCGACCTCTTCTGCGGCAGCAGCAGCGCCACCAGCAGCGGCAACCGCGACAGGCGCGGCGGCGGTGACCTCGAAGGTCTCCTCGAACTTCTTCACGAATTCGCTGAGCTCAATGAGGGTGAGCTCCTTGAACGCTTCGAGCAGCTGGTCTGTTGTCAGCTTTGCCATGATTTTCTCCTTCTAAACACGTTGTGGATCTGATCCGCCGAGCCTGCCCGGCGAAGGTATTTCGACTCAGGCATCCTGCTTCTGGCGCAGCGCCTCGACCGTGCGAACGGCCTTCGACAGCGGTGCGTTGAACAGGTACGCCGCACCGAAGAGCGACTGCTTGAAGGCGCCGGCCAGTTTGCCCAGCAGCACCTCCCGGCTTTCGAGATCGGCGAGCTTGTTGACCTCTGCCGCACTGAGGGGGTTTCCGTCGAAGAACCCACCCTTAATGACGAGTAGAGGGTTTGCCTTGGCAAAGTCACGCAAAACCTTCGCAACGGCGACAGTGTCACCGTGAACGAAGGCGATTGCTGATGGGCCGACAAGCTCGTCGTCAAACGAGCTCATGCCTGCCGCATTTGCTGCAATCTTGGTCAGCGTGTTCTTCACCACGGCGTATGTTGCGTGCTCACTGATTGATGAACGCAGCGTTGTGAGCTGCGCGACAGTGAGTCCGCGATACTCGGTGAGCAGAGCGGCGCTTGAGTTACGGAACAAGTCCGTAAGTTCGGCAATCGCTGCTTCCTTGTTCGCCATGGCACTCCTTATATTTCGGTGACCACCGGGCGAAGAGGCAAAAATAAAAGCTCCGGCGCAAGCGCACGGAGCGAGAAATCCGAGAACCGGATGACTACTTCACACACCTGCGCGGGCAATCGCTTTCGCGACCTTCGCAACGCACCCTTGCGGGCACATCGAACCAGCGGTCTTTGGCTTCCACCAGACTACGGGATTGTCGGAGTTGTGCGCAAATTCAGTGCGTTGCTGCCGAGCTAGCGCCGGGCTTCGTGGTCTTTGGCGCAGGGCTCGCTTGCGTCGTCGCAGCGCGCTTGCGAGCGCCTTGTTTTGTGGAAGCAGGTTTGCCCCCCTCAAGCTTGGTAGCCGCGGGCTTTGCTGCCGCAGGTTTCGCTGTCGCGGGTTTCGCGACTGGAGGCTTCGCTGCCGCAGGTTTCGCTGTCGCGGGTTTCGCGACTGGAGGCTTCGCTGCCGCGGGCTTCGCTGCCGCAGGTTTCGCGGAGGGAGACTTTGCTGCCGCGGGTTTCGCTGCCGCAGGTTTCGCCGTCACGGGTTTCGCGGCGGGAAACTTTGCGGCCGCAGACTTCTTCGCGATCACAGGGTTCGCAGCCGCAGGATTCTTCGCGCTCGCAGGAGGCGCGAGTACTGGCGGTTCACGCGGGGGCTCCTCAATACCCTCCCGCGGCAGAACCTCAGGATCGCGACGCTTCACCGGCAGCAGAACGAAGACGGCGACTCCCAAAATCACGATCCCCAACACGAGGGCGGCGACAGTCACCCCTGTTGGCGAAGTGGGCTTCTCTGGAGCTACCCCCACGATGAGTCGCTGATAGGCACCGGGAACAATGAGTTCTGTGACCCCGGAGGTTCCAGGGACAAGAGGGGTCAATCCGGCATCCGTCATCGCGAACCACGCCTGCCGCGCAGGGTCGTGAATCAGCCAGGAGCCTTCTGGCGCCAACCCGATCTTGCGCGCAACGTCGGAGGAGTCAAATGAAGCGAGTTCAGGCTCATCATCCGCAGGGTTAATCCATACCGTCGCAAGACCAAGAACCGAGCCATGCACGCTCACCGGCGCGACCCAATCATTCGTGAGCCGGGTCGGTTCAACACTCACGCGGCCGATGAGAAAATCGGGCGTCCACTCGCGCACACGCGAGATCGTTCCGATCACGGTCGTCTCATCGAAACCGGAGCCATTCGTGAGCCCATCACCGGAACCGTAAAGATCGATCAGCCGCGGAACGAGCCCGTCCGCAAAATAATCCGACACCGGTTGTGGAGTCTTCGGCTGATCGAGGGCGCTCGCAGCTGACACAGAAAGAAAGGCAAGGGGCACAACGCACGCCACCGCGAAAAGCGCGGCCACGGCTCGTCCTATCGTTCGCACGCTCACGTCGGGTCCTTAGTATTCGGGGTTGCACCAGTCTGTCACTTCATGCGGTGACACACCGGCAAGGCACAATGGTCATGTGAGTCTTCCCTCGGCGAGTTTTCAACCAACCCTCTGGGGTGACGCGCCGACCGATCACACCTCCCGCATCGTGGCCAACTCCAACAACCGCGTCGAATGGCTGAAAGCGCGCACTCGCGGTGTGACCGCAACAGATGTCGCACGCCTTTCGAGTGCTCAAGCGGTGCAGGTTGTGGCACACGAGAAACTTTTCGGCTCATCCTTCAGCGGTAACGCGTACACGGACCACGGGCGCGCGCGCGAGCCGGAAATCGCGCGGTGGGTGCGCTCCGTGTACGGAATCGTGCCGAGCATGGATCTGTTTCACGCCGACGGAAATGCATTTCACCTGGCGACGCCAGACGGCATCCGCATGCGAAACGGCGGCATCGAACTCGCCGAAATCAAGACGACAACTAAACCGTGGAGAAGCATTCCCCGCAACTACCTACGGCAAGTGTGGTGGCAGCAGTACGTGTTGGGTGCAGAACGCACACTGGTGGTCTGGGAACAACACGTCGACTTCGTGCCCGTCGACGACGAACCTCGGTGTCGCTGGGTTGATCGAGACGACAACGAAATTCATGCCCTCGTGGGGCTCGCGGATCGCGTGTTAGACCTCATGCGTCAAGCCTGACGAACGCAGCAAAGACACGTTCGTCAGGCACCAGACAGTTCATTCCGACGGTGTCGCTGGTGCGCCGAATTCCGCCCTGAAGTGTTCGATAATCGGCTTGTGCAGGGCGAGGCCAATCTTTGGGGTGCCCTTGATACCGCAAGCCCACTGGATGCCGTAGGGCGTGCCGTCGAGATCGAGGCCGAGGTTCTTCGGGTTGCCGTCATTCTTTACCGTCGCGGGGGTGTCGGTGAGCAGTTCTCCCGTGCCGTACTTTGACGCCAGTGCGGGCGCGGCTTTTTGAATCTCGTCACCGAAACGCCGCTCAAACTCCTCGACTGTTCGCAGGCCCTCCTTCTCGGCCCACCACGCGGCAATGAGGTTGATGATGTCGAACTTTCCGAGCCGAGGACCATCACCCTCCCAGACGTACTTAGAGTGGTCGGAGGTTCTCGTCGCCTCACCGCGCTCAGTTGTCGCAGACTTACTGAACTCCTGATCCCACGTGTTTGGTGACGGCATCCGCATCGAACGCCAGAGGCCCTTCTTCGCATCTTCGTGCAGGATGCCCTGTGAATCTCGCCACCAACCCGCCGAACTGAGTTTAAATCGCAAGAGGTGGACTGCTGGCACATTCTCTTCGATCTTGGCTACCGGAAAGAGCTGATACCTCGTGCGTTGCGCGCCGGGTGTGCTCGACTCGGGAATCAGCACACTGCGAGCACCACTGGCGTCGTCAACTTCGATCTGAGCTTTCCACTCGTTGCCGTCGAGGGGAACAAACCATGTTCCCTGTGGAAGCAGCGCGAGTCGCAACCCTTTGGCAATTTTGTCGGGCTGGGAGGCAAAGTCGCGCCCTTCTCCCTGGGCGAGCTTTCCGGCCTTCACGTCGACAGTGGTCGCAACCTCGTTCGACGCGTTCTCGATTACCACGCCGCGGATCTGTTCTTCTTCGCCGACCGCCTCGGCGATGGCGCGCCACGCCGTGATTCCAGCCGCGCGACTGACGTCATCCGCATACTCATGTCTGCGCCGGTCCAGAATGCCGAAGATGATCGCCGCCACCGCGGCCGCGCCACCCACCAGCTGTGCCACATCAACCCAGATACCCATCGACAGCTCCTGTCCTCAAGTTCACTTAATGTGAGCAAGTTTCACTCGTTTGCACTATAGCGGCAACGGGAGACCCCCGACCAAGGTCAGCGGCGAGATCCGGGCGGAGAACAAAACTCGTCGAGGGTTAAAGAACGAAAGGCCCCGCCAGTAGGCGGGACCCTTCGAGGTTCAAATTGTTTCTTGGTGTTGAGCTTTAGAGAGCGTTGACGTCGAGCGGGATGCCCGGGCCGAACGTCGTGGAGATCGTGCCCTTCGTGACGTAGCGCCCCTTCGAGGAACTCGGCTTCACGCGGTTGATCTCGTCAAGCGCGGTCTGCGTGTTCTCTTCAAGCTGCTCGTGGGTGAACGATGCCTTGCCCACGATGAAGTGCACGTTGGAGTGCTTGTCAACGCGGAACTCGATCTTTCCACCCTTGATGTCGCTGACAGCCTTAGCGGTGTCTTGCGTCACCGTTCCGGTCTTTGGGTTCGGCATGAGGCCACGAGGACCAAGCACCTTACCTAGACGACCAACCTGGCCCATGAGTTCAGGTGTTGACACTGCTGCATCAAAGCTGGTGTAACCGCCGGCGACCTTCTCGATCAGCTCAGCGCCACCCACCTCATCCGCACCAGCAGCAAGAGCTGCCTCGGCGGCTGGGCCGGTTGCGAACACGATGACGCGTGCAGTTTTACCAGTGCCGTGGGGCAGGATGACGGTGCCGCGCACCATCTGGTCTGCCTTACGCGGGTCAACGCCAAGCTTCAGCGCAACCTCAATGGTGGAGTCAAACTTTGCGGAACCGGTGGAGCGAGCAATGCCCACAGCCTCACTCGGTGTGTAGAACTTGCCGTCCTCGATCTTCTCGGCGGCGGCGCGGTATGCCTTAGATTTCGTTGCCATGATTACGCCTCCACCGTGATCCCCATCGAACGGGCAGTGCCCGCGATGATCTTCTCTGCTGCTGCAATGTCGTTGGCGTTGAGGTCAGCCATCTTCTGCTCGGCGATCTGGCGCAGAGCATCCTTCGAAAGCTTGCCCACCTTGACGGTGTGCGGCGTACCGGAGCCCTTAGGAACTCCCGCAGCCTTTTTGATGAGCTCAGCTGCCGGCGGGGTCTTCAGAATGAAGGTGAACGAGCGGTCTTCATACACGGTGATTTCTACCGGGATGACGTTGCCGCGCTGCGACTCGGTCGCCGCGTTGTACGCCTTGCAGAATTCCATGATGTTAACGCCGTGCTGACCAAGCGCCGGCCCGATGGGCGGTGCTGGGTTGGCGGCGCCGGCCTGAATCTGGAGCTTAATAAGCCCAGTAGCCTTCTTTTTCGGTGCCATTATTTTTCCTTTTCTATCGAACAGGGCGGATGCCCGGCTCTCCCGCGTCTCGGTATTTCCGTTAGCGGTGGTGTGTGTTTTAGAGCTTGGTGACCTGGTCGAAGCTGAGCTCCACCGGGGTCTCGCGCTCAAAGAGCGACACGAGCACGGTGAGCTTGCCGCTCTCCGGCTTGATCTCGCTGATGGACCCTGGCAGACCCGCGAACGAACCTTCCTTGATCGTGATGGTCTCGCCAACCTCGAAGTCGACTTCCTGCGGAATCGAACGAGCAGTCGTCTTGCCACCCTTGGCGCCAGCCTTCACCGGAGCCTCAACGATTTGAACGAGGCTCTTCAGCATCGAGAACGCCTCCTCGAAACGCAGCGGCGTCGGGTTGTGTGAGTTGCCGACGAAGCCCGTCACACCTGGGGTGTGGCGAACAACCGACCAGCTGTCTTCGTTCAAGTCCATGCGCACGAGCACGTAACCGGGGATGCGAACGCGGGTGACCAGCTTGCGCTGGCCGTTCTTGATCTCCACAACATCTTCCATCGGAACCTGAACCTCGAAGACAAAATCTTCCATGGCCATGCTCACGCGACGGTTTTCGATGTTCGACTTCACGCGCTTCTCAAAACCAGCGTAGGAATGAATGACGTACCACTTACCCGGCGCAACCTTGAGCTCGGCGCGAAACTCCGCGTACGGGTCAATCTCTTCTTCTTCGGCCTCAGCATCGGCTTCTGCCGCGGCATCCGCCACCTCAGAATCGGCGCCCGTCTCGGCATCCGCCACGACGGCATCCGCCTCAGGGTCGGCAGCGGCCTGCACAGCATCGAGAGCCGCCTCAAGGTTCGCCTCGACATCTGCACCCTCGCCGACAACGTGCATGGCACGTTCCTCAGCGGGAACGTCAGAGGCAATCTCCTCGGCGAGCATGTCGCCCTCCTGCGCTTCGTCTTCTTCAGAAGACTGCTCCGCTGCGGTGGCGAGGTCTACATCCTCGAGTTCTTCGAACTCCCTGTCAGACACTGATTCTCATTCCATTTTTTAGGCTTACGGCGAAGAGCCGCTCACATTGATCTGGTAACGCCCGCGAACTGCTTGGGCGCAGACACAACAAACTTTTTAGCTACCGGTGTTTCCGAAGATGTAACCGACCCCAGTACCGAACAACAAGTCGAGCCCGGAGACGATCGCCATCATGAAGACCACGAAGACGAGCACAACGAGCGTGTAGTTGATCAGCTCTTTGCGGGTCGGGGTGATGACCTTCCTGAGCTCAACCATCACCTGTCGGAGGAAGAGCGCTATCCCCGCAAATGGGCCGCGCTTTTCGGCGCGATCCATCTTGGCGCTGGCGACGATGTCCTCACTGGGCTCGTCGTCTGTCTTTCTCGCCACGATGTTTACCTTCCGGATGACGCACAACCGAACACTGTTCTCGGTTGCACTAATGCCGTTATGAGCGGATGCCCACATTCAGCTGCAGGGCGGACAGGACTCGAACCTGCAACCTGCGGTTTTGGAGACCGCTGCTCTACCAATTGAGCCACCACCCTTAGCAGTGCGAAACCCCCACAACCCCGCAGTGCCTGTTACGCAGCTTTCGCCGAAAATTGGCACGCAAAATTATGGCAGATTTCAACTACCTCGACCCAGTGTAGGCGACATGGTTGCCCTCGCGCAAAGTCGACGCGACCTGTGTACAGGTGAGGAATAACCCACACAAGATCAACTGAATCATGAGCATCCTGTGCCTTAAGCTGGTGCTCGTGACCAACGAACACTCTCGCATATCCCGCCGCATCGCCGCCATCGCCGAGTCCGCCACGCTCAAAGTTGACGCGAAAGCCAAAGCGCTGCAGGCCCAAGGCCGCCCCGTCATCTCCTACGCGGCAGGGGAACCCGACTTCGTGACACCCTCCAACGTGGTGGAGGCCGCATCCGCTGCCGTGCTCGACCCCCGCAACTACCGCTACACACAGGCATCCGGATTGCCAGAATTGCGCGCAGCGGTCGCCGAGAAAACTCTGCGCGACAGCGGTCTTGCGGTTGACCCTTCGCAGGTTGTCATTACCAATGGCGGTAAGCAGGCCGTGTTCCAGGCGTTCGCCACCATCGTTGACGAAGGCGACGAAGTGATTCTGCCCGCCCCTTATTGGACTACCTATCCAGAGGTCATCAAGCTTGCTGGTGGAATCCCGGTAGAAGTCTTTGCCGGAGCCGATCAGGAATACCGCATCACCGTGGAGCAGCTCGAGGCCGCACGCACGCCGCGCACGAAGGCACTCGTTTTTGTTTCACCCTCCAACCCGACCGGGGCGGTGTACTCGCCTGAAGAGACGACCGCGATTGGTCAGTGGGCGCTCGAGCACGGCATCTGGGTGATCAGCGACGAAATCTACCAAAGTCTCGTATATGACGGGGTGAAGGCCGTCTCGATAGTCGACGCCGTTCCAGAGCTCGCGAACCAGACAATTCTTGTTAACGGTGTTGCCAAAAGCTACGCTATGACCGGATGGCGCCTCGGCTGGATGGTCGGCCCAACAGATGCCATCAAGGGTGCCGCGAACCTTCAGTCACACCTCTCTTCTAACGTCTCCAACATCTCGCAGCGCGCAGCACTCGCCGCGCTCACCGGCCCGCAAGTGACCGTTGAACTCATGCGTCAAGCGTTCGAGCGTCGCCGCAACGTGATCATCGCCGAGCTCAACAAGATCGACGGGCTGTACGCCCCCATGCCACAAGGTGCGTTCTACGCCTACGCGGATGTGACCGGGCTGCTGAACCGCACCTGGGGTGGCGTCACGCCGACCACCTCTCTTGAGCTTGCCGACCTCATCCTCGAGAAGGCGGAAGTGGCGGTCGTGCCAGGCGAGGCGTTCGGGCCGAGCGGATACCTCCGCCTCTCGTACGCCCTCGGCGACGAGCCACTGCTCGAGGGTGTTCAGCGGCTGCAGCGACTCTTCGCGTAAGCGCTTGCGCGGGCCAGGCGGCCGCGCCCCCGCGCCAGCGCGCCAGCCCCAGCCCCAGCCACTTCAAGCTCGTGAACGGTCCCTAACTGACCTTCCGCGACGCGCTGAAGGTCAGTTAGGGACCGTTCACAGGGGTGTGGAGAGATCCCGACTCATTGCGGCGCGAAATGGCACCCTGAATGGATGCCGAGGATCCCGCTTCCCACGAAACTCGCGACACGGCCCTTCACCGTGGAACAGGGCCTCGCGGCAGGGCTGAGCGCCAAAAGGCTGCAGGGAGCCGACCTCCAAAGACCGGTTCGCGGCATCCGCACCACGACCCCATCTTCAGATGTCGCCGACCGTGCCCGCGCATTCCAAGCCGGCGCACCGCTCAGAACCTTCTTCTGCGGCATCACGGCGGCAGCGGTCATTCGGATGCCACTTCCGCTGACACTAGAACGCACGCGCCTGCTCCACGTGGCAGTACCGTCCGAGCATCGGGCTCCGAAAGCGGCCGGAACCGTGGGTCACAGCTTTCTGATCGAGCAGACCGACCTGCGCGACTGGGACGGGCTCAGGATCACCACCCCGGAACGCACTTGGTGTGACCTTGCGACAGTTCTCGACTTTGCCGATCTGGTTGCCGCGGGCGACTACCTCATTCACTGGGAAACCCCGATCGCCTCGCTCAAGAGCCTAGAAATGACGTTGCGGCGACACCGCGGGCGGCGCGGGCGCGCGAAACTTGTCCGCGCGATCGACCAGCTTGATGATCGGGCCGAGTCGCCAAAAGAGTCGCACCTGCGCCTGATTGTCAGGCATGGCGGAATCGAAGACGTGGTGGCGAACTATTGGATTCGGACATCCGGCGGGTATGAATACCGCGCGGATCTCGCTGCGCCAGCCCGCAAATTCATCATCGAGTATCAGAGCCGGTTTCATGATGTGTCGAAGAATTTTCACGCTGACATGACACGTATTTCGCGCCTCGAAGCCGATGGCTGGTATGTGATGCAGGTCAACAATGAAGACCTCAAAAATGCGCCCGAACTAATCCAACGGATTCGTACCGCCCAAAAAGGCCGTGCGTCCACGCGGTGAGACGTCCCAAACTGCCCTTCAGCTGGGCCGGGAAGGGCAGTTTGG
>JBBSQX010000024.1:0-30408 GCA_038243605.1 Actinomycetales bacterium
CGGCAAGCTGGTGCGCACGCACCGCCATGAGTTGGATGTCGACGGCGAGCGCACTGACGTGCCTGAGTTCGTCGGAATGGCAAAGCCAGCCCTGGTACTCATCAACGATGATGACCTCGCGTACGCGAAGATCCGTCTCGATGAAGACTCACTCGCCATTGCAATCGAGCATTTGAGCGAGATTGAGAACCCGCTGGCACGCGCACTCGTGTGGGGCTCCGTGTGGGATGCCACGCGGGATGCCGAAACACCGGCAAGTGACTACGTTCGCCTCGTGCTTGGCAACATCGCCACCGAGACGGAGAGCACCACGATCCGTACGACACTGAGCCAACTTTTGCTCGCGACAAAGCAGTACGTTGACCCCGCCAAGCGTGCGACCATGATCGACGAAGTCGGAACCGCTCTGTGGTCACTTTCGCAGAACGCCACGGCAGGCTCTGATGCCCAGTTCCAGTTCGTGAAGTTCTTTGCGCAGATTGCGTCAACCGATGCACACGTGTCGGCACTGCGAGGGCTGCGCGACGGCAGCATTGCGCTCGATGGCCTCGCCATCGATACCGACCTCGGGTGGGAACTTCTTGAAGGGCTCGTGCTCAACGGGGCTGCTACACCTGCAGACATCGACGAGATGCTCGCGAAAGACAACACCGCCAGCGGTGCTCAAGCCGCCGCGCGCGCCAGCGCAACCTTCGCGACATCCGACGCGAAGCTCGCCGCGCTGGCCTCCCTCGTGGACGTGGATGACAAGCCGAACCTCATCGTGCGCAACACCGCTATCGGGTACCAGCACGTCAATGATGCGTCGGTGCTCGAACCGGTCGTCGATCGTTACTTCTCGTCGCTGAATGGGCTGTGGAAGAGCCGCAGCTACGCGATCGCCGAGGCGCTCGTTGTTGGTCTCTACCCCGCTCCCCTCGCCTCTCCGTCACTCGTTGAGGCGACAAAGACGTGGCTCACAGACAACGATGAGATCCCGGCGCTACGTCGCCTTGTGATCGAGAACCTTGCCGGTGTCGAGCGTGCGCTCGCCGCCCAGGCCGCCGACAGAGGCTAACCGTTTTCACAACCTCACGTGGCCCGACCGTGACCACAGCTTGCGCGAATAGACTGGTGGGGCCATGAGCTCTTTTGCCACCGACGCCTCGACCCCCTGGGGCGCGTTTTGGGGATTTGTGGCGTCGGTCTACGAACCGTGGCACGTGCTCATCAACATTGTGGTGATCGTTACCGCAGCCTTTTTTCTTCGCTGGCTGATTCTTTTGGTGATGCGACGCTCCATTGAGCGCGTCGTCTCCGGTGTGAAGAAGAGTCACAACGTGCAAGAGACACAAGAGTTGGCCTCCGCGCCCCTCCGAGCCGCACGTATCGTTCAGCGCACGCGAACACTCGGCACCGTCATCAATAGCGTGCTCACCGTCATCGTGTTGGGTGCAGCACTCGTCATGGTGCTTCAGGTTCTCGGCGTGCCGGTGCTAGGCATCCTTGGTGCTGCGGGTGTCGTCGCCGCTGGGCTGGCGTTCGGCGCTCAAAACCTCGTCAAAGACGTGCTCAACGGCATGTTCATGGTTGTTGAGGATCAGTTCGGGATCGGTGATGTCGTTGATCTCGGAGTAGCCTCTGGAACGGTAGAAAGTGTCGGCGTTCGCATCACCAGCATCCGGGATGTGAGCGGAACTCTGTGGCACGTGCGCAACGGTGAAATCCTGCGGGTAGGTAACAAATCCCAGGGCTGGGCTCGCGTGATCATCGACCTTCCAGTGCCGTACAACGCCGACATCGTCGAGGTGAAAGATGTCATTCTCACGACGGCGAAATCTCTCGCCACAGACCCGGAGTGGCGACGCAAGATCATCGAACTTCCCGAAATCTGGGGAGTAGAGTCCGTCACTGCCGAGGCTCTCATTGTGCGGTTGACAGTGAAAACCCGCAGCGCTGACCAGTGGGCGGTCGCTCGCGAACTGCGACTGCGCGTGAAGCTCGCGCTCGATGAACTCGGGGTGAGTGTGCCCTCGCTCAATCGGATGGTGCTCGACCAGCACCGCACGAACCTGCGCGCTGCCCCGAATGCTCTGAGCCCCAATGCCGAACAGCTCGAAGACAAAGAAACACCCGCAAAGTCAAAGGATCATTCGTGAGTAGTGCCGGCATCCCGAACACCCCTCATGAGCCGCTGCCTATGCGGGTAACCGAAGGCGGCATCCCCACTCAGGCGGGTCTCTTCGAACAGATCGGTGGAACCGAAACTTTCGACCGCCTCGTGCGGAGGTTCTACGACGAAGTGCAGGCTGACCCCGTGCTGTGGCCCATGTACCCGCAACACGACCTCGAAGGTTCTATCCACCGTCTCAGCACGTTTCTTCAGCAGTACTGGGGCGGGCCAACGACGTACGGTGATGAGAGAGGTCACCCGCGTTTACGCCAGCGTCACGTCGCCTTCACAGTGAACCCAGATGCTCGCGATCGCTGGCTCGCACACATGCGCACAGCGCTCGACACGATTGGGTTGCCTCCGCTGCACGATTCCACGTTGTGGGACTACCTCGAAAGGGCAGCACACTCACTCGTGAACTCCTTCGACGAGTGACCTTGCCCGACTGTTCGCGCTCACGGTTTGCACCAGATTCGTAGCCCTCTTGACAACCACCTCAGCCCATCTGACAGCGCGACGGCAGGCCATGCTCTCTTGATGGCGCCCGAGGCGGGTGGTAGGAATAGGGCATGGTGCGATTAGTAGCTCGACGCAAGGTGACTCGTTTGGTGGGCGGTGGCCGGGTCGAGGTGCGTGAAGATGTGCTTGCTGTCGAGGAGCCGCTCGAGATTCGTGTCGGTGGGCGCTCCCTTGCCGTCACGATGCGCACGCCAGGCAACGACGTCGATTTGGCCGCAGGCTTTCTTGTTTCTGAGGGCGTGATCACGCGCGCGGAACAGTTCAGAACTGCACGGTATTGCGCTGGTGCGACCGTCGACAATCTCAACACCTATAACGTGCTGGATGTCACGCTCGGCGCGGATGTGCCGCCGCCTGATCCGAGCTTGGAGCGTTCGTTCTTCACAAACAGTTCGTGCGGATTGTGCGGCAAAGCAAGTATCGACGCCGTGCGAACACACTCCGCTTTTACTGTGGATCAGGACTCACTGCAGATTTCCGAAAAGCTGCTGGCGTCTTTTCCCGAACTGCTCCGCGCGAAACAAGCTGTCTTCGACCGAACGGGTGGACTGCATGCGGCCGCCCTTTTCGACGGTGAAAGCGGTGAGCTTCTTGTGCTGCGTGAAGACGTTGGCCGCCACAACGCGGTGGACAAGGTTATTGGTTGGGCGCTGAAAGAAGACCGGCTTCCGCTGCGCGGAACCGTTCTCATGGTGTCAAGCCGCGCGAGTTTCGAGCTGACTCAAAAAGCGTTGATGGCCGGAATTCCCATGCTTGCCGCGGTGTCTGCACCGTCGTCGCTTGCGGCAGATCTGGCCTCCGAGATGGGATTGACTTTGGTTGGGTTCCTGCGGGGAGACTCCATGGTGATTTACGCCGGTGCGCAGCGCATCATGGGAACGCGAGTGAAAGAAGGCAGCGCAGCATGACAATCAACAAGCCCGCCCCACGAAGTTCAGAGGAAGACGAGCTCACGGTCAGCGCTCCGAAGAAGTGGGCTGCGGGTGTTCCCGGAGTAGTGCACTCGATGGTTCCTGCCGTCAAAGGGATGGGTGTTGGCCGGGCCATGAAGGGCCTCCTGGCGATGAACCAGTCTGACGGCTTTGATTGCATGAGTTGCGCCTGGGAAGACCCGCCGGAGCGCAAGACGTTCGAGTTTTGTGAGAACGGCGCCAAAGCGCTCACGTGGGAGGCAACTCCCGTTACCGTACCGACCTCGTTCTGGGCCGAGTATTCCATCGATGACCTGCTGACTAAAGACGAGTACTGGCTTGGCATGCAGGGCCGACTGATCGAGCCGGTCTATAAGCCAGCAGGCAAAAATCACTATGAACCCATCAGTTGGGATGCCGCCTTCGCGTTGATCGCAACGAAACTCAATGGGCTCGACTCCCCCGATCAGGCCGCGTTCTACACCAGTGGTCGCACCTCAAACGAGACGGCGTTCATCTACCAACTCTTCGCGCGAGCCTTCGGAACGAACAACCTTCCCGACTGCTCAAACATGTGCCACGAATCCACTGGAACGGCGATGAACGAGGCCATCGGGGTCGGCAAGGCGACAATTCTCTACAGCGACTTTGAGAAGTCGGACCTGATCATCATCATGGGCCAAAACCCGGGTACCAATCATCCGCGGATGCTCACGGTGCTGGAGGAAGCGAAGCTCGCTGGCGCCGAGATCGTGGCCGTGAACCCGCTGCTGGAGGCTGGTCTCATCCGCTACAAAAACCCGCAGAAGGTCAGCGGCATTATCGGTCGCGGCACCGGGCTCGCCGACCAATACCTGCAGATTCGACTTGGTGGGGATATGGCGCTTCTGCAGGCGATCTCCAAGCGTGTTCTGGAGGCGGAAGCCGCCAACCCTGGCACCGTGCTGGATCACGACTTTCTCGACAAGCATTGCCTGGGGCTCGCGGAGTTCACCGCGCACCTTGCCAACCTCGATGACGACGCAGTTCTGACGGCAACCGGCCTGACAAACGCTGAAATTGATGAGCTGGCGGCCCGATACCTGAAGGCCGATAACGTCATCATCACGTGGGCGATGGGCCTCACTCAGCATAAGAAAGCCGTTCCGACGATCAAAGAGATCATGAACCTGTTGTTCCTGCGCGGAAACATCGGAAAGCCGGGTGCTGGTGCCTCACCGATTCGCGGCCACAGCAACGTGCAGGGCGATCGCACCATGGGTATCTGGGAAAAAATGCCTCCTGCCTTCCTTGACGCTCTCGAGAAGGAGTTTGGTTTCAACCCGCCCCGCAAAAACGGAATCGACGCTGTCGACGGAATCCGTGCCATGCGCGACGGAAAAATTAAAGTCTGGTTCGCGCTCGGCGGCAACCTGGTCGGCGCCATTTCTGACACCGGTGTTTCTGAAGATTCCGTGCAGAAGCTCGAGTTGAGCGTTCAGGTTTCCACAAAGTTGAACCGCTCCCACGCGGTGATCGGTGAGGAGGCGTTGATTTTGCCCACGATGGGGCGCAGTGAGATCGACATTCAGGCCGGTGGTGAACAGTTCGTCAGCGTTGAGGACACCGTGGCTGCCGTGCAACCGTCGTACCCGAAGCTCACGCCGGTCTCCCCAGACCTGCTCTCTGAAGTATCGATCGTCACCAGACTGGCTCGCGCCGTGCTCGGTGACAAGCACGGCATCGACTGGGCGGGTTTCGAGGCTGACTACGACATCATCCGCGAACACATCTCTCAGGTGGTGCCCGGCTTTCGGGACTTCAATCGCAAGGTACGGCAGAAGGACGGCTTCATCTTGGCTCACGGGCCGCGTGATTCTCGTACGTTCCCAACGCCGACCGGCAAGGCGATGATTTCTGTCAACGAGCTAGAGGCGCTGGAGGTTCCCGCTGGGCGCCTGCTGTTGCAGACTATGCGGTCCCACGACCAGTTCAACACCACGATGTACAGCCTGAATGACCGATATCGCGGCGTGAAGAAGGGTCGCCACGTTGTGTTCGTGAACGCGGAAGATCTCGCTGAGCTGGGTTTCGCTGACGGTGATTTCGTCGATATTCACAGCGAGTTTGCTGACGGCGTTGATCGAGTCGCGAAGCGCTTCAGGGTGATTGCTTACCCGAGCGCGAAGGGATGCGTCGCGGCGTACTTCCCTGAGGCCAACGTGCTTGTTCCACTGGATTCCACCGCGGAGGGCAGCAACACTCCGGCATCCAAATCGGTCGTGGTTCGCTTGGAGCACGCCAAGTAGTCTCGCCAGACGCTTGATAAATTGTTTGACGTCCAACAGAATTGGCCCATAACTGTCCGTACACCCTGACCGGGGGCCATCGCCTATGCCGAGTCAGGCGCAGGCGATAGGTGTGTGTCATTGGCAAATTCAGCCAACTCAGGTAAAGCGGCTATGCCGTCAGATCTCGCGATTTCTCGTGCGGCCGTTCGTCGGCCCCTCGAGGACGTCGCGGCAAGCATGGGAATCGGGCCTCACTTGCTCGAACCATACGGGCGGGTGGCGTCGAAGATCTCTCTCGACGCGATCGACGAGCTGAATGATCGTCCCAAGGCAAAGTACGTCGTCGTCACGGCGATCACACCGACGCCACTTGGGTCGGGCAAGACCACAACCTCTGTTGGATTGGGCCAAGGCTTCGGGCACATTGGCAAGATTGGCGTGGTGGCCATCCGACAGCCATCAATGGGGCCGACGTTTGGGATCAAGGGCGGAGCGGCCGGTGGCGGCTACGCGCAAGTTGTGCCGATGGAAGCACTCAACCTGCACCTGACCGGCGACATGCACGCCGTCACCTCGGCCCACAACCTCTTGGCCGCGATGATCGGCAACCACATCCACAAGGGAAATCAGCTCGAACTGAACACCCACGAGATTGCTTGGCGGCGCGTGCTCGACGTCAACGACCGCGAACTGCGCAACATCGTTGCTGGCCTGGGTGGGGAAGCGGACGGGAACCCGCTCCAGACCGGTTTTGATATTACTGCTGCCAGTGAAGTAATGGCGTTGCTCTCACTGTGCTCTGGGCTCAAGGACCTGCGTGCGAGGCTCGGGAGGATCGTCGTCGGGTACAACAAGGCTGGCGATCCCGTCACTGCCGAACAACTCAAAGCGGCTGGCGCTATGACGGTGATGCTCAAGGATGCGATCAAACCGAACCTGATGCAGACCGTCGAGGGAACGCCAGTGCTCGTGCACTGCGGCCCCTTTGGCAACATAGCGACCGGAAACTCCTCCGTGGTGGCCGACCAGATCGGAATTCACTCCGGCGACTACCTCATCACGGAAGCCGGATTCGGTGCCGATATCGGTGCAGAAAAGTTCTTCAACATCAAGTGCCGCAACTCCGGGCTCACACCGGATGCTGCGGTCATCGTTGCGACGGTGCGCGACCTGAAGACGCACTCAGGCAAGTACCGAGTCGTCGCTGGCCGCCCGCTTCCCGCGGAGATGCTCGAGGAAAGCCCAGGCGACGTGCTCGACGGTGCGTCAAACTTGCGGCAGCAGATCGCCAACGTGAAGCGTCACGGAGTTTCACCGGTGATCGCCGTGAACGCCTTCCCCACCGATCACCCCAGCGAGCACAAGGCGATCATGGAGGTTGCCGCGGAGCAGGGCGTGCGGGTGGCGATCAGCTACCACTTCACCGAAGGCGGAAAGGGTGCTGCTGAGCTGGCAGAGGCCGTTGCAGATGCCTGCAACGAGCCGACTGACTTTCACTATCTGTACCCAGACGAGCTTTCCCTCACCGACAAGATCGACACGATCGCGCGCGAGATGTATGGCGCGGATGGCCTGGATGTCTCCCCTCTGGCAGCCAAGCAACTCGCCAAGTATGAAGCGGCCGGCTTTGGCAACCTGCCGGTGTGTATCGCCAAGACACACCTCTCGCTGTCGGCCAACCCTGCTCTCAAGGGCGCGCCCACCGGATGGCGTCTGCCGGTGCGCGAAGTGCGTGCATCGATCGGGGCCGGGTTCATCTATCCGATCTGCGGCGACATGCGCACAATGCCTGGTCTTTCGTCTGCCCCCGCAGCCGAAATCATTGATATCGACGACACCGGTGAAATCGTCGGACTGTCCTGATGGCGTTGGAGCCAGCCGAAAACGACTACCTCGATCTGCCTCTGCGTGCACTGTTTGACGACGTCGGGGGCAAAGATTCGGTACCGGCGGCTGGCTCCGTCATCGCCGTTCTTGGGGCACTCGCCGCCGGTCTTGCCGCGAAGGTCGCTCACCGTTCGACCTCCCGGCTTGCCGATGCTGAGAAGATTGCCCAGCGGGCGGAGGAGTTGCGCAGAAGGTTCGAACCCATCATCACCGCTGATGCCGTTGGCTACGCGGCAGCACTTTCGACGCGGGGTGATGAGCGAGCTGCCGCACTGCACTCGTTGTCAGCGGAGCTCGCGCGCATGGGCGAGGCGGCGGCGGAGGTCGCCGAACTCGCCTCGGAGCTGGTTATTCACGGCAATCCAAACCTGCGTTTCGATTCGGAGTCCGCAGTGCGGATCGCCGTGACGGTGGCAGAGATCGGGGCGGAGCTGATCGGGGCAAACGTTGGCGAATCAGAGCTCTCTCGCCGTGCCCACTCAGCGGCGGATCGGGCACGGGCAGCCGCTGGCTAGCGGCCAGGCTCCGGCTTGACTCGTGGCGCGATCTCGGGCTCGGGCCCGGGCCGCGAACCTAATGCCGACCACCCGCACGGGCGAGCGCGACCAAATCCTGCGCCGGGCCAACGGGAGGAAAACTACCTGTGCGCCAGATCACCGAAAGTTGCCTCCGTAGCGAAAGGCCATCCACCTCCACTGTCACGAGGCGGCCCAGAGCAAGGTCATCTGCAATGGCGAGCGCGCTGAGCACACCGGGGGCCGTGCCTGCGGCGATGGATGTGCGCACCGCTGCGGTACTGGAAAGCTCGACCCGTGGCGGCGCGATAGTAGCGCCGTTTGCTGCCGTGGAGAGGAGCAATTCAAAGGTTGTTCTAGTTCCCGACCCTGGTTCCCGGCAGACGAGAGGCGTCGTCACGAGTTCCGCCACGGTGACCGGAGTGCGTCGAGTGGCCCACGGGTGATCAGGCGCGACAGCCACTTTTAGTTCATCGAACCCTATGCTTCGTACCCGCAAGCCCGCCGGTAGCACCGCTGTTTCTATGAAACCAAGCGACACTTTTCCGGAGCGCACCAACTCGATGACAACCTCGCTGTTTGCGGCCGTCAGACCCACCTGAGTGACGGGAACTGCGGATGCCTCTTGGCGGGTGCGGAGCGCTACGAGCCAACGAGGCAAGAGATATTCGACGATGGTGAGGCTCGCCGCGACATCCAATTGCCTCGCAGTTTGAGAACGAAGAGATGTCACTCCGGCGTCCAGCCGTTCTGCGGCGGCCAAGACGTCGGTGGCCCACTCGCTCACCAGCCGACCGGCGGGGCTCAGCTCAGATCCACGCGCGGACCGCAAGAGGAGTTCAGAACCGATCATCTCTTCCATGGATCGCATCCGTGCAGAGACAGCTTGCTGAGACATCCCTAGCTGCCGCGCTGCTTGCGAGATGCTGCCCTCTTTTCCTACCGCGACAAACACTTCGAGCGCGATCAAGTCAGGTACATGTGGCCCCACGGCAGACACCCCCTACAAGCTAAAGTTGTGGCTCCACAAACCTACAGCCTCTGGTCACGCCCCGCGACATCCGGCAATGTTAAGGGGTGATGTCAGAGCAATCCTCCCCGCCCGCTGCCCCTTCAAGCCCAGCAAGCGCAGCAAGCGCAGCAAGCGCACGCATCGTGCGCATTGGTCCTGCTCAGACGGGCCACGGCTGGGTTCCCGGCGTCATCATCGCAGCGGGGGCAGCGCTTCTCGCGTGGGGCATCCACGTTCTCATCCCCGTGATTCCACTCCTCACCGCCGCGGTGGCGCTAGGCATCATCGTCGCGCAGATTCCGCCAGCACGACGCGAGGTCACCGGATCCCTCGCACCTGGCCTGTCCGTGGCCTCCAAGAAGTTCATGCGCTTGGGCATCGTGCTCTTGGGGCTCAAACTCAGTCTGATCGATATCGCCCATCTCGGCTGGTTCACTATCCTGCTCGTCGTCGTGGTCGTTTTACTTACTTTCGTCTCTACTTTCGGGCTCGGAAAACTTGCGCGATTGCCCAAGCATGAGCCTCTTCTGATCGCCACCGGATTCTCCATCTGCGGGGCCTCCGCGATCGGCGCCATGAGCGGTGCCGTCAGAGCGAAGGACTCTGAAGCATCCACCCCTGTTGCGCTCGTCACCCTCTGCGGCACGCTCGCCATCGGTGTGCTGCCGCTCTTCTGGCATCCGCTGGGAATGAGCGCAGACCAGTTTGGGCACTGGGTCGGTGCGAGTGTTCACGACGTGGGCCAGGTAGTCGCCACCGCGCAGATCGCCGGTTCGAGCGCACTCGCAATCGCCATCATCATCAAGCTCACTCGTGTTCTCATGCTTGCTCCCATGGTCTCGATTGCGGCACTCGTCGTTCACCGCCGTGACCGCAGAGACGCTGCGAATGCTGCCGCGGATGGCGGCTCTGCTGCACTGGATTCCAAGGCTGCACAGCGCCCCGCGATTGTTCCACTCTTTGTCGCCGGCTTCTTGTTCGCGGTCGCGATCCGTTCCTTCATTCCGCTGCCGGATGCCGTGCTCTCCATCGCCGAAATTATGCAAACAGCATTGCTCGCCATGGCCCTGTTCGGGCTCGGAACGGGAGTACGCGTGCGAGAACTCGTAAGCACCGGATGGCGGTCGTTGCTGGTTGGCCTCACGTCTTGGCTGCTTATTGCCGTGCTCGCCTACGGGGCTGTGCTGATCAGCTAACGGCAACCCGGCTATCCGGCAACGATCATTTATTACGTCCACGGTCGTGCGGCGCCGGTTCTGCGATATGGCCTTCTACGCTGAGGGGGTGGCCAGCCATCCGACTCGAAAGCAACGCGCAGCACGCAAGCGTCAGCGTCGCATGGGCCAGGTTGAGCATGACCTCACCGACGAGCAGTGGCTCGCACTCATGAGGGCGTGGGGTGGGTGCGCCTATTGCGGTGGCGACGGTGCCGCGTTGCAGCGGGATTGCGTGCAACCAATCTCTCGCGGTGGCCGCTACAGGCTCCGCAACGTCGTTCCGGCATGCGGTTCGTGCAATGCGAGCAAAAGTAACCTCGAGGTCACGGCGTGGATGAGGCGGCGGCGCTTTGACGAGCAGGCCTTCCTCCTTCGCAGCTACACAATTGAGAAGGAACTCGCGCACACTTTCCCTATTGCCGCCGAGACAACGGCGCTCGAAGTCGGGGGCTCGATCGATCTCGACGTCGCGATTGAGATCGAAACCGACTTACCGAACTCAGCGACCTCAGAAAACGCAGCGATTTCGGCGACAACGGCAACAACGGCAACAACGGCAACACGCGGTGATTAGGCGGTGATTAGGCGGTGATAACGCGGTGCACGAGCGGCACACCCGGGCGGTACGCGAGGTGCACGTAACTTGGTGCGTCAAGCATCACGAGGTCGGCGCGTTGACCGACCGCGAGACCACCGATGTCGGTGCGATGCAGCGCTGCCGCTCCCCCGGCAGTTGCCGCCCACAGCGCTTCTGCCGGGCTGAAGTTCATGTCGCGCACGGCCACCGCAATGCAGAACGGCATCGACGAGGTAAAGCTTGAGCCTGGGTTGCAGTCGCACGCGAGAGCAACAGTGGCACCCGCATCGATAAGGCGACGCGCATCCGGGTAGGGCTGGCGCGTGGAGAAATCGACGCCGGGCAGCAGCGTTGCCACGGTGTCGGATGCAGCAAGCGCGGCAATATCAGCATCGGTTAAGTAGGTGCAGTGATCAACGCTCGCTGCCCCCAATTCAACGGCGAGCTGCACTGCGCCAGAAGGCGCGAGCTGGGCGCCGTGCATGCGCGCACCGAGACCCCGCGCCATGCCAGCGGTCAAGATGGCGCGCGCCTGATCGACATCGAACGCGCCGTTGTCACAGAACACATCAACCCACTTCGCGTGCGGTGCGCACGCGTCGAGCATCTCGCCGGTGACAAGGGCAACGTAGCCGGCCGGGTCATCCTCGAACTCCGCAGGCACAACGTGGGCGCCCAAATAGGTGGTCTCGCTCGTAAGTGTTCTCGCGATCGCGAGTGCACGGGCTTCATCGGCGGTGGTGAGCCCGTAGCCGCTCTTGATCTCCACGGTTGTGGTGCCTTGCGCGCGCATTTCGGCCACGAGCCGAGTCGCGTTCGCTGTGAGCTCGACATCTGTCGCGGCTCTCGTAGCCGCGACAGTAGTTCGTATGCCACCAGCAGCATACGGTTGCCCTGTCATGCGATGCTCGAACTCGGTGGAGCGGTCGCCGGCAAAAATAATGTGACTGTGGCTGTCCACAAAGCCGGGGATCACACAGCGACCATCAGCGTCTATGCGCTCATCGGCATCTGGCCCTGAGCCAGCATCACCAATCCACTGCACCTGACCGTCGTGCATCACGAGTGCAGCGTTCGAGCGCTCAGGCCGTTCACTCTCGTGCGTAACAAGCAGCCCAATGTTGTCGATGACCGTGCTCATGCGTCTATGCCTCCGGCCGCTCGCGCAGCCCTGCCGCCGCCTCAAGTACACAGAGTGCGACGAGCCGAATGGTGCGCGAGTCTGCGGTATCGGTCGTTGAATCGACTTCGACGAGATCAAGTGACACGACCTGTTGTTCTCGTGCCGCCACCCGCGCGGCTGCGCGAAGTTCGTGCGCGGCAATGCCGCCCGGAACGGAGGCGGGGCACGCTGGAGCAACGGAGCGGTCGCACACATCCACATCGAGGTCGATGTGGATGGGGCCCCCCGCTGCCCCGGCAATCTCGAGGGCTTCGAGCATGATGTCAGCCATGGGTCGCGTCAGAAGTTCGTCGCGCAGAATCACGGTGATGCCGAGGTCGCGGGCACGTTCGGCGTATTCGGCGGAGTTCGCGAAATCGGAGATTCCGATCTGCACGACCCGGCGCCCGTCGAGACCAGCCTCGATGAGGCGGCGCACGGGCGAACCGTTCGAGATGCCATCACGCAGGTCGTAGTGCGCGTCGACCGTGACAAGTCCCGCGATCGACATCCGTTCGCCAAAACGGCCAAGTGCCACCGGCACGGTGGCGGCGTTGTCTCCACCGAGCGCGACCAGAAGCGTGGCATCCACCGCAGCGATCTCTGCAATCGTGCGTTGCTCGTCAGCATCAGGGTTGCTGATGTTTCCGTAGTCGGCGACGGTGAGCGCGCGGGCACCACCGTTGCGTGCGAGGTCGGAGTGCGAGAACTCGCTGTAGCGGGGAATCATCGCGCGCACGGCGTCAGGAGTCTCACCCGCATTCGTGGCGGAAATAGATGTGCGCCAGGTGGGCACACCCATCAGCGCGAAATCGACGTGCCCGTTGGGCGGTGGCCAGTTGCCAGCGCGCGGCCACAGTGGGTCCAGCGGCAGCGATGGCCGCAGCGACGGCGGCAGCGGCCCCGTCGGAACGCCGCCCGCCATCATCGGACCGCTGGGAATAGACATTACTGATCAGTCTCGCGCATCGGCACCCGAACGTGCATGCGTTCGGCGACCTCGATGGCATCCTCGTAGCCCGCATCCGCGTGCCGGATGACGCCCATGCCGGGGTCGTTGCTGAGCACGCGCGCGAGCTTTTGCGCGGCCAGCTCGGTGCCGTCAGCCACCGTGACCTGGCCAGCGTGAATGGATCGCCCAATACCAACACCGCCACCGTGGTGGATCGACACCCAAGTTGCACCGGAGGAGGTGTTCACGAGTGCGTTCAGGAGCGGCCAGTCGGCGATCGCGTCCGAACCATCCTTCATCGCTTCCGTCTCGCGGTACGGCGAGGCCACGGAGCCAGAGTCGAGGTGGTCGCGGCCAATCACGATCGGCGCAGAGATCTCGCCGGATGCGACCATCTCGTTGAACTTGAGACCGGCCTTGTCGCGCTCACCATATCCAAGCCAGCAGATGCGGGCAGGCAGGCCCTGAAAGTGCACGCGCTCCCCCGCCATCGTGATCCACTTCGCGAGCGACTTGTTCTCGGGGAACAGCTCAAGGATCGCCTTGTCGGTGGCCGCGATATCGGCCGGGTCGCCACTCAGCGCTGCCCATCGGAACGGCCCCTTACCCTGTTCGAAAAGTGGGCGGATGTAGGCGGGCACAAACCCTGGGAACGCGAACGCGTTCTCAAACCCGGCGGTTTTTGCCTCGGTGCGGATGTTGTTTCCGTAGTCAAACACCTCGGAGCCGGCGCTCTGGAATCCCACCATCGCCTCCACCTGCTTGCGCATGGAGTGGCGGGATTTGTCGGCGAACCCGGTCGGGTCGGCCTCGCGCGCAGCATGCCATTCGTCGAACGTGAACTCGAGCGGCAAGTACGCAAGCGGGTCGTGCGCGCTGGTCTGGTCTGTGACGATGTCGATCTTCGCCCCCGCCGCGAGCATGCGCGGGAACACGTCTGCGGTATTACCGAGCAGGCCGATACTGAGCGCTTCTTTCTTGTCTCGCGCGGCGTAGGCGAGCTCGAGTGCGTGCTCGATCGATGTCGCCTCAACATCCAGGTAGCGGTGCTCGATGCGGCGGTCGATGCGGCTCTGGTCCACATCGACGCAGATCGCCACTCCGTCATTCATGGTGACGGCGAGCGGTTGAGCACCACCCATGCCGCCGAGGCCGCCCGTGAGCGTGATGGTGCCGGAAAGCGTGCCGCCGAACGATTTATCGGCAACCGCAGCGAACGTTTCATACGTTCCCTGCAGAATGCCCTGCGTGCCGATGTAGATCCACGAACCGGCCGTCATCTGGCCGTACATGGTGAGCCCGAGCTGTTCGAGGCGACGGAACTCGTCCCAGTTCGCCCAGTCGCCCACAAGGTTCGAGTTGGCGATGAGCACCCGCGGCGCCCACTCATTTGTGCGCATCACACCGACTGGCTTGCCAGATTGCACGAGCATCGTCTCGTCGTTCTTCAACGTCTTCAGCGTGCGCACCATGGCGTCATATGCTTCCCAGTTGCGAGCGGCCTTGCCGGTGCCTCCGTACACCACGAGGTCATCTGGATGCTCGGCGACCTCGGGGTCGAGGTTGTTCTGCAGCATCCGCAGCACGGCTTCTTGCTGCCAGCCGAGTGTGTGCAATTCGGTTCCGCGGTACGCCCTTACGGGGCGGGCTCCTGCGCTCATACGAGTTCTCCTCCTAGTGTGTTGGCGGCAGATGTCGCGGCCGCAAGTAGCGAACCGTCGAGCACCATGTCGTGGGCGGCCGCGATCTCCGGGGCCAAGTAGCGGTCGGTGGCGGGGCCATCGACCCTGGTGCGAAGCTGGGTGCGCACGGCCGCTCCGACGGCGCCCGGCTGCACGGGGGCACGCATGTCCATCGCGCGAACGCTCGTGAGTAGCTCGATTGCCACAACGCGACCGAGGCCGTCGATCGAGCGGCGCAGCTTGCGCGCGGCACTCCAGCCCATCGAAACGTGGTCTTCCTGCATCGCCGACGACGGGATGGAGTCAACGCTTGCTGGCACGGCGAGGCGTTTGAGTTCGCTCACGATCCCGGCCTGCGTGTACTGGGCGATCATGTGTCCAGAGTCGACACCGGGGTCATCGGCGAGGAACGCATTCAGACCGTGGTTGCGGGCGACATCCAGAAAGCGGTCGGTGCGGCGCTCGCTCATGCTCGCGAGGTCGGCAGCAACAATCGCGAGAAAGTCGAGCACGTAGCCGAGCGGTGCGCCGTGAAAGTTTCCGTTCGACTCAAGCCGGTCATCCACGGTCACCACCGGGTTGTCGATGGCGCTTGCGAGTTCGCGTTCTGCCACGAGCGTTGCGTGCTCGATCGTGTCGCGCACCGCTCCGTGCACCTGCGGCGCGCAGCGAAGCGAGTAGGCATCCTGTACACGCGTGAAGCCCTCTGGCTGGCTGATCATGGTCGATTCTTTGAGCACGGCGCGGATGTTTGCGGCGGAGACTTGTTGGCCCACCTGCGGCCGCAGCGCGTGCAGGTCGGCGGCGAATACCGCGTCAGTTCCCTGCAGACCCTCAACGCTGAGCGCTGCAGCAAGATCGGCTGTCGTCACAAGCGCGTTCAGGTCATGTATGGCCATAACGAGCATGCCCAGCATTCCGTCGGTGCCGTTAATGAGGGCGAGACCTTCCTTCTCGTGCAGCTCGATTGGCTCAATACTTGCGGCGGCGAGCGCCTCTGAGGCTGGCATGAGTTCACCGAGAGATTCCGGTTCACGGTCGACCGCAACGCCCGCGCTTCGCACCGTGGCTGCCTCCGTTCGAGCGGATGGAGCACTCACTCGCACCATTCCTTCGCCAAGGAGCGCTAAGGCGCAGTGCGCGAGCGGCGCGAGGTCGCCTGAGCAGCCAAGGCTCCCGTACTCACCCACGATTGGAGTGATACCTGCATTCAGCAGTTTCACGTAGGTTTCGGCGACGATCGGGCGAACCCCGGTGCGGCCGGTCGCAAGAGTGGAGAGGCGCAAAAGCATCGTGGCACGCACGACCTCGCGCTCAACCTCAGGGCCACTGCTGGCCGCGTGACTGCGCACGAGCGAGCGCTGCAGTTGAGCGCGCCGCTCGAACGGAATGTGCTTGCTTGCGAGGGCCCCGAAACCAGTCGAAACCCCGTAGTGCGGCTGCGGATCGGAGGCGAGCGCGTCAATCACCGAGCGGCTGTGCTCCATGGCGGCCACGGCATCCGGCGCCAGCTCAACCTTCGCTCCTTCGCGGGCAACCGCAACAACATCGGCACGACTCGGGGCACCAATGCCCAGCAACACATGGCTCATGCGTCTCATTAGAGTCCGAAAACGGATGCCGTGGGCGCATTTCCAGGATAATCTGTCTGGTATCTCAGACACTTTCAACATTGAGGAGGTTGTGTGACTGTTGTGCCTGCCGCGCGCAGCACCCTCCGCATCATCCGGTATCTGGCGGAGCACAGCGGGCCCGTACGCGCCGCGACGATGAGCCGCGACCTCGACCTTCCGCGCTCCAGCGTTTATCACCTGCTGCAGGTTATGCAGCACGAAGGTTTCATCGTGCATTCGCCAGATCACCAAGGTTTCGCCCTCGCGCCGCTGCTTGGCGAGATCGGTTCCTCGGTTCTGGCCTCGAACGCGCTCGCCACGCTCGGAACCCCCCTGCTTGAACGACTCGTCGCCGAGACAAAGCTGCCCGTCGTTGCCCACCTTGGGGTGCTTCAGCACGGTGATGTCGTCTACGCGTCGAAGGTCGCCGCAGCGCGCGCTCCCACCGTCGTGACAAGCATCGGTGTGCGGCTCCCCTCACACCTCACCGCGACAGGCCGCGCAATGCTGGCAGCGCTGTCGGATGCCCAGTTCGACGCCATCTACCCCGAGCTCACCCTGCCGCTCAGAACCAGCAAAGGTCCATCGACGGTTGCAGACCTCGCCGGGCTTCTTGCCCAAACCCGCGAGCGCGGCTGGGCGACAGAGGATGGCGACATCGACCCGGCCTACGCCTCAGTGGCCGCTGCAGTTCTCGACCACAATGGTTACCCGGCAGCATCCGTCGGCCTCACCTTTCGCCGCACTCTCGCCGACGACGCCCAGTGGGTCCGTTTCGGCCGCGCCGCCGCCGCCGCCGCGACGCTCAGCCGTCGCATCCGTGGCCGCGGATAGAGCCACGCGTCGCCGTCCGCCGTTCGAGCCGTGGAGGGTGCCGGCGCGGGCTGACGCCGACCAAACAGCTAGCAACCCGCACCTTCCCCGAGCGCGTGGTTCAGGGCGCGGGGCTCTCGTCGCTACCATCAGGTCTCGCGGCTTTCATCATTCAGGAGTTTGTACAACGAAAGTTACTGGTGGGGCCCGCGTGATGTGGTTTCAGCGGAATTTTCACACCAGCCCCAGAAACTCCTGAATGATGAAAGTAAGTCGCACCAACAAAGGAGTTCGGATGTCGCCCGAAACGAGCAACACACCCACCAGCACGAAAACCAACACCGCCACCGCCGCAAGCGAAAGCACGGCAAGCGAAAGCACCTCACACGACGTGATCGTCATCGGCGCAGGGCTCTCAGGCCTCGTTGCCGCCGCCGAACTCATCGACGCAGGTAAGCACGTCACGATCCTCGATCAGGAGCCAGAGGCGAGCTTCGGTGGCCAGGCGTGGTGGTCATTTGGTGGCCTCTTTCTCATTGACTCCCCCGAGCAGCGCCGCATGGGCATCAAAGACTCCCTTGAGCTTGCCCGCCAGGACTGGGCGGGCACAGCGGGCTTCGATCGCAAGGAAGATCTCTGGCCGCGCAAATGGGCTGAGGCCTATCTTCAGTTCGCCGCTGGCGAGAAGCGCGAGTGGCTGCGGAACATGGGCGTAAAGTTTTTTCCTGTCGTTGGCTGGGCTGAGCGCGGCGGGTACACGGCCACAGGACACGGCAACTCTGTGCCGCGCTTCCACATCACCTGGGGCACCGGCCCCGGGGTCCTCGAGCCGTTCGTGAAACGCGTGCGTGCTGGCGTCGACGCCGGTCTCGTCACGCTCAAGTTCCGCCACCAGGTCGACGAACTCATTGTCGAGAATGGCGCCGTCGTCGGTGTTCGCGGCACCATTCTGACGCCGGATAACGCCGCCCGCGCCGAGGCCACAAACCGCGAAAAGGCTGGCGAATTCGAATCGTGTGCCAGCGCGGTGATTGTGGCGAGTGGTGGCATTGGCGGAAACCACGATCTCGTGCGCAAGCAGTGGCCGCGCCGCTTAGGCGAGCCACCCGCACACATGATTTCTGGCGTTCCCGCTCACGTGGACGGCCGCATGCTGGGCATCAGCGAGAAGGCGGGTGCGAACCTGATCAACGGCGACCGCATGTGGCACTACGTGGAGGGCATCAAGAATTTCGCTCCCGTGTGGCCGAAGCACGGCATCCGCATTCTGCCTGGCCCATCAAGCATTTGGCTCGACGCGACCGGTAAACGCCTGCCTGTTCCGCTGTTCCCCGGCTTCGATTCGCTCGGCACGCTCGAACACATCATGACGACCGGGCACGACTACACCTGGTTCATCCTCACGCAGAACATCATTGAGAAGGAGTTCGCGCTCAGTGGCAGCGAGCAGAACCCCGACCTCACGAACAAAAGCATCCGCGAGCTTCTTAAGCAGCGCCTAGGCAAGGGAGCCACTGGTCCGGTCGAAGCGTTCAAGGAGAAGGGCGAGGACTTCATCGTCGCTGACACGCTCGAGGAGATCATCGCCGGCATGCAGAAACTGGAGCCGGATGCCCCGCTCGATGTCGCGCGCGTGCGCGAAGAGATCGAGGCGCGCGACCGCGAACTCACGAACAAGTTCGCGAAGGACTCACAGATCAACGCCATGCGTCAGGCACGAAACTACCTCGGAGACAAGCTCATTCGCGTGGCGAAGCCTCACCGCATTCTCGATCCGAAGGCTGGGCCGCTCATTGCCGTCAGGCTTCACATCCTTACGCGCAAAAGCTTGGGTGGAATCGAAACGAACCTCGACTCGCAGGCTCTCGGCGTCGACGGCCAACCCATCCCCGGGCTCTACGCTGCGGGCGAGGCGAGCGGCTTTGGCGGTGGTGGCATGCACGGTTACCGGAGCCTGGAAGGAACCTTCCTCGGCGGGTGCCTTTTCAGCGGTAGGCAAGCCGGTCGGGCGGTTGCACTCCGCGTGAAATGATCAACTATGACAATGCCTAGCGCCGGTTGGTACCCCGACCCTGATAACGAGTCACGTAACCGCTGGTGGAACGGCATCGCGTGGACCGATAACCGCACACCAGCCCGCGCCCCAGCCACTGCACCTGCACCTGCACCTGCTGCACAGCTGGCCACTGCCGCCACGCAGGCGGTCCCTGCTGCCGCGGGAGGCTACACAGCATATGCGGCACCAGTGATACCGGTAAGGCAATACGGTTACTCCACGGCCTACCAGTCGGGTTATTCCACGGCCTCTCAGCCGAACTACCCAGCGAACCCTCCCGCAACCTATCAAAAACTGACGGCGCCGGAAGGAACACAGTGGAATACTCCATGGATTTGGCTGCTCGTTGTGCTCCCTCAGCTATCAGCAATAACTGCATACCTCTTTCTGCTCGTGCCAGACGCGTTCGGTGATACCGGCCTGCAGTACTACGAGTCAGAATCCTTCGCCTCTTTCATCCCCCTTATCATTGGCGTTATCGCGTATGCGATCGGTGTCGGATGCGCGTACCTAGACTTTCGCGAACTTCGAAATCGTGGGGTACCGCGGCCGTTTCACTGGGCGTGGGGTTTTGCCAACAACTGGGCTGTGTACACAATCGGACGTTCGATTGTCGTGAAGAGCCGAACCGGAAAAGGGTTGGCGCCGCTGTGGGTTACGGCGGGGATTTTCGTGGCTGGCGTTCTCGTGTCGATCGTGACCATGATCTATGTAATTACCGCGGAATTCGGTGTCTTCTAAAGCTGTCACTCACACGGCACTAAGCCTGCAACGTCCACGGCTTTCTCCGAATAAGTAGGTGCCCGCGCTGCGCGCTCAGCCGCGTCCATGGGCCAGTTTCAAACACGCGAACTGGTTCGGGCGGAGCGAGAAAACCAAGAGTGTGAGCAGCGAATCCTGCCCCGGTCGGTATGTGCTCAAAACCCTCAATGGGCCTATTCCACACCTCAGCGCGCACACGATGAACGAGCAGCTCTCCCGTGCCAGCAGGCACAGTATCCCTGATCTCATCGATTCCAGCAGCTGCCACAGACTCGAGCAGTTCTGAGGGAATCGCGTCGAGGGGATGCCATCCGCCGCGCGGGGGCGAGATTGCCGCCCACACGACGGTGTTGACCTCGATCGGCAAGCTCACGGTCACTGGTGCCTCCGCGTCGACGAAGTCAGAGTAAAGCTTTGCCAGCCGCTCAAGCAGTGATCGAACAGGCACCACCGCATCGAACGAGTCACCACCGGCGAGTACGAATGTGCGAAGGCCAAGCACCGTGGGTGTTTCGTCGCGAAGGCCGACGGGATAAAAGATAGCGGCGTACACAGCAAGCACACCGGAGCCTGAGATCAGGCGCACGGAACCATCCTCGATCCGTCCAGCGCGGCCGAGGAAGGTCTGCAGGTCGCTGAGCGCGAGGGAGTCGACTAGGGAGAATGTGGTGCTCATCTGCACTCTAAACTACCTAAGAACCGAAGGGCGGCGGTACGCCCACGTACAAACCATTTGGAGAAAACGCATGATGGAGCCCGTTGCTGGCCTTCTTTCGGCGCTTGCGCTCACTAACACGGGGGCACGCACCGACGAAGACATTTTCACCGGAATCAGCGAATGGATGCCGATGGGTCGCGTCTTTGGCGGCCAAGTGCTCGCTCAATCTGCCATAGCAGCCTCACGTACTGTCGCCGACGACCGCCACATCCACTCGCTGCACGGATACTTTCTTCGCCCTGGCGACGTTGAACAAACCATCACGTTTTCTGTCGACCGCATTCACGATGGACGCTCGTTTTCTACTCGGCGAACGCAGGCCTACCAAAACGGTCTCCCCATCCTCTCGATGATCGCCTCCTTCCAAGACGAAGACCCGGGTCTTGAGCACCAGGTCGACATGCCATCCGACATCCCTGACCCCGAGTCGCTCCCCAGCGACAGCGATCTCTTGAGCCAAATCGACCATCCGATCGCCCACTACTGGGCAACAGGGAGGGCATTCGAGATGCGGCACGTCGGCGAGCCCGTCTACTTCGGCTCGGTGAAAGAGCGAGTTCCACATCAAGCAATCTGGATGAAAGCGATTGACCGCTTGCCGGATGACCCTGTGCTGCACCGCGCGGCACTCGCCTACGCGAGCGATTACTCGCTTCTTGAGCCGATCCTTCGTCGCCACAATAAGGCGTGGGCAACACCGGGCCTCAAAGTGGCCAGCCTCGACCATGCCATGTGGTGGCACCGATTCGGCCGCGTCGACGAGTGGCTTCTGTATGTACAGGAATCCCCGAACGCGATCGGTGGCCGCGGGCTCGCGACAGGGCGCATTTACAGCCGCGAAGGTTTGCTTTTGGCCACTGTTGCGCAAGAGGGAATGATCAGAGCACCCTCGATGTAATTCCCCAGAGTGTGAACCTACTGCGCGGTATCTGACCGCGCTAGTTCGCTCCCTTGTGAAGTTTCTGATCGCGTTTGAACGAAATCGGTTCACCGAAGTATGGTTCCCACGCTGCTCGTTCGTCATCCGAAATTCGACGGGGCCGCTGTGTCGCAGCGTCGACAAACACCATCGTGCTTTCGGCCCTGACCACGAGTTTTTCGTGCGAGTAGACCTCGTACGAGATGTCGGCGCTCGCGCCGCCCACTGCGCTAATCCAGAGTTGGATCTCCAGTGGCTCTCGTTGGTATTCAACTGCGGCCACGTACTCGACGACGTGACCGGCAATCATCGTGATGGTGTCTGAGCCTGCCGTGGCCACTAACACCGCCGTTGGCAACGACTCGCCGACTTCTGGCGCCCAGAACGCGCGAACTCGCGCCTCCTCGAGGATGCGCATCATCTGCACGTTGTTCACGTGGTTGTACGCGTCGAGGTCGCCCCAGCGCAGCGGGATAGGAATGTGAACGCGCATTAGTCGCGCGTCAACTTGCGGTACGTACTGCGGTGCGGCTTCGCGGCATCGGGGCCAAGGCGCAGAATCTTGTCTTCTTCGTATGCTCCGAAGTTTCCTTCGTACCAGTGCCAGTGCGCCGGGCTCTCTTCTGTGCCCTCCCACGCGAGGATATGCGTGGCGGTGCGGTCGAGGAACCACCGATCGTGGGTGATGACGACGGCGCAACCAGGAAACTCGAGGAGCGCGTTCTCAAGGCTGCCGAGCGTCTCGACATCAAGGTCGTTTGTGGGCTCATCGAGCAGTAGCAGGTTTCCGCCCTGCTTGAGTGTGAGCGCAAGGTTCAGACGGTTGCGCTCCCCACCGGAGAGAATGCCCGCCTTCTTTTGCTGGTCGTGGCCCTTGAAACCGAATTGGCTCACGTAGGCACGCGAGGGAATCTCGGTCTTGCCTACGGTGATGAAGTCGAGCCCTTCAGAGACAACTTCCCACAGGGTTTTGTTCGGGTCGATACCGCCACGGCTTTGGTCAACATAAGAAAGCTGCACCGTTTCGCCGATCTTAAGCTCACCGTCATCCAGCGGTTCGAGACCAACGATTGTTTTGAACAGCGTGGTCTTTCCCACACCGTTCGGGCCGATGATTCCCACGATGCCGTTGCGCGGAAGCGTGAAACTGAGCCCGTCGATGAGCACACGCCCGTCGAAGCCTTTGACAATCTTTTTCGCGTCGAGCACTTGAGAACCAAGTCGCGGCCCAACGGGAATGACGATCTCCTCGAAATCGAGCTTTCTCGTCTTCTCCGCCTCCGTCACCATCTCTTCGTAGCGCGCGAGACGCGCCTTCGACTTGGTCTGGCGGCCCTTCGCGTTGCTGCGCACCCACTCAAGCTCGCTCGCGAGGCGCTTCGCGAGCTTCTGGTCTTTCTTGCCCGCAATCTGCAGGCGTTCTTGCTTCTTCTCGAGGTAAGCCGAGTAATTGCCCTCGTAGGAGTAAAGGTGGCCGCGGTCTACTTCGGCGATCCACTCTGCGACGTGATCGAGAAAGTACCTATCGTGGGTGACGGCGATAACGGCGCCAGGATACTTTGCGAGGTGCTGTTCTAGCCACTGCACACTCTCGGCATCCAAGTGGTTAGTGGGCTCGTCGAGCAGCAACAGGTCTGGCTTCTGCAGCAGAAGCTTGGTGAGCGCAACCCGTCGCTTCTCACCGCCGGAGAGGTGCGCAACTTGCTCGTCTCCTGGCGGGGTGCGAAGTGCGTCCATCGCCTGCTCGAGCTGGGAGTCAAGGTCCCACGCATCAGCGGCATCGATGGCTTCCTGCAGTACGCCCATTTCGGCGAGGAGTGTGTCGAAGTCGGCGTTGGGGTCGGCCATCGCCGCTGAGATTTCATTGAAGCGGTCAACCTTGGCTTTGATCTCGCCGACACCTTCTTGCACGTTCTCGAGCACCGTTTTGGTCTCGTCGAGCTCAGGCTCCTGCATGAGGATGCCGACGGAGTACCCGGGGCTTAGCCTGGCTTCTCCGTTGCTGGGAGTGTCGAGCCCCGCCATGATTTTGAGGATCGTCGACTTTCCTGCGCCGTTAGGCCCCACCATGCCGATCTTCGCTCCGGGGAAGAAGGACATGGTCACATCGTCGAGAATCAACTTGTCGCCGACCGCCTTGCGGGCGCGCACCATCGAGTAAATAAATTCGGCCATGGGGTCTAGTCTACGAAACCCAACCTGACTGATTGTGCCGTTGCGGTTAGGGGTTGGTTTCGGTCGCGCCAATAAGACAGGCGGCGCCGTTAACTGAAGGGCCAACGATGCTGCTGAACTCGCCTGCCTGAAACTGCCCAAGCAGGCAGCCCGCGCTCGTGCGCACTGCTAACTGGATGGAATCCGCTGGTCGCCGCAGCTGGTCAGTCTTATCGGGGGTGACTTCAAGGTCGGCCACCGCAAATCCGGCGTTGACGAGATTCTCAACGATCGCAGAGCTGGAGGGGTTTGCGTTCACCGAAAGCAATCTTGCGTTAACAAAATTGAAATAGTCGAGGTTTGCGAGCGCAGTCCCACCGGGAAGGAGAACCGGATCAGCCTCAGGAGCACCCGTCGGAGCAGCACTCGGGGATGCCGATGTTGTCGATACCGGCACAGGCATCGGCACGGTGTCGCTGGGGCCACTAGTGCACGCCGCAAGCATGGCGCACAAAGCCACAGACGCTACGGCAATTGCAACGATCCGAACTTTGCGCATGAGCCTGCTCTGCCTCGTTCCTTCGTGCTCTGCAGTCTCATTGCGAAACCACTTTCGCAAACCACACCACTCGCCGAGGCCGAACGCAACTCTCGGCCTCGATCAGCCACTGTCGATTCTAGGCGGGACGCGACACCCTCCGTTAGAACGGCGTGACGGGTTCGAGCTCGCTCTCTACTTCAGTAGAGTCTGCGCGGCTAGAGCCTGCATCAGTGGAGTCGGCGTCGCTAGATTCGGCACCGGCAGATTCGGCACCGGCAGATTCGTCGCCGGGCCATTCCACCTCCGCGGACGTCGCAGCAGTAGTCGCGTCAACGCCCGCAGAATGAATACTGCGGGTGAACGTGGACTTTCCCCAGCTGAGATCGTGACCGAGAGCATCCGCATCGAGATCGATGTTCAGCCCTTTCTTGTCTCCGTCACCCCATTCTCGAATTCTCAGGCGACCAGTGACCAGCACCCGATCACCCTTGTTCACGGAGGCTACGAGATTGAGGGCAAGCTGTCGGTAACTCGACACTGTGTACCAGTTTGTTCCTACATCTACCCATTCGTTTTTCTTGCGGTCGAAGCGGCGCAGGTTGGAGGCGAGCCGAAAGCTCGTGACGGCAAGGCCTTCTGCCGTGATGATGTGCCGTGGCGTCGTCGCGACGAGGCCAGTAATTGTCATGGTGTCAGTCATAAGAAACAGAATGTCTGCTGGTAATGCGCCACGCTTTCTCCCCGCGCCCAGCCGTGGGGTGTGGCTCTCAAACCAGAGTGTGGAGGAGCAGACCTCGACGTGAGTTTCGCTCCACTCCCCTGGCCTTAGGATTACTCCATGAAGCACACTTCTCACGCTGCCGCCCGCGACGGGAAGCTTATAGACGGGGAAGTTCGGTAACGCTGTGGGGTACATTTACGCGCTGTGCGCTGCACTGCTCTTCGGCACGAATGGCAGTGTCAGCAAAGTGCTTCTTGAGGCAGGGCTCGAGCCAGCGCAACTGACGCTATTCCGCGTGAGCGGCACCGCCATCATCTCCGCCGTAGTGCTGCTTATCGCCAACCGTTCCGCGTTCAAAATAACCGGCCAGCAACTGCTTGTGCTTGTGGCGATGGGAATTGTTGGCGTTGCGCTTTTGCAATTCACCTACGCGGTCGCGCTGCAAACATTGCCGGTCGGAATTACCCTGCTCATTGAATTCACCGCAGTGCTCATGGTTGCACTGGTCGCCTTTTTCTTCTTTCATGAGAAGGTGCGCCCGCGACTTTGGGTCGCTATCGCTCTCGTTCTTGTCGGGCTTGCTGTCGTTGCGCAAATTTGGGCGAGCGAATTACATCCCTTCGGGGCGCTCATGGCGTTCTGCGCCGCGATAAGCCTTGCCACCTATTTTCTGGTGGGTGAGCGTGCGGTCAAGAGGCTCTCGGCGATGGGAGTGGCATTTTGGACGATGGCGGCCGCCACCGCCTTCTGGTTCCTGTTCAGCGGATGGTGGAGCATCGACCCTGCGCTCTTCACCACTCACGTTTCGCTGAGCGGCAACCTCGCGTTCATCGATCTTCCACTTTTCGTACCGCTGCTGTGGAATGTGGTCCTCGGGTCATTTGCCCCCTTCCTTTTCGCCTTCCTCGCGCTCAAAACCCTCACAGCAACCGCGGCAGGAGTAGTGTCGTCCGCCGAAGTAATCTTCGCTTTTCTGGTCGCATGGATTTGGCTTGGAGAAAGTCTGAGCCCACTGCAGATTGGCGGCGTTGTTGTGGTGTTGGCGGGAATCATTCTTGCTCAGACCGCGCGCGTCGATAAGGTCGTGCTAGCCGACCTCGCCATCGCGACAGAAGAGATCGACACCGTCGTCTGACAAAACTTTTGTCCTGAACGGATGTCGGTGGTGACACCTACCGTTGTAGCTAATCCACTACATTCGGCCGGCTGATCATCAGGAGTAAAGAATGCCTACATTCGACTTCGCCGGCTCGACTCTTCTTGAGCGCCCGCCACTTGGCCGAGTTCATCGCAATATCAGCCTCGTGCAGTTGCACGACGAACTGTGGCGTGTGACGCGCACCGACGGTGATGTGCTCGGCTACATAGAGAGCTTCATGGAACCACGTGGGCGCCGATTTCGCTCGAAGCGACTCATTGCGCTGCAAAAAAGGTTTGTGCCGATCGGTGAATTTTGGAGTTTCGACGACGCCATAGATTGTCTTCGCTTCGGCTAATCCTTGAGTCGGTACTTAGCTGACTGTTCTCGATAATCAGTGAGTTGATGGCGAGCCATGCGAATACCCCGGGGTAGCCTGCGGTTATGCAGTGGTGGGATAACTTCGTTAACTGGTTCTATTCGGACGCCGGATCACACGTCTTCGCGACAGTGATCGTGCCTGGCGTGGCTATTATTGTCGCCGGAATTATCGGCGCGCTCATCGGGCGCGGTTCGACCAAACGCATTGTGAGTCTTCACGACCGCGCAGAGCGCACCGCCGCAGTGACGGCGATGATCAGTTCCGCACGCCGCGCCGCCAACTGGAACTCGCTCTCAGCACCAGAACAGCAACAGGCAGACCATATCGCGCTCGAATGCGATGTGCGCCTGCGCTTGCTGCCCGTCACAGGGGCCGGTATGGCCGCTGAATGGGCAACACACGAGCTCGCTGAACTTAAGAAGCAAGCTGTCTCGTTCAGCTTTCAGGCTTCTCAATCACTCAAAGAGTTCAAGGATCGACTCATCGACTGGCAGGCGCGCCCGAGTCGGGCGAAAAAGCTGTTCAAGACCGATCTCGACTCATGGGCGTACGACGCATCCCTCAGCGATCAGGACCTTGTTGCACAGCAGAAGGCATGGGAAGCCCAGCAGGCTGCATCGCACACGCAAGCGTTAGATGTGACAGAAGTCGCACCGTCTCTCGCTTCTCCAACACAGTCAGCAATGCCACCAAAAACAACTCGGCCAACAGAGCTTCCGCCACGCAACGACAAGTTGCCGCATGCTGAGGAACCGCATCCTGAGTGACCGCGCGCCGATTAGGCCACGCTGATTCCTTGCATGCTGATTCCCTGCACTCTGAGTAATCGGCACGCTGAATAGTCGGCACGCTGAGTGTGCCGTCAGCGCGGAGGCAGTACTCCACCAGCAGCGTCTCTTCCGTAGAATGCGTCGTTTACATTAGTGTGTGACGCACAATAATGTGTTTTGCATGAACGAAAACAATGTGGTGGGCACGCACCTGCAGGAGGTTCGGCGTGGCACGATTGTGCTGGCCGCCTTGCAACTGTTGCGCCACGCCGGCTACGGCTATGGCCTCCTCGAAGCCCTCGCTCAGCGTGGGTTCGCCACTGATGCCAATACTCTTTATCCGCTGCTGCGCCGACTAGAGAAGCAGGGCTATCTCACCAGCGAATGGAACACAGAGGAACCACGACCTCGCAAGTTTTACCAAACGTCAGCCGACGGCATCCGACTCGCCGAAACACTCACCAAAGAATGGCTCGCACTCTCCGAGGCAATTGCCTCACTCACCGCAGCGCCGTTCACACCGGAGAATCACTGACATGGTCACGACCCTTACCGAGCGCTACATTGCCGCCACCGTTGGCAACATTCCGCCCGCGTCCCGCGACGACGTGCAAGCTGAACTTGAGGTCAGCATCGCCGATGCTATCGAGGCCCGCACAACTCAAGGCGAGCCTCACGAGACTGCCGAGAAAGCTGTACTCACCGGCCTCGGGGACCCGGTAGCACTTGCCGCGGGATACTCAGACCGGCCGCTACACCTCATCGGCCCGCGCTACTACCTGCTCTGGTGGCGCCTTCTGAAGCTGCTCTGGGCGATCGTTCCCGCGGTCGCCATGGGCGGTGTGGCGCTCAGCGGAGCACTGGATGGCACATCCGCCGGCGGGATTATCGGCAGCTCGATCGCCGCGGGCATCACCGCCGCCCTCCAAGTTGCCTTCTGGGTGACTCTCGTGCTCGCCATACTCGAGCGCACCACGGGCGTCGGGGCGCTGCCAGCCTGGAGCGTGGAGAGGCTGCCCGAGATCCGGACGAAGGGCGCTGGGCGTGCCGACATGATTTCCTCAGTCATCTTTCTCGTGCTTGGTGTCGGCGCTCTGCTCTGGGATCGGTTCCGTGGTTTTGTAGTCCATGAAGGAGACGCGATTTCACTTCTCAGCCCAAACCTGTGGCCGTGGTGGATCAGCGGTCTCATCGTTCTGATGGCCGCACAAGCTGCAGTTGTCATCGCGGTGCACGTCGTAGGCCGATGGAACGAGACGTTCGCGATGATCAATACCGTCATTGCTCTTGCGTTCGCAACGCCCGCCATGGCGCTGCTCGCTACGGGAGAACTATTCAACTCCGAGTTCGTCGCCTTAATCCTCACCAACAACGGCGTGGACGCAAACTCACTGCGCAACCTTGCCATCGTCACGGGTGCCGGTCTCATCGGATTTCCGGTCTGGAGCATCATTGACGGCTGGTTCAAGACCGTCCGCGACATCCGCCACCGAAAATCAGGCATCATCAACTGACACCGATGACGCCCGACCCGTCGAACTCGCTGGTCACGCGCGAGGTGCCCTCGGCAGGAGTCGAACCTGCGACCAAGAGATTAGAAAGCTCCTGCTCTATCCGCTGAGCTACGAGGGCGAATCGCGGTTTAACGATACAGCAGGCGCATGCTCGGCCAATCTAGCCAAGACCGCGCGTGCACAAGCTACTGGCGGCCGCCACGATCCTCTGGGTCATCGACTGGCTCGCTGTCGGCTTCATCGTATGTGTAGGTGACGTGATACTGGTCGCCAATCTCGCGCCAACTCGCGCGGTTGTAGTCGATCATCGTCTCATTGCCGTCTACAGCGGTGAGCACCGTAATTTCGTCGTCCCACGTGCCATCCGTGCTAATTCGGCGATCAGTTCGCCCGTCATTCGGCCCGCCGGAGTAGATCACAATATACTCGTCGCCGCGCTTGATCGTTGGAGTGTCGTTGCTCATGCTCTCTTACTACCACGTCATCACTGACCGCGCACTAAATATTCTCAGGTCAGTACCCGCCGATAGACTGAAGCAATGGCAAACGGCAATGATCGACTCGTCTGGATCGACTGCGAAATGACGGGCCTTGATGTGGCCGTCGACCAACTCGTTGAAGTTGCGGTGGTCATCACCGATTTCGACCTCCAGATCATCGACTCTGGTTTCAACATCGTCATCAACCCCGACCAGAGCGCACTCGACAATATGGGCGATTTTGTGCGCCAGATGCACGAGTCCTCTGGGCTGCTCGAGGCCATCCCCGACGGTGTTCCACTCGCTACCGCGCACGAGGCGGTGCTCGAATACATACGCAAGTTCGTTCCTACCGCCCAACACGCACCGCTGGCCGGTAACACGATCGGCACTGATCGCGCTTTTCTCGCCCGGTACATGCCCTTGGTTGACAGCCATCTTCACTACCGCAACGTTGATGTCTCGTCGATCAAAGAGCTGGTACGGAGATGGATGCCGCGCATTTACTTCAATGCGCCCGAGAAAAATGGTGGTCACCGCGCTCTTGCCGACATCCTCGAATCGATTCGCGAGTTGGAGTATTACCGCAAGGCGGCGTTTGTCGCCGAGCCAGGACCAACAACTGGTGAAGTACAAACCATCTCGGCGTCCGTCGTAGAGAATTTTGCTGCGCGACTGTAATAGGATGGTGAGTCGTTGCCGGGGTTAACGCTCTGGCACATGGTGGGCGTAGCTCAGTTGGTAGAGCGCTGGCTTGTGGAGCCGGATGCCGCGGGTTCGAGTCCCGTCGTTCACCCCATTGAAGTACTACTTCACGAATGATGCCGGTTCGGACGAGCGATACTCTTGGGTTCAAGGGGTCGTTGCAACACCTGATTGATTCGGGGTGTTGATGATGGGTGGTCCTGCAGGGTATCCGCGTGATGTTCGGCGTCGGTTCTGGGAGGAACTCAGGGTCGGTGGCACGGCCAC
>JBBSQX010000025.1:0-28484 GCA_038243605.1 Actinomycetales bacterium
AGTGGCGAAACGCCCTCCTGACCGAGCACATTGTGGGCGCCAGCGGATGCCGCGTTGCGTTGCTGCCCGGCATCCACGACCACAACGGAGCGCCGCGACCGTGCGAGGGCGACCGCTGCAGCCAGACCGGCTGGGCCGCCTCCGATGACGACGACATCCGCACGCGAGGCCGGGTTTGTGGTTGGGTTCAGATTCGAGCTCAAGGTCATGAACGTGTGTCACTTTCGGTATCGCTGGTGTGGTGTGTGGGTCGTACGGCAATCCAGATGGTGCGCCCGGAAGAGAATTCGAGGGGTGATGTTCCCGCCTCCAGTTGGGCGATTGCGGCATCGAGGCTGGCCATGTCCTCACGGTCGAGTTCGTCGGCCAGCAGCTCTCGGTTGCGGCGCAAGTGCAGTGAAAGGTAGCGCGCACCTTGAGCAGTGAGCCCCGATGCGGTGAGCTCGGCGGCGAGGCGCTGGACGGGCGCGAACCCGGCCGCGCTGAGGGCCGAGGTCCACTCACCAGTGACCGGGTAGCCACGTTCGGCGAGCGCCGCGACTAGCCGCGGGCCGAGCCCCTCACGGTTGGTACCGAGGTCGGCGGGAGCAAATGTTGTTTCTCCCGAGAATTCGGTGACTACCAGAACCCCGCCTGGGCGGAGAACGTCGAACACTTGGCGCAGAAAGTCATTGGGCTCGGTCACATGATGCAGAGAGAGTGCCGCCCAAGCTAGGTCGACGTGTCCCGGAAGCGCGGCCGGCCAGTCGCCGTCAAGGTCGACGAGGTGAGGGTCGACGCGATCTGCGAGCTCCCCCACCGCAGTCGCCGCACGCAGTCGATCGAGCATCGCGGGTGACGCATCCAGACTGTGGACGCGGGCGTCCGCAAAGCGGGTGGCGAGTGCGAGGGTGCCGGTTCCCGTTCCAGCCCCAAGGTCGACGACAACGTGTGGCGCCGTTCCCAATGCGGCGGATGCGGCATCCAGCGCCTCCGCCAGCACCGTCGCGCCGAGCTCGGCATCAAGGTCAAGTAATTCTGCTAGACCGGTGTCGTGGTCGGATGCTGGGCCGTGACCGGGCCGGTCGCCGCGTGCATGGCGTGTGCCGTGCGGGTGCTGGGAATGCTGCGTCATAGAATTCAGGCTATACAGGTATTTCATTTTTGGCATAGGCTCTTGCGTATGACGCAAGAATTGATTGATGAGGTCGTTCGCCAACGCATCCGGGGTTTGCGTGTCGCACGCGGGTGGACACTCGATACTCTTGCCAGCCGCTGCTACCTTTCCGCATCCACACTCAGCCGAATCGAGACCGGTCACCGGCGCATCGCTCTCGACCAACTCGTGCCCATCGCCCAAGCGCTCGGCACCACCCTTGACCAGCTAGTGGAACCTGTCGGCGACGAAGACGTCATTATCCGCCCCGAACCGCAGGTGAGCCCAGGCTCCACCGTGTGGTTACTCTCGCGTGAACGCGACCGTCGCGGTGTCACGATCGCCAAAATGCGCATCACGCCCGACCGCGCCCCCGTCGAACCGAAAGTGCACCCAGGTTACGAGTGGTTTACGGTACTCAGCGGCACGCTGAAGCTCACGCTCGGCGAGCGCACGCTGCTCGTGCGTGAAGGGCAGGCCGCAGAATTCACCACCATGACCCCGCACAACCTCGAGGCGCACGAGGGGCCCGTTGAGCTGCTCACCATCTTCGACCACGACGGTGAACGCGCTCACTTACCTGGGCACCACCAGCCACGCAACATGGTCACTTAGCCGCGAAGTCGTCCGAAACCCCGCTCACACTCGTGCACTAAGTGCGAAGTTGCACTTTGTGCACCCATGCACTTAGTGTAGTGATGTGGAAACACAACTCGCCCCTGATCGTCGTGCCGCCCATAAGGCGCGGCACCGTCAGGCGATCCTCGATGCGGCGGATGAACTCATCCGCGAGCGGGGCAAACCGCAGTTCAGTGTCGACGAGCTTGCCGAGCGCGCCGACGTTGCGCGGCGCACGGTGTTCAACCATTTCGCGTCGCTCGACGAGGTCGTCATGACGGCGTGCACCAGGGTGGTCTCCGAGGCGGTCGGGGAGCTTCGTGCGGCAACCGCTGCGACTCCTGCGATCGACGGCAGCCCCGCATCCTTGTTCACCGAGATCACGACCGCCGTGCGCGGCATCGACCTACCCACCGTTATCGCTTATCTCTGGCGAGTGCTCGCAGACGAGTGCGATGACGGCAAGTCAAGCTACGCCCTGCTCGACGTTTTTGCGCGAGCCACGGAGCAGATCTCCATAGAGACTGTGCGCCGCAGCGTAGAGCTCGACGAACTCGAGGTGGAGATTCTCGTCAGTTCGGTGATGAACGGTATCGCTGTGGTGGCCGAGCACTGGATCAAACTCACCGGTGCAGCCCTCGACGCGCCCTCACGCGCCATCTGGAACGAACTACTCGATCGCCTCATTGGCATCATGCGCGCCGGTTACGCTCCGCCGAGCTGACCCCGCAACGCACGCCGCCGCTGTGTGCGTTCACGAACCCCCTCCCTTCCCAATGTTGCGTCGTGAGGCTTACCACCTGCTACACCCGTTCACGACGAAAGAAAATTGAGCAACATGGCAACCCTTCTCTACCGACTCGGTCGGTTTTCTGCACGCAGGGCCTGGATGGTCGTTGTCGCATGGCTGCTCCTGCTGGGTCTCGCCGGTGGCGCGTTCGCGCTGTTTGGCGGCACGCTCACTTCTGCCGTGAGCATTCCAGGCACGGCCACACAGAAGGTGAGCGATCAACTCACGAAGAAGTTCCCGGCGGCGAGCGGTGGGCTCGGCACTGTCGTGTTCACCACGACAGACGACTCCGCCTTCACGGATGCCCAAAAGACGAAGATCGCGGAGTTGCTGACGCGAACCACCGACCTCGACAGCGTCAAGGGCTTCACCAACCCGTTCGAGTTGCAGGCAAAGCTCGATGGGCAGTCGCAGCAGATTACCGACGGTCGCCAAAAGATCGCCGACGGTAAGACTCAGCTCGATGATGGTCAAACCAAGATCGATGCGGCACAAGCGCAGCTCGATGCGGGCCAACAGCAACTCGATGCCGCGCGCGCTCAGGCTGAGGCAGCGGGCCAGCTCGAGGCGGCCGCACCGCAACTCGACGCGCAGCAAGCAGCGATCGATGCCGGAGTGGCACAGATAAAAGAGCAGCAGACCACGATCGACGATGGTCGCGCCGAGTTGAAGACTAAGAGCACCGAGTTGGAGCAGGGTTCACAACTGCTTGACCTGGCATCCGAAATCCGCCAGGTCTCGAACGACGGCACCACTGCTGTCGCCATCATCCAGTTCGACAAGGCTCTGCACGTTGTCTCGGCAGAGGCGAAGGAGGCTGTCGTCAGCGAGATGGAAGACGCAGGTATCTCCGGCGTCAAGGTGGAGGTCACGAATGACCTCGCGGCGACCATCCCCGACATCCTGGGCCCCGGCGAGATCGGTGGAGTCATCGTCGCCGCGATTGTGCTCTTCATTATGCTCGGCACTCTCATTGGCGCAGGTCTCCCCCTGCTCAACGCCCTCATCGGCGTGGGTGTCGGCGTGCTCGCCTCCCCCGCTTTCTCAGGCACGTTCGAGATGATCTCGGTCACCCCCGTGCTGGCGGTGATGCTGGGCTTGGCGGTCGGTATCGACTACTCATTGTTCATCCTGAACCGGCATCGAAACCAACTTCGCCGCGGCGTGCCACTGCAGGAATCGATTGGTCTGGCCAACGGAACCTCCGGCAACGCCGTCGTGTTTGCGGGAGCCACCGTGCTCATCGCCCTCCTTGCCCTGAACCTCACCGGCATCCCGTTCCTGGGCCTCATGGGAACGGTCGGCGCTGTGGCCGTGTTCGTGGCGATCCTCATCGCGATCACACTCACACCGGCGCTTCTGCAGCTGGTCGGCCCACGCATCCTCACCAAGAAGGCGCGCGCCCGCATCGGCCATGCTGACGGTCACCGTGTGCCAAACAAGCCCATGAACACAGTGCGCGCTATCCTCACCCTGGTCGCCGGCATCATCGTGCTTCTCATCTTGGCAACGCCTGCGCTCTCCATGCGTCTTGGCCTGCCCGCAGGGTCGTCGGATCCGGTGAGCTCGAGCGCCTACAAGTCCTACAAACTGATCGATGAGAAGTTTGGCGCCGGCGTCAACGGCCCCCTCGTCGTGGTGGCGGAAATGGCTGAAACGGTCTCCGAAGACGATCTCATCTCCGAACAGGTGCGCATCGGCACCGCCCTGAAGGCCGAGAACGACGTTGTTGCTGTCGCGCCGATCGGGGCATCCAATGACGACACGCTTCTCGCTTTTCAGGTCGTGCCGAAGGAAGGGCCCACGAGCGAATCCACTGAGCAACTTGTGCGCGACCTTCGCGGGCTCCAGCTTGACGGTGTCGACTCGCTCGGCGTGGCCGGCAATGCATCGGGCAACATTGATGTGAGCAAGAAGTTGGCGGATGCTTTGCCTCTCTACCTGCTCGTGGTTGTGGGTCTCTCGTTGATAATCTTGATCTTCGTGTTCCGCTCGATCTTGGTGCCGCTCACCGCGACCATCGGTTTCGTTCTTTCGCTGTTTGCCGCGTTCGGTGGCATCACCGCGGTCTTCCAATGGGGCTGGCTGGCACCCGTGTTTGGCGTGCACGACCCCGGGCCCATCCTGAGCTTCCTGCCGATTCTGGTGGTCGGCGTGCTGTTCGGGCTCGCCATGGACTACCAACTGTTCCTCGTCAGCGGCATGCGCGAGGCGTACACGCACGGCTCTCCCGCAAGACTCGCGGTACAGCGTGGGGTTCACGCGGGGCGTGCCGTGGTGACCGCGGCTGCGCTCATCATGGCGGCGGTGTTCGGCGGGTTCATCTTCTCGAACTCGGTGATGATCCAGTCGATCGGTTTGGGCCTCGCGCTCGGCGTGCTCCTCGACGCCTTCATCGTGCGGATGCTGCTCATCCCCGCCGTGATGCACCTGCTCGGTGACGCGGCGTGGTGGCTGCCGAAATGGCTGGATCGCATTCTTCCCAACGTCGACGTCGAGGGCGCATCGCTCGAGCGCACACACCCGGATGCCGCGCAACTCATGGAAGAGCCGGCATCGGAGACGGCGGCGAAGGCCTAGAGAAAACCGCGACGTGTCGGCGCTTTATCTGCGCCGGCACGCACCCGTCGACAAGCTTGAGGGGTAGAGCCAAACGGGTGTTTTACTGATCGAGAAGGGTGTAAACAACCCGACCCACATACGCGATGATAAAAACTATGCCAACGACTGTTACCGTCGTCAACCCTCGCGAGAGGCGCGCCCTTCACCGCTACGAAATCTCCGATCGTGCGGAAACCCGAGTACGATCGCGTCCGCTTCAACACTTTTGCGACCACCGAGTTGGCCAACGGGTTGCTGCGCGAATAGGTCACCGGGTCGCGCATTGGGAACTTCCGTGGCGAGGAGAAGTAGATGAAGGTGTCCACGAACTCGAAGTCGTACGTGGCGGCGTGGTCAATCAGCACCGCCATCGGGTCCGGGGTAAAAATGTAGAGCGCATCACGCTCATCGCCACCGGGCGCATAAAGCCGAAAGTGTTTGCCGAAATCACCTTCGAGAGCGAATTGCTGGCTTCTCGCGGAGTTTGCACCGAACGTGCGGGAACGCCGGGATCGAAGTGGGTTGCCGCTGAATAACTCATGCGCGAAAGCATCCATTCCATCAACCGAACCTCCATGAGTTGATCATTGCAATACTCGTGTTTCGTCGCTTTAGGTCCGGTCCGTCGGGCTCAATCGCGTCATCGCCTGTGGGTCTGGCGAACCGTTGCGGGATGGGCGGCCGGGCGGCGGCGCCAAATGCGCTGTTTTTCGGGCCGGATACATCCGACCCCATGTTTAACAATGCGGAAATTCAGAATCTAAGTAGGACTGAATCGCTGCATTAAGTACCTGGTTGCGAGGCAATTCAGGGACATTTCGGGACACATATTGACTTGTCGATCTCAATCGGAAGGATTTGGGCTCAACTCCCCTCGCCGGATTTGAATACGATCTTTGGCAAATTGCCGCATGCGCAGATACTGTAGCCATACAAGCTCTGAGTTCTGAACGCAGGCTTTAACACGTCTTCGCTTCGGGTGCCCGAGACTAGGAACACTCTTTCACGGAGCGCTGCAGGAGGACTAGTTGCACAATGAAGTTCATCAGCTAGACCACTCGGCTGCACATCGCTCAACCCCTTCGGATCTGCTTGTCAAGCAGATGCGGCAACGCACGGAAGCGGTGTGGGAAGTCGGGTTTTCTGTGCCGCGGAGTCACTGGCTTTGCCATCCCACTCCGGGCGCCGTGCCGCCAACGTTGATTGCCGAAACCCTGCGCCAAGCAGGTCTAGCAGTATGCGTGGCCGGGCTCGGACTGGGTCCGACCGTGAATTTCGTCATTTCCGCGCTCACCCTGCGGACCGGTGATACAACATTGACGTTCCCTCGATTCGGGGCCTGGGAGGGCACCGCGGTGGTGTCGTTCTCAGACATTGTGTACCGGAAGGGTCTAGCCTCACGCTTTGAAGTCGACTATGAGATAGGAGATTCCGTGAGGGCCCATATCACCGCTCAGGCCCTGTCGCAATCCGACTATCGTGCTGTGCGACGAAATGCTCACCGCCTTGACGAGACGATCGTTGAAGGCGAGGAGGCCCTGCTCGTCGACCCAGTCGTCACCGAAAACTCGGCGGAGGCTACCCTCGGAGTGAACGAGGCCGACCCATTCTTTTTCGATCATCCAGTCGATCATTTACCCGGAATGCTCCTACTACAATCGGCCGTTGCGTTGCATGAACTCGCAACCGGCTCCCCCGTGGCCAGCGTCAGCATCACGTTCCCTACCTTTGCCGAATTGCGTACACCGACCCGCTTACGCGCCACGATTGATGGGGGTACCTCCCACATCACAATCTTCCAAGCACAGCGCGCCGTGGCCGAGGTGATGGCTCAGTCAGCCGCCGAACTTTTGACCACGTGCTCTCATGATTGAGCATGGCGTGGGTGACACGGTGGCGTTTTTCGATGTCGACGAAACGTTGCTGACGGTGAGAACCCTCGAGTCGTTCCTCATGTATTACCTGAAGCAAGAGCCGTCAATGGCGTCGGCCGAGCGTCTTCGCGAACTCAGAGATGATGTCGTTCACCTTAGCCGCGCCGATTTCAATCGCGAGTATTTCGGGCTTTGGGCAGGACAGTCGGCTGATCGTGTGTTCGAGGCAGGAAGATCCTGGTTTCGCCTCGCCGCGGATCAGCCCGACTTCTTTCGTACGAATGTTCTCGAGCGTCTACGTGAGCATCGCCGGATGGGTGCGCACATCGTGCTCGTCTCGGGTTCGTTTGCCGCGCCTCTCCAACCCGTCGCCGAGTACATAGATGCTCATGCTCTTTATTGCACCGAACTCGAGATCAGTAGCTCAGGTCTCTTTACCGGGAAAATTAGCGCCGCAATGCTCGGCGACGACAAACGTCGCGCGGTCGACGACTACCTCGCCAGCCTCAGCCCTCAGCCAGCAAGAACATGGGGCTACGGCGACCATCTGAGCGACCTCCCGTTGCTTGAGCGCGTCACCAACCCGGTGGTCGTCGGCACCGACGCGGCGCTCAATGTGCTTGCCGTGGAAAGGGACTGGCCAGTCCTTCCCATCGAGCAGCCACTCGCGCCGCGTTCGCTCCAAGACTGAGCTGCTGGTTACACTTCCACTATGGTTGAAATGTCGGGGGATGTGGCTGTCGTCATTGAGGACGATGAGACGATTCGCGAGCTGATCACGGCCATCCTTGAAAAGATCGGGCTTGAGGTCATCGCGGCCAGCAATGCGGCCGACGGGATAGAGTCCATCCGCGAGCGGCAGCCGGCGATCGTGACTCTCGATATCAACCTTCCTGGAATCGACGGGTTCGAGGCAGTTCAGAGAATCAGAGCCATCAGTCAGGCTTACGTTGTCATGATCACGGCGCGTGACGAGGAGATCGATACCCTTCAGGGACTCGGCGCAGGAGCGGATGACTACGTAGTCAAACCATTTCGCCCACGTGAGCTACGGGCAAGAGTCGAGGCGATGCTCCGACGACCGCGCGTGCCGTCAGGAACACCCCCCGACACGTTGGCTAGTTCTGCGGCACAGAACCCCCATAACAAAGAGAGCCAACACTGGCTGACCCACAACGGCCTGCGCCTGGAGCCGGAGAGCCGGCTCGTGGAACTCGACGGAAATGGCATTGACCTGACCCAAAGCGAATTCAATCTGCTCTGCGGGTTTATGGAATCCGGACGAAGAGTACTAGACAAGTCGGATCTCGCGCTTCTGCTTCGCAATCGCGGGTACATCACGAACGACTTCGTCAGCGACGCGGATCGACGTAGCGTCGAGGTCCACGTTTCCAACCTTCGCAGAAAACTTGATGAACGCTCAGCAAATCCTCGAATCATCGAAACGGTCCGCGGAATCGGCTATCGACTCACAGCATCCGTCGACACATCGACACGGGATCGAGCCACGAGCTGACTCTCACTTCGTTGTAGAGAGCAACTCGCCAAACGGACTACCGGTACTATAAAAAATGGGCGTGTTTCTGTTCGGGTCAGGAACGCACCCCATTAAGGGGATGGGGGTGTCCCCTCTCGGGTGAGGGGCACCCCATCTATCCCAGAGCATTCGCCTTCGGGTAAATCGACGGTAGCTCCGGGCGCGATTCACTAAATCAAACCGCACCACGATCTTGTACCCTCATCCGCAGATAACTCGCAGTTAAACCGCAGTTTCCGGTGAAGTTCCCCTTAAGATTGGCATGCGAGTTCACGCAGAAACGATTCCCGTCACCACAACGTTGTTGCGGGGCTTCTCAAGCAAAGGAGTTGAAGATGCCTGAAGCGTCTAAGGGCGATGCTGGCGACGGCGAGGCAAACGGCACGGCATCAACGGTCCACCAGAATCTCGCACAACCCACGGTCGCAGTGGCAACGTCGTCAGAGGCGGAGGCCGTACGCGCTTCGCTCAACGAGCTCGGCGTCACTGCAGAAGTCAGGATCACCACGCACGCCAGCTCCCTGGGTGAGGGTGCGATCCTGGTGGTTGGCACACTCGTCGACATTCTCAACACCGAGGATCTGAGCCCGCCGTCGCGAGACTTCCTCACTGGGGCGTTCACACGCGAAGAACTTGCGCTTCGGCTCAGGGTCCTTACGGATCGCTCGAACAAGGCCAACCAACAACTCGCGGAAACGAATGACTTGGCAATTATCGTCCGCTCCATTGCTGACGCAGTCCGTGTCGCCATTTTGTTCTATGACGCTGCCGACCGCCCTCGGCTGCGCAACAAAATGGTCGAGGAAGTCTTGGCGCTTACCGGTCACGACCCCGAGACTGGGGCGAGCTCTCATGTGTATTCGCCAGACAGGCGCACGCCGGTCAAACAGGGCAAAGACATCGTGTCCGAGACTCTCAAGGGAGACGCACGTGGAGTCATCTACTGGGTGGGGGACCCCGATCACGACAAGCAACGCGCGGTCATCACAGAAGCACTTCGAATCAAGCGCCCCGACGGCTCTCCCCTCGGCTCCGCAATCCTCAGCTACGACATCACGGACCTCGCAAATGCGATCGAGGCGCGCGAAGACTATTTGACGAGCGTTTCGCACGAGTTACGCACACCGTTGACCGCCATTGTCGGTTATCTGGACCTCATTGCGGAAAGCTACGATGTCGAGGAGCTAGGTTTCCAAAGAGAATTCGAGATCATCCAGCGAAATCTCGACCAATTGACCTCTCTTGTCAATGAGCTTTCGATCGCGGGCGGCCGCGAGCAGAATTTGCGGATTGAACCTGTCAATTTGGGAAACCTAGTCGCGCAGTCCGTGAACGCCCTCCAGCCCTTGGTTGACGCGTCTGAGCAGAGCACCCATCTTGAGCTTCCGGCCTCCTCACTTATCGGGCTCGTCGACGCCACCCGCGTCCGGCAAATTCTGGACAACCTCGTCTCAAACGCGGTCAAATACACGCCACTCCACGGTCAGATCGACGTCTCGCTCGTTCGAGATGGTGATGACGCAGTAGTCCGGGTCACTAACACCGGGCCAGGTTTGACTGAGAGCGACCAGGAGCGGATTTTCGACCGCTTCTTTCGATCGCAGGACGCGCGCGAGGCGGGATCTCGAGGGGTCGGGATCGGGCTTACGATCGCAAAGACACTCGTCGAGGCGCACGGCGGCTCTATCGAGGTGGACAGCAAACGCCACGAGCACACGACGTTCACGGTCAAACTGCCACTGCGGCGAGAAGGAGTACCGCTGTCGAGTCTGCCCGAGGAGCCCTGATGGTCATACAATTTATGGCAGTACGTCATTCGGCACACGACCGTACCTAGAGGTAATCAGGCAGGTCTGCGTAATCATCCGGCGGGCAACGGTACCCGTCGCCTTTTCGGCAGGAGTGAAGGCCAGAAATACGAAATGGTCGCGTTCCGCCGGGTGGTGTAGCTTCTGGTCAGCGTGCGGGGCAGTTGTTCTGGTTTCGGCAGCGATGAGGTCTGATTCCAGTGTTGGCGAAGTGTTCGCCATGAGCGCCTGCAGTATTCTCCCCAAGGCCAAACCGGTGGCGATCAGAGAGCGAGTTGCTCCGCAGAAAAAATGGCGGGCGTTTGTGGCTTGATTCTGCAATGCGCAACCGCATCGACGGCATGGGCGTCAGGGCTGAATGACGCGCACCCACGCACGACCAGCATTCTCGGCGTTGATGAGGTTCACCTGCACCGGACCGCTATACGGAAGCTGGTAGTTGGTCTGCAAAGACGAAGGCTCGTCGCATATGAGGTCGCCCGCGACCAGCACGCGCTTGTCCTTGTCTGCAGTGACCACCTCGAAGGATGCGACATCGCCTTCGCACTGAGCCTCGACGGTGAACGGTCGATCCGCGGTCATCGCTGAGGGGCCCACGATTATGTCGCCGGAGGTAGACGAATTCTCGTACTTGAGATAGATCGCTAGCTGAGTGGTGTCGGTGGTGTCCGGATAGTTGAACGCCGCGCCTCCGCTCGTCGACGGCAGCGGTGCAGATTCGGAAGGTGAAGGTGTGGGCATCGACGTCGCTGCGGGAGGCGCAGCAGGGGTGGTGTTCTGCGCCGCGCACGAGGTGGTTGCGAAAACGATAGTGATGACGGCAGCAGCAGGAAAAAGTAACGTACGTATCCGTCCCATTGCGGGACTCTACATGTGCGCCCTCAGAGTGAACCTCGCGTTCGCTGACAATTCGGTTAGCTGGAGGGTGGGGCATCTGGCGCCGATTGCGGCGAGCTCACCGCGTCAGCGTACAGCGGCACGCGCCCGGGTCGACTCACCATGAATTGTGCATGAGACGGAACTGCGGTTGGGAAGCATGTGCATTGTCTATTCGCGCGGGGCTGTTTGAGCAACGGTGAAGTGCTGTTCGTGGCCGGGAGTTTCGATCTCGTCGACGACGGCGATAGCGAGGTCGGCGGTGGAGATTTGGGCGTTTCCGTTGTCGTCTGTGAGCATCATGGTGGTACCGCGTTGGTAACGGCCCGTTCGCGTTCCGGCACCGAACTGTGCCGGCGGGCTCAAATACGTCCATCCGGTGTACGGATGGCTTTCGCAGACCCAGAATTGGGCAAGGCTGGCGTGCGCGATGGCCGCCCACTCGGGGGGCGTGTAGGTGGGGTCATCCGCAATCAGGAGGTCCGGGTCGCGGGGCGAGCGCAGGGATGCTGCCCCGCCGATCACGATGACGCGTGTTCCGGTTGTGGCTGCGGCATCAAGGAAGCCGGCAGTCCAGGGCGCAATCTGGTGTTCGTCTCCTGCGGCAGGGCGCACGGCCAACACCGCCACGTCTGCCGCGCTCAGCACCGTCCCGAGGGTGTCTGGTGTGCTCAGGTCGATGATTCCCGCGGTGAGCCTCTCTTGGCGTGGGAAGTTGCCGAGTCTGCGAGACCACGCGGTGACGATGTGTTGGCGCGCAAGGGCTTCGGTGACGATCGCGCTGCCGGCCATGCCGGTGGCGCCGAATATGGAGATTCTCATGGGGTCGGTGTTCCTTTCTTGGTGCGTGGCGTGAGTTGGCCAGCCAGAAGCGCGGCCAGGGCAAGTGCGAACCCCGCAAGTTGAACAGGTGTCAGGGTCTCGTTGAGCAGGAGGGCGCCAAGGCTCGCGGCGACCAGCGGAGAAAGCAGTCCGAGCAGGGCGGTCGCGGTGACCGGCAAGCGACGGATGCCGGCGAACCAAACCGTGTAGGTGAGCAGGCCCCCAATCAGACCCAGCCACAGGTAACCCGCGACGGCAGGTGTGTCGACCGCGCTGGGGACACCTTCAATGAGGAGGGTGGGGAGAATGAGGATCATGCCGCCAGCGGTGAGCTGCCACCCGGCAAGGGCAAGCGCACCGACCCCTGGCGGCCTTCCCCATCTTTTGGTGAGAACAACGCCGAGCCCCATCGATACCGCGCCAGCGAGACCGGCGAGAACACCGACGAGGTCAAGGCTCGCTCCGGGACCGAGCACGACTAGGCCGACGCCGATCACACCAACGACACCCCAGCCGACCCTCCAGCGGGAGAATTGTTCGCCGACGATTGTGACCGCCAAAAATGCCACGATTATTGGTTGGGTTGCGCCCAAGGTGGCGGCAACCCCGCCCGGGAGCCGCTCGGCGGTGAGGAATAGAAGCGGGAAGAACACACCAATGTTCAACGTGCCCAGCACCGCGATTTTCCACCACCAGGCGCCGTGGGGCAGGGCACGGGAGAGCAGAAGCGCTAGCAGCCCGGCGGGCAAGGCACGCATCAATCCGGCAAACATTGGATGCCCGATTGGCAGCAGTTCCGTCGTCACAATGTAGGTTGTACCCCACACCACCGGAGCTAGAGCGGTCAATGCCGTCAAGCCTGCCCGCCGGGAGACGGTCGAAGCCCCCGGTGCCGGCGTGATCGGTGTCTGCGTGGTGGCCATAATTCCATGATGTGGGGCGACTCATCAATGAGTCCAACACATACTTGTCATTGCAACTATCTATGAGCATGATAGATACATGGAGTTGCAACAACTGCGTTACGTAGTCGCGTTAGCCGAGGAGGCCAGTTTCACCCGAGCCGCCGCCCGCAACTTCGTCGTGCAGTCTGCCCTCAGCCACCAAATCAAAGCACTTGAAACCGAATTGGGTGTCACCCTCTTCGCGCGGACCAGTCGCCGTGTTGCCCTCACAGCGGCTGGTGAAGCGTTCCTGCCCGGCGCCAGAGCGAGTCTGGCCGCCGCAGAACGAGCCGCGGCCGATGCTGCTGCCGCCTCCGGACGCATTCAGGGAAGACTCACGTTAGGGGTCATCCCGACAGTGACGGCCATCGACGTGCCCGCGATCCTCGAACGCTACCGCTGCGCGTACCCAGACGTGCGCATCGCACTCCGTGTTGCCGGCAGCGACGAATTGGAACTATCGATCGCCCAAGGTGACGTCGACGTGGGCGTGCTCGGGCTGCCCGAAACCCGACAACCCCGTGGGGTCGCCTGGAGGGCGCTGGTCACCGACCAGCATGTTGCAATCGTCAACACGCAGCATCCGCTCGCAACGCAATCCGAGGTGCAACTAAGCGACCTCGCCAATGAGGTTTTCGCCGACTTTCCCGCCGGGACTCCCGGGCGCATCCAAAGCGATCTCGCCTTCGCCGCCGCCGGGATCCACCGCGACATCCCGTTCGAAGCCATGACACCCGACATTCTCATTGGCTTGATTAGACAGAACCTCGCCATCATGCTCCTACCTTCTAGATACGCACCAGTCGACCCCAACCTGGCCACAATTCCCATCACGGACGGGCCAACCCGCAGCGAATACCTCGCCTGGAGTGACTTCAACCCCAGCCCCGCCGCACACGCTTTTCTCACCACAATTCAGTTGGGTAGTTGATTTCGGCCAAACAGACCCCACGGCGACGCCACTCGGATGGTCTACTTCACCAACGGGTCGAGGGGTGAGACGTTAGGCAGTGGCAACACCGCGCAACCACTGGGAGACTGATGTGTGTGGTCGCGTTTAGTGGAACGATTGTGCTGTGACTGAGACACCGAAGGCCCCGTGGTCGAACCCAGAACCGTTGATCCACAAGGCCATCGCGACGTGGGCTGCGGCATGCGCTGAGCGCGCGCTCCCCATATTCGAAGAACGACGGCCCGGGGATGATCGACCGCGAGCCGCGATCGAGTCATTGCGAGCGTGGCAGCGCGACGAGATCCCGATGACCGACTGTCGAACGGCCGCTTTCGCGGCTCACGCGGCCGCGCGCGACGCATCCGAAGCCGGAGCATCTGACGCCGTCGCGGCAGCACGTGCTGCCGGACAGGCCGCAGCCGTTGCGCACATGTTCGACCACTCGCCCCACGCCGCCACCTACGCCGCGAAAGCGATCGCACTCCATGGCGCCGGAGAGGCTGACCGCAAAGCTGAGCGCGCGTGGCAGTGGGAGAACCTGGCGCCTGAACTGCGCACCATCGGTTTCCCGAAGGGTCTGTAGTTCTTTATCAACTGACCCCGGGCGCTAACCCGGCGAGGTCAACGGTTCTCGGCGACCGCAGCTACGAGCGCTAGCAACGCCCGAGAAATATTCGGCCGCACATCTTCATCGTGCTCCACGCCGCCCAGGCACTAACGCATTGCAGCACAACACCTGAGACGATTTACAGATGACGTTGCATTTCATCCCCGTTCGCATCGCAGCGGGTCGTCGTCACTCCGTGGGCGTGACCGCGGATGGGCTGGTTCTTACCGCGGGCCGCCCCGACACGGAAGGGAGCCGCGTCGCCGGGTGGGATCGCGTCATCTCCGTGGCGGCCGGAAACGTGCACACTGCCTCCAACACCGGGCGATCGCACACCGTGGGGTTACGTGAGGACGGCACTGTTCTCGCGACCGGATGGAATAACGAAGGGCAGTGCGACGTCGGCGACTGGACCAACGTTGTAGCAATCGCCGCCGGTTGGCGAAGGACCATCGCGATAACGACATCCGGTACAGCACTCGCGGCGGGTCGACGCAATGAGGGCGCCTGCGATGTGGACGAGTGGAACGAGCTGGTGGCCGTCGCGGCAGGAGATTGGCACACTATCGGGCTTCGAGCAGACGGTGCAGCTGTCGCGGCAGGAAACAACCGCAAAGGCCAGTGCGATGTGAGCGGATGGCATGACCTGCGCGGGGTCGCGGCCGGATATCTGCACACGCTCGCTGTCACCGAAGGCGGGCACGTAGTCGCCGCGGGCGACCGAGCGTCAGGAGTCGATGAGGTAGCCACCTGGCGCGATGTCATTGCTGTGGCAGCGGGCAGTGCAATGTCGAGTCATGGCGTGATGTCGTCGCCGTTGCGGCTGGCTCCACGCACACACTTGGTCTTCGCGCCGATGGCTCCGTGGCTGCCGCCGGCAACAACGATAACGGGCAGTGCGACACGGCTGGGTGGCATCTCGCAGCTAGCGGTACTTGCTAGAGCGCTGATGCTGAGGTTGTTGGCGTGCACAATGGTTGTTGAAACTGGCGGCGCCGGCTAATATTGATACTGCCTCCCGTTACGACGGGTCGGGAAGAAGACCTTAGAACCCCAGCCGGACGGCTGGATCTAGGGTCTTTCGCTTTCACTGGGGAGCAAGGAGTCCGCAGTTAGTCGCTGAAGCACGAAAGTTGAAGACAACGCGTCTAAATACTTCACTTCGCCTAGATGAGCCGCGTTGATCGCACCCAGTACCGCATCCGCAATCCACAGCAGAGGTTCATCTCCTCCGCGAAGATGAGAGATGCGGATGTCTCTACCCAACCCTTGGCCTTGCAACGCAACAATGTGGGCGACGTCTTTGGTGTCCTGGTTTCGGCTGCGGCTTTCCAGAGTAAGGTCATGAACTTTCATATCAAGAAGCTCCTGATAAAGAGTCTCAAGACATTTGCGTCGAAAACGCTCAGTTTTTCGTTGCCTTTCGCTGAGGTGAGTGACCACCACGGTCATCGGCTCAAGCTCACACAACCGATCGACAATGGCGTTCTTTCGAGCCCTGCTTTCGTCCGTCCAGTGAAGCTTGATCTGCCCTGGAAGTAACAGCGGGCGAAGAGCTCCTCGCATCGTGGCGCATTTGTCCGCCGGAATGACCGCCGACCCGATGAGGTACTCCTGCAGCCCCTCTCCGCGCGTGGCCAATGACTCATCAATGAATGCTCGAAACGGAGCCTCTGAAGTCACGTGTTAACGCTATCGGCCGGTACCGTCAATCTGATTTCTGGATGCAGCTAATAGGCACTAACGAAATGATGTACGTGTTTGTCCGTCGTCGGCCCGATCGGCCAGGCCTCCACCCAGATCGCCCGCAACACCACTTCGAAAGATTAAGTGCTAGCGTTCCCCGAATAGATCAGGTCCAAAGCTTGTTTCGCGTAGTTTTGGACTTCTCCTGAGTTTGCAACTGGCCGAATATAACCTGCGCTACCGTCATGATGAAAAGTTCCCGCGTATGAATTTATAGACTCAATTTTGTCGGCGATATTCTGCGCGAAAACGAGTGGGCTTGGTGAAACCGACTGGCGAATCGCCGTAATACAGTCCCCAAGGATCAACCCGTCCTTTAAGTGCGTGGGGAATCTCGAGTGGAGATATCCCTCTAACATGGGGCGGATGTTGGCAGCCACCAATTGAAGGTCTCCTTGCCCCGAATTCACGAAAATCTCAACCGTTCTCAAAGTCCTTTTGCGCGCAGATTCACTTAGATCATCTAATGACGCTTCAGCCCAACTGCTGTATGTACCAAACCCTCCGAGGAGTTGAATTTCGGCCACCGGAATAGCAGACATCATTCGAGTCAGCTCATTCCGATAGTCGCGAAGAAAGACGGAGTCATGGCTGCTAAGCAAAAGCTGAGATGACACACGTTGGAGCTTGATAAGTGTCGCGATCGTAATTCGACGTCGCCCCGCATCCATACTGCTCATCGGGTCGTCGACGGCGATGATCAAGGCCGCTGCATCGGGATCGTCAAGCACGCTGGCAACGAAAAATGCGAAGGCCAGAGTTCTCTTATCACCTTCACTCAACGCGGTGTCGAAGTTTGGGCCAGTTTCGGCCGTGAGCGGTACTTCTCTGCTACGGAGCAATATTACGTACTCACTTTGCGGTGACGGCCCACGAAAGTTCGTTCTCATCTCCTTCACCGAGAATCCCGCGCCGAAGCTTACGAGGAGTTCATTGATTTTCGATTGATATCGAGAAAGTGTTCCATCCATTAGCGCCCGCACATTGGACCTTGCCTCGCCCCGATCTGTTTCGTGGCGAACGACATTTGCACGCGAATCGACGAGACCAGTCACTATCGCTGATACCCCCGGTGTGTGGCGAACGCGCTGAGCCTCCAGCCTCCCTCTCACGATCTGAAGAGCAGGGAGATCGCCGGCACTTAAGCCAGTCTTTAGGTCGCCTATAGCAGTTGAATTGCGGACAATTATGCCATTAAACGAAGCGAGCGAGTCCTTAATTTGCGCCCAAAGCTCAGCTACTCTTTCCTGAATTTCTGGGACGACAAGCTTGGTCAGTGGGGCCGCAAGTTTTTGAGCGACTGCCCCCGAAATGAGAGACCAAATAGTGCTGAAATGTGTTTGAACATCGGTGACATCAATCACTAGCTCTTCGAAGGATGATCTTTCTTTCCACCAGTTGGTGAGCTTTACCTCGCTCGCAAGACGTCTGGTGAGATCCTGAACCGCATCTGGCCCAACCGACTCAGAAATCAGGTCGAAAAGATTTGTTATCTGCGTGACATGATCGAAATACTGTTGGCTGAAAAATTGACGATAGGCGCCTATAAGTTTGTTCCCGGCAATCGATTGGCGACAGTATGGGCACTCCTCATCACTCTCGAAAGCAGCACCGTCTCGTAACCACGTCTCAAACCCGGGTTGCATATGCGCGGCCAAGTGCTGCTCTACAAGTGTCGCGGCCGTGTCCTGAACTTCTTCAAGCCCGCGCGCCAATAGGTCAAATACGGCATCGAGTTTCGGCTCCAGCAGGCCAACCTCGATAGGCACCGGTTTGGCAAGTATCTCAGCAACGGACTCGTGGTTCTCTATATTCTTATCAGCCTTTGCAATTTTTGCCGTTATATCCTCATCTTCCGTGAACGCAATGAACTCATTTATCGTTGCTCCGTTCAGCATTGGCGATAAAGCATTCTCCTTGGCCCTGACGTCCGATGTGGCTGAAGCCAAATCTTCCGTTGCACGCCTTTCGCGAGAGGATTCCGCGACAGCCGAACCTCCCAGCACGAAGGAGAGCAAGTTCCGCCTGTGGGATGGATCAACCAGCGATCCAGAGTAAACGTTCTCGCGCACGAATCGAGAGTCAAATACTCGAATTTTCGGTCGCAAGTGATCCCAGTTTCCTGAGACGATCTCACTTGTGCTTGGGCCATTATCAAAGTGCAGTTTCGCTTGCACTGACGTTGATTGATCAATCGTCTGCAACCTCGCTAATTCGCTCATGTCGCCGGATCTCAAACTCTCAAGGAGCGCAGTGAAAGTGGACTTCCCTCGCCCGTTCTCGGCAAACAGGAGCGTGCACTGATGGAATCCTGGGCTTGTGCCGCTCGAATGCAGAAGCCCAAGCCCGTCGATTGCGAGAATTTTTTTCAACATCTGTCGACCTCCGTCAAGTATTGTTCGCCGAAACAAAGTTTGGCTTAGCCGAGGTGATCGAGCCTAATATTGTTCAAAATAGGGCATGACAATAGGTCGCGCCCCGCAACACTCGGTAGGCGAGCCTCGCCAAGGCAAGTCTCGATGGAAAACCTCAATCAACCCCGGCACGCCGCTGGCGAATCGCAACATGTAGTGATTGAATGTCATGACGACCGCAAGATCTAGCAGGTCGCGTGAGCGGCGAAAAACCGCTCTTTTGTGGATGACGGGGAGCAAAAACGATGACAACGGAGCAGCAGGCCGGCCAAAAAGCAGCACAAACTGGCGCGTCCAAAGGCCTGAGCATCGCACGCCACTTCAGTACGGCCGGCATCCACCCGTACGACGAAGTCGAGTGGGAACGCCGCGACGTTGAGCAGACGAACTGGAAATCCGGGGAGACGATCTTCTCGCAGAGCGGCGTGGAGTTCCCCAAGAGCTGGTCGGCGAACGCCTCCACCATCGTCACCACCAAATACTTCCGCGGTGCTGCAGGCGCCGAGAACCGCGAAAACAGTCTGCGCCAGCTCATTGACCGGGTCGTCAACAAGTACGTCGCGGCCGGCATCGAGCACGGCTATTTCGCGACCACGGAAGACAGCAAAACCCTCGGCGACGAACTCACATGGCTCCTCCTCCACCAGGCGTTCTCCTTCAACTCCCCCGTGTGGTTCAACGTCGGCACCGAATCCCCGCAACAGGTCAGCGCGTGCTTCATCCTCTCCGTCGACGACACCATGGACTCGATCCTCAACTGGTATCGCGAAGAGGGAATGATCTTCAAGGGCGGCTCCGGCTCCGGCGTCAACCTCAGCCGCATCCGCTCCTCCGCCGAACTGCTGAAGTCCGGCGGCACAGCGAGCGGTCCCGTCTCCTTCATGCGCGGTGCGGATGCCAGCGCCGGCACCATCAAATCGGGTGGCGCCACCCGCCGCGCCGCCAAAATGGTGGTGCTGGATGTTGACCACCCCGACATCCGCGAATTCGTCGAGACCAAGGCGAAAGAAGAAGTCAAGATTCGCGTGCTCCGCGACGCCGGATTCGACATGGATCTCGGCGGCAGCGACATCGTGAGCGTGCAGTACCAGAACGCCAACAACTCGGTGCGTGTGAGCGACAAGTTCATGCGCGCGGTCGAGAAAGACGAAGGCTTCGACCTCACCGCCCGCGCCGACGGCCGCGTCATCGAAACGGTGCGCGCCAAAGAACTGTTCGAAGAGATCTCGCAGGCCGCGTGGGCGTGCGCCGACCCCGGCATCCAGTACGACGACACCATCAACGACTGGCACACCAACCCCGAATCCGGTCGCATCAACGGCTCGAACCCGTGCAGCGAGTACATGTCGCTCGACAACTCCTCCTGCAACCTCGCCTCGCTGAACCTGCTCACGTTCCTCAAAGAAGACGACACGTTCGACGTTGAAGGCTTCACCAAAGCAGTCGAACTCATCATCACGGCGATGGACATCTCCATCTGCTTCGCCGACTTCCCCACCGAACCGATCGCCATCAACACCCGCGACTACCGCCAGCTCGGCATCGGCTACGCCAACCTCGGCGCTCTGCTCATGGCCACTGGCCACGGTTACGACTCGGATGGCGGCCGCGCCCTCGCCGCCTCCATTACCTCCCTCATGACCGGGGCTTCGTACCGCCGCTCGGCCGAGCTCGCCGGGATCGTCGGCCCGTATGCCGGATTCGCCCGCAACGCGAAAGCCCACGAACGTGTCATGCGCAAGCACTCCGCCGCCAATGACGAACTGCACCCGATGGGCGTCATGGATGGCGCCATCCACGCCCGCGCGGAGAAGGAATGGAAGACCGGCCTCGAAATCGGTGCGAAGAACGGATGGCGCAACGCGCAGGCCAGCGTGCTCGCCCCCACCGGCACCATCGGCTTCATGATGGACTGCGACACCACCGGCATCGAGCCGGACTTCTCGCTCGTCAAGTTCAAGAAGCTCGTCGGCGGCGGATCCATGCAGATCGTGAACCAGGCCATCCCGCGCTCACTGCGCCGCCTCGGCTACCCAGAAGAAACCGTCGAAGCGATCGTTGAATACATCGGCGAAAAGGGTCACGTCGTTGACGCCCCAGGCCTCAAGCCCGAGCACTACGAAATCTTCGACACCGCCATGGGCCAGCGCTCCATCGCCCCCATGGGCCATGTGCGCATGATGGCGGCAGCCCAGCCGTTCCTCTCCGGTGCGATCAGCAAGACCGTGAACCTGCCAGAGGATGCCACGGTCGAAGAGGTTGAAGAGGTCTACTACCAGGGCTGGAAGCTTGGCCTCAAGGCTCTCGCCATCTACCGCGACAACTGCAAGGTGGGCCAGCCGCTTTCCGATGGCAAAAAGAGTGACGGCACGAAGGCACCCGCGAGTGCGACTGGCTCGTCATCCGCCGCAGCCAGCGACCATGCAGCCCCGGTTCGCCGCCGCCTGCCCAAAACGCGCCCCTCCCTCACCACCTCGTTCACCGTCGCCGGTGCACAGGGCTACCTGACGGCAGGCTCCTACCCCGACAACGGCCTGGGCGAAGTGTTCCTGCGCCTCGGCAAGCAGGGCTCCACGCTCGCCGGGGTCATGGATGCCTTCTCCATCGCCGTCTCTATCGGCCTGCAGTACGGCGTTCCGCTCACCACCTACGTGGAGAAGTTCACCAACCTGCGGTTCGAGCCGGCCGGCATGACGGATGACCAAGACATCCGCATGGCGCAGTCGATCATGGACTACATCTTTAGGCGCCTCGCCCTCGACCACCTGCCCTACGAGACGCGGGCAGCGATGGGCATCTTCACCACCGCCGAGCGCACAGCGCAGCTTGACGCTGGCGGGTATGACGCGACCCCGGGAGCACTTCCCTCCGCGCTTTCCACCACCGCGGATGTCACGGAAGACTTCGACGCAATCACCACAGAACCAGTCACCTCCACGGAACCGGTGGCTGAGGCTGCGCTGGCTGCCACCACCACTGCTGCTGCTTCCAAGCCCGCGTCCACCCCCGCACCGGCGGTGTCATCCGCCATCCACTCCACCGCGGAGCTCTTCGAAGCGCAGCAGGGAATGACAGCGGATGCCCCCCTCTGCCTCACCTGCGGCGTGAAGATGCGGCCATCCGGCTCCTGCTATGTGTGCGAAAGCTGCGGCAGTACGAGTGGTTGCAGCTGACCCGATGCCTGCGGATGGTCGCCGGGTCGCTGCCTCAGGGGCTTCCCCGCGCATGCTGTCGCCCCGCCGCGACCAAAGAAACTGGCGCATAGAGCAGGTCTCAGTAGCGACGGGCCCGGCGCAGCCAGCCAGTCACTCAGCCCCCGTCCCCCAGTCGCCCAGTCGCTTCAGAATGGGTCGGTGCTGACGCCCTGTGCCGACACCCCACCACGAACGCGAAAAACGGGTTCGCGGCGACCCGCGCGTCGCCTTACGGTGGCGGATCACACTCAGGGCACCATAGACCTGCCTGCAGCACAAGGTATGCGGTGCATGATCTTCGTCGAGCTGGTCACGCTCTCGCCTCACCTGGTGAACTCGCTGATGACATCCAATTGCACCTGTGCGAGCACCGCGATGAGGAGGTAGCACAGCAGAGTGATGATGGGAATCCACCCGAACAGTGTGCCCGCAAAACGTCGACCTGATGCCGGCAACGGGATGGCCCCCGTGCGCAGCGCGTGCAGCATCAGCACCCAGAACACCGGAATCGTGACCGCCCACGTGACCATGCACCACGGGCAGAGCACGTGAAGAACGAACAGGCTCTGGCTGATGAACCAGATTACGAGGCCGAGGGATGCGGTGGCGACGAGCGCGTAGATCGCCCAAAACCAGCGCGCAAACGTGGCACCAGCAAGCATGCCAACACCAATGACGATGGTGGCGCTCCAGAACACGATGCCCAGAAGCGAGTTGGGGAATCCGAAGATCTCGCCCTGTGCAGAGTTCAGGTTCGTACTGCACCCCACGAGAACGCTGATATTGCAGCCGAGCTGCGCGTCTGGGTTCTCAAGCAGCGCGAACTTGTCGAGCGTGAGGGCGAACGCGGCAATAAAGCCGATGATGCCGAGCCCGATGAGCGAAAGGGAAACACTGAGCGGACGCGCGGATGCAGGCTCGTTCGCTGTCGGAGTTGTCGTCACGTTCCTATCTTTGCATTGTGCTGGCAGCATTTCGCGGCCGATAGACCGTAACAAGCTTTGAATCCACCGATACCGTCACCGTCATACCTTCGCGCGCGCCCGACGAGAGCAGTTCGGCGGTCGTCAGCTCTGCCGCAAGCGTCTCACCAAGGAACGGAACGCGGATGCCGCGAACCGCTGGCTCGAGCACCCCGATGGTGGCGCGCCACGCGAATTCTTCGGTGCCAGAATCTGCGGCCGCGCCGGAATCTGCGGCGGCGCCGGAGCCTGCGGGCTGGCCAGCGGCCGCGCCCTGCGTACCAATCGCGCCAGTCACCGCGCCAGTCACCGCGCCACTCACCGCGCCCACAGTAAGCCGCATCGCCGAGGGCGGGAACGCGGCGATGACGACATCACCCACTTTCAGCGAATTCGAACCGGTGCCGTCATCTACAACGCGCCCGCGAATTCGCCGCCCATCGGTCGCACGAACAGAACCGTCGCTGCCAAGAATGCCGCGCATCAGGTTGAGGCCAACGAGGTTCGCGGCGAACTGGTTCTTGGGTTGCCCGAGCACGATCGCCGGTTCGCCGATGTCGACGATGCGGCCCTCGTCCATAATCGCCACTCGATCGGCGAGCACCATCGCGTCGACGACGTCGTGGCTGACCACAATGGTGGGCAGCGCGGTGGCACCAAGCCGCTCACGCAGAAGGGTTCGCACGGCGGAGGCATTCTGAACATCCAGCGCCGCCATGGGCTCGTCGAGCAGCAGCACGTCAGGTTCGGCGGCGAGTGCGCGCGCGATCGCGACCCTCTGTTGTTGCCCGCCGGAGAGCTGGCCCGGCAGTCGCGTCGCGACGTCACTGAGCCCCACCGCGTCAAGCCACACTGATGCTGCCTGCCGAGCGCTCGTCGCCGACTCTCCGCGAGCGCGCAGGCCGAAAGCGACATTTTCGAGAGCAGTGAGGTGTGGGAACAGCAGCGGATCTTGCCCCAGCAGCCCGACCTTTCGCTCGTGCGGCTCAACCGCTGTCGCACGGCCGGTCGCACGATCGGCAACCCCAACACTCGTGAGAGTGCGCCCGTTCACTTCGACGATTCCACGCTCAGGCGCGAGAAGACCGGCGATGGCGGCAAGCATGGTGGACTTGCCCGAACCATTTGGCCCCAGCAGCGCAAGAGTTTCACCCGCCTCCACTCGAACACTCGCGTCGAGAGTGAAGTCACCGCGGTGCAGTAGAAGTTTTGCGTTGAGTGCCACGATCACCGCTCCAGCTCGGGGCGCCAACTGCGCAGCAGCAACAAAATTCCGATGGCAACAACGATCAACAGGAGCGAAAGCGCGATGGCGGAATCCTGCGTCACACCCGCCCCGTTGAACGCCGTGTAGATGGCGAGCGGCATGGTTCGGGTGATGCCAGCGGCGTTACCGGCAAACAGCGCCGTCGCACCAAATTCGCCGAGCGCGCGCGCAAAGCACAGCACCGTTCCGGAGATGATGCCCGGCATGATGAGCGGCAGCGTGATGCGGCGAAATACCGTCCATCGCCCTGCTCCGAGAGTGGCGGCAACTGTCTCGAACCGGGTGCCGGCGGTGCGCAGTGCACCCTCCACAGAAATCACCAGAAACGGCAGCGCCACAAACGACTGCGCGATCACGACGGCGGCGGTCGTAAACGGAATGCGGATGCCGAACGCAAGATCCAGAAACCCGCCGACGAGGCCGTTGCGGCCGAGCAGGTACAGCAGCGCAATGCCACCGACGAGGGGCGGCATCACCAGCGGAAGGGTCGTGAGCGCCCGAAGTAGCCCAGCCAACCGCGTGCCGGAGCGGGCGATCACCAGCGCCAACGGAACACCAACGATCACGCACAATGCGGTCGCCGTCACGGAGGTCTGCAGCGATAGCAGCAGAGCGGATGTCGCCTCCGGCGACACAATCGCCGCTGGCACCCGGGGCCAGTCCGCGCGCAGCATGAGCCCGAGCACCGGAAACACCAAGAGCGCGAAACCGAGCGCGGCCGGAAAGTAGAGCAGCCTCGGGACTCCCGAGACCGCCCTAGTTTGCACGCCCTTCACGCTCCCGCGCTTCACAGTCATGTTTTTCACGCTCTTGTTTTTCACGCTCTTGTTTTTCATGCTCACGTTTTCAAACTCACGTTCTCATTTTCAAGGAGCGCCGAAACCGTATTTCGTCAGAATTTTCTGGCCTGCTGGTGAGAGCACATAGTCGACGAACGCTTTCGCAACCTCGGGGTTCTTCGAATCCTTCAGTGCGGCGATCGGGTAGAAGTTAACCGCCCGGTCAGCGCCGGCGATGTCGACGCCATCCACCTCACCCGCTGCCGCAGTCACATCAGTTTTGTAGACGAGGCCGGCATCCGCTTCGCCAAGCTGCACCTTGGTGAGCACTGCTTTCACGTTCTGCTCCTCGCTCGCAGCGGTCACGGTGACGCCGTCGAGATCAAGAAGTTTGTGCGAGGCGGTGCCGCACGGAACCTCTGGCGCACACAGCACCGTCCTGGTGTTGGATTTCGCCAGATCGCTCAGCGTCGCAATGCGCAGCGGGTTGCCAGGCTGCACGGCAATCTGCAGCACGTTGCTCACGAAGACCGTTGCCTCGCCGTTTACCGCCTCGGCCACCTTCGCCATGTTCGCCTCGTCAGCGGAGGCGAACACATCCACCGGCGCACCCTCCTTGATCTGGGTGGCGAGGCTCGACGATCCGTCGAAGGAGGTCGGGTTGACCGTGACGCCAGGGTTGTCGATGCCGAAGTTCTCGGCAAGCTCGGTGAAGGATGCCGTGAGTGAAGCAGCAGCGAAGATGGTGAGCTCCCCGGTGAGGCCGGATGCCGACTCGCTAGACGCAGGGGCCGGAGCTGTCTCGGCTGCGCACGCCGAGAGAGTCATCGCGGCAATGGCGATAACGGCAGCTCCTACGAGGGTGCGGTAGCGGGCGCTGCGATAGCCGTCAGCGCTGTTTCCCGACATGCGGTTTCCGGACATGCGGTGCCGGGCATCGCGGCTCCAGGTATCGCGGTTCCGGGCATCGCGGTTCCGGGCATCGCGCGAGGTGATGATGTTCACTTTTCTGCTTCCTTGGGTGTTTCGACGATGACCATGGTGGCTTTGACGACGGCAACAGCGAGAGACCCAATTTCGAGCCCGAGGTCACGCACCGCTTCTGTGGACATCAGAGAAACGATGCGGTGCGGCCCGCACTGCAGTTCGACCTGGGCCATAACGGTGTCGCTGACGATGCCGGTCACGAGGCCGACCATGCGGTTGCGTGCGCTGCTGCCAACACCGGAAGGGTCATGGGGCGCGATCGCGATCTCTTGGGCCCTCTGCGCGAGGGCTGCCCCCGCAATAACTTGTCGCCCCGCATCATCGTCGAAGGCCGTCACGGTGCCGGCGGTAATCCAGCGGCGAACCGTATCGTCGCTCACGCCAAGAAGATGGGCCGCGTCACTTATCCGATATTGCGTCACAGTTTTGATGTTATCACCGCATTTGCGGAGTTTTTCTGAAACTTTGACGGTTTTATTTCTCGCACATTCGCCACTGCCCGAACTCCGGGTCTCACTAGAGTGGAGTTATGGTTCCCCGCCCCGACAGCCCCTCGCCAGCGTCCTCCCCCGTGAGCGTCGCTGAGCACCGTGAACGCATACTCTCGGCGATCGCGCCCCTTGCTCCCGTGACGGTTTCACTCAACGGTTCCTTCGCTTCCGCCCTCGGGCGCACCCTCGTGAACGACGTCATCGCGCTCGTCGATGTGCCAAGCTTCGACAACTCGGCGATGGATGGCTACGCTGTGCGCCACGCGGATGTCACCACGGCCTCCGCCGACTTTCCTGTTGCGCTGACGGTCGTCGCCGACCTGCCTGCGGGTGCGGCCGAGAACCCCGCGCTGCAACCGGGGCAGGCCGCACGCATCATGACTGGCGCCCCGATTCCCGACGATGCCGACTGCGTTGTGCCGGTCGAAGACACCGATCAGCACGCGGGCGAGAACGCTGACGGCGCCACTGGCCCCGTGCTCATCTTTGCCAACGCGCAACCGGCAGCCCACATCCGCCACATTGGAACGGATGCACGCACAGGCGACACGGTGCTGAGCGCAGGACGCACCGTGAACGCGCGAGACCTCTCGGCAGCGGCAGCAACCGGCTCGAGCATGGTCACCGTGATCCCTGCGCCGCGCGTTGCCGTGCTGTCGACAGGCTCCGAATTGCGTGAGCCAGGCGAGCCTCTTGTGCGCGGCCAGATTCACAACTCAAACTCTCTGCTGCTGGCCGCCATGGTGACCGAATGCGGCGGCATCCCGGTGATGGTGGGCTCCGTGCCCGACGATGACGATTCACTCCGCGCCGCCTTCGAAAAGTACGCCCCAGAGGTGGATGCCTTCGTGACCTCCGGCGGTGTGAGCGTTGGCGCGTTCGACGTCGTGAAGGCCGTTCTCGCACCGCTCGGGGTGTGGTTCGGCCCCGTGCGGATGCAGCCGGGCAAGCCGCAAGGGTTCGGGCAATGGCCGGCACCCGCTGGTCAGGCAGGCCGGGCGGATCAGGCGGATCAGGCGGGTCGGGCGGGTCCGGCGGATCAGGCGGGTCAAGCAGATGCGCCAGGCACCCCGATCTTCGCCCTCCCCGGCAACCCGGTGAGTGTGTTTGTGTCCTTCGAACAGTTTGTGCGACCCGCCCTCATGAAAATGCAGGGGCGACACGACGTGCTGCGACCGGTGGTGAAAGCGGTCGCAACGACCAGCTGGCGCAGCCCCAAAGGCCGCGCCCAACTCATGCCCTCATCCGTAGAACACCAACCGGATGGCTCCCTCACCGTGAGCCCGGCGAGCGCCGGCGGCTCAGGCTCCTACCTTGTCGCGAGCCTCGCAGGAGCAAATGCCATCGCGTTCGTTCCCGAATCGGTCACCGACGTGCGCGAGGGTGACGTTCTGGATGTCACACTGGTGCCATGACCGATCAGCCCTTCACTCACCTCGACTCCCACGGCCAGGCACGCATGGTGGATGTCACCATGAAGACCCCCACCGTGCGCGAGGCCACTGCCAGCGGGTTCGTGCGATGCTCCGCCACCGTGATCGACGCGCTGCGATCGGGCACCGCTCCCAAGGGTGACGTGCTCGCGGTCGCGCGCATTGCCGGCATCCAGGCAGCGAAACGCACCGCGGAGCTGCTGCCGCTTGCCCACATCATTGGCGTGCACGGCGCGAAAGTCGACCTTGAGGTTGTGGATGACGGCGTGAAGATCGAAGGCACCGTGCGCACAGCAGATCGCACGGGCGTCGAAATGGAGGCGATGACCGCGGTCTCCGTGGCCGCCCTCGCGATCGTGGACATGGTCAAAGGCATGGACAAGTCCGTCGAGATCATGAACGTGCGCTTGCTCGCAAAGTCAGGCGGCAAGTCAGGCGATTGGCACCGCCCGGCGGTTTAGCCGCCGAAAGATACCCATTCGGACGAAAGCTAGTGCCGAGGCAGTGGTGGATTCAAGTGGTCGTTGCAACACTGCCGTTTTGTTGGTTTGAGAGTAGCTGGTTTAGGGCTTCTCGTGGGGTGGCCGCGTCGAGGCGTTTGCGTGGTCGATCGTTAAGTTTGTCGGCAACTAGTTCGAGGTAGTCCG
>JBBSQX010000026.1:0-27899 GCA_038243605.1 Actinomycetales bacterium
CGGACTACCTCGAACTAGTTGCCGACAAACTTAACGATCGACCACGCAAACGCCTCGACGCGGCCACCCCACGAGAAGCCCTAAACCAGCTACTCTCAAACCAACAAAACGGCAGTGTTGCAACGACCACTTGAATCCACCTCCGCCTAGGCGCCATCGCTCGTCCGCTTGGGCATCTCTCGGAGGAGTTACGCGTCTCGAAGTTTGACCGTCTAGAACTTCTTGGCGATCGCCTTGTCTTCGAGGGGGAGCACGAAGTGTTCGCCGCCCTTTTCGGCCCAAGCGGCATTCGCGGCGTCGCCCTTCTTCGACATGATCGACAGTGGGAACACGAAGATTCCGTCGTTCAATCGGCTGAGGCCGTAAATGTCGGAGGCTTCGGATTCTGAGGCCATCGATTCGGGAAGCGTCGCGGCCATCATCCCTTCGTACCGCATAGTGCCGAGCGGCACACTTTGTGCGGCATTGGTGAGCTCCGAAAGCGTTGCCTCATCAAGGTCGCCCCGAGTGGATATCGCTTTGATGTAGTAGAGGCAACCCTCGTGCGTACGCACGTCAAGCGTGTAGGCAGGTGTCACCCCACTGGCGTCGGCGGTGGTGAAAAGTTCGTGAGCTTTCTTTGCGCGCCCACCACCCCCAAAGCCGAAGAGCTTCTTGAATCCGTCTGGTTCGGTGAACTTCTGTGCAAGTTCGGTTGCGCTGGGCATTGGTGTGCCTTTCTTGTGGGTTTCCTTGTGGGATTGCCGCCGCTATCGATTGAGAAGTGTCGGCAGGTAGTTGATTACGGTGTAAATGACCGCAACGGTCAAAAGAAGAGTTGTAGCGGCAGTGACGAGCTTCTGCAGCACCGTGGTTTTTGTGCGCAAGCGCTGCCCGTCGGCACCCACCTTGCCCGCGCCAGCGGCGTGGTCCTCTGGTGACACCGTGCGTGGGGCGGCGGCGATGTCGGGAGCTGCCACGGTCAAAGCTCCTGCGGCAGAAGACCCTGTGTCGGTGAACCCCACTGACCGCTCATCGGAGTATCTGGTGGTCTGGCGGCGTAGTTTGTCTTGCACGCGCTCGGCAACACGCACAAGGTTCTTGATTGCTGCGCCGTCGCGGTAGCGACCTGGCGCGCTATATACGTACATGGCGTTGTCGACAAACTCGACATCGCATCCGGCGGTGGTGTCGATGAGAAGCTGCATGAGGTCTGGTGCGAAAATATACAACGCGTCGCGTTCGTAGCCTTCTGGGCTGTACAGGGTGAAGTGGCGATCAAAGTCACCCTCGAGCGAGAGTTTCTGGCGGCCGGCAAGGCTCAACCCTGCCTGACGGAGTGTTCCAATCCCGTTGGCGATCAACACAATATTCGGCACGCTGTTGGGCAGCGGGATCATGGTGAAGGATGCCGCGACGACGCGCGGTGTGGAGGAGTCGTTCGCGTACTGCCCGGTGACGGAGCCTGCCAAAAACGGTGTGGATGATGCACGCGCATCCACCAGGTCGGTGGCGCGAACTCGCGTTCCTTCGCGGAAGAGCAGTCCTTGGAAGCCCGGGCCATCGAGGTTTCTGATGAACCGGAATCCGTGCTCGGCAGCGGCCTGCCGCAGTCGGGTGGTCGTGCGAAGATGACCCCTCGCGATGATGACGGAAAATATCGCGCTACCGAAAGACACGACGGAGAACACGACCAGGATGAGACCGATGTTGTGGTCAATCTTTGGCCAAGTGCCGTTGAGCACAAAGATGGCCACCACACCAATGAGGCCGGCCATGATGAATCCTGAAATGCTGACGACGAGGGGGCGTAAAGTCACGGTCGAATATTACTGACCTCGCAGCACCGAAAATCGTGCCTGTGGATAAGTCACCGTAACATTTCGTCACAGCTGGACATCACTCGAACTCGACCATGGGCGCGCTAGCGCGCCTCATATTGCTCGCAAGCGGCCTAGTTTGTCGTGAACGCGCTCGACGGTGCGGATGATGCGATCCAGCGCACCTTCATTCTGGTATCGGCCGGGGTTGCTGTAGACGAACATCCATCCGTCAACGAGCTCGACATCGCAACCCGAGGCGGTGTCGATCAGCGTGCGCATGAGGTCCGGCGCGAATATATAGAGAGCCTCCCGTTCGCTGCCGACAGGAGAGTAGAGCGAGAAGTTCTGGCCAAATTCGCCTTCGAGATCGAGCCGTTGACGACCGTTCAGGCTCAAGCCCGCCCGGCGCAATAGCCCCACATCGTCGCGGAGGAGCACGATGTTCGGAACACTCCGGGTGGTCGGAATGGCGATGAAAGCTGAGGCAATCCGTGGCGAGTTGCCACTGTCGTCAACATACTGCCCAATGAGGTTCCCAGCGACGAACGGCGTCGCCATTTCTCGAGCATCAACCACGGAGAACGTCTCGATGTTTGACCCAACACGAAACAATCGACCAGGCAGGTCCGTGCAATCCAGAGTCTCGTGGAACGGGATCCCTTTCTGCTCGGCGGCAATCTTCAACGCGTTTGGGGGGCGCGAATGGTTGAGCATGGTGGCGGCGCTGACGAACACTATCGCGGCAACGACGAGGGCGAGCCCCACGGCGATCCAACCGAAGTGTGGGTCGATAAACGGGATGGTGTCGCCGAAGACCAACAGGGCGATCGTCACCAAAAGCGAGAAAGCTACTGATCCGGCTCGCATATAGTTCGGATTCGTCGCGGGCACCTCTGAAGTGTAATCCGCGCCGTGCCGCCTACCTGCTTGGCGTCGACCATGCGTGTGAAGCTGTGCGCGTTTTAGCCGATACGAGTTTTTACGTCAGCCAATGACGGGTTGGTGGCGGCACTGCCATCCGGGAACAAGACGGTTGGCACAGTCTGGTTGCCGTTGTTGAGCTTGGCGACCAGTTCGGCCGTGCCCTCAACCTCTTCAATGTTGATCTCACGAACGGCGATGCCTTCCTTCGCGAGCTGACCTTTCAGTCGTGTGCAGTAGCCACACCACGTGGTCGTGAACATCGTGATGGTGCCTGCTTCGGGAACAAACTCTGCGGTGGTGGTCATGCTTTCGATCCTATTCGTGCGCACCCAATCGCCGCTGACCGTCGTCAGTACACAGTTGCCGAGCTTGGGCCTGCGTTGTCGCCGGTCGCGAATAGACTGGGGCGAACCGCAGAGTTGTTGGCAATCAGGGCAGGGAGGCAGCGATGAGTAGTTCCGCAAGCGCATCCTCCCCGAACGAGCGCTCGCCGCAGCAGATTGCGCACGAGAACGCGCTTGGCGAGATTTCGGATGTTTTGCTCAACCTGGAGCATACGATCGCCCGCGCGAAGAAGGCACTCGTTCGCGTGCGAAAGGCGGGTGGTGACACCAATGTGGAGCTTGCCCTCACGGAGGCACTCGATGACTTGCAGCGCACGCATAAGCGCCTCATGCAAGACACCTACTACGCCGGCGATTCCGTGCGGCTGATCTGAATGCTGCTCACACCTGTGCGGCTGATCCCCTTGCGAGTGAGCTGAGTATGGCGGGCAGTTCGACTGTTCGCAGCGGTCTTGAAATCCAGGAGGCTCTGCAGAAGTTTGCGGCGAAGTGGTCGGGGTTCACGGGCAGCGAGAAGGCCGAAGCGCAGACGTTTCTGAACGAACTGTTTCACTGTTACGGTTCTGACCGCACCGAGGTGGGCGCAAAGTTCGAGCATTTCGAAGAGTCCGCTGGGTTCATGGATTTGTTTTGGCCCGGTCATTTGATTGTGGAGATGAAGGCGCCACACGTCGCGATCGAGAAGGCCGCAGATCAGCGGGCGCGCTACTGGCAGGCATCCTCCGATTCGGCGAATGACGTTCAAGCCGCGCGGTTTGTGATGGCCTGCAACTTTGGTGAGTTCGAGATTTGGGAGCCGGGGCGGTTTCCTAACGACGCGAGGGCACGTTTTCCCCTTTCGGAGTTGCCCGATCGCTACGATTCGTTGCTGTTTTTGCAGTCCGACAGTGTTGAGCCGATTTTTTCGGAGCACCGTAGGGAGCTTACGGCTGAGGCGGCGACTCACATTGCCGAGCTGTATAACTCACTCGCGGATCACTCCGCAGCACCGATTGATGTGATTCAGCAGTTCACGATGCAGGTGGTGTGGTGCCTGTTTGCAGAGGATCTCGGCATTCTGGATGGCTATCCGCTACAAAACACGGTCGATGACTTGCTGGCCCCGGCAGATACGCCGCAGTCGGACACGATGGCAAACGAATAGGCATCGCCTGGGTGGACTCCTGGACGATGGCGAGCGACGCTACTTGCGTATTAGCCTTCGACGACGATTACTCGATGGGCATACTGCTGTCGCGGGCGCACGACGCGTGGGCGTGGGCGCGGTCATCCACGCTCAAGGGTGACTTGAGGTACACGCCGACGACAGCGTTCATGACATTCCCGTGGCCAGACCCGGTGACACCAGCGCAGCGCGAGGCGGTGGCCGCCGCATCCGTCGCACTGTATGAGCGCAGGAGTGCGCTGTGCCTGGAACCCAACGTCGGCCTCACCGCGCTCTACAACCTCATGGACGATGGTGCCTTCACCGACCTGGCCGCCCTGCACCGCGCGCTCGACGAATCCGTCGCCGCCGCTTACGGCTGGCCGAAATCCGTCGCGCAAGACCCTGACGAACTTGTCAAACGCCTCACCGAACTGAACCGCCAGATCACCGAGGGAGAGCGCGGGTACAGCCCCCTTCGGTGACTAACTAGCAGGTGCTCCTGCGCGCCGTCACGGCCCGTCGCTACGCAGAACTCGTCACGGTCGTCCAACGAAAATGGTTGAGTGGTCTTGGTGGGAGGAACATGCTCAGCCTGAATCGCTAGTCTCCGGGCATGACCGAAAACAGCGAATCAGAGGACGAAAAGAACAAAAAGAACGCCAACAACGGGCTAGCGATCGGCATAGGGCTCGGGCTATCAATCGGAGCAGCCCTCGGCATCGCGTTAGATAACCTCGCACTGTGGCTCGGAGTTGGGTTAGCGCTCGGCGTTGCCGTAGGGATGTCTTTCGACACCACCAAGGGCAAGAAGAAAGAATAAAGTGGCCCGAACGTGAAAGCTACGCGCCAGACCCCCGCGCCGCCACGTACACGGTGTTGGAAGACACTCCACCGGTGAGCGCATTGTCGAAGTCGACGATGTGCGCAATAGGGCTGCCGAACACCGAGCTGAGGCGGGTCATGAATTCCCCGTCGGGAGGGTCATCCGACCACAGCGCGAACACGCCATCTGGTTTCAGGTAGCCGCGCAGGCGCTCCAACCCGGCAACGGTATATAGATCCGCGTGGCTGGGGTTGAGCTGGTGCCTGGGTGAGTGGTCGACATCCAGCAAAATGGCGTCGTACAGTTTCGCCGGATCGCGACGCATGAGGGCAAAGAAGTCGTCGTGCACGAGGGTGGTGCGACTGTCGCCGGTCAACTCGGCCGATACGGGCAGCAGCCCGCGAGTGTGCCAGTCGATCACCGTGGGGAGCGCGTCGACAACCTCGAGTGAGCCGACCCGGGGGTCGGCGAGCGCTGCAACCGCCGTGTATCCGAGCCCCAATCCTCCGACCATGACGCTCAGGTTGTCACCACTGACGGCGGCCAGCCCGAGGTCAGCGAGCGCGATCTCCGCGACAGTGAAGAGGCTCGACATCAGAAATTCTTCGCCCAGCTTCACCTCGAACACGTCAACGCCGAGAGTTGGTTCGAGCCTGCGGCGCAGACTGAGCTCGCCCATGGGGGTTTCTTGCCAATCAAGTTCCTCGAACCGCGCACTCATCATGGGTTGAGTTTATCGAGCGGCCAGTCGCGCACGGAAACGGCAGTTCTGGCGCTGAGGTGTGGCAGATTGTGACGATGACTGAACAGCAGTACCGCGCCGAATTTGATGCCAGAGTCGACTTCTCAAATGGTGGCCACCTGAATGTTGCAGGGTTTCGTGTCGACGTGCCCAATCAGAACGTGACGGAAGAAGAGGTCGCGGAACTTTTCGTCTCGTCCCTTGGGCTTCTCATGAGCGAGCAAGTTCAGTTCAGCGCCTTTCGCGTTTTCGCCGAAGCGCACAAAGGCACGCGTATGGGGCCTTCAGCATCAGAGGGGTCCCCCGAAAATCGACGGCTCATCGACCTTAGCCACGTGATCGACCCCGGCATGGTCACCCTCCCGGGCATGGTGGGGCCCGAGATCGCCCCTTACATGACGAGGGAAGAATCGCGTGGCAAGTATGGGCCGGGCACCGAATTTGCAATTGATCGGATGTCTCTGGTCGGCAATACCGGAACCTACCTCGACGTGCCGTACCACCGTTACTCTGGCGGTCACGATCTCGCGGCGCTGCCGCTGGAGAAAGTTGCCGACCTTCCCGTCGTTGTCATTCGCACCCTCGGAACTGGTTCCCGAGGGGTGGGGGTGGGAGCTTTAGCCCCCTTCGACGTGCGCGGCAAAGCCGTGTTGCTGCACACCGGCGGGGACAGCGCGTGGCGCACGCCAGAGTATGCAGTCGATGCTCCCTTCCTGACCGCGGCGGGGGCTCAGTGGCTTGTCGACCATGGCGCCACTCTGGTAGGGATCGACTCCGTCAACATTGACGACACGGGCGACCCACTCCGCCCAGCGCACACAATCCTGCTCGCCGCAGAAATCCCCATCGTCGAGCACCTCACCGGGCTCGACCAGCTACCGCCGCACGGGGCAAGGTTCACGGCCACACCGCCGATGTTCGCGCAGTTCGGCACTTTTCCGGTGCGGGCTTTCGCCATCGTCTGAGGTGTGAAAACTGCCTGCAACCGTGGGGTGGCGGCCTTGTTTTTCGGCGCCGGGGCCTCGCGCGCAGAAGGCGGCGGTATGGTGGTTGACGTGACACGGGGTGCCCGCGACTGAGCGTGCTGAGACCATACCCGTCGAACCTGATCTAGCTCGTACTAGCGAAGGGATGTCGTCGTGAGCCTTGCTCTGACTAAAAACCACTCTGCCCACCTGCTCACTGAACTCCGTGGGCGAGAACCTTTGGTTCACTGTTTGACGAACACCGTGGTGGCCGGATTCACCGCCAACGTTCTGTTAGCAATCGGGGCGTCTGCCGCGATGGTGGACGTGGATGAGGAGGCGGGCCCGTTCGCGAGTATCGCCTCAGGTGTTCTCATCAACCTGGGCACACCGCACCGCGAACAGCGTGAGGCGATGCCCGTCGCGGCAACGCACGCGAACGACCTAGGCACGCCGTGGGTGCTGGACCCTGTCGCGATCGGGGCGCTCCCTCTGCGCACGCGGCTGGCATCCGAACTGATTGCCCTGCGCCCCACGATTGTTCGCGGCAACCCTTCCGAGATTCTGGCCCTGGCAGGGTTAGGGGGCGGTGGCCGTGGGGTCGATTCGCTGGCGGGGCCGGAGGCGGCGGTCGAGGCTGCCGCGCACCTCGCATCGAACTACGGATGCGTTGTCGCCATCTCTGGCAAGGTCGACATCGTCACGGACGGCGCTCGCACCGCATACCTGAGCAACGGCAGCGAACTACTCACGCGCGTCACGGGTGGCGGGTGCGCCCTAGGAGCCGTGATGGCGGCCTTCGCCTCGCTCGACGATGACCCGTTTCTTGGCACCTGTGCTGCCGTGAGCGCCTACACCGTTGCCGCCGAGATCGCGGCAGGGCGGGCAAGCGGGCCGGGCACTTTCGCGGTCGAGTTTCTTGACGCACTCGCCGGGCTTGACGGCAAAACGTTGGAATCCCGCATCGACTTTCGGATGGCGTCAGTATGAGCGGCGGCGCGAACGCCAGCATGACCGGCGGCGCGGCTCACGGCACGGGTGGCATCAGAAAGCCGCCCACCTTCGACCCCACGCTGTACTTCGTCACCGACACCACACTGTGCGGTGACCGAGGTGTTGTGGAGACCGTGCGCAGGGCGGTCGCCGGAGGAGTGACTTGCGTTCAGGTGCGAGCCAAGAGTGCGCCCGCTGCAGAGTTTCTTGCACTCGTGACCGCGGTGGCAGACGCTGTTGGTGATCGGGTGCCCGTGCTGGTGAACGACCGTGTTGATGTTTATTTGGCGGCGCGAGCGCGCGGGGCAGCAGTGCATGGTGTGCACGTGGGGCAGAACGACCTCCCCCTTGAGATCGTGCGCGAGCTTGTTGGCGGCGACGCCATCGTGGGGTGGTCAGCAAATACCGCCGAACATTTGGCGGCAGCGGGGATGCTCTCCGATGGCACCGTGGACTACCTGGGCGTCGGGGCGATCAAACCCACGTCGACGAAACCCGACCATCCGACGCCACTCGGTGTCGAAGGTTTTGAGCGAATCCAGCACCGCACGGAATTGCCGTGCGTAGCGATTGGCGGCATCGGATTGGCCGACACTGCTGGCCTTCGCCGAGCCGGTGCAGCAGGGGTCGCGATCGTGTCAGCTCTCTGCACGGCCGACGACCCGCAATCGGTCGCACACGCATTTCGGGAGGAGTGGAACCGTGGCGCCTAACACCCGCAACTCGCAGATTCCCCGCATCCTCAGCATCGCCGGCACCGACCCGACCGGCGGAGCCGGCATCCAGGCTGACCTCAAAAGTATTGCCGCGAACGGTGGTTACGGCATGGCAGTGGTGACCGCACTCGTCGCGCAGAACACTCACGGTGTGCGGTCCGTGCACGTGCCACCCGTGGCATTTCTGCGGGAGCAGCTTGACGCGGTTTCGGATGACGTGCAGATCGACGGTGTGAAGATCGGCATGCTCGCGACGGCCGAAATCATCCACGAGGTAAGTGGATGGCTTAGCCGCATTTCTCCTCCGGTGGTTGTGATCGACCCGGTCATGGTCGCGACAAGCGGCGATCGACTGCTTGATGAGGATGCCGAACAAGCGCTGCGCGATCTCGCGACCCGCGCCCACCTCCTCACCCCGAACATTCCCGAGTTGGCAATTCTTGCTGACGAACCGCTCGCAACGTCGTGGGTGGAGGTGCTGGAGCAGGCGGCACGGGTCTCTAAGCGATTCCGCGTGCTCGTGCTCGCGAAGGGTGGGCATCTGAACGGTGGGAGTGCGCCGGATGCGCTCGTGGATGCCGCCGCGAAAGTCACCGAGTTCCCTGGCATCCGAATCGATACGACGAACACGCACGGCACCGGCTGTTCTCTCTCGTCGGCGATCACCACCCGATACGCGAGGGGTGGGGATTGGGCTGAGGCAGTGAGTGAGTCGAAGCGGTGGCTCACTGAGAGCATCCGTCACGGGGCATCGCTCGACGTTGGCTCAGGGCACGGCCCAGTGAGTCATTTCGCCGGTCTGTGGCAGCGAGGCGGAACGACCACACGGCACGAGCCCGCTGAGGTTGGCACCGAGTGGTGGGAGCACATCCGCGGCATCCGTCACGACATTGATGAGCTGCCCTTCGTGCGCGGGCTCGGTGATGGAACACTCGATCGCGAGCAATTTCTTTGGTACCTCGCGCAGGATGCGCTCTACCTGCGCGACTACTCGAGGGCTCTTGCTGCCGCGAGTCGCCTCGCGCCGACCACGGCGGAACAAGCGTTCTGGGCGCAGGGTGCTCAAGGGTCGATCGAGGGAGAAATGCAGCTCCACGAAAGTTGGATCCCGGCCTCCGCCATGGGCTCGGGGCAACCGAGCGTCACGACGACCAACTATCTCAATCACTTGCTGGCCACGGCCGAGCGCGGCGACTATCGGGTTCTCATCGCGGCGGTCCTTCCGTGCTTCTGGATCTATCAGGATGTCGGAACCCGACTGCACGCGCTCTCGCACCCCGAGCATCCGTACGCCTCCTGGCTCGACACGTACGCCGACAAGGCCTTCGCGGAATCCACGGCGAAAGCAATCGATATCGTCACGCGGGCCGCATCTGAAGCAGACGACGCAACCCGACTTGTCATGCGTGAGGCGTTCCGGATGTCGTCTGCCCACGAGCGCGCATTCTTTGCGGCGCCAGCAGCCAGATGACTGTTTCCGTTTGTAGCTATTCGGCCACGTCGAGAGTGCTCAATCGCGACGAGCGGGAACAGTTGGCAGCGACAAGCACAGTAAGTTCCCTTCGAGAGCCTCAGGGAATGGGTCAGTCGAGCAGGGGGCGGCGCGCACACAATCTTTGGCGGAGAATGGGGGATTCGAACCCCCGAGGGCTTGCACCCAACACGCTTTCCAAGCGTGCGCCATAGGCCACTAGGCGAATTCTCCTGGCCGGTTCCACCGTCATAAACGGCAGCAACCTCCAAGAATCTTACGGGATACGCGGCGCACTCTGAAAACCACGGCGCGTGGGTGAGATTTCTGACCCTGAGAAGTCAACCCCTAGATCGAATTTTGGCTCGAGCGTAGCGTGAAAATGTCACCACGACATCTATCGCAGAACGAAGGAGTCATCATGAGCGGCAAAGACAAAATGGAGAATGCTGGCGAAGAAGCCATGGGCAAAGGCAAGGAAGCCGTTGGGCACGCGACAGGTAACGAGAAGATGGAAGCCGAAGGCAAGGGCGACCAAGCGAAAGCCAACCTTAAGCAAGCTGGCGAGAATGTGAAAGACGTCTTCAAGTAGTAAGCCGCCTCCGCTAGAGGCCGACGCTACCCTGCATGATCCCGCCATCAACGACGACCGTGGTGGCGGTGATGTAGCTGGAATTGCCCGATGCGAGTTGGATGACGAGGTCGGCGATTTCTGCCGGCTTCGCCATCCGACCGAGTGGGATTGCCGCGTTTAGTTGCTTAAGTTTCTTCGGGTCTTCCATTGTCGACTCATTGATGGGGGTCTCCACCGCACCGGGCGCAACATTGACAACACGGATGCCGTGCTCACCGAGCTCAACACCGGCCGTGCGCGCTAGCATGCGGGTTCCGCCCTTCGATACGCAGTACGCGATATTGCCGGGCATGGGCCAGTCTTCGTGAACCGAGGACATGTTGATGACGACGCCGGGTGACTTCTGCGTGATGAACTGTTTCGCCGCAATCTGTGTGCCGAAGAATGCGCTCTTAATGTTGATGTTCATGACCCGGTCGTACTGCTCTTCTGTTGTGTCGAGAATTGAGGTACGTGTCTCGATACCCGCGTTGTTGATGAGCACGTCTAGCCTCCCGAATTCCGAAACGGCTTTGTCGACCATCGACTGAATGTCGGCTACTTTGCTGACGTCAGCTTTCACGCCCACGGCTTTGCCGCCGAGCGATTCAGTTTGTTCTATGAGGCTCGCCGTTTCTTCGGCATCGTTGATGTAGTCGATAACGATGTTTGCGCCCGCCGCTGCGGCCGCGAGCACGATGGCTTCGCCAATGCCGCTATTGCCGCCCGTCACGATCAGAGTTTTTCCTTCAAGAAGCATTCTCAAATCCTTTCTGCCACGCGGCAGGTTACGCCCCATTTTTGGCAGCGCGATGTGTGCTGCAAGAAAGTTGTGCGCTTTGCGCGCTATTTATGTGTGTTCAGTGTGTATGAGCCGAGAATTTTCCGTACATCCATTCCCGTGGGTTGATCTGGAGCCCAACACGGGGGCACTGTGAAAAGAAGGCCGTGTCAACGACAGGACGATAGATCTCGCCCTGCCCACGGTCGGGAAGCGAGAAAAGCAGGGTGTTTTCGAGAAGAAAGACAGCGGCAAAACGGGCCGTTCACGGTATCGACCGCTTGGTGCAAAATGTGCGAGCGGGCCGCTTTGAACGGAGCCTCTCCGCGCTCACAGCGGGCGGGGCGATTGTCACGGCCATCGAAATCTTCTTCGAGCATGACAAAGCAAGCTTCGGCAACAAGTGGATGTGGGTGCCCGTCGTGCTCGGCCCCATCGGCGCCGTCGCTGGCATCGCTGGCGTGGTGAGTCATCGTGCCGCAAAGACCGTGCTGCCCATCGTCTCGGCCACCATCGTCGCCAACGGAATACAGGGTCTGTGGCTGCACGGCAGAGGCATCCACCAGAAGCCGGGCGGATGGAAGAACTTTCGCTACAACATGGAGATGGGCCCCCCACTCATGGCGCCCCTTCTCGTCACACTTGTCGGCGGTATGGGGCTGCTCGCGGCGGTTCTGCGGCGAGAGAAATGACCGCGCTGCCTCTCGGACCCACCAACGGTGGCGCAAGGTTTCCTGGGTTCGATGTCACCACGCAGTCCGATCGCTGGGATGAGGCGACGCGCACCACGGTCATGGCACGCATGGAGCCGCCAGCAGCTCCGCGGTTCTTCACCGAAAAGGAGCAGGCCACGGCAACTGCCCTGTTTGACCAACTTCTCTTTCAACCAGCGGAGCCGCGCATCCCGGTGATGAACATGGTTGATGCGCGAATTGCCGACCACGAGACCGATGGTTGGCACTACGAAAACATGCCGGACGACGAACAGGCGTGGCGCGACACCCTTGCTGGTCTCGATGCCGATAGCGCTGATCGGCACGGGCATCCGTTTGCCGAGTGCGAATGGGATGAGCAGAAGGATCTGCTGCAGAGAATCCAAGACCTCGGTACCGATCAGTGGCACGGCATGATCGCGTCACACGTGTGGAGCCTGTGGACCCGTTACGGATGCACCGCGTTTTATGCTCACCCGTTGGCCTGGAACGAGATCGGGTTCGACGGCCCCGCATACCCGCGCGGGTACAAGAACATGGGCGTTGACCGGTTGGAAGGCATCGAAGTGCATGACGCACGCCCCTCCGACGACCCGCTGCGGCCCGCGTCTGATGCGTCGGCGTCGAGCTCTGTGGGGAGGCCACAACAGTGACGAGCGTGAGAGAGCGCAACGAGTCTGCCTGGCTCATCATCAAAGACGGGTCTCGAGTCGAGCCGAGACTTCGCGAGGACATGCGACGTTTCGCGGATGATGACGAGGTTGATCTTGTCATCGTTGGATGCGGTGCGGGAGGCTCAACCCTTTTGCAGCGGATGGCTCGCTCGGGCGCTCGTGTCATTGCTTTTGACGCGGGACCATTCTGGAACCCGGAGGACGACTGGGTCAGCGACGAATTTGGCTCACATGTTCTCTATTGGACGGAGCCGCGCGAGATCGGTGGCAGCGACCCCGTGCCGCTGGGGTCGAATAACTCCGGGCGAGGCGTTGGTGGGTCGATGGTTCACTACGCGGGTTACACGCCGCGTTTTCACCCGAGCGATTTTCGCACGCACACCAACGATGGTGTCGGAGCAGATTGGCCCATCGACTACCCCGACCTGAAGTCCTACTACGAAGATATTGAGGGCGAACTTCCGGTGGCCGGCGATCAGTGGCCGTGGGGTGACCCGCACGGCTACCCGCAGCGGCCGCATCCGGTGTCGGGCAATGGTGAGATATTCCAGCGTGGAGCGCTCGTCGAGGGGATCACCGCCAAGGTTGGCCCTGTCGCCATCTCCAATGGGCGCTTCGGCAACCGGCCGCACTGCATCTACCGCGGATTCTGTCTGCAGGGTTGCAAAGTGAACGCGAAGGCGTCGCCTCTCATCACCCACGTTCCGGATGCCCTCGTGCACGGCGCAGAGGTGCGGGCAGATTCCATGGTGACGCGAATCGAGGTCGATGACCGTACCGGCCGTGCCACTGGCGTGCACTACTGGCGCGACGGGGTCGAACATTTTCAGAAAGCGAAGATGGTGGCGGTCGCCGGTTACTCGATTGAAACCCCGCGGCTGTTGCTGAACTCCACGTCGAAACGCTTCCCGGACGGTCTTTGCAACGACTTCGATCAGGTGGGTCGCTACCTCATGGTGCAGGGTGCTCCGCAAACGGCAGGTCGCTTCGACGGCGAGGTGCGCATGTGGAAGGGGCCGCCTCCCGAGGTGAGTTCTGAAGAGTTCTACGAGACGGATCCGAGCAAGCCATATAAGCGCGGCTTCTCCATTCAGACGGTGTCTCCGCTGCCGATTACCTGGGCTGAGCACGTCATGGCGCAGGGCTACTGGGGTGCTGACTTTCGTAACTACATGACCGATTACGTGCATTGGGCGTGCCTCGGTGCGCTGTGTGAGTTTCTGCCGCAACCAGACAACCGCGTGACGCTGGCAAAGGAAAAAGACCGGCACGGGATGCCCATCGCACGATTCGATTACAGCCAGTGCGACAACGACCGTGCGCTTCTGAAGGCAGCGACCGGAGTGATGGAGCGCATCCTGACGTCGGCGGGAGCTGACGAGGTCATCACCATCGACCGCAATGCGCACCTTGTCGGTGGCGCACGGATGGCGTCCAACGAGCGCGAGGGCGTTGTGGATTCCGACTGCCGCAGCTTCGCCGTGCCCAACCTGCTCATCGTCGACGGCAGTGTGCTGCCGACACAGGGCAGTGCGAACCCGGCCTTGACGATCATGGCGTTGGCCGCACGCGCCGCTGATCGACTGATCGACACCCACCTGATTGACACACGCAAGTAGAGGAGACGAACGATGACCACTGTGAGCGAATTCGTAATTCAAAGGATCAAGGAGTGGGGGGTCAGCAGGGTCTTTGCTTTTCCTGGTGATGGCATCGGCGAGTTCGATGGCGCGCTCGGCAAGGCGGAGCGTGACGGTGACGGCGTCGACTACATCCGACCAACCCACGAAGAGATCTGCTCCCTCATGGCCACGGCGCACGCAAAGTTCACGGGTGAGGTTGGCGTGTGTATCGCCACCTCAAGCCCCGGCGCCTTCCACATGATCAACGGACTGTACGACGCGAAGATGGACAACCAACCTGTCGTCGCCATCGTCGGGCAGCAGGGTTTGAACGCGCTCGGCACGTTCAACCAGCAGGAGAGCAATCTTGAACGCAGCCTCGCGGATGTTGCCGTCTACGTGCAGACGGTCGTCTCACCTGAGCAGGCTCAAGCCGTGGTCGACACTGCATTTCGTACCGCACGCGTGCACCTCGGCCCTTCGGTGATCATTCTCCCGCACGACGTGCAGGGCATGACGATGCCTGACCTGGTGCCGATGAACTGGGTGTCTCGTTCGAGTGCTGTCGCGCCATCCATCAGGATCACTCCGCCGATGGCCGATATTCAGAAAGCTGCCGACATCATCAATGCGGGGGAGAAGGTCACCTTCCTTGTGGGGCACGGGTCAAACGGGGCGACGGACGAGGTGCTGAAAGCGGCAGAGCTTGCCGGTGCTGGCATCATCACGACGCTCAGGGCGAAGCAAGTGATCCCCTCGGATATTCCGTACCACTCCCAGCAGGTCGGCTTGCTCGGGAGTCTGCCGAGTGTTCACCAGATGAGCGGATGCGACACCCTCGTGATGCTCGGAACGAACTACCCCTACAGCCAGTTTTTGCCCACCAGCGGGCAGGCGCGCGCCATTCAGGTGGACCTCAAGCCTGAGCAGATGGGCCTGCGGTATCCGACCGAACTGAACCTGTGGGGCGATGTGAAAGCAACCCTCACCGCGCTTCTTCCGCTGCTCACCCAGAAAACTGACCTCTCGTGGCAGGAGGGCGTTGCCCACGGCATGATCGAGTGGGAAAGCGAAATGGAAGCTCAAGCGCTCGAAAACTACGACGACGGTGTGAACCCGCGCAGGGTTTACCACGAGCTCAACAATCGCCTCCCAGCGAACGCAATCGTCACCGCGGATGCTGGCTCTACGGCGGACTGGTACGGCCACCACATCCGGCTGCGCAAAGGAATGATGGGCGATCTTTCTGGCCGCCTCGCGACGATGCTTGCCGCCATGCCGTACGCCACCGCCGCGAAGTTCGCCTACCCGGAGCGCACCGTCGTGTGCACGATCGGTGATGGTGCGTTTCAGATGCTCGGAATGAACGAGCTCATCACGATCAAAAAGTACATCGACAAGTGGGGCGCCACCCCGCAGTTCATCATCATGGTGCAGCACAACGACGACCTCACACAGGTGTCGTGGGAGATGCGCACCGAAGATGGTAACCCTCTGTGGTCAACATCCCAGGATGTGGAGTCGGTCGACTATGCGGGCTGGGCGGAACTGCTCGGCTTCACCGGCATCCGGGTCAAGACGGATGACGAGGTTGCGGGTGCCTGGGATGCCGCGTTCGCGAACCCTGGTGTGACACTCATCGATGCGTACACGAGCAAAAGTGTGCCGCCGCTCCCACCGCATATCACGCTTGAGTACGCGAAAAACACGGGCGAGGCGCTGCTGAAGGGCGACCCGAGCGGGATGAACGTGATCAAGGATTCGGCGAAAGCGCTCTTCGTGGAGGGTGTCGAACGGGTCAAAGGAAAGTTCCACATTGGCCAGGACGACGGAAAGTCCGATGACTGAGAACTGTGGCCCGGCAATTAGGTGCGGTAGTGGGTCATGAATGATCCCATGATCGACTCCCTTGAGGTGCGCGTGTACACGGTGCCCACCGATGAGCCAGAAGCCGACGGCACGATCGCGTGGGATTCCACCACCATGGTGCTTGTGCGGGCCACATCCGGCTCGATCGTTGGCATGGGGTGGACGTACAGTGCGCCACAATGCGGCGCCGTCGTTACCTCGACCCTTGCCCCACTTGTTGTCGGTCACAGCGCACTCGACGTGGGCGCACGATTCGGCGACATGGTGAGAGCAGTGCGCAACAGTGGCCGTCAGGGTGCGATTGGGTATGCGATCTCCGCCGTGGATATTGCACTCTGGGATCTCAAGGCTCGCCTTCTCGACCTTCCACTCCATCGTCTGCTCGGGGCCGAGCGCAGCGCAGTGCCCGTGTACGGCAGCGGCGGGTTTACGACGTATTCGCGCAAGCGTCTCGAGGAACAATTGGGCGGCTGGGCCATCGACCAAGGCATCCCACGGGTGAAGATTAAGATTGGGGAATCCTGGGGCACGAACCCGACCCGCGACCTCGCGCGGCTGCGGCAGGCGCGCTCCATCATCGGCGATGACGCCGAGTTGTTTGCGGATGCCAACGGAGGCTACACGCGCAAGCAGGCCATCCGCATTGCCCACGAGGCGAGCGACGTCAACCTCCACTGGTTCGAGGAACCGGTGTCATCCGATGACCTCGACGGGCTCCGTGAGGTGCGCGACGCCGTCGGCGCGGATGTCACGGCGGGGGAGTACGGCTTCGACCTCACCTACTTTCGGCGCATGTGCCAAGCACAGTCGGTGGACTGCCTGCAGGTGGATGCGAGCCGTTGCGGCGGAATCAGCGAGTGGTTGCGCGCCGCTGCGGTCGCGGCAAGCCATGGTCTGGAGGTCTCAGCCCACTGCGGCCCGCACCTGCACGCCCACGTCGCTGCGGCGACCCCGAACCTGCGCCACATCGAATGGTTCCACGATCACGTGCGCATCGAGACGATGTTTTTTGACGGCGTGCTCGATCCGAGCGGTGGCAGCATCACGCCTCGTGACGAACCCGGCAATGGGCTCACTCTGCGTGAAAGCGATGCGGAGCCGTTCCGAGTCGGATAGTTCGCGCGTTGGTTCGCGCAGAAGAAAGGAAGTTTGCTCATGACTGATCGCCAATTCACACTCTCCTCTGGCAGAAAGATGGGGGTCACGTCGGTGGGCGAAGCGCTCGCGGTGCGTGTGGTCGTCATGTGCCATCCGATGCCAGGAGCAGGAGATTTCGACCCCAAGCCGATTGTTTCGCGCCGCCATGAGGTGCGCATCCTTGCGTTTGACCGCCCAGGGTATGGCGGGTCAGAACCGTTGCGTGATGGCGAATCCGCGCAAGTGCAGGCTCGCGCAGATGACATCGCGGAGTTTTTGATGAGCGAGCAAATGAGTAGACCGCTTGCTGGTGGCCCGCATTTTGGTGCCGTTGGTTGGGGTTTTGGAGGCGCGGTGGCGCTGTCACTCGCTGCGCGCCAGCCCAGGTTGATTGCTCGCACGGCCGTCGTTGGGCTTAGCCGTCGGGCGATCGAGAACGCGCAGACTCAGACGCTCCCGGAGATTATTGGCAGACCGCCGGCACCCGGGCCACCAGCTTTCGGTTGGGATGCACTCGGAATCGATCGCGATGACCCGATTCTAAAACTCCCCGGAGTGGCAGACAGGCTCGATGGAATGCTGGCTGATGCGGCTGTGCAGGGAACTTCTGGGATCGAAACAGATCTTGCTTCCGTGAAAGATATGAGTTGGGCAGAGGAACTAGCTGAACTGGCGTCACCTGTCACCCTCATTTATGGTGAAGACGATCGTCTTACTGACTCCGAATCGGGCGCCTGGCTTCGGCAACGGATACTGCAAGCAAAAGTGGCGCGGGTTGCGGAGGCCAGAGGCCTCACCATTGTGAATGTGTGGCACCGCATCCTGGAACGCGTCGCGCCCTAACTAGCACGGCAGTAGTGTGGCCGCGTTGTTTGCACGCTATGCACGCTATGCACGCTATTCGGGCTGGATACCCCACTGGGCCGTGTGGGTTTCACCGGGTTCTAGCGTGAGGAGCCCGTCACCCGAATTGAAGGCATCCGGAGCGCAGGTCATCGGCTCGACCCCGAGGCCGGTACGGCGGCGCGGCTTAGCTTGCGTGTCTCCGGTATAAATCTCCAGAAACGGGTACGCGTCGTTGCACCACAGACTCACGGCGTCGCCATTCGGTGCCGACATCCGCACTCTGGCAAGGCCCTCCGGGTCACGCGTGAGGTCCTTATAGGCGACATCAATCTGTCGGTCGCCAAGGTGGGTGGGAGTGCGCAGGTCGTAGTGGGTGCCATCGACCGGTGCGGTTCCGGTCGGAATGCCCACGTCATCCACGGGAAGGTAGATGCTCCCTGGCACGGTCACCATCGAGCTGTCGATTGTCGGGGTGCCGACGGTGAGGTACGGATGCGCGCCCGTTCCGTAAGGGCCAGCGGTATCGCTGCGGTTCATGACGGAGGTGCGCACGGTGAGGCCGTCGTTGTCCAGCACGTACTCGATTACGCAGTCATAAATCCAATCCCAGCCCGGGCGTGGGTACAGCGCGTGCCGAAAGATCGCGTGCTCATGATCGCGTTCCACAAGATTCCAGGACGCCCACCGGGTGAGTCCATGGATCGCGCCGCCAGCCGCAGGATCGGTGAGGTCCAGCTGGTAGTCGGTCTCGTTCCACCGGTATTTTCCGGCCTTGATGCGGTTGGGCCACGGAATCAATGATTGCCCGCGTGCTCCCGAGCACTTTTCGGTGTCGGAGTAGCCCTCGATGAGGTGTCGACCATCCGCGGTGAACGAGCGAAGACTGGCTCCAACCTCGGTGATAGCGACAACCATGCCCCCGCAGCGAAGCTCGGTCTGGGTTCCTGAAGGTGACGTGTGCATGAGGGTTTCCGGTCTAGTCGGCGAAGCTTAAGCATGGCTGACTGTGCTGCGAGTTCTCGCCAGACTTGCCCACAACCTAACGTGCAGCGGCGTCGTGTCAAGGGGTAGTCATCGGCAATGGGGTGGAGTACGGTCATCCCATGAAGCGCATCAACTATGCAGGCGGCACACTCGAGACCGGAGATGCGGTTGCGCAAGCGATGGTCGAATACATCACGAGTGTGGGTCAGTCCGAGATGAACATTACTGTCGACATTCCCGTGCGAGAACCAAGTGGAGGTGTCGCCACCCACTCCCTCGTACTTGGACCAGGAACTCAATTGGACATCACTGACGTCGCAGCCACTGCTCACGACGAGGTGACTACGTTTCCGGTACCTCAGTTCAATAAACCCGTGGATTTGGCCGCGAGTGAACCCCCAGAAGATGCCGCGCGGGCTGCACGCGAGTTTGACAAGGCAGTCGCCGACATCGAACATGAACTTGACCACGGTGACGACGGATGACGCCACGACGCTGTCACACCACAATTCGGAGCATTGCGAGGCATAAAGTTGGGTAAATTTATTTATGGTGCCCCATCCATGACCGTGGATGTTGAGGATCGCGTGCTTGCACATCTCAAGGTTGTTATCGTCGCAAAGCTTCGTCGCGGAGAGAGTTTCACGTTCTCATGGCATAAGACGCCCGAGTCAGGAAGCGGTCACAGTTCGGTGTGGTTGAACCCTTCAGTGCCCTTGGAGTTCGACTTTGTGGGCAGCAAGGCCCCCACGTTGAACAAGGCGTGGTTGGAAGAACTCGTTCATTTGGCCAACTCTCCAGCGGGTCTCAGGATCACTTCTGAACCAACCGAAGGGCAGGAACCTGACCGCGAGGAGCCACCGCGCCCCTGATGTGTCAGTCGGCATGCCTTGACGGCATCCGTGAGCCCGGCATTTCTTACGGGACGCGGCCCTGACAGTTGCTGGTGTTCACCGATACGATTGAAGCGTGACTTTCGCCCTGCGGCCCACCGGCCAGGGGAACAGAACCGGGTCAACTGGTCGACCGGTTCTGGACCGTACTGTGCTGCGTTTGGTCTTTCTGATCCCTGGCGGTATTTCTTTACTTCTTGGCCTGAATGCTGCACTCCTTCTGCTTGGTGTGTGGGCGCCACTGTCGTTTGCGCGCATCGCAGAACTGCACGCACCACTCATGGTTTTCGGGTTTGTCGGCACGTTCATCGTGCTCGAACGTGCCGTTGCCGCACGGAAGGTGTGGGGCTACTCTGCTCCTCTTCTACTGGGGCTCGGCAGCCTCACCTTGCTGTCTGAGCTGCCGGAGTTCGTCGGCAAATCGATGATCGGGCTCGGCTTCGTCATGTTGCTCGGCATCTACATCGTCATCCGGAGGCGCTCGCCTGCCGCGGCCATCGACATCCAGATTCTGGGTGCCGTATCGGGCCTCGCAGCGGTGGTTTTGTGGCTTGCGGATGCCCCGATCTCGGCGATCGTTCCGGGCATGGCGACGTACCTCATCCTCACCATCGCGGGGGAGCGGCTCGAGCTCGCCCGGGTTTCTCCCGCACTGGATGTTCGCGCCGAGAACCTTGGGCTCGGCGCATCGCTGCTGCTCGTGATCACCGCCGGAATCGCTCCACTGTGGCCCGCCGCCGGATACCCGCTCTTGGGTGTCGCTCTCGCACTGCTCATCGTGTGGTTGTTCCGTTTTGATGTGGCAACGCGGCTCGTGAACACGAAAGGGCTGCCGCGCTACATGGCGGTGTGCTTGCTCGCCGGATATGTGTGGCTGCTCGTGCCCGCGGGAATCTGGATCGTCGTGGGGCTGGTCGACAACGGCCGAGCCTACGATGCCGCGCTGCACGCCATCTTCCTTGGCTTCGTCATGTCGATGATCATGGCGCACGCGCCCGTGATCCTGCCCGCGGTGCTGCGTAAGCCGCTGCCATACCGCTGGTTCCTCTATCTACCGGTCGCGCTCATGCACGTGAGCCTCGCCATCCGACTTCTCGGTGGCGACGCCTGGGGCAGCGTGGATGCCGTGCGCTGGGGCGGCTCACTCAACGTGATCGCCATTCTGCTGTTCGTCGTGCTCGCGATCACCTCCGCAGTGATGGGGCCACCCGCCATCGTGCGTCGAGCCACGAAACCCGCCGCGGTCGTACCGCTCGCACCACCCACCATGAAACCCGCGAAACGAGTGACGTCATGACCCGCAAAAGCTGGTACTTGCTGATGAACGGCCTCGTGGCGTTCTGGCTGGTGGCGGCATCCGTCATTGTCGTCGCGCACCGGTTTGTGCCGCACGGCGCGTGGCTCATGGTGCACCTGCTCTTGCTCGGGGCGGTGAGTACCGCGATTCTCGTCTGGAGCCAACATTTCGCCGACACCTTGCTGCGCAGAGCGGCACCGGGCGGGCGCGTGTTCCACGGCATCCGGCTTCTCGGCCACACCGTGGGCGTTTCTGTCGTCGTCGCCGGAATGGTGACGGATGTCTGGCCGCTCATTCTCGTCGGCGGAATCCTCGTTGGCGTGGTCGTGCTCGCGCACGTCGTAACGCTCATCATGCAATCACGCGGTGCCCTTCCCTCCCGCTTCGCCCCACTCGTGCAGTACTACTTCGCCTCCGGGGCGGCGCTCGCCGTGGGCGTGACGATCGGCATGATCATGTCGCGGGTTGACCTGCCTGCCGGGTGGCATGACCGCCTCTATCCCGCGCACCTCGCATTCAACCTGCTCGGCTGGATTGGCCTTACCGTGGTGGGTACCGTCATCCTGCTGTGGCCGACCGTGCTGCACACGAAGGTGTCGGATGCCGTCGACGGCACCGCCAAACGCTCACTCATGCTCATGGTGGGCGGCCTCATCGTGGTGGGAGGCGCTGCACTGCTCGACCTCACCGTGCTCTTCGCGCTCGGCATGATCTTCTACCTCGTTGGCGTTGGGCTCGTGGTTGCGGATGGCGTGCAGCAGGCGCGCAAATCTTCTCAGTGGACGTTCGCCAGCTGGAGCATCGGCGCCGCAATGGCATGGTTCGTGTTCTGCACGATCGCGTTCGGTGTTGTCGTTGTCACGGCGCCCGATTGGGGTGCCGCAGCATCCGGTGTCGCGTGGTTGATCGGTCCTTTCGCCGCAGGGTTTGCGGCGCAAGTACTTCTTGGTGCTCTCAGTTATCTGCTGCCGGTGGTGCTCGGCGGAGGGCCAGAGACGAGTCGCCGCACAGCATTTGAGTTGAACCGGGCCGCGCTGTACCGGGTGGCCACCGCGAACATGGGCATTATTGTGTACCTGTTGCCCGTGCCGAGTGTGGTGAAAGTCGTCATCTCGCTGCTCGTCTTCCTCGTGCTGTTTTCGTTCCTGATTCTGGCGGTGCGGGCTGTGTTGGTGTCGCGAGCAACAGCGACACCAGCAGCAGCGAAGCCAAGAATTTCCGCAGCGGAGGCTGCAGCCGCCATCGCCTCCTCACCCACCCGGCGCGGTGGCGCAATGGCAGCAGCTGTCGCCACTGTCGTTATCGCCATGACAATTGGTATCGCGATCGATCCGGTGGCGGCGGGGATTCAGTTCAACAACACGAGCGCTCAAACAGAAGTGACGCCCACCGGAAACACCACCACCGTCGAGGTGAGCATGAAAGATATGCGCTTTCATCCCGACACCGTTGAGGTGCCTGCCGGCGACAAGCTCGTCATCATGCTCACCAACAATGACACCCAAGTGCACGACCTTGTGCTCGCGAATGGTTCAAAATCTGGGCTCCTTAACCCGGAGCAAACCATCCCTGTTGAGGTGGGCGTCATTAGTTCGAATATTGACGGATGGTGTTCCATCGCCGGCCACCGACAGCTCGGCATGGTGATGACGGTGCACATGATTGGTGGGCCAGACGCCACACCCGCGCCGTCCATCGACCCGAACGCCGGTGGCCACGACCATGCCGCGCAAGAAGGCCCCTCCGCGGCGGGTGATATCGACCTGATGGGTACGAAGCCGGCAAAACGCTTCGAGGCCAGTGACGCCGTGCTGCCGCCCGCCTCATCCGACACCGTGCACAAATACACGTTCACGGTGAGGGAGGGGATGCGCGAGGTTGCGCCCGGCGTCAAACAAACGCTGTGGACCTTCGACGGCATGGCGCCTGGGCGAACCATGCGCGGCAAGGTCGGCGATCGGTTCGAGATCACTCTCATTAACGACGGAACCCTCGGGCACTCCATCGATTTTCACGCTGGTGCTCTCGCGCCAGATCAGCCGATGCGCACCATCCAGCCGGGGGAGAGCCTCACCTACAACTTCACGGCCACGCGCTCCGGCATCTGGCTATACCACTGCTCGACCACGCCCATGTCGTTGCATATCGCGAACGGAATGTTCGGGGCGGTGATCATCGACCCCGCCGGTCTCACCCCCATGGATAAGGAGTTCGTGTTTGTGCAGTCTGAGCTCTACCTGGGGCCGCAGGGCGGCATCGCCGACCTCGACCGCATCGCCACGCAGAGGCCAGACCTCGTGGTCTTCAACGGGTACGCGAACCAGTACGCCTACACGCCGATCACGGTGAAAGTCGGCGAGAAGGTGCGCATCTGGCTGCTGGATGCCGGCCCCAACACGGCGGGAGCTTTCCACATTGTGGGCGCCCAGTTCGACACCGTGTTCTCAGAGGGAGACTACGCGCTGCGTGACGGTGGCAGCACCGGAACGGGTGGCTCGCAGGTGTTCCCGATGCAACCAGCGCAGGGTGGGTTCGTGGAGCTCACGTTCCCCGAAGCCGGCAACTACTCGTTTGTTTCGCACATCATGTCGGATGCCGAGAAGGGTGCGACTGGGGTGTTCCACGTCATTGAATGAGGGTTAACTGGCTCGGGTCGTGCCACGCTTCGCCACACGTGGGTCAGCGAGCAGCTCTCCAGTGGCACGTAGGCTAGGCACATGATTGCGGCGCGCGGGCCCAAGACTTTCTTAGTCTTGGTGCTCATCGCGTCAGTTTCTGGTTGCGCGAGCATGCTGTCGGGCTCCCAAGAGGCATATGCTCGGCAAACCCTTGCTGCGGTGGTGAAGTCGATCGCTGGGGACCGTCACGACGACATTAACGGTTACGCGCGGGCAGCAGTTTCTGCAATTAAAAGGGATCCTGTCGCACAAGATGTAGTCAGCTTGGTCGGGATTTTAGAGCGGAAGCCGTTCACTCAAATTGATCCTTTTGGCACCCTCGTTTTTCGAGTTCAATTAGAGGCCGATAACGAGGGATGGGCATCCAGGAAAGCGTTCGACGGATGCTACAAGATTGACTTCAATCAGTACGGAGCGACTGACAAGCGCGTATGGAAGGGCACCAACTACCTGCACCAACAACCGTGCCTGGCGGAGGCGAAACCCGTTGCCCCGCCCATAGACAAAAGCATCAAATACGTGGTGGCTGCTAACGCAGAGGAGGCAGCGACAAGTGTGCTTTCTGAAATGACTTCGGATGCCGGACTCGACAGCGACGCCATCGCCGCAAAGATTTTGGCTCTACTTGACGTGCCAGGCGGAGAGTATGAGGTGCTCGCCCCACCCACTGTGATCGTTGCCGATGGCAACGTGGGTGTGGCAATGGGGTACAAGCCGCACGACTGCGTTCTCGTCGCGCGTGTCGACGACGTAGTTTCACGAATCCGGCCTCCCTCGATCCTGCTTGAGCCTGGTGAACTCGGTTGTCGGCCCGAAACCGCGCTCATGGACGCCGCGGAACTGGCGCCGCCACATTGAAGGCGGGTCAGGCTTAAGCGCGGTGCCGTGAGTAGCGAAGCGACCTGTTTGCTGGGCTAGGCTGGCGCAATGTCAGAGCAACTCGATTTCACCGGCACCATTGTGAACCCAGAGTGGATGCCCACCTGGTCAGTAGTGGAGGTGCTCGGTTCGCATGACTTCTTTGGGCACGGCAAATCGGTGAAAGCCAACGTGACCCTCGACGGCATTGAGGTGACATCTGCGCTCATGCCAAGCGGTCAGGGTCACCACTTCATCTCGGTGAGCGCTGCGCTTCGAAAGAAGCTGGGCAAAGGTGTTGGCGATGACGTGCGGGTCGTCGTCAACCACTGAGCATCGAGCATCGAGCATCGAGCGCTGAGCGCTGAGTTGTCGAGCGCCGAGCACTGAGCACTGAGCATCGAGCGCTGAGTTGTCGAGCGCCGAAATCTTACTAACACCGAACCCGGTCTCAGCGCGACAGCTTACTGGCGGGCGAGGCGCAGGGTCCAGACTTCTGGGCCCTCTTCGAGGTAGCTGACCTTGAACTCGCCTGGCTGGCGCTCGTCGAGCTGAGCAAGCAGTGGAAGCGGGTTGTGGTCGGCGACCAAGTCAATGCTGAAGCCCGGCGCGATGGCCCCAAGCGCACCAAAAATGGTGGCATGACGGATCGCGTGGGGGATCGTGCGAACATCCAGCACGATCTCGGATTCGTTCTCGTGACCACACGCACAACCCGAACTTTGGGTCTGAGCGGGAGGGGAGGTTTTCAGTTCAATCGGTTCAGCAGCCATACCTCCACCATAGACCTGTGGGCTTGCGGATGCTGGGGCGGATACCGTGAAATCACGCGGATAACCACGGCAATTGACCCGGAGCCTCCGCGAGCCTCGTAGGCGCGCCAAAAACTATCAGGCCGTGACGAAAGTGGCCTCGACGGTGATCGTGGTGCCGGCGAAAAGGCGCGAGATGGGGCACAGTTCTGCTGCCTCGTGCACCAGCGACTGGAACTGTGCGTCATCAATTCCGGGAACGTCGCCCATGACGGTGATCGCAGCAGAAACGATTGTCGGTTTGCCGTCGACGGCATCCAGAGTCACGGTCGAGCCGACGGTGAGCTTCTTCGGGGTCACCTTGTGTTCGCTGAGGGTGAGAGCGAGCGCCATCGAGAAGCACGAGGAGTGTGCGGCGGCGGCGAGCTCCTCTGGGCTCGTCTTGCCGCCCGGCTCCTCGGTGCGAGCGACCCACGTCACGGGCATGCCATCCAGTGCACCGCTTGTTCCGCTGAGCGTTCCTGACCCTCCAGCGAGCGTTCCATCCCAGACAGTTTCGGCCATTCTCATTGCAATACTCACGATGTGCTCCTTAGCGTTTGAGTGATTTCGGGTGGATCTCATCGCCGAGTGGCACGGGATCATGAACTAAGGTCACACCTGCCAACAGGGCGGTCAATCTGACGTTAACACCGTGCCCTCACGGCCGGCTGGGAGTTGCACGGAGCCGCCGCCTACTGTGGAGGTATGGATGAGAAGCTTCACGAACCAACAGGCGCGCCCCGCACCACCGCACACGTGACCACTGCACACGTGACCACTGCACACGTGACCACTGCACACGTGACCACTGCACACGTGATCACAGTCTCAGATCGAGGCTCCCGCGGTGAGCGCGAAGACTTGTCCGGGCCGCGCGCGGTCGAGCGGTTGCGTGAGCACGGGCTGACGGTGTCGCTGAGCATGGTGAGTGACGGTGCCGACTCGGTTGCGGTCGCCATCCGCTCTGCCATCGACGAGGGTGCTGATGTCGTCATCACGAGCGGTGGCACGGGCGTTGGGCCTCGCGATCTCACGCCAGAGGGCACCGCGCCGCTGCTCACGAAAGAAATTCCCGGCATTGCCGAGGAGCTTCGGCGCGTGGGTGCCACGAAGACGCCGATGGCCGTGCTGAGTCGCGGCCTCGCCGGTATTGCCGGATCGACGCTGGTCGTGAACCTGCCCGGCTCGGTGAAAGCCGTTGACGAGGGGATGGACGTTCTGCTGCCGATCCTCATGCACATCGTCGATCAGATCAGCGGCGGCGACCACTAAAGCCGCTGCATGACACCGCGGGCAGTGACCTAGACTTCCCGAATGGATGGACCACTTCCCGGCGGCAACATGAACGCGGTCGTGCGCGAGGGCGATACGATTCTTCGCAATGCAGGCCCGTGGACACCCACGGTGCACCGCTACCTCGACTACGTGGTGCTTGCCGGAGTTGACTGGGCGCCTCGCGCACTCGGCATCGAAGGCGACCGAGAGCGGCTCTCCTTTCTGCACGGGGAAGTTCCCCTCTACCCGCTGCCCGATTGGGTGTGGAGTGACGTTGTCCTCGAGCAAGGCGCTCGGATGCTGCGCGAGCTTCACGATGCCAGCGTCGGGTTCGGCGTTGATGGCGCCATCTGGCAGTCACGCGCCAAAGTGCCAGCAGAAGTGATTTGCCACTACGACTTTTCACCCCACAATCTTGCTTTTGTTGACGGAGCGATCATTGGAGCGATCGATTTCGACATGTGTTCTCCTGGCCCGCGGCTCTGGGATCTCGCCTACTTCGCTACCCGCGCGGTGCCGCTCACAGGCTCCACTCCCGAGAATGCGCCCGGCATGCAGGATGCGCGGCGCAGGGTTGAGTTGCTGCTGCGGGCATACGGGTCGGATGCCTCGTGGGCCGATGTGCTGCGCGTCGCCGCAATCCGGTTGGATGATGTGGCCGCGATGTCGAGGGAGAAAGCCACCGAACTTAGCAAGCCCCGACTCAATGACGAGGCTGAGGAGTATGCGCGCGATGCGCAGTTTCTGCGCGAGATCAAGGCCCGTGACGCGTGAGTAGCGTCGAGCGATAGTCGATTGGACGAGCGATACTCTTGGGTTCAAGGGGTCGTTGCAACACCTGATTGATTCGGGGTGTTGATGATGGGTGGTCCTGCAGGGTATCCGCGTGATGTTCGGCGTCGGTTCTGGGAGGAACTCAGGGTCGGTGGCACGGCCAC
>JBBSQX010000027.1:0-22474 GCA_038243605.1 Actinomycetales bacterium
AAGGCCAAGTTCGAGCGGACCAAGCCGCACGTCAACATCGGAACCCTCGGGCACGTCGACCACGGCAAGACCACGCTCACCGCAGCAATTTCTAAGGTGCTTGCCGACAAGTACCCTTCCGCCATCAACGTGCAGCGCGATTTCGCGACCATCGACTCGGCGCCGGAAGAGCGCCTTCGTGGTATCACGATCAACATCTCGCACGTCGAGTACGAGACGCCGAAGCGCCACTACGCGCACGTCGACGCTCCAGGCCACGCTGACTACATCAAGAACATGATCACCGGTGCCGCCCAGATGGACGGTGCAATCCTCGTGGTTGCCGCCACTGACGGCCCGATGGCGCAGACCCGTGAGCACGTTCTGCTCGCGAAGCAGGTCGGCGTTCCGTACCTCATGGTCGCGCTGAACAAGGCCGACATGGTCGACGACGAAGAGATCCTCGAGCTCGTTGAGATGGAGGTGCGTGAACTGCTGTCAGCCCAAGGCTTCGACGGTGACAACGCCCCTGTCATTCGCGTTTCAGCTCTCAAGGCTCTTGAAGGCGAAGAGAAGTGGGTTCAGTCTATTCTGGATCTCGTCCAGGCCGCGGATGACAACATCCCTGACCCGGTGCGCGACAAGGACAAGCCGTTCCTCATGCCGATCGAAGACGTCTTCACGATCACTGGTCGTGGAACCGTCGTGACGGGCCGCGCCGAGCGTGGAACCCTCGCGATCAACTCAGATGTCGAAATCGTTGGCATCCGCCCGACGCAGAAGACCATCGTCACGGGTATCGAGATGTTCCACAAGCAGCTCGACGAGGCGTGGGCCGGCGAGAACTGTGGTCTGCTCCTTCGTGGCACGAAGCGCGAAGATGTTGAGCGTGGCCAGGTTGTCGTCAAGCCAGGTTCTGTGACCCCTCACACGCAGTTCGAGGGCACCGCCTACATCCTGTCGAAGGATGAGGGTGGCCGTCACAACCCGTTCTACGCGAACTACCGCCCGCAGTTCTACTTCCGCACCACCGACGTCACCGGCGTCATCACGTTGCCTGAGGGCACCGAGATGGTCATGCCTGGCGACACCACTGAAATGACGGTCGAGCTGATTCAGCCGATCGCCATGGAAGAAGGACTTGGCTTTGCTATCCGTGAAGGTGGCCGCACCGTCGGCGCCGGCAAGGTTGTCAAGGTTCTCAAGTAGTTTCACCCGCTCCCTGAGGAGGCCCATGGGCCGTCTCGAACGGAGCAGCAATACCACCCGCTCCCTGATGGACGACTCGCTCCCCAAGCTTGTCGAAGGGAACGTAGTAAGACGTATCGCTCCCTGAGCTTGTCGAAGGGATGCAGCAAAAGGGGTCGGACCGAAAGGTCCGGCCCCTTTTTGTCATGCCCCGAGAAACAAGCATAGAATTTGCAGTATATTGATCCGACTAAACGTGAGCGGAAAATCATGGCTGGACTGGAAGACTTCGCCGTCAAGGCGAAGGACGCGCTGAAGAGCGAGCAGGCCGAAGGTGTCAGCGACAACGTGCTGGATGGCGCATCCGACCTTTCGAACAAGGTCACCGGTGGCAAGTTTGCGGACCAGGTCAAGGGAGTTCGCGACCCCACGCCACCCTCCATCGGCGAGTGTTCCTCCGTGTCACAATCCGGCCCCGGCGTGGGAAAACAACTGCGACAAAGGGGAACAGGCACCCCGCGCTTCCTCTCCTACACTGTGGCGGTCAACTCGTCGATGTCCACCAGGCACTCAGTTGCGAGCGATTCGGCTAGGCAGTGCACGGCATACTTATCGCGTGTTGAACTCGGCGGAATCTCTGACTTTCATCGCTGACTTGCGCACGCGCGATCGCACTCGACAGCAGTATGCGAACGACGTGGCGTCAGGTGCACAGGTCAGAGTGGCCCGCGGAGTCTATGTACCAGGGCTGATGTGGCGGAAGCTCAGCGACACGGATCGATATCTCGTACTGATTCACGCCATCGCAGGCACGCGCGCGAGCCCGCCGATCTTGTCCCATTGGTCCGCAGCGGCCATCCACGGCCTCCCCATCATCGGAACGTGGCCTCCCTCAGTGCACATGATAGTTCCCGCATCATCCGGCTCACGCTCCCGAAACCTTGTCACGAGGCATGCCCTGTCACTTGAGGCTGATGAGGTCGTAGAGGTCGACGGGCTTAGAGTGACGTCATTGCTTCGAACTGTCGTAGATATGGCAGCCCTCGGTCGGTTTCTGCCCGCGGTGGTGATGGCAGATCACGCACTGCATGAAGATCGGCATGGCGGCAGCCCCCCGAGGTGTACTCGCGAACAACTCCTTGCCCAGTGGCAGAGGCGGATGCCATTCCGCGGGTGTGCGAGGGCCCGGGAGGTCATTGACTTCGCGGTCGCGAACTCTGACTCCCCGCTGGAGTCGGTGAGTCGCGTCAATATGGAGATGATTGGGTTCCCGAGACCACAGCTGCAGATCCCCTTTTCGGATCATCTCGGGTTCATCGGATACGCGGACTACTTCTGGCCAGAGCACTCGCTGATCGGGGAGGCGGATGGCGACAAGAAGTACTTGGACCCCGCGTTTCGAAGCGGCAGGTCCATCGAGGAGGTTCTCGTCGCGCAGACTAAGCGCGAGAATCGCCTGCGAGCATTAGGGTTCCGTGTGACCCGGTGGGATTGGGCAACCGCGATTTCGCACTCGGCCCTGCGAAGCCACCTCCATGCGGCCGGGCTCCCACTGCGGGTGCGCTAGCGGATACTCGCAGGCTACACACGCGCCCGGTGCTTGACTCGATCACCGTGCGAGTAGCGTTCACGCGCCATCCTTGCAGTGACTTCGGCCGGGGCGAGCGTGGTTGTTCCCCATTGTCGGTATCGGGCGGTGGCGAGGCGGAACAATCATGACAAGAGTGAACTTTCAGGAGTGGCGCGCAGGGTAGAGTGATCTTTAGAGAAAGCGACACGCCCGGGTTGCAGCAAATGCTCGGATGTGGCAGACTCTTCTAGTTCAATACTTTGCCTTGCTGTGCCAAGCGGGCGAATCACTATCAGGCAGTGCATAGGGCAAGATCTTTCAGATCAGCTCCTAGGCGGCGGGTAGCAGAACAAGCACCAACTGGGTGAAAGCCCATGACTAGGTGTGTACCGATAACTAACACTCGAGATAATCGCAGAAATGCGCGCGTCCCTAAGGGCTTCTGGCCTGAGCGAAGTTTGAAGTATGGCTCGGCACAAAAACGTTGTGCTGGCGGGAAACCCTGCTGGCACGTGAAATCAAAACAGTGGTGTGAAAGCAGAAGTGCTTTCGGCAACGAGTGCATCCGTGCGGGTGTGCCATGTATTACAGAGAGAGAGTCAGGCTATGGCGGGACAAAAGATCCGCATCCGACTTAAGTCGTATGACCACGAGGTCATTGACAGCTCGGCACGCAAGATCGTGGATACGGTCACACGCGCGGGTGCAACGGTAGTTGGCCCAGTGCCGCTGCCAACCGAGAAGAACGTGATCGCCGTGATCCGTTCACCTCACAAGTACAAGGACAGCCGGGAACACTTCGAGAAGCGCACTCATAAGCGTCTGATCGACATCATCGACCCGACTCCAAAGGCTGTTGACTCGCTGATGCGACTCGACCTGCCTGCTGACGTCAACATCGAGATCAAGCTCTGAGCCCGCGCTCAGAACTGCAAGGACTATTGAACAATGTCTATTGAAGCAACGAGAACCACGAAGGGTCTGCTGGGCACCAAGCTCGGTATGACTCAGGTGTGGGATGCGAACAACAAGCTCATCCCGGTCACGGTGATTGAGATCTCCCCCAACGTCGTCACCCAGCTTCGTACCGTTGAGGTCGATGGCTACGTCGCCGTTCAGATCGCTTACGGTCAGATTGACCCGCGCAAGGCTAACAAGCCGGCTACCGGTCACTTTGCGAAGGCCGGCGTTACTCCTCGCCGTCACCTCACCGAGATTCGCACCGCGGATGCCGCCGAGTATTCACTCGGTCAGGAACTCGCCGTCGATATCTTTGAGGCTGGCAAGCGCGTTGACGTCGTCGGCACGAGCAAGGGTAAAGGTTTTGCGGGCGTTATGAAGCGCCACAACTTCCATGGTGTTGGAGCGAGCCACGGCGCGCACCGTAACCACCGCAAGCCCGGCTCGATCGGCGCTTCGTCGACTCCGAGCCGCGTGTTCAAGGGCATGAAGATGGCCGGCCGGATGGGTGGAGAGCGCGTTTCCGTTCTCGGCCTCACGATCCACGCTATCGACACCGACAAGAACCTGCTGCTCGTCAAGGGTGCAGTTCCGGGTGCCCGCGGTCGCATCGTCTTTGTTCGCACATCAGTGAAGGAGGCGTAGGACCATGGCTGAGGCAATGACGCTCGACGTCATCGACACCAAGGGTAAGAAGGTCAGTTCTGTTGATCTTCCCGCAGAAGTGTTCGATGTTCAGACCAACGTTCCGCTCATCCACCAGGTGGTTGTAGCTCAGCGCGCAGCAGCGCGTCAGGGCACCCACAGCGTGCTTGGCCGCGGAGAGGTTTCCGGTTCAGGCCGTAAGCCACACAAGCAGAAGGGAACAGGTCGCGCTCGTCAGGGCTCGATCCGTATGCCCCAGCACCGCGGTGGTGGCGTCGTTCACGGACCAGTGCCACGCGACTACTCGCAGCGCACACCTAAAAAGATGATCGCTGCAGCGCTCCTCGGAGCACTTTCCGACCGCGCACGCGGCGGACGCATTCACGTCATCGACTCACTGTCGCTCGGCGATGCTCCTTCGACGAAGGCTGTGGCCGCGCTTCTTGCCGACATCGCGTCGAGCAGCAACGTGCTCATTGTTTTGGAGCGCAGCGACGAGCTGAGCTACAAGAGCGTTCGCAACATCCAGACCGTGCACGTGCTCTCGGCCGACCAGCTGAACGCGTATGACGTTGTGGTCAGCGACGACATCATCTTCACCAAGGGTGCTTTTGACTCGTTCGTGTCGGCTAAGACCGGCGAGAACAAGTCAGATGCTGCGGCGAAGGCTAAGAACACAGAGGAGGCCAGCGCATGAGCGCCACCTACAAGGACCCCCGCGATGTAATTTTGTCGCCGGTTGTCTCCGAAAAGAGCTACAGCCTCATCGATCAGGGCAAGTACACCTTTGAGGTAGACCCCCGTTCGAACAAGACTGAGATCAAATTCGCGATCGAGAAGATCTTCGATGTGAAGGTTGCCTCCATCAACACGCTCAACAAGAAGGGCAAGACGCGCCGTACGAAGTTCGGTCTCGGCAAGCGTAAAGACACCAAGCGCGCCATCGTCTCGCTCAAGTCCGGTTCCATCGATATCTTCACGGCCGTCGGCTAGCCGGCGCTGGATAGGAACATAGGGAGATAACTCATGGCTATTCGTAAGTACAAGCCCACGACCCCAGGTCGTCGCGGTTCCTCGGTTGCAGACTTTTCCGAGATCACGCGTTCGACCCCCGAGAAGTCTTTGCTGCGCCCACTGCCCAAAACGGGTGGCCGCAACAACGCCGGTCGCATCACGACGCGTCACATTGGTGGCGGCCACAAGCGCCAGTACCGTGTGATCGACTTCAAGCGCAACGACAAAGATGGCATCAACGCGAAGGTTGCTCACATCGAGTACGACCCGAACCGTACTGCCCGCATTGCGCTCCTGCACTTCGCCGATGGAGCAAAGCGTTACATCATCGCTCCTAACAAGCTCAGCCAGGGCGACATTATCGAGTCGGGTGCCTCAGCAGACATCAAGCCAGGTAACAACCTGCCGCTGCGCAACATCCCCGTCGGTACCGTCATTCACGCGATCGAGTTGAAGCCGGGTGGAGGCGCCAAGATGGCGCGTTCAGCTGGTGCCAGCGTTCGCCTCGTTGCGAAGGAAGGCCCGTACGCGCAGCTTCGTCTGCCGAGCGGCGAGATCCGCAACGTGGATGCCCGTTGCCGCGCGACGATCGGCGAGGTCGGCAATGCCGAGCAGTCGAACATCAACTGGGGCAAGGCCGGCCGTATGCGGTGGAAGGGCGTTCGCCCCACCGTCCGTGGTGTCGCCATGAACCCGGTCGACCACCCACACGGTGGTGGAGAGGGCAAGACCTCTGGTGGTCGTCACCCAGTAAGCCCGTGGGGCCAAAAAGAGGGCCGCACCCGCAAGCCAAACCTCGAGAGCAACAAGCTCATTGTTCGCCGCCGGACCGTCGGCAAGAAGCGCAAGTAGGAGATAAGAGAAGATGCCACGCAGTCTTAAGAAGGGCCCCTTCGTCGACGATCACCTGCTTCGCAAGGTTGTCGCCGCGAATACGGCTAAGAGCAAGAACGTAATCAAGACCTGGTCACGTCGTTCGATGATTGTCCCCGCCATGCTGGGCCACACGATCGCCGTGCACGATGGTCGCAAGCACATCCCGGTTTTCGTCACAGAGACGATGGTCGGTCACAAACTTGGGGAGTTCGCCCCTACCCGCACCTTCCGCGGCCACGAGAAGGACGACAAGAAGGGCCGTCGCCGCTAACGCGGTGACGTGAAGGAGGAAGAGAAATGGTGGAGTCGATCGCCCGCGTGCGACACATCCGCGTGACCCCTCAGAAGGCTCGTCGTGTCGTCAACATGATCCGTGGCAAGCAGGCAGAAGAAGCGCTGGCCATCCTTAAGTTCGCGCCGCAGGGTGCGAGCGAGCCGGTGTACAAGCTCGTTGCTTCGGCAATGGCCAACGCCCGCGTCAAGGCGGATAACGAGAACAGCTACCTAGACGAGCAAGACCTGTTCGTTTCGAAGGCGTTCGTTGACGATGGTGCAACGCTCAAGCGGTTCCAGCCGCGCGCACAGGGTCGTGCATTCCAGATCCTGAAGCGCACGAGCCACATCACTATCGTGCTGTCAACGCCAACCGATGCCCACGTCGAGCAGGCCTCGAAGAAGGCAGGGAAGAAGTAATGGGACAGAAAGTAAACCCGTACGGTTTTCGTCTGGGAATCACCACCGACCACGTGTCGCGTTGGTTCTCCGACTCGACTAAGGTCGGTCAGCGCTACAGCGACTTCGTCGCCGAAGACATCAAGATCCGCAACCTACTGAAGACGTCGCTTGATCGCGCCGGCGTGGCACGTATCGAAATCGAGCGCACGCGTGACCGTGTTCGTGTGGACATCCACACGGCGCGTCCAGGCATTGTGATCGGTCGTCGTGGTGCTGAGGCGGAGCGCATTCGCACCGACCTTGAGAAGCTCACGCAGAAGCAGATTCAGCTCAACATCCTCGAGGTGAAGAACCCCGAGGCTGAGGCGCAGCTTGTTGCCCAGGGCATTGCAGAGCAGCTGAGCGCGCGTGTCGCGTTCCGTCGCGCAATGCGTAAGGGAATGCAGGGCGCTCAGCGCGCAGGAGCCAAGGGTGTTCGCATCCAGGTTTCTGGTCGACTGGGTGGCGCAGAAATGAGCCGTTCCGAGTTCTACCGTGAAGGTCGCGTTCCGCTGCACACTCTGCGCGCGAACATCGACTACGGATTCTACGAGGCCCGCACCACGTTCGGCCGTATCGGCGTCAAGGTGTGGATCTACAAGGGTGATATCACCAACCGCGAGCTCGCCCGCGAGCAGGCCACCCAGAAGTCGCAGCGCCCAGAGCGTCGCGATGGAGGCGACCGGCCACGTCGTGGGCCCCGCACGGATGCCGCTCCCGCGGCAGTAGGAGCAGAGGCCTAAAATGCTGATTCCACGTAAGGTCAAGTTCCGTAAGCAACACCACCCAGGCCGTAGCGGCCAGGCAACTGGTGGTACGAAGGTGTCGTTCGGCGAGTACGGTATTCAGGCGATTACGCCCGCATATGTGACTAACCGCCAGATCGAGGCCGCTCGTATTGCGATGACCCGTCACATCAAGCGTGGCGGAAAGGTCTGGATCAACATCTTCCCAGACCGCCCGCTCACGAAGAAGCCGGCCGAAACCCGCATGGGTTCCGGTAAGGGTTCCCCAGAGTGGTGGGTCGCGAACGTTAAGCCAGGCCGTGTGTTGTTCGAGCTGAGTGGAGTCAACGAGACCGTTGCCCGCGAAGCGCTGACACGCGCCATCCACAAATTGCCTCTCAAGGCACGCATCATCAAGCGCGAGGAGGGCGACGCATAATGGCGATCGGTTCCAAGGAGCTTCGCCCAGACGAGCTCGATACTTTTGAAGACACCCGTCTTGTTGACGAACTGAAGAAAGCCAAGGAGGAGTTGTTCAACCTCCGCTTTCAGTCGGCAACAGGACAGCTGGAAAGCCACGGCCGTATCCGTGCAGTGAAGCGCGACATCGCGCGGATCTACACGGTCATCCGCGAGCGTGAACTCGGCATCCGGGCAACCCCGGTCGGGATTGAAATTCCGGCGAAGGCTGAGCCGAAGGCGAAGAAGAAGTCAGCGGCCAAGGCAGCAACCAAGAAAGATGACGCCCCGGCTGCATCTGACGCCAGTGCAGCGAAAGACACTGCAACGAACGACACCAAGACGACAGAGGAGGCCAAATAATGGCGAAGACCGAAGACAAGGTCGCTGCCGAGGCAACCCTCGAGCGCGGCCACCGCAAGACCCGACGCGGTTACGTGTCGGGCGACAAGATGGATAAGACCATCATCGTTGAGGTCGAAGACCGCGTGAAGCACCCCCTGTACGGCAAGGTCATCCGCCGTACGTCCAAGGTGAAAGTTCACGACGAAACCAACTCGGCCGGCGTAGGCGACCTGGTTGTCATCAGTGAAACTCGACCGTTGAGCGCCACTAAGCGCTGGCGCTTGGTCGAAATCGTCGAGAAGGCCAAGTAGGCCCTCGGCCTACTCGTGAAGAGGAATAGACAATGCTCCAGCAGGAATCCAGAGTAAAGGTCGCCGATAACACCGGTGCCAAAGAGTTGCTCACGATTCGCGTTCTCGGTGGCTCTGGTCGGCGTTATGCCGGCCTCGGCGACATCATCGTCGCGACCGTCAAGGATGCAATCCCCGGCGGAAACGTGAAGAAGGGCGAGATCGTTAAGGCGGTCATCGTTCGTACCAAGAAGGAGACCCGTCGTCCAGACGGCTCCTACATCAAGTTTGACGAGAATGCCGCTGTGCTTCTGAAGGCTGACGGGGACCCTCGCGGTACCCGCATCTTCGGACCGGTCGGCCGTGAGCTTCGCGACAAGAAGTTCATGAAAATCATCTCGCTGGCACCGGAGGTCATTTAGTCATGGCGAAGATTAGAAAGGGTGACCTCGTGCAGGTCATCACCGGACCGACTCAGGCCCGTGGCGGCGACCGTGGAAAGCAGGGTCGTGTCAAGGAGGTTCTCGTCGAGAGAAACCGCTTGATCGTTGAAGGTATCAACTTCGTGACCAAGCACTCCAAGGTCGGCCAGACCCAGCGCGGAACAAAGACCGGTGGAATGGAAACATTCGAGTCGCCGATCCACATTTCCAACGTTGCCCTCGTCGACCCCAAGACCAAGAAGCCGACCCGCGTCGGATTCCGTGTTGAGAAGAACGCTGACGGCAAGACCGTTCGCGTGCGCTTCTCCAAGAGCTCAGGTGAGGACCTGTAATGACTGACACAGCTACTGCTGCGAAGGCTGTCACTGCGCCGACTAACCGCGTTCAGCCACGCCTGAAGCAGAAGTACAAGGCCGAGATTTCCGCCCAGTTGAAGAAGGACTTCAACTTCACGAACGTGCACCAGGTGCCCGGTCTCGTGAAGATTGTCGTCAACACTGGTGTCGGTGAAGCAGCGCGCGATGGCAAGATCATCGACGGCGCTGTCAAGGACCTCACCGCCATCACGGGCCAGAAGCCGCAGGTGACTGCCGCGCGCAAGTCCATCGCTCAGTTCAAACTGCGCGAGGGAATGCCGATTGGCGCTCATGTGACCCTTCGCGGTGACCGTGCGTGGGAGTTCCTCGACCGTCTTCTGACGCTCGCACTTCCCCGCATCCGTGACTTCCGCGGTCTTTCTGACCGCCAGTTCGACGGTCACGGCAACTACACCTTTGGTCTCAACGAGCAGTCCATGTTCCACGAGATCGATCAGGACAAGATTGACCGCGTTCGCGGGTTCGACATCACTGTCGTGACAACCGCAAAGAACGACGATGAAGGGCGTGCGCTGCTCAAGGCGCTCGGTTTCCCCTTCAAGAAGAACGAGAACGAAGCCAACTAACCAGCAGGAACGATCGATCTAGGTCGGTGCTTGTGTAACGAGCATCGAAACCAGAACGAGAAATAGGAACAAATTATGACAATGACAGATCCGGTCGCAGACTTGCTGACCAGACTGCGCAACGCTAACTCTGCATTCCACGAGACCGTGTCGATGCCGAGCAGCAAGCTCAAGACCCACATCTCGGAGATTCTCAAGGCCGAGGGCTACATCACGTCGTGGAAGGTTGAGCCGGCTCGCGTTGGTTCAACTCTCACCATCGACCTTAAGTACGGCGCTAACCGCGAGCGTTCGATTGCGGGCATCAAGCGCGTGTCGAAACCTGGTCTTCGCGTCTACGCTCGCTCTACCGAGATTCCTCGCGTTCTCGGTGGCCTCGGTGTTGCGATTCTGTCCACCTCATCTGGTCTCCTCACGGACCGCCAGGCAACTGAGAAGGGCGTGGGTGGGGAAGTCCTCGCCTACGTGTGGTAGCCGCAAATGTCACGTATTGGAAGACTTCCTATTGACGTTCCGTCAGGCGTCAACATCACCGTCGATGGCTCAGCCGTCACGGTGAAGGGCCCGAAGGGTGAGCTGAATCTCACCGTCGCGAGCCCCATCGCAGTGAAACTTGAGGATGGCCAGATTCTGGTGAGCCGCCCGAACGACGAGCGCGAGTCGCGTTCGCTTCACGGCCTCACCCGCACGCTGATCCACAACCAGATCATTGGTGTGACCGAGGGCTATTCAAAGGGCCTCGAGATCGTTGGTACTGGTTACCGCGTGGCCCAAAAGGGTAACGGGCTCGAGTTTGCGCTCGGTTACTCGCACTCCATCACCGTTGAACCGCCGGCGGGAATTACGTTCTCGGTTGACGGGAACACCAAGGTCGGCGTTCACGGTATCGATAAGCAGCAGGTCGGCGAAGTCGCGGCCAACATCCGCAAGCTGCGCAAGCCAGAGCCTTATAAGGGCAAGGGCGTGCGGTACGCGGGCGAAGTTGTTCGCCGCAAAGCCGGAAAGGCTGGTAAGTAAACCATGGCTACAGGTACTCGAGGTAAGAGTAAGTCGGCGGCGCGCGTTCGTCGTCACGCAAGGCTTCGTAAGAAGGTTGTCGGCACCGAGGTGCGTCCGCGTCTCGTCGTCACTCGTTCGGCTCGGCACGTCTTCGTGCAGGTCGTCGATGACAGCAAGGGTGTCACCTTGGCTTCCGCGTCGACGATGGAGAGCGACCTTCGTGGCCTCTCCGCCGACAAGACTGCCAAAGCGCGTAAGGTTGGCGAACTTGTCGCCGAGCGTGCCAAGAAGGCTGGAATTGACGCGGTCGTCTTCGACCGTGGTGGTAGCCGCTACGCGGGTCGCGTTGCTGCGATCGCCGAAGGAGCTCGAGAGGGTGGATTGAACCTGTGAGCACGGATAGTACACAAAACAAGGAGCAGACAGTGACTGCAGAAGCGACCGAGGTCGACACGACCACGCAGGCCGCCCCCGCCGTGACTGCCGGAACGACGGAGCCGGAAGCCAAGAATGAGCCTCGCGAGGCGCGTCGTGGTGGCCGTGAACGTAACCCGAACCAGCAGCGTGGAAGCCGCGACTCTGAGAAGAGCCAGTTTCTTGAGCGCGTCGTCACGATCAACCGCGTGTCGAAGGTCGTCAAGGGTGGTCGCCGTTTCAGCTTCACCGCACTCGTTGTGGTCGGCGACGGCAATGGCATGGTGGGTGTCGGTTACGGCAAGGCCCGTGAAGTTCCGTTGGCGATCGCCAAGGGCGTCGAGGAGGCGAAGAAAAATTTCTTCCGCGTTCCTCGTGTTGGTAACAGCATCCCTCACCCCGTCCAGGGTGAAGCGGCTGCCGGTGTAGTGCTTCTGCGCCCCGCTGCAGCGGGTACCGGTGTTATCGCCGGTGGTCCTGTGCGCGCGGTTCTCGAGTGCGCCGGTATTCACGACGTGCTGAGCAAGTCGCTTGGTTCGTCGAACACGATCAACATCGTGCACGCAACTGTGAAGGCTCTTCGCATGCTGGAGGAGCCGAGTGCTGTTGCGGGTCGTCGTGGCCTGTCCATCGAGCACGTTGTACCCGCGCAGATTCTGAGAATTCAGGCGGCGGCGGCGAAGACCAAGTCTGAATCAGAAAAGGCAGGTGTCTGATGGCTCGCCTCAAAGTGACCCAGATCAAATCAAAGATCAGTGAAAAGCAGAACCAACGCGACACGCTGCGGAGCCTCGGGCTCAAGCGCATCAATGATGTCGTGGTGCGCGAGGACAACTCGCAGAACCGCGGGTACGTTCGTACCGTGGCGCACCTGGTCAAAGTCGAGGAGATTGACTAATGGCTGACGAAGCCGAAAAGAAGAAGCCAGCCGCGAAGGCTGCCCCTAAGGCTGCAGCTGCGAAGGCTGCACCGAAGAAGGCTGCTCCGAAGAAGGCCGCTGCAGACAAGCCGGCAGCTGCGAAGTCCGCACCGAAGACGGCGGCTAAGGCTGCGCCTAAGGCCGCTGCTTCGAAGACGGCCACCAAGACTGCTGCTGCATCGACGTCGAAGAAGGCGTCGGCATCTGCCGAGAAGGCTGCGCCAAAGGCCGCTACGTCTAAGGCGTCCGAATCGACGACGTCAGAGTCTAAGGCGTCCGAATCGAAAGCTGCACCTAAGTCCGCGAGCACAAAGGCATCCACAAAGGCAACCAAGAAGGCTGCTTCCAAGGCTGCACCAGCTAAGAAGAAGGCACCCGCGAAAGTGGTTGCCGCTCGCCCACAGGTTCTGAAGATGCACCACCTGCGTCCAGCGCCAGGGGCCAAGACCGCCAAGACTCGCGTCGGCCGTGGTGAAGGCTCAAAGGGCAAGACCGCTGGTCGTGGAACCAAGGGTACGAAGGCTCGCTATCAGGTGCGCGTTGGCCTCGAGGGTGGAAACCTGAACAGCATCATGCGTACACCGAAGCTGCGTGGGTTCAAGAACCCGTTCCGCGTCGAGTACCAGGTTGTGAACCTCGAACGTCTTGCCGAGTTGTACCCCAAGGGTGGCGATGTCACCATTACCGACCTCGTCGCAAAGGGTGCCGTTCGCAAGAACGAAAAGGTCAAGGTTCTTGGGGCCGGAGAGATTGACGTTAAGCTGAATGTTGCGGTCGACAAGATCTCTAGTTCAGCTGAGCAGAAAATTGTGGCCGCAGGCGGTTCAGTTAAGTAAGTTGGCCGGGTGGCTCGTCATCCGAACTGCCAGCTCTACGTACTTTAATTGCGACAGTGCCCCGCAAGGGGCACTGGAACTGCATTACCCGTAAATTCAGGAGGCCTAGTGTTCGGCGCAATCATACGGATCTTCCGTACGCCCGATCTTCGTAGGAAGATTGGCTTCACGCTGGGCGTCATTGCGCTGTTCCGGCTTGGGTCGTTCATTCCGACACCGTTCGTTGACTACATAGAGGTTCAGAAGTGCCTTGGGGGCAGCGACTCCAGCACGACAGGCCTCTATGACTTAGTCAACCTGTTCAGCGGTGGAGCACTGCTGCAGCTGTCGATTTTTGCGCTGGGCATCATGCCGTACATCACCGCATCGATCATCGTTCAGTTGCTGCGCGTTGTTATCCCACACTTTGACACGCTGTATCAAGAGGGTCAGGCAGGCCAGGCAAAGCTCACGCAGTACACGCGTTACCTCACCATCGGACTCGCGATCCTGCAGTCAACAACACTGGTGACGGTCGCGAGAAGTGGTGCGTTGTTCCCGAACTCATCCGGCCTCTGCGGCAAGCTGATTCCCAACGACTCCTGGTATGCGATTTTGCTCATGGTCATCACCATGACGGCAGGAACCGGTCTCATCATGTGGATGGGTGAGCTCATCACTGAGCGCGGAATCGGCAACGGCATGTCGCTTCTGATCTTCATCTCGATCGCAGCCCAGTTCCCGACCGCACTCTGGGGCATCCAGGTAGCGAAGGGCTTCAACGCCTTCCTGCTGGTTCTGATCTTGGGTCTCGTCATCATGACGTTGGTTGTGTACGTTGAACAATCGCAGCGACGAATTCCGGTGCAGTACGCAAAGCGGATGGTTGGGCGTCGCACGTACGGTGGCAACAACACCTACATCCCGATCAAGGTCAACATGGCAGGCGTGATCCCCGTGATCTTCGCCTCAAGCTTGCTATACCTCCCAGCGCTCGTGGCGCAGTTCAACCAGCCAGCGGCTGGGGAGGCACCGGCGGCGTGGGTGTCGTGGATCTCCGACAACCTTCGCTCAGGTGACAGCGCGCTGTACATGCTCGTGTACTTCCTCCTCAACATCGGCTTTACCTACTTCTACGTGGCGATCACGTTCAACCCTGAAGAGGTCGCCGACAACATGAAGAAGTACGGCGGCTTCATTCCCGGCATTCGTGCGGGGCGCCCGACGGCGGAATACCTTGACTACGTGTTGACCCGGATTACGCTTCCCGGCTCGCTGTATCTTGGCGTCGTCGCCTTGATTCCGCTCTTTGCTCTCAGCTTCTTTGGTGCGAATCAGAACTTCCCGTTCGGTGGGGCGAGTATTCTCATCATCGTGGGCGTCGGGCTCGAGACCGTGAAACAGATTGATGCGCAACTTCAGCAGCGGCACTACGAAGGCTTGCTGCGATGAGTGGACGCTTTCTGATCATCGGCCCACCCGGGGCCGGAAAAGGAACGCAAGCAGCGCGGCTTTCGGCGCTGTTCGGTATCCCGGCTATCGCCACGGGCGACATCTTTCGGTACAACATCAAGAATGAGACTCCGCTAGGCGTCGAGGTCAAGAGCATTGTGGATGCAGGCGACTACGTTCCTGACTCCCTCACCAATGAGCTCGTTCGGTCTCGCCTCGAGGAGCCAGACGCGACGGCAGGTTTCCTTCTCGATGGTTACCCCCGCACGCTCTCTCAAGTGAACTTTCTCGATCAAATTCTGGCGAAGAAAGATCAGGGGCTTGACGCCGTTATTCGGCTCGTCGCTGATGTCGAGGTCGTGGTGACACGGCTTCGCAAGCGTTCTTTGGAGCAGGGTCGAGTAGATGACTCTGAGGATGCCATCCGGCATCGCCAAGATGTATTCCTTCGCGAAACCGCGCCCCTCATAGAGGTGTACGGAGAGCGCGGAATGCTCGTCACCGTGGATGGGATTGGTGACGTCGATGACGTTGCCAACCGCATCCTTTCTGGGCTCGCTTCGCATGGAGTCCTGATCCCTGACGCGGCGGAGAGTTGAACTCGTGAATTTGCGGGTAGCGCAGCGAAGTAATTTCACCTAAGATAGATCCTTGGTGTCTTGACACTGCATGTTTGCATGTCTACTACACCAAAAAACCCACCGCACGACCAAAAATCAGAATCACCCACGTTAGCGAGTTATGGCAAAAAAAGACGGCGTTATCGAGATCGAGGGATCGGTAGTCGAGGCACTTCCCAACGCGATGTTCCGCGTTGAATTGACCAACGGCCACCGCGTTCTTGCACACATCTCGGGCAAAATGCGCCAGCACTACATCCGAATCCTCCCCGAGGACAAAGTGATTGTAGAGCTCAGCCCATACGACCTCACACGCGGGCGCATCGTCTACCGCTACAAGTAGACCTGATGGCTGGAAAGTAACGGCCCTCGGCATCCCGTGGGTACGACGACAGCGAAAAGGCAAAAATAATGAAGGTTAACCCCAGCGTCAAAAAGATCTGTGACAAATGCAAAGTGATCCGCCGTAACGGCCGGGTCATGATCATTTGTGAAAACCCGCGTCACAAGCAAAGGCAGGGCTGAAGCGAAGGCCATTTCTCGCCCTTGCTTCTTGCGTAGCAGAGCCCGTCTCGGGCTCTGGCAGGACTGATAACTGAATACGAAGAACGGCAGCATTAGAACCGCACTGCACTGAAAGCGCAGCACGGGGAGACCATCGGCGGGAGGCCGATGCACAGATTCTGTCCCATACCTCTCACTGACAATCTGGAGTAGCCACAATGGCTCGTTTAGCAGGAGTCGATATTCCCCGCGATAAGCGCGTGGTCATCGCATTGACCTACATTTATGGTGTTGGCCCCACGAAGGCGGTTCAGGCCCTCGCCGACACCGAGATCAGCGGAGAGATCCGCGTTAAAGATCTCAGCGACGATCAGTTGATCGCGCTGCGTGACTATATCGAGAAGAACTTCAAGGTAGAGGGTGACCTTCGCCGCGAGGTCGCCGCCGACATCCGCCGCAAGGTCGAGATCGGCAGCTACCAGGGAATCCGGCACCGTAAGGGCCTCCCTGTGCACGGCCAGCGCACCAAGACCAATGCCCGCACCCGCAAGGGCCCGAAGCGCACCGTCGCAGGCAAGAAGAAGGCCCGCTAAACGCGGCCCGCCAGAGATTTCGACAGGAGACCACACAATGGCTACACCCAAGACAGCGGCTCGCAAACCGCGTCGCAAAGAAAAGAAGAACATCGCAGTGGGCCAGGCCCACATCAAGTCGACGTTCAACAACACGATCGTCACGATTACAGACCCGAGCGGCGCAGTGCTCGCATGGTCGTCTTCAGGAGTTGTTGGATTCAAGGGATCCCGCAAGTCCACGCCGTATGCCGCACAGATGTCGGCAGAATCGGCTGCCCGCCAGGCTCAAGAGCACGGCGTCAAGAAGGTCGATGTTTTCGTCAAGGGACCAGGATCTGGTCGCGAGACTGCGATCCGCTCACTTCAGGCTGCCGGCCTCGAAGTTGGTTCAATCAACGACGTCACCCCGCAGGCGCACAACGGATGCCGCCCGCCAAAGCGTCGTCGCGTTTAACGTTTCATCGTCACATAATCCGCCGGGCAGAGCCCGTCGGTGCTGGCGTCGCATCTAAGGCCTGAAATGGTCTTAGCTCACAGCTCCAGCGCACAACTCAATAGAACGACAGGCCAGCCACCTCGTCGAAAGCACAAGTGTCAAATAGCGGACACTTCGCCGAAAGGAATCAACCGTGCTCATTGCACAGCGCCCGACCCTGACCGAAGAAAATATCTCCGAGTTCCGTTCGCGGTTCATCATTGAACCGCTCGAGCCCGGCTTCGGCTACACCCTTGGAAACTCACTTCGCCGTACCCTGCTGTCGTCCATTCCGGGCGCAGCGGTCACGAGCATCCGCCTCGATGGTGTGCTGCACGAGTTCAGCACCATTCCCGGTGTGACAGAAGATGTCACCGAGATCATCCTGAACGTCAAGGGCCTCGTTGTCTCGAGCGAGCACGATGAGCCGATCACCGCGTACCTGCGCAAGCAGGGTTCGGGTGAGGTTACTGCTGCTGACATTTCTGCTCCGGCGGGTGTCGAGATCCACAACCCAGAGCTCATCATTGCCACGCTCAACGACAAGGCGCGCTTCGAGCTTGAACTCACGATCGAGCGCGGCCGCGGTTATGTTTCTGCCACGCAGAACCGTAACGAGTTCAGCGAGGCGGGCCAGATTCCGATCGACTCGATCTACTCACCGGTTCTCAAGGTCACCTACCGTGTCGAGGCAACTCGTGCCGGTGAGCGCACCGACTTCGACCGCCTGGTTGTGGATGTTGAGACCAAGAGCGCGATCACCCCTCGGGATGCCATCGCCTCTGCTGGCCGCACCCTTACCGAGCTGTTTGGTCTTGCGCGTGAGCTCAACACCGCTGCAGAGGGCATCGAGATCGGCCCAGCGCCGGTTGACGCTGTGCTCTCGAGCGAGCTGAGCATGCCGATCGAAGATCTTGATCTTTCGGTGCGCAGCTACAACTGCTTGAAGCGCGAGGGCATCAACTCTGTGAGTGAACTCGTCGCCCTGTCAGAGACGCAGCTTATGAACATTCGCAACTTCGGCCAGAAGTCGGTCGATGAGGTCAAGGACAAGCTTGTTGAGCTTGGCCTCTCCCTCAAGGACACCGTTCCCGGATTCGACGGAGCTCACTTTTACAGTGGCTACGAAGAAGACGAGAGCAACTAATCTCGGCCCTGACCAATCTGATTCTGGAGAATACCAATAATGCCAACCCCAACTAAGGGCCCGCGTCTCGGCGGTGGACCGGCTCACGAGCGTCTGATGCTCGCAAACCTTGCCGCCGCACTGTTTACGCACAAGAGCATCAAAACCACGGAGACGAAGGCCAAGCGCCTTCGCCCCGTCGCCGAGCGCCTCGTCACGTTCGCGAAGCGTGGCGACCTGCACGCGCGTCGTCGCGTGCTTGCCATCATCGGTGACAAGAGTGTCGTGCACGAGCTGTTCACGCAGATCGCGCCGCTCGTTGCCGATCGTGAGGGCGGGTACACCCGCATCACGAAGCTCGGTTTCCGTAAGGGTGACAACGCGTCCATGGTGCAGATCGAGCTCGTTCTCGAGCCAGTCAACGCGAAGCCGCGCGCCAAGGTTGAGACGAAGAAGCCTAAGGCTGCTCCGGTTGACGAAGCACCCGCAGAGGATGCTAAAGCCGACGTCGCTGAAGAGGCGACCGACGAGTCATCCGTCGACGACAGCTCAGCAGCAGAGGTTTCGGTCGAGACTGAGACCGATACAACTTCTGACTCAGCTGACGCATCCGCACCCGCTGATGCTGACGCCGTTGAGGGCGACGACAAGTAGAACAACTTTAGAAAGGCCCCGCCCCGTGAGGGTGCGGGGCCTTTCTCATTCCCCGAACCTATGACGGGTAGGGGGCGAGACCGTACTCTTTGGCTGAAAGCAGTGGGGGAAGATCTGCGAGCTTTTGTAGCGCGTCGCGGACCGTGCCCGCGTAAATGGCGCCGCCCTCATCGCCGGGATGAATTTGGTCGCGAGCGAGAAGGTCGAGTCTTCCAGAGATGGCGCTCTGCCAGTTCGCAAGTTCTACGTTGCGGTACTGAACGGCAAAGGCATCGAGAGTCGTGTTGACACCTGGAGTCCACGAGCGCGGTGCCTGAACGCTCACTACGACAATCTGGTGGTCTGGGCCGACGATCTGACGCACCTGATCAAGCACATCAAAATCGATGGGTCCGTTCGTGCCAAGCCCAAGAAGCAGCGTCGTTCTCAAGTTGCCGTCCGCCTTGAGTGTTGACACGATATCTGGTGCCTGCGAGAGGCTTCGAGAGACCACGGCATCGATGGTGATTCCGGGGAATGCCGCCGACAGCTCGGACGCTGACGCCAGCATCACCGAATCACCGACCGCGTTGATCTGGTCGCCACCGGGAATCGCGGCGGGCGTTGACTGTTCACTTCCTGACGTAGGAACTGATGCTTTCGGTGGTGCAGCGATCGACTGGCCCGCCTCGATGAAGACCTGAGCGTCTGTCTCGCCAGGGTCGAGAGCGACGGAGAATCCGGTAGCAACTCCCGCGCCAGCGACCAGCATGATCGCCACAATTGTGGCAGTGAGGCGTGGAGGTGCGCTTCGCCATCCGCCGGTACGCATCAGATGGGTATGGCGTGTCCATGCCGAGAGGGCGGTATGAAGCGTTGCGCGGAATCCGTTCTTTCGAATCGGTTGTTCAATAAACCGGTACGACGCGGCGGCCAAAATCACCGTGATGATCAGCGCAACCCCGCCTAGCGCCCACGCGCTGGGGCCATCGAGACCGAAGCTGGGGAGCAACGCCACCGTCAACACGAAGACCGGCCAATGCCAGAGGTAGAGGCCGTATGAGCGCTCCCCTATCCAGCGCATGGGCTGGATATCCAGAACGCGACCCAACTGAGAACCCGGCATTGTTGCGCCGGCAATGGCGATGGCAGAAAGAATAGCTACTGCCACGAGCCCACCCTGGTAGGTGGCGTCGGCATCGGCGGGAAGTACCATCGCCGCGCCAATGAGGGCAAGGACGGCTATGGCTCCCGCGGATTGCAGCGTCGTGCGCAACCATCGTGGCCATTCATGTGACGATGACCACCAGTCTCGGCTGGCGAGTGCGAGGGATGCGCCGATGGCAAGCCCAAAGCTGTGGGTGTCTGTTCCGTAGTAGACGCGCGTTGCATCGCCACCAGGGACGTAGAGAAAGGCCATCGCAAGTGCAGAAGCTACTGCAAGCGCGCCAATAATGATGGACCGAATGGTGGTGCTTCGCACGAAGAGTAGCAAAAGAATTATGAGCGGCCATACGAGGTAAAACTGTTCCTCCACAGCGAGTGACCACAGGTTGCGAAAAAGTTCCGGGTTAGATTCGCTGAAGTAGCTTGCTCCTTGGGCGATGGAAAGCCAGTTGCTGCTGAAGGTGGCAGCGCCCAGAACTTGACGGCCGAGACCGATAAGAACGTTGCCACCCACCGCCAACGCGATGCTGCAGCACACAAGAACGAGAACACCGATTGCGGGCAAAAGCCTTCTGGCTCGGCGTCGCCAGAAGTCCACGAGGCGGATTCGACCATTCTTTCCGTGCTCACGGACGAGAAGCGCGGTGATGAGGAACCCGCTCAGCACGAAGAAAATATCGACGCCGAGGTATCCGCCAGGTACGGCCCCAGGAGTGAGATGGAAGAGGATGACGGTGATCACAGCGATCGCACGCAGGCCATCAAGTCCGCTGTAGCGCGCTGGCGGTTTCACTGCAGACCTATTCGGCAGAATGGCCCCGGGTGGGGCGACGTTGGGCACCATCCTCTTTGACTCACTGCCGTGTGAAGCTCCGCTGTTCGGCGTGGTACTGGTAGAAGCAGCTGCCGGCGCGGCAATGACCCTTGCTGCCGAGGCTTTTACAGCTGTGCTCTTTGCTGCCGAGGCTTTTACAGCTGTGCTCTTTGCTGCCGTGACTTTTACAGCTGTGCTCTTTGCTGCCGTGACTTTTACGGCTGTGCTCTTTGCTGCTGTGGTCTTGATCGCCGCGCTTTGTGCTGCCGTGCTCTTTGGCGGAGTGGCCTTTTTTACATTGCTCTTCGCGGCAGTGGTTCTCGCCGCATTGCTCTTTGGCGCGTTGTCGATTGATGCCCCGGCCTTAGGTGCAGCGCCCTTGACCTCAGAAGATTGTGGCGCAGCGGCCCCAGGCGCAGCCTTCTTGGACCCGGCAGCCTTGGGCTTGGACGCCGGAGGCGTAGTGGGGGGAGTCTCTTTGGGCATCAAAGGTTAAGCATCGTCGGTCATGCTCTACCAGTCAATTGCAGCGGGGGCGTGGAAGCCCATCGGTAGACTCGGCGTGTGGAGAATGGGGTAACGAGGATCAGACTCGACATCGCTTACGATGGCACAAATTTTCACGGCTGGGGGCGTCAGCCTGAGCTTCGCACCGTGCAGGGCGTGCTTGAGGAGGCGCTCGCGACAGTGTTCGGGCGCCACGGTGCGCCCCCTGCGCTCACGGTGGCGGGGCGAACTGATGCTGGTGTGCATGCGCTTGGTCAGGTTGCTCACCTCGATGTCACGGACGAGCAGCTTGCGTCTCTCGGTGGCGCGCGCAATAACACTGGTGCCACCAAACATCACGGTGATCGTTCGATGGCGGGCGCTGTGGCGCGAAGACTGAACGGAATCGCTGGTCTTGACACCGACGTCTGGGTGGCGCGCTCGAGCGTGCCGGCTCCCGGATTCAACGCGCGCTTCTCGGCAACCTGGCGTCAATACGAGTACCGGGTGGCGGATGCCGAGGCGCCTCGTAATCCACTTCATCGGGTGAACACGCTCTGGTATCCGGCATCGCTGGATGTTGCCGCCATGAACGAGGCAGCCGTCTCGCTCGTTGGTTTGCACGATTGGACCTCGTTTTGTAAGTCCCGGGAGGGCACAACGAACGTTCGTACGTTGCAGCGTTTTGTCTGGGAGAAAGACGAAAGCGGTGTGCTGGTCGCGCGAGTGAAGGCGGATGCGTTCTGCCACAGCATGGTGCGCGCACTCGTCGGCGCGACGATCGCGGTGGGCGAGGCAAAGTTGTCCCCCGAACGTCTGCTTGAGCTCAGAAACGATCGTGAACGCACGAGTGATTTCAAGGTTGTTCCAGCGAAGGGGCTCACGCTTATGGAGGTCGGATACCCAGACGATGGTGAGTTGGCCGCACGTGCTGAGCAAACCCGAGCGCGCCGTGATCCGATTCCCGCAGGTGAATGAGATCGGCCGTTTGACCCAATGCACTGTGTGGACTAATGTTGACCCTTGGTGCCTGCGCAAGTGGGTTACCACGAAGTTGAGCCCTCCACCGGTTTCGTTCACGTCGCGTTCTGCGTCGCCAACGTCCACGGAGTGGGATTCACGAACAACTCCCTTCGAACAGAGAGCAGTATCGCGACTATGCGTACTTTTACACCAAAGCCTGAAACCATCACCCGCGAGTGGTTGGTGATTGATGCAACGGATGTCGTGCTCGGCCGGTTGGCCAGTCACGTTGCCGTCCTCCTGCGTGGCAAGCACAAGGCAACTTTTGCGCCTCACGTTGACACCGGTGATTTCGTCATCG
>JBBSQX010000028.1:0-17755 GCA_038243605.1 Actinomycetales bacterium
CCTGGGGCTGGAGTAGGTCCCAAGGGTTGGGCTGTTCGCCCATTAAAGCGGTACGCGAGCTGGGTTTAGAACGTCGTGAGACAGTTCGGTCCCTATCCTCTGCGCGCGCAGGAAATTTGAGAAGATCTATCCCTAGTACGAGAGGACCGGGATGGACGAACCTCTGGTGTGTCAGTTGTTCCGCCAGGAGCACCGCTGATTAGCTACGTTCGGAATGGATAACCGCTGAAAGCATCTAAGCGGGAAGCCAGCTTCAAGATGAGATTTCCATGACTTCGGTCGAGAGGCTCCCAGCTAGACTACTGGGTTGATAGGCAGGATGTGGAAGCGAGGACTAACGACTCGTGTAGCTGACCTGTACTAATAAGCCGATAACTTGATAACACTCTGTTCCTAGAGAACAAATGAGAGATGTTTGCGTCCACTTTGTGGTTCCCGATTTACGGTCGGGGACTGCGTCCAGAACCAAAGTTCTGGCCACATTCGATACATAAATCAATAGTGTTTCGGCGGCCATAGCGAGAGGGAAACGCCCGGTTACATTCCGAACCCGGAAGCTAAGACTCTCTGCGCCGATGGTACTGCAAGGGGGACCTTGTGGGAGAGTAGGACACCGCCGGACTTAAATTGTAAAATGGCCACCCATCTGGGTGGCCATTTTGCGTTAAAGCACGGATGCGGGACGCACTTTGCGCAGCCCGTCGATTTTTTCTAAGGAGACTGGCGTGGGAGATTCCACTGATCGGCCGAAGCGTCCTGGCGGACCTCCGACAGGCAAGCGCCCTGACTCTGGGCGGCCGGCGAAGGGCGCTCCGTCGTCACGTCGAGCGCCCTCCGGTCGCGGCAGCGGCGACGGCGACCTCAAACGGAACAGTGATGGGCCATCAAGGCCGAGCGCTGGTGGCCAAAGGAACGAGAGACCGATGCGCGATGGTGGCAAGTCCGCGTGGAAGCGCCCGGAAGGTGAGAAGCCGGCGTGGAAGCAGTCTGAGGGCGGCAAGTCCGCGTGGAAGCGCCCGGAAGGTGAGAAGCCCGCGTGGAAGCAGGCTGAGGGCGGCAAGTCCGCATGGAAGCGCCCTGAGAGTGACAACCATGCTGCGTCGAGGCGTGATGGTGACAGGTCGGTGTGGAAGCGTCCCGATGGTGATCGTGATAGCCCGAGGCGTGATGGTGACAGGCCGGTGTGGAAGCGTCCCGAAGGTGATCGTGCTGCGCCGAGACGTGATGCTCCGAGGCGTGACGGTGACAACCGTGACACCCCGCGACGTGATAGCGATAGGCGTAGCGGCCCGTCGCGGGATGCTGGGGGGCGTAGAGACGAACCCCGTTTGTGGACGCGTGCTGGTAGCCCCGCCCGCGGTGACTCTTCGGCATCCTCCCGCGAGTTGCCGGAGGATCGTGACCCGTACGGCACGAAGTCTGTTCGGGCCCGTCATGATGCGCCAGAAATTCCAGAGGAGATTCTGCCCAATCAGCTGGATCGGGTTGCGCGCGCTCAACTCAAAACACTGAGCAAGGAAAACGCTGATGAGGTAGCCCGTCACATGGTGATGGCTGCGAGTCTTATTAGCGAGGACCCAGAGCTCGCACACGCGCACGCTGTGTCGGCCGGCCGCCGCGCCGGAAGAATTGCTGTAGTTCGTGAGACACTCGCGATCACCGCGTATTCCATCGGTGACTTTGCATTGGCCTTGCGTGAGCTGCGTACGTATCGCCGTATTTCGGGGCGGGACGACCAGTTGCCGATGATGGTTGATTGCGAGCGTGGGCTTGGCCGTCCGGAGAAGGCACTTGAGCTCGGTCGTTCTGTGCCGCGTGCTGGGCTACCGGTCGAAGTTCAAGTGGAACTTGCCATCTCGATGTCGGGGGCACGGCTTGACCTCGGTCAGACGGATGCTGCGCTCATCGAGCTGCAGATACCTCAACTTGATCCGGATACTGCGTTTACGTGGAGCCCAGCATTGTTCGACGCGTACGGAACCGTTCTTGAGGATCTTGGCCGCACTGATGAGGCACAGACCTGGTTCAATCGATCCGATGTGGCGACCGCAGCGTTGTCATCCGGGGATGAATCCGATGATCTTGAAATCGAGGTTTTCGAAGAAGACGGCGATGAAGAAGACGGCGATTTAGAAGCAGGCGATCTCGTCAACGGTGATGATGTAGACGGCGATGACGGTGATGACCTGAACGGTGATGACCTGAACGGTGATGACCTGAACGGTGATGACCTGAACGGTGATGAAGGGGGCCTTGTCTATGCTGGCGGAGCTGAAGAAGTCGACAAGTCTTCTGAGACTTCGGTAACTGACGTGGCGGCAAGCGACGATGAGGCATCCCAGGGATTGACCGTTACTGACAACACCCATGGGGGGCCAGACAGCCAGACGGAGAGCAACCATGAGTAAGGCAAACTTGGGTGAGGCAACACCACTTGACAGCGTCGATCTTGTGCTCGCTGATCTCGATGGCGTTGTTTATCGGGGTAATCAGGCGATCCCGCATGCGGTCGAGAGCATCAATCGCGCTGGCGAGTCTCGCCGGGTGGGCTACATCACAAACAATGCTTCACGTACCCCCGATTCTGTGGCGGAGCAGCTCCAAAACTTTGGGCTGCGCGTGGTCGCGGAGGATGTGGTCACCTCGCCTCAAGCAGCTGTGCGTCTTTTGTTGGGAATGGTTCCTGCTGGATCGCTGGTGTTTGCGGTGGGCGGCGAGGGCCTTCGTGTCGAGCTAGCCAATGCCGGCTTCGCCATCACCGAGTCTGCCGATGACGGTCCGGTGGCCGTTATTCAGGGGTTTTCGCAAGATATCGGCTGGCGGCAGCTAGCGGAAGCGTCGTATGCGCTTCAGACAAATGGTGGCGCCATTCCCTGGGTCGCCACGAACACCGATTGGACGTTGCCCACCGCGCGCGGAGTTGCGCCAGGCAATGGAACTCTCGTTTCAGCCATTCACCTCGCTGTCGGAAGACTTCCTGTGGTTGCGGGCAAGCCGGAGGTAGCAATCTACGAGGAGGCACTACATCGTTTCGGCGGGGCGAAACCACTGTTCCTTGGTGATCGGCTCGATACCGACATTCTGGGCGCCAACCGCGCCGGCATTGACTCCGTACTCGTGCTCACCGGAATCGATCAGGCGAAGCAGGTGTTGGCCGCTGACCCGAATTCGCGTCCAACATATGTACTTGATGATTTGCGAGGCCTGCACGAGCCCTACCCGGTGACCAACGACGAAACGTTGGAGGATGGTTCACGCACCATCACCGTTGGCGATGCTGTCGTTCGGATGGTCGGTCATGTTGTTTCTGTGGCCCAGCGAGGCGAACGACGCATTGACCTGCTGCGCGCAGGCTCAGCAGCGATTTGGGGGAGTGGTCTTGCGATCTACGGCCTCGACGTTGAACCAGAACTGTACTCTTGACGCATGACTGATTCGTCACACACTGATTCGTCACACGCTGATTCGTCGGAGTCGGAGTCGGACTCGAGGCGAACTGACTTGAGGCGCACTGACTCGACGACGTCAGACGATCTCGATGCGCTGGTGTCGCGCCTAGAGGTCATCGAGGATCAGCCTCTGGCTGAGCGCGCACCAGCTTTCGTGCATGTTCATGATCAACTGCGTGCAGCGCTAGAAGGGGCGGACGCTTCGGCGTGACCGAAACCGTGATCGAAACCGTGATCGAAACCGTGATCGAAACCGAAACCGAAACCGTGACCGAAACGACCTCTTCATCCAGACTTGACGTGGCCCTTGCCACGCGCGGACTCGCAAGCTCGCGAACGAGCGCCGCTCGGCTTATTGCGGGTGGCCTTGTCACTGTCGATGGCCGGCCAGCTCTGAAACCTTCCGCGCCCGTCTTAGATTCCAGCAACCTGGTGGTGGCGTCCGTCGATCACTATGTCAGTCGTGCCGCCCACAAACTTAATGCGGCGCTGGATGCCTTCGCCGTGACGGTGACAGGTCGTACAGCTTTGGATGTTGGGGCCTCGACCGGTGGGTTTACGCAGGTTCTTCTTGAGCGCGGTGCGCAGCGAGTGATTGCCCTCGACGTCGGGCACGGGCAGCTCGCGCCGATCATCCGCAACGATGAACGGGTTGTTGTGGTGGAGGGAATGAACGCTCGGTACCTTACGAAAGATACCTTGGGCGAGATCACGCCGGGGGAGACCCCTCCGAGCCTGGTTGTTGCTGACCTTTCTTTTATTCGACTTGGCCTTGTTCTGCCCGCTATTGTGGAGTCGCTCGGCGCGCAGATTGACATCGTTGCTCTGATCAAACCGCAGTTTGAGGTGGGCCGTGGCGGCATCAAAGAGGGAATAGTTCGCGATGCAGGCTTGCGTGACGATGCTGTTGCTGGAGTGTTGTGGTCGGCGTGGGATCTCGGCTTTGGCACCGCAGGCGTCATCTCCTCCCCGATAGCGGGAACAGCAGGGAATCACGAGTATCTTGCTTGGTTCTCCACCGGGGTTGGCACCAATCCGACAGAATGGGTTGAGCAGGTTTCTGCGCTCACGAAAGCTTGAGCACGTACGGCGCTTTTCCGGGTAATGCTAGTTCCGGAAGGCTTGGCTCATTGATCGGTTAGGGAGGCTCACGTGGCAGATCGACATTTTCTTGTCGTCTCGCACACCGGGCGCGCTGAAACGCTAGACGCATCTATCGCGGTGTGCCGAAAGCTGATCGCTGACGGTGTTATCCCCGTGCTGTCGCCCTCCGATCGTGCGGATGTCCTTGCGAAGGCACCTGACCTCACGGTGCAGATCTTGGGTGATGGTGTTACTTTGGCGGAGCTTGAGCTAGCCATCGTGCTTGGGGGCGATGGAACGATTCTTCGCGCCGCAGAGGTGGTGCGCGAGTCTGCCACACCACTGCTTGGTATCAATCTTGGGCACGTGGGCTTTCTTGCTGAGGCCGAGCGCGAGAGTCTAGATGAGAGCGTGCGCATGGCCCTAGACCGTGAGTACGAGGTCGAGGATCGCATGGCGCTGAACGTGCGCGTCAAAGTCGATACGCAGGTCGTTTACGAGACGTGGGCGTTGAACGAGGCGACCGTCGAGAAGGCAAGCCGCGAGCGGATGCTTGAAGTTGTTATCGAAGTTGATGGCAGACCACTGTCGAGTTTCGGCTGTGACGGCGTTGTCATGTCGACCCCCACAGGCTCGACGGCATATTCGTTCTCGGCGGGCGGCCCCATTGTGTGGCCAGACCTTGACGCGATGCTGTTGGTTCCCTTGAGCGCGCACGCGCTCTTTGCGAGGCCACTTGTCGTGGGGCCCGAATCAGTGTTTGCCGTTGAGCTGTTGAATCGCACGCAAGGAACTGGGGTTCTGTGGTGTGACGGCAGACGAACGTGGGATCTGCCGCTGGGCGCGCGCGTCATCGTGCGCAAGTCGCCTAATCCGGTGCGAGTGGCGCGACTTCACAGTGGGCCATTTACTGATCGCCTCGTTAATAAGTTCAACCTTCCGGTGACCGGATGGCGTGGCCCCATCGACGGAGAGGGTAACGGTTCGTGATCGAGGAACTTTCGATCCGCGACTTGGGTGTCATCGGTGAAGCACGGCTCCCACTCGGCCCAGGATTTACCGCGCTGACGGGCGAAACTGGTGCGGGTAAAACTATGGTTGTTACCGCGCTGGGGCTTCTCTTGGGCGAGCGCGCAGATAGTCAGGTGCTCCGACGAGGTAGTGCCGCGGCGGTCGTCGATGGGCACTGGCTTATCGAGGAGAAGAGTTCGATTGCCTCACGCGTGACCGATGCGGGCGGGGAGCTAGACCCGGCGGGCGCCGGCAAGGTATCTCTGTTGCTGAGTAGGTCTGTGTCGGTGGAGGGCAGGAGCCGCGCGGTCGTCGGCGGCCGAACGACTCCTGTAGGCGTGCTGAGTGAGTTGGGTCGCGAACTGGTGGTCGTGCACGGCCAGTCTGATCAAGTGAGGTTGCGTTCTGCGACCGCCCAGCGGGAGGCTCTCGATCGCTTCGCTGGCGAGAAACTGTCGACGGTCATTGACGACTATCAAGGGAGCTATCGAGGCTGGCAGGCCGGGCAGGGTGAGCTCGATGTTCTCGTGGCGGAGGGTGATCGCCGATCGCGCGAGGCTGAAGACTTAAGGGCCGCGATTGCCGAAATCGAGCAGGTTGCACCACTTCGTGGGGAGGATGTGGAGCTTTCTGAGCGTGCTGAGCGGCTTGGGAATCTCGAAGAGTTGCGTCTTTCTGCATCCAATGCGCTTGAGGCAGTGTCAGCACCTCCGACCGACGACGGCCTTGACGTTCTCGGTCTGCTTGATACTGCGCGCCGACAGCTTGAACGGGTTGCCGGGCACGACGCCGGGCTCTCACCCATCGTTGAGGGCATTGAGAACGCGACCATTGCCGTCACAGAGATTTCTGCACAACTTTCGAGTTACCTCGGCGGGCTTGATGCGGATGGCGCGGGCGAGCTTGAGGCTATTCACGAACGCCGTGCTCAACTGACCGCACTCGTGCGCAAGCACGGGTCTAATCTGGATGAGACCATCGATTTTCTCGATGTAGGCAGTAGTCGACTTCTTGAGCTCGATAACGACTCCGATCGCATCGATCGTCTTCGCAGCGACGTGGCCGCGGATCGCGAACGCGTGATGGTACTAGCCGATCGGTTGACTGAGCTTCGCACTGAGGCAGCGTTGGCGCTTGCCCACGATGTCACCGCGGAGCTTGCCGCGCTCGCAATGCCAGACGCCTCCATCACAGTTCTTGTTGAGGTGCAAGATGATTATTCTCTTGCCGGGCATGATCAAGTATCGATCTTGCTTCAACCGCACACGGGGGCGGAGGCGAGGCCGCTTGGCCGCGGAGCATCCGGTGGGGAGCTTTCTCGAGTGATGCTCGCGATTGAGGTCGTCATTGCGGCGAACGATCCGGTACCCACGTTCATTTTTGATGAGGTGGATGCTGGCGTTGGTGGCGCGTCGGCGATCGAGATCGGCAAGCGACTTGCGCGGCTGGCTCGCAATGCCCAGGTGATTGTGGTGACCCACCTTCCGCAGGTTGCGGCCTTCGCGAACAACCACCTGCGCGTGGTCAAAAGCACCGAGGGCGAAATTACGGCGAGCAGCGTGCAGCAACTGCACGGCGACGAGCGTGCTGAAGAACTCGCGCGCATGCTGTCGGGGTTGTCTGACTCCGAGAGCGCACTTATTCACGCCCGTGAACTGCTCGAGACCGCCCGTGCGCTCGCGGAATAGTTTTAGTTCGACAGAAATTCATTCTTGGCCTGTCGAAGGGCCGCGCGGCTCGGATGGCGCTGGTAGACTACAACCCCGTGGTGGTCAAACATTTTGCGGAGACAACGAAACACATTTTCGTCACCGGGGGTGTCGTTTCAAGCCTTGGTAAAGGGCTCACAGCGGCAAGCCTCGGTAACCTGCTGACGGCGCGAGGATTACGCGTCGTCATGCAGAAGCTCGATCCATATCTGAACGTGGACCCGGGCACCATGAATCCTTTTCAGCACGGCGAAGTGTTCGTTACGGACGATGGCGCCGAAACTGACCTTGACATCGGTCACTACGAGCGATTCCTGGATATCAATCTCAGCCAGGCGGCGAACGTTACCACCGGCCAGATTTACTCGCAGGTGATTGCCAAAGAGCGTCGCGGTGAGTACTTGGGCGACACCGTTCAGGTCATTCCGCACATCACCGACGAGATCAAACGGCGGATGCGACTGCAGGCCGGCAATGATCCGCGGCCCGATGTGATCATCACCGAAATCGGTGGAACGGTCTGCGATATCGAGTCGCTGCCCTTCCTCGAGGCTGCCAGACAAGTGCGTCACGAGATTGGCAGGTCAAACTGCTTCTTTGCGCACGTCTCACTGATTCCGTACCTGAATGCGGCGGGAGAGCAGAAGACGAAGCCCACGCAGCATTCGGTGGCGGCGTTGCGTTCCATCGGTATCCAGCCGGATGCCATCGTGTTGCGCAGCGATCGGCCGGTTCCGGAGTCAATGAACCGCAAGATCGCCCTCATGTGCGATGTCGACCCCGAGGCTGTCGTCAATTTACCGGATGCACGCAGCATCTACGACATCCCCTCGACGCTCCACGAGCAGAACCTTGACGCGTACATCATTGAGCACTTCGGATTGGCCGCGGGAGATGTGGACTGGTCTGGATGGGCCGAGCTTCTTCTGGCCGTTCACGAGCCAAAGCACGAGGTCACGATCGGCCTTGTTGGCAAGTACATTGACCTGCCAGATGCGTACCTTTCGGTGACCGAGGCGCTGCGAGCGGGCGGATTCTCACAGAACACGAGAGTCAACATCCGTTGGATCGCCTCGGATGACTGCGAATCGCACGACGGTGCCGCCCGTAACCTTTCCGATCTCGATGGCATCTGCGTGCCGGGTGGATTCGGTGTTCGAGGGATCGAAGGCAAGCTTGGCGCGCTGAAGTTTGCGCGCGAGAACAGCATCCCGGTGTTGGGCTTATGCCTTGGCTTGCAGTGCATGGTCATCGAGTACGCGCGAAATGTTGCGGGTCTTGATGGCGCATCGTCGTCTGAGTTCGATGCGGATACGCGCTATCCGGTGATTGCCACGATGGCTGAGCAGGTGGAAATTATTGCCGATGGTGATCTTGGCGGCACCATGCGTCTCGGCCTTTACCCGGCAGATCTCGATGAGGGTTCTATTGTGCGGGAGCTCTACGGCGATTCCACCGTGTCAGAACGCCATCGTCACCGCTACGAGGTGAACAATACTTACCGTGACCAGATCGCGGAGGCCGGGATGGTCTTTTCCGGCATGTCGCCTGACCGCAACTTGGTCGAGTACATTGAGTTGCCACGCGAGGTTCATCCGTTCTATGTGGCGACCCAGGCGCATCCTGAGTTGCGCTCGCGCCCCAACCGCGCGCACCCGCTGTTCCGTGGTCTTGTCGCGGCGGCACTCGAGCGCCAGAAGGCCAGCAGGCTTTTTGAGGTGGCGGAGTCAGACGTGGTGACATCAGACGCGGTGACATCAGGCGTGACAAAGTTGGAGGCAGAGTCAGAAGCTGTTGATGCCTGAACCTCTTGTCGACGAAGTGTGCGCGCCCCAGCTTCTGGAGAGCACCACCGTCTTTAAGGGTGCGGTCTGGGATGTGGTGCGGGAGAAGTTTAAGCTCGGTGACGGCGAAATTGTGCGTGAGTTTCAACAGCATCGCGGAGCGGTTGCCGTGCTCGTCGAGGATGACGAGGGGCAGGTTCTGCTGATTAAGCAGTACCGGCATCCGATTGGTTATCGGGAGTGGGAGTTGCCAGCAGGCCTACTCGATATCGAGGGCGAGGAACCCATTGCTGCGGCGAAGCGGGAGCTCGCTGAAGAGGTCGATCTGATCACTGACGAGTGGTCTGAACTGAGTCAATTCTTCAGTTCCCCTGGTGGAAGCTCGGAGATCATCACCGTCTATCGCGCTCGTGGTCTTTCGCCAGCGCCGCACGAATTTGAGCGCACCGGTGAAGAGGCGGAGATCGAAAAGCGCTGGGTGCCGTTTGATGAGGTTGTCGCTGCGATTCTTGCGGGAAATGTTCGCAACGCGATTCTGGCGAACGCGGTGTTGAACGCCTATGCGCGACGCTGAGTCCAAACCCGACCCTGCTGCCGACACGGTTTCTGATGCTGGGCACTCGTCGATGAGCAGCGGTGGCGAAGGCTCTGCTCCGACATCACCGCTACGCAAAAGTCTTGTGCGCTACCTTCGCCACGTCACGGTGGAGCGCGGCCTGTCGGTGAACACTGTTGCCGCGTATCGTCGGGATCTCGAGGCTTATCTGGTTCACCTCGAGCGCAGCGGCATCGGCTCGGCCGAAAACATGACTGCCGCACAGGTCACAGGGTTTATGCACGAGCTGCGGGATCGCGGGGACGAGTCGTTGGCGACATCATCCGCGGCGCGCATGCTCTCCTCGGTGAAAGGTTTTCACCGGTTTTTGCTTGACGAGGGCGTCGTCGAGACTGATGTGTCGGCGGATGCGCGCCCCCCAAAGATTGCCAGTCAGCTTCCGAAAGCCATCACGATTCAGCAGATGGCGGCCATTTTGCAGGCCACGGATGGCGACGATCTGACGGCGCTTCGGGATAAAGCGCTTTTAGAGTTGCTGTATGCGACCGGTGCGCGCATCTCGGAGGCCGTTGATCTCAACGTCGATGATGTGATCAGTGAGACTGGTCAGGGTGCGGCCGAGATGGTGCGGCTTTTTGGCAAGGGGCGCAAGCAGCGACTGGTACCGTTGGGAAGTTTTGCGCGCGAGGCAGTGAATGCCTATCTCGTTCGAGCGCGCCCGGTGCTCTCTGCCAAGGGCATGGCGACTCCCGCCTTGTTCCTCGGCGTGCGGGGCAGCCGGCTTTCTCGGCAGAATGCGTGGTTAATTATTCGGGCTCGTGCCGAACAGTCAAAAATCGGAATCGCCATTTCGCCCCACACCTTTCGGCACTCGTTCGCGACCCACCTACTTGAGGGCGGTGCCGATGTGAGAGTGGTGCAGGAGTTGCTCGGTCACGCGTCAGTGTCAACAACCCAGATTTACACGCGCGTGACCGCAGACACCCTGCGGGACATGTATACGATGGCGCATCCGCGTGCGACGTAGCGCGCCTAGGGAAGCACACAAGGGCAGCCGGTTAGACTTTGTTCGTGACCGCCAAGAAGGATGATTCCGCCAGCCAACTTTCGGGATTCGATGCGCTTGCGCTCGGCCCAACGGGGCGCGCGGTCACCAAGTTTCGTGTTCCTCAGCCGCTGAGCGGCCACGGGCCAGCCCGCATTATCGCGCTGTGCAATCAAAAAGGCGGGGTGGGTAAAACCACCACAACCATTAACCTTGGTGCTGCTCTAGCTGAGTATGGCCGTCGTGTGCTGTGCGTAGATTTTGATCCGCAGGGCGCATTGTCGGCGGGCCTTGGGGTGTCGACGCACGAGGTTCCGAACATCTACGACCTTCTGGTGGGAACGCTGAAAGAAACCTCGGAGGCGATTCAGCACACTCGCACCGAGAACCTCGATGTCATTCCCGCCAATATCGACTTGTCGGCCGCTGAGGTGCACCTCGTCAACGAGGTTGCGCGCGAGCAGATTCTCGCTCGAGTGTTGCGCAAGGTCGTCAACGACTATGACGTGATTCTCATTGATTGCCAGCCATCGCTCGGAATCCTCACCGTGAACGCGTTGACGGCCAGTCACGGCGTGCTCATCCCTCTCGAGTGCGAGTATTTTGCGCTGCGCGGTGTCGCGCTTCTTGTCGAGACGATCGACAAAGTGCGCGACCGCTTGAACCCCGCGCTGGAGCTCGACGGCATCCTCGCCACCATGTACGACTCGCGTACGCTGCACTCGCGCGAAGTGTTAGAGCGCGTCGTGGAGACGTTCGGCGACAAGGTATTTGAGTCGGTTATTGGTCGCACCGTGAAGTTTCCGGATGCGAGTGTCGCGGCCGCACCCATTACTGAGTTCGCGCCGGACCATTCGTCAGCGGAAAGCTACCGCCAGCTTGCGCGGGAACTGATCCAGCGTGGCGCCGTTGCCTAGCGCTGCGCCTCGCAGTGCTCTCGTCCGTAAATCCGCGGTTCGCGGGGTAGCGACATCCAGTGTGGCAGCGAATGGCGCGGCAGCGAATGGCGCGGCAGCGAATGGCGCGGCAGCGAGCGACTTCGCATCGAGCGGCGAGCCGGCAGCGCAGGTGTTTTCGGTATCTCTGTCGAACTTCAACGGCCCGTTTGATCTGCTGCTGAGCCTCATTGGCAAGCATGAACTTGATGTGACCGAGATCGCGTTGAGCGCTGTCACGGACGAGTTCATCTCTTATTTGGGCACGCTTGATTCTTTAGAAGAACTCGACCAGGCGAGCGAGTTTGTGGTGGTGGCGGCAACGTTGCTTGACCTCAAGGTTGCGAGCCTGCTTCCGCAAGGTGAGCTGGTAGATGCCGAGTCGGTGGCACTTTTGGAAGCACGCGACCTTCTGTTTGCGCGGCTGCTGCAGTACCGCGCCTTCAAAGAGGTATCGGCGTGGTTCAGCAAGGGTTTCGATGCCGAAGCAGTGCGGAATGCTCGACAGGTGCGACTCGAAGAGAAGTACCGCGCTCGCACGCCCGAACTCGTATGGACGCTCACCGCGGATGATTTCGCCGCCATCGCCGCTCTGGCTCTTGCGCCTCGCGAAATCCCCACCGTGGGCCTTGACCATTTGCATGCGCCGCTTGTCAGCATCCGTGAGCAGGCGGCGATCGTCGTGTCAGCATTGCGCCGTGGCGAGCCGGTCACCTTTCGTGAACTCATCGCCGGCGCCGACCGCAAAGGTGTGGTGATTGCGCGGTTTCTTGCGGTGCTTGAGTTGTACCGCGCCAACGCAATATCTTTTGACCAGCTCGAGCCGCTCGGTGAGTTGAACATCCGCTGGACGGCAGAGAACTGGTCGGATGCGAATCTGGCATCGCTCGGTGCCGACTACGGAGGTAACTGAGAATGGACGACCTCGACCGCCGGCTGGAGGCCATCTTCATGGTCGCCGACGAACCGCAAAGCGTGGTCACGCTCGCGAGCGCACTTGGCGTTCCCGTGGCCACAGTGCGCCAGTCGATTGAACGGCTTGTTGCGGATTACGACGGTGGTGCGGTTGGTGGTGCCAGTGCAGGTGCCAGTGCCGGTGCCGGTGCCGGTGCTGTGGGCGCCATCCGTCGCGGGTTCGAACTGCGCGAGGTTGGCGGCGGTTGGCGTATTTACGTGCGCGGCGAGTTTGACGATGTTGTGCGCGATTTTGTGTTGACGCAGAACCCGACAAAGCTCTCGCAGGCCGCGTTAGAGACGCTCGCGGTGATCGCCTACAAGCAGCCGATCAGCCGAGGCCAGATCGCGTCGATTCGCGCGGTGAACGTGGATTCTGTAGTGCGTACGCTTGTTGGCCGCGGCCTCGTCACGGAGGCATACACCGACAGCGAGACCGGCGCCATCCACTACGAGACGACCGACATTTTGCTGAGCCAACTGGGCGTCAACTCACTCGACGACCTGCCAAAGGTCTCACCGCTACTTGATGATGGAGCTGAAGGTTTTGATGGAATCGTTTGATAACTACCGCGAGACTCACGGGCTTGAGACTCACGGGCACGAGACTCACGCGCGCGATGGCGAGACGGGGCCGATCAGTGCTTCGCGTCACGTCAATGCTGGCGGCAACGACATTGCTGCTGGCAACGGCAACGCTGCGGGTCATGACAACGCTGCGGGTCATGACAACGCTGCGGGTCATGACAACCCTGCGGGTCATGACAACCCTGACGGGGTTCGCCTGCAGAAGCTCATGGCGGCGGCGGGCGTGGCGTCGCGCAGAGTTTCTGAGAACCTGATCGCTGCTGGCCGGGTCGAGGTGAACGGTGTCGTCGTGATGGAGCTCGGCCGCCGCGTTCAGGAGAGCGACCTTGTTTCTGTTGATGGGGTCGCCATCCAGCTGGATACGAGCAGGCGCTACCTCATGCTCAATAAGCCGGTGGGGATTGTCAGTTCGCTGAACGATGACCGCGGACGGTCAGATCTTTCTCGCTACGTATCCCAGTTTGAGGAGCGTCTGTTCAACGTCGGTCGCCTTGATGCGCAAACCTCTGGGCTGCTCATCCTCACGAACGATGGGGATCTTGCGCACGTGCTCGCACACCCCTCGTTCGGCGTGATGAAGACCTATATTGCCAAGACGGAGGGTCGCATCACCCCGCAGACGGTCGCGAAACTCACGGCAGGCGTTGAGTTGGAGGATGGCCCGATCGCGGCAGATAAGGCGCGCATCGTCGGGCAGGCTGGATCCCGCGAAACAATGATCGAGATCACCCTGCATTCTGGTCGTAACCGCATTGTGCGGCGCATGCTCGAAGCGGTGGGGCACCCGGTGATTGACCTTGTGCGTCGGCAGTTTGGTCCGCTGCACTTGGGGTCGCTGCCCTCTGGTGAGATTCGCGACTTGACCAAAGCGGAGCTCGGCCAGCTGTTGACGATCTCGCGCGAGGCAGCAGCGGAAACACAAGCAGATTCGGGTTCCGCTTCGCATCCCGATTCGCGGTCAGGTTTGGGCTCGCATCCCGATTCGCGTTCGGGCTCGGATTCGCATCGCGATTCGCGGTCAGGTTCGGATTCAGATTCTCGTGCCGATGAAACACGAGGTTCAGCTCGTGAACGGTAGCCGCATCACGGGGCAGGTGCGCATTGTGGGTGCAGGGCTCCTTGGCGCAAGTATCGGTCTCGCGCTTCGCTCAAAAGGTGTTGACACGATCATGCATGATGTGTCACCTGGCGCGCAGTCCTTGGCCATCGATTACGGCGCAGGTCGCGCGGCGCAGAGCGATGACGCGCCCGGACTCATCGTGGTTGCGGTTCCGCCTGATCAGACGGCGACGGTGATCGCCCGTGAACTTGCTTCTTTTCCTGACGCGTTGGTGACGGATGTCGCGAGCGTAAAAGGTTTGCCTCTCGCGCAACTGCGCGCTGCGGGTGCAGACATTTCTCGCTACGTGGGGTCGCATCCGCTGGCCGGCAGGGAGCGTGGTGGAGCAATCTCCGCGCGCGCTGATCTCTTCGTTGGCAGGCCATGGGTGATCGCGACCGGCAACGACGAGACCACCGCAATGGTTGGTGTGATCGAGGATCTTGTGCTCGATCTTGACGCGATCCCGATGCTGATGACGGCGGAGGAACACGACCAGAGTGTTGCGCTCGTGTCGCATGTTCCGCAAGTCATTTCGACGATTCTTGCGAAGCAGCTTTCACACGGTACGGAGCGATCGCTGTCTCTCACCGGCCAGGGTCTGCGCGATACGACGCGCATTGCGGCGAGCGATCCGCAGCTGTGGATTCAGATTCTGTCGGCCAATAGCGAGACCGTGGTAGAGATTCTGCGGTCATTCCAGAGCGACTTGGGCGAGATTATCGGCACGCTGGAGCAGCCGTCGATCCCCGGGGCCAAGCGCGCAATTGCGGAGACCCTCGCTGCGGGCAACGTTGGCGTTGCGCGGCTGCCGGGTAAGCACGGGCAGGATCGACGCTTCAGTCAGATCGTGGTGATGATCGATGACAGCCCGGGCGAGTTGGCTCGGCTGCTCGTGGAGATCGGCGACATCGGCATCAACCTCGAAGATTTGCGCCTAGAGCACTCACCGGGCACGCTCGTTGGCCTTGCCGAAATCTCGGTGTTGCCGGAGGTCGAAGCGCGACTCGTGAGCGAACTTGAAGCGCTCGGGTGGCGCGTTGCGGAGGCATGGAAATGACTGTAGAACGTATTGCTGTGGCGGTGGATGGGCCTGCTGGCAGCGGAAAGTCCAGCGTGAGTCGTGCGGCGGCGCGCGAGCTCGGCTTCGACTATCAAGACACGGGGGCTGCGTATCGCGCTCTGTCGTGGTTCGCCCTATCGCGTGGTGTTGACCTCGATGATGACCGCGAAATTGTGGCGCTGTTGCCAGACTTCGACTACGAAATCGGCGTTGACCCTGACAATTACTTCGTGCGCGTCGGCGGCACCGTGGTGACGGATGCCATCCGCGATCCAGCTGTGTCAGCGGTCGTGAGCAGTGTTGCCCGCGTTCCTGCGGTGCGCGCGCATCTCACCGCGTTGTTCCGCGACGTCATCGCGTCGGGGGAGCGCCTCGGAATCATCACGGAGGGTCGCGACATCACGACTGTTGTGGCGCCGGATGCGGCGGTGCGCGTTCTGTTGACGGCATCCGCGGAGGCTCGCGCAGCTCGCAGGGCTGCGGAACTTTCGACATCCGCAGCCGAAGCCATCGGCGAGCAGCTGAGTGCGCGGGATGCCCAAGATTTGAAGGTCGTGGACTTCATGAACGCGGCAGAGGGCGTGACGACCCTCGACTCAAGTGACCTCAATTTCGAGGAAACCGTGGCGGCGCTCGTTGACCTCATCCGCCCCTGACTTTCATTATTCAGGAGTTGGTGGGACTGAAGGTGTTGGTGGGACCAAAGTAGACCCCACTGTGTTTAGACAGTCACTCGCGTCACACGAGATCCTGAATTATGAAAGCTGGTAAGCCCGTAAGATTGACGGATGCCAGAAGATGATGATTTTCCCGAGCTGAACCCAGAGCTCGCCGACCGACTGGCAGCAATGGACGAAGAAACTGCTGCCCAGCGTGCGAGCGCGCTTCGCGCCGGCCTCGCCGAGTACGATCTCGATGACGAGGATCTTGGCATCCTCGATGCCGCCACCGACGACCCTGATGCGATCACGTACCTGCCCGCGTTGCCTGTGTTGGCGATTGTGGGGCGCCCGAACGTGGGCAAGTCTGCGCTGGTGAACCGAATTCTTGGCCGCCGTGAGGCTGTCGTGCAAGACATCCCGGGTGTGACCCGCGACCGCGTGAACTACAAGGCGGAGTGGAACGAGCGCCATTTCACTCTCGTGGACACCGGGGGCTGGGAGCCGGATGCCAAGGGCATCCATGCGGCTGTCGCCCTGCAGGCTGAGGTCGCGATTGAACTTGCGGACGCCGTGCTGTTCGTCGTCGATGCGATGGTCGGCCCGACCGCCACCGATGAGCACGTGGTGAAGATGCTGCGCGCCACGAATAAGCCCGTGATTCTTGTCGCGAACAAGGTGGATGACATCCGCCAGGAACCGCAAGCCTCTGAGCTGTGGAGCCTTGGTCTCGGTCAGCCGTGGCCAGTTTCTGCCGTGCACGGTAGGGGAGTGGCCGACCTGCTCGACCACGTGCTCACCGTGCTTCCCGAGATTTCTGCCGTCGCGAAGGAGCAGGTGGGTGGCCCTCGCCGCGTCGCGCTGCTTGGCCGACCGAATGTGGGCAAATCGTCGCTGCTGAATCAGGCTGCTGGCGAGCAGCGCGTGGTCGTGCACGACATGGCCGGTACGACGCGTGACCCGGTCGATGAGCAGATCGAGCTGGGCGGAAAGGTGTGGACGTTTGTCGACACCGCCGGCATCCGCCGCCGCATGAACCTCGCTCAGGGTGCAGATTTCTACGCCTCGTTGCGCACGAGCGCCGCGCTGGAGAAGGCAGAAGTTGCTGTCGTTCTCATTGATGTGACGGAGCCGATCAGCGAGCAGGATGTTCGCATCATCGAGCTCGTACTTGAGAGTGGCCGCGCCCTCGTGCTCGCGTTCAACAAATGGGACATGCTCGATGACGAGCGTCGCCGCTACCTTGAGCGTGAGATCGAACAGGATCTCGCACACGTTTCGTGGGCACCACGCGTGAACATTTCGGCGAAGACCGGGCGACACCTCGAGAAGTTGGTGCCGGCTCTTGAGCTCGCGCTGCGCTCGTGGGATACCCGCATCCCGACTGGCAAGTTCAACGCGTTGCTCTCTGAGATATCCTCCGAGCACCCGCACCCGGTGCGTGGTGGCAGGCAGCCGCGCATCCTGTACGGCACGCAGTCCTCGAGCCGCCCGCCAACCTTCGTGCTATTCACGACCGGATTCCTGGACCCGCAGTACCGCCGCTTCATTACGCGACGCCTGCGTGAGCTCTGGGGTTTCCAGGGCAGCCCCATCAACGTCAACATGCGAGTTAGGGAGCGCCGCAAGCGCACGTAGCTGTCGCGCCGCGAAAGATAGTCGTTCGGACGAGCGTGCCCCTTGGGTTCAAGGGGTCGTTGCAACACCTGATTGATTCGGGGTGTTGATGATGGGTGGTCCTGCAGGGTATCCGCGTGATGTTCGGCGTCGGTTCTGGGAGGAACTCAGGGTCGGTGGCACGGCCACGGCTGCGGCCGCTC
>JBBSQX010000029.1:0-12104 GCA_038243605.1 Actinomycetales bacterium
ACGGACTCTCTGCGGGTATTTGGAGTGACAAGGGCAGCCGCATTCTTGGAGTGGCAGACAAGCTGAAGGCTGGCGTTGTGTGGGCAAATACTTTCAACCGATTTGATCCTGCGAGCCCGTTCGGCGGCTACAAAGAGAGCGGCTATGGCCGCGAGGGCGGTCGCCACGGTCTCGGTGCATACCTCGACACCGGCTGGCACCCCGCGATGACCGTGTCTAAGAAGGCGCCGCCTGAGGTTCGCGAAGGGAACACCGAGAGAAAACCCCGCAGATCGTCGACTCCAAAGAAGGGTGCATCCACATGAGCACGCATCTTCCCGTTGCCAAAACGTACAAGCTCTATATCGGTGGGGCGTTTCCTCGCAGCGAATCCGGGCGCACCTTCGAGGTTTTGACGCGCAAAGGTGAGTTCCTCGCGAACGCGGCCAAGGCCAGCCGCAAAGACGCTCGAGATGCTGTTGTGGCGGCGCGTGGTGCAGTGTCGAAATGGTCTGGCGCGACCGCATACAACCGCGGCCAGGTGCTGTACCGCATCGCTGAGCTGCTCGAGGGCCGCCGGGCGCAGTTTGTTGATGAGTTGCGCCGTGGCGGCGGGCTCAGTGAAGCGCAGGCACAACGCGAGGTCGACGCGGGGATTGACGTGTGGGTTTGGTACGCCGGATGGGCTGACAAATACCTTCAGGTGAGTGGTAATGCGAACGCCGTGAGCGGGCCATACTTCAATATTTCAACACCGGAGCCCACTGGTGTTGTCGCGGTGGTTGCGCCGCAAGGTGCTGCGTCAGAAGGGTCTGGGCTACTAGGGCTAGTGTCGGTGATTGCGCCTGTGCTCGTGAGCGGAAACACGGTCGTGGTCATCGCGAGCGAATTAGTTCCGCTGCCGGCGATCAGTTTGGCTGAGGTTCTCGCGACAAGTGATGTTCCAGGTGGCGTAGTGAACATCCTCACGGGTTCACCAGCAGAGATCGCACCGTGGCTTGCCAGCCATGCAGATGTGAACGCGCTTGACCTTGCTGGTGCGGGTGCGATCGAGTGGGTCGACCTGCAGATTGCGGCAGCAGAGACGCTTAAAAGGGTACTGCCCCCTGAGCCTGGCATTCCAGCGCCAACACTTGATCGAATCCAGTTCTTCACCGAAACGAAGACCGTGTGGCATCCGAAGGGCATCATCTAATTGTTTGGTGAGTGAGGCTTACTGTCAGCGTCACTTCGCCGCCAGCAGGGCGTGGACGGCGCTGCGATTGCGGCATCGCTGGCCAAGGTAACAGATAGGTAACGCGTCAGGTATAGTGGTGTCACCCGCTTCGGCGGAACCTTATCGATCTACCGAAATGGCGTGTCAATGGCGACTGCGCACTATCCGAACGCACCTACTTTGCGGCGTGGAATTATCGCAGGTGTGCTCCTAGTCGGGTTTGTCGGCGGAATGGTGTTAACATCCGCAACCGAGAAGGTTGAAGCCTCGAGCTACTTCGGTGGGCTCAGGTCTGCGGGAGAAGCAGCCTTCATTGCTGGTCATCGCGGCGACAGGTCGACTGGCCCCGAAAACACAATGCCCGCGCTGTGGGCGGCACTCGACGGCACCATGGATTTTGTCGAGACAGATATTCAACTCACCAAAGACAACGTTCCCGTGCTCATGCACGATAGTTTCGTCAACCGAACGACGAATGGCAATGGGCGCGTCAGTGACTTCACTCTCGAAGAGATTCGACGACTCGACGCTGGTGCCTGGTACTCACCATCGTTCCAGGGCACGCGAGTGCCGAAATTGGAGTCTCTGCTTTCTGCCTTGCAGGTGAAGCATGCCGAGGGCTCGTCGAAGAAAGCGCTTCTCGAACTGAAGGGTTATTGGAGTCTCGACAACGTCACGATCGTCACGGACCTCGTCGCCGACTATCGTGTTGGCGGGCTGGTGATCATGACGAGTTTTGACACGATGACGATCGACAATATTGGGCTGGCCGATATCACTTTGCCGCGGGCGATCATCACGCGAACACTTCCCAACGATCCAGTTGCGTATGCCGATCTGTATGGTGCAATCGCACTTATTGTGAATCAGTCGGCCGTCGAGAAGGAACCGTGGGCGGTTGACAGAATGCACCGCGCTGGGCTTGGCATCATTCTCTATACGCTCAATAACAAAGCGGCGTGGGAGAGAGCCTTAGACCTTGGCGTCGACGGGATTATCACCGATCGTCCGAACCGACTCGACGGTTGGTTGTCGCGCGCGATCACGCGATAACTGGCCTCTGCCTACAGCTTGCGCACCAGGTTCGTGTAGAACCCGACACCCTTCAGGAACGTTGCGACCCGAATCCGTTCGTTCTTTGCGTGCAGTGTGCCTCGTTCGTCGGTTGACATCTCAAACGGGCTGAACCGGTACACGTGATCACTGATGCGTGTGAAGTGTCGGCTGTCGCTGGCGCCGAGCATCACGTAGGGGGTCACGATGGTGCCGGGGTATGTCGACTCTATGCTGCCTCTGATGAGATCCCACGCCCTCCCTGAGGTCGGAGAAACGGGGGAAGGCTCCGTCGGGTGAAGTTGCTCAATGGTGACATCGTCGTCGCGAATCGCGTGCCGCACGTGCTGCGTTGCTTCTGCAACATTTGAGTCGATGGCGATCCGGATGTTGACGATCGCTTCCGCACGTTCGGCGAGTGCATTCGCTGCTTGTGCGCCGCTCAGCTGGGTAACGGCCTGCGTGGTGCGCACCATGGCAGCGGTTTCGTCGCTGAGCCTCGAGAACAGTGCAAGAAGTGGAAGCTTGGTGAGCCACAGATTGGTGAAAACCCACTTGAGCGGCTGGGAAGCATGCGCTCCGAGCGTGCGAATCATCTCGAGGTTGGTCGGAACAAATGACGTGCGAAACGGCCGTCTGTTGAGCCGCACGAGTGCTCGCGCGAGTCGAACTGTTGCGGTCATTTTCGGGGGAGTGGAAGCGTGTCCACCGTGTTGACTGACGGTGAGTTTGAGGCTGAGGATTCCCTTCTCACTCACGCCGACCACCGCGATCGGATCATGGACGCCGGGAAAGATGTCTTCGACGACGGCGCCGCCCTCGTCGAGAACTATCGCGGGGCGGATTCCACGTTTTTCGAGCAGGTTAACGATCACGTGCGCGCCAGAGCCTGCCGTTTCTTCGTTATGACCAAAGCTCAGGTAGACGTCATGTTGTGGTGTGAATCCTTCGGCAACGAGCGCCTCGACCGCTTCGATTATGCAGACGAGCGAACCTTTGTCGTCGAGTGTTCCGCGGCCCCACACAAGTTGTTCGCCTGGTTCGCCGACGAGTTTTGCTGCGAAGGGTGGGTGATCCCAGCCCTCCTCCGTCGCTGGAACAACGTCGTAGTGGGCCATGAGAACTGTTGGTTCTGAGTGGTCGACGCCCCGCCAGTGGAACAACATTGAATGACCATCAATAAGTTCAAGACCCAATGTTGCGTGAGTTTTTGGGTACCTCGCCTCTATCTCGCTACGGAACTTAGTGAAGTGAGACCAGTCAGTTTCGGTTTCATCCAGTTGCGACATGGTAGGGATGCGGATGAGGGCGCGCAGGTTCTCTACGGCACGCTGCTCATCAATGATGGGTTCCACACCTCGACTCTATTAGCCAGATAGCCTTGAGCACGATGACTTCCTATCCCACTCCCGCATTCACACGCCCCGCACTTGCGCCTGGGCTTATTGGTGCAATTGTTTTGTTCGCTGGGTTTGCGTTGCTCGACAACCCAGGCGGCTATTTTTGGATCAAAACTGTCGTCTCGGTTTTCGCGCTCATTATGTGTGTATTCGCGTGGCAGGCCAACCAGCAATGGTGGCTGCTTTTCATGCTCCCGATCGTTGTGGTGTGGAACCCGGTCTGGCCATTTGATTTTCACGGCCAGCTGTGGGTCGGCAGCCAGTATGTTGCGGCGTTGGCGTTCATTCTTGCGGGCGTTCTCATCAAGGTAAAGAACTCAGAGGATCGCAACCGTCGGTGAACCGGGGCGTCCAGACACACTCACGGTAGAATGGCATTAGTTCAGATTCGCGCCACAGGGTGTGTCGGTGTCGGGCTCGCACGATTGGCCCAATTCTATGAACAAGTTTTTTTCGCTTCTCCCTTCCTCCGCCACGGATGGCTCCTTCTCCTCCGATGATGTAGCACGGCCTCGTGCGCAGAAAATCCCTTCGCCTCGGGCTGAGCTTGTCAACGAATTTCTCAGCCCATATGAGGCGATGGTTGACGACCTCAACTTCGTTCGAAACGCTCTGGACTCGGCGGATGTTGAGTACCTGTTGGCGCGAAGCGAAGACTCAAGCAGCGGCGCTGTTCGGCCCACTCTTGCTGTGAACGATCGCGACAGAGATTCCGCGGTCGCCGCGCTTGCTGAGGCCTGCCTCAGCACTGTCATGTATTCGAAGCCGGCGAAGGCAACGGGCGGCCGTCACACCGCTGCAAAGCAAACGCGTCTGCGCCGCCGGGGGCAACGATCACACGCGTTGGTGTCTTCTGGTTCTCTCGGCGGTCACCCCAATGACCGTGCCTTCGTGTTGTACCGCCCGCGGGTGAGTAAAAATGGCACCCTCCGATTCGGGGCCAAGAACGGCATTCGGCTCGAGTTCTGGATTCATGGTGACGTCGATATTCATCTACCGAACGGTAACGCTGTGACGCGTGCGAGCCTTCCGTGCGGGGAGGCACGGTTGGCGACGGTTGAGCGTTTTGGTTCGACCTGGCCGACACTCGTCGGGATGTGGGATTCTCTCGCCGCCGATATAGATTTTCCGATCGATATCGTCTTCTCATGGGTTGATGGCACCGACCAGGAGTGGCAGCGTGCTCGCGCAGCGAAAATGCAGAGCTACGTTGTGGGCGAAGGTGACGATCACGAAGCCCGGTTCCGCCAGATCAATGAGCTGAAGTACGCGATGCGCTCAGTGCATCTTTTCGCACCGTGGATTCGAAACATTGTTGTCGTGACAGATTCGCCGCGCCCGGAATGGCTCGCCGATCACCCCAGGGTACGTGTGCTGCCCAGTAGCGAATTCTTCGCTGATCCGAGTGTGCTTCCCACCTATAACTCGCACGCTGTGGAGAGTCAACTCCATCGAATCTCCGGATTGAGTGAGCATTTTATCTACTCGAACGACGATATGTTTTTTGGCCGAGAGGTCAGCCCGCAGTCATTTTTCACATCGGGAGGCGTCAGCCGTTTTATCGAATCGCACACCCGAATTGGTCTGGGAGAGCCGAACCCCTCACGCAGCGGTTTCGAGAATGCTGCACGAGTAAACCGCGCACTCTTATTGCAGAAGTTTGGTTGCATGATTTCTCGTAACCTGGAGCACGCTCCGGCCCCCCTGCGCAGGTCGGTCATCGAGCGTCTCGAATCGGAGTTCCCTGAGGACTTTAGACGAACTGCTTCAGCTCGGTTCCGGTCTGCGACAGACATTTCTGTCACAAACTCGCTGTACCACTTCTACGCGCTCATGACGGGTTTTGCCGTTCCTCAAGAGTCCTTACGTGTGAATTATGTTGACACGACAGCTCGCGAGGGAATTGACGCGCTGCGACCGCTTTTGCGTAAGCGTGACTACGACTTCTTTTGTCTCAACGACGGAAGCTTTCCCGAGATCTCCGCAAAGGAACGCGTGCATGCTGTCACCGCGTTCCTCGAGGACTACTTTCCGATCCCAGCGCCGTGGGAGCAAGATTCCCGCTAAGCAGTGTACTTAGGCTCGAGTGAGCTCCCACGTCACCGTTGAGTCAATGCCGTCAATAGTGCTTGAATCCAAAACCCACCCATCGTCGACAGACGCCGGTGCGATCACTATCTCATCGAGTGCCAGCTTCTCTTTAGTTTCTTCTGCGGAGATAAAGTCGAGGGTGGTCGATTCTCCAACGGGCACGACGGTGTGCATCACGGTGTGATCGTAGACATGGATGAGGTTGTAGGCTTGCGCGCCATCTCGTGCTCGCGTCGCGCCGACGGGTGCCGCGAGGTCTTGCGTGTAGCAACTTGCTGAGGCGACAGAAACCGGAATTCCGGCGAACGTGGCGCTGGTGGAGTAGTGGAGGTGCCCGGCGATAATGCTGCGAACATCTGTACCTTTAAGCACCTCGGCAAGCGCGGCTTGTTCGCGAAGTTCAACAGTGACGGCAAGATCGAGAACGCACGGAACCGGCGGGTGGTGCATCGCGAGAATTGTGCCGTGGGGGGCGTCAGTAGCTAATTCGTCGGCAAGCCAATCCAGTTGCGCTCCGTCGAGGTGACCAAAATGATGGCCAGGCACAGTCGTGTCGATAGTAATAATCCGTAGGCCGTCGAGGTAATAAACCTTGTCTACAGGCTCAGTGGTACCAGACTGCCCAAGCAAAGTGGAGCGGAAGGCGGCCCGATCATCGTGATTACCCATCACCCAGATTGTTTGTGCGCCGAGCCTTCGTGCAACCGGATCGATGATCGATCGGAGCTTGCCGTAGGCAAGAGGTTCTCCTTTGTCGGCGAGATCTCCGGTGAAGATGATGGCCTCAGGGCGTGCACCCGATCGCTCAAGATCGTCGAAGACCTTTCGCAACTTCGCTTCGCTATCTAGCCGGTCATAGAGCTGACCATCGGCGAGCAAGTGTGTGTCACTCAGGTGCAAAATGAAGTGGTTCGGCCTCGGGTACTCAGCCGTCCGGAATGGCATGAGGCAAGCACATCGTGTTTTCTTTCGCCACGCCCGCAACTCGACGGCGAGTCGGTTTTAAAGAACCGTGTCGCAATCAGCGCCGTGATGTCGTAAACTCGGTCTGTACCACGAAAATCCGATTGTGGCCTGACCTTGTCATTGACAAGTTGCTCGGGTCTGGAGTTTCGTACTTCGCGTCCAGGCGACCAGGAGCCACTGGCCAGTCTTCAGAGTTGAAAGAGCGTGAAGCGAAAGTGCACGACTCGAAAGTACGTAATGCAATCACCGTGCGAACGTCGCGCGGGGTTGATGGAGGCGAAGCCCCCAAGGAGGATCATGGCTCGATCGGGCCAAAAGACCACGTCCAGCGGACGTAAGGCAGCAAGCGCACGCTCGTCGTCAGGTTCACAGAAGAAGACGACAAATCGTCGCTCGCGACCCGGTGATGATGTCGGCATCATTCCTGTGCTTGCGCGCGCTGTGCGCGAAGTAGAAAACGCTGCCGAGCGAGGCAAACCTTCTCCGTCAAACCGCACCAAATTCCAGGTGATTGCCCTGCTCATGCGTGACGAACGAGCGCGTGCGAAATCCGATAGTGCCCTTACGGATGCTGAACGCAGCGAGCTCTTGAAACGCCTTGATGGTGTTGCGACGATTCTCGCGAAGACTGCTGCGCGCGACACGACGCTCATACAGCTTCTCGCGGAAGATGCCAAGATCTCCGATGCCGCGAAGAAGCTGCGCAGAGACATGCTGATTGCTTCTGGCACTGAGCTTTCTGCCGACGAGCTCATCATTGTAAAAGAGCCGTTGGTCGTCGCGCCTGCCGTCGAAAAGCAGGTGGTGCCCCAGTCGGTTCGTCAAGCACAAATGGCGAACCCGTTTCTCGCACCGGACCTCACCATCCTTCAAAAGAAGGAGGCACCCTCTAGCCGCCTGACGAACTGGGAGCTTCTCGACCCACTGTTCCGTGCTTTTGAGTATGGTGCTGGGGGTGGGGCAGCGACGATGGATCTTCCCGAAGCCGCCTCACTCAGCATTCCAGGAAGCCCGGATCTGATGCGTCATCAAGCGAGGCTCCTCGCAGAAGTCAGAAAAGGGCATCGCACCTTCTTGCTCGCAGATGAGCCGGGGCTCGGCAAAACGGCACAGGCACTCTTGGCAGCATCCGTGGCGCATTCCTATCCGTTTCTCGCGGTCGTTCCGAACGTCGTCAAGACGAACTGGGCCCGCGAGGTCGAATTGTGGACACCACAACGATCTGTCACTGTCGTACACGGCGACGGAAATGATGTTGACGCTTTCAGCGATGTCGTGATCGTTAACTACGAGGTGCTTGACCGCCATGTCGGTTGGCTCGGTAAATTCGGGTTCAAAGGAATGGTTGTCGACGAAGCGCACTTCATCAAGAACTTGTCATCGCAGCGTTCCAAGCACGTGCTCGAGCTCAGCAAGCTGATCCGTACGGCGCAGCCAAACGCCCTCATGATGGCGCTCACCGGTACTCCGCTCATCAACGACATCGAAGACTTCAGAGCCATTTGGCAGTTCCTTGGCTGGATTGACGACAAGAAACCGCTGTCGGGTCTCATGGCAAAGCTTGAATCCACCGGACTCACGCCCGCCGACTTCGGGTTCTTTGCGGAAGCTCGCAAAGCCGTCATCGATATGGGCATTGTGCGACGCAAGAAAGTGGATGTCGCCGCAGATATTCCTGCCCGACGCATTGCTGACCTGCCCGTCGAACTCGATGACGAGCTAGGTCGAAGCATTCGCCAGGCCGAGACGGCTCTGACGAAACGACTGCTCGAGAAGTACCGCCGAGTTCTTGCCGCTAAACCAGACGGTGCACAAGAAGACCTCATTCGGGTTGTCGCGCATGCCGAGTTGGAAGAGTCGAAATCGGCGAAGACGGGCGAGAACGTCTTCACCATGGTGCGCAAGATCGGTCAGGCGAAAGCTGTCCTTGCCGCCGACTACACCCTGCAATTGGCGCGTTCCGTTGGCAAGGTGGTGTTCTTCGCCAAGCACATCGATGTGATGGATGCCGCTGAAGCGTATTTTGCCAAGCACGATTTGACGTCAATTTCGATTCGCGGCGATCAAACGAGCGCGTTCCGGCAACAGCAGATCGACGCCTTTGCCAATGACCCTGATGTCTCGGTTGCGGTTGCGTCATTGACTGCCGCCGGTGTCGGCCTCAACCTTCAGGCGGCATCCAACGTGGTGCTCGCGGAACTTTCGTGGACGAGCGCTGAGCAGACACAGGCGATTGACCGTGTGCACCGCATCGGCCAGTCGGAGCCTGTGACCGCGTGGCGCATCATTGCGGCGCACACGATTGATGCGAAGATCGCTGAGCTCATTGATAGCAAAGCAGGGCTGGCGGCGCGAGCGCTGGACGGCTCGGACGACGAAGTTGTTTCCGAGTCCAACATTCAACTCGAGGCGCTGATGGCGATGTTGCGCGAGGAATTGAACTCCGGCAGCTGACGGAGAAACGCTACTGTTTTGTCACGAGTGTGAGCATCAGGCGCGAATCGCTGAGTGCTTCAACTTCATGCGGCAGCGCTGCATCGAGCCGCAGAGGGGCCCCTGGCGTCAGCCTGGTTTCGCGTTCTCCTGCACGCACGAGGAGTTCTCCGTCGAGAGCCTGCATCAGCAGCGGAAACGGTGCACTGTGTTCCTTGAGCAGGTGCCCGGCCGTAAACGTGAGAATCACAACACGAACATCGGGATGGCTCAGAACAGTGGTGTGTCCAAGCCCTGAGTCCTTGAGGGGAGAGATCGCCCTCATGTCGTCGATCAGTGTGAGAACGGTTGCAGCAGTTTCGTCGGTCATCACTCAACGCTAGCGGGGAAGACTGCTGAGTGGCATCGTTGGTTTATGTCCGTGCACATTAAACGAGTCTACGAAAAGTGGTCGCAAGACGATGGTTACCGAGTTCTCGTTGACCGCATTTGGCCGCGAGGAGTGAGTAAGCAGAAAGCCCACGTCGATGAGTGGCTGAAAGAAGTCGCACCAACGACAGAGCTGCGTAAGTGGTTTGACCACGACGACTCAAAATGGGTGGAGTTTCAGAAGCGTTACCGCACTGAGTTGGGTAGCAATCCGGAGATCGACACTCTTCGAGCCATCGTCAAGGAACATGGCGTTGTGGCGTTGATCTATAGCGCGCATAGCGAAGATGAGAACCAAGCTGTGGTGCTTCGCGACTATCTCGATTCGTAAACGAGCGTGCCCCACTCTGGGGGCAGAAGTGGGGCACGCATTTCGATTATCGTGAAACTACGCAAAACGGGGGATACCCGGAGGCGGTGGCAGATTTTGATCGGCAGCGAAGATACGGGGGTAGTTTCGCCGCCAGTCAGATCGAAATAGCTACCGCCTCCGCACCATTTAACGGCCCCGTTCGTGCGTGCGCATCACGCACGTGTACTGAGTCTCATAGCCCTACCGTGCGAGTGGGGGCCGCGACGATCTTCACGCGAACGAAAGCGGGTAACCCGCGATGAGCTCCGGTGCGAAGAACCCAACGGCGAACCACGCGCCAACAACTGCGGCCGTCAGCGCAAGCCACACCCACAAAAGTACAGATGTTCGCCCGGTCTCACGTTTCACTGAAAGAGTGCGTACGAGAAGATAGACCGGAGCCGTGAGCAAAGCCCATGCCCAATGCGCGGGCTGGTTGTAGCCGGCCCAATCGAGTTTGTGGCTATCGGCGACGGCGAGCAAGAGCGTGACCAGATATACGGCGGCGATCACGCCAAGCACGAGCATCCACCATTGCAACTCTGCTGGCACGTAGCGCGGGTAATTCTCTTGGCCCTTCACCGCGCTGATCGAGAGCACGCCGGCAATGAGCGGCATTGCGGCAATGAACCAACCAGACACCGTTGTCTTACGAGTGGCAGTGGGACGAATTGCGTCATCGTGAGCAGAAACGACACTCGACTCTCGCGTCCACGCGTCAGTGACACCTACCGGTGCATCAGAAAAACCACTTTGCTTCACTGGCGTAGTAGATGCCGGTGTGCCCAACGGGGGAAATCCAGACTCGGATTCGTGGGAGGACGCTGCCGGAGGTGAGGTGTGCGCTGACGGCGTGGCCCGCGAAGGTGGCATTGCCGGTGGTGAGTCAAGCCCGCCAGAATTTGCGCCCGGCAGCCAGTCGAATGCGGTGGGGGTCGAGGAATCAGGAACTGACTTTGGCGTCGAGGAAGGAAGGGCGATCGGCGTGGAGAAAGGCGTTGCCGTCGTCGCCGATGGCGGGGATGACGCGGATGTCGTAGTCGGCCCGGTTGCTGACACCGCAGCGGTTGATGACGCGGAGTCGGTAGCGAGCTCGGATTTGGCAGTTGGCGCAGCATCGGTTGCTGACGGGACATCCGTCTCGGCTGGCGCGTCAGGGGTGGCCGAAATTCCGAGAGATGAAAATGCGGAAACCGACGACGGTCCTTCCCCTTCGAGTTCTTTCCTGAGTCGCATTTCTCGGCGAGAGGGCAATCTCACTGTCGAGGTGATCGCTAGTGGAGCTTTCGCGGCCGGGGCAGCGATGCTTTCTTCGGGTGCTTGCTCTGGCGACGGTGCACTTGATACGCGCTCTGTCAAGAGGCTCCCTGGCTGTGGCGGGGCAAGATCCGGTAGTACAAGAGCTGGCGGTGATGTTTCTGGTGCATCACGCTGAGTCGTTGGAGACTGCGTCGCAGAAGCCTGAGCATCAGTGGCCTGCGGTTGGATTTGTGGCGCGGTTGGTTCAGTTGGCACAGTTTCTTCAACTGGTGCTGAGGGCGTTGAGACCGGCACGGCGATGGGCGTCGAGACCGGCGCTGAGGCGGGCGTCGAGACCGGCACGGCGATGGGCGTGGAGACCGGTGGCGAAACTGGAGCCGATTCCGGCGGTGTTGCGGCGGGGGGATGAACTGAGTCTGTCCAGTTCTGGCCATCCCACCATCGCATTTCCGACATCCCGTAAGGGTCTGGATACCAGCCAGCCGGTACCAGCGCTGTCTGGTCTGGTGCCATGGGAAAATCTCCTCTTCACTGATTCGGGCTCAGATAGGAATAGTCTGATTCTATTCAGGCATTCTGAACCCCGCGCCCCACATTGTGGGGTGTCTTACTACAAGGCTATCGAGAACGAGGCTTATTCACATCGCGGCAGGCGCACGTCATGAAGATCAATATGCCGGTTGGCGTGATTCTCAGCCGGTTGGCGCAGGAAGTGCTGATGATCGTCCAAGTCAAGAACCTATGTTGTGACAGGGCGGCATGGGGCATGGGGGCGTACGATGCGGAGCTTTCGAGAGATAACGGGTGTCGGGTTATCGGTGTAGACCTGAAGAGCGTGTGCGTCGAAGCAGGGTTGTTTCAGCGCGCGGGGGGGGGTTGGCCGCGCGGCGGGGCGGGGAACAACCCATCCGCTGTATGGGGTGGC
>JBBSQX010000030.1:0-9666 GCA_038243605.1 Actinomycetales bacterium
ACTCCGCCAGTCACTCAGCCGGCCACCCCGACATCGACTCCGCCAGCCAAAGAACCATCAATGCCGCAGGCAAAGGCGCAGCCCACCGGTGGCAAGCAGCGCTACGGGGAAGCCGTCGTGCGCGAAATTTTGGGTGCCAACTTTATTGAAGAGCACCCCATCACTCCCCGCGTCACCCCGAACCAGGAGGCGTAAGACGTGTACGAAGGAATTGTTCAGGAACTCATCGACGAGCTTGGCAGGCTCCCCGGCATTGGGCCGAAGTCTGCGCAGCGCATCGCGTTCCACATTCTGCAGACGGAGTCATTCGATGTCTCGCGTCTCGCCGAAGTGCTCACCGATGTGCGCGACAAGGTTCGGTTTTGTGAAGTGTGCGGCAACGTTACCGAGCAAGAACGCTGCTCAATATGCCGTGACCCGCGTCGTTCTGCCGAAACCATTTGCGTCGTCGAGGAGGCAAAAGATGTCGCGGCCATTGAGCGCACTCGCGAGTTCAAAGGCCTCTACCATGTGCTGGGAGGTGCCATTAGCCCCATCGACGGGATCGGGCCAGATGATTTACGCATCCGTCAGCTCATGCAGCGCCTCGCCGACAGCACTGTGACAGAAGTCATTATCGCGACCGACCCAAATTTGGAGGGCGAGGCGACGGCAAGTTACCTCAGCAGGCTCCTCGTGCAGCCGAACCTTCGCGTCACACGACTTGCCTCTGGCCTGCCAGTGGGCGGAGACCTGGAGTACGCCGATGAGGTCACGCTGGGTCGAGCCTTTGAGGGGCGCCGCGTAGTGCAAGGCTAACGACGGGTAGAATTCAGACTCCGCCCCTGAACCTTCCGGGAGATCTATGAGCCTCATCGTGCAGAAGTACGGCGGCTCCTCTGTTGCGGATGCCGTGAGTATCAAACGCGTCGCCAAGCGTATTGTCGAAACGCGCAAGGCTGGCAACGAGGTTGTCGTTGTTGTTTCCGCGATGGGCGATATGACCGACGAACTCGTCGATTTGGCGGCACAGGTTGCACCGCTTCCGTCTGGCCGCGAGCTCGACATGCTTCTCACCGCAGGCGAACGGATTTCGATGGCGCTGCTTGCTATGGCGATCAAGTCGATGGGGTTCGAAGCGCGCTCCTACACGGGAAGTCAGGCAGGAATGGCCACAGATGCGCGGCACGGTAGCGCGCGCATCGTCGAGGTGAACCCCACACGTATTCGGGAGGCTCTCGACGCCGGTGCTGTCGCCATCGTTGCGGGGTTCCAAGGATTTAACCGTGGCACCGGCGACATTACGACGTTGGGTCGTGGAGGCTCAGACACCACGGCTGTGGCCTTGGCGGCTGCTCTCGGTGCCGAGGTATGCGAAATCTATACGGATGTCGACGGTGTCTTTACGGCAGACCCTCGCGTCGTGCCGACCGCACGCAAACTTGACCGCGTCACGAGCGAAGAGATGCTCGAACTGGCGGCAGCCGGTGCGAAGGTCCTGTATTTGCGCGCAGTGGAGTACGCCAGACGTCACGGTGTGATCATCCATGTTCGATCGTCGTTCAACAACAATGAGGGAACGCTTGTCGTTAACCCTGTGGAGGGAGAAACCATGGAAGAGGCCCTGATTGCGGGAATCGCTGTGGATCTCGGTGAAGCCAAGATCACTGTCGTTGGTGTGCCAGATGTGCCGGGTAAGGCGGCGGAGATTTTTACCATCGTCGCGGGTACCGAAGCGAACATCGACATGATTGTGCAGAACGTGTCTGCTGTCGATACGGGGCTCACCGACATTTCGTTCACCTTGCCCATGGCAGATGGCGCTCGCGTCATGCAAACGCTCATGGATGCCAAAGGTGGCGTCGGCTTTGAGAGCCTGCAGTACGACGACCAGATTGCGAAGCTTGCGCTTGTTGGTGCGGGAATGCGAACGAGTCCCGGAATCTCAGCGAAGCTCTTCACCGCGCTGGCCGATGCCGGAGTAAACATCGAAATGATCTCCACCAGTGAAATTCGCATTTCTGTGGTGACGAGGGCAGATTCGGTCGACGACGCTGTGCGCGCAGTGCACACGGCCTTCGAACTTGATGACGACGAGGTCGCTGTCGTGCACGCGGGAACAGGACGGTAAGCAGCATATGGCTAACGCAGTGAATATTGGGGTCGTTGGGGCGACGGGTCAAGTTGGGTTCGTGGTCCGGGAGCTTCTTGAGCAACGCAACTTTCCGGTAGCCAGCATCCGTTTCTTCGCCTCCGCCAAGTCTGCTGGCTCCACGCTCGAATGGAAGGGCGAGAACATCGTTGTCGAAGACACCGCCACGGCGGACCCGACAGGGCTCGACATCGCAATTTTCTCGGCCGGAGGCGCCACTTCGAAGGAGCACGCACCGCGATTCGCGGAAGCTGGTGTGACGGTCATCGACAACTCTTCTGCGTACCGCATGGACACGGATGTTCCGCTCGTGGTGAGCGAGGTGAACCCTGAGGCGATCGCCGAGGCGCGCAAGGGCATCATCGCGAACCCGAACTGCACCACGATGGCGGCCATGCCGGTGCTCAAAGTCCTTGATGCAGAGGCAGGGCTCACCCGTCTCATCGTCAGTACGTACCAGGCAGTCTCCGGTGCGGGACTTGCGGGGGCTCACGAACTTCTCATCCAGTCGCGCGCAGCAATCGAACAGAATGCAGAGCGCCTCGTTCACTCCGGCACCGCAGTGGATTTCCCCGACCGACGTGTCTTTACGGAAACGATTGCGTTTAACGTTCTTCCGTTTGCCGGCAATTTTGTTGACGATGGTCTTGGTGAGACGGACGAAGAGCAGAAGCTCCGCAACGAGAGCCGCAAGATTCTTGGGCTTCCAGATCTGCTGGTCAGCGGCACGTGCGTGCGGGTGCCCGTCTTCACTGGCCATTCGCTGTCGATCAACGCCGAGTTTGCGCGCCCGATCTCGGTTGTGCGCGCAAAGGAATTGCTCTCGAATGCCCCTGGTGTTGCTCTCGCTGACGTGCCAACGCCTTTGCGGGCGGCGGGCACAGATCCCAGCTATGTCGGGCGCATCCGTCAAGACGAGGGCGTTCCGGATGGGCGAGGTCTCGCACTGTTTATCAGCGACGACAACCTCCGCAAAGGGGCGGCGCTCAACGCGGTGCAGATTGCTGAACTGGTCGCGGAAAATTCCGACTGACGTACGGCGGCTAAACTGAGATTGTGAGTTCAGCTAAGCCGATCGACGTCGTCCTTATTGGCGGCGGAATAATGAGCGCCACTCTTGGCGCAATCATCCAGCAGGTAGAGCCCGGCTGGAAGATTCATCTCTACGAGGCGCTGTCTGAGGTGGCGCAAGAAAGTTCAAACCCGTGGAACAACGCGGGCACAGGGCATTCGGCATTGTGTGAGCTGAACTACACGAAAGACCTTCCCGACGGCTCCGTCGATATTTCCAGCGCCGTGAAGATTAATGAGCAGTTCCAGATCTCGCGACAGTTCTGGTCCTACCTGGTGAAGAAAGACTTACTGCCTGACCCAGAGAGCTTCATTAATCAGGTTCCTCACATGAGTTTCGTGTGGGGCGAAGACAACGTGGCTTTTCTCAAGAGACGGTACGAAGCGCTGAAAGACCACCCGCTTTTTTCGGGGATGCAGTACAGCGAAGACCCAAAGGTCATCTATTCGTGGGCTCCCACTCTCATGATCGGTCGGCCACGCAGCCAAGTGTTTGCGGCAACGCGCATGGCCGTAGGAACGGATGTCGATTTCGGATCATTGACCAAGAACCTCATCGACAACCTCAAGGCACACGGTGCAGATGTCTGCACTGATGAAAAGGTCACTGGGTTGACGCGCGGCGGCGATGGAATCTGGACGGTACGTAGACGCCGCACGATCGGCAAGGCTGTGTCGCGGGTTCGCGCCAAGTTTGTCTTTGTCGGCGCAGGTGGTGGGGCGCTCACGCTCTTGCAGAAGTCGGGTATTCCTGAAGCACGCGGTTACGGTGGCTTCCCGGTGAGCGGGCAGTTTTTACGCACCGACAATCAAGAGCTTGTGGCCAAACACCTCGCGAAGGTGTACGGCAAGGCATCCGTTGGCGCGCCGCCGATGTCGGTTCCTCACCTTGACACCCGCATTATCGATGGCGCGGCGAGCCTCATGTTTGGCCCCTTCGCTGGCTTCACTCCGAAGTTTCTCAAGTCGGGGTCGTGGCTTGATCTTTTCGCGTCTATTCGCTTCGGCAACATCATTCCGCTTCTGGCTGTATTCAAAGACAACCTCGACCTTTCGTGGTACTTGGTCACACAACTGCTTGCGAGCAAGCACACGAAGTTCTCGGCTCTTCGTGAGTTCATGCCAGAAGCGCGCCCCTCTGACTGGTATTTCATTACGGCTGGCCAGCGTGTTCAGGTGATTAAGAAAGATGCGAAAAAGGGCGGCATACTTCAGTTCGGCACCGAGGTGGTGACGGGTGCTGACGGTACGATTGCGGGCCTCCTCGGTGCCTCCCCCGGAGCATCAACTGCCGTGCCGATCATGTTCGATCTTCTTGGGCGTTGCTTCCCTGACCGGCAAGCCGAGTGGGTTCCGAGGCTTCGCGCTATGGTGCCAAGTTACGGAAAGGCTCTCTCAGAATCTGCAGGGCTCGCAGAGAAGACGCTAGGGGCGACTGCTGGCACACTAGAGATCGCGAAAACCGCGTAGCCCCAGTTCGGGGTACACAGGGGCTGGGCTTGCAGCGATCTCCGCCGTAAGACTCCCGTTTTGGGGGACGTCGCGCGTGTGAACGGTGTCATAATCATGGCACCCCCTCAGGTGGAAGCCATATAAATTGTCAATAGGATTACCGGCTCATTTGGCACCGAACGCAGTGCGTCGATCGTTCGTTGCCGCGCAACACACGTTGGCGTTCACACTGTTGACGATCGCTTTCATGATGGTGTTGGTCTTTCAGGCCGCAGAACCCACGTCGAATTTGTGGCTCTCCACTGTCGCGCTTCTTCCCGCGCTCGGGCTGCTTCTTGTGGTCAATCGGGTGGGCACGGTGTTGTGGTCATTGGCATACCTACTGGTGGGTGGGCTCGGTGTCTACCTTTACGCGCTTGGCATGCTCAGCCAGGTTATTCCGGTGGGGTACTCTGACGGTTTTAGCTTTCTTGCAGTGAAGGTTGCGCTCATCATGGTGGGTGGTGTTGTTCTTGGGTTGCGCGCGGGAATCTCCGCAGCCATCGTCGGTTACATCACCGCGGAACTGGCCGTTGGGCTCGCCCAAGTGCACGCGGCGACACCACTGCGCTTCGACATTCCTGCTGTTGTCATTCTTCTCGCAACGGTCACCGTAATTTCGTTGATCGGTGTGAACAGTCCGCAACAAAGGTGGGCATATCCCCGCCTTCAAAGGGCCGCACGTGATGAGCATTTGGCGATCTTGAGGTACAAGATCGAAGTAAACGCGGCCACGCTCATGCACGACACTGTGCTCAACCATCTCGCGGCAATTGCCGCCTCAGACGACAACGGGCTAGCCCCGGCGCTGAGAGCGCAGATTAGGCAGGATGTTGACTCTTTGATGGGGGAGGAGTGGCTCACTCAGAACTCCGAGTCAGTCGATAAGGCCACACGCGTCGACTGGCAACAGAGTGGACTCTTTGCCGCCATTCAGGAGAGTCGAGTTCTGGGGCTCGACATCACCACAACCGGTGACCTTGCCGCAGTGAGCACGCTCGATCGCGAAGCCTCCATAGCGCTGGGTCTCGCCGTGAAGCAGTGCCTTGTTAACGTGTTCAAGCATTCTGGCGTGCGTGATGCCGAGGTCGCAGTGTACCGCTCAGACTCCGAAGTGTCGGTCATGGTCGTCGACACCGGATGCGGGTTCGACGAATCAACAACGGGCGTCGATCGACTTGGTCTGCGGTCATCCGTGCGCAAACGCATCGAACTCGTCGGTGGCTCGGTTGACGTTTGGTCGACCCCAGGTCGTGGAGCTTCCATCATGATCAAGGTCCCCATGGTGGCCGGCTCAACGCCACACGCCCACCCGACGTCAGTGGGGGCACCGTGACAGTGTTGGAGCGAACTCGACAGCAACTCGATCCTGTCGGGTCATTGCCCGCTCGAGCTCTCGCTATCGTGCTGTCGGGCGGGGCTTTGGCTTATGGCATCATCATGACGATCCGCACGGCAGACGAGATTGTGAGCCCATTGCTGGCGGTGCTGGCACTGGTCTGGCTTGCCGGTGCGGCGATCACCGTGGGGGTTGCCAGCTCGTCCCGTCGAGCGCCTTTCACAATGCCAACACACGTCGTGGTGCAGCTGTTTGCCTTGGGGGCGGTCGCCCTCGCTGCGGCGAGTCAGTGGGGCGAGAACCAATACGTTCAAGATGACTTTGGGCCGACCTCTCTCGGCATGCTCATTCTGGCGATGGGGGCGTACCGCCCCGCTCGCGAGCTTGCCAGCGCGGGAGCTCTCGTTGCCGTCTTCGTCGGGTTCGTTACCCTCCTCAAAGTTCCCGGATTGGTCACAGACGCCCCACCTGTTGCATTTGTACTAGTGGGAATGACGCCAGTGCTTGCGCTCACGTTCGGAGCGGGAGCGTACTCAAGCCAAATCGTGAATGAGTTGGAAAAATGGCAGCGGATGGCGGCCGAATCTTTGGCCACCGTCTCGAGTCGACTCACCGGTGGAATCGCAAGATCCGTGCGCCAAGACAGGTTGAGAATTCTCGATCGCGATGTGTTCCCGTTTTTCGCCACGATCCTGAGCCAAGAAACTGTGACGGAGCAAGATCGTGTGCGTGCACGTCAGATTGCCGAATCGATCCGCGCGTTGATGGTCGCTGAAGCTGACAGAACGTGGCTTGAGGTGGTCGCGGGAGAAGACGGCGTCACTCCTGCCGTAATGCATCAATCCGTCGTCGATACTGCTGGGCGAGCTACCGGGATGCGGCCAGGGCAGAGGACTGTCCTTCGGGCTTTTGTCGTCGCGCTACGGGAGCACGAGAAGTTTGTTCCGGGGAGCCTCAAGGTGACTATCACCGGTGTGAAACATGTGAGCAGCGGAACACTCACCGCGCGCATCCACGATGTCGTCGACCATCCTCAGGTTGATTTCGGGCCATACTTTGCGGTCATGCGCGTTGTCTTTCCCGAGTTGCATGTTGAATATCACAACAGCAAACTGACAGTAAGGTTCTCATATGAGCAGCGCTGACCCGAAGCTAACTGACTCCCGAATCAATCTGAATCGCGGAATCATCCGTTTAGCTATCCTCGATGACCACGAAGTGCTGTTAGACAGCCTCACGAGCTGGATCCGAGCCAACGCACCAGACTTTGATGTGGTGTTGAAGTCGCAAACTTGGCGAGGACTTGTTCATAGCGAGGATTTTCCTACAGATTTGGTTCTCCTAGACTTTCAGCTCGTGGAATCAGTGTCGATCGAAGCTCGGGTTCGAACGTGCCGGGCCGCTGGGGCGAAGGTCATCATCCTCAGCAGCCTTGACACTCGTGATGCGCGAGACCGCGCTTTGGCAGCGGGGGCATCAGACTTTCTTACAAAGTCGATGCCCATGCAAGAAGTCATGGATGTGGCGCGCCGCGTGATGGGCTTGCAGATCGAGAATGGGCAGCAGAAGGTGTGGCGGCCCCGCACGCCGGGAACCACGGTGGCAGAAATCCCCAAACTCAGTCACGGAGAGCAAGAAGCCCTAAAACACTACGTGTCGGGACTCAGTACTGGCGAGGTTGCTGAGAAGATGAATGTGCAATACGAAACGGCAAAAACTTACCTTCGACGCGTGCGAGAAAAGTACGTGAAAGTTGGCAGACCGGCCAGCAAGAAAGCAGACCTGATCGTCAGGGCGGCCGAGGACGGATACCTGGTTTAGTGGCAAAGCTTTACTTTCGATACGGCGCCATGAACAGTGGCAAGAGCACCAACATGCTCCAAGCCGCCTACAACTATGAAGAGCGTGGCCAGCAGGTGCTGTTGAGCAAGCCACAGATTGATACAAAAGGTGACTCCGACATCGTGTCGCGTCTCGGCGTGCGCAGGCCCGTCGACTTCACCATTTCCCCGGATGATGACCTCTGGGACCTCTTCGCCCAGCAAAGACACAACGTGGAGAAAGCCACGGGCAAACCGGTCAGTTGCCTCCTCGTGGACGAGGCCCAGTTCCTTACTGAAGGTCAGGTCGATGACTTGCTGCGCATCGCGATACTGGGGGATGTCCCGGTGCTCGCGTATGGCATCCGCACCGACTTTCAGACGGTCGCCTTTCCTGGAAGTCGTCGACTGTTAGAGATTTCGCACTCGCTCGAAGAGCTGAAGACGATCTGTCGCTGCGGCAGAAAAGCGGTGTTCAACACCCGCACCGTGGCGGGTGAGTACATTTTTGATGGCGACCAGGTCGCGATCGAAGACGGTGTGGATGTTGTGTACGTTTCCCTCTGCGGCGCGTGCTACCTCGAAGAAAGCGGTGGAGTCTTCAATCGCGGCCGCCGGGTTCTCAGCGAACCTCTCGGTGCCGAATACAGCTCCGCCCCTGACTCAGACTTCACCTAGAGCACACGACACCGACGACAGAATCCACCAAAATCGGGAGTGAACTCTCGATGCTACTTTTTGTCGGGGTAGCGGTGTTCTGGTTCAGGACATAGGAAACGGATGTCTCAAGACATAGGAAACATTTGTGGCCATGATCGGGGATGTCGAAAGCACGTCTGGTCATCACCGCCGTTGTCCTTGAGGGCCGCTCGCAGGCCGAGGTTGCCCGCACCTATGGGGTGTCTTCCGGGTGGGTTTCCAAACTAATTGCCCGCTACCGCGATGAGGGTGAGGCCGCGTTCCAGCCCCGCTCGCGCAGACCACACACCTCACCCGCGGCCACACCCACCGAGATCGTCGAACTGATCCTTGCACTGCGCCGTGATCTGACCACAACGGGCCTTGATGCAGGCCCGGAGACCATCGCCTGGCACCTGAGGCAACACCACGCCATCACCGTCTCGCGCGCCACGATCGCCCGGCACCTGACCCGCGCTGGCCTCATCACCCCCGCGCCGAAGAAGAAACCCAAGTCCTCCTATATTCGCTTCGAAGCCGCCATGCCCAACGAAACATGGCAGTCCGATTTCACTCATTACCGTCTCGCCGACGGGCACGACACCGAGATCCTGCCCTGGATTGATGACTGCACCCGCTACGCCATCCGCATCACCGCCCACACCCGCATCACCACCCCGATCGTCCTCACCGAGTTTCGTGAGGCCACCAAAATTCACGGAATCCCCGCATCCACCCTCACCGATAACGGCATGGTCTTCACCACCCGACTCTCCGGCCTCGGCCGCCAAGGCGGCCGCAACGCCTTCGAGACAGAGCTGCGCCGCCTCCACATCCTCCAGAAGAACGGCAGACCCAACCACCCCACCACCCAGGGAAAGGTCGAACGTTTCCAGCAGACTCTCAAAAAATGGCTCCGTGCCAAACCCACCCAACCCGACACCATCACCGAGCTCCAGGCGCTGCTTGATGAGTTCGTCGACGAATACAATCACCGCCGCCCCCACAGCTCGCTACCCCACCGGGCCACCCCCGCCGCCCTCTACACGAGCATGCCCAAAGCCACTCCGACTGGCAGTCGCGACAACGACACCCACAACCGCATCCGACACGACCGTGTCGACGAATCCGGCGTC
>JBBSQX010000031.1:0-9526 GCA_038243605.1 Actinomycetales bacterium
GCCCTTGTCACTCCAAATACCCGCAGAGAGTCCGTAAGGAGTGTTGTTGGCCTTCGCGATCGCTTCGGCCGGGGTGCGGAAGGTCAGCACTGAGAGTACCGGTCCGAAGATCTCCTCGCGGGCGATGCGGTGGCTTGTCTCCACGTTCGTGAAAATTGTCGGTGCGAACCAGAAACCCTTCGCCGGGATCTCGCAGTCGGCACTCCACCGCGTGGCACCTTCTTCTTCACCGACCTTCGAGAGGGTACGAATTCGCTCGAGCTGTGCCTTGGAGTTGATAGCGCCGATATCGGTGTTCTTATCGAGCGGGTCGCCCATACGGAGCGTTGAGAGCCGCTGCTTGAGGCGGTCGATAACCTCGTCGTGCACGTTCTCTTGCACCAACAGGCGGCTGCCAGCGCAACACACGTGACCCTGGTTGAAGAAGATTCCGTTGACGATGCCCTCAATCGCTTGGTCCATGGGCGCATCATCGAAGACGATGTTCGCCGCCTTGCCGCCGAGCTCAAGAGTGATCTTCTTGCCGGTTCCCGCCGTCGACTTTGCAATCGCCCTGCCAACAGCGGTCGAGCCGGTGAAGGCCACCTTGTTGACATCCGGATGATTCACGAGCGCAGAACCGGTATCGCCTGCCCCCGTGATGATGTTGACGACACCAGCAGGCAGGTCTGCTTGCTGCAGAATCTCCGCAAAAATCAGCGCGGAGAGCGGGGTGGTTTCTGCGGGCTTGAGCACGACAGTGTTACCTGCGGCAAGCGCCGGTGCAATCTTCCACGCCATCATGAGCAGTGGAAAATTCCACGGAATGACTTGCGCTGCAACGCCTAGTGCTCGCGGCGCCGGGCCGAACCCAGCGTGGTCGAGCTTGTCGGCCCACCCTGCGTAATAGAAGAACCACGCTGCGACAAGCGGAACATCAACGTCGCGACTCTCTTTGATCGGTTTACCATTATCGAGGCTCTCGGCGACAGAAAGTTCGCGCGCTCGCTCTTGCACAAGCCGCGCGATGCGAAACAAGTATTTTCCTCGATCGGCTCCGCTCATGCGCGACCAGGTCTTCTCGTAGGCGCGACGAGCAGCAGTAACAGCCGTGTCGACATCCGCGGCGTTGGCGTTGGCGATGCCCGCGATAGGGCTCTCATCAGCGGGAGAAATCGTGGTGAAAGGCGCGCCATGCCCATCCACAAACTCACCATCAATGAAGAGCCCGTAGTTCTTCTTCAGGTGCAGGATGCTCGTCGACTCTGGGGCCGGTGCATATTCGAGAAAAGACATTTAGTTACTCCTTGGTCTGATTTCGAGACGATCGCTGTGCGACCCCTCAACCAGCGGTTTCAATCGATCGTGACGTAGTCGGGGCCGCTGTAGTGGCCGGTCCTCATCTTCTGACGCTGCAGCAGCACGTCGTTCAGCAAACTTGAGGCGCCGAATCGAAACAGATGGGGCTGAAGCCACTCTTCGCCGACAGTCTCCGCAACCGTCACGAGGTACCGAATGGCATCCTTTGACGAGCGGATGCCGCCGGCCGGTTTCACCCCGATCTTCTCGCCCGTGAGGCGGTACCAGTCGTTCACGACCTGCAGCATGAGCAGTGTAACCGGCAGTGTTGCGGCCGGCTGCACTTTGCCTGTTGAGGTCTTGATGAAGTCCCCACCGGCGAGGATCGCGAGCCAGGAGGCGCGGCGAACATTGTCATACGTGCTGAGTTCACCCGTCTCAAGGATAACTTTGAGGTGCGCGAATGTACCGTCGTCGCGTCGACACGCCTCTTTTACGGCGACGATCTGTTCGAAGACGAGACCGTACCGCCCAGAGAGGAAAGCCCCTCGGTCGATGACCATGTCGATCTCGTCCGCCCCGGCAGCAATAGCTTCTCGCGTATCGGCGAGCTTCACGGCGAGCGAAGCACGCCCGCTCGGGAATGCTGTGGCGACTGCCGCGACGTTGATACCGTCTGGCTCGCCCGCTGCATGGGCGCTGCCGAGCGCTGCCACGGCATCCGGAACCATGTCACCGTAAACGCATACGGCCGCCACCTGAGGGGTCGTCAGGTCAGAGGGGTCAGGGTTCATCGCTTTTGCAACGAGTGAACGCACCTTGCCTGGCGTGTCAGCGCCTTCAAGGGTTGTTAGGTCGATGAGTCCAATAATAGTGTCGAGTGCCCACACCTTCGACGTGGTTTTGATCGATCTCGTCGCGAGCCCAGCGGCACGCGCTTCAAGACCGACGGCATCCACCCCAGAGAGTCCGTCGAGGTGGAGCTTGAGGCTCCTCTCGGTAAGGTCGGCGCCGATGAGCTGAATCGCTCGGGATGCTGGCGCAAGAGCCACAGGGTTTTCGATCGTCATATCTCCTCCAAGAGTGCCGCGGCTGTCACTTCGTCTGTCACTATGACGCTGCACAGTGAACTGGTGACGACCGCTCGCGCAATATCGTGTTTGGGTTCGCCTGCGACGACGAAAATTGCGGTATGTGCTGAGCGCAATTGGTCGAGACCGAGGCCAACCGTTCGCTCGTCGAGCCCGGGGTCAACGGGGTTGCCGTTAGCGTCGATGTAGCGCCCTACAACATCTCCCACCGCGCCCTTGCGTACGAGCTCCTGCACATCGGCCGGTGAAAGATATCCGCTGTCGACAAGAATCGACGAGGAGTCAGCAACTCCAGCACTGTAAAGGTAGGCAGAAGCATTCGCGGCACGCTCGAGTACCGTGGCCACGGTGCGGTCACTCGAAATTGCGCGAGCCGTTTCACGCCGCTCAAGGATGGCAGGGCTGGGAAGCAGCAGTGCCTGACCGCCGCCTTTGTGTGCGACTTCGGCCGCCGTCGTTGATGCTGTGCCCGGCCTGCGATTGAGGCTCACTCCCCCATTGATCTGTACGACGGTGATGCCGGATGCCCACCCATTCGGCAGGTTATCGGCAACGCTGTCGAGCGTTCGCCCCCAACTAATACCAAGAACACGCGGAACGGGGCGCAGCGAGGTGAGGTAGTCGGCGGCAGCTTGCGCGACGCGGGAAAGCATGTCGTCGGATTCGGGAACGACGACGGCATCTTTGAGCCCGAAGCGCTCTTTGAGTTCGCGTTCGACACCTAGTCGCCTGGCCCTGGGGTGGACGATTTCGATACGTACAATTCCGCGCTCGCGCGCCTGCGTGAGGAGCCGCCCCACCTTCCAGCGAGTGATGCCGAGAAGGGCGCCAATTTCGTCTTGAGTCTTCTCTTCGTCGTAGTAGAGCTCCGCGACGCGCACAGTGAGGAGCTCAGCGTCATCAATAGTGTTCAACGGCATAGCGGCCTCCCCTTCTGCATAGGTTAGGCCGGTCGGCGGAGAATTGCTACATCCGTTGACGAAGATGCTCATATGAGCAACATGGGGAGAAGAAGGTGCGCGAATGTGGCGCAGAATGTGGCGAGCCCACAAGTCGGCAATAGGCTTCCGTATATGTCTGAACCTCTCGCACTTGCCGTTGACCTTGGCGGTACCAAAGTGGAGGCTGCTCTCGTCGACAGCGCAGGCGTGCTTCTTGCTGGCAGTCGCGTTCGTCGACCGACCGGCGCCAACCGCAACTCGGAAGAACTCATCGTGAGTGTGCGCGAGGTTGTGGCCGGGGCGATGGAGGCGATCCCCGCCGGGGCAACGCTCGCAGGCGTTGGAGCCGGTGCTGCCGGGCCGATCCAGCAGGATCAAGGTCTCGTCTCACCCCTCAACCTCCCTTCTTGGCGCAATTTTCCGTTAGCCGCACTTCTCGCTGACTGCGTGCCAGACACCGCCATCACGCTTCGCATCGACGGATTGTGCATCACACTTGCCGAGCACTGGGTGGGGGCGGCGAAAGGCATCGACAATCTCATGGGAATGGTCGTCTCTACCGGCATTGGCGGAGGTGTAATTCTTGACGGGCGAGCAGCCCCTGGCCCGACCGGCAATGCGGGTCACATTGGCCATGTTGAGGTTGGCGGAGCAAATGATGAGTGCGCCTGCGGGGGCAAGGGTTGCCTAGAAGCAGTCGCCTCTGGCCCTCGCACCGTTGCGTGGGCGCAAGCTCAGGGTTGGGGCGGCGTTTCGGGGGAAGACCTTTCGGCAAGTTACCGCGAGGGCGAGGCAATCGCTCACGCAGCGATTAAGCGTTCCGGAATTGCCATCGGTAGGGCCATTGGTTCGGCAACATCACTCCTCGACCTAGATGTCGTCGCCATCGGTGGAGGATTCTCCCGCGTCACCCCCGACCTGTTTGAGTTCATCCGTCAGGGCGTCAACGAGCGAACCTCATTCGATTATGTGCAGCGAGTGCGAATTGTTTCTTCTGCGCTTTTAGATGAGGGCCCGCTCGTAGGAGCTGGCGCACTTGTGCATCGTGCGACGCTTCTCGACTAACGAGTGAGCGTGGGAAGCGCGGCGAGTTCGTCTTCAACGAAGCGTGGCTTTCGCAACACAATACCGAAGTAGATAAACAGCACCGCTGCTCCACTCATCAACGACAGCGAGGCGACCCAGCCGCCGGTGACATCGTGCAGAAGGCCCACCAGCAAAGGTCCGAGCGCCGCAATGAGGTAACCGATGCCCTGCGCAAAACCGCTGAGCGCGATGGACCCATCGTGCGTTCTGGTTCGGAGGTTGATGAGCGCGAGGCACGCCGGAAAAATGAGTTGCCCCACCCCGCACAACGCGATCCACAACCACGGCGATACGCCAGGTGCCAGCAGAAGCCCCAAATACCCGAGGATAAAGCCGGTGGCTCCAATGTGCATCACCCAGCCAACGTTCGACAGTCTGGCGACGAGGATCGGCGCGGCGAAGGATGCCAGCATGCCGAGCATGCCCCAAAACCCGAGAAGCAGACCAGCCTCCAGCGCGCTCACCCCTACTTGATCAACGAGCAGTTGAGGGAGCCACGCAAACAGCGAGTACGCCTGAAATGACGTGAGCGCGAACACAATTGTGATCGCCCAGGCGACACGCGAATGCCAGATTCGCCCCATCAGCGCCGGCTCTGGTTCCTCAAGCTCTGGGGCAATGTCGATATCGGCGCGCAGCGATCGACGGCGGTGTACGAGCACGGCAATCCACGGCGGCAGGCTCACGATCGCGAGCATCGCCCAGACGGCGAGCGACACTCGCCATCCTGCTGCATCCGCAATCGGATAGGCCGTAACGGGAGGCAACGTGGTACCGACGGCAACCGCCGTGGCGTACAAAGAGGTAACCAGCCCGATACGGTCAGGAAAGTAGCGCTTCACAATGGGTGGCAGCAGGATGTTGCCAGCCCCCGCCGCCGCTAATGCGATCAGCGTGCCCGCGAAAAGCCCCCAGTACTCAGAAACCATCGCCCGAGCCGAGAACCCTACAATCATCGCGACAATCAATACGACGACCGCCGCTTCAAGCCCCAGCCTGCGCGCCAACCGAGGAGCAAAAAGCCCCGCGGATGCGAACATAATCGGGGGAAGCATCCCGAGTACGCCGAGCCCCACGAGACCCAAGGGGATTTCGCTCGAGACATCACCAACAATCGGTGACAACGATGTCGCCGCCGTACGCAAGTTCGCACTGACGAGGATGATGCCGATCAAGACGACGGTTCGGCCCGCCCAGAGCGGAAGCACCGGTGATGCTCGCCGTACGGAGACGCTCATTCCCCCGACACTGACTCGTCAGGAAGCAATACCCTCACGCGCGTGACATCGTCGACCATTCCCGCGATGAGCGCATCCATGCTGTCGAATTTGAGCATGCCCCTCAGCCGCTCGGCGAAATGCACTTCAATCATCTCTCCGTAAAGGTCGATGTCGATGGAGTCATCACCTTCGCCGAGTAGGTGTGCCTCCACTTGACGCTCAGCGACACCATCGAAGGTTGGATTATTGCCGATCGACACAGCGGCACGATAGCGACTGCCGTTGACGACAACCCACGCGGCGTAAACACCGTCGGCGGGGATAAACCCTTCGGCATGCGGTGCCAGGTTCGCGGTCGGAAAACCGAGCTCCCGGCCGCGCTGCGCTCCGCGCACAACGACCGATCTCACAACAGGTTCACGACCAAGCAAATACCGTGCTGCCTTCACGTTGCCTGCGGAGAGAAGCTCACGCACCCAGGTGGAAGAAACGCGGCGCGGCGCGGTGGTGGGCACGTCACGGAGTTCACCTGTAGTGGGCACGTCAACGGAATTGGGTAGCTCAAAGTTATCAAGCAGAACTACCCGAAATCCCAGTTCCTCGCCCATTTCTTGAAGCACGGTGATATCGCCGGCGCCAAATCTTCCAAAACGAAAGTCCGCCCCGACAAGCACAACTTTTGCGTGCAACGTTGTGACGAGCATTCCCTCGACGAACTCTCGGGGCGAATTCTCACTGAAGGCACGGGTGAAGTCGAGCATCACCGTGGCGTCAACACCACAGTCATCAAGAAGCCCGAGTTTTTGCGCGTTGCTGACCAGTTCGGCCGGGCATCTTTCTGGCGCAAGCAGGCTCAAGGGATTGCGATCAAACGTCACAACCGTGGAGGTCAGAGACCCCTCACGCGCTTCAGCGCGAAGGCGCTCAATGACTTGTTCGTGCCCTCTGTGCACCCCATCGAACTTGCCGATCGTGACAGCTGATGGGCCAAAATCAGGCGGCACCTGATCGAGCGCGGTAAACACATCCATGTCAGACCCGCTTCTGAGAGTGTTCGCGCGAACGCGTGGAGAGCCAGATCATTCCCAACACAGGAATAACGAGGGGAATGAAGAGATAACCACGCCCGAATACGGACCACACGGTGTCACTCGGAAACAGTTCACGATCGTACACACTCAGGAGGCCAACCACGAGCACGCCTAGCAGCTCGAATGAGATCGTCACCCAGGCGATGCGATGCCACACAGGGCCGCGCTTGATGAGCGCGATGGTGGCCACGATGTAGACGAGAGCAGAGAGTGCAGAAAGCAAATATGCGAGGGGTGCCTGATCAAACTTGGTCGCAATCTGCACGAAAGAACGCCCGGTCGCTGCCAGCGCCAAAACGCCATAGACGGCGATCAGTACGCCGCCAATTCCGCGCGATCGCGTGCGCACTGGAGACGGGTCAGTAGGAGGGGAATGCATCGTTTCAAGGTTAGGTGATGCGGGAGGCCTCGGATGTCAACATCAAGCGAACTGGGCCGTCCAGATTGTGTGCATCCGGTACAACATGATCCCCGCGGAGAGCGCGGCAACACCCAGAATGATAGTACTCCACCTCGTGCGCTCGGCGAAAGCCCAGAACCCGGCGGCGGGAAGAAGAACAATCGCCGAAATCAGGTAGGTGTAAAACTCCAGCGGGCTTCCTGATGGTTCATTCCCGAAAGCGGGAGCAAGAAGTGCCACAACAAGTTGCGCTAGTAGCAACACCTCCACCGCGAGAACCGCACCGAGGCTGTAATCATTTGGAGGCTGTTTAGCCACACCCAGAATGAGGCAGAGTACGCCAGCGGCAGCCGCAACAATCACCTGAAGCCACGTGAACCATTCGATCATGGGGCAACAACATCCTCGGGAAAGTTGATGATGGACTTTGCCGTGGCCCGGTCAAGGGAAACAAGCCCAACGAGTCGGCCGTCTGGTGCAATCGCTGCGACGAGGTCGGCATCGCCCACGCCGCCACCCTGTGGAACTTGGTCCACCACTTCCACCCGCTTTCCCTGTGACAAATCGATGGACTGTTGCGACGAAAGACAAATCGTGGCAAAAAGTTTGCGTGCAACGTCTGCGGGGGCCAGCAACGCAGCTGAGACCTCCAGCGTTTCGAGGGTCGCGGCATCCTCAACACCAAAGGGCCCGACACGTGTTCTGCGCAGAACAGTCAGATGCCCGCCCACACCAAGTGCGCGGCCGAGGTCGCGCGCGAGAGCACGAACGTACGTGCCGGTTGACACCTCCACCCGCACATCAATATCAATGAACTCATCCCGCCGAAATGCGAGCACCTCAAACGCCGAGACCGTCACGCCACGAGCCTTCAGCTCCACTGTTTCGCCGGCGCGCACGCGGGCGTATGCGCGCTTGCCATCCACTTTTATCGCACTCACGGTGGAGGGCACCTGCTGAATCTCGCCCGTGAGCGGGCGAATGGCTTCCCGAATGCTCTGCTCGGTCACGGCGGCCAGAAGCTCCGGGTCGCCGAGTTCATCAACTTCGCTCTCGGCATCGTCGGTGGGCGTTGACCCACCAAGCCGGATGGTGGCGAAATACTCCTTGTCGAGACCCACCAAATAGGTCAGCAGCCTGGTCGCACCATTCATACCCAAAAGGAGCAAACCTGTCGCCATGGGATCCAACGTGCCCGCGTGCCCAACTCGCCGTGTTGCCGCAAGTTTTCTTGTTCGCGAGACCACATCGTGGCTGGTCATGCCTCCCGATTTGTCGACAAGAAGAATGCCGCTGCGCTGGGTGGTCTTCGTCACCCCTCGAGGTTATCAAGCTCAGGTTGGCCCCGTAGGCTTCGAGGCATGAAGGTAGCTGTCATCGGTGCGGGGGCCGTGGGGGGAACAATTGCGGCCGTTCTTCACCGGGGCGGGCACGACGTAGAAGTGACTGCTCGTGGGGCGCATCTTGAGGCACTCCGCGAGCATGGCCTCACGCTGTCGGGCGAATGGGGCGACTACGTTGCCGCTGTGGAAGCAAACCCACTTCTCACTCGCGCACCAGAGCTCGCCATCGTGACCACCAAAACTCTCGACGCAGAAAGTGCACTGCGCGAGAACTCGGGATTGCTGCGCGGAGTGCCCGTTGTCGTTATTCAAAATGGTGTCACCGCCATCACGACGGCACGCGCAGCATTGCCGGGTAACGAGGTTGTCGGCGGCCTCGCGGTGTTTGCCGCCTCGTTGGTAAGGCCAGGCCATGTTGCCATCACAACCTCAGGTTCGACGTACCTGGGCAGCACTCCTGTTGATGGCACACGTGTTGAGCGCACAAGCGCCACGAACTCGATTTTGAGCAGCGGCTTACTCATGGCTATTGACTACGCCGCCTCTGTACTCAGCCCTGTGATTCCCGTACTCATCACCCCGAACTTCGCCGGCGCTCAGTGGACAAAGCTCATCGTGAATCAGATCAATGCGCTGCCCGCCATCACCGGCACGAGCGTGCAAGCGACGATCGCCGACCGTGGGCTTCGCAGGGTGCTCACACGCAGCATGCAGGAGGCCGTTGGCACAGCGATCGATTCTGGTGTGCGGTTTGACACGATGCAGGGCCTTTCGCACGGGCTCCTGCGCATTTTTCGCGCCCTGCCGCTCTGGGCCGCTCAGGTGCTTCCCTTGTTCATGAAGTGGAAGATGGGCAGGGTACCCAACCCTGGCTCGACGCTTCAGAGCATCCGACGCGGCCAAAAGTCTGAAGTCGACTTTTTAAACGGTGCGATCGTTGATGCCGCCAAAGCGACAGGGAGGACAGCCCCGATTAACTCAACGCTTGTCGATCTTGTGTATGAGGTAGAGAAATCGGGAGAGTTCTTTACCCCCGAACAAGTGGTTGCGCGAATCTCCGGCTAGCAAGAATCGGC
>JBBSQX010000032.1:0-7018 GCA_038243605.1 Actinomycetales bacterium
GACGCCGGATTCGTCGACACGGTCGTGTCGGATGCGGTTGTGGGTGTCGTTGTCGCGACTGCCAGTCGGAGTGGCTTTGGGCATGCTCGTGTAGAGGGCGGCGGGGGTGGCCCGGTGGGGTAGCGAGCTGTGGGGGCGGCGCTGGTTGTATTCCTCAGCAAACTCTTCCAGGAGGAGCTGTAGCGCGCTGATCGTGGTGGGCTGGGTGGGTTTGGCACGTAACCATTTCTTCAGGGTCTGCTGGAAGCGCTCCACTTTCCCTTGGGTTTGTGGGTGGTGGGGTTTGCCGTTCTGCTGGATGATGCCCCGAGCAAACAGATCGGCCTCCAAGCTTGTGCGGCCGACCTCGTTTCGGTCGCCCGCCAGGCGCACGGTGTAGCCCATGCCGTTATCGCTGAGGGTGGATGCCGGGTAGCAGTGTTCGCGGGCGGTGTCGGTGAAGGTGGACAACAGACCCCGAAATGCGGGATGAAACCAGACGCCAACTTGCAGCGGGCTGCGTTATAAGCGTCATGGCTTCACCCCTTAGTGGCTGGCACAGTGAATACTATGAAGGTGACCGATCGCTATTACGTGTACGTGTACATCGACCCGCGCAACTTCGAAGAGTTTTACTACGGTAAAGGAACGGGGTCTCGGAGCCACGCTCACCTTCAAGATGTCGATGACTCTGTGAAGGTTGCCCGTATCAAGGCGATCCAGAAAGAAGGCGTGGAGCCCATTATTCGGATTGTCGCCAAAGGTCTCACTTCGGAGGAAGCGCTGATGGTTGAGACCGCCCTTATTTGGAAGTTGGGCCGCACACTCACCAATGTTGCGTCTGGTCGATACGTCGGCCGGTTTCGACCACCGGATACGTTCCACAAGAGACTCGCGCGTTTCGACTTCGAGAACGGTATTTACTACGTCAATGTTGGCGAGGGTGAGTCCCGCAACTGGGATGATTGTCGGCAGTTTAGTTTTCTTGCCGCCGGTGGCGATCCAAAGTTCAGTGACCCGATTCGCGGGCTCGAAGTCGGCGACGTGATCGTCGCCTATCTTAAAGGTGCGGGTTACGTGGGTGTGGGCGTCGTGCGGTCGCTAGCGGTTCCATACGCCGATTTTCGGAGCAAAGGAATTCTGCTTGCCGAATATGAACTCGCCGAGCCGAATATTGCACACGATGCCAACGACCTTGCGATTTGTGAGTATTTAGTTGCAGTGGATTGGGTAACAACCGTCGACCGACAGGGCGCCAAATGGGTACCACGAAGCGGGCTTTTCACATCGCAGCTCGTGAGGGCATCACTTGATGCCCAGCCCACAACCATCGCCTTTATTGAGGAGTCACTTGGCGTCAACCTGGGTGCGCTGGCGGATGGGCAGTCCGTTTGAGCGGCTGAGTCCCTAGACTGCGATTGCCGGGTACGCGAAGCGCGAAATTCCGCCACTTGGATGCTCTCGACTCTGTCACAAGTGCAGCAGGTTCGTCTTGGAGGACGGAGACGATCTCGTGGATATTTAAACCGGCCCGCAGAATTGTGGTTAAGGCTTGGGCGACACCAAGGTCCGCGTACGCGTATGCGTGCTCGACTCGCGAGGGGACCAGAAGGAGACCAGAATCATGCAAAGCATGCAATGCGGGACATGAATCGAGGCCCTATGTCCTGCACCAGAACACTGTCAGCCCGACAAATGTCATGTCACGAAACATCGTTCATATGAACGTCTGGAAATCGTTCACTTTTCGCTCTCCTCCGGGATGGCGTTTTGTGTTTCTGGGGTTGGCCGTCGATGTTGGGGGTGAGGGTTAGCGCGCACCGGCACTGTCTTATCGGTATGGGAGGTTTGCACGCGTTGAACAGATTGACGCCTGTCGGATGGCGGCCTGCACGCCGTGGAGTGGGCTGCCTGAGTTTAAGGAAATTGCTCCCGCAGCTCACGTGCGAAAGCACGTCTACTTCTCGCGGTTCGCCACCGCGATCTGTGTCTTCAGGTCTTCGCGGCTGAATGGCAGGTCGGGGTCGTCAAGCATGCGGTTGATGGGGTAATAGTTCAACATTTTGCGCATCCCCTCATCGCTGAACACCACGTCTCCTCCGCCCTCGGCAGCAGAGATGCCCAGTATGACGAGCGCCTGGCGCACCAGCGGCTCGGTCGCAGGATTTGCTAGTAGTTCGCCGACGGACGAATCCAGGCCAAGTGGGATCGGCACTGCGTCCTCGTCAATCTGCACGCTCGTCCCTGCGCGCAAGTCCCGGCTCGACGAACCGATGTAGAGCAGGTATTCGCCACCCTCCACGCGCCAGTCATCGATTCGCACCTCCCAGTAGGCAAGGTTGCTGCGCGGGATGCGTATCGCAACGCCGCGCGCCTCACCAGGTTCAAGCTCCACGCTAGCGAAGCCGACGAGTTCTCTGGGGGCTCGATGTACAAGAGAATGGGCCGGTCCGCCGTAGACCTGCACTACCTCACGTCCGGCGCATTCACCGAGGTTAGATATCTGGATGTGGACGACAATGTCGCCGGATGACTCAACCAGGGCCACCGCCTGCCCATAGTCGAACGTGGTGTAGGAGAGGCCGTGCCCGAACGGGAAACACACGTCGAGCGCGCGGGCGTCATACCAACGGTACCCAACAAGGATTCCTTCACCGTAGCGAACGTGTCCGGATTCGCCGGGAAAGTTGCCGAATGCTGGGCTGTGTTCTAGCCGGAGCGGGACGCTCTCCGCGAGCTTTCCCGAAGGGTTGACTATTCCGAAGAGTGCGTCGGCGGTGGCAGTCCCGCCCGCCTGTCCCAGTAGGGAGGCATCGAGAACCGCGGGAACCCTCCCGACGAAGGGAAGCTCGACCACCGACCCATGAGTGAGCACGACAACGGTGCGAGGGTTTGCTTCGAGTACCGCATCGAGGAGCTCGAGTTGCTGGTCTGGCAGCCGCAGATGCTCGCGGTCAAAACCCTCAGACTCTTCGGAGTCCGGTAGACCCAAGAACACCACCACGGCCTCGGCCGTTGCGGCAGCCTGTACAGCCTCGTCGCGCTGGGCGTCCGTCAGTTTGCCGGAGCCGTCGAAAGCGAAACCGGCGGAGAAAATTGGTTCGTAAACGGCGAGGTCTCGGATGCGCGAGAGCGCGACATCCACGCGGGTCGGGTTAACTCGCGAGGAGCCGGCCCCCTGGATTCGCGGTTGTGTTGCGAAGAGGCCGATCACCGCGAGGCGTTCATCAGTTCCCAATGGCAGCAGATCGTCCTCGTTCTTGAGCAGCACGATTGAGCGTGCTGCCGCGTCGTAGGCGAGTGCATGATGTTCCACAGGATCTGCGATTGATGCGGTGGTGCGGTTACCCACCCGCGCGGCCAAGGTCGACATCCGTCCCACGGCGGAATCTAAGAGGGTCTCGTCTAGCGAGCCATCGTTGATCGCGCGCACGACCTCGACATCCGTGCGCCCCATGGTCGACGGCATCTCAAGGTCCAGGCCGGCGGCGATTGCGGCGACCCGATCCGTCACTGCGCCCCAATCGGAGATCACGACACCGTCGAACCCCCAGGTCTCTCGGAGAACATCGGTGAGTAGCCAGCGGTTGTGGGCAGCGTAGACGCCATTGAGTCGGTTATAGGCGCACATCACCGTCCATGGTCGAGCCTCACGCACCACGTGTTCGAAGGCCCGAAGGTAGATCTCGCGCAGTGGCCGCGGATCGATGTCGGCTGACACCCGCAGGCGGTCGGTTTCTTGGTTGTTGGCGGCGAAGTGCTTCACGCTGGCGCCCACCCCGCGGGACTGCAGGCCCCGGACCATCGCCGCGCCCAAAGCCCCAGACAGTAGCGGGTCCTCCGAGAAGTACTCGAAGTTGCGTCCGCACAACGGTGACCGCTTGATATTGATGCCCGGACCCAGAACGACCCCAACACCCTGGGCAACCGCTTCCTCTGCGATCGCCTCGGCGACTCGTTCAACGAGCGCTGGGTCCCACGAGCACCCCAGTGCTGCGGCCGGCGGAAAGCAGGTAGCGGGTTCACTGTCTTCGGATTCGAGACCGGGGGAGCGGTCAGCGAGTTTGCGGAGTCCGTGGGGGCCGTCGGTGAGGAGGATCGAGGGGATACCAGCCGATTCGATTAGCTCTGTTCTCCAAAAATCGCGTCCGCTGGTTAGCCGGGCCTTGTCGGCAATGCTCAGGAGCGAAGCGACTTTCCCCGCGCTGTCATCGGTCGGCATAAGTCGGCCAAATCGTGACAAAGGCGAGGGCTGCGCGCGTGTGCGTCGCCAGGGAGAGCGAGGCGATGTTCATGATTCCACGACTGTACGCCGAAGAGTAGGCGACTGCAAAAAAGAATTTGACGTTTTTGCTAAAATTAGCGACGATGACTAGATGCGATACGGAATGATCAGTTGGTGATGGTCACGCTAGCGCCGCGCAACGATAGGGGCAAAGATGTTGACTCCCTCGACTGAGCGCGGTCAGCACGACGCTGCGGCGAAGGCCACCATTTACGAGGTCGCGGAGCGGGCCGGCGTCAGTATCGCCACCGTTTCGCACGCCCTCAATCGGCCAGACCGTGTTGCCGCTGCCACCAGGCTTCGAGTCATTCAGGCCGCGGATCAACTGGGATTCGTAGGACGCAACCACAATCGTGCGCGCGCGCGGGCTGGCACTCGGCGGATCGGCGTCATCGGGCCATTTTCACAGCATCCCAGCTATTTCACTCGGCTGGCCGGGGTGCTCCGGGCCGCGGCAGGAAAAATCGACGTCGTTGTCATGGACGATTCTCCCGGAACAGGGGCTCCGGTCATCGACGAAGTGCCTCTGATGAACGGTGTCGATGGTCTCATCATCATGGGGGCAGAGCCCTCGCCTCGATTGGGTGAGTGGCTGGCCGAGCGCGGGATCGCGACCGTGCTACTCGACCGGAAGTCGGATCTGTATTCGAGCATCGCCGTTGACGATGAAGCAGGAGGGCGGTTGGTTGCGGAGCATCTGCTATCGCGAGGAGTGCGCCGCCCTGCCTGGATTAGCCCGGCACCCCCGCCTAGTCGGTTCGTAACCTCGGGGGAGTTGAGACTGCGGGGCTTCACGGAGTTGATCCGTCACCACACTGACGGCGAAGTTGCCTGGATACTTGCCGACGGCGCTATCGAAGGCGGGAGGGAAGCGATCAGAGACCTTCCCGCAGACGAGCTACCCGACGCGATCTTCGCAGTCGACGATCGCCTGGCGGCCGGAGTTCTCCTCGGCCTGCGCGAACGAGGTCTACGCGTGCCAGAGGATGTCGCGGTCGTCGGTTATGACGACAGTGAGCTTGCAGTACTGAGCGGGTTGACCTCGGTCCGCCAACCGTTCGCGGCGAGTGGGCGATTCGCTTTCGAGATACTGCAAACGCTGATGGCCGAGATGAATCGTCCGGTCGCGCATCTCGCCCTTCTGCCCGAACTCGTCGTGCGATTGACGTCGTCGAGCCCGAGGGATGCGGAGAGCGCTGACGTGAAGGGTGGGGTTCAAAATGGCTGACATTGGCGTTTCTGCGGAAATAGCGGAGTTAGTCGAGCGGGGGGCTCACAATGAGACGATCACGTGGCTCCGAGGGGTGCTGACGCTATGAATAGCCCACGCCGACTCCGACCCCCACGCATGAACCTCTGGGCGCGGGCGGAGTACGCGCGCTTAAACGCTGCCCAAGGCATCCTCGCTGCGAGCCACACTGACGTGCTCGTCGAGCGCGATATCCCGGTTCCTGGAGGCGACGGCGTGACGCTTCTCACCGACCACTGGATGCCCGCCGCCGACCCACTCGGCAGTGTCGTGCTCATTCGCACGCCCTACGGACGCACGGGGGCAACGGCGGCTGCCCGAGTCATGGCCGAACGAGGGCACCACGTGGTGGTGCAAAGCTGCCGTGGCACCTTCGGCTCCGGCAAGGAAGCATTCGACCCTTTTCACCACGAGGCCGAGGATGGCCGAGCGACCCTTGACTGGGTACGCGCGCAGCCCTGGGCGACCGGTGCGATTCACAGCTGGGGATTCAGCTACGGGGGCCTGACCCAGTGGGCACTGTGTGATGAGCCAGACGGACCCAACCGAATGACCATCGGGCTCTCGTCGCGCCGCTTCGACGATGCGATTATGTATCAAGGTGGAGGCTTCGCCGTTGAGACGATGCTCACATGGATGATCGCTCTCGACGCGCAAGAACGATCACCGCTCAGCAGGCTGTTGCGCATCGCCCTCGCCAAGCGGAGGTTGCGGCGCGCCTCGCTCGCGATTCCGCTGAAGGACGCTGACCTCTTTGCCGTCGGCCATCGCTTCCCGCCGTACCAAGACTGGCTAGAGAATCGAACACCGGATGACTCATTTTGGCAACCACTTCATTTTGCGAAAGACCTGCAGCTCGTACCCCCTGTGACCCTGCTCGCTGGTTGGCAGGACCTGTTTTTGGTCGGTGTTTTCGACGACTATCTGGCATTGCGTGAGGCGGGGCGCCCGGTGCGGCTTGTTGTTGGCGATTGGACTCACAATGGTCCGGGTGCCGGGGTCATCGCCGTCGATGATCTGCTGCGAGGCTTCGCAGAAATATCGGCCGACGAGCCACCCGCCGCCGCGGTCCGTGTTGAGGTGACGGGGGGCGGGGGATGGCGTGACATTGCCCGGTGGCCACCGCCATCGACTGAGCGAGAGTGGGCCCTTACCGCGGAGTTCGGACTCGCCGAGACTGAAATCGATAAATTCGGGCCGGGCTCGACAGCGACGCTGAGTTACCGTTATGACCCGCATGACCCGACACCTCAGGCTGGCGGTCGCTCGCTCAATCCGTTCGACTCCGGGAGGCGTGATCAGCGTCGTCGGGAGTTGCGCGATGACGTCCTGGTCTTCACGAGTGATCCGCTCGCATCAGAGCTCACGACGATCGGTGAAATCCGGGTCAGGCTCGCGCTCACGTCGGACAACCCAGGATTCGACGTTTTTCTGCGGGTCTGTGATGTTGACCCGAAGGGAAAGTCGCATACCGTGAGCGACGTCTACCTGCGTGCGCCAGCAGC